>NZ_CP072913.1:4752500-5952500 GCF_017968885.1 Pseudomonas sp. Tri1 | reverse complement strand
CGACCCTGCTGTTTTCCCTCGACGACAAACTGGTGGACAAGGCCCTCGGCACCCTCGACAAACGCTTCCCGCCCATGGCCGATGTGGTGCCCAAGGATTTGCTGATGCCGATCTACTTCGGCCCGGACGCCATGGCGCAACTGATGCAGCGCGAGACCCTCGACAGCCTGCCCCAGGACATGGAACCGGTGTTCTATAACGCCGCGCAGACCTACCTGATTCCGAAACTGCGCACCCTCGGCGGCTACGGCAAGTACGCCCTGACGTTGCCAGCGGGCAGCGAGCCGGACGGTCACTGGCAGTGGCTGCCGCTGGAATGGAAAGCGCTGTGACAGGACTGATCCGCAGCCCCGGCTTGGCGTTGATCCTGGCGTTGCTGCTGGGCGGGCCTGCGTTTGCCGTCGACTCGCCGTCGTTGGATGTGCAGCAATCCCAGGTCTTTCGCGCCTGGTTCGTGCGCATCGCCCAGGAACAACTGAGCAGAGGCCCGAGTCCGCGCTGGTATCAGCAGGACTGTGCCGGGCTGGTGCGCTTTGCCGCCAATGAAGCGCTCAAGG
This sequence comes from Pseudomonas sp. Tri1, assembly GCF_017968885.1. Lineage (NCBI taxonomy): Bacteria > Pseudomonadati > Pseudomonadota > Gammaproteobacteria > Pseudomonadales > Pseudomonadaceae > Pseudomonas > Pseudomonas sp. Tri1. Next base: position 5,951,943 of record NZ_CP072913.1, on the reverse strand, counting down.
TCCACGATGACAAATGGTTGCGCAGCAATGGCCTGTCCAATCGCTACCTGCCACCGGAATTGCCGCTCAGCGATGCGCAACGGCGCCTCGCCCAACAATGGCAGCAGGGCGGCGGCAAGGTCGGGCCCTACGTCAACGCCATCAAGCTGATTCAGTTCAACAGTCATCTGGTGGGCCGCGATGTGGCCCAGGCACGTCCCGGTGACCTGATGTTCTTCGATCAGGGCGACGACCAGCACCTGATGATCTGGATGGGCCGCTACATCGCCTATCACACCGGCACCACAACCCCTACTGACAACGGCATGCGCTCCGCAAGCCTGCAACAACTCATGAACTGGAAGGACACCCGATGGATACCCGACGCAGCCAACCCCAACTTCATCGGCGTCTATCGACTCAACTTTCTCTCCCAATGACCGGTGCCCGCATGCTGCGCTTGTGTTCAAAATTGCCCCTGCTGTTTGCCTTGTTGCTGGCACCCCTCGTGAACGCTGAAGACACCGTGGAGCCCAGCGGCTACACGCCGGTGTCCGGGGAAAGCTTCTTCCTGCTGGCCGACAGCAGCTTTGCCAGCGACGAGCAGGCCATGGTCCGCCTCGAAGCACCGGGTCGCGACTACCGTCGGTTCCGCATGGAGCCCTACGGCGGCGCCGATATCCGTGTCTATCGCATCGACAAGCCGCTGGACTTCCTCAAGCGCCAGAAGAACCTGCACCGCGTAGTCAGCGACGGCCAGTTCAAGGGCGAAGGCCTGTCGAACACCCTGGCGTACCTGTGGGACAACTGGTACCGCAAGTCCCGTCGGGTCATGCAGCGGGCATTCTCCTACGAGTCCCGCCAGCAAGTGACCGAAGAAGTGCCAGAGCTGAAGATCGGAGACGCCCTGGTCGCGCCGACCCCGTACGACGCACCGGCACAATTCGCCTTGATCCCGGGCTTGCCGGTGGTCAGCCAGTTCCGTTATCCGCTGTGGGAAGCCAAGCCGATCCAGCCGCCTGCGGGCGTCAACCTGGCCGGCTCGTCCAGTGAGTTCGTCAGCGTCGCGCCGGGCAACGTCTATGTGCCGCTGGGCCAGTTGAAACCGGGCCTGTACCTGGTGGAAGCGCTGATCGGCAAATACCGCGCAACCACCATGGTCTTCGTTTCCAACACCGTGGCGGTGAGCAAGATTGCCGGTGACGAGCTGCTGGTCTGGGCCGCACGCAAGCATGAAGGGCGTTCGGTGCCCAAGGTCAACGTGCTGTGGACCGATGGCCTGGGCGTGATGAGCAGCGGTGCCACCGATGAAGACGGTCTGCTGCGCCTCAAGCACGTCAGCCCGGAGCGTTCGTTCGTCATCGGCGAAGACGAGGAGGGCGGGGTATTCGTCTCGGAAAACTTCTACTACGACAGCGAAATCTACGACACCAAGCTCTATGCCTTCACCGACCGGCCGCTGTACCGGCCGGGGGATTGGGTCTCGCTGAAAATCGTCGGTCGCGAGTTCAAGAACGCCCGTGACTCGGTGCAACCGAGCGCCGCCGACGTCAATGTCAGCGTGCTGGATGCCACTGGCACCGCGCTGCAAACCCTGGCCCTGAAACTCGATTCCAAGGCCGGCACCCAAGGCCGTTTCCAACTGCCGGAAAACGCCGTGGCCGGCGGCTATGAGCTGCGCTTCAGCTACAAGGACCAGCTCTACAGCAGCGCCTTCCGCGTGGCCGAATACATCAAGCCGCACTTCGAAATCGCGCTCAACCTGGCCAAGCAGGATTACCGCACCGGCGAGCCGGTCAAGGGTAATCTCGTGCTGCTGTACCCGGACGGCAAGCCAGTGGCCAACGCCAAGGTCAGCCTGAGCCTGCGCGCCCAGCAATTGTCGATGGTGGATAACGAGCTGCAATACCTGGGGCAATTCCCGGTGGAGCTGACCAGCAGCGAAGTGACCACCGATGCCAAGGGCAACGCCACCCTCGACCTGCCGGCCGCCGACAAGCCGAGCCGCTACACGCTGACGGTGTTTGCCAGCGATGGCGCGGCGTATCGGGTCAAGACCACCAAGGAAATCCTCATCGACCGTGGTGCGGCGAATTTCCGCCTGAACGCCCCTCAGCGTTTCAGCGCCGTCGGCCAGAAGGTTTCGTTCAGCTACGCCAACGAAGGCGGCAACGACCAGGCCAAGGCCGTCACCCCTGGCAGTTATGGCTGGGTACGGCTGGAAGACCAGAGCACCGGCGAGGGCAAGCTTGCGGCCAAGGACAAGGGTTTCAGCCTGACCTTCGACCGCCCCGGCACCTACAACCTGACGCTCAAGGATGACCACGGCCGAGTCATCGGTGCCGCCGGCCATGCCGTGACCGGCGAAGGCATCAAGGCCGTACCGGGCACCGTCGAGATCGTCCTCGATAAAACCGAATACAAGACCGGTGACGAAGCCCTGGCGCTGATCACTTTCCCGGAACCGGTCAGCGATGCGCTGCTGTCGCTTGAGCGCGACAAGGTCGAGGCCACGGCGCTGCTGTCCAAGGGCGGTGATTGGCTGAAGATGGAAAAACTCAGCGACACCCAATACCGCGCGCGCATTGCCGTGAAGGATGCCTTCGCACCGAACATGACCTTCTCGGTGCTGTACACCAAGGGTGGCCAGTACAGCTTCCAGAACGCCGGCATCAAGGTGGTTGCGCCGCAGATCGACGTTGCCGTCGTTACCGATAAAGCCACCTACCGGCCGGGCGACACGGTGACCGTGGACCTGAGCACCCAGTTCGCGGGCAAGGCGATCCCCGCGCACCTGACCGTCAGCGTCGTCGACGAAATGGTCTACGCCCTGCAACCGGAAGTGGCGCCGACCATCGACCAGTTCTTCTACCACCCGCGCCGCAATAACGTGCGCACCAGCGCCAGCCTGTCGTTCATCAGCTACGACGTGGCACTGCCGGGCAGCCCCGGCGCGCCAGGCAAGGCCAATCGCAGCGAACGTGGGGTCAAGGTGCTGGAGCGGCCACGTCGCGAAGACGTCGATACCGCCGCGTGGCAACCGGAGCTGGTCACCGACGCCAGCGGCAAGGCGCGCTTCACCTTCAAGATGCCTGACTCCCTGACTCGCTGGCGCATCACCGCCCGGGCCATCTCCGACGACGGCCAGGTGGGGCAGAAGAAGCAATTCATCGGTTCGGAAAAACCGCTGTACCTGAAGTGGAGCGGCCCGACCCGCTTCCGTACCGGCGACAAACCGCAGATGGGCCTGTTCGCCTTCAGCCAGGCCGAAAAGCCGCTGACGACTGAGCTGTTGATTCGTTACGCCGGCACGGAACAACGGGTCGTGGCCGAGCTGAAAAACGGTATCAACTACGTGCCGCTGCCGACCATGGACCTGAGCAACGGTGACTTGAACGTCCAGTTGCAAGTGAACGGCGAAACCCAGGACACCCTGGCCGTGCACCTGAACGCCAGCGGTAACGGTTGGCAAGTGACCCAGAGCCAGCGCCTCGATGTGGCCAGCGGCGATACGCCGCTGAGCCTGCCGGCCGACGCCAGCGACATCCGCCTGCGCCTGGATGACAGCCCGCAAGCGCTGTTCCGTTCGGCCCTGGATGACCTGTTGAGCTACCCCTACGGCGGCGTCGAACAGACCGCCAGCCGTCTGCTGCCGTTGAGCATCGCCTACCCGACCCTGGCGTCGAACCCACAGATCCGCGACCGCTTGCGACTGATCATGCAAAACAGCCGCTTGCGCCTGGTGCAGATGGCCGGGCCGTCGGCGAGCTTCACCTGGTGGGGCCAGGACGGCGAGCCGGATGCGTTCCTCACTGCCTACGCTTATTACGCCGACTGGCACGCCAGCAAGGCCCTGGACCTGAGCCTGCCGCCGGAACACTGGCAGCGGGTGCTGGAGGTCTACGCCAAGCAGGCCGGGAATACACCGCTGCTGCAACGAGCGTTGATCCTGTCGTTCGCCAAGCAGATGCAACTGCCGGTGAACACCTTGCTCAGCGGCCTGATGGACGACCTGGCCAAGGCCAGCGAAGACACCGCCGAGAGCGTGCTGGACAGCGGCGAAGACAGCCTGGTGATGAACGCTCCGGACTCAGCCCTTGGCTTGGCCAGCGCTCGTGTGCTGACCGCGTCCCTCGCCAAACAGGCGAAGGTGCCGCTGCCGGCGGCCTTCAGTCGTCAAGCGGACGCCGCACAACAGCAACTCGAACTGAGCTCGCAGCCGTTCGTCGAGGCTCTGGTGTTGTCGTTGCAAAACTTCGACCAAGCTCGCGCCACGGCCTTGCTGGAGCGCGTGCTGCCGCAACAGTCCACCCTGGAACGGGCCCTGGCCTTGACCTGGCTGCAACGCAGCATCGAACAGGCGGCGCCGGCCGTGGCCCTGGCGCCAGGCGAAGGCTGGAAAGCCAAGCAAGGCGCCAGCGGTGAAACCTACTGGCAGTGGCAGGGCGCGCAGTTGCCGACCCAGCTGACCCTCACCGGTGCCCAGGAGCGTCCATTGCAAGCGGCGCTGAGCTTCCAGAGCCAGCAACCGCCTGTGGCGCCGATGGCGGTGTCCATCACCCGTCGCCTGTCGCGCCTGGTGCCGGGCGACGAGGCGTTCACCTTCAAGCTCGAAGCCGTGGGCAACAAGCCGTTGTCCAGCGACAGCCTCTACCTGGATGAAGTGATCATCAACAGCAAGGCGCCGACGCCGCTGCGCTACGGCATGCTCGAAGTGCCGCTGCCACCGGGCGCCGATGTGGAACGCACCACCTGGGGCATCCAGCTGCAGGGCAAAGCCGACAGCGAACCGACTTCCCTGGAAAAAGCCCGCTTCGAGCCAGGCCAGATGGCCTATGCGGTGCCGGTGGATGCCCTCAGTGGCGAGCTGCGCCTGCGGCATTTGGTGCGCTTCTCCCAGAAGGGCCAGTTCAGCTTGCCGCCGGTGCGCTTCACTCAGGTCTACGCGCCGCAACATCAGGCGCGGGAACAGAAACCGGCGCTCGGTCAGGTGACGGTCAACTGACATGCGCAGGCCGTGGGTTGGCTGGCTGTTGTGCTTGATCCCTGCGCTGGCAACAGCGCAGGACGAGCCGTTGCGCCTGGCTTTCGATGGTCAGTTATTGCGAGTGAGCCAGACCCAGGTGCTGGATCGCCAGCCACTGCCTGATGCCTTGCAGGCGCCGCTGGGCAGCCTGTGGAAACTGTTCGTATACGCCTGGCTGGTGGACACCGATGCCCACGAGCCGGTTTACGAGTGTCGCGGCGAATCGAAGGAAGAGGTCTATTGCTGCAACGCCGGGCAGAGCATCGCTCGTGATCAGGCGTTGGTGAAGTCCTGCGGTTTGTATTTCGAGCCGCAGCGGCTCGGGCTTTCGGCCTCGAACTGGCGCGATTACTGGCAGGCCCGTCAGGCGCCGGCGTGGCTGTTGGATTTGCCTTCGTTGCAACCGCAGACGCAGGTGCCGGTCGCGGAACTGCTCAAGGCCCTGGCCACGCTGCCAGCCCAGGATCAGGCCCGTCGGGTGTTGCTGGACGTGGTGCTCAACGCGGCGGATGGGCGTCTGGTGGGCGAGTTGGGCAGTCGTCTGCGGGTCAAGACCTGGAGTTGGCTGGGGGATCAAGGCCCCTCGTCACGCCAGGGCGGTTTTGCCGGTTGGCTGGCCGACGGTACGCCGGTATGGGCCGGTGGGCGCGGCACCAGCCAGCAGGTCTTGAAGGTCTACGGCGACGGCTTGGCTGCAGCCTTACCATCGCGCTGGCCGGCGGAAACCGGGCGTTGCGTGGAAGTGGGGCTGTTTGCCCGTTATCCCTGGCAGCGGGTGATGGCCGGCGATCGCCCGGCGACGCCGGGCCAGCTGCGCGGCGATTATCGCGTCGAGTTCAGCAACGGTAACCAGCTGGATATCCACAGCGACGGCGAGCTGTTCCTGATGCCCGGCAAGCTGGTGGCGCGGTTGGACCGGGAAGAGTACGTCGCCCGGGTTTTGCAGCGCGAAGCCAAGGCTGAGCCGGTCGAAGCCGCCAAGGCCTTGGCCGTGGCGGCCCGCACCTACCTGCTGCAAAACGCCCAACGCAACGGCGACTGCCTGAGCATCGACGACAGCAGCCATCGTCAGCGCGTCGCCCCGCGCCCGGCTGCGCCGCAAACCCGTGCCATTGCCGCCTGGACCAGCGACCTGGTCCTGGCCGGCACCGATGTCACCTACCACTCCGATCAGCCCGGCCCGGACAAACTGTCCTGGGCTCAAGCCGTGGAGCAGGCCAACGCCGGCCAACGCTACGACGCCATCCTGTTGCATGCCTACCCGCGCGCCAGCCTCAGCCGCTGGGACAATCCGGTGGCGTCCTGCGAAGCATTGCCGGCCGCCCAGGACTGGCTGCTGAAACAGCGGCGCGGCTGGCGTGAGCGGCTGGAAAACGAAGTGGGCTACAACGAAATCAGCGCTTTCGCCGTCTGCCGCGTCGCCTTCGGCCGGCCTTACGTCGACCGCGAACGCCAGCGCATCTATGTACGCGGCGTGCTGTCGCTGCAAGACCGCCTCGACCTGACTCATGAATATCTGCACCTGGCCTTCGAAGCTCATCCCAACGGCCAGGACGAAAACTATATCGAAGGGCTCGCCCGTCACCTCTTGCTGGAATAGACCATGACACTCCGTTATCCACAGGTCTTGCTGTTGCTCTGCGCCCTGACCGCGTTGCCACCGGCCATGGCCGCCGATCCCATCAAGCTCGACACCCCGGTCGGCGGCTGGCGCAGCGGTGCGCCGGGCGGCGAAGGCGAAAACTACAGCCAGACCGTCAACTACCCGGCCTCGTCGGTCAATACGCCGCCAGGCCAGGCCGACACCGCCCGCATCAGCGGCCAGATCAAAAGCGCGCCCAAGGACGGCAACGCGCCGGGCCAACTCATCGTCAACGGTGTGAGCCTGCCGCTGAAACTCGATGAAGAGGGCCGCTTCGACCGGCCGTTTTCGTTCCCCAACGGCAGCAACAGCGTCGAAGTGCGCAGCGCCGACGGCCAGCAGCGCCACCGCACGCAATTTCTCAACACCAGCGGCGGCGCCACCCCGGCCAAGCTACGGGTCCTGCTGACCTGGGACAGCGATGGCACCGACCTGGACTTGCACCTCGTCACCCCGGACGGCGCCCACATCTGGTACGGCGACCGCGTCGCCGCCAACGGCGCAGCGCTCGACGTCGACGTCACCACCGGCTACGGCCCGGAAATCTTCTCCATGCCCGCGCCGATCAAAGGCCAGTACCTGGTGTACGTGAACTACTACGGCGGCGGTTATCGCAGTGAAGAAGACAGCGAAGAAGAGGGCGAATCCGTATCGCAGGCGCAACAAGCCCTGACCACCGCACAAGTCACCGTGATCACCGAAGAAGGCACGCCGAGCGAGAAAATGGAAACCTTCGTGGTGCCGATGCGGGCGGTGGGGGAGCTGACGTTGGTCAAAAGCTTCAGCTATCCGTAATCCGCTGGATGTCTTTTACTGATGAGTGCTGCAGCCTATGGAGATCTCCTGTGGGAGCGAGCCTGCTCGCGATGGCGTCGGTAAATCCAGCATCTCTGCAAGCTGGTGTACCGCTATCGCGAGCAAGCTCGCTCCCACAGGTTTCGTCGGCGTTTGTGACAAAGAAAAATCTCACGCGTGAGCTATTGTGGGGTTTAGAAAGTACCTGTAGTGTTTCTCACGCGTGAGTTTTTCACAGTGGGGTCAGTACCATGCAAACCAGCTCTCCATCGGATCCGCCAGGCGGGCCTGATGACGATTCAATGAGCAGCAAGGGAGAGCGCTCCAAACCCGCCGCGAAAAAACCATCGAGCTTCTACATGAAGCAGATGCGCGCCGGCCTGAGTGCCGCCGGGTATGTGAAACATGAAACTTGGGTGCTTCCCGAAAACCGAAGCCTGCTCAAGCAGATGGAGAAACAGCTACGCCAACCGATTCTGGCTGGCTCATTCATGTCGGAGAATTACATGAGCGCAGGTAATAACTGGAACATCGATCGCCTCTACAGCGCCCTCCAGGCCCTGGATGAAGTGGTCGCGAACGACATCACCCTTTCCCTCGTCCAAGGCTCCGAGTCCAGCATCAAGCTGGAGATGAACGACTTCGGTGGCTTGCCGATTTACATCGCGGTCGTGGGCGACCAGATCATCGTCGACACCGTTCTGGTGGACGTCGAGTCGATCAGCGACGTCGCGGCGTTCAATGATGCCGTGCTGCGCAGCCGGGAAATGTTCCCGCTGTCGTCCATCGGCATCGAGACCATGCCCAACGGGCAGGTGGTCTACAACATGTTCGGCGCGTTGAGTTCCGACTCCAGCCTGACCAACGTCGTGACCGAGGTCAAAACCCTCGTCGACAACGTCCAGCGCGCCAGCGAAGCCTTCGAACGCTTCTTCATCTAATTCGCCGTATAGGAACCATCCAATGACTCAGTCCATCTGGAGCAAGTTGTTCACCGCACTGCGTGGCGGTGCCAACGAAGTCGGCGAATCGATCGTCGACCAGCAGGCCCTGCGCATCCTCGACCAGGAAATTCGCGACGCCGACAGCGCGCTGGCCAACGCCAAGCGTGAGCTGGTGACCATCATGGCCAAGCATAAACTGGCGACTGATCGCGTCGGCGAATACAACGCCAAGATCAAGGACCTGGAAGCCAAGGCCCTGGCCGCTATCCAAGCCAATCGCGAAGACCTGGCACTGGAAGTGGCCGAAGCCATTTCGACCCTGACCAACGAACTGGATGCCGAGCAAAAGCACGCGACGGAATTCGGCGGTTATGCGGACAACATGCGCAAAGACATCACCAAGGCCGAAAGCCGCATCAAGAGCCTGCGTCAGCAAGTGGACATGGCCAAGGCCCGCGAAAGCGTGCAGAAGGCCCAGGTCAGTGCTTCGATCGCCAGCGGCGGCGCCAATGGCAAGCTGGAAACCGCTGTCGGTACGCTCAACCGCCTGCAAGCCAAGCAGCAGCAACGCGCCGCTGAACTGCAAGCCCAGGACGAACTGGCCGAGGCTTCGACCGGCTCCGACCTGGAACGCAAGCTGCGCGACGCCGGCATCACGCCGAACGAAGGCAGCGCCAATGCGATCCTGGAACGCCTGAAGAAAAAATCGGCTGAGTGATCGGTACGCGCTGATCAATTAAGGCAAGCCAGGCACAGACCTTGTGGCAAGGGGATGAATCCCCTCGCCACAGGTTTTGTGTTTGGCTTCAAGTTTTGTGTCTTAGTCCTGTTTTCCCGAAAAATCCCGGATTTATTGTCACCCAAGCACTTCTATCCAAGCCCCGCAGCAGGTTTAATGCTGCCCGGTAACCGCACTCGATCATTCAGGCATCAGCGCGATTACCTCGCCAGGAACCAAGCCCCACGGAGTCAGGGACGAAATGTCGATTTTCCTTTTGTTGCGCTCGTACGCTTCGTCCTTCTTCCATCGGTTCGGCTGGGCGGGCCTGGCCATTGCGTTGGGCGTGCACCTGGCCACGGCCTGGATCGGCCTGGTACTGCTAGGCGAGCAACACCTCATCGCCGCCGCCACGTTTACCTATTTCTATCTCACCACCACGCTCACCGTCGGCTATGGCGATCTCGCGCCACAGACCGCAGCGGGCCGAATTTTTGTGGCTACCTGGGTCATGCTCGGGGGCATTGCGCTGCTGACGGCAGCCATCGGCAAAACCACCAGCAGCGTCATCGATGTATGGAGAAAAGGCATGAAGGGCAAAGGCGATTTCACCGGCAAGGTCGGCCACACGGTTCTCATCGGCTGGGAGGGTGCGTCCAGCGAGCGGGTCATCGAATTGCTGCTGCAGGACGAAACCTCCAATGACAACCTGATCGTCATCTGCGATTGCGATCTTGAAGAAAACCCCATGCCCGGCAAGACCACGTTCATCAAGGGTGAGAGCCTGTCCTCCGTCGCGCTGTTGCAGCGTGCCGGCGTGCCTGGCGCCGAACGCGTGCTGGTGCGAACCCATTCCGACGACCTGACCCTGGCCACCGTGCTGGCGGTCAATCAATTGGGCCCGGTCGGGCATGTGGTCGCCCACTTCAATGACAGCGAAATCGCCGCCCTCGCCAGCGCCTACGCCCCCAGCCTGGAATGCACCTCCAGCATGGCCATCGAAATGTTGGTGCGTGCCTCCCAGGACCCGGGTTCGTCAGTGGTCATCAATGAACTGCTCTGCGTGGGTCAAGGCGCCACTCAATACCTGATGAAGCTGCCCGAGACCTTTGAAGCCTCGTTCGGCGATCTCTACGCGCGGATGAAAGAACAGCACAACGCTACACTCATTGGCTATCGCGCCAAGGGCGCCCGACAACCGTCGATCAACCCGCCCGGCGCCACGCGTGTCCTGGGCGGAGAACTCTTCTACATCGCCTCCGCGCGTCTGAAGGAAATTTCCCATGGGGTGGTTTAAACAGTTGATGGGGCTCGAGGCCCCGAAAACGACAGCCAGCAATAGCGTGCCCACCACCGGGCCGTTGGGCCTGGCATCCGGCAAAGGGGTCATGTTCGACTCCACGCTCAAGCTGTTACTCGACGGCAACAGCGCCGTGGTCATCCCCGGTTCCCAACAGATCTGGAGCATGGGCGTCGTCGACCTCGGGCAGTCGAGCTGGTTGTCGCGCTATTACATGAACGACGAAGACTACTGGCTGCAAGTGCACACCAGCGGCGACGTCGCCGGGCAGGTCGAATCGGTGATCCTGTTCAACTACCTCAGCTACGTCACCCTCAACAGTGAAGCGGAGTTGCGCCGTTTGGCCGGCCCCGAAAGCCTGATCGGCCTGCCGACCTACACCCACGACGGCGTCGAGTACACCCGCGAATGGGGCACCGAGGCGGGCCAGACCGAACTGGTGGCGTTGAGCGAGCGCGTGAGCAATCCGCAAGAGTCCTACAGCGTCGAGCACCATTCGATGCTGTACGCCCGCGACACCGGCCTGACGGATCGCCGGGAGTTCCTGCTGTTCTCCGTCGAAGAAGACGCCGAAGGCACCGTCAGCTTGAGCACTTCGCTGGGTATTTCGCTGTACACCACTGACCTGAACACTCTTTAACTAAGGAAGAAATCCATGCTTGAAGCGCTCTCCATTTCCCTGAACAAAGCCGCCGTGTTCGGCTTCGTCCTGTACATCCTCGGCGCCGCTGTGCTGTTCGCGCTGTTCCAGTTCATCTACATCCATGTCACGCCGCACAAAGAGTTCGAACTGATCCGCTCGGGCAACGTGGCGGCGGCCATCGCCCTGAGCGGCGCCCTCATCGGTTTTGCCATCCCGGCCAGCAACGTGATTGCCTACTCGATCAACATGCTGGATTTCGTCGTCTGGGCGGTGATCGCCGCTGTCGTCCAGTTGTTGGCGTTTCTGGTGACCAGCCTGGTGCTCAAGGGCGCTTCGGCGCGTATCAAGAACGGTGAAATCGCCGCCGGTATCTATATCGCCGCCGTGGCCATCAGCGTCGGCATGTTGAACGCCGCGTGCATGACGCCAGCCCAGAACTGATTGCGCCACGGAGATCCCGATGAAACGAAGCAAGTACGTTCAGCTCTCGCTGGCCGCGTCGGTCGCCATGGCGATATCCGGCTGCGGGCCGACGGAAAAAACCTATAAGTTGCAGAAGAAGTACAACTTCCAGTCCGTGCAGCAATGTGTCGATGAGAAGTTGCCGGTGGACATTTGCGCCGACGCCTACATGACCGCCATGGCTGAGCATCGCCGCATTGCCCCTGTGTACGACAACCAGGCCGATTGCGACGCCGACTTTGTCGCCGATTGGTGCCAGCAGGACTCGGCCGGCAAGTTCATCCCCAAGCTCGGTGGTTTCGAGTTGAGCGCCGATGGTGAGGTCACGCAATCCCAGGTGGACGCCGCCAGGGCCCAATTGCCAGCCTCGGAAGCCAATACCGGTGGTGGTTCAGGCTTCAGCAACCTGCTGACCGGACTGCTGATCGGCAACATGCTGAGCGGCAACCGCAACAGCTATTACTCCGAGCCGGTTTACCGTTACCGCGATGATCGTGGCGACTACGGCTCCTCGACGCTCAGCCAGCGGGTTTCGAGCGGCTCGACTTTCACCAAGTCCAATCAGGCGCGGTACGGCAGCTACACCGATTCCATCAAGAGCAGCAAAGCGATGTCCGTCGCTTCCTCCACGTCTCGCGGTGGCTTCGGCAGCAAGTCCAGTGCCCGCAGCGGTTGGGGCGGTTCGAGCAGCTCCGGCGGTTGAGGAACCAGCGCCATGAAGAAGATCCATTGCGCCGAACGTCATGACTGGAAACAGACGGCCGAAAGTCTCGGCTTTCTGTTCCACACCATCGACAACGAACCCTATTGGGACGAGCGCGCGTACTACCAGTTCACGCTCAAGCAGATCGAAAACGATCTTGAAGACCCGACCACCGAGATCCATGACATGTGCATGGACCTCGTGGCTCGCGTGGTACAGAGCGAAGAGCTGCTGGAGCGCCTGAGCATTCCCGCGCCGTTCTTCGACCTGGTGCGCACTTCATGGCTCGAAGGCCATCCGCACCTGTATGGACGCATGGATTTCTCCTACAACGGCACGGGCCCGGCCAAGCTGCTGGAACTCAACTACGACACGCCGACCAGCCTCTATGAAGCCGCGGCGTTTCAGTGGGGTTGGCTGGAGCAATGCATCGAGCGCGGTTTGCTACCCAAGCATGCCGACCAGTTCAACAGCATCGATACCAAGCTGCACCAGGCCTTTGCCCAGTTGCAGCTCAAGGAACCGTTTTACTTCGCTTCGATGAAAGGCTCGGTGGAGGACAAAGGCACCACGGATTACTTGAGGCTGATCGCGGAGAAAGTCGGCATCGAATCGCGGCACATCGATATCGAGGACATTGGCCTCAACAGTGATGGGCGTTTCGTCGATCTGGAAGAACGCTGGATTCCGCATCTGTTCAAGCTGCATGCCTGGGAATTCATCTTCCACGAACCCTTCGGCGCCGCGATTGCCCAGTGTGATACGCAGTTTTTCGAGCCGGCCTGGAAGTCGATCATCTCCAACAAAGGCATCCTGCCGCTGCTGTGGGAATTCAACAAAGGCCACCCGAACCTGCTCGCGGCCCACTTGGATACCGACACGAGCAAAGCCGTGCCCAAGGGCTGGGTGCGCAAGCCGTTCTTTTCCCGGGAAGGCGCGAACATCGAGCTGCAAACCGCGGATGGCCTGATCGTCAAAGAAGACGGGCCCTACACCGACGCGCCGTTCATTCTCCAGGAATTCGCGCCGCTGCCGAAGTTCGACGACAGCTACACGCTGATCGGTTCCTGGGTCATCGGCGACCAGGCGGCGGGCATTGGCGTGCGTGAAGACAACAGCTTGATCACCAAGGATTCGAGCCGGTTCTTGCCGCATCTGATCCTTGACTGATTGCCTGCACACAGCTGTAGGTTAAGCACTGAACCCCTGTGGGAGCGAGCTTGCTCGCGATAGCGGTGGACCAGCCAACATCGATGTTGACTGGCCAGGCCCTATCGCGAGCAAGCTCGCTCCCACAGGTTTAGGTGTTTGCCACAGGCTTTCTCAGGTCCACCAGTACCGAACCAGGTGGAAGAAGATCGGCGCAGCGAAGCACACCGAGTCCAACCGGTCGAGCATGCCGCCGTGGCCTTCGATCATGTGCCCCCAGTCCTTCACACCGCGATCGCGCTTGATCGCCGACATGACGATGCCGCCGGCAAAACCGAGCAGGTTGATCAGCAAGGCGATGAGGAACGACTGCCACGGATTGAACGGCGTGATCCACCACAACGCGCCACCGATCAGCGAGGCCAGGAAAATGCCGCCGACAAAACCCTCCACGGTTTTTGAGGGTGACAGGTTCGGCGCGATCTTGTGTTTGCCGAACAACTTGCCGCAGACGTACTGCAGCACATCCGACAGCTGCACCACGATCACCAGGTAGGCGATCAGCAACAGGTTGCGCCCTTCAAAACCGGCAATGTCCAGCGTCAGCAAGGCCGGGACGAAGGAGATGCAGAACACCGCGATCATCAACCCCCACTGGACCTTGGAAGCGCGCTCCAAGAAGTGCGTGCTGTCGCCGCCCAGGGACGCCAGGATCGGCAGCAGCAGGAACACATACACCGGGATGAAGATCGAAAACAGGCCGTACCAGTCGTAGTAAATCAGCAGGTATTGCAGCGGCAGCGCCAGGTAGAACGCCGCCACCAACGCCGGATAGTCGCTGCGCCGGGTCGGTGTCAGGGTCAGGAACTCGCGCAGGGCGTAGAATGACACGGCGTAGAACAACAAGATCACTGCCGCGTTGCCGAGCCAGAACGCGATGCCGATCACCAGCACCATGATCCACCAGGCGTTGATCCGCGCATTGAGGTTGTCGATGACCGAGTTCGGCGCGCCTTTGGTGCGCAGCTTGAGAATGAAACCAATCAGCGAAGCCAGCAGCAGAATCGCGCCGATCCCGCCAAACAACATCAGGGTATATCGATCCATGTCAGACGTGCTCCGGGGCCAGTGCCAGCAGCGCGGCGCGGCTGCGTTCGAGAAATTGCTCTTTGCTTTCACCTTCTTCGACGCACAGCGGCGCGCCGAAACTGGTGGTGCACAACAGCGGCAGCGGCAATACCCGACCTTTGGGCATGACACGGTTGAGGTTGGCGATCCACACCGGGATCACTTCGACCTCGGGATGGGCCTTCATCAAGTGGTAGATCCCACTCTTGAACGGCAGCAAGCCTTCATCGGGGTTGCGCGTGCCTTCAGGGAAGATGATCAGCGAATCGCCGTTTTCCAGGGCTTCGAGCATCGGTTGCAGTGGGCTGTAGCCCGGATCCTTGCGCTCGCGGTCCACCAGCACGCCGTTGAACACCCGGTTGATGATGTAGCGCCGCACCGGGCTGGTTTGCCAGTAGTCGGCGCCCGCGACCGGCCGGGTCAGCTTGCGCAGCGCCGGCGGCAGCGAGGCCCAGAGCAACACGAAGTCGCCGTGGCTGCTGTGGTTGGCGAAGTAGATCCGTTGTACCTGCGTCGGCGCGCAGCCGAGCCACAGGCTACGAGCGCCGGTGACCATGCGGGCGGCGGAGGTGATGAGGTTGGCGACCACGGGTTCGAACATGAGGATTCCTTATCCTGAAAAGGCTAGCCAGGGACTGGCCAGGATGAAGCCCAGCGTCAAGACAACTTGTGCGGCCAGCAGCCGTGATTGCCGGCGCAGCAGCAACAACGCGCCATGCCGACGTTCGGTCCAGAGACGACCGGCACGGGCGGCCGGTTGCAGGCCCAGCGAGGTGAGGGCTTGATCCAATGTGTAGGTGCGTTCGGCCAGGGATTGGCTACTGTCGGCCATGCGCTGAAACAGATCGGCATCGAACGCCACGCGCAACGCCCAGTATTTTTCCAGCACGCCGAGGACGATCAGTACGGCGCTCAACAGCAGCAGCCAGGGATCGATAACGCCCACCAACCACTGCCCGAACCCGAGCAACACCGCCAGCAGCGTCAGCCCGGTGGACAGCTGATCCAGCGATTGACCGCGGCGCAACAGACTCGCCACGGTGTGCAGTTCCATATCAGTGATCATGGACATTCTCCCGGCTTGTGGATAACGGCTCCAACGCCCGACGGTGTGCCGCGTGCAGAACAATCTGCGGGCGAACTCGCTGGATTTGCACGATAGCCGCATCAACGCTCGCTGCCCGCCCGCTGTGTAACAACCAGGCGACCACGGCCGTGGCGCTGCGCGAATAACCCAAGGCGCAGCAGACCAGTACCGGCCCACGCTGGCGTAGGCTTTCGATAGCCTCCGCCGCTTTCAGGCATTGCTCGGTGGTCGGCGCCGTCAGGTCGAGCACTGGCAACGAGCGATAGGCAACCCCCGTGCTGTCGATGGACAGCTCGGCGCAAAGGTCGAGCACCCCGCGAAACTCGCTGTCCTTCAATTCCATCGGCGTGGGAATGCGTCCGAGCCAGACGCCATCCGCCACCTGATCCGGCTGCGGATGCTGACGCGTCCACCAACGGGAATTGATCCATGCCGCCGCCAGATAAGGCGCCAGCAACCAACGCGCCGCCGGGCTCAAGCGGCCATCGACACGCTTCTGGAAACCGTCGGCACCGAACGCCAGGTAATTCAGCGCCACCATGAGCACCGCCACCGCCGGCCAGATCAACCAGAGCCACACGCCGCCCAAGGCAAACGCCGGGATGAACAGCGCCGCCGCGGCCAAGCCATAACGCAGCGCCAATCGCCGGCGGGCAGGGTCTGTCGCCAGACGCGCGCTCAGCAGCGGACTCGGCCGATCCAACGGCCACAACCACACACACAACCACCCGGCCAACGCACCCGTGGGCAGGTCAATGAAGTGATGTTGATAAGTGGTCAGCACCGACACACCAATCAGCGCAAACCAACCGTGCATCAGCCAACGCCAGAACCCCTGCAGATGCCGCTGATAACAAACCCACAGCACCACCAGCAACGCAATGTGCAGCGACGGCGCCTGATTGAATGGCTTGTCGAACCCCGCCAGCACCTCGAACAACCAACCGAACACCCCGTCCATTTCTGGCCGGGGGAAGGTAAAGCGCAGCGGCCAGAGCAAAAAGCAACTGACCGCAATCGCCTGGGCCGTGAGCAGGCGCAAGGCGTGGCGCTTGAGTTCATCGCGGCTGGTGGGCAACAGCAGGGACAGACCGTACAGCAGATCGATCGACCAATACGGCACGATGGTCCAGGCCATGAACGGCATGTGGCTTTCCCAGGCGAACACCAGCGTGCCGACGTCGTCACGCTGGGAGGTCACCCAAGTGGCGAAGCCATAGGTGCTGAAAAACAGCGGCGCCAACAACAGCAGCCACAGCACTGCCGGTTTCAGCAGTGCGGGCTCGCGGGCCGGAGCGATGACGGCGCTCATTACTGCACTCGCTGGGCCAGCGAAACGCTGAAGATGCCCCATTCATCGACCCGCAGGGTGATCTTGCGAAAGCCCGCCGCCTCAACCAGTTGATCCATCTCCGCCTGGGTGCGCCGACGCATCACCCAGGCTTGCCCGGCGCGGTGGCTGGTGAGGGCGCGGGCGATCAGTTCCAGCTGCGGGTGCCACGGCTGGCCGGTGTAGACCAGGAAACCACCGGGCTCCACCGCTTCGGCCAAACCGGCGAGGGAGCCGCCGACCATCTGGTTATCGGCAAACAACTCGTACAAACCGGACACCACGGCGAGGGTCGGTTTTGGCTGCAGCGCCGCCAGGTCCTGGCGATCAAACGCGTCGCCTTTGACGAACCGGGCGATATCGCCCAAGCCTTTTTCCAGGATCAGCGCACTGCCGTCGCGCACGTTGATGTCGCTGTAGTCGCGCAGCAGGATCGACTCCGGCAACGGGCTGACGCCTTGCAGCGCTTCGAGAATGTAGCGGCCATGCCCGGCGGCGATGTCGACGATGCGCACCTCGCGGTCCTGCTCGCGCAACTTGCCCATGGCCAGGCGCAGCAGTTCTTCGACGTGCACTTTGCGCTGGCGAATACCGCGCCAGCCGATGGAGTTCAGGTAGTTCTGGTCAATCATCTTGCCCACGGCCGAAGTGCCGGTGGGGCGATTGCGGTAGACGTAATCCAGGGTGCTGCCGGAGTCGAACCCGGTGTCGAAGCCCAGCTTCACACCCGCGGACAATTTGCTGCCAAAGCGCATGCTGGCGCGGGTCATGCGCCAGTAAAGGTCGCGCAACGAGTTGTGCGGCAGCGGCGTCGCCAGGGTTTCGGCTTCGGCGCAGGTCACGCCCAGGCGATCGGCGTCCAGCAGGGACGGGCGCTCCAGTGGGCGGGCGAAGTTTTGCAGGATGAAGCGCCGGGCACTGGCAATGGCCGGCGCGCGGTTCTTCTCGCCGAGGGTGTCGTGGAAGAACCCCGGCAGGATGTGCTTCTCCTTGTGCAAACTGCCCAGGCGATCGAAGAACTGCTCCTGGGGTTTGCGATGCACGACAAAGTCCGAACCGGAGATCAACAACTGCGTTGGCACCTGGATCGCCTGGGCATCGGCCACCACGCGGTCGGCGGCTTCGTACAGGCCCAGCAGCACGTTCACCGAAATCGCCTTGGTGATCAGCGGATCGCTGTCGTAGGACGCCACCCGCTCCGGGTCATGGCTGAGGAACTTCGCCTTGACGTAACTGTTGACGAAAAAATTACCGCGAAACTTGCGCATCAGCGCCAGGCCCGGCCGCGCGAACGGCACGTAGAGCTTGACCTTGAACGCCGGCGACGCCAGCACCAGCGAACGGATGCGCGGCGCGTAATCGTGGACCCAGGTCGATGCGATCACCGCCCCGACGCTTTGCGCGACCACGGCGATGTTCGCCTCGTCGATCTGATGCGTCGCGCCGATGTGGTCGCAGAAGGTCTGCACATCCCGCGCACTGGTGGCAAAACTCGGGCTGTCGCCGCGCGCGCCCGGCGACTGGCCATGGCCCCGTGCGTCCCAGGCAAAAAAGTCGAACCCGGGCAGATTCAATTCATCCACCAGGTGCGCAATGCGCCCGGAATGTTCATGACCACGGTGAAACAACAACACGGCCTGGCGGGGTTCACCCGTAGACACATCGACAGCCGGCCAGTGCCGGTAGAACAACTCCACGCCATCGTGGGTGGTGAACGTCAGTTCCTGGGCTTCGCGCATTGCAAGTTCCTTTATGCTGAGGGAGCGTTTTCCTTCACTTGGCTCAGGCCATGACGGACCCGATTGACCAAGGTATAAACCAGCAGGGCGGCAACCACCGCCATCACACCATCAACCCACAGCGCCCCGAGCCAACCCAGGGCAATACCGGTCGCCAACACGCCCAACACAAAGGCGCGATCACTCTTGCCCATCGGCCCGTCATAGCGCCGCGAAGCCCCGACCATCGCCCCCAGCACGCCTGCGTATTCGCTGAACAACGCCAACAGCGTGACCAGCAACACGAGCAACAGACTGGCATCGGGAATCAGGGCAAAAGGCAGGATCAAGGCAGCGTCGGCGATGATATCGCATAGCTCATTGAGGTAGGCGCCCAGATGCGATTGCTGGCCAAACTCCCGCGCCAACATGCCATCCACCGCATTCAACGCCATGCGCAGGAACATCCAGATCGGCACCAGGACGAAGATCCACGGATGACTGGCGAACCACGCGATCACCGCGCCGACCAAGACTGAAACGATGCCTGCGAGCACCGTGACTTGGTTGGCGGTGACGCCGTTGTTGTAAAGGCGTTGAACCAGGGGGCGCAGCAGGTTCTGGAAGGCGGGTTTGAGTTGGTAGATGGAAGGCATCGGGGTGAGATCTCGGCCGGTTGCGGGGCTGGGCTTATACAGGTGCGAGATTACGATAGGTTGAGGGTTGGCTGGCGGGTATTTCTTGAGAATGAGTGCGGGTAGGCATCTAAAACGGGATTTACCGCTGGAAAACCATCCGCTTCTAATGTGGGAGCGAGCTTGCTCGCGATAGCTGTGTGTCAGTCTCCATTGGTATTGGCTGACATTCCGCTATCGCGAGCAAGCTCGCTCCCACAGGTTTTGTGTCTCAACTGATCGACATTGGCCGATGCCACGGAAGTGGTTGGTGGTGTGTCCATTCAGGATCAAACTACGAAAATCCTGCTCGCGATAGCGGCACACCAGAACAGGCCAGCAGCCTGCTGCCCCCCAACCCTCCCCAGGACAAATAAGGAGTGTTTCAAATGCCACAAATGGATTGGCTCGCTAACCACATGGATAAATGCGACCAGATGGCCGAGTGGCTCCATCGCGAATTCAGTTATGAATTTGCCCAGCAATCGCTCGCCAGCTGGCAGCAGGAGTTCGCCGCGGGGCAGCGTGATGGGCGCTGGAAGTGCCTGATCGCCATGGAGCAGGGCCAATTGCTCGGTGGTGCTTCACTGGCCAGTCACGACCTGCCGGACCGGCCAGAGCTGGGGCCGTGGCTGGCTTGCGTGCTCGTCGCCCCCAGTGCCCGACGCAGAGGGCTTGCGGCGCAGTTGATCGAAGGCATCTGCAGCCATGCGCGGGAGGTTGGAATCATCACCCTGTTCTTGCACACCCACAGCCAGCGTGATTATTACGCCAGGCTTGGTTGGGAAGTGCTGGAGCGGTTTGAGGCTTGGGGGAAAGAGCAGTGGCTTATGGCGCGGTGTTTATAGTTTGAGTGGTGTGTCAGTCAGCGTTAAGGGTGGCTGATATACCGCTATCGCGAGCAAGCTCGCTCCCACAGGTTCTCTGCCTGACGCAACCGTGTCGCTACTTCGTATTCAGCCATTAAAAAAAGCAGCCCTTTGGCACCGATAACATCGTTTCTCGGGCCGGCGGCTTTTCCCTATATTGGCCCCCAGATCCGGTGAATGGCTCAACGTTCACCCCTTGAGTGCGAGTAGTCCCAATGAACAATAAACCTGACAGCGCAGGGCTTGAAAATGCGGGTGCGGCAACCCGGGCGGTGTGGGGCGGGGAGCAAGTCAGGCATCCCTACAACGCCACGCAAACCCCGATCGTGGTCAGTGCCGCTTACGGTTACGACGACATCGACGTCTGGTACGACGTTGCGCTGGGCAAGGCGCCAGGCTTTATCTACAGCCGCATGAGCAACCCCACCGTCGAGACCCTCGAAGCCAAGATCTGCGAGTTGGAAATGGCCGAGTCCGCCGTGGCGTTCAGCAGCGGCATGGCGGCGATCAGCAGCGTGCTTTATACCTTCCTGGCCCATGGCGATCGTGTGGTGTCGACCAAGGACAGTTACGGCGGCACCAACAAGATTTTCGAAGAATTCCTGCCGCGCATGGGCGTGGACGTGACCTTGTGCGAGACGTTCGATCACGAAGAAATCGAGCGGGAAATCGCCAAGGGTTGCCAGTTGGTGTACCTGGAAACGCCGACCAACCCGACCCTGAAAATCCTCGACATCCCACGCTTGGTGGCAGCGGCCAAGCGCGTCGGCGCCGTGGTGGTGGCGGACAATACCTTCGCCACGCCGCTCAACCAGAACCCGCTGGCCTTGGGCGTGGACGTGGTGATCCACAGTGCGACCAAGTTCCTCAGCGGCCATGGCGATGTGCTCGGTGGCCTGGTCTGCGGCAGCGCCGCCTTGATGGCCAAGGTTCGGCACTATCGGGAAATCAACGGCGCGTCGCTCGACCCGTTCTCGGCCTACATGATCATCCGTGGCATGAAAACCCTGGTGCTGCGCATGCGTCAGCAGCAATCCAGTGCCCGGGCCCTGGCGGAGTTCCTCTGCACCGAGCCGTTGGTGGAGTCGGTGAATTATCCCGGCCTGCCCAGCCATCCGAACCACGCCGTGGCCTGCGCGCAGATGTCCGGCTTCGGCGCCATCGTCAGTTTTGTCCTGGTCGGTGGCATGGACACGGTCAAGGTGCTCCTGCCGCGCCTGCGATTCGCCCATTGCGCCGGCAATCTCGGCGCGGTGGAAACCATCTACGGCCCGGCCCGCACCACCAGCCATGTTGAAAACACCCTCGAGGAACGCCTGGCCCTGGGCATCTCCGAAGGGCTGGTGCGGGTCTCCGTGGGTATCGAAGACACCGACGATCTACTGGACGATCTGAAACAGGCATTCGCCTTCGTCAAAAAAACACTTAATCCGCAACGCAATGAAGTTTATATCGAGACAACTAACTGAAGTTTGAATGTTGCTACTCCACAACAAGGCTGTTAGTGGGGCGTTCATGAATAGGAATAATAATAAAACTTAGTGGTGACGCACTTTTACTCTGCCCAGTAACTTGTCGCGGACGTTAACGCGCACCCTAACAACTTTCATGAGAACAACCATGTCCATAAAAGAACAACACCTCGACACGCGTGCCGGTTTTAAACAGGAAATGCAGACGCGCCATATTGTCATGCTGGCATTAGGCGGCGTCATTGGTACCGGGCTGTTTCTCACGTCCGGGTACACGGTTAACCAGGCCGGGCCCATGGGCGCGGTGATCGCCTACATCATCGGCGCGCTCATGGTCTACATGGTGATGATGTGCTTGGGTGAACTGGCGGTGCAGATGCCGGAAACCGGTTCGTTCAGCACCTACGCCACGCGCTTTCTCGGCCCGGGCACCGGTTACACGGTGGCCTGGCTGTACTGGTTGACCTGGACCGTGGCAATCGGTTCTGAATTCACCGCCGCCGGTATCTTGATGACGCGTTGGTTTCCGGACACGCCCGTGTGGATCTGGAGTGCGTTGTTCGCCGGTTTGGTGTTCCTCACCAACGTGATCTCGGTGCGGTTGTTCGCCGAGACCGAGTTCTGGTTGTCGCTGGTCAAAGTGGTCACCGTGGTGGTGTTCCTGCTGATTGGCGGTGGCGCGATTCTCGGCCTGTTGAACATCGACCAGGCTCACAGCATCGGGTTGAGCAACTTCACTCGCGAAGGGCTGTTTCCCACCGGTTTCATGCCGATTGCGATGACGCTGCTGGCGGTCTCCTTTGCCTTCTCCGGCACGGAACTGATCGGCATCGCCGCCGGTGAAACCAAGGATCCGCAACGCAATGTGCCGCGCGCCATTCGCACCACCGTGCTGCGCCTGGCGATCTTCTTTGTCGGGACCATTTTTGTCCTGGCGACCTTGTTGCCCCGCGATCAGGCCGGTCTGGTTGAAAGCCCCTTCGTCACCGTCTTCACCTACATCGGCATTCCGTACTCAGCCGACATCATGAACTTCGTGATCATCAGCGCCTTGCTCTCGGCGGCCAACTCCGGTTTGTACGCCGCTTCGCGGATGCTCTGGACCCTCAGTGACCAAGGGCACCTGCCCAAGCAGTTCTCGGCCCTGACCCGCATGGGCACGCCGCTCAACGCGATCATCGTGAGCATGGCCGGCGGCGCCGCTTCGTTGCTCAGCAGCGTGTTTGCCGCCGATACCATTTACCTGGCGCTGGTGTCGATCTCCGGCCTGGCCGTGGTGGTGGTGTGGATGAGCATTGCCGCCAGCCAGATTGCCTTCCGCCGCCACTATGTCGCCAATGGCGGCGATGTGCGCCATCTCAAGTTCCGCGTCCGTGGTTATCCGTGGGTGCCGCTGGGGGCGCTGGTATGCTGCAGCCTGGCGTGTGTCGGGATCGCGTTCGACCCGGAACAGCGGGTGGCCCTGTACTTCGGCTTGCCCTTCATCGCCTGGTGCTATTTCGTGTATTTCATTACCCGCAAAAGCCGCGAGCAACGCTTGTCGGTTGCCCCCTTGGCACAGCCGTCCGATGCGTTCTAGCCAGCGCTGAGGCGTGGCCGGTGCGCTCGGTGGAAGGGGTGTCAGCGAGGTCCGATCATGAAGCAAAAGCCGTTACCCCCATTGAACTGGCTGCGGGCATTCGAGGTGTCTGCCCGTTGCCTGAACTTCACCCACGCGGCCGAAGAGTTGTGCTTGACCCAAGGCGCGGTCAGCCAGCAGATCCGCCAACTGGAAAGCCATCTGGGGGTGGCGCTGTTCAAGCGCTTGCCCCGTGGCCTGGGCTTGACCGAAGAAGGCCAGGCCTACCTGCCGGTGGTGCAGGATGCGATCACCCGGCTGGCAGTCGGCACCAACGAGATTTTCGGCCAGCACAAACGCCGACCGATCAAGGTGCGCGGCAGCCTGGCGTTTTTCGTGCACTGGCTGGCGCCCAAGTTGGTGAGTTTTCGCCAGGCCCATCCCCAGGTCGATATCCGCTACATCAGCAACATCTGGGTCAAGGAACTGGATGGTGAAGACGACATGGAAATCCGCTGGGGCCACGGTCAATGGCCAGGCCTGGTGTCGCAACGCCTGACCTGGGACACCTTGTTTCCGGTGTGCTCGCCAGCGCTGATGGCGCGTTCGCCACTGCAGGTGCCGGCGGACGTGGCCAAACATCCGCTGCTGCACGTGTTGGGTTACGAAGAAGGTTGGGGTTATTGGCTGAACATGGTCGGCGCGGACGGCGTTGATTCTTCGACGGGCATGCAGTTCGACACGCTGGTTTGCACCTTGCGCATGGCCGAACTGGGGCAGGGCATTGCCCTGGCTCGCTCGTCGATGGTGGCCGAGCTGCTTGAAGACGGGCGGCTGGTCGAGCCCTTCACCCAGCGCATCGAGGCCAGCGAATCGTTCTACCTGGTACGCAGTTCCGGGGCCGACCAGCACCCCGACGCGGTGATGTTTTCCACCTGGCTGGTCGAGCAGGCACATCGTTATAAATAATTGGCCGGAGCCAACCATGCGCTATGTGAGTACCCGGAATGCGGCGGTACAGGTCGATTTCGAAAAGGTCGTGTTGTCGGGCATCGCTGAAGACGGCGGGCTGTTCGTCCCGCTTGAGCTGCCGCAGTTCGAACCCCAGGACATCGCCAACTGGTCGACCCTGGCCTATGACGAACTGGCCTATCGAGTGATGCGTCCGTTCGTGGGTGAGGCGATTCCCGAGGCTGACTTCAAGCGCGTGCTCAAGGAGGCTGGCAGCCAGTTCAGCCATCGCTCCCTGGCACCTTTGCATCAGGTGGATCGCAACGAATGGGTCCTGGAGTTGTTCCATGGCCCGACCCGTTCCTCGAAAGATTTTGCCGCGCAGTTGCAGGCACGGCTGGTGCAATACTTCCTGCGCAAACGCCAGCGCCGCGCCGTGGTGATCGGCGCCACCAACGGCGACACCGGGTTGGCCGCCATCGAAGCCTTCAAGCACTGCGATGAAACCGACGTGGTGGTGATTTACCCGGAGGCTGGTGTGCCGCAAGAACAACGCCAGCACCTGCAAGCGGCGGCCCATCCGCGGGTTCATCAGTTCGCCGTCAATGGCAGCTTCGACGAGTGCCAGACCCTCGTCACCCGCTTGTTCCGGCAGTGGCCGTGCACCGGCCGCGAGGCGATCAGTTTCAACTCCAGCAACTGGGTCAGCGTCATGGCGCAGTTGGTGTTTTACTTCCACGCCGTGCTGCAACTGGGCGGCGGTCAGCGCCCGATTGGTTTCAGCGTGCCAGCGGCGAGTTTTGCCGAGGTCTACGCCGGCTACATCGCGCAGAAAATGGGCCTGCCGATCACGCAGATGATCGTCGCGACCAACCGGAATGACGCGCTGCATCAGCTGTTCCTGAAGAACCATTACTCCCGCTTGCGCGCGAACAAGACTTTGTCGCCGGCCATGGACCTGTCGATCTTTTCCAACCTGGAGCGGTTTCTCTGGGAGCTCTACGGCCACGACGACCAGGCGGTGAGCGCGCTGATGACAACCTTCGAAACCACTGGCGAGATGACCATCGCCAACGAGTTCTGGCTACAGGCGCGGATGATCATCGACTCCTATGCGGTTACGGATGAACAGACGCTGGAGGAAATCACCTCGCTGTATCGCGACACCGGCTACGTCATCGATCCGCACACCGCCACGGGCGTGCTCGCGGCGCGCTTGTACCGCCGCAGCCTGGTGGCGCCGATGGTGACCTTGGGCGAGATTTCACCGGCCAAATCGGCGGTGCTGCTCGGCGAGTTGGGGATCGACATTGCGCCGCAACCGCGTCCCATGTCCGAGCATGGCCCGGCGCGGATCCAGCGCATCCAGCCCGACGATCTCGGTGCCCTCCAACAACTGCTCGCTGCTCTCTAACAGGAGGCCCCCATGAAGCGAATTCTCGACCCGCTCGACGAACGCATCATCGCCGAACTCCGGCTCAACGCCCGGGCCGCCCATGCCGAGCTGGCGGCGAAGGTCAACCTCTCGCGCAACGCCGTGCGCCAACGTATCGAACGCCTCGAACGCGACGGCGCGATCCAGGGGTATACTGTGCGCACCGGCGAGGGCGGGCAGGCTTCCTCGAACATCAACGCCGTGATCTTCGTCTACCGCTACGACCGCATGCGCGGCGCGGAAGTGCTGCAAGCCCTGCGAGCCATGCCGGAAGTGCAGCAGTGCGATGTGATGAGTGGCGAGTTTGATTTGATGCTGCGGGTGGGTGCGGCGAATCCGGAGCGGGTGCACAAGGTGTGGAAAGAGATCTCCGCGCTGCCGGGGGTGGAGAACACCGTGACGTCGTTTGTGTTGTCGTCGGTGGTCTAGCCCCGCTGGCTGCCTAAACAGTGCCCCCCTGTGGGAGCGAGCTTGCTCGCGATAGCGGTAGCCCAGCCAGCACCAATGTTGCCTGACCAGGCCCCATCGCGAGCAAGCTCGCTCCCACAGGGTTCTGTGCCCGGCCAGGGGTAAGCATGCGTTCAAAAGAAGCCCCCAGCCAGCCACAGATACCCCCTGCACCACAGACATATCCCCTCACCAGAAATGGACCGCGCCAACCTGAACTAAAAAGCCAACCCTGTTGGCTTTTTTCATGCCTGCCGCTTCGCCCACCTCCTGGTCAAAACGCCCAGAAAATAGAGCAAATTGGCATATTTCACTGCCCACGCCACCTCCCTAACCTAGATCCCAACAACCTCATCACCCGGATCAAGGACATAACAAAAATGACTGAATACAAACTGGCACTGGTCGGCTTTGGCGGTGTAAACCGGGCATTGGCTCAGCTCATCGCCGAGCGTAACGAAAGCTGGAAAACCGAACTCGGCTTCACCCTGAAAATCGTCGGCGTGACCGATCTGTTCCTCGGTTCGGTGATGGACCGCCACGGCCTCGACGCCGCCTCACTGGCCAAACTACCAGCCGCCAAAGGCGCCATGTCACAACTGCCCGGCGGCACCGTCGACGCCCTCAACGAAGCGGTGATCAAAGACTGCGGCGCCGACATCATCGCCGAAGCCACTTTCACCAACCCGGTGGACGGCGAGCCCGCCACCTCGTTCTGCCGCTGGGCGCTGGAGCGCGGCAAACACGTGGTCACCACCAACAAAGGCCCCATCGCCCTGCACGGCGCCGAGCTCAAGGCCCTGGCCCGGCGCAACAACGTCGCCTTCGAATACGAAGGCTCAGTGATGAGCGGCACCCCGGTCATTCGCCTGGCCAAACAATCCCTGGCCGGCAGTTCGATCACAGGTTTCGAAGGCATCCTCAACGGCACCTCCAACTTCGTCCTCACTTGCATGGAAGGCGGCCTCGGGTTCGCCGAAGCCGTCAGCCAGGCCCAAGCCCTGGGCTACGCCGAAGCCGACCCAACGGCAGATGTCGAAGGCCACGACGTGCGCCTGAAAGTGGTGATCCTCGCCAACGAACTGCTCGACGCCAAACTCACGGTCAACGACGTCACCTGCAGCGGCATCTCCGCTCTCAGCCTCGACGACATCGAAAAAGCCCGGCAAAACGGCGCGCGCTGGAAGCTCATCGGCGCCGCCACCCGCAATGCCGACGGCTCCATCAGCGCCAGCGTCGAACCGCGCCTGCTGAACAACGACCACCCACTGGCCAGCATCAGCGGCGCCACCAACGCCGTGTCCTTCACCAGCGAACTGCTCGGCGCCGTCACCGTCTCCGGTCCGGGCGCAGGCCGCACCGAAACCGCCTTCGCCCTGCTGTCGGACATCATCCACATTCACCAATCGGCAACCCGCAAACAGGAGCACAACCTGTGAACGTATCGCGCCTGGCCCTGGCGGTCGTCGAACCGCATATCGAAGTCCTCAACCCATTTGATGGCAGCATCGTCGGCACCGTCGCCGACGTGTGCGCCTCAGAAGTCCCACAATTGCTGGAGACCGGACGCAGCGGCGTACAAGCCTGCGCCGCGCTGCCACGTCATCGCCGCGCCAGCATTCTCGAACACGCTGCATTGAACATCGAACGCGACGCCAAAGCCTTCGCCCGGCTGATCGTCGACGAAGCCGGCAAGACCCTCAAACAGGCGGAAAAAGAAGTCAAACGCTGCGTCAACACCCTCAAGCTCTCCGCCGAGGA
The DNA here is from genome assembly GCF_017968885.1 of Pseudomonas sp. Tri1. Taxonomy (NCBI): domain Bacteria; kingdom Pseudomonadati; phylum Pseudomonadota; class Gammaproteobacteria; order Pseudomonadales; family Pseudomonadaceae; genus Pseudomonas; species Pseudomonas sp. Tri1. Next base: position 5,924,152 of record NZ_CP072913.1, on the reverse strand, counting down.
AGCCAAGCGCAACGCCGGCGAAATCGTCCCGTTCGACGCCTACGAAGGCGCCGAATCGCGCCAAGGCTGGTTCACCCGCGAACCCCTTGGCCTGATCGTCGCCATCACCCCCTACAACGACCCGCTGAACCTGGTGGCGCACAAACTCGGCCCGGCCATCGCCGGCGGCAACGCGGTGATCCTCAAACCGTCCGAACTGGCGCCGTTGTCGGCCCTCAAACTGGTCTCGTACCTGGTCGCCGCCGGCCTGCCACAAACCGTGGTCACCGTCGCCACCGGCGGCGCCGAACTGGGCAAAGCCCTGGTCAGCGCCCGCGACGTGCGGATGATCTCCTTCACCGGCGGCTTCGTCACCGGCGAACAAATCGCCCGCAGCGCCGGCCTGAAAAAACTCGCCATGGACCTCGGCGGCAACGCCCCCGTCATCGTCATGGGCGACTGCAACCTCGACGCTGCCGTCGACAGCTGCGTCTCCGGCGCCTTCTGGGCCGCCGGGCAAAACTGCATCGGCACCCAACGCCTGCTCATCCACGCACCGATCTACGCCGCCTTTCGCGAACGCTTCGTCAACCAGGCCCAGGCTCTGGTGGTGGGCAACCCACTGCTTGCCAATACCGACATCGGGCCGATGATCACCCAACAGGCCGCGCAGAACGCTGAACAGGTGGTGAACGAAGCCCTGCAACAAGGCGCCACTTTGCTCTGTGGTCATCGTCGACAAGGCAACTGCTACGCCGCCACGGTGCTGGAGAACGTCGATCATTCCAGCCGACTCTGGCGCAATGAAGCCTTCGCGCCGGTGGTGGTGTTGCAGCCCTTCGAGACGTTTGATGAAGCCATCGCGTTGGCTAACGAACCGGAATACGCGCTTCACGCCGGGATTTTCACCAACGACCTCAGCACCGCGATGAGCGCTGCGCGGCGAATCGAGGCGGGGGGCGTGATGATCAATGACTCGTCGGATTTTCGCTTTGATGCGATGCCGTTTGGCGGCTCCAAGTACGGGAGTTTGGGCAGGGAAGGGGTGCGGTTTGCCTATGAGGAAATGACCCAACCGAAGGTGGTGTGCCTGAATACGTTGGGTTGATAGGTCAGGTCGTTGGCATCGGGCAGGTTGGTCACCTGCCCGATTTTTTTGCGGCATCCAAAAGAGCCTCGATTCTTGCGTTTCACAAATATTTTTCAGGGGCTGTCGGCCAAATCGTCCTGGCTCATCTAAGCTGAATTTTCCTGGAATATGCGCCAAGTGCCTCCTCACATGAATGCGGCCAATCCGGCTTGCGGCACCGCTCAGCAGCCAGGCGGGAGGAAAGGATGCCGAACGTACTGGTGGTGGTCTGGGACTTCGATACCCGCAGATTAAGAGTCCCCGTCGAGAACAGTCTTCTCTGCATACAGCTTAGAATCGGGGCTTTGCTGTACATGGCGAGAACGGCCTTCGCCAAACATGTCGATCAACATAAACTGAATTATTGCCTTGTCGTCGCCCCCGAGTATCTTTTCTCCAAGGAAATGCCTACCTCGTTTATTTCGGAGGAAGAAAAAGAAATCATCCGGGCAACATTGGCAGATATTTCAAACAGAAATCCATGGCTGATATTCGTCCCAGGCACGACGCTTTGGTTCAAGTCAATGCAGCGCCCAGACTCCAGGATGCGGAAAAGGGGAACCCAGCAGTTGAAATCGTGGGGACAGGCCAGAAATATCAACAAGGCAAAATATGGTGTGGAAATGGATGCGGTCGTGAATGAAATCCCGAGGTGGGACCGCATAAACAAAGGGGTTTATGGCGATTATGCAAAGGCTACGAAGGAGCGTATCGCAAAAATCGAAGAAGAAGGTTCAGAAGCCAGCGGCGGAATCGTTAGAAATACCGGCTTCATCATTTGGGGTGGAAACGTTTTCTACCAGCATAAACGTTACCCCAATATAGGAAACGATGGGCTGGAAGAGCTCAATGGCCCGCAGTTCTGGGACGACAAGATATTCATGCCGGGCAGTTATCGGGAAACCCCAGCTGTCTATGGGCTGCAACTGGCTTTGGAAATATGTTCAGAACATTTCATTGGCGCGACGGTTTTGCATAAGAACAACGTCCTGGATTTCCATATCCTGGTCTCGGCCAGTATTGCTCTCGATGAAACTCGTGTAGGCGTAAAGCCTGGGGGGTATGTGGTTCATGCTGATTCAGAGGGCAGTTCAGTTTACCGGCGCGAAGGCATGAACCTGGTTCAACTCCAAGCCATTGATGAAACCGAAATAGGCTTGTTAGGTGTTGAAGCCGGTCGCGCCAGGAGTTTTGTTTGCGCGATTGCCTAGACCGAGCCTGACCCCGTCCGCCGAAAGAGCAGCAGTGGATGTGAAATCCAGAGCCGCGCTGACCCCGGGTATTGAGTGACTGAGCGTTCGTGACCACCGCCATAACAGACACTTCGCCCCCCCACTGTGGGAGCGAGCTTGCTCGCGATAGCGCTATACCAGTCAACATCAAAACCGCTGACTCACCCCCTCGCAAGCAGCCCACCACGTCCCGCTTCCCTTCATGCCGCTGACGGCGACAAATCTAAACCCCCATGTGGCTCCCCACCTTGCATTGGCCTTTGCGCCGAACGCGCAGGCTCAGTTGACCGATCCCTCTATGCACTGCTTCCGCCCGTTGCCCCGATACGCGCGTTTTGCACCGAGTAACGTTCAGTGCACCGACCGTGCAGGCAACGTCGTCGATCTAACCAGGAATGAACTTCTGCAAACGTTCAAGGCTGAAACGTATCAGCTAAAAGAAAAAACCAGATTATGCACAAATGCATTTTTTTGCTTGACCCGCATGCATGAGCCTCTATAAGGTGGCTTCACTGTATGTACATACAGTATTTCTAAAGCATCATTTATTTGAATCCATTCATGGACGAGGCAATAACTCATGAAAACCAACCCTGAAAAATTCGGTGTAACCCCCCATCAACCCAGCCTCTGGACCCGCGCTGATGCGTTGAAAGTCCGGGCAGACGATCCCACCACCACTCAGCCGCTGGTGAGCGCGGATTTCCCGGTACTGAACAACGACGTGTTTATCTGGGACACCATGCCCCTGCGCGACCTGGACGGTAACGTGACGTCTGTCGATGGCTGGTCGGTGATCTTCACCCTGACGGCCGATCGTCATCCAAACGACCCGCAGTACCTCGACGAGGACGGTAACTACGACATCCTCCGCGATTGGAACGATCGTCACGGTCGGGCAAAGATGTACTACTGGTTCTCTCGTACCGGCAAGAACTGGGAATTCGGTGGCCGTGTGATGGCCGAAGGCGTTTCGCCGACCGCTCGCGAATGGGCCGGTACGCCAATCCTGTTGAACGACCGAGGTGAAGTGGACCTGTATTACACCGCCGTCACCCCGGGCGCGACCATCGTCAAGGTACGCGGTCGAGTGGTGACCACTGAACACGGTGTCAGCATGGTCGGCTTCGAGAAGGTCAAGCCGCTGTTCGAGGCCGACGGCAACATGTACCAGACCGAAGCACAAAACGCGTTCTGGGGTTTCCGCGACCCATGGCCATTCCGCGACCCGAAAGACGGCAAGCTCTACATGCTGTTCGAGGGCAACGTGGCCGGTGAGCGCGGCTCGCACAAAGTGGGAGAGGCAGAAATCGGCGACGTGCCGCCGGGTTATGAAGATGTCGGCAACTCGCGCTACCAGACCGCCTGTGTCGGCATCGCCGTGGCCCGCGACGCGGACGGTGACGACTGGGAAATGTTGCCGCCACTGCTGACGGCCGTGGGGGTAAACGACCAGACCGAGCGCCCGCACTTCGTGTTCCAGGATGGCAAGTACTACCTGTTCACGATCAGCCATACCTTCACCTACGCCGACGGCGTGACCGGGCCGGACGGCGTGTACGGTTTCGTCGCGGACTCGCTCTTCGGCCCTTACGTGCCGCTGAACGGATCCGGCCTGGTGCTGGGCAACCCGTCCTCCCAGCCATTCCAGACCTACTCGCACTATGTAATGCCAAACGGCCTGGTGACCTCTTTCATCGACAGCGTACCGACCGACGAAACCGGCACGCAGATTCGTGTTGGCGGCACTGAAGCACCCACGGTGGGCATGAAAATCAAAGGGCAGCAGACGTTCGTGGTGGCCGAGTACGACTACGGCTACATCCCGCCGATGCTCGACGTCACACTCAAGTAATAGCGACGCAGGGGTTTCAGGCAGCGGGTTTGCGGTCGATGACAAAACCGTCGTGGATATGATCGAGATATCCCGCCTGATTCATTGCGACGTTGCTCGCAAGCCCCATTGAACAACGAGTCGTAACCCTCTTCGCGACTGGCTGCAAGGATGCAGCCGGTTGCGAATGCATTTCCCCGCGACGTATGTACACAAGCTCCTCTGTGGGAGCGAGCCTGCTCGCGATAGCGGTGTATCCGCAGCATTCCGGCCAGCTGTTTATCGTGACTCCACGAGACCAGCCCCGACCGACATCGCCTTGCGCCATTGCCTACAACTACGCCAGAATCCGCCGGCTTGTGCGTCTTTGGCCGCGTCGGTAGCTTTGATCCTGTCACTGCCCATCAGTGATCGGGTTTAGCAGCCCGTCGAGTTGAGTCGCATCAAGCTTCATCAGTCAGGTATTCCCATCCTGCACTTGATGGTGGCTGTGCGTGGGGCGCCCTCGGGCGCGCCGATTTCTTAACTCGTCGGTCTGCTAACCCGCGTACAGCTGCCACCCACTCGTTTAGCAGCGAGAGGGTCGTGGCCTCACCAAAGAGAGTTAAGGCTATGGTCAAAATTACACCGAACCCTCCAGCTACAGATGAAACCGTGTCTCGTGTTCAGTCTGCTCGTAACAAGAAACTTGATGATGCTGCCAATCGGGCTTTGGATTTCTATCTGAACCCTACGCCTGAGAAGGAAACGTCTGACAAGACCAACACCATCTTCCGTATTGCGCCGGATGTTGATTCGGAATGTCTGCTGGCCAATCTCAGTGAAAACCTAGCTTCGGCCAATGCCATGATCAGTGATTTGGCGTTTGGTCTTGAGGGATCTCGACGGCATTTTGCGTTGGGGATTTTGCAGGTGATTGAGGTGAGTGAGCTGATGGCGAATCGGGCTTTGGATATTGTTGAGGTGAGGTAGCAAGGGGCCGCGCTTACCCCAGGTATGAAAAAAGGTCCTGCATAGCAGGACCTTTTTTATGATCAGAGCACCGAGTTATCCGGAATATAAGCTCAATAGAGATGAGCAGGTCCCATCGCGCGTTCGTGGCATTAATTCTCCGGATGAGCAAGGGGCGATTCTTCACTTCCCCTTGGGAGTATGATTTCGGATGTCGTAATGACATCATTAAGTTCGCAGAACAAATCGACCCATCTAGCAAGGAACGCTCGGCCATGGCCATAGATCTAAAAGACGACGACCAACTCAAGGCCGCCTGTGAAAGTGCCCTGCAGCAATACCGCCTTTCCCCGGGTCATGACGCGTGGCTCAATAAGCTCTCCAATTTCCTTCTCAGAGTTCGCAACACTGATCATCAGGGTTTCATTAGTGAAGCTTTCCAGAAAGAGCTGTGGGACAGCGAGGCAGTGTCGGCGACTGGCATGGGCCGAATCGATATCTCTGCTGTGGTCAAAGAGCCTCTGGTCGCCGAATGTCTGTGGCGGTTGAAATCGCAGTCTCCCGACCTCGATCCTGTCCAGCAGGAGCAGTTGATCAATGACACTTGGTCCCAAGTGGCTGAGCTGGTAGAGCCACTCGTCAAGCGTAATCCACGGTTGAAGCGCTATCGTCTATTCGCTGCCCTGTGTCCTGAGTACTTCACAACCATTACGCATCACCGGAAGCTGCGCGAGTTGGCGGTCTCAATGGGCATTAGTCGCGGTGCCGAAAATCGATTGGCACTACATCGTCTGGTCAAACAGCGCCTTGATGCGGTATTGGGCGAGCCAGGGCCTATTTTCTCGCAAGGCTGGGTGGAGCGCATGACGCTCCCATGGCTACTCTACGTGTTACATGTACAGAATCAGGAGCTGGAAGCTACCGAGACCGCAGATCTGACGACGGGCGAGGAAAAGCTCAATCCCCTTCCAGCTGATCGTCGACGCCGCGGCATGCTTGCGATAGGTGGGTACGTTTCAACCATTCGAGCAATGATCGAGTTTGCGAGAGAGGGCTGTACTCGAGAAGACTTTCGCGAGCATATGCGCTCACTGAATCAAGCATTGGCGCCTGCCACGATTTCTACTCAGATGAATGCTCTGATCGCTGAGTGGGGGGTCTTGCGAGCAGATGGCGACAACCTTGTTTTGACTCCACGGGGGGAAGGTTTTCTGGAGTCCGGCGACCCTGATGAAGTCTCCGACTGGCTTCTGACCCGAATACTGGGGCTCGACAATCTTTTATATGCACTGAAGACAGCGCCGATGCCAACCAAAGCGGCTGTTGCCGAGTTGCAGAAGGTCAACGCAAATTGGACAAGCACCTTTGTGCCCAACAGCTTGATCAACTGGACTCGGGCACTGCAATTGGTCGAGTTATCAACCGATAAAATGCTTCGTCTGTCCGACCGAGGAGAGAGCTGGGCTGCGCGTATTCACTGGGTCCCAGATGTGCTGGTGATCGCCGCTCCGTTGTCTACGATTGCAGATGGCTCTGCTGCGAGTCTGGTTCTCGGCGGTTCGGTGGAACGCCCGCCACTCAAGCAAATCATCGCCAGTTTTGACGAAAATATCCGCTTTAAGGACGAGCTTATTGGTCAACTCGACGCGGGGTTGTGGGGACATCCTCGTCGACACTTTGCCGTGCTGACAGGCCTGAGTGGTGCGGGCAAAACACTGTTGGCGCGGGGTTACGCCCTTGGTATGCGCAGCAATGAAGATGACCCAAAAAGTGGTTTGCTCATTGTTCCGGTGCAACCAGGTTGGCACGACCCATCGTGTCTATTGGGTTACGTTAATCCACTGGACAGCGATACCTATGTACGTACGGGGTTCCTCGACTTTCTGCTTCAGGCCAGCGCAGACCCCGATCGACCCTACACAGTGGTGTTGGACGAAATGAACCTGTCCCATCCTGAGCAATATTTCTCGCCATTGCTCTCGGCTATGGAAACCGGGGACAACATAGAACTGCACGCCCAGGGTGGTGAAGTAAACGGAGTGCCGCCGAACGTTCCCTATCCCAGCAACCTCGTCATTATCGGCACCGTCAATATGGACGAAACGACCCATGGCTTGAGCGACAAGGTGCTTGATCGTGCTGCCGTTATCGAGTTTTGGGACATCGATGTTGAGGCTTTCCCAGGTTGGAGAAACTGTGAACTGTCTGAGCAGCAAATCACCGTTGTACGGCAAACGCTCAAGGATCTCGTTCAGGCCCTGCGTCCCGTGCGTCTGCACTTTGGTTGGCGCACGATCCGTGACGTGATTGGTTACGTCCAAGAGGCTGAGCGGGGAGGGGTGATCGAATTTAACGGCGCATTGGACCAAGCGATTTACGCCAAAGTACTTCCTAAGCTCCGAGGAGAAGATAGTCCACGCATTAAGACTGCCTTTGGTTCGGTGAAGAAGGTATTGGAAAATGCCGACCTGAAAGCATCTACTCAAAAGGTTCATGAGCTGCTTGATGACCTGCAGTATCTCGGATCCGCCCGGTTCTGGCGTTAACCATGGCGATTATCCGTTGTATCGACATGCAGGGCGGTCATTTCGAAGTGACGCCTGATGATCTATCGCCGGGCTTTAGCGAACTCGGCGACTACTTTTTTGCAGCGATACCCGAGCACCAATTTTATATCGACGATGTAGCGCTCGATGAGACGCTCCATCAAGGCGTAGCTGTGTGGGCATGGAGCCCTGGATTTTACGCGGGCGAGGTTGTGGCCGAGCTGACTAGTCAGGATAAATTGATCGCCAGCTATCGCTTGGATGTTTCGCCTCACGCCACGAAGTTAGGGCGCGAGTCGTTCTCCCAAATGATTGACGAAATTCTCTCGTTCGACCCTAACCTTTTGTTTGGTACTGAGCACGCTCAAACGAAAATTGGCATCGACGGCAGCTCAAGCAACCTGCACCTTCAGTATTCGAGATTGCGACAGTATGGGGCGCAGCTCATCACTGCCTTTACCCGTGTGACGGAAAAGCCGCTGACCCGCTTACGTCGCGAACGAACCCAGGCTAATGCCAACCACGTTAAGCGGCTTGACCAGCAAGCGGTCCGCAAGGCATTAAGAGATCCAGCCGCTCTTTCGTTTTTGCATTCAAGCGCCGCGCCATCGTGCGCGCCTGATCAGGTCAAGTTCGACATTTCTACGGTTTTTAACGACCTTGATAATCCGGCAAATCAAACCTTGGCGTGTACCCTGATCGAAGTCATGCGTCGCTGCCGACAAGTCAGCCTCGAGTTTCAAGCGCAGCTAAACAAAAAGGATCGCGAGTCCAGCACCCGATCTGCTTTAGCTCCCCGACTGGTTCGCCGGATAGAATATTTAGAATCATTGCATGGGGCGTTGCGCCGTATCCAACGTATGGAGCCGTTCCGGAGCCTCAAAAATAGCAGGCTGTCCGCAGCGGGACTGAACGCTGTTTCAGCCCATCCGGTATATGCGAGAGCCTACCGATTTGCCTGGTACACATTACGATCAGGATTGATGGGTGACTCCAACGGCGAGAGTTTATGGATAAGCCCTACCTGGGAAATCTATGAGCGCTGGTGCTACGTGAAAATCGTTGAGCAGATGCGGCTGCGGTATCCGCAGTTGGAGTGGGTAGGGGAATATCCCTCGCAGCGTGACGATTGCATTCGGTGGACAGGAAAAGGCACTGGCTTTGAAGTAAACGTTTGGTTGCAGGTGCAGTGCTCCTCCTTTGGTGAAAAGCCTTACAAGGGTTTTTCCAGCATTTCTGGACAGCGGTTTCCCGACATCGCAATTACTCTGGAGTCACCCGAAGCGAGCCGGTTTTTTATAGCTGACGCAAAGTATAGGGTCAGTAGGCAAGGGGTTCTGGAGGGGATGGAGTCCGCGCATATATATCGCGACAGCTTGCGATGGAAGGGGCGTCGGCCGGACTGTGTGGTCTTGCTGGTGCCTAAGGGCGGTGGCGTCGCCGGAATGGAGTCTGATGATTATCGGCGTGCAAACGGAGTGGGGGTGATTGTTATGGGCTGTGGTGACGATGCTGTTGTTATGGCGAATATATGGGATGAGTTGGGCAGCCCTCTGATTGCGACCATGGAATGAATAGCCCCGATGAGCGCTCAGATTTTGCAACAACCTACTGCACAATTACCCGGTTGCTATCTCCGGCTTGAAACTACTGGACGTTAACCGCTTCAGCGCGATATCAAGCGCCTGATCATCGAACAGCTTGCTTTTACGAGCCGCAGCACCCGCTCCGCCATCCCAATGCTTCAACGCCTCGCGCACGGCCGGCACAGTCGGGGAAATCCCTTCCTGGCTCAGCAACCAATCAACCGTCGCTAACAACTCCATGCCGAAAGGCGACTCAAACCCATCGATCAACTCGGCGGTGCGCTCCAAGGCCTGGGCGTACGCCTTGGCCTCTGTTTGAAGATAGGTCTGCAAGAAAGCTTTGCGTCCTTCGTCAAACCAGATCACATCGCTGATACCAGCATCACTGATGCGCTTATCGCAATGCAGATAGCTGCCGTCCAGATTGTTGAGCAGATGCTCCAGCCGGTTGGCATACGGCCCGTACTTATGAGCAACGAACTGGAGATTCAGCGGGTTTTCGGTGTTTGGCCGCTTTTCGATGGCGCGCTCAAGGAACCAAGCCAGCTTCTGAATCTCAAGCAGGCTGCATTCCATCCCCAGAACCCAGTAGCGACGAACCAGTTCGGCAATCAGTGCACGAGCAGGCGTGAGCTTCTCCACACCGTTACGCTTAGCAACGTTCAGATACTGGTTGGAAGGCTCGAACACCAGCACATCGACATCAAGATCACTCAGGATCTCAACAATCTGTTCGCGAACCTCTGGCCATTTCAAACCACCGTTGCCAGCCCCTAGCGGTGGAACCGCCACGGACTTCACATCGTTTTCGATCAGAAAGCGACGTAGGTCGTGCAAACCTTCGGTTATCCATGCCATCTGCGAAGGTGAGCGCCAGTGACGTTTAGTCGGGAAGTTCACAATCCAGCGTGGCCCCTCCAGCTCGCTGACCGCGGTCACGTGAACGTTGCCCGTCTCCACTTCGCCAGCCTTGCAGGCAGCCAAGTACAGGCGGTAATTCTCCGTGAAGCGCTCCTTGAACATCAGTGCGATACCTTTACCCATCACGCCGACGGTATTCACAGCGTTGACTAGGGCTTCCGTTTCGGCTTCCAGGAGGTTGCCTTGGGTAAAAAGGATCATTGGAAATACCATCCCGACGTGCATAGACAGGCATCGTAGGTTGGGGCGGGCATGGAGGTCCTCCTTTGGCGGCTGAGAAATTTGGCGTTCAATACCTTAGGAACGTCAGACTCCAACTAATAGCTGATACTGCAGAGACGCATGGAAGATGATTTGCCTTTATCTCCGAACTCCTAAGGGGCATTTCCCGCCTTAGAAGTTCGGAGGCCAAGTGTTTCTTGCGGCTGTTACTCTCTACTTAGACAAGAGCAGAATGGTGAGGGCGTGGTGCGGGTTGTGGCAGGTTTAACTTGGCACTAATCAACATTTCTTGCACAGTGCCACGCAGCGTGCCGGTACCGTCCATCAACGACTGTACCAATGGTTCGAATGTTTTGCGCTCAGCATCTGACAAAATAGGAACCAGCACAGCAGACAAATCTGCTTCATGAATTTCTGCCAAACCATCCGAGCCCCTTGCAAGCGCCCGCATTTGGGTGGCATAAGTTTCTGAGCAAAGGAAAACACAGACATCCACTAAATACTTTCGCATGCCTTCTTTCAATCTCAAACGATGGCAACCATTGGTGACAACGAGGTTTGCGGCAGGTTTTTGCTCGATAAGACACCACTTGGTCACGCTACTCCAAATGGATCCTATAAAGACGTCTAGTGAGCCCGCCAGGTGCCGGCCTCTAGCTGGAAGTTGCCAGCCTCGGATAGGTGTGGCTCGATACTCTCCAGCTCCCATGCTATCAATGTCTATATACGCGTAAAGCTCCTCATCTTTCTTCTGAAAGGATGTGCCTTTAGCCCTCGTGCCTTGAGAAATAACTTCAAAAATTGATGTTAATGGTAAATGTTTTTTTGATTGGATCTGTGCAACCAGAGCCGCATATTTCCTTGAGTGTCTTTTAGGATCAAGTGTTCGCGTTGGATCAGTCAGAACGTTCTCAATCGAAACGGCCCATCCATGCGCTCCCGAACCATGTGGAGCTATACCGAGGCTTTTAACCATCCATGGAAATTGTGCGACGGCTGGGCTTGAGCGCATATCAGCCAAAGCGGATTCAAAGTCTGACTTTATGACTTTTTTGCCGTCGGAACCGACAATGTAACTACCATCTAATTCGTCGCGTAGATAAGTTGGAAGAGCCTTGTTATCACCAACGCTCCAGCCGACATTTTCAATTAGTTCGGCGTTGAACATGTAGTCCTGATCGTCGTCGGAGGATGAAAGTGGCTTGGCGCGCTTTTCTAAGTAGAGCACGCTAGCACTAACGTCAGCCCCGCTAGTTTTAAAGGTGAAGCGGGGAAAGCCGCAGACTGAGACAATGCGGCATTGACGTAGAAGCCACTCTCTAAATGCAACGTATCGGTCTGAGCGATTGCCTAGGTAGCCATTTGGGACGATTATGGCTATGCGTCCTCCTGCTCTAGCTTGATGCACACAAACTTCAGCAAACAACAGTCCTTTTTCTTGCTGTGCTAAAACCTCTTCGGATTGACGCCATTCGCCCGCAGCGTCCTTGCTCCATACGTGACCTAAGCTGAACTCTTTAAGTACCTCACGCCGTTTTTCGACGATTTTTACGCCGAACGGAGGGTTGCAAACAACATTGTGATATTGAACAGGCTTGAATTTTTTGTCCTTTCTGGCTTCTGCTCGGTCAGCAGCAACAGCAAGGAGAGAGTCTTGCTTCTGAATGTTTGTTTTGCCGTCGCCATTTAATAGCATGTTCAGTACGGAAATCTGCACTGCTTTTTTGTCATCATCAGCCCCGTGCAACATGTCGGCTGGATTTTTGATTTTTTTATCGCGGCTACGGTGAAAGGTTGCAACTAAAAAGTCAGCGCTACCGCAGGCAGGGTCTTTTACCAGTTCTCCTGAAACTGGGTTTAAAGCCTCAACAATAAAGTCTGTAACGGTCGGGGGGGTGAAATATTGTGCCAAGTCCCATCGATAAAGATCTTTAGCAAATTTCATGTAGAAGGTTTGGATGACTTCTTTGTTTGCAGCAGTTATTAAGTGGGGTGCCATTATTTGGCCGCAGTAGGCGAGCACCTCATTGTTTACCTGAAAGCGATCTTCTATCGCCTTGGGCAAATGAGCGCTGTAAAAGCTCACTGCAGACTCAAGCACGGAGTTAAGCGAGTTAGCTGCATCGATCGCATTTGTGCCAATAGATTCATAATCTTGGAAGACGCACTCGGATGTTGGATCTGATTCACGCTCATGTTCATCATAAATTTTGGCGAGGATAAGCTGTAGCATCAGCTCGTAGCGCTCCTCTAATGAGACGGATGCCCCATGGAGAACGTCCTCAATTCGAGAAAAAACTTCTAGTAACGAGTCAGGGGGAATGAGGTCAGCATGTACCAATGCCTTTGCCTTAATCGTTTTTCCAGGCTTTGGTAACAGTGCTAGGGGGCCGCTTTTTATTGCGAGAGACGTTCCAGTGTCCTCTTTCCAGAACACTCGAGGGTTGATTCCATCCCAATAGAGAGCAATGGAGTCCTTTCGGGGAGCAAAATTGAGTAGGGGTTCAACTTGCGTTTTACGGACGTAGTCCGCTTTATGATCATCTCGTTTGACTTCGACCAAAACTATTGCATGTTTTAGCATCTCTTCGAGCGAGTCTGGGGCCGTCATGTCAAGGCAGGATGCTTCTACATCAAGGATTGCAAAATCGCAACGAAAGCTGTTCTTGCCTCCATTGCCAAATTTGGCAATCACTGCTTCGATTTTGATTCGCTTTGGATCGTAGCCAAGCGAGAGGCAATATCGGATCGCGTCTATGCGATGCCGCTCCTCCAACGCGCTTAGGTCGGTCGAGGCTTTCTTTTTTGGCTTTAGCAATCCTCTGATAGGACAGGTAAGCATCAGGGGGGTGACGGTGGTGGCCATGTTTTCTACTGCTCACTTAAGTCGAACGTTCAGGTGCCGCACCCGCAACGTTACGCGACGGTCGCCAGGGGGCTTGAAATGATGACGGAGTCTAACCTTGTGACGCGAAATAACCAAAGAGGCTTGTAAGGGGGATCGTCCGAAAGCTGCCGAGCCCGGGAAGATGGCCAGACGCCTGTATGTGTTTGGCCGCGGCCCCTGCCGCGGTATGCCAGTTTGATGGGACGTTCGGTTGCATCATTTTTACCTCCCCTTGCGGTACTCTGCTCGTTGAAGGCGAAAATGCTTGCTCGCGTCTCTTTTAGCTCGAAAACGGGCGGATCGTATTTAATTCGTCCGTTTCATCTATCTGCGCCTCCAACGTTTTCCATTGCTACCCTGTTGCTTCGGTCGGTCTGCTGGCATTCAACAATGCATCCACCACGGCTCTAGCCATCTCCACAGAGTGAACCATTGACCAAATCAACCCTCGTTCAAGGCCGCTGCCATGTTCGGTGATTTCATCGCTAACCTGTAGCGCACAGTCAAGTAACAGAGATACGTGAACCAGCGCTTCTTCCGCGCTGACACCCGCTCGTACGCAGAATGGTGAGTCACGACCGACTGGAATAGGTGTGGTTTTCTTCAGCTGCTTGAGAACGCGGTTATCTACGTCGCGAGAATTGAAATGCTGAAGAATTTGTTGGTTGACGAGGTCATATTGACGATTTCTACGCTGCCCAGATTGGGACGACGGTGGGGCTGGGACGAGTTTTTTCATGATGCATCTCCTAATCAATTGAGGTGCCGTCATCGTCGCTGCTAAACGATTAGGGTGGCGGCCGTTTGCAGGTTAGCAGACCGGTGATTAGGAACCCGGCGCACCCGAGGGTGCCCTGCGCACGGCCACCATAAAGCTGGGGCCATAAAAAAGCGCCATGCAATGGCGGCGCTTTGCGCCTAATCAAACGGCGGGCTGCTAAACCCGATCACTGAATTGGCAGTGACAACCGAAGACTAGTCAGCGCATTTGTCAGGCGCAAGCGAGTTTGATTTTCTAGGAAACTTCCTTCAATAGAAAGTGAAGCAACTTACTTTTTTGCTCCGTCACCCCGTAGAAGCAAAAGTGCCAGCACCATTGACACAATTATTCAATTCTCAGTAGATGGAAACAGTTTTCCACCAGACATTAAAAAGCCGGCTTATGGCCGGCTTCTCGTTGACTAACTCAGTTCGTTTTTGACAAACCTCACCAGCCTTCAAAACGTACATCCGGCTCTTGCGGCCGGCTGTGGGACTTGGTCAGAAAGTGATCTGCCTTGTCGGTGCGAGGCGTGGGCTCGCAAATGTGGGGCGGAGGATACGCGGGTTTTGCTTGGAATCCCAGTGGTAAGTGGTGTGGAATCATTGGGTTAGGGGTGATTCAGGGGAAAAGCAGGGGGCTGCTGCGCAGCCCAGCGGGGATAAATCCACTCGCCACAAAAGCACCTGCCACAGCTCCTACTGCAGTTCCTGCCACGGTTTCTGGTCTTGGGTGGGTTAGTCGAACACCGGCGGTCTCCGTTTGTTGAGGGTTGACCACCAGAACACCCAGCCAATCACCCGTATGTTCTGCGCATCAATCTGTTCCGCACTGAAGACCTCGTCAGGATACGCAGCACAGTTATGGCTACGCAGCCGCAGCCGATTACCGGGAACGCGATGCAGGTATTTGATACGCAGCATGCCGTCGTGCTCAAGCGCATAGATATGGCCGTCGACGATTTGGGTCAGGCCGCGGTCGATGGCGAGGGTGGAGCCGTCTTCGATGCGTTCGGCCATGCTGTCGCCGACCATGGTGATGCAGATGGCGTCGCCGGGGTCGATTTCCAGGGATTCTAGGTGGCTGCGGGGCAGGCGGATGGATTGGTCGGGGATTTCGATGATGTGGGTTTTGGTTTCGCCGGGGGCGATGGGGGCTTCCTTGTAGAAAGGCAGTTCGATGTCCGTGGGTTCCAGCACGCTGTAGACGCCATCGTTTTCGGCGGCTTCATAGGTGGTGCCGGGGCCGAGGCCCAATGGGGTTTGGGGGCCTTCGCCGTGGGCGAGCCACTCCGGGCTGACCGTCAGCAGGCTGGCGATGGAGTGGATGCGCCCGGGCGGGATGCCACGGTTGAACCAGTTGTTTATGTGCTGGGATTTCACGCCGTATAACTTCGCGAAGTCGGCGGATCGGATATTCGCTTCTTTTAGAAGGGCTCTGAAGCGGTCGCCACTGGAAAGTATTTTCATAAACGGAAAGTTTAGAGACGAAGCTGTTTTCGGCAATAAACATGTCGTTCAAATATATAAGACGATCTTTCCGTTTGCAGGATTTGAAAGCGGCGGGCTAAACGCAGTTAAACAGTATTAATACAACTTCGTATTAAGCACTATTAAGGCATAAAAAAACCCCGGTGCAAACCGGGGTTCTTCTTCAATTCAGTTTCAGCCTTTGTAGGCGGCAACCGATTTGGTGATCGCTTCGCGGGCGGCGTCTGCACCGGCCCAGCCTTCGATCTTGACCCACTTGCCTTTTTCGAGGTCTTTGTAGTTCTCGAAGAAGTGTTCGATCTGCTGGATCAGCAGCGCTGGCAGGTCGGTGTATTCCTTCACGTCGACGTACAGTTGCGACAGTTTGTCGTGTGGTACGGCGATGACTTTGGCATCGCCGCCGCCGTCGTCGGTCATGTTCAGGATGCCGACCGGACGGGCGCGGATGACCGAGCCTGGGGCCACTGGGTATGGGGTCACGACCAGCACGTCGAGGGGGTCACCGTCGTCGGCCAGGGTGTTGGGGATGAAACCGTAGTTGGCCGGGTAGAACATGGGGGTGGCCATGAAACGGTCAACGAACAGGCAGTCGCTGTCTTTGTCGATTTCGTATTTGATCGGGGCGTGGTTGGCCGGGATTTCGATCGCGACGTAGATGTCGTTCGGCAGGTCTTTGCCAGCCGGAATCTTGCTGTAGCTCATTGGGCGGTGCCCCCGTTAGTTGACCAAATGACTGGTCGGATTGACCAAAAAGTGGCGGCGATTATAGGCATATTCAGCCGCTGTTGCCACGTTAGCAGGGTCTTAGAGACCTTAGTATGACCCCTGATAGACCGGATCTTCGGCCTGAAGTTGCCGCAGCCGGGCCAAAGGATCCTGGCGGTAGAACGCCTGGAGTTGTGCATAGACCTTGGGATAGGCCTGGTGCAGCAGGTCCGGGGCGCTGAAGAAGTATTCGCTGGTGACGGCGAAGAATTCCGCCGGGTTTTCCGCGGCGTAGGGGTCGATGACGGTTTCTGCGTCGGGGTTGTGGTCCAGTTGCCGGTTGAGGTCGTCGAAGGCCTGTTGCATGGCGTCGGCCCAGTCGCTGACGCGCATGTCGGCGTGCAGTGGCGGCAGGCCGTTGGCGTCGCCGTTGAGCATGTCGAGTTTGTGCGCCAGTTCGTGGATCACCAGGTTGTAGCCGTCCCAGCCGCCGCTGGCGAGCACGCCGTCCCAGGCCAGGATGATCGGGCCCTGGGGCCAGGCTTCGCCGCTGTGTTCGCCGTCCCATTCGTGCTCGATGCCGCTGGCGTCGCGGTAGCGCTGGGGGCTGAGGAAGTCGTCGGGGTAGAGGACGATTTCGTGGAAGCCCTGGTACCAGTTCAGCTCGCCGAGGTGCATCAGCGGCAGTTGCGCCTGGGCGGCGAGCAGCAGGCGTTGTTCCTGGTGCAGTTCGACGCCGGGCAGGGCGGTGAGGTGTTTTTCATGCAGGAACAGCACGCAGGCTTCTCGTAGCCAGTGGTCCTCGGCGGCGCTGATGCCGTCGAGGAAGCTCAATTGATGACGCACGCGCTGCCAGGTTTCCTCGGTGACGGGGTGTTTGGCGAGGGTGCGTTGGCGGCGCCAGTTGCTCAGGGACCACATGGGCGATCAGGCTTTCGAGGCGCGCTGGCTCATTTTGCTGCGCACCAGGCTGATGATCATCGGCAACAGCGACAGCAGGATGATGCCTACCACCAGCAGCGACAGGTTCTGCTTGATGAAAGGGACGTTGCCGAAGAAGTAGCCGAGGGTGACCAGGCCGCCGACCCAGAGGACGGTGCCCAGGACGCTGAAGCCGAGGAAGCGCAGGTAGTTCATTTTGCCCACGCCGGCGACGAAGGGGGCGAAGGTGCGGATGATCGGCAGGAAGCGCGCCAGGGTCACGGTTTTGCCGCCGTGTTTGTCGTAGAAGTCGTGGGTTTGCTGCAGGTAGTCGCGGCGGAAGATTTTCGAGTTGGGGTTGCTGAACAGTTTTTCGCCAGCGGTGCGGCCGATCAGGTAGTTGGTGCTGTCGCCGAGGATTGCCGCCAGCATCAGCAGGCCGGCCAGCAGCAGTGGGTCCATGGCGCCACCGGCGGCTACGGCGCCAGCGATGAACAGCAGGGAATCGCCTGGCAGGAAGGGCGTCACCACCAGGCCGGTTTCGCAGAAGATCACCAGGAACAGGATGGCGTAGACCCAGGTGCCGTAGTTGGTCACCAGCATATCGAGGTAGACGTCGAGATGAAGAATGAGGTCGAGGGGGTTGAAATCCATGCGAAACACCTGTGGTGGCGGCCCGACTCGGCAGGCTGATGGGGCTGGCTTTGAGT
Organism: Pseudomonas sp. Tri1; assembly: GCF_017968885.1. NCBI lineage: Bacteria > Pseudomonadati > Pseudomonadota > Gammaproteobacteria > Pseudomonadales > Pseudomonadaceae > Pseudomonas > Pseudomonas sp. Tri1. The sequence goes on along the minus strand of NZ_CP072913.1, from coordinate 5,906,279 downwards.
ATGGCTACAGAGTGTGTAGCTTTTTCTTACAAGCCGGGAAGAGCGGCATTATACGGTGAGGATTGTGAAGCGCGTGTTGAGTTTGTAGCTAGGGATGTCGGGGGACGCGGAGCGTCCCGGGCTGCATTCCCACGCGGAGCGTGGGAACGATCGGTGCGCCACAAGGTTTTACCCGGCCGCAGGGAGGGGGTTATTGATCGTCCCCACGCTCCCGCGTGGGAACGCCGCCAGGGACGCTCCGCGTTCCGCTTTTGGCAGTCCGCGGTAATCCGGTCAGATCCCTTCGCTGATCGGCAACACGTAGTTCTTGAACTCGGTGTCTTCCTTGAAGCCAATCGACTCGTAGGTTTTCTGCGCGACTTCGTTGTTGCTGCTGGTGGAGACGCGCATGCGTACGGCGTTGGTTTCCTTGGCCATTTTTTTTGCGGTGCGGATCAGGTTGTCGGCCACCAGTTGGCGGCGGGCGTCTTCGGCGACGTAGATGTCGTTGAGGATCCACACGCGCTTGAGCGACAGCGACGAGAAGCTTGGGTAGAGCTGGCAGAAGCCCAGCAGTTTGTTGTCGTCGTCATCCGGCAAGGCCAGGTAGATCACCGATTCCTTGCGGCGCAGGCGTTTTTCGAGGAAGGCTCGGGACGAGTCCGGGTAGGGCAGTGAGCCGTAGAATTCCCGGTACTTGACGAACAATGGGGTCAGCAGGTCCAGGTGTTCCAGGGTCGCTTGGATAATCCGCATGGTAGGTCTCGTCTGCAAGGGTCGACAGATATTCAGACAACAACTTCGCGCTGCCGTGCTTTTGATGCTGCCTGAAAGCGGATCAAAAACGCAATCGGATAAACGGATCAGCTTTGGGGCGGCGTCAGTAGGAAGTTACCTTTCATATCGGCGGTATTTTCCGAGTCTAGAGTTTGTAGCTGGGCTTCGTCCTTCAGATTGACCCCCGAGAGCTGGCGGCGACAGGCCTCGCGCATCAAGTAGACCAGGCGGTGAGCGGCCATGCCGTAGCTCAGGCCTTCGAGGCGGACGTTGGAGATGCAGTTGCGATAGGCATCGGTCAGGCCGACCTTGGGGTTGTAGGTGAAATACAGCCCCAGGCTGTCGGGGGAGCTGAGGCCGGGGCGTTCGCCAATCAGGATCACCGACATTTTTGCACCGAGCCGCTGCGCCACTTCATCGGCCACCGCCACCCGGCCTTGTTCCACCAGGATCACGGGCGACACTGACCAGCCGTCAGCGGCGGTCTGTTCTTCCAGCCGCGCGAGAAACGGCAATGTATGTCGATGCACCGCCAGCGCTGACAGGCCATCAGCGACGACGATGGCCAGGTCCACGCCGCCGGGATGGGCCGTTGCGTAGTCGTCCAGGATTTGTGCGGAGCTCTCGTCGAGCCGTCGGCCCAGGTCCGGGCGCTGTAGATAGCTGTGACGGTCGCTGGCGGCGCTGTGGAGCAGCAGGCTTTCGCGGCCGCGTTCAGCCAGTTGCGCACGAATCCCTTGGTGATCGAACGCCAGGTGCACCGCATCGCGGGCCTGGGCGTGGGCGTATTGGAAGTCCAATTGCGCCTGGGTCGGCAGGCTGGTGCCGGTGCGGCCCAAGGCGATGCGCGCCGGGGTCAGGCGGCGCAGTTCCAGCCAAGGGTTTTGTGGATCGACAGGTTTGTTATCCATCGGCAGCTCACTTATCCCAAATGTGCTAAGGCGTGACGAAACGCCGGAGGCAGGTTGTCGCCAAACCGCACCCGACCATCGGCCTGGGTGAAGATGCCCATGTTCGCCAGCCAGGTTTCGAATTCCGGTGCCGGTTTCAGGCCCAGGGTCTGGCGGGCGTAGAGGGCGTCGTGGAACGAGGTGGTCTGGTAGTTGAGCATGATGTCGTCGGAGCCGGGGATGCCCATGATGAAGTTGATCCCGGCCACACCCAGCAGGGTCAGCAGGGTGTCCATGTCGTCCTGGTCGGCTTCGGCGTGGTTGGTGTAGCAGATGTCGCAGCCCATCGGCACGCCCAACAGCTTGCCGCAGAAGTGGTCTTCGAGGCCCGCGCGGATGATCTGTTTGCCGTTGTACAGGTATTCCGGGCCGATGAAGCCTACAACCGTATTCACCAAGAATGGCTTGAAATGCCGTGCCACGGCGTAGGCCCGGGTTTCGCAGGTCTGTTGATCGACGCCGTGGTGGGCGTTGGCCGACAGTGCACTGCCCTGGCCGGTTTCGAAATACATCAGGTTGTTGCCGAGGGTGCCGCGATTCAGGCTCAGCCCGGCGTCGTAGCCTTCCTTCAACACGTTGAGGTTGATGCCGAAACTGGCGTTGGCCGCTTCGGTGCCGGCGATGGACTGGAACACCAGGTCCAGGGGCACGCCACGGTTGGCCGCTTCAATGGAGGTGGTGACGTGGGTCAGCACACAGCCCTGGGTGGGGATGTCGTAGCGCTGGATGATGGCGTCGAGCATTTCCAACATGGCGCAGATCGACGCGGTGCTGTCGGTGGCCGGGTTGATGCCGATCATGGCGTCGCCGTTACCGTAGAGCAGGCCGTCGAGAATGCTCGCGGCGATGCCGGCCGGTTCGTCGGTGGGGTGGTTGGGTTGCAGGCGCGTGGACAGGCGCCCGCGCAGGCCGAGGGTGCCGCGGAATTTGGTGACTACGCGGATTTTCTGCGCCACCAGCACCAGATCCTGCACGCGCATGATCTTCGACACGGCGGCGACCATTTCCGGCGTCAGCCCCGGAGCCAGCGCCCGCAGGCTTTGTTCATCAGCTGCGTCGCTGAGCAGCCAATCGCGAAAGCCGCCGACGGTGAGGTGGCTGACGACGGCGAAGGCCTGTTTATCGTGAGTGTCGACGATCAGCCGGGTGACTTCGTCGACCTCGTAAGGAATCAGCATTTCTTGCAGGAAATGGCTGAGGGGCAGGTCAGCCAAGGCCATTTGCGCAGCTACCCGCTCACCATCGTTGAGCGCCGCGACTTCGGCCAGGAAATCCCCGGAACGCGCCGGGCTGGCCTTGGCCATCAGCTCTTTGAGACTGTCGAAGCGATAGGTCTGGGCGCCGACGGAATGGGCGAATGCGGCCATGGGGCGGTGTCCTCCTGGTTCTCTAAATAACTCAACTACAACCCGTAACCTTGTGGGAGCGAGCTTGCTCGCGATAGCGGTGTGTCATTCAACACATGTGCCGGACGTAAGACCGTTATCGCGAGCAAGCTCGCTCCCACAGGGGGGCGGTGTGCACTTTTAAATGGCAGGCACCGAGCCCTCAGCCCGGCGCCGGTGCAACTTTCAGATACCTGTGAGCATAGCGTCCGCCGGTGCATCGGAGCGTTGCTTGGCGGTCAGTTGGAAATACAGGTAGCCGACAATCATGAAACCGAGGAACACCAGGCCGATCACGGTGTTGAACCACGCCATCGCCACCAGGCACACCACCGCCAGGAACAAGGCGATGCCCGGTACGATCGGGTAGCCCGGGGCACGGAAGGTGCGCTCCAGGTTTGGTTCGGTCTTACGCAATCTGAACAGGCTGAGCATGCTGATGATGTACATCACGATGGCGCCGAACACCGACATGGTGATCATCGCAGCGGTCAGGGTCATGCCTTGCAGGTTGACCAGACCATCGCTGTAGATCGCCGCGATGCCGATTACGCCACCAGCCAGGATCGCCCGGTGCGGGGTCTGGAAGCGCGAGAGTTTCGCCAGGCCACGGGGCAGGTAACCGGCCCGGGCCAGGGCGAAGAACTGCCGCGAGTAGCCGAGGATGATCCCGTGGAAACTCGCCACCAGGCCGAACAGGCCGATCCACACCAGCATGTGCATCCACGTTGAGTTGTTGCCGACCACGGCCTTCATCGCCTGGGGCAGCGGGTCGTTGATGTTCGACAGGGTGCGCCAGTCACCGACGCCGCCGGCCATGACCATCACGCCAATGGCCAGGAACACCAGGGTCAGGATACCGCTGACATAAGCGCGGGGGATCGTGCGTTTCGGGTCCTTGGCTTCTTCGGCGGCCATGGCCGCGCCTTCGATGGCGAGGAAGAACCAGATCGCGAAGGGGATCGCCGCGAAAATACCCGGGATCGAGGCGAGGCTGAATTCATTGGAGCCGGCCCAGCCGTTGAGCACGAAGTTGCTGAAGCTGAAGCCCGGCGCGACCACGCCCATGAACACCAGCAATTCGGCGACCGCCAGCACGGTGACCACCAGCTCGAAGGCTGCGGCGATGCTGACGCCGAGGATGTTCAGGGTCATGAACACGATGTACGCGCCAACCGCCGCGAGCTTGGGGTCCAGTTCCGGGAATTGCACATTGAGGTAGGCGCCGATGGCCATGGCGATGGCCGGGGGCGCAAAGACGAATTCGATCAGCGTGGCGATCCCGGCGATCAGCCCGCCTTTCTCACCAAAGGCCCGTCGGCTGTAGGCAAACGGCCCGCCAGCGTGAGGAATCGCGGTGGTCAGTTCGGTGAAACTGAAGATGAAGCAGGTGTACATCAACGCCACCATGAGCGCGGTGACGAGAAACCCCAGGGTCCCTGCGGTGCCCCAGCCGTAACTCCAGCCGAAGTACTCGCCGGAAATCACCAGGCCGACGGCGATGCCCCATAAATGCAGGGTGCCGAGTGTGGGTTTGAGTTGGGTGGTAGAAGTCATAAGTCCTCTCTGTCTTTTTTATTGTTTGATCTGTTGGACTTTCGGGTTTGTTGTGGAGCGGGCACGCAAGGCTCATGCCAGAGCGGTGGGACAGTGTTTTGATGTTGTCAGTGAGGGCGCCATCGCGAGCAAGCTCGCTCCCACAGTGGATCTATGCCAACCCTGGAAAAGAGTTATCCACAGATCCCTGTGGGAGCGAGCTTGCTCGCGATAGCTATCTAAAGGGCCAGGCAAGATACCTGTGCCTGGCCCCAGGGTTTAGAAGAACCCCAACGGATTGATGTCGTAGCTCACCAGCAGGTTCTTGGTCTGCTGATAGTGGTCGAGCATCATCTTGTGCGTCTCACGACCCACGCCGGACTTCTTGTAGCCACCGAACGCGGCGTGCGCCGGGTACAGGTGGTAGCAGTTGGTCCACACGCGCCCGGCCTTGATCGCCCGGCCCATGCGGTAGGCGCGGTTGATATCGCGGGTCCACAGGCCGGCGCCGAGGCCGAACTCGGTGTCGTTGGCAATCGCCAGGGCTTCGGCTTCGTCCTTGAAGGTGGTGATGCTCACCACTGGGCCGAAGATTTCTTCCTGGAACACACGCATTTTATTGGTGCCCTTGAGCAGGGTCGGCTGGATGTAGTAACCGCTGGCCAGGTCGCCTGCGAGTTTTTCCACCTTGCCACCGGTCAGCAGCTCGGCGCCTTCGCCCTTGGCGATTTCCAGGTACGAAAGAATCTTGTCGAATTGCTGTTCGGACGCCTGGGCGCCGACCATGGTGTCGGTGTCCAGCGGGTCGCCGCGTTTGATCTGCAGGACTTTGTTCATCACCACTTTCATGAACTCGTCGTAGATCGATTCTTGCACCAGGGCGCGGGATGGGCAGGTGCAGACTTCGCCCTGGTTGAAGAACGCCAGCACCAGGCCTTCGGCTGCTTTTTCGATGAAGCTCGGCTCGGCCTGCATGATGTCTTCGAAGAAGATGTTCGGCGACTTGCCGCCCAGTTCCACGGTGGACGGGATGATGTTCTCGGCGGCGCATTTCATGATGTGCGAGCCGACTGGGGTAGAACCGGTAAAGGCGATCTTGGCGATGCGCTTGCTGGTCGCCAGGGCTTCACCGGCTTCTTTACCGAAGCCTTGCACCACGTTCAGCACGCCGGGCGGCAACAGGTCGCCGATCAACTCCATGAGCACGCAGATGCCCAGTGGGGTTTGCTCGGCTGGCTTGAGCACCACGCAGTTACCGGCGGCCAGGGCCGGGGCGAGTTTCCAGGCGGCCATCAGCAGCGGGAAGTTCCACGGGATGATTTGCCCGACCACGCCCAGCGGTTCATGGATGTGATAGGCCACAGTGTTGCCGTCGATCTCGGCGGCGCTGCCTTCCTGTGCCCGCAGGCAACCGGCGAAGTAGCGGAAGTGGTCGGCGGCCAGGGGGATGTCGGCGTTGAGGGTTTCGCGCACGGCCTTGCCGTTGTCCCAGGACTCGGTGATCGCCAGCACTTCGAGGTTGGCTTCGATGCGGTCGGCGATTTTCAGCAGGATCAGCGAGCGGGCCTGGGCCGACGTGGCGCCCCAGGCATCCGCGGCGGCGTGGGCGGCGTCCAGGGCTTTTTCGATGTCTTCGGCCGTGGAACGCGGGAATTCGGCAATGGGCTGGCCATTGACCGGGGAAGTATTGGTGAAGTACTGACCTTTGACAGGCGCGACGAACTCGCCGCCGATGTAGTTACCGTATTTGCTCTTGAACGAAACGATAGCGCCTTCAGTACCGGGGTGAGCGTAACGCATGATGAGTTCTCCTTGGCTTTTGTGCTTATAAGGGAGCCGCGCAAAATTGAGCGCCGGTAATTAAGCCTAGAGCAAAGGTTGGGCCATTGCCTTGCAGGGCCCGTAAATCAAGACTTTAGGAGGAGTTCGTCGGACAAACGGATGCGCTGCGTGACGATTGCGATACAGCCGGTGTGACAGTTTGTGCCATAGGCGAGACAGTCTGTGACTGTCAGGTCGCGCCAGCATTGCAAAGGCTGTTGGGCTGGAGGATGCTGAGGGCCGCTACCCTCGGGGAGAACAATAAGAAATGCACAGCAACCACTTGAGTCGCCATGCCCAACAAGTCCTGACGGTCACCCAGGGCAAGGCCCACCTGCAGGGCCCCGGCAGCGATCCGTCGATTGCCCGTTCCTGGCTGCGCTGCCTCGAGGACTATCACCTCGACCCGGCCCAGAACCTCGCGCCGACGGTGCTTGAGCATGGCCGGGTGCTGGAAAGCCGCGAACGCCTGCAACAGGTGCTGCACATCGCCGGCAGCGAAATGACCAGCCTCCATCAGCAACTCTCCGGTGCCGGCCACGCGGTGCTGCTGACCGACGCCCGGGGCGTGATCCTCAACTGCGTCACCGCCCCCAGCGAGCGCAAGATTTTCGAACGGGCCGGGCTCTGGCTCGGCGCCGACTGGAGCGAAGCCTGCGAAGGCACCAACGGCATCGGCACCTGCCTGGTGGAACGCCAGGCCCTGACCATCCACCAGGAAGAACATTTCCGTGGCCGCCACACCGGCCTGACCTGCTCGGCCAGCCCGGTCTTCGACCCCCAGGGCGAGCTGCTGGCGGTGCTCGACGTGTCTTCGGCCCGCCCGGACGTGTCGCGCCAGAGCCAGTTCCACACCATGGCCCTGGTCAATCTCTCGGCGAAGATGATCGAGAGCTGCTATTTCCTGCGTTGCTTCGACAACCAATGGCTGCTGCGTTTTCACCTGCAAGCCGAGTCCGTGGGGCTGTTCAGTGAAGGGTTGCTGGCGTTCGACGGCGAAGGGCGGATCAGTGCGCTCAACCAGAGCGCGCTCAACCTCTTGGGGCATATTCGCGGCAGCTTGCTGGGCCAACGGGTGGAAGACTTTTTCGATTGTTCGCTGGACGAGTTGCTTGGCCGCGCCAGCGTAAATGCCAGTGCGAGCTGGCCGTTGCGCACCCGTGACGGTCGGCATTTGTTCGCTGTACTGCGTGGCCAGCCACGTAGCGTGCCGGTGCCGGTCGCTCCGCTGCTCAAGGCCATCGAGCCTGCGCGGCTGCCGGGCATCTGCCTGGGGGATGCGGCGTTGCAGGAGCATTTTCGCAAGGCGCTGCGGGTGTTCGAGCGCGATGTGCCGCTGCTGATCCACGGCGAAACCGGCTCCGGCAAAGAAGCCTTCGCCAAGGCCGTGCACCACGCCAGCCAGCGTGCCGGCAAGCAATTCGTCGCGCTCAACTGCGCGGCCATCCCGGAAAGCCTGATCGAGAGCGAGCTGTTCGGCTATCGCGGCGGCAGCTTCACCGGCGCACGCAAGGAAGGCATGCGCGGCAAGCTGCAACAAGCCGACGGCGGCACGTTGTTCCTCGATGAAATCGGCGACATGCCCCTGGCCTTGCAGACCCGTTTGCTGCGGGTGCTGGAAGATCGCCAGGTGGTGCCCATCGGCGGCGAGCCCGAAGCGGTCAACGTGCGCATCATCAGCGCCACCCACCGGCAATTGTTGGAGCGGGTGCAGGACGGCAGTTTCCGCGAGGATCTGTACTACCGCCTCAATGGCCTGGAAATCCCGCTGCCGGCGTTGCGCGAGCGCAGTGACAAGTCGCAGTTATTGGATTTCTTGCTGGCCGAAGAGGCGGGCACCGAGACGGTGACCCTCGACGAATCGGCGCGCCAGGCGTTGCTGGGCTTCGATTGGCCGGGCAACGTGCGGCAGTTGCGTAATATACTGCGGACCCTTGCTGCGTTGTGCGACGGCGGGCGGATTGGCTTGGAGGACTTGCCGGCGATGATTCGCCAGCGTCCGGTTGCAGTGGTTGAGGCGGTGGCAGAACGGCCACTGGAAGATGCCGAGCGTGTGGCGCTGCTCGATGTGCTGGAGCGCCAGCGCTGGCACATGACCCACACCGCCGAACAACTGGGCATCAGCCGCAATACCCTTTACCGGAAGCTGCGCAAGCACGCCATTGCCCGCTGAACCGCGTCGCGGGCATTCGCGAGCAAGCCCGCTCCCACAGTTGACCGAGTTCTTGCAGAAGGAATGCGGTTGAATGTGGGAGCGAGCCTGCTCGCGATGACGGTGGCACATCCAACATCGCCGCAAACTGACCCACCGCTATCGCGAGCAAGCTCGCTCCCACAGAGGATTTGCGGTGTTCTGATGGTTGCAGTTCTAAACACAAGGTGCGATTTCCCCCTCCCTACGCTAACCTGCGGCCATGTTTTACGAGGTCGACTATGCACATTCATATTCTCGGTATCTGCGGCACTTTCATGGGTTCGATGGCCGTTTTGGCCAAGGAGTTGGGTCATCACGTGACCGGTTCCGACGCCAACGTCTACCCGCCGATGAGCACGCAGCTGGAGGCCCAGGGCATTGAGCTGACCCAAGGCTACGACCCGGCGCAGCTGGACCCGGCGCCGGACCTGGTGGTCATCGGCAACGCCATGTCCCGTGGCAACCCAGCGGTGGAGTACGTGCTCAACAAAGGCCTGCCGTACGTGTCGGGCCCGCAGTGGCTGGCCGATCACGTGTTGCAGGGCCGTTGGGTCCTGGCCGTGGCCGGCACCCACGGCAAGACCACCACCAGCAGCATGCTCGCCTGGGTGCTGGAGCACGCGGGCATGAGCCCGGGCTTTTTGATCGGCGGCGTGCCGCAGAATTTCTCGGTGTCGGCGCGCCTGGGCGGCACGCCGTTCTTCGTGATCGAGGCCGACGAATACGACAGCGCGTTTTTCGACAAACGCTCGAAATTCGTCCACTACCGTCCGCGCACGGCGATCCTCAACAACCTTGAGTTCGATCATGCGGACATCTTCCCCGATCTGCCGGCCATCGAGCGACAGTTCCACCATTTAGTGCGCACTATTCCGAGCGAAGGCCTGGTGATTCACCCGACCACCGAACCGGCCTTGCAGCGCGTCATTGAAATGGGCTGCTGGACCCCGGTGCAAACCACCGGCGCGGGCGGGCAGTGGCAGGTCAAGTTGCTCAAGGACGACGGCTCGCAGTTCGAAGTGATGTTTGAAGGCGTGTCCCAGGGCGTGGTCGAGTGGGACATGACCGGCCAGCACAACGTCGCCAATGCCCTGGCGACCCTGGCGGCGGCCCGCCATGTTGGCGTGGTGCCGTCCATGGGCATTGCCGCGTTGAGCGCGTTCAAGAGCGTGAAACGGCGCATGGAAAAAGTCGCCGAGGTGCGCGGCATCACCATCTACGACGACTTCGCTCACCACCCGACCGCCATCGCCACCACCCTCGACGGGCTGCGCAAGCGCATCGGTGACGCGCCGCTGATCGCGATCATCGAACCGCGCTCCAACTCCATGAAACTCGGTGCTCACCGCGACGGTCTGCCGGAAAGCGTGGTCGATGCCGATCAGGTGATCTGGTACGCGCCGGCCAACCTCGGCTGGGACTTGGGGGCTACGGCTGCGTTGTGCACAGTGCCATCGATTGTCAGCGATTCCCTGGAAGGCATCATCGAGCGCGTGAAAAGCCAGGCCCAGCCCGGCACCCACGTGGTGATCATGAGCAACGGCGGCTTCGGCGGCTTGCACGGCAAGCTGGCCGAGGCACTGAAATGAACGTTCACTTGCAGGGCAATGGCCCCGAACGCATCACGCTGGCGATGACCGGTGCTTCCGGCGCCCAGTACGGCTTGCGTCTGCTCGATTGCCTGGTGCGCGAAGACCGCGAGGTGCATTTCCTGATCTCCAAGGCCGCGCAACTGGTGATGGCCACCGAGACCGACGTGACCCTGCCGGCCAAGACCCAGATGATGCAGGCCTTCCTCACCGAATACACCGGTGCGGCGGCGGGGCAGATTCGTGTGTACGGCAAGGAAGACTGGATGTCGCCGGTGGCCTCGGGCTCCGGTGCCCCGGCGGCGATGGTGGTGGTGCCGTGTTCCACGGGGACGCTGTCGGCGATTGCCACCGGCGCTTGCAACAACCTGATCGAACGGGCTGCGGACGTCACGCTCAAGGAGCGCCGCCAGTTGATCCTGGTGCCGCGGGAAGCGCCGTATTCGAGCATTCACCTGGAACACATGCTCAAGTTGTCGAACATGGGCGTGACCATCCTGCCGGCCTCGCCGGGCTTTTATCATCAGCCACAGACCATCGACGACCTGATCGATTTTGTGGTGGCGCGGATTCTCAATCTGCTGAATATCCCCCAGGACATGCTGCCGCGTTGGGGCGAGCACCATTTGAGCAGCGATGAATAAGCTCCTGATGCTACTGCTGGCGCTGCAACTGACCGGCTGCGCCACCGCCCGCACCCTCGACGCCGCCAAGCCCGGCGCGCCGGTGGTGTACGCGGGAACGCGCCTGGACCTCTACGCCCTCAATGGCGGCTGCTGCGCCAAGGACCGCTTCGGTGCCGAGGCGCCGAGCTACCCAGGTATTGACCTGCCGGGTAGCGCGCTGCTGGATACCTTGTTGTTACCGTTGTCGTTGTTTACGGCGATAGGTGTGGGGTTTCAGGCGACGGGTGGGATGTAGCAACACCATAGAACCCTGTGGCGAGGGAGCAAGCTTCCTCGCCACAACAGCCGGTGTGGTGCCTTCAACATGGAAGCAAGCTGATCTACCGCCATCGCGAGCAAGCTCGCTCCCACAGGTGATCGAGTTTCTTCAGAAGAAATGCAATCCCTGTGGGAGCGAGCTTGCTCGCGATGGCGCCCGATCAGGCGCTACAGAATCATTTGCCGAGCTTGCGCAACTCATCCGACTCCACCACCCGCACCCCATCCTGCTCTTCCAGCGCCAAACGCCACATGGCGCGGGCCAGTTGGCAGGCTTCGATGCCGTGGTACTTGCCGGGGATCAGCTTCGACAGCGGCCCGGCCAGTTGCTCGGCCAGGCGCGGTTCGGCGCGTTCGCCCAGCAGCAGGGAAGGGCGGCAGATAGTCAGTTGTGGCCAGCCCTGGGCCTTGAGCGCGGTTTCCATTTCGCCTTTGACCCGGTTGTAGAAAATCGATGACTTCGCGTCAGCCCCCAAGGCGCTGATCACGATCAAATGCCGCGCGCCCAGTTCCCGGGCGCGTTTGGCAAATGCCACGACCAGGTCCAGGTCCACCGCGCGAAAGGCTTGTTCAGAGCCGGCTTTCTTGATGGTCGTGCCCAGGCAGCAAAAGGCGATGTCCACCTGGCCGCTGAGTTGTGGCAGCACCTGGGCCGGTTCCCCAACCGGGTTTTCCAGGTGTGGATGCTCGGCCAGTGGCCGGCGTGAAGGCGCCAATACGCGGGTGATGGTCGGCTCGTTGAGCAGCCGATCCAGCAGGTGTTCACCGGTCAACCCGGTGGCTCCGGCGAGCAAAACATGCTGAGGCGTCAAGTACATGGTGTTTCCCCCTTGATACGATTCAGCTTAGTTGCTCTTTATGGCCTCGTCGTTCAATGCAGCACTTTGCAATGCTTTTCGTGCCTGCTGCTTGCGCAGCAGTTGCCAGTGGGAAAGGACGGTCCTGGGTGCCCAGATCTGCGGTTCGGAGGCTTCGAAATTGTCCGCCTGCTCGCGTTCGGCGACGGTGGCCTTGGCCCGTTTGAAGGCCTGCTCCAAGTCGTCGGTCTGGTTCAGCGCCTGGGCGAACAGGGCATCGCCGAAATAGGTGAAGTTGGCCTCCTCGGAGCAGCCGAAGGACACCCGGTCGGCCCGGGACGCGGTCATGATCAGCGTGCGCTCATCCTTGAGGGCCGGGATGAAACCACCGGAGTAGCACGCCGAGATCACTACGATCTTGTCGCGGTTCTTCAGTGGCGCCAGCACCACCGCCAGTTCATCGGCGGGCAGGTCGGCCAGTTCCATGCGCGGCTGGTCGAGCACCAGTTCATGCTCGCTGGTGCCGTGGCTGGTCAGGTAGATGAAGATCAGGTCTTCCGGGCCGCTGCGCTCGGCCAGGGTGGCGGCGGCGCGGCGCAGGCTTTCGCGGCTGGCCATGGGCCGGTCGCTCAGATGATCGCGGTGATTGACCAGGCGGATCTGCCCGAGCGCGCCGAAACGGCTGTTGAGCATGTTGGCGACATAGTCGGATTCACGCAGGAACACGCTTTGTTTGCCGTCGCCGCCCAGGGTCAGGCTGTACAGCTCCACCGCCGGCGTCGAGGCCGGGATATTGGCCAAGGCATCCTCCAGCAGACGGCCCTGGGCCAGCAGGCCGAGTTCGAGCACATCCGGTAGCAGCCTGCCATCGGCGTCGCGCACCCGCTGGCCGTTGGCCCAGGTGCCGCTTTGGACCGTACCGTCGCTCAACGCCAAGGTGCCGCGCCCGTGGTAACTGTCGCCTTCGAACTGGCCGATGTAAAAACTGCCGTCGGGCAGGTTCAGGCGGCCTTGGCCGCTAAAGCGCCAGTCGCTGAATTGACCGAGGTAATGGCTGCCATCGGCACCGATCAGTTCGCCCTTGCCGGTCAGCGCGCCGTCCTTGAACTGGCCGATCCAGACATCGCCGTCGGCATTTTCGTAGCGCCCGCGCCCGTTGAGCTGGTTGTTCTTGAAGCCGCCGACATAGACATCGCCGTCGGCGCTGTTGAAGGTGCCTTTGCCCTGCAGCTGTCCATCGACGAATTTCCCGGTGAACTGGTTGCCGGTGGCATCGAAGCGCTGGCCCTCGCCGTTGGGCTTGCCGTTGGTGAACGGGCCTTGATACTGGCTGCCATCGTCGAGCTCCAGGCGCCCGAGGCCGGAATAGCGGTCGGCCTTGAATTCGCCGCGGTAGGTCATGCCGTTTTCTTTCAGGGTCCCTTCACCGTCCCGTCGGCCTAGCTTGAAGCTGCCGGTGTAGCTGCTGCTCGGCGTGGTCAGGCTGCCCTGGCCGTGGAACAGGCCATTCTGGAACTGGCCGCGATAGACCTCGCCATTGCTGCCATGCCATTCACCGGTGCCGTGCCACTGGCCTTTGTCGAACTGCCCGGCGTACCAGCTGCCGTTGGGGTAGTCGATGCGCCCCTGGCCTTGCAGCAGGCCGTCCACCAGGTCGCCGCGATAGCGTCCGCCGTCGGGCAGGCGCGCGTCGGGAGGCAACAGCGAATCGCCGTCGCCGCAGGCAGTGAGCAACAGGGTCAGAGTCAGGGGAACAAGTAAGCGCATAACGGGATCCAGGTCATCAGGCCACGAGTATGCCGCAGCTATGCGCATGAGATATAGATAAGCGATGCGAAACTGCACGAGCGGTTTCGCGACCGCATAGGTTTACACGAAGCAGAGCGACAGTGGCTCGGCGATGTAGGCCGGTTTGTCCGAACCTTCGATTTCCAGTGTGGCGGTGGCCTTGAGCAGCCATTGGCCGGGCTTTTTCTCGGTGGCGTCCAACAGGTCGACCTTGAGCCGGACCTTGGAATCAACCTTGACCGGCTGGATGAAACGCACGCTGTCCAGCCCGTAGTTGACGACCATCTTCACGCCCTCGGGCAGGATAAGGATGTCTTCCATCAGCTTGGGCATCAGCGACAACGACAGGAAACCATGGGCAATGGTGCTGCCGAACGGGGTCTGCGCGGCCTTGACCGGATCGACGTGGATGAACTGGAAGTCGCCAGTGGCTTCGGCGAACAGGTTGATGCGGTCCTGATCGATGGTCAGCCATTCGGAACGTCCAAGTTCCTTGCCGACATAATCTTTGAGCGCTGCAACGGGAACGTAGGGCATTGAGACTCTCCTTGGGTTCATCTGTTTTGTCTTTTGTCACGGGGATCTGTGTCCCCGGAGAACCACTGTAGATCAACATGAGGCGCGGGTAAGGTCACTGACCATGCTTTTTACGAATGCCGAACCATAGCGCGGGCGTGCTTATAATGCCGGCGCATTCTTTGAGTAAGTGTTGCAGGGGAGAGAGCGGATGTTGCTACGGGGCCTGACCTGGCTGGTGCTGTTCCAATTGCTGGGCACCGCCATCAATCATTTGTTCTTGCCGGTGTTGCCGGGGCCAATCATTGGCCTGCTGCTGTTACTGGGTTATCTGATCGTTCGCGGCGAAGTCGGCGAACCCCTGAACCTGGCCGCCAGCAGCCTGTTGCGTTACCTGCCGTTGCTGCTGGTGCCGCCAGCGGTGGGGGTGATGGTCTACGCCCGAGCCATTGCCGCCGATTTCTGGGCCATCGTCGGCGCGCTGGTGTTGTCGCTGGTGCTGTCCATGGCCTTTACCGGCGTGCTGATGCAGCGTCTGGCCCGGCGCCACGCACCGGCTGCGGAGGATGTTCAATGATGTTCGACTGGCAGGGCGCCTGGGGCTCGGTGATCCACCATCCATTGTTCGGCATCGGCATTACGCTGGGTGCCTATCAACTGGTGCTGGCGGCGTTCGAAAAGACCCGCTGGGTGTTCCTGCAACCGGTGTTGATGTCGATGGTGCTGCTGATCGCTGTACTGGTCGGTTGTGGCATCAGCTACGCCGAATACCGCAAGAGCACCGAGATCCTCAGCATTCTGCTGGGCCCGGCCACGGTCGCCCTGGCGGTGCCGTTGTATTTGAACCTGCGACGGATCCGGCAATTGTTCTGGCCAATTTTTACTACGCTGGTGATTGGTGGGGTGTTCGCCACCGGTTCTGCGGTGGTGTTGGGCTGGGCATTCGGCGCCGAGCACATGATCCTGATGACCATGGCGCCCAAGTCGGTGACGTCGCCAATCGCCATGTTGGTGGCCGAGCAGATCGGCGGTGTCGCGGCGATGGCCGCGGTGTTCGTCTTGATCACTGGCGTGCTCGGGGCGATTCTGGGCCCGAGCATCCTGACCCGGTTGGGTGTCCATAGCCCGGAGGCCCGGGGCATGGCCCTGGGGTTGACGGCCCATGCGGTGGGCACGTCCGTGGCGTTGCAGGAAAGCGAGGAGTCCGGCGCCTTTGCGGCGCTGGCGATGAGTCTGATGGGCGTGGCCACGGCGGTATTGCTGCCGTTGGTGGTGTCGATGACGGTCTAAGGAACTGGTTATGAGCTTGCCGCTTTTCCCGTTGAACACCGTACTGTTCCCCGGTTGTATCCTTGATTTGCAGATTTTCGAGGCGCGTTACCTCGACATGATCGGGCGCTGCATGAAAAAGGGCGAAGGCTTCGGCGTGGTGTGCATCCTCGATGGCGAGGAAGTCGGCATCGCCCCTGATGGCTATGCGCGGGTCGGGTGTGAGGCGCGCATCACTGATTTTTCCCAGCAGGACAACGGCCTGCTGGGCATTCGGGTGCAGGGCGGGCGGCGCTTTATCGTGCATGGCAGCAGCGTCCAGCCCGATCAGTTGACGGTCGCCGAGGTCGAGTGGCTGGAAGAAGAGCCGGAGCAACCGCTGCAAGAGGAAGACGCCGACCTGGTGGCGCTGCTCAAGGCCTTGGCCGAACACCCGATGGTCGAGGCCCTGAACATGGGCACCGAAGCCACCGGACAGCAGTCCCTGGCCAATCAACTGGCCTATCTGCTGCCGTTCAATGAACTGGACAAGATCGACCTGCTGCAGCTCGATGATCCCCAGCAACGGCTGGATGCGATCCAGGCTTTGTTGGATGAGTTGCAAGGTGAGCTCTTCGCCTGACACCACTCATCTCACCAAACAGCGCTGATCCCCTGTGGGAGCGAGCTTGCTCGCGATAGCGGTGGGTCAGTTGCAGTGATGTTGGATGTGTCGCCGTCATCGCGAGCAAGCTCGCTCCCACAGGGGTTCTCCAGTGCCCACAGACTCGGTGTTCGCCACGGATCTCTTGTGGAAGCGAGCCTGCTCGCGATTGCTGCCCCTGGTTTCAATAG
Organism: Pseudomonas sp. Tri1; assembly: GCF_017968885.1. Taxonomy (NCBI): domain Bacteria; kingdom Pseudomonadati; phylum Pseudomonadota; class Gammaproteobacteria; order Pseudomonadales; family Pseudomonadaceae; genus Pseudomonas; species Pseudomonas sp. Tri1. The sequence goes on along the minus strand of NZ_CP072913.1, from coordinate 5,889,900 downwards.
GCATACCGCAACATCGCATGGGGCAGATGCCGCAGCGCGAAGAAGCTGAACACCGCCACCAGCGCCGGCAATATCAGCCACCAGATTTTCGGCGGCATGGCCGGCAGTGGCGTCTGGCGCTGGCTCAACCACAGGACCGCGGCGCAGACACAGGCGGCGAGCATGGCGCCGGCGACGACGTCGCTCGGCCAGTGAGCCCCCAGGTACACCCGCGACAGGGCAATGGCCAGCGCCGGCAGGCAGGCGAGTAGCAGCCAGGTCAGGCGCATGCGCGGTGGTTGTCCGCGCCCGGCCAGGATGGCGAGGCTCAGGAACAGCGCGAATGCGCCGGAGGCATGGCCGCTGGGCATGCTGTAGCTGGTCAGTGGGTCGGTGAGGATTTCCGGGCGTACGCGGGCGAAGAAATGTTTGCTGCCGGTATTGGCCAGGGACGTGAGCAGCATCGTGCCGCCGGCGAAGATTGCCTGCCGCCATTGGCGTGTCAGGAGCAGCAAACCGGTGAGCAGTGCGCTGAAAATCAGCATGTTGCGAAATTCACCGATCAGCGTGAAGGTCACGGCGATTTCGTCCAGCGTCACGCTGCGATGCTCCTGGACCAGCGCCACCAGGCCCTGGTCGAAGGCCGTCAGGTAGCGAAAGCCGATGAACAGGCCGATCAGGATCACCAGGCCCAGGCCGGCGATCAGCGCCGAGGCATGGCGATGGCGGCGCAAGCTGCTGTTGACGCTCAGCCCGATCATCACTGCGATGCTGCCGATGACCACGCCGGCCTGTGGCCAGAAACCTTCGGGCAGTGGCAGGCGGAACGCCGCCCCGGTGGCCCAGCCCGGCAACAGATACGCTACGGTCCAGCCGGTCGCGGCCAGCACGCTGACGGCGGCAAAACGCGGGAACGGCATGTCGCACATCCCGGCCACCATCGGCAACATCGGCCTGAGGGGGCCGATAAAACGGCCCACCAGCAGGCTGGCGATGCCGTAGCGCTGGAAATAGTTTTCCGCCGCAGCCATCCATTCCGGATGATGCCGCAACCCCGGCAGGCGCCGGATGTTCTGGTGGAAGTGCCGGCCCAGGAAGTACGACACCAGATCCCCCAGCAAGCCACCGAGCAGGCCCAGCAGCAACGTCTCGCCCAAGGACAACGCGCCGCTGCCGGCCAGTACCGCTATCGCAAACAACAGCACGGTCCCTGGCACGATCAACCCGGCGATGGCCAGGCACTCCACACAGGCGACGATGAACACCGCCACCGCCAGCCATTGCGGGTTGAGTGTCAGCCAGCCGGTGATGCTATCGAGCCATGGGCCCATAAATACAACTCCATTGAACAGTAAGCGGCATGCACCGAAACTCCTGTGGCAGCGAGCTTGCTCGCGATTGCGGTGTATCAGTCAACCCCCATTCTGCTGACCTGACGCCATCGCGAGCAGGCTCGCTCCCACTGGGGGGCTTGTTGTGAGCACAAAACCTGTGGCCACTGAAAATCAACTGTGGGAGCGAGCTTGCTCGCGATAACGGTGTGTCAGTCGATATCCATTCTGCTGAGCTGACGCCATCGCGAGCAGGCTCGCTCCCACAGTGAAATGTGTCGATCATGAAAGCAAAAAATAATCCCGCCCTTCGACCTGCCCGCGCCGCAACGGGTTCCTGGTGCACCACGGCGCGTAGGCGGCGTCGACGAAGCGGTAGGGCAGGTGTTCGTCCCGTCCCTGGGGAATGCCCAGGCGGGTGGTCTGGATCGCATTGACCGTCGGCACGCCGACGTCTTCCACCAACAAGCGCTCGGGGTCGAAGCGTTTGGCGTCCCAGTCCGGCACTTTCAGCCCCAATGCCTTGCACAGCAAGGTCTGGCCGGCGCAGAGTTTCTGCGGTGTGCGTGGCCGGCCCTGGGCGTCGGGGTTGTTCAGCAGCATCTGCGCCAGGCTCGCCGGGCCGCAAACGGCGTCGACCCACGGGTACGCCGATTTGATCAGCACCGCATTGCCGGGCCCCTGGGCGCTGAAATTCAGCGAATCGCCACCCCGGGCGTAATACATATAGATGTGGCCGCCATCCAGAAACAAAGCCTTACGTTTTTCCGTGTAGCCCAGCGACGCGTGGCTGCCCTTTTCGGCGAAGTAATAGGCTTCGGTCTCGATGATCCGCGCGCTGAGCCACAGCTCGCCGACCTTGTGACGGATGACTTTGCCCAGCAGGTCACGGGCCAGCACCTGGGCATCGCGATCAAAAAAAGCATGGGGCAAGGCGTTTGGCGATTGAGGCAAATCGGTCATGGCGATAAACGAAGTGAGGCCAAAGGAAGCGCGATGATAGCAATGGAAAGCTTAATCACCGCTGAACACCGGCAAATTGCGCAAGTTTTGCGCCTCCGCCGGTCACCACTGCGAGTCCATGCTGTTAGTCGCGGGTTACGACAGCTATAATCTGCCGCTTTCCTCTTTGCCAAGACCACACAGACCATGACTGAGTCCGTTCTTGACTACATGACCCGCCTGGGTCGCGCCGCTCGTGAAGCGTCGCGCATCATCGGCCGTGCCAGCACCGCGCAGAAAAACCGCGCCCTGCAGGCCGCCGCCAATGCGCTGGACGCTGCGCGCGCCGAGTTGTCCGCCGCCAACGAGCTGGACCTGGCCGCTGGTCGGGCCAATGGTCTCGAACCGGCCATGCTCGAGCGCCTGGCGCTGACCCCGGCCCGCATCGACGGCATGATCGTCGGCCTGCGCCAGGTCGCGGCGTTGCCGGACCCGGTTGGGGCGATTCGTGACATGAGCTATCGGCCGTCGGGCATTCAGGTCGGCAAGATGCGCGTGCCCCTGGGCGTGGTCGGGATCATCTACGAGTCGCGGCCGAACGTGACCATCGACGCCGCGAGCCTGTGCCTGAAGTCGGGTAACGCGACCATCCTGCGTGGCGGTTCCGAGGCGATCCATTCCAACCGCGCCATTGCCGCCTGCATCCAGCGCGGCCTGGCCGAAGCCGATCTGCCGGCCGCCGTGGTGCAAGTGGTGGAAACCACCGACCGCGCCGCGGTTGGTGCGCTGATCAGCATGCCCGAGTTCGTCGACGTCATCGTGCCGCGTGGTGGCAAGGGCCTGATCGAGCGGGTCAGCCGCGATGCCCGCGTACCGGTGATCAAGCACCTGGACGGCATCTGCCACGTCTACGTCAGCGCTCACGCCGAGTTGCCGAAAGCCCAGCGCATCGCCTTCAACGCCAAGACCTACCGTTATGGCATCTGTGGCGCGATGGAAACCCTGCTGGTGGACCAGGCCGTTGCCCAGGCCTTCCTGCCGTCGATGGCGGCCCAGTTCCGCGAAAAAGGCGTCGAGCTGCGCGGTTGCGAGCGCACCCGGGCGATCATCGAGGCGGTAGCCGCCACTGAAGAAGACTGGGACACCGAATACCTGGCGCCGATCCTGTCGATCCGCGTGGTCGACGGGCTCGACCAGGCCATCGACCATATCAATCGCCACGGCTCGCACCACACCGACTCCATCGTCAGTGAAAACCTCGGGGAAACCCGGCGCTTCGTGGCCGAAGTGGACTCGGCGTCGGTGATGATCAACACCCCGACCTGCTTCGCCGACGGCTTTGAATACGGATTGGGTGCCGAGATCGGCATTTCTACTGATAAGCTGCACGCCCGCGGCCCGGTCGGTCTGGAAGGCTTGACCTGCGAGAAGTACATCGTGGTCGGTGACGGCCAGTTGCGCGGACAGGAGCCGGCCTGACTTGGGCGATCTCGACCCGTCAGCCGCAGTGACGACAACCCCGCCCCGGCGCATCGGTATCCTGGGTGGAACGTTCGACCCGGTGCACATCGGCCATTTGCGCGGTGCGCTGGAAGTCGCCGATGCCCTGGCCCTCGATGAGCTACGCCTGACGCCCAGCGCCAGGCCGCCTCACCGGGATACGCCACAGGTGTCGGCGCAGGACCGTCTGGCGATGGTCGAGTGCGCGGTGGCCGGTGTGGCACCGTTGGTGGTGGACGCCCGCGAATTGCAGCGGGACAAGCCGTCCTACACCATTGATACCCTGGAGCTGATGCGCGCCGAACTGGCCGCCGATGCCCAGGTTTTTCTGCTTCTGGGCTGGGACGCATTTTGCGGCCTGCCCACTTGGCATCGCTGGGAAGAGTTGCTCCAGCATTGCCACATCCTGGTGCTGCAACGCCCGGATGCCGACAGCGAGCCGCCGGATGCCTTGCGCAACCTGCTGGCGGCCCGCTCGGTGAGCGACCCGCTGGCCCTGAAAGGGCCGAGCGGACAGATTGCATTCGTCTGGCAGACGCCGCTCGCGGTATCCGCCACCCAGATCCGTCAACTGCTGGCCAGCGGTAAGTCGGTACGTTTCCTGGTGCCCGACGCGGTCCTGGCCTACATCGATGCGCACGGGCTGTACCGTGCGTCGAACTGAAAAAGGCGCGCTTCAAGGCACGTGAATGCGTGTAGCGAAGCGCCCGAACATACGAGCAAAACGAGTTTTATATGACTGACAAAGACGTAAACAAAGTAAAGCGCAAAGGCACGTTCAAAAGCGCACCGCTGCCTGTAGAGGCCCATACCGGCGTGGCACTGGCCGGCGAAGAGCTGGTCAAGGTAGCCGTGGCGGCCCTGGAAGACGTCAAGGCCCAGGATATCCAGGTGATCGACGTTCGTGAAAAGCAGAGCATCACGGACTACATGATCATCGCCACCGGTACCTCCAACCGCCAGATCGGCGCGATGCTGGATAAGGTCCGCGAAGCGGTCAAGGCCCAGGGCGTCAAGCCGCTGGGTGAAGAAGGCAAGGGCGACAGCGACTGGGTGCTGCTGGATATGGACGACGTCATCGTGCACATGATGACCGCCTCGGCGCGCCAGTTCTATGACCTGGAGCGTCTGTGGGCTGGTGCCGAGCAGAGCCGTTCGGCCAGCGCCGCGCACCACAGCCCGGAAAACACCCATGAGCATTTCACCAAGCTCAACAAAGACCAGCAATAAGGGACCGCTGTGCGACTGCGCCTGATCGCTGTCGGTTCTCGCATGCCCAAGTGGGTGGAAGAAGGCTGGCATGAATATGCCAAGCGTCTTCCATCCGAGCTGGCCCTGGAACTGGTGGAAATTCCGCTCAATACCCGTGGCAAGAACGCCGATGTGGCGCGCTTTATTCGCCAGGAAGGCGAAGCCATGCTGGCCAAGGTCGGGCCGAACGAGCGCATCGTCACCCTCGAAGTCCACGGCAAGCCCTGGAGCACCGAGCAACTGGCGGTGGAACTCGATCGCTGGCGGCTGGATTCGCGCACGGTCAATTTCATGGTCGGCGGCCCGGAAGGGCTGGCGCCGGAAGTCTGTGCCCGGGCCGATCAGCGTTGGTCGTTGTCGCCGTTGACGTTGCCGCACCCGCTGGTGCGGATCCTGATCGGCGAACAGTTGTATCGTGCCTGGACAGTCCTGTCCGGGCACCCTTATCACAAGTAATCCTGCCCTCATGCCCCAGCCGATCCGCATCAAGGACCACGAAAAAGACGCCCGCCTGGTGCGAGGCCGCGTCGTGTTCGGCGCCATCACGGTGGTGACGCTGATCGGCGTGCTGATCGCGCGGCTGTATTTCCTCCAGGTGATCCAGTACGAGTACCACTCGACCCTGTCGGAAAACAACCGGGTGCATGTGCAACCGATTCCGCCGACCCGCGGGCTGATTTTCGACCGTAATGGCGTGGTGGTGGCGGATAACCGCCCCAGCTTCAGCCTGAGCATGACCCGCGAGCGCTCCGGGGATTGGCAGCATGTGCTCGACGTGATCGTCGAAGTGCTGCAGCTGACGCCCGAGGATCGGGCGATCTTCGAGAAGCGCATGCGCCAGGGCCGACGGCCGTTCGAGCCGGTGCCGATCCTGTTCGAGCTGACCGAAGAGCAGATCGCCCTGATCGCCGTGAACCAGTTCCGCCTGCCCGGCGTCGAGGTGGTGGCGCAGTTGGTGCGGCACTATCCCCAGGGGGCGCACTTTGCCCACTCGGTCGGCTACATGGGGCGGATCAACGAGAAAGAGCTCAAGACCCTCGATCCGGTCAATTACAGCGGTACGCACCATATCGGCAAGACTGGCATCGAGCGCTTCTACGAGCCCGAGCTGCATGGCCAGGTGGGGTACGAAGAAGTCGAGACCAACGCCCGTGGCCGCGTGTTGCGCGTGCTCAAGCGCACCGACCCGATCCCCGGCAAGGACATCGTCCTGAGCCTGGACATCAAGTTGCAGGAAGCCGCCGAAGCGGCGCTGGGCGGTCGTCGTGGTGCGGTGGTGGCGCTGGATCCGAACACCGGCGAGGTCCTGGCGATGGTCAGCCAGCCGAGTTTCGACCCGAACCTGTTCGTCACCGGGATCAGCTTCAAGGCTTACTCCGAGTTGCGCGATTCCATCGACCGGCCGTTGTTCAACCGTGTACTGCGCGGCCTGTATCCGCCGGGCTCGACCATCAAGCCGGCCGTGGCGATTGCCGGGCTGGACTCCGGCGTGGTCAACGCTTCGAGCCGGGTCTATGACCCGGGTTACTACATGCTGCCCAACTATGACCACAAGTACCGCAACTGGAACCGCACCGGCGACGGTTATGTGGACCTGGAAACGGCGATCATGCGGTCCAACGACACCTACTTCTATGACCTGGCCCATAAGCTGGGGATCGATCGGCTGTCGTCCTACTTGGGCAAGTTCGGCATCGGCCAGAAAGTCTCGTTGGACATGTTCGAAGAGTCCCCCGGCCTGATGCCGTCCCGGGAGTGGAAGCGTGCGACCCGTCGCCAGGCGTGGTTCCCCGGTGAAACCCTGATCCTGGGGATCGGCCAGGGCTACATGCAGGCCACACCGCTGCAACTGGCCCAGGCCACGGCCCTGGTGGCGAGCAAGGGCAAGTGGTATCGCCCGCACCTGGCCAAGACCATCGAAGGCCAGAAACCAGTAGACCCGAACCCGATGCCGGACATCATCCTGCACAATCCGTCGGACTGGCAGAAGGTCAACAACGGCATGCAGCAGGTGATGCACGGTGCCCGAGGCACCGCGCGCAAGGCGGCCATCGGTGCGCAATACCGCATTGCCGGCAAGAGCGGTACGGCCCAGGTCGTCGCCATCAAACAGGGCGAGAAGTACGACCGCTCCAAGGTCCAGGAACGCCACCGCGACCACGCCTTGTTCGTCGGTTTCGCGCCCGCCGACAACCCGAAAATCGTCGTGTCGGTGATGGTCGAGAACGGTGAGTCCGGCTCGGGCGTCGCCGCGCCGGTGGTGCGCCAGATCATGGATGCCTGGCTGCTGGATGAGCACGGCCAGCTCAAGCCTGAATACGCAAGCCCCACCACTGCGGAGGCTACGGCCCGTGAAGAATAATTTCGACCGGATCCTCTCCAGCGAAGACGTGATGCGCCGGCGTGCCACGCTGTTGCAGCGCATGCACATCGACGGCCCGCTGCTGATCCTGCTGCTGACTCTGGCCGCCGGTAGCCTGTTCGTGCTGTATTCGGCCAGCGGCAAGAGCTGGGACTTGCTGGCCAAGCAAGCCACTTCGTTCGGCATCGGCCTGGTGTCGATGATCGTCATCGCCCAGCTCGAGCCGCGCTTCATGGCGCGCTGGGTGCCGCTGGCCTATGTGGTGGGCGTGAGCTTGCTGGTGGTGGTGGACGTGATGGGCCACAACGCCATGGGCGCCACGCGCTGGATCAACATCCCCGGGGTGATCCGCTTCCAGCCTTCGGAATTCCTCAAGATCATCATGCCGGCGACCATCGCCTGGTACCTGTCCAAACGCACCTTGCCGCCCCAGCTCAAGCATGTGTGCATCAGCCTGTTGCTGATCGGTATCCCGTTCATCCTGATCGTGCGCCAGCCGGACCTCGGCACTTCGCTGCTGATCCTGGCCGGTGGCGCTTTCGTGCTGTTCATGGGCGGGTTGCGCTGGCGCTGGATCCTCAGCGTCATCGCCATCGCCGTACCGGTGTCGGTGGCCATGTGGTACTTCGTGATGCACGACTACCAGAAGCAACGAATCCTGACCTTCCTCGACCCGGAGAGCGACCCGCTGGGCACCGGCTGGAACATCATCCAGTCCAAGGCCGCCATCGGCTCCGGCGGGGTGTTCGGCAAGGGCTGGCTGATGGGCACTCAATCGCACCTGGACTTTTTGCCGGAAAGCCACACCGACTTCATCATCGCCGTGATGGGCGAGGAGTTCGGCCTGGTGGGTATCTGCGTCTTGCTGTTGATCTATCTGCTGCTGATCGGTCGCGGGTTGGTGATCACCGCCCAGGCCCAGACATTGTTCGGCAAGTTGCTCGCGGGCAGCCTGACCATGACGTTTTTTGTTTATGTTTTCGTCAACATCGGTATGGTCAGTGGCCTGTTGCCGGTTGTGGGGGTGCCGTTGCCATTCATTAGCTACGGAGGAACTTCGCTGGTGACACTACTGTCAGCGTTTGGGGTTTTGATGTCGATCCATACCCATCGCAAGTGGATCGCGCAGGTTTGAATAAGGTGAAGAGTTTAATGCAAGCAATGCGTGGTTGGTCGACGCGGCATGTGCCGTGGATTGGCCTGGTCGGCTTCCTGGGCGGTGCACCGCACGCCTTGGCCGGCGACTACGAAGGCTCGCCCCAAGTGGCCGAATTCGTCGGCGAAATGACCCGCGACTACGGGTTTGCCGGTGAACAGCTGATGGGGGTGTTCCGCGAGGCCGAACGCAAGCAGTCGATCCTCGACGCGATCTCCCGGCCTGCCGAGCGGGTCAAGCAGTGGAGCGAGTACCGGCCGATGTTCATCACCGAGGCGCGCATCGCCCGGGGCGTGGACTTCTGGCGCCAGCACGAGGCCGCGCTGGCCCGTGCCGAGCAGGAGTACGGCGTACCGGCCCAGGTCATCGTGTCCATCATTGGCGTGGAGACCTTCTTTGGCCGCAACACCGGGAATTTCCGGGTGATCGACGCGCTGTCGACCCTGGGCTTCGATTTCCCGCCGCGCGCCGAGTTCTTCCGCAAGGAGCTGCGTGAGTTCCTCCTGTTGGCCCGGGAAGAGCAGGTCGACCCGTTGACGCTCAAGGGCTCCTACGCTGGAGCCATGGGCTTGCCGCAGTTCATGCCCAGCAGTTTTCGCGCCTATGCGGTGGATTTTGACGGCGACGGCCACATTAATATCTGGACCAACCCGACCGACGCCATCGGCAGTGTTGCCAGCTATTTCAAACGCCACGGCTGGGCTGCCGGTGAGCCGGTGGTCAGCCGCGCCGACGTACGTGGCGACCGGGTGGACGAGGGCTTGACCGAGGGCCTGGAGCCGACGAAAACCGTCGGGGAGTTGCGGGCGCTGGGCTGGTCGAGTCATGATGCGCTGCGTGATGACATGCTGGTCACCGCGATCCGCCTCGAAGGCGAGCAGGGCCCCGAATATTGGATGGGCCTGAAGAATTTCTACGCGATTACGCGTTATAACCGCAGCGTGATGTACGCCATGGCTGTATATCAACTGTCTGAAGAGCTGGTCAAAGCACGGGGCGTCAAATAATGCAGGCATTGCCTACCTATCAACCCCTGAAAGCCAAGCCCCTCAAGCTCGTGGCGTTGGCTGCGTTGTCGCTGCTGGTCGTCAGTTGTTCGACCAGCCGCGCGCCGACCCAGAAAGGCTCCACCGCCGTACGCGCCACGCCAGGCCTGGACATCAACCGGGCCCACAAGGATGGCGCGCCGTGGTGGGACGTGGACGTCTCGCGCATTCCCGACGCGACGCCGACCCTGCACACCGGTCCCTACAAGGCCAACCCGTACACGGTGCTGGGCAAGACCTATTTCCCGCTGAGCGACTCCAAGCGCTATGTCGCGTCGGGCACGGCGTCCTGGTACGGCACCAAGTTCCACGGCCAGAACACCGCCAATGGCGAGGTCTATGACCTGTATGGCATGAGCGCGGCCCACAAGACCTTGCCGCTGCCCAGCTACGTGCGGGTGACCAACCTGGACAACAACAAGAGCGTGATCCTGCGGGTCAATGACCGTGGGCCGTTCTACTCCGACCGCATCATCGACCTGTCGTATGCGGCGGCGAAAAAACTCGGTTACGCTGAAATCGGCACCGCGCGGGTCAAGGTCGAAGGCATCGACCCGCAGGAGTGGTGGGCCCAGCGCGGCCGTCCGGCGCCTTTGATGCTCAACGAGCCGAAAGTGGCGCAAAATGCCGCGCCGACCGTGACGGCCTCCACCGGTACGGTCGAGCAGTGGACGCCACCGCCGCAGCAGCACGCGGCGGCCGTAGTGCCCGTTCAGCTCGACGCAAAAAAAAACGCTTCTGCAACAGCGTCTGGCCAGTATCTGCAGGTGGGCGCATTCGCCAACCCGGACGCTGCAGAACTGTTGAGGTCCAAGCTCAGCTCGATGGTGAGCGCCCCGGTGTTCATCAGCTCGATCGTGCGCAACCAGCAGACACTGCATCGGGTGCGCCTGGGGCCGATCGGATCTCCGGGTGAGGTCCAGCAGGTGCAGAACAGTGTGCGCCTGGCCAATCTCGGTTCGCCGAGCCTGGTCACCGCCGAGTAGTTGATTGAGGCCCGCTTGCGGTAGGAGCGGGTCAGGTTGTTGGCTCCATGAATAACAAAAGCCCGGCAAGGGTTGTGAGTGAGCAACTTAAATACGCGGCAGCTCGTTAGAAAGCTGCCTGTTTAGTTTTGCCTTCGGGCAGTCCCATTAGCGATTTCGAGAGACGGATGAACATCACCACCTTTGCCAAACGCCTTTGCCTGCTAGTCCCGCTGCTGCTCTCACCGGCCGCGTTCGCGGTCGAGATGATGCCGGCTCCCCCTCAATTGGCCGCTAAAGCCTTTGTGCTCATGGATGCCAGCAGCGGCGAGGTGCTGGTGGAGAACAACGGTGACCAGCGCTTGCCACCGGCCAGCCTGACCAAGCTGATGACCGCCTACATCGCGACCCTGGAAATCCGTCGCGGCCAGATCGGTGAAAACGATCCGGTGACCGTCAGCGAAAACGCCTGGCGCACCGGCGGTTCGCGGATGTTCATCAAGGTCGGCTCGCAAGTGACCGTCAGCGACTTGCTGCACGGCATCATCATCCAGTCTGGCAACGACGCCAGCGTCGCCCTGTCGGAGCACATCGCCGGCAGCGAAGATGCGTTCGCCGACATGATGAACAAGACTGTCGCCGACCTGGGCATGACCAATACCCACTTCATGAACCCCACCGGCCTGCCGAACCCCGAGCACTACTCCTCGGCGCACGACATGGCGATCCTGGCGCGGGCAATCATTCATGAAGACCCGGCGCACTACGCCATCTATTCCCAGAAAGAATTCTTCTGGAATGGCATCAAGCAGCCTAACCGCAACCTGCTGCTGTGGCGCGACAAGACCGTCGATGGCCTCAAGACCGGTCACACCGACGAAGCCGGCTACTGCATGGTGTCTTCGGCTGTCCGTGACGGCATGCGCCTGATCGCCGTCGTCTTCGGCACCAGCAGCGAAGTGGCCCGTGCCGCCGAGACCCAGAAGCTGTTGACCTACGGCTTCCGTTTCTTCGAAACCCAGACCTTCTACCAGAAGGGCACCGAACTGGCCCAGGCCCAAGTCTGGAAAGGCACCACCAATCAGGTGAAGGCCGGCTTGGCCCAGGACCTGACCATGACCCTGCCTAAAGGCCAGCTCAAGAAGCTCGCTGCCAGCATGACCATGAACCCGCAACTGACCGCCCCCATCGCCAAGGGTGATGTGATCGGTAAAGTCGAAGTCAAACTGGACGACAAAGTGGTGCACAGCGCTGACCTGATCGCTCTGGACGCGGTCGAGGAAGGTGGTATCTTCCGCCGCATGTGGGATAGCATCCGTCTATTCTTCTACGGCTTGTTCAACTGATTCTAGTGTTGACCTCCATGGCCCCGTTCCGATCCGGCGCGGGGCCATGTTCGTTACCACGGCTTACGAGGCCGTTACCCCATGACAGACTCTGAAGTAAATGCGCCAAAAATCGAATTCCCTTGCGCGGACTATCCGATCAAGGTGATTGGCGACACCGGTGTGGGTTTCAAGGACCGGATCATCGCGATCCTCGAAAAACATGCCACCGTTGATCACAAGACCCTGGCCGAGCGCCAGAGTACCAACGGCAAGTACACGACCATCCAGTTGCACATCATTGCCACTGGCCAGGAACAGCTGTACGACATCAACAGCGAGTTGCGCGCGACCGGTTTCGTGCACATGGTGTTGTGATGCCGGGCACGCTGGGCTTTCGCGAGCTGGGCACGATGGCTTACGAGCCGGTCTGGCATGCCATGCAACGCTTCACCAACGAACGCGGTAATACCGCCGACGATGAAGTCTGGCTGGTGGAACACCCGCCGGTGTTCACCCAGGGCCAGGCCGGCAAGGCCGAGCACCTGTTGCTGCCGGGGGATATTCCGGTGGTGAAGGTCGACCGCGGCGGGCAGGTGACCTACCATGGCCCTGGCCAACTGGTCGCCTATCTGTTGCTGGACGTGCGTAAGCTGGGGTTTGGCGTACGCGAGCTGGTCACGCGCATGGAGACATGCCTGATCGAGCTGCTGGCCAGCTACGGCGTGACTGCGGCGGCCAAGCCCGATGCGCCGGGTGTCTACGTCGACGGGGCGAAAATCGCCTCGCTGGGCCTGCGGATCCGCCACGGCTGTTCGTTTCACGGCCTGGCGTTGAACGTGGACATGGATCTGGCGCCGTTTCGACGGATTAATCCCTGTGGCTACGCGGGGCTGGCGATGACCCAGCTGCGCGATCACACAGGATCGATTGAATTTGCCGAGGTAAGTGCCCGGCTGCGCGCGCAGCTCGTCAAACACCTCGACTATGCTGAGCAGACGACCCTTACGGGCGGAATCGACTGATATGACTACTGATGCAGTGCAAACCATGATCCCGACGCTGGATGTTACCGAGCGTCCGGCCCCGCGTGCCAAGGTAGAGGCCGGCGTCAAGCTGCGCGGCGCCGAAAAGGTTGCACGCATCCCGGTCAAGATCATCCCGACCACCGAGTTGCCGAAGAAGCCCGACTGGATTCGCGTGCGCATCCCGGTGTCCCCGGAAGTCGACCGGATCAAGGCCCTGCTGCGCAAACACAAGCTGCACAGCGTCTGCGAAGAAGCCTCCTGCCCGAACCTGGGCGAGTGCTTCTCCGGCGGCACCGCCACGTTCATGATCATGGGCGACATCTGCACCCGTCGCTGCCCGTTCTGCGACGTCGGCCACGGTCGTCCGAAACCCTTGGACGTGAATGAGCCAGAAAGCCTGGCCATCGCCATCGCTGACCTGAAGCTCAAATACGTGGTCATCACCTCGGTGGACCGTGACGACCTGCGTGACGGCGGTGCCCAGCACTTTGCCGATTGCATCCGCGAAATCCGCAAGCTGTCGCCGAACGTCCAGCTGGAAACCCTGGTGCCCGATTACCGTGGCCGTATGGACATCGCCCTGCAAATCACCGCCGCCGAGCCGCCTGATGTGTTCAACCACAACCTGGAAACCGTGCCGCGCCTGTACAAGGCTGCGCGTCCGGGGTCGGATTATCAGTGGTCGCTGACTTTGCTGCAGCGCTTCAAGCAGATGATGCCGCACATTCCGACCAAGTCCGGGTTGATGCTGGGCCTGGGTGAGACTGACGAGGAAGTCATCGAAGTCATGAAGCGCATGCGTGAGCATGACATCGATATGCTGACCCTGGGGCAGTACCTGCAGCCTTCGCGTAGTCACCTGCCGGTGCAGCGTTTTGTGCATCCGGATACCTTTGCCTGGTTTGCTGAGGAAGGGTACAAGATGGGGTTCAAGAACGTTGCTTCGGGGCCGTTGGTGCGGTCTTCGTATCATGCGGATGAGCAGGCTAAGTTGGTCAAGGCTGAGTTGCTCGGGTCCTGATTTTTTTTAGCGTTTGTTTTTGGGGTGGTGTGTATATCCGTTTCTTCGGTAACGGCTACTGATGGTTCCGCTCTTACAGCGGGTCACTTTTGAGAAGCCCGGAAGCCGGCCCAGTCAAAAGTAACCAAAACGCTTCTGCCCCACCACTCGGTGCCTCGCCTAGGCTCGGCATGCCTGAACGAAGGCATTGCTCCGTGGGCCGCCGCGAAGGGCCATCCATGGCCCAGCGCGGCTAACCCGGCATCCATGCCGGGTTGCCCACGAACCAATGCCTGCGTTCAGCCATCGTGGTTAACGGGGCGCCCGAGATCAACGTCCACCGCGAGGCGGCCTGATAGCCGGCCTGCTTCTTGTGACCGTACTTTGATCCAATTGTGGGAGCGAGCTTGCTCGCGATGGCTGTGGGTCAGTCACATTGATATTGGGCTTGCTGGCCTCATCGCGAGCAAGCTCGCTCCCACAGGGGGGGGCAGGTGCATATGCATTCTGTATTCGCTGAAGATCCAATGTGGGAGCGAGCTTGCTCGCGATAGCGGTGTCTCAGCCACATAGATGCTGGACATGCCCCCGCTCTTGCTTTGCTTTGCTTTGCTTTGCTTTGCTTTGGATCTTGATCTTGATCTTGATCTTGATCTTGATCTTGATCTTGATCTGGACGCCCCGTTAAACCACGCTGGCCGAACGCAGGCATTGCGCAGTGGGCATCCCGGCATGGATGCCGGGATAGCCGCGCTGGGCCATGGATGGCCCTTCGCGGCGGGCCCACGGAGCAATGCCGGAGTGAGGGCACACCGAGCCTAGGCGAGGTGCCGAGTGGTGGGGCAAAGCGTTTTTGGTTACTTTTGACTGGGCCGGCTTCCGGGCTCTTCCAAAAGTGACCCGCTGTAAGAGCGGAACCATAAGTGGCCGTTACCGCAGCAACGGATATACACACATATGCAAGCCTAAAAAAACCGGGAGCCCCCCTGGATGACCGCTCAACCGCTAACCCCCCATCACCCCGTCCCAGCCCTCCCTCAAGAAGGCTTGATCGGAGTGATCGCCCCCGCCGGTCCCGCCCCCTGGACACGGAAAAAGCCATCCAATGGATGCGCGCAAGGGGTCATGAGCTGCGAATATTCCCGGGCGTCTACGAAAAGGACAACTACCTGGCCGGCAGCGACGAAGTCCGTCTCAACGACCTGCACACCGCCTTCGCCGACCCTGAAGTAGCAGCGATCATCTGCCTACGCGGCGGCTACGGCACGCCCCGCCTGCTGGACTGCATCGACTTCGAACTCCTAAGACGCAACCCCAAGCCATTCATCGGCTACAGCGACATCACCGCCCTACACCTGGCCATCAGCCGTTACGCCGGGTTCGTCACCTTCCACGGCCCGCTGCTCAACGCCGACCTACTGGGCGACAAGGAACCCCCAACCGTCACCTCATTTTTCAGCCTGCTGCGTGGGCAATTGAAGGCCGGCAGCACGCTGAACCATCCCGCCGCTTACCCCTTGACCACCGTCGAGCCGGGCATCGCCCACGGGCGTCTGCTGGGGGGCAACCTGTCGATGATTGCCGCGACCATGGGCACGCCTTATCAGATTGATGCCGAAGGGGTGATCCTGTTCATTGAAGACGTCAACGAACCGCTGTATCGCATTGATCGGCTGCTGACCCAGTTGCGACTGGCCGGCACGTTGCACAAGTTGCGTGGCGTGTTGGTGGGGGATATAGCGGGGGTCGATATCGAGGCGCTGAACCGCTTGCTCAAGCAGACCTTCGAACCGTTGCGCATTCCGGTGCTGTCCGGCTGGCGCAGTGGGCATTGCGATCCGAACCTGACGTTGCCCATGGGGGCGTTGGTGAAGCTGGATGCGGGGGAGAAAATGTTGGTGTTGGAGCAGGACGTGGTGGTCAGGGGTTAGATTTTTGTTGCCTGATGGTCAGTCATCGCGAGCAAGCTCGCTCCCACATTGGCCCCGCGTTTCTCTGAAAGAACGCGGTCAACTGTGGGAGCGAGCTTGCTCGCGATGGCGGTAGCTGCCATAAGCCGATTCAGCGGTTACGCAACCCTTCCAGCAACTGATGCGTCGGGTACCCGTCCGCCGGCCAGCCAAACGACTGCTGGGCGCTGCGGATGGCCTTGCGAGTGTTGGCGCCGATGATGCCGTCGGGGGTACCGGCGTCATAGTTATGCTTGCCAAGCAAAGTCTGCAATTCGATGCGTTCGCTGCGGCTCAGGGGCAGGTCATCCTTTGGCCATTGGCCGTCGATCAGCCCCGCACCGGCGAAGCGCTCGGACAGCAGGCTTACCGCCAATGCGTAGGACGAAGAGTTGTTGTACTTGAGAATCGCGCGGAAGTTGTCGAGGACCAGGAACGCCGGGCCGCGATAGCCAGCCGGTAGCAGCAGGGCCGCCGACAGGTGTTCGGCGCCGGCCGGAACCTGGCCGCCGTTGGGCAGGCTGACGCCCAATTGCAGCCATTCGGAGACGGGCTTGCGGATCGCACCATCGGCGAGGGGGTAGTTGAAGCCCTCTTTGAGTCGCACTTCAAATCCCCATGGCTGGCCGCGTTGCCAGCCCGAGCTCTGCAGGTAATGCGCGGTCGAAGCCAGGGCGTCGGTGGCACTGCCCCAGATGTCGCGGCGTCCGTCACCGTCGAAGTCCACCGCGTGGGTGTTGTAGGTGGTGGGGATGAATTGGGTCTGGCCCATGGCGCCAGCCCAGGAACCGAGCATTTTTTCCGGGGCGATATCACCCTGCTGCAAGATCTGCAGGGCGGCGATCAGTTGCGCATGGGCGAAGCCCGGGCGCCGTCCTTCATAAGCCAGGGTCGCCAGGGAGTTGATCACCGACTTGGTGCCCTGGAACTGACCGAAGTTGCTTTCCATGCCCCACACCGCCACCAAGGCCTGGCGATCGACGCCGTAGCGCTGTTCGATGCGTTGCAGGGTCTCGGCATGCTGGTCGATCAGGCTCTGGCCTTTGCGCACCCGCAGTGGCGACAGCGCGCCATCGAGGTATTCCCACACGGGGCGGGCGAATTCCGGCTGGCTGCGGTCGGCCTTGATCACGCTCATGTCCGGGCTGACGCCAATGAAGGCTCGATCGAACAGGTCGGCACGGATTCCGGCGGCCAATGCTTCCTTGCGAAACCCGGCCTGCCATTCGGCGAAGGTCTGGGTGGGCGCAATGCTCAGGTCTTCACCGGTCGGCACCACAGGCGGCACGATGGCTGGAGCTGTCACGGCAGGAGCGGTCTGGAGTGGTTGGGCATCGGCGGCGGTAGGTTTTTCGGCGCAGGCTACAAGCAGGGCGACGCTTGCGGCAACGATCATTTGGCGCAGTGGCCAACGACGGGAAAGACAAAAGGGCATGCACGGGTCCAAAAATACAAATCAGGTGCTGACCTTATCATGCGAAAGGGCTGTAGGGCTTGTCCGGGTGTTTCAAGCTGCCACAAAGCAAGAAGCCTCCCAGTTGTCAGACTGGAAGGCTTCGCGGCGGTAGCTGCCTTTGCCCTTGGTGGGTCGTTCCTGACGACTGCGGAACAGGGGCTGGGCGATGATGGACTTGGCCTTGTTGGGGCCATGCTTGGATGGCTTTTTGCTCATGATGGAATCTCTCGTGGGTGGGTTTTGCGGGGCAAATCATGGGGCAGATTTGAGGGGGTGTCCATAGGGTGGCGAGGGGGATTTATCCCGCTGGGCTGCGAAGCGGCCCCAGGAGAGCTGGATGCGATTCGCCTGGTACACCAAGGCGATTGATTTAGGGCTCAGCCCCGTGGGGATAAATCCCCTCGCCACAAGGACCTTGCTGTGCTTTTACGAGTGCTTATTCAGCAGGCAAGGTCAGCCGCTGCCCGGCCATCAACAGCGACAACCGGCTCAGGCTCATCCACGGTGAGCCTGCGGCCTGGCCCTTGATCTGCGCATCGATGCGTTGGGCTTCGAGCAGCAATTGCGCCCAGCGCGGTGCCGAATAGCGTTGCAGGGCCTTGCTCATCAGCGGTTTGCGCTTGTCCCACACCGGCGGGCGGGCCTGGCTGAAGGCTTTGTCCAGCGGTACGCCCTGGCTGTATTGCAATGACAGGTTGGCCAGCAGGCGCAATTCCCGGGCCAGGGCCCAGAGGATCACCGGTGGCTCGACGCCTTCGCCGCGCAGGCCTTCGAGCATGCGCAGGGCATGAGCGGCTTCGCCGTTGAGGATCGCATCGGTCAGTCCGAAGACATCGAAGCGTGCGCTGTCGGCCACGGCGGCCTGTACCGTTTCCACGGTGATCTGCCCGCCCTCGGCCATCAGCTTGAGCTTTTCGATCTCCTGGGCGGCGGCCAGCAGGTTGCCTTCGACCCGGGCGGCGATCAGCTCCACTGCATCCTGGCTGGCCGACAGGCCGGCCTGGGACAGGCGCTGGCGGATCCAGCTCGGCAACTGACTGACGTCCACCGGCCAGATCTGCACGAACTGGGTTTGCTGGCCTTCGACCAGGGCTTTGCCCCATTTGGTTTTCTGCGCGCTGCCGTCAAGTTTCGGCAGGCTGATCAGCAGCACCGTGTCTTCGGCGGGCCGCGAGCAATACTCGATCAGCGCGGCGGCGCCCTTGTCGCCAGGTTTGCCAGACGGCAGGCGCAGCTCCAGCAGGCGTTTTTCGGCGAACAGCGACATGCTCGCCCCGGCCTGCAACAGGGTGCCCCAGTCGAAACTGGCATCGGCGGCGAATACCTGGCGTTCGTCGAAGCCTTGTTGGCGGGCGGCTGCACGAATGGCGTCGGCGGCTTCCTGGCACAGCAATGGGTCATCGCCGCTGATGATGTAGACCGGCGCAAGGGCGCCTTGCAGGTGTTTGCCGAGTTGGGCGGGGGGCAGCTTCATAAAGCACAGTTCATAAGAGAAGGCGAGCGGGGCGCCGGAGCGCCCCGCAAGGCTTATTCAGCAGGGATTTGCATCGGCGACTGTTGCGGGGTTTCCGCTTCAGCCTTGCGTGCCGCTTCCAGTGCATCGGCTTCAGCCTTGGCGCGGGCGTTGGCGGTCTGCTGCAGTTGTTCCAACTGGGTCGGGCTCAGTTGTTGCAGGCGCAGCATCATGCGCTGGACGAGGTCACGCTGCATTTCGCTGCGCACTTCGCTCGACTCCTGGTCGGAACCGGTGATGTTGTTGCCGTCGTGCAGGTAGACCTTCTGCACTTGCAGCTTGTCATCCAGCAGCGACAGATTGTTCTGGCCACGGATCTCGTAGTTCAGCACGTTGGTCAGCTCGTACTCGGCAGAACGACCGGCACCGGCATAGCTCAGGCTGCGCTGGCTTTGCTGTTCACGGATCAATACCAGCTTGTACGGCGCGCCGCTGTAAACCTTGACCCCGCTGTTCTCCAGGGTTTCGCGCAGCATTTTAACGGTGTCGCCATAAGCGTCGCGCGCGCTGAGGTCCAGCTCCGTGATGGCCAGCTCGGTGGTGCCGGTGCCGCGCAGTTGGAAGCCGCAGGCGCTCAACAGGACCGCCAGGCCCATTACCAGCAGATTACGTTTGATCATCTTGTTGCTCCCCTTGAACCCTATGGGCCGACAGTGCGGCCTCGCAGGTTATATTCGGCGCCAGGCCCGTGGCCGGACGCCCGATCCAATTAGCTTGCGACGATATTGACCAGTTTGCCGGGCACGACGATCACTTTGCGAATCGTCAGGCCGTCGACGAAGCGCAGCACGTTTTCATTGGCCCGAGCGGCGGCTTCGACTTCTTCGCGGCTGGCGCTGGCAGGCATTTCTATCTGGCCGCGCAGCTTGCCGTTGACCTGGATGACCAGGGTCAGGCTGTCCTGCACCAGCGCGGTTTCGTCCACCACCGGCCAGCCGGCGTCAATCACCGGGTCAGCGTGACCCAGTTGATTCCACAGCTCATGGCTGATGTGCGGGGTGATCGGAGCCAGCAGCAGTGTCACGGCCTCCAGGCCTTCGTGAACCAGTGCGCGATCCTGTTCGGTGCCTTGCGCGGCTTTTTCCAGGACATTCATCAGCGTCATCACCTGGGCGATGGCGGTGTTGAATTTGTGGTTCTGGCCGACGTCATGGCTGGCCTGCTTGATGGCCAGGTGGATCGAGCGGCGAACGGCTTTCTGCTCGTCGTTCAGGCCGCTGATGTCCAGTTTGCCCGGCAGGCCTTGAGTGACGTGGGCTTGAGCCAGGCGCCAGACGCGCTTGAGGAAACGATGCGAGCCCTCGACGCCCGAGTCCGACCATTCCGCGCTCATGTCAGGTGGCGAGGCGAACATCATGAACAGGCGGCAGGTGTCGGCGCCGAACTGGTCGATCATCGATTGCGGGTCAACGCCGTTGTTCTTCGACTTGGCCATTTTCTCGGTGCCGCCGATTTCCACCGGCAGGCCGTCTGCGATCAGCTTGGCGCTGATCACCTTGGCTTTGCTGTCGCGTTCGAGTTCGACTTCGGTCGGGTTGAACCAGGTGTAGGCACCGTTGGCTTCGCGACGATAGTAAGTCTCGGCGATCACCATGCCTTGGGTCAGCAGGTTCTTGAACGGTTCGTTGGAGCTCACCAGGCCTTCGTCACGCATCAGCTTGTGGAAAAAGCGCGCGTAGAGCAGGTGGAGAATGGCGTGTTCGATGCCGCCAATGTACTGATCCACCGGCAACCAGTGGTCAGCGGCGGATTTTTCCACCAGGCCACCTTCATAGTGCGGCGAGGCGTAGCGGGCGTAGTACCACGAGGACTCGACGAAGGTGTCCATGGTGTCGGTTTCACGCTTGGCCGGTGCGCCGCATTTCGGGCAACTGCACTCATAGAACTCAGGCATGCGTGCCAGGGGCGAGCCGGCGCCATCGGGTACGACGTCTTCGGGCAGGACCACGGGCAGTTGATCTTCCGGCACCGGTACGTCGCCACAGCTGTCGCAGTGCACGATCGGGATCGGGCAGCCCCAGTAGCGCTGGCGGCTGATGCCCCAGTCCCGCAGGCGGAACTGGGTGCGCGAGGCTCCGAGGTTCTTCTTGATCAGGGCCACTTCGATGGCATCGAACGCGCCGGGGAAATCCAGGCCGTCGAACTCACCGGAGTTGATCAGCTCGCCGTGCTCACCATAGGCGTCCTGCCAAGGCGCCGGGGTCTGGTCGCCGGCGCTGGTGCGCACCACGGCCTTGATCGGCAGGTTGTACTTGTGGGCGAATTCGAAGTCGCGTTCGTCGTGGGCCGGTACGGCCATGACCGCGCCGTCGCCGTAATGCATCAGTACGTAGTTGGCGACCCACACCGGCAGTTTCTCACCGGTGAGCGGGTGCTCGACGAACAGCGAGGTCGGCAGGCCTTTCTTCTCTTGGGTGGCGACATCGGCTTCGGCGACGCTGCCACCCTTGCATTCGGCAATGAACGCCTGCAACTCGGGGTTGTTGCGGGCGGCCAGGGTCGCCAGCGGGTGCTCGGCGGCCACGGCAACATAGGTGGCACCCATCAGCGTGTCCGGACGGGTGGTGAAGACCTTCAGGGTGCCGGCTTCGCCAATGGAGGCGACGTCGTAGGGGAATTGGACTTCCATGCCCCGGGACTTGCCGATCCAGTTGCGCTGCATGGTCTTGACCTGTTCAGGCCAGCCAGTCAGTTCGTCGAGGCTCTCCAGCAGTTCATCGGCGTAGGCGGTGATCTTGAAGTAGTACATCGGGATTTCGCGCTTTTCGATCAGCGCGCCGGAACGCCAGCCGCGACCGTCGATCACTTGCTCGTTGGCCAGTACGGTCTGGTCCACCGGGTCCCAGTTAACGGTGCCGTTCTTGCGGTAGATCACGCCTTTTTCGAACAGGCGGGTGAACAGCCATTGTTCCCAGCGGTAGTACTCGGGCTTGCAGGTGGTGACCTCGCGGGACCAGTCCACGGCCAGGCCCAGGCTGCGCAGCTGGGTCTTCATGTAGGCGATGTTTTCGTAGGTCCACTTGGCGGGGGCCACGTTGTTCTTCATCGCGGCGTTTTCCGCCGGCATGCCGAAGGCGTCCCAACCCATGGGTTGCAGGACGTTCTTGCCTTGCATGCGCTGATAGCGGGAGATCACGTCGCCGATGGTGTAGTTGCGCACGTGCCCCATGTGTAGCTTGCCGCTGGGGTAAGGGAACATCGACAGGCAGTAGTAAGTCTCCTTGCCTGGCTGTTCACTGACTTCAAAGGACTTTTGCTCGTCCCAGAACGACTGGGCGGCGGCTTCGATTTCACGGGGCTGGTAGTGTTCGTGCATGGCTACTTTTGTACTGAATGGGGTGGCCCAATCCTCTTCGTTGCCATGCTGGACGCAGAACGACGCCGAATGCGGCGTTTTCGATGCCCAGCCAGGCTGGAAGTGGAGTTACAGGAAGCGCCGTAGCATACATGACCGCGCTCTGCCGAGGGAAACCCTGATTACTGCCGAGTCATTGCCGAGTCCTTCCCGATCATTGGTCCCGGCCTGCATTCAGGGCCGTTGGTCGCGGCGCCCTGCCGGTTTGCCCAGCGAAGCTAAGCTTCTCAATGGGGAGTGAGTCTTATCTTCAATGAGGTGAGGGATGGTTGAATCACAACGAAAAGTAACGACGCCTGAGTTGTACGAAAAACTGATCGATCGTCTCGGGGTGGCCCTTGACGCTGCAAGAACCGCCGGTCATTTGCGTGATGAACGCCCGGTAGAGCTGGAACTGCGTGGCTTGAGCCCCGCAGAGTTCGAACTGGTCAATGCTTACCTCGAACAGGTCGGACACCAAGCCCCCACCAGTGGGGCGCAGGTACTCAAGCGTCTCGATGTGCCCCGTTCGGCCAAGGTGGTATGGCTCAAGGACCGGACGCCTGACAAAGATGCTTTAAAGATCCGGTCACTGCAGTTCAAGTAAAGCCGGATTAACGCGTGTCGCTTTTTTGATTCAGGGTTTTTTCGAATCTGTTGTCGCTTTGCGTCAACCCACTTAGGCTTCGGGCATCTTTGGAGATGCCCGATGCCGTTTCGTTATTTCATCAAAACACTTTTATTGCCGCCCGGCCTTCTTTTGCTGCTGTTGGCGCTCGCCTGGTGGTGGCGCAACTCCCGGCCGCGCCTGGCCCGCCTGTGCTTTTTCGTTGGGTTGGGGGGCTTCTGGCTGATGAGCCTGCCCGTGGTCGTGCAATGGAGCGCCAGGGCGCTGGAACGCGAACCGCCGCTGCTGCGCAGTGACTGGGCGACCCTGGCCCAGCGTGCCGACGCCATTGTGGTGCTCGGTTCTGGCCGCGAGCGCGGTGACCTGGCCTGGGGCGCCGACCAACCCACCGGCATCGGCCTGGAGCGCCAGCGTTATGCGGCGCGCCTGGCCAAGGCGTCGGGGTTGCCGGTGCTGACGACCGGCGGCTTGCACTACGGCACCCCACCCAGCGAAGCCAAGCTGATGGCCGATTCGATGCTGGATGATTTCGGCGTCAGCGTTCGCTGGCAGGAAGATCGCAGCCGCACAACCTGGGAAAACGCCCAGATGAGCGCCGAGATCCTCCTGCCAGCCGGCATCAAGCGGGTCGTGGTGGTGACCCAGGCGTGGCACATGCCACGGGCGGTCTGGAGTTTCCAGCGGTCGGGGCTTGAAGTGGTGCCGGCACCGGTAGGGTTCCTGGGACAGGACAATGCCCGGCCGTTGGGCGGCTGGATGCCGGAGTTCAAGTCGATCTGGCAGTCGGGGCAGTTGATGAATGAGGCGGTGGGGCTGGTGGGGTATTGGATGTTCTACCGCTGAGGTGTTATCGGATCGCTCCCACGCTCCTGCGTGGGAACGCCTCAAGGGACGCTCTGTGTTCCAAGCCGGGCTGCGTTCCCACGCGGAGCGCGGGAACGATCAACCTTAAACCGTCTTGGCCATCCGGCTCGCGATCAACGCCCAGCCCAGCAGCAACACGCACAGGATGAGCAGCGGCCACGACCGCCATTGCAGGTACGGCGTCAGGTCGTGCATCGGTACTACTTCGCCATAGAGAATGCCACGCTCGAATTGCGGGATACTCGTGGTGATCTGGCCAAAGGGGTTGATCAGGCCGGTCACGCCGTTGTTGGTGGCGCGGATCATCCAGCGTCCGGCTTCCAGGGCGCGCATCTGCGCCATTTGCAGGTGCTGCAACGGGCCGATGGAAGTGCCGAACCAGGTGTCGTTGCTGATGGTCAGCAGCAGGTCGCTACGGGCCGAGAGGCTGGCGGCAAATTCCGGGTAGACCACTTCATAGCAGATGAATGGCGCGATCTGGTAACCCTTGGCTTGCAGCAATGGCTGGTCGGCCGGGCCCCGGGCAAAGTCGGACATAGGCAGGTCGAAGAACGCAATCAGGCCACGCAGGATGTCCTGCAAGGGGACGTATTCGCCGAACGGCACGAGTTTCTGCTTCAGGTAGGTGCCGTCGCCTTCGCCGGTCACGGTGATGCCATTGAAGTAACGCTTCTCGTGGCGCACCAGTTGGCGAATCGGTACGCCGGTGATCAACGCCGAATGCCGCTCGGCGGCGAAGCTGCCCATCATGTCCAGGTAGCCCTGGGCCGATTCCTTGAGCACCGGCACCGCGGTTTCAGGCCAGATCAGCAGGTCGACGCGCTTGGAGGCAAAGCTCATGTCGCGGTACAACGCCAACTGCGCGTTGAGCTGCTCCGGATCCCACTTCATGCTTTGTTCGATGTTGCCCTGGATCGCCGCGACGCTCAGCGGGTCGCCCGAAGGGCTGGTCCAGGCATGGCCCTTGAGTGCCACGCCGGCCACCCATGGGCCGATCAACAGCAGCACACCTGCGGCGATAAAACCTTTGCGCCCGGCGCGGATCAGGCGCAGCGCGTTGTACAGCAGCGCGGCGGTCAGGGCCAGGGTGAAGGAAATCAGCCACATCCCGCCCAGCGGCGCGAGGCCGGCCAGCGGCCCGTCGAGCTGGCTGTAGCCGGAATACAGCCACGGGAACCCAGTGAGGAACCAGCCGCGAAAGGCTTCCTGGCCCAGCCACAGCGCGGCGAAGGCCAAGGCGTCGGCCAGCGGCGCCTCGTTACGGCGCAACCAGCGCGCCCAGAGCCAGGCGGGCAGGGCAAAGAACCAGGCGATGGCGGCGACGAACAACAGCATCAACAACCCAGCGAGCAGCACCGAGGCGCCACCGAAGTTATGGATGCTGACGTAGATCCAGCTGGTGCCGGCGCCAAACAGGCCAAAACCGAAGCACCAGCCACGGCCCAGGGCCTGGCGCGGCGACAGCTCGCGCAGCCCGGCATAGAACAATCCGACCGCCAGCAGTGCCAGCGGCCAGATATCGAACGGCGCCAAAGCCAGGGTGGTGATCGCACCGGCCACCACGGCCAGCAGGTTACCGGGCCAGCCGGGGCGGGTTATCCAGCGCATTTTTGTCCTTAGCGGGTCTCGCAGGGGTTATCGGCCAATGGGGGACAGGCGCAGCAGATGAATCCGACGGCTGTCGGCATTCAGGATGCGGAAGCGCCAAGAGCCGATTTCCGTGGTTTCGTTGCGCTTGGGCAGGTGCCCGAAAGCGCTCATCACCAGGCCACCGACGGTGTCGAACTCATCGTCGGAGAATTGGCTGTCGAAGAATTCGTTGAAGTTCTCGATCGGCGTCAGGGCCTTGATCAGGAAATCGCCGCTGGGCAACGGCTTGATGTAGCTGTCTTCCTCGACATCGTGTTCGTCTTCGATGTCGCCGACGATTTGTTCGAGTACGTCTTCGATGGTGACCAGGCCGGCCACGCCGCCGTATTCGTCGATGACGATGGCCATGTGGTTGTGGTTGGCACGGAATTCACGCAGCAGCACGTTCAGGCGCTTGGACTCGGGCACGAAGGTGGCCGGACGCAGCAAATCCTTGATGTTGAAGCTGTCGCCGTTTTCCTGAAGGATCAGCGGCAGCAGGTCCTTGGCCAGCAGCACGCCCATGACGTCGTCATGGCTCTCGCCAACCACCGGGTAGCGCGAGTGAGCGGAGTCGACCACGGCGGGCAAAAATTCGCGGGGGGTCTGGGTCGCCTTGATGCTGACCATCTGCGAGCGCGGGACCATGATGTCGCGTACTTGCAGGTCAGCGACCTGGATGGCGCCTTCGACGATGGCCAGCGCTTCGCTGTCCAGCAATTTGTTCTGGTGTGCATCGCGCAGCAGCTCCAGCAGCTCCTGGCGGTTTTTCGGCTCATGGGCAAAAGCCTGGGTGAGCTTGCCCAGCCATGACTTCTGCCCGTTGCTCGATCGATCTTCGCTCATAGCGATTACTCTGAATCCTTTGTCGTTACAGGTTGATGTATCAGTGTTCGTCGCCGGCGTAAGGGTCGGGATGACCCAGCTCTGCAAGCAACGTTCGTTCCAGTGCTTCCATTTCTTCGGCTTCGTCATCTTCTATATGGTCGTAACCCAGCAGATGCAAGCAGCCGTGAATCACCAGGTGGGCCCAGTGGGCCTCAGGGAGCTTGCCTTGCTCGGCCGCTTCGCGCTCCACCACTGGTACGCAGATCACCAGGTCGCCCAGCAGCGGGATGTCGAGCAGTTCGTCGGGCACGTCGGCGGGGAATGACAGCACATTGGTGGCGTAGTCTTTCTGCCGCCAGGTGTGGTTCAGTTCGCGGCCTTCGGGCTCGTCCACCAGGCGGATAGTCAGCTCCGAGTCGGCGCTGCGCTGGCGCAGGGCCAGCTCGCACCATTGGCGGAATTGGGCTTCACTGGGGGCGGCGTGTTCGCAGGCCAGTTGCAGGTCGAGTTCAAGCATTGTGGCGATTGCCTTTGCCTTCGGGGGCCTCGTCAGCCTCGCGATGCTCGAAGCGCTCGTAGGCTTCGACAATGCGCTGCACCAATGGATGGCGCACAACGTCCTTGGGCATGAAATGCGTGAAGCTGATGCCCGGGACGTCCTTGAGCACCTGGATCACATGGTTCAACCCGGACTTGGTGCCTCGGGGCAGGTCGACCTGGGTGATGTCGCCGGTGATGACGGCGGTGGAGCCAAAGCCGATCCGGGTCAGGAACATTTTCATCTGCTCGACCGTGGTGTTCTGGCTTTCGTCGAGAATGATGAAGCTGTTGTTCAGCGTACGGCCACGCATGTAGGCCAGCGGCGCGACCTCGATGACCTGGCGCTCGATCAACTTGGCGACATATTCGAAGCCGAGCATTTCATACAGCGCGTCATAGAGCGGGCGCAGGTACGGGTCGATCTTCTGGGCCAGGTCGCCGGGCAGGAAGCCGAGCTTTTCACCCGCTTCGACCGCCGGACGCACCAGCAGGATGCGCCGTACCTGTTCGCGTTCCAGCGCATCGACCGCACAGGCCACGGCCAGGTAGGTCTTGCCGGTACCGGCCGGGCCGATGCCGAAGTTGATGTCGTTGCCGAGGATTTCCTTGACGTAGCGCTGCTGATTCAAGCCGCGAGGGCGAATCATGCCTTTTTTCGTACGCAGGGCCACGGCAGGTTCCGACGGGGCATGGTTGTCGAGTTCTTCGACAGCCGACTCCTGCAGGAACAGGTGGACCGTGTCCGGCGACAGCTCGCTCCCCTTGGTTTCCCGGTAGAGGCGGCGCAGCAGGTTTTCCGCGGAGGTGGTGTGCTTGGGTTCGCCGATCAGTTCGAACTGGTTTCCGCGGTTGCGGATCTCGATGGCCAGGCGCTGTTCGATCAAGCGCAGATGCTCGTCGAATTGCCCGCACAGATTGGCGAAGCGGCGAGCCTCAAAGGGCTCGAGAATAAAACGATGTGGTTCGATGGGTGCGTTCAAGGTCGTTTTTAGCCGCCCAGGGGCAATTAAGATGAAACCAAGGATAGCGCCAGTAGGCTGGGTGCGAAAGCTCTTAAGCAGGCGAATCTGATCACAGGGCATGGCACGACCACTGTGGGAGCGAGCTTGCTCGCGATGGGGGCTTCACATTCAACATAAGTATTGACTGTCATGCCGCTATCGCGAGCAAGCTCGCTCCCACAGGAAGTGCGGGGTCACTGGATCAACGAACCGCGCAGCGAGTGCGGTTGCGCGGCGTCGATGTGCACGTCGGCGAACTGGCCGATCAGCGCCGGGGTATCGCAGCGGAAGTTGACGATGCGGTTGTTTTCCGTACGCCCTTGCAGTTCGCCCGGGTCTTTTTTCGAGTAATCGGTCACCAGGATCCGCTGGACGGAGCCGACCATTTGTCGGCTGATCTCGAAACCTTGCTGGTTCAAGCGGTGTTGCAAGGCGTTGAGTCGTTCTTTTTTCACTTCTTCAGGGGTTTCGTCTGCCAGGTCGGCCGCCGGGGTGCCGGGGCGTTGGCTATAGACGAAGGAATAGGAGAAGTCGAAGCCTACGTCCTCGATCAGTTTCATGGTCTGTTGGAAATCTTTCTCGGTTTCACCGGGGAAGCCGACGATAAAGTCCGAGCTGATGCAGATCCCTGGCACCGCTGCCCGCAGCTTGCGCAGTTTGGATTTGTATTCCAGGGCCGTGTGGTTGCGCTTCATGGCCGCCAGGATGCGGTCGGAGCCCGATTGCACCGGCAAGTGCAGGTGCTTGACCAGCTGGGGGACCTCGGCATGGGCCTGGATCAGGCTGTCGGAGAACTCCAGCGGGTGCGAGGTGGTGTAGCGGATGCGGTCGATGCCATCTACCGCCGCTACCACGCGGATCAGCTCGGCGAGGTCGGCCAGGCGCCCATCGTGGGTCAGGCCGCGATAGCCGTTGACGTTCTGCCCCAGCAGGGTTACCTCACGCACGCCGTTTTCCGCCAGGTGGATGATTTCGGCAATCACGTCGTCGAACGGCCGGCTGACTTCTTCGCCCCGGGTGTAGGGCACCACGCAGAACGTGCAGTACTTGCTGCAACCTTCCATCACCGACACGTAGGCGCTTGGGCCGTCGATGCGCGGTTCGGGCAGGTGGTCGAATTTTTCGATTTCCGGGAACGAGACGTCTACCTGCGGCAGCTTGGTGCTGCGCGCTGCGTCGATCATCTCGGGCAGACGGTGCAGGGTCTGCGGGCCGAAGACCACGTCCACGTACGGTGCGCGATCACGGATGGCGGCGCCTTCCTGGCTGGCCACGCAACCGCCCACGGCGATGACCATTTCCGGGTTGGCCAGCTTCAATTCGCGCCAGCGGCCCAGTTGCGAGTACACCCGGTCCTGGGCGCGCTCGCGGATCGAACAGGTATTGAGCAGGATCACGTCCGCGTCTTCGGCGCGGGCGGTGACTTCCAGGGCCTGGTGTTCACCCAGCAGATCGACCATGCGCGAGCTGTCGTACTCGTTCATCTGGCAACCGTGGGTTTCGATGTAAAGCTTCTTGGCCATGGAGGGGGTCATCACGTGATTCAAAGAACCGCGCATTATAGGGAACAAGTCCTTGGGTTCCTACCGCTGCGCGAGCAGTGGCTATGCTATAGTTCGCGCCCTCATTTTTACCCGCCGATGTGTTTCGCCAGCCATGACCAAACGTGAAGCTCCAATCTACAAGGTGATTTTCCTCAACCAGGGCCAGGTGTTCGAAATGTACGCCAAGCAGATCTATCAAAGTGATCTGTGGGGCTTCCTGGAAGTGGAAGAGTTCGTCTTTGGCGAGCGCACGCAAGTGGTCGTCGATCCGAGTGAAGAAAAGCTCAAGGCGCAGTTCGAAGGCGTGGTGCGTAGCTTCGTGCCGATGCACTCGATCGTGCGCATCGACGAAGTCGAACGCCTGGGCACCCCGAAAATCAGCGAAGCTCGTGGCGCGGTCGGCAATGTGATGCCGTTTCCGATGCCGATGCCTGAGAAGTAAGACTCAAGACCGAGTTGCCCCAATCGCGAGCAAGCTCGCTCCCACAATGAGTTCTCTGTGAACACAAGATTTGTGTACACCAGCGATCCAGTGTGGGAGCGAGCTTGCTCGCGAAGGGGCCGGTAAGGCCATCGCATTAATCAGGGCAACGGCGAGAAAGGCGTGCGCCCGTCGGCGTTCTGCAATTCCATCAGGTATTTGCGAAAGATCTGCCCCAGCACCTGGGTCGCTACTTCCAGTTCGTCGCGGGGCATTTGCTCGGCGACTTCGTCGGCGGTGTCCAGGGCGTCTTCGGCGCCGTTGACCGCCGCCATCTTCAAGACGATGTAGGCCTGGACATTATTGGCGGGTACGCCTTCGCCATGAAAGAACATGCCGCCGAGCTTGAATTGCGCCTGGGCATGGCCTTGCAGCGAGGCTTTTTCGAAGTAGTTGAGGGCTAGCTTGAGGTCGCGCGGCGCAGCCTTGCCTTCGTAGTAGAACTCGCCCAACTCGTATTGTGCTTGTGCATCGCCTGCGTCCGCCGCTTTTTGACAGGCGTCGAGTGCCGATGCGAGATCTTGTGGCTGGGTATTGAGCGTGCAACGGCCCAGCGCCGGGATCAACAACGAGTTGCCGCCTGCCTGTGCATTCGCGAGCAGGGGCTGAAGGAGCAACAGGCAGCCCAAGGCAAGGGTGCGGCCGGTGCGGTTCATGGGAATCGACTTACCTCTGAGGGGCGCGCGGACCCTCCGGGGGATCCAATAAGCGCGCATTATGAAATAAGCGGGGCCATCCTTACAAAGTCTTTACTCGTTTTTCTGCTGCGAGGGAACGCCAGCGGCCGCTTCGAGGGAAAATACGTAGGAAAAGAGCGCGGGGTTGTCGGCGATCACTGACGCTGGTGTCAGCCAGCGTCAGTTATCCACAGGCTTACTTCAGTGCAGCGAAAGCCCGCTCGGCTGCGTCGAGGGTGATTTTCAGCTCGGTCTCGCCATGGGCGATGGAGGTGAAACCGGCTTCGAACGCACTCGGCGCCAGGTACACGCCGCCGTCGAGCATCAGGTGGAAGAAGCGCTTGAAGCGGTCGGCGTCGCTGGCCATCACGTCGTCAAAGGTGACGATGTCATCGGCACCACTGAAATACAGGCCGAACATGCCGCCGGCTTGAGTGGTCACGAACGGGATGCCGGCCGCGTCGGCGCGCACCTGCAAGCCGTCGAGCAGGCGGGTGGTGTAGTCGGTCAGTTCAGCGTGGAAGCCCGGGCGGCTGATCAAGCGCAGGGTGGTCAGGCCGGCGGCCATGGCCAATGGGTTGCCCGACAACGTGCCGGCCTGGTAGACCGGGCCAAGCGGTGCGATGCATTCCATGATGGCGCGCTTGCCGCCGAAGCAGCCCACCGGCATGCCGCCGCCGATGATCTTGCCGAAGGTGCTCAGGTCCGGCGTCACGCCGTAATGGGCCTGGGCGCCGCCGAGGGCGACGCGGAAGCCGGTCATCACTTCGTCGAAAATCAACACCACGCCATGCTGGTCGCACAGGCTGCGCAGGCCTTCGAGGAAACCCGGCGCCGGCGGGACGCAGTTCATGTTGCCGGCCACCGGCTCGACGATGATGCAGGCCACTTCCTGGCCGACTTCGCCCAGCATCTGCTCGACGGCTTCGAGGTCGTTGAACGGCAGGGTCAGCGTGTGCTTGGCGAACGCCGCCGGTACGCCGGCCGAGCTCGGCACGCCTTGGGTCAGCGCGCCGGAACCGGCCTTGACCAGCAGGCTGTCGGAGTGGCCGTGGTAGCAGCCTTCGAACTTGATGATGCTGTCGCGCCCGGTGAAACCTCGCGCCAGGCGGATCGCGCTCATGGTCGCCTCGGTACCGGAGCTGACCATGCGCACCATTTCCATGGACGGCACGATCGAGCAGACCAGGTCGGCCATCTCGGTTTCCATCGCGGTCGGGGCGCCGTAGGACAGACCATGTTGTAGCTGATTGCGCACCGCATCCAGCACGTCCGGATGGCTGTGGCCGAGGATCATCGGGCCCCACGAGCCAACGTAATCGACATAACGCTTATCGTCTTCGTCGGTCACGTACGCGCCTTCGGCGTGCTTGAAAAACAGCGGGGTGCCGCCGACGCTCTTGAACGCACGAACGGGCGAGTTCACGCCGCCGGGAATGTGTTTCTGGGCGTTGGCAAACAGGGTTTCGGAACGGGACATGGTTGGGCTCTCGAAATCGAAAAGGGTCTATTTGATCTGCAACAGATCGTTGAAAGCACGGGCGCGGCGTGTCACTTCCCCTGTGCTGTCGGCACCGAACAGGCCGTGGACCACCGCCAGCAGGTCCACGCCGTGGGCCACCAGCGGGGCAGCGTTGTCCAGGGTGATACCGCCGATGGCGCAGATCGGAACATGCAGTTTGAGACGGGCCCGCTCCAGCAGTTCAAGGTTTGCACTGGGCGCGCCGGGCTTGGTGTTGGAGGTGAAGAAGCGCCCGAACGCGACGTAGCTGGCCCCTTCGGCGGCGGCCTGTTCGGCCAGCTCCAGGCTGGCGTGGCAGGTGGAACCGATGATCGCCTGGCGCCCAAGCAGTGCCCGCACGGGGGCCAACGGGCCATCGGTCTGGCCCAGGTGCACGCCGACGCCCAGGCGCGCGGCCAGTTCAGCGTCGTCGTTGATGATCAGTTGGGTCTTGTAGCGTTCGCACAGGTTGCGCAGCGCTTCGGCTTCGCGCAGGCGCCGGGCCTCGTCGCTGCTTTTGTCGCGGTATTGCAGCAGGGTGACGCCACCTTCCAGCGCCGCTTCGACATAAGCGAGGAATTTGCCGGCCAGCAGCTGGCTGTCGGTGATGGCATAAAGGCCACGTAATTTCATTCCACAGGCCTCCGGTGCTACGAGCAGAAATCCAGCGGCAGGCGACGCGGTACGAACTGGCCTTTGCCCAGTCGTTCGGCATCGCGCAGGGTGCGCCAGGTGTAATCCAGTGCGGTCTTGACTGCGCTGGCAAGCTGTTCGCCCTGGGCCAGCCGACCGGCCAGGGCGCTGGCCAGGGTGCAGCCGGAACCGTGGTAGCTGCCGGGCAAGCGCTGGCAGGTAAAAGTCTCGCGGCGACCGTCGCGGCTGTACAGGCGATTGTGGACTTCATGTTCGTCGCCGTGACCACCTGTGATCAACAGGTGTTTGACGAAGGGCAGCAGCTTTTCGGCGCATTCGTCGGCGCTGCCTTCGGGTAGTTCGGCGAGGATGCGCGCTTCCGGCAGGTTGGGGGTGGCGATGATGGCCAAGGGCAGCAGGCGTTCGCGCATGGCATAGCCGACTTCATCCTTGCCAAGGCGTCCGCCACCGCCGGCGCGCAGCACCGGGTCGCAGACCATGGGCAGATGCGGATGCGCCTGGAGCAGTTCGACCACGGTGTCGACCATTTCCAGTGAGCCGAGCATGCCCAGCTTGACCGCCGCCACCGGTGAATCGTTGAGCACGGCGTTGGCTTGCGCCAGCACCCACTCGCGATCGAGCACGCGGAAATCGCTGACGTTGACCGTGTCTTGCACGGTCAGCGCGGTAACGGCCGGGGCCGCATGACAACCCTGGGCGAGCAGGGCTTCGATATCTGCCTGCAAGCCGGCGCCACCACTGGGGTCGTGGCCGGAGAGGCAGAGGACAACGGGGCGAGAACTGTAGATATTCATGGTGCGCGAGCTTACCACCAAACCCCTTCGATCGGCGCGCACCTGCACCAGAGGAAAACTTATATGTGGTAGAGGAATTTCTCTGGGGCGAGGGGATTTATCCCCGCTGGGGTGCGAAGCGCCCCTCATTAAAATTGTCTGACTCACCGCAGTGTCTGGTTTTAGGGCTGCTTCGCACCCAGCGGGGATAAATCCCCTCGCCACAGTCGGGCCCGGCGCCAGGGTTGTTTCGCAATCTGACCAAAGCAACAGCTCTATCTCAACGCTTGGCGCTGGAACGCCCGTTCTAGAGCCTTCTGTAGGAAAGATTTCAATGGTGCAAATTGGCCATCAACGGCTATGCTAGAGATGGATCCAACTCATAACAGGTAATGCCGGTTTTACGTCTACTCAGGGAATGGGGGGCTTCCTGACTCAACCGGACAGGCCACGCTGGGGCTTAAATGCGCTATTTGCTGATATTGCTGCTGTGCTTGTCCCCCATGGCAAGCGCCCTTGAATTCGATGAGTTCACCCAAAGCCTGCCCTTGGGCCATGCCTTGCAAGTGTTCGAAGACGCGAGCGGTACGGCCACCCTCGACGATGTCCTCGCCCAGGCCGCGGTGGGCGGCTTCAAACCCCATGGCAAAGCAGTGTTGAACGCCGGCTATTCGCGCTCGGCGTTCTGGCTGAAAGTCGATTTGCATTACCGTCCCGGTAATCCGGATGCCCAGCGTACGTGGTTGCTGGAACTGGCGTATCCGCCGCTGGACCATCTCGACTTGTATTTGCCAGACGCCGCCGGGGCCTATCGCCTGGTGCGCCAGACCGGTGATGCGTTGCCCTTCGCCAGTCGTGAAATTCACCAGAACAACTACCTGTTCAGTCTGGATTTCAAACCCGATCAACAGCAGACCCTGTACCTGCGGCTGCAAAGCCAGGGTTCGATCCAGGCGCCGTTGACGCTGTGGTCGAGCACGGCTTATCTCGAACAGCAGCCGTTGCGCTTGTATGTGCTGGGGATCATCTACGGCGTGCTGCTGGGCATGCTGGTCTACAACCTGTTCATTTACCTGAGCGTGCGGGACACCAGTTACCTTTATTACATCGTTTATATCGCCTCGTTCGGCCTGTATCAGTTGTCGGTCAACGGCGCGGCCGTGGAATACTTCTGGCCGGACAACCCCTGGTGGGCCAACGCCGCGACACCATTCTTCATCGGCTGTGCGGGCCTGTTTGGCAGCCAGTTCGCCCGCAGCTTCCTGCAAACGGCACAACACAGTCGCTGGCTTGACCGTCTGCTGCTGGCGCTGATCGTCTACAGCGCGGTGGTCGTGGGGCTGTCGCTGATGACCAGCTACGCCCTGGCGCTGCGCCTGGCGACGGCGTTGGCGCTGGTGTTCACGGTGGTGATTTTTGCCGCCGGGCTGTTTGCCTGGTGGCGCGGGCTGCGGGTGGCGCGTTATTTCATCATCGCCTGGTCGGCTTTTCTGTTGGGAGGCATCGTCAATACGATGATGGTGCTTGGCTACCTGCCAAACGTGTTCCTGACCATGTATGCCAGCCAGATTGGCTCGGCCATCGAAGTGGCGCTGCTGTCCCTGGCCCTGGCCGACCGCATCAATGCCCTGCGTGAGCAACAGGCCCAGACCCTGTTCGATGCTGGACAAAAGCTCGAGGTGCTCAACCAGCAACTGGCCCACGGCAACAAGCTCAAGGACGAGTTCCTCGCCACGTTGACCCACGAACTGCGTACGCCGATGAATGGCGTGATCGGTTCCCTGGAGTTGATGGAAACCGTCGAAATGGACGAGGAGCTGACTCAGTACCAACAAACCGCTGCCGGTTCGGCGCGGGACATGATGCGCATGGTCAACGGCATTCTCACGCTTACCGAATTGCAGGCCGGCAAGCTCAAGGTTTATCCCGTGCCGTTCAGCCTGCGCAGCGTGATCGAGGCCTTGCAGGTGCAGTTCGCGGCCAATGCCGCAGCCAAAGGCCTGGATTTCAAGGTCGAAATGAGCCCTGGCCTGGCGGACCGATTGCTCGGCGACAGCGGCAAACTGGCCCAATGCCTGGAATGCCTGCTGGACAACGCGATCAAGTTCACCCGGGTTGGCGGTCTGGCGCTGCGGGTCAGCGGCAGGCCGACCGAGTCTGATCGATTGCTGCTGTCGTTCGCCGTGATCGACACGGGTATCGGCTTTACCGACCTTGGAGAAGCGACCCTGTACCAGCGCTTCTTCCAGCTCGACGGTTCCATGACCCGCGAGTACGGCGGCCTCGGCGTGGGCCTGGCGATATGCCGGCAATTGGTGGAGCTGCTGGGCGGACGCCTGACCCACACCTCCGAGCCGGGGCGCGGCAGTCGATTTCAATTGGACGTCGAATTTGAAATGGCCTTGCCCACGGCCCTCCCTTCGGCATTTTCCTTCGGTGGGTACCAAGGCTCGCGCCTGCCCCAGGACTGTACGGTGCTCCTGGCGGATGACAACAGCATCGATCAACTGGTAATGCGTGGCATGTTGCTCAAGCTCGGTTACCGGGTGCGCACCGCCGACAGCGGTCGTGCGGCCTTGGACTTGCTGCAGGGCGACAGCTTTGACGCGGTGCTGCTCGATTGCCAGTCGCCGCCGCTCGATGGTGTATCGGTGTGCTGCCAGATTCGCACGCTGTCGGGCTGCGAGGATTTGCCCGTGCTGGTGATCAGTCCGAACCTCGATCCGGCGTGCTGTCCATCGGGCGCCTTGATTGATTACCTGAGCAAACCGGTGAAATTCGAGGCCTTGCAGGCGATTTTGCAGCGCCGGGTGCTTTGTCCGAAACAGGGTGAAAGCGCCGACATTTAGGCGGGTATGACACTTTGTTCGGCTGGGGGGCGGTGCTTAACTGAACCCAGTTGGCCGACCGAGGAGCCCCGCCATGAACCTGCATCAGTTCGCCGAAACCCACGACGTCACCAATCAGCCGCCGTCCCTGGATGGCGCCAATCTGTATCGCATCGACCTGCCGCTGCAGCAGTGGTCGCAGCATTTCGGCGCGGGCTGGGCGCAGGCGCGGATCGATGAATATGGGGCGCTGGCCGGCGGGCCGCTCATGGAGGCGGGGTTCCTGGCCAATCAGAACAAGCCGGTATTTTCCAGCCACGACCGTTATGGCAATCGCATTGACCTGGTGGAATTCCATCCGGCCTATCACCAGTTGATGCGCACTGCCGTCGAGCATGGCCTGCCCAGTTTGCCTTGGGCTCATCCGCAGCCCGGTGCCCATGTCGCCCGGGCCTCGATGACGTATCTGCACAGCCAGGCCGAAGCCGGCACCGGCTGTCCGCTGACCATGACCTTCGCCAGTGTCCCCGCGTTGCGCCTGCAACCGGACCTGGCCGAGCATTGGCTGCCGAAAGTGCTCGCCACCGAATACGACCCGCGCAACGTTGGCATGGCCCACAAGGCTGGGGTCACCCTCGGCATGGCAATGACCGAGAAACAAGGCGGCACCGATGTCCGGGCCAACACCACCAAGGCCTATCCGGTGGGCGCCAGCGGCCCGGGCCAGGCCTATGAATTGGTGGGGCACAAGTGGTTCTGTTCGGCGCCGATGTGCGACGCCTTCCTCACACTGGCCCAGACCGACAAGGGCCTGACCTGCTTCCTGCTGCCGCGCCACCGCCCGGACGACACACGCAATCAGTTCTACATCCAGCGGCTGAAGAACAAACTGGGTAATTGTTCCAACGCCTCCAGCGAAGTCGAGTTCCGCGGGGCCTTGGCCTGGATGGTCGGTGAAGAAGGGCGCGGTGTGCCGACGATCATCGAGATGGTCGCCATGACCCGCTTCGATTGCATGGTCGGCTCCAGCGCCCTGATGCGCCAGGCGCTGACCCAGGCCAGCCACCACTGCGCGCACCGCAAGGTCGGCGGCAAACTGCTGAGCGAGCAGCCGTTGATGCAGAACGTACTCGCTGACCTGGCACTGGAAAGCGAGTCAGCCCTGGCCTTGAGCCTGCGTATGGGGCGGGCGCTGGATCACTTGAATGACGAGCACGAGGCCAAGTTCGCCCGGCTGGTGACGGCGGTGGGCAAGTACTGGATCTGCAAGCGCGCCCCCGCAATGATCAACGAAGCCGCCGAATGCATGGGCGGCGCCGGTTACGTCGAAGACAGCATCCTGCCGCGCCTGTACCGGGAAGCGCCGGTCAATTCGACGTGGGAGGGCTCGGGCAACGTGCAGTGCCTGGATGTGTTGCGGGCCCTGTCCAAGGAGCCGGGTGTACTCGATGTGTTGTTCGCCGAACTGGGTGACGGTCACGGCGACAAACGCCTGGCCGCCCACATCGATCAACTGCGCGCAGCCTTCAAGGACACCGACGATATCCAGTATCGCGCCCGGCAATTGACCGAAGACATCGCCGTGGGCCTGCAAGCCAAACTGTTGCTTGAGGCGGGCAACAGTGAGGTCAGCGATGCTTTTATCGCCAGTCGCCTTGGCTCGGCTGGTCGGGTATACGGTGCCCTGCCTCGGGGCTTGAATGTCGAGACCATCGTCGCCCGTTCCACCCCACTCGGCTTTTAGAAACACCACATATCCCTGTGGGAGCGAGCTTGCTCGCGAAGGCGTCAGCACATCCAACACTTCTGGTGACTGATACACCGCTATCGCGAGCAAGCTCGCTCCCACAGGGGAACTGCGGTGAGTGAGGATTCTGTGGCCTCCGGCGACCAAGGTGGGAGCGAGCTTGCTCGCGAAGGCGTCGGCGCATTCAACACTTCTGGTGACTGATACACCGCTATCGCGAGCAAGCTCGCTGCCACAGGGAATCGATCGAGTCCAATACGCCACTGTTCCCGTCAGACGACGATGCAGGCAAGATGAAGGCCTGCAAGTCAGAACACAGGAAGCTGATCGTGACCGAAGCGTTTATTGTCGTTCAAACCGCCGAGCAAGCCGTGGATCGGCTGGCCGCCCTGCACGAGCGTGCGACCACCGCACTGAATCAGGCGCTCATGCGTTACCTCAAGGATCGCGTCGAGCCGGATGCCGAGCAACGTGCGTTGTTTCGCTATCCGGCCTTGCGCCTGACTTACCAGTGCCACGGCGAGGTCCCGCAGACCACGCGCGCCTATGCCAAGGTCCAGTTGCCGGGCACCTACAGCGTCACCGTCACCCATCCTGCCGCATTCCGTAAGTACCTGCTGGAACAGCTGGTCCCACTGATGCACGACTTCACCGTCACCGTGGAAGTGGGTGTCAGCGAGCAGAACATTCCGTACCCGTATGTGGTGGAGCAGGGCGATGAACTGGCCGGTTCCGGCGTAACCGCCGCGGTGCTGGCGCGAGTGTTCCCTAGCACCGACCTGTCGGCCGCCACCGATGGCATCGCCGACGGCCTCTATGACTGGGAAAACACCGACCCGCTGCCCCTGGCGCTGTTCGACGCCGCGCGGGTGGATTTCTCCCTGCGCCGGCTGGTGCATTACACCGGCAGCGACTGGCGTCATGTGCAGCCATGGATCCTGCTGACCAACTATCACCGCTACGTCGACCAGTTCATCGTCCATGGCCTGGAGCAGTTGCGCAGCGATCCGCGTTTTGTACGCATGGTGCTGCCGGGCAACGTGATCATCGACAAGGACATGGATCACGGCGAGGCGTCGGCCATCGCCGCCGGAGTGGTCTGGCACCGCTACCAGATGCCGGCCTATCACCTGCAGACCAATGATGGTCATGGCGTGACCCTGGTGAACATCGGCGTTGGCCCGTCCAATGCCAAGAACATCACCGACCACCTGGCCGTGTTGCGCCCGCATTGCTGGTTGATGATCGGCCACTGCGGCGGGTTGCGGCAGTCCCAGACCATCGGTGACTACGTGCTGGCCCACGCCTACATGCGTCGCGATGGCATTCTCGACCGGGTGGTGCCGCCGAACATTCCGATTCCTGCGTTGGCCGAAGTGCAGATGGCCTTGCAGCAAGCGGCGGCCAATGTCACGGGCGAAAAGGGTGACGAGCTGAAGAAGCGCCTGCGCACCGGCACCGTGCTGACCTACGATGACCGCAACTGGGAGTTGCGCTGGGCCCAGGAGCGTCCGTTGATCAACCTGTCCCGCGCGGTGGCGGTGGACATGGAAAGCGGCACTATTGCTGCGCAGGGGTATCGTCTGCGGGTGCCGTACGGCACGTTGCTGTGTGTCTCGGACAAACCGCTGCACAGCGAAATCAAACTGCCGGGTTCGGCCAACGCTTTCTATGAGCGGGCGGTCAACCAGCACCTGAAGATCGGTATCGCGGCGTTGGATCTGCTGCGCACCGAGCTTAACTCGTTGCATTCGCGCAAACTGCGCAGCTTCGACGAGCCGCCGTTCCGCTGATACGGCGGTGGTTATTTAGCGGTCGGGCCACTAGCATTAGCGGCCCTGACCGCTAGATGTTATGCCGCCATGTCCCGTCCTCCACGCCCTGCTTCCCGCCGCCCTGGCGCGAAGTCCCCAGCCGCCGCCCCGCGCCGTGTGGCCAAGGCCCCGCCGGCCGAGCCGAAGCTGATCCTGTTCAACAAACCCTTCGATGTGCTGACGCAATTCAGCGACGGCGAAGGGCGGGTGACGCTCAAGGATTTTATCGATGTGCCGGGCATCTACCCGGCCGGACGGCTGGATCGCGACAGCGAAGGGTTACTGTTGCTGACCAATGATGGGCAATTGCAGGCGCGCATCGCCGACCCCAGGCACAAACTCGCCAAGACCTATTGGGTACAGGTGGAGGGCGAGCCGAGTGCTGAACAGCTACAACGTTTGCGTGATGGCGTGGAATTGAACGACGGCATGACCTTGCCGGCCGAGGCGCGCCAATTGGATGAACCGCAATTATGGCCGCGCAACCCGCCGGTGCGTTTTCGTAAAAGCGTGCCCACGAGCTGGCTGGAACTGGTGATACGCGAGGGGCGCAACCGCCAGGTGCGACGCATGACGGCTGCGGTGGGCTTGCCGACGTTACGCCTGGTGCGGGTCAGGATCGGCGACTGGACAATCGAAGGGCTCGATCAAGGCCAGTGGAAAGAAGTACCGGCGCGCTTATAACGCCCCGGACTCGATCAGGCCGATCACCACGCTCTTGATAACGAACGCCGCCACGCCGAGCCCCAGCACGAAAAACAGGATGAACGAGCCGAAACGCCCGGCCTTGGACTTCTTCGCCAGATCCCAGACGATGAAACCCATGAAAATGATCAGGATGCTGACCAGGCCGGTCATCATCCACTCTTCGAAAACAGCAGGATCCATCAGGACACTCCGGCGTGGGCGGGGTTGAAAAGGCGCGGCGAGTATACGGCATGGGGCAAGGGCGAGGGATTGGCCTGCGGCGGTGTGTCGCAGCTATTCATCGGTTGGGCTGAGGCTATAGACCCATGTGGGAGCGAGCCTGCTCGCGAAGGCGGCAGTACATCCAACATCAATGCAAGCTGAACCACCGCTATCGCGAGCAAGCTCGCTCCCACAGGGATTCGCGGTGGACGCGATTTCTGTGAGCACTCCGGAACCCATGTGAGAGCGAGCCTGCTCGCGAAGGCGGCAGTACATCCAACATCAATGTAAGCTGAACCACCGCTATCGCGAGCAAGCTCGCTCCCACAGGGGATTCGCGGTGGACGCGATTTCTGTGAGCACTCCGGAACCCATGTGAGAGCGAGCCTGCTCGCGAAGGCGGCAGTACATCCAACATCAATGCAAGCTGAACCACCGCTATCGCGAGCAAGCTCGCTCCCACAGGGGATTCGCGGTGGACGCGATTTCTGTGAGCACTCCGGAACCCATGTGGGAGCGAGCCTGCTCGCGAAGGCGGCAGTACATCCAACATCAATGCAAGCTGAACCACCGCTATCGCGAGCAGGCTCGCTCCCACAGGGGATTCGCGGTGGACGCGATTTCTGTGAGCACTCCGGAACCCATGTGGGAGCGAGCTTGCTCGCGATGGCGCCTTCAGCTACGCAGATGAGTCAACGGTAGCTCAGTGCTGTTGAGCACCTGGTTCAGTACAAAACTCGAACGCACGCTGGTGACGCCATCGATACGAGTCAGGTGCCCCAGCAGCAGTTTCTGATAATGATCCATGTCCGGTACCACCA
Organism: Pseudomonas sp. Tri1; assembly: GCF_017968885.1. Taxonomy (NCBI): domain Bacteria; kingdom Pseudomonadati; phylum Pseudomonadota; class Gammaproteobacteria; order Pseudomonadales; family Pseudomonadaceae; genus Pseudomonas; species Pseudomonas sp. Tri1. The sequence continues at coordinate 5,848,524 of NZ_CP072913.1, read as the reverse complement.
CCTTGAGCTGGTAGTCCGCGTCCATGCCGGTCACCAGGCTGCATTCCAGCACTTGCGGCAGGTTACGGATGGCGGCTTCGAAGTTCTCGAAACGCTCGGGAGTGTGGCGGTCCATGCCGATCAGCACATAGGCGGTCAGGCTCAGGCCGAGCATCTTGCGGTCGAGCAGGGCGACCTGGCGGGTGATGTAGCCGTCATCCTCCAGCTGCTTGACCCGTCGCGAGCAAGGGGAGGGCGACAGGCCGATGCGTTCGGCCAGTTCCTGGTTGGAGATGCGCGCGTCGCGCTGCAATTCCGCCAGAATGCTCAGGTCGTAACGGTCGAGTTTGCTCATCGGTCGGGCCTTTATCTTGATAATTGCGTCAGATTATCTATCCAGGGTTAAAAATTGCGCAAGCGGTGTTTATTCGAGCAATCTTCGCAATCATCTGTCGGCACCACGCCCTTATGCTTATCACCAAGATCACTGCTCGGACAAACAGTCCAGTGCAGCCCGCCCGATCAGGCCGGCTGCGGTCGCAGCACCCACCGGTGTCTGGCAGACCCCCGAGCTGCACACTGTCCAGAAGACGGCGTGAGGTGAGCCGACGTCATAAGCGTCGAGCACGGACGAAATTCTCAAGGGGAGGCCGACGGGTCTCCCTTTTTTAATGCCTGCGAAATAAACCCCGTGACTGATAACCTATCGTAGAACCGGCCTGGGCTTTTCCAGTCTTACGATCAGGCCCTGAACCGTTGTGAGGAATTTCATGAAGTCGCGCATCTGGCGTTTGGCAGGTGTTGGTCTGTTGTGGGCAAGTGTCAGTGCGCAGGGAATGGCTGATGATCAGCAAAACCGTGGCGGTCCGGACGGTGGTCGCAGCCAGGACGGGCGAGGTGGCGATGGTCAGGGTTATTCGGGCCAGCCGCGGCCGCAGAGCAACGAAATCATACGGGGTGACAATAGTCGTCAGTTCGAGGTCAGGCCGCAGCCGCAGTATCAGGGCGGCCAGCACTATGATCGTGGGCCTCAAGACCCCAATGTCCATGGCCGCCCGCAACCGCAGCCGGGCAACAACCTGCCGATCCAGGGCCGGCCCGACAGCGTGACCCAGACCCGCGAACCGCAACCGGGGTATTACCGCGACATTCCACGTCGCAATGACGGTTATCCAAATGGCGGCCCCCGTCCAGGTCATGACAACCGTCCCGAGCAGCATTGGCCCGGTCGGCCGGACGGCCATGGCAACGGCTGGGGACCTGGGCCGCAGTATCGCCCGGGGTATGTAATCGACCGTTTCCCGGACCGCAACTATCGTGTGCCTTATCGCGGCCAGGATTATTTCTATTCGGGTGGCTACTGGTATCGTCCCCAGGGGCCGCGCTTCGTGGTGGTTGAACCGCCGCGAGGCATCCGCACCCGTTACCTGCCCGATTACGCTCGGGAAGTCTGGATCGGCAGCTCGCTGTTCTTTCTCGCCGCCGGCGCCTATTACATCTATGAAGCCAGCACCCGGGACTACGTCGTGGTCGAGCCGCCGGTGGCCAATCCGCAGCCCCAGCCCCAAGGCAACAGCTTTGATGTGGTGGCTTACCCTGCCAACGGCCAGTCCCCCGAGCAGGTCAATCAGGATGGCTACGATTGCTATCGCTGGGCGGTGCAGCAGAGCGGTTTCGACCCGCGTAACTACACCTACCCACCGGCGCCGGAAGTGGTGCAGACCTATCGGCAGGCCCAGGGTAGTTGCTTGAGTAGTCGTGGGTATCAGGTGACTTACTGAGTATTCAGCAGGACACAGTTCCCTGTGGCGAGGGAGCAGGCTCCCACGCCACAGGTTCTGCGTTAGGCCTTGAGTATCAAGCGCTAGCGCCTCTCACCACTTCCGAGGGATCGGCATGCACCAGCACTTCAGCCTTTGGATAGGCTTTGTGGATGGCGTCAGCCGCCTGGTCGCTGATGCCATGGGCCACTGACAGGGTCAACTCCCCCGGCAATTCCAGATGCAGTTGCACGAACCAGTGGTTGCCGGAAATTCGTGTACGCAAGTCATGGGCACCGACCACTCCTGGCACGGCGCAGGCCAGTTCCAGCATGTGCTGGCTGACGTCGGGCGGCAGTTCCTGGTCCATCAGCACCGCGAAGCTTTCCCTGGCGATCTGGACGGCGCTCCACAGAATGTAAATGGCGATGCCCAGGCCGAACCAGGCGTCCAGTTGATACCAGCCGAACCCCGCCAGCACCAGGGCGACCAGGATGCTGCCGTTGAGCAACAGGTCGGAGCGATAGTGCAGCGAGTCGGCGCGCACGGCGTTGGAGCCAGTGGCGCGAATGACCCGATACTGCAATGCCAACAAGGCCAGGGTCAGCCCGAGGGAAAACACGATCACGCCGACGCTGAGCCAGGGGGCGTCCACCGGGATCGGGTTTTTCAGGCGTTCGAACGCCTGCAAGGCGATCAACACGGCACTGCCGCCAATAAATAGCGCCTGGGCCATGCCGGCCAGGGATTCGGCCTTGCCATGCCCGTAGCGATGATCGTCGTCGGCGGGGCGCAATGCGTAATGCACCGCCAGCAGATTGAGCAGCGAAGTGACGCCGTCCAAAGCCGAGTCGGTCAGGCCGGCGAGCATGCTCACCGAACCGCTCAGCCACCAGGCTGCAGCCTTGGCAACAACCAGGATAAGTGCAACGGCCACCGATGCACGGGTGGCCAGGCGTAGCAGGCGAGCATGTTCGGTGCTGGTGGTCATCGTGCGGTCATTCCTTGCGTGGCGCCCGTCATGCGGCTGGTTTGAGACCGAGGGCGGCCAGTTGTTGCGCGCTGCCCTTGTGTTGGATCAGCCGTGGATCGTCCAGCGGGAAGCTGCGCCCCAGTTCGCGTTCCAGGATTGCCTGCAATTTATGGTTATTGACGGTGCCGTCGGGGTTGATGGCCGGCTTGAGTTTTTCTGGCTCGATCTGGACGCTTTTGCCCGGCTCGAAATAAATGGCCCCGGTGGCGAAGTCCACGGCGAACGCGATCAGGCCGGGGATGATGTAGAACAGCAGGCCCACGGCGTCGAGCGCGGCGATCGCCGGGTCGATCTTGCCGTCGATCTGGCCGCGACGGTCCGGGTAGAAGATCGATCCGCAGGCGCTGACCTGGGTCAGCAGGGTGGCGACCAGGACGCCGCCGATGACGCGAAAGGGAATACGCATAGCAATCTCCTGAGCAGATAAGGGCGTTGCTGGTTGGAGTCCAGACCACGCTAAACAGTTCGCCGTTATACTCGGCCCTCTGTTTTGGAGCCAGCATGATTTCTTTGCCGATTGATGAAGTTTTACCCGCCCTGCGCCAAGCCTTGGCGTCGCGCCACGAAGCGGTGCTCGAAGCGCCGCCCGGTGCCGGTAAAACCACCCGCGTTCCCTTGGCCCTGTTGCACGAGCCCTGGCTGGCCGGGCAGACCATCCTGATGCTCGAACCCCGGCGCCTGGCGGCCCGGGCGGCGGCCGAGCGCCTGGCCAGTGAACTGGGGGAAAAGGTCGGTGAAACCGTTGGCTACCGGATTCGTCTCGACAGCAAGGTCGGCCCCAAGACCCGCATTGAGGTGGTCACCGAAGGCATCCTCACCCGCCGTTTGCAGGACGACCCGGCGCTGGAAGGCGTGGGGCTGCTGATTTTCGATGAATTCCACGAGCGCAGTCTCGATGCCGACCTGGCTTTGGCCTTGAGCCTCAACGGCCGTGAGCTGTTTCGCGAAGAGCAACCGCTGAAGATCCTGTTGATGTCCGCCACCCTGGAGGGCGAGCGCCTGGCCGGGTTGCTGGACGATGCGCCGATCCTGCGCAGCGAAGGGCGCATGTTCCCGGTGGCGGTGCGCTGGGGCCGTCCGTTCCAGCCCGGTGAATTCATCGAGCCGCGCCTGGTGCAGACCGTGTTGGATGCATTGCATGATGAGGCAGGCAGCGTGCTGGTGTTCTTGCCCGGGCAGGCGGAGATTCGCCGGGTCCATCAGCAACTGGCCGAGGCCTTGGGCGAGGGCGCTAATGTGTTGCTCTGTCCGCTGCATGGCGAACTGGACCTTGCCGCCCAACGCGCCGCCATCGACCCGGCGCCCCCGGGCCAGCGCAAGGTGGTGCTGGCCACCAACATCGCCGAGACCAGCCTGACCATCAACGGCGTGCGGGTGGTGATTGACGCCGGATTGGCCCGAGTGCCGCGTTTCGACCCGGGCAGCGGCATGACCCGTCTCGATACCCAGCGCATTTCCCGCGCCAGCGCCACCCAGCGCGCTGGGCGGGCCGGGCGTCTGGAACCCGGGGTGTGTTACCGGTTGTGGTCCGAAGACCAGCACGAACAACTGGCCGCTTATGGCAGCGCCGAGATTCTTTCGGCGGACCTGGCCGGGTTGGCCCTGCAGTTGGGACGCTGGGGCGTGACGCCGCAGCAACTGGTCTGGCTCGACATTCCACCCGCCGCCGCTTATGCACAGGCGCAGGATCTGCTGCAACGGCTGGGCGCGCTGGAGGGCGAGCAACTGACCCGTCATGGCCAAGCCATGGCCGAACTGCCGGCTCACCCGCGTATCGCCCATTTGCTGCTGCGCGGTCAGGCGCTGGGGCTGGCGGACATGGCGTGCAACGTCGCGGCCTTGTTGGGTGAGCGCGACATTCTGCGCGGCGCTGGTGCGGATCTGCACAATCGCTTGGCGCTGCTGTCCGGCGAAGAACGGGCGGTGCGCGGCGCTCAGGGCGGGGTGCAGCGAGCGCGACAACTGGCCCGGCAATATCGCGGCTATCTGCGGGGCAAGGCCGAAGCCGCCGTCACCGACCCCGAGCATCCGCGCTGGCTCGGCGCGTTGCTGGCGTTGGCCTATCCCGATCGCGTCGCCCAGCAGCGTCGGCCCGGCGGCGCGGAGTATCGTCTGGCCAACGGCCGTGCGGCGTTGTTTGCCGAGGCGGACAGCTTGATGAAACAAGCGTGGCTGGTGATTGCCGACCTGGGCAGCCGACAAGGCCAGCGGGAAGAGCGGATCTACCTGGCAACGGACTTTGACCCGGCGCTGTTCGATTCGGTACTGGCCGAGCAGGTGCGCACGGTGGATCAACTGGATTGGGACGAGCGCGAAGGCGTGTTGCGCGCCGAGCGCCAGCGCAAGGTTGGCGAACTGGTCCTCAGCCGCGAGCCATTGACCGGCCTGGATGAGTCGGCCCGCAGCCAGGCGTTGGTGAACCTGGTGCGGCGCAAGGGCCTGGAGTTGCTGCCCTGGACCCCGGAGCTGCGACAGTGGCAGGCGCGGGTGGCGCTGCTGCGCCGGCTCGACCTGGAGGCCAAGGGTGAGAGCGAATGGCCAGACGTCAGCGACGCAGCGTTACTGGACAGTCTCGAGCATTGGTTGATGCCGTATCTAGGGCGTGTCTCGCGCCTCAGTCATTTCGCCAACCTGGACTTGTCCAGCATCGTTCACAACCTGTTGCCCTGGCCTTTGCCGCAACGCCTGGATGAACTGGCCCCCCATCATTTGAGCGTGCCCTCGGGCTCGTCGATCCGGCTGGACTACAGCGAGCATCCGCCGATCCTGGCGGTGCGCTTGCAGGAACTGTTCGGCCTGGCCGATACCCCGCGCATTGCCGGTGGCCGCCAAGTCGTCAAGCTGCACCTGCTGTCACCGGCGCGTCGGCCGGTACAGGTGACTCAGGACCTGGCGAACTTCTGGCGCAGTACCTACGCCGAGGTGAAGAAGGACCTCAAGGGGCGGTATCCCAAGCATTACTGGCCGGACGACCCGCTGGTGGCGGAGGCGACGGCGCGGGTCAAGCCACGTAAGTGAGCTGATTCCAGATTCGACTCGGATCCACTGTGGGAGCGAGCTTGCTCGCGATTGCGTAGTGTCAGTCGACATTCGTGTTGCTGATCCTCCGCTATCGCGAGCAAGCTCGCTCCCACATGTTTTGCGTTGAGCCCGGTTACGGCGTAGCTGGCAATAGGAACCGCGCAATCACTGGCAAATGATCGGAAATGCGCAAGGTATCGTCCTGTCGCACCTGGGCTTCGACCCGTTTGATCCGCGGGCTGTAGAACAGGTAATCGACGGTGCGGTCGGGGCCGTTGAGGCCGGGGTCGTTCGGGTAGTGGGTCAGCCAATGCTCGCGATCGATGCCGCTGGCCTCGTTGTTGGTGGGAATCATCGGGTACTTGTCCCACAGCAGGTGCAGCGGACTGTCAGCGGAGTAGGGCGTGCGTTGTGCGGAGGGCAGGCGCCGGTACTGGCCCAGGGGCAGCAGGTTGAAGTCCCCGCCGATCAACCAGGGTGTACCGTGGGATTCGAGCTTGTCCAGGGCCTTGGTCACGGCGGCGACCTGGTTTGGCAAGGTGTCATCCGGCTCAGTGGCCCGTTCGAGGTGGGTGTTGAGCACCGCCAGTTGGCCGCCATCGCTCAGTGCCAGATAGCTCACCAACAAGGCATCCTTGGGCTGGAACTGACGGCTGATGAAATTGGTGTCGGCCACCGGCAGTTGCACCCGTTCGGCGTGGTCGATGCGGTAGCGACTGAGGGTCGCCAGTTGCCGGCCGACGCTGCCGAAGATGTGCGGCTCGGGGATGAAGTCGGCTTTCCAGTCGAAGGCGCTGGTGCTGCACGGATAAAGGTCGGCCAGGCGTTCCTGCAACAGTTTGAGCTGGTCCTGGTAGTCACTGGCCTTGGCGCCGTTGTCCAGTTCCTGGAGCAACACGATGTCCGGTTGTTCGTCGCGAATGACCCGCGCCACTTCATCGAGGCTGAAGGCCATGTCTTCCAGGGTGGGGTTTTCGTCGTCGCCCTGGGCCAGGTCGTGCCAGAACACGTAGCGTTTGCCGGCCAGGAACTGCACGTTCCAGGTCATCACTTTCAAGGCCTGGCCCGGCCTCAGCGGCGCGGCATTGGCGGCACAACTGACCGGCATTGCTTCCTTGGGGTGGGGGCGCCAGGTCAGGCCGTAGATCGACAGGGCGGCCAGGCTGAGGATCAGCAGCAGGCCCAGCAAGGTGTAACGCAGTAGACGGGTCATGGCTCGGCTTATGGGCGAAACGCAAAAGTGATCCCGAGCATAACCGAGAGCGGTTCTCAAGCCCAAGCCCAGGGCCGTCGCAGTGGGCGGTCAGCGGTTAACCGGCTGTGCTTCGATCAGCATGAACATCCGGAACAGCACCACGCTGGTGAACAATTGCAAGAAGCTGTGAACGCTCTCGATCAGCAAACTGAGCAGGGGGTTCTGGGGGGCTGGGTACATCGAGACACTGACGCCCTTGAGCAGCCACAGCGGGCCCATCACACACAAAATGCACAACAGGATCCGCCAGAAATTGCCGCGGGTCATGCTCAGGCTTTCCTTCATCGCGGCCAGCGGCGTCAGCCCTCTCAATACCAACAGGTATTCACTGAAGGCCAAGGCTACCATCAGCCACAGGCCCGGCAGGAAGTACAACGAAATACCCACCAGGATCAGCAGCGTGTTCAGGGCCGTCAGCAGGGCAAAACGGGGCCACAGCGTCAGGGCAGTTGCGAGCAGATCGCGAGCGGGCGGCGCTTCGCCGCGACTGCGGGCGTCGAGAAACAGGATCAGCGCGGCGGTGTACAGCGGATACAGCAGCAACCCGACGATCACGCTGTAGCCGGGAAAGCCTTCGGGGCCGACAGCGCTGTCGACACCTTGTTGCAGCAGAGCCTCGAGTATCACCAGCGGCAGGCACAACTGGGCGATCCGGCCCAGATGGCGCTTGAAGAAATACAAAGAGTCACGCAGCACGTCAAACGGATTCATGGGTCGGTATCGCAGTTCAAAAGCGGTCCGACACTTTAACCGATCAGGCGCCCGCACAAGCAAACGTAAACATCTGGTAAAGACCATTGAAACCTCTTCGGCCAGCCCCATAACTGTTCGCACCGGTCTTTGGGGCCGGAATGGTTTTTTTACCCGGCAATCTGATGAGGTCGCCATGAACAGCGAAGAGCAAACCCTGATCGATGGACTGTTTTCACGGCTGCAACAGGCCGAAAAGGATTCAGCCCCGCGCGACGCGCAAGCTGAGGCGCGGATCAAGGAGCACATGGTCAACCAGCCTGCGGCGGGCTATTTCATGGCCCAGGCGATCCTGGTGCAAGAGGCGGCGATCAAACGCCTCGATGAACAGAACAAACAGCTTGCCCAACAAGTCGAGCAACTGCAGGCGGACCTGCAGCAGGCTCGGAGCCAGGCTTCGGCGCCAAGCGGCGGCGGTGGTTTTCTCTCGAGTATTTTCGGTGGCAGCTCCCGTGATTCCCGTCCGGCACCGGCCCCTAGCGCACCGGCATCGGCGGGTGGTGGCTGGCGCGAGCCGGCGCGGCCGGCCTTCAATGCGCCGCCTCAGCAGGGCTTTGGTGCCGCGCCCGGCAACTATGGCGCACCGCCTGGCAACTACGGCGCGCCGCCACAACAGGCACCGGCAGCGAGCAGCTTCCTGGGCGGCGCCCTGAAAACCGCGGCGGGCGTGGCTGGTGGGGTGATGTTGGCCCAGGGCATCAGCAGCCTGTTCCACAGTAATCAGCAACCCCAGGAGATCGTCGAGGTGATCAAGGAAGAACCCGCCCAACCGGTCAATGACGCCGGTAACAGCAGCGATAACGGCTGGGGCGATGACTCGCGCGTGGCGGACAATGACACCTATGGCAGCGACCAGGGTGGTTTCAGCGACGCGGACTACAGCGACGATTCGTCGTTCTTCGGCGACGACGATTCCTTCGTCTGACCTGCCATTCGTCCGGGGCGCGCTGGCGCCTCGGGCTGATTATTCGCGGAACATTCCTCTGGGCTGGCATACTGGGCAACTTTTCGGGCCCGAAGGCCTGCGCTTGTGCATCCAAGAGGAAACGCGGTGAAAAAAATCGCAGTGTTCGCCGATGTCCAGAACCTCTATTACACCGTGCGCCAGGCCTACGGTTGCCATTTCAACTACGCAGCGTTGTGGGCCGATGTCAGCAAGCAGGGGCAGATCGTCGAGGCCTATGCCTATGCGATCGATCGCGGCGACAGCAAGCAGCAGCAATTCCAGCAGATCTTGCGTAACCTGGGTTTCGTCGTGAAGCTCAAGCCCTACATCCAGCGCAGCGACGGCTCGGCCAAGGGCGACTGGGACGTGGGCATCACCCTCGACATCATGGACGCCGCCGATCACGTCGATGAGGTGGTGCTGGCTTCCGGTGACGGCGATTTCGACATGCTGCTCGAGCGCATCATCAGCAAGCATGGTGTGCAGGCCGTGGCCTATGGCGTACCGGGGCTGACTGCCAATTCGCTGATCCGCGCCGCCAGCCGCTACGTGCCCATCGAAGGCGCGTTGCTGCTCAAGAATTGATTTTACGGAGCTCAGACAGGTTTGGAACGCATCGCAGTCATCGACTTTGAAACCACCGGCATCACACCGAGCAGCAGCTGCCGGGCCACCGAAATCGCCGTGGTGATCCTGGAGCAAGGCCGGATCGTCGACCGTTACCAGAGCCTGATGAATGCAGGTGTGCGCGTGCCGGCCTTCATCGAGCAACTGACCGGCATCAGCAACGCCATGCTGCGCAGCGCACCGTCGGCGGAAAAGGTGATGAACGAGGTCAACGAGTTCGTCGGCATCACGCCGCTGCTGGCCCACAACGCCGCGTTCGACCAGAAGTTCTGGGACTTCGAACTGGGACGAATCAAGCGCACCCGACTACAGAATTTCGCCTGCTCTTTGCTACTGGCTCGGCGCCTGATGCCGACGGCGCCGAACCACAAGCTCGGCACGCTCAACGCGTTCGCCGGCCTGCCCCATACCGGCCAGGCTCACCGGGCCATGGCCGATGCTGAAATGGCCGCCAACCTCACCGCGCACCTGGCCGCGGAACTGCGGCAAAAGCACGGGTTGCGGGAGTTGTCCCATGATTTGCTGTGCAGCTTGCAGAAAGTGCCGGCGGCGAAGATCAATGAGCACCTCAAGCGGCATCGCGGGTTCTAGGCTCGCCGAAAAACAACTGTGGGAGCGAGCTTGCTCGCGATAGCGTCGGATCGGTCAGCCTCTCTGTTGACTGACACTCCGCCATCGCGAGCAAGCTCGCTCCCACAGGGTGGGTCTGTGTTGAGTGGATTATTTGCCGTTGCCTTCCAACTGCCCCAACGGCACGCGCTTTTCAATGGCGCTGGACAGCACGATCGAGGTCTTGCTGAAGCCGAACTTGGCGATGCGGTTGATCAGCTCTTCCAGTTCCGGCATTGAGCCGACCGCTGCTTGCATGATCACGCACGGGTCGCCTGTCACTCGATGGCATTCGGTCAATTGCGGGATTTTGCACAGTTCGTCGTAGGTCTTCTGGTTGCCATGCTGGTTCATCCGCAGTTCGATGACGCACTGTATCGGCAGGCCGATTTTCGCCATGTCGACTTTCGCCTGATAGCCGGTGATCACACCGCTGGTTTCCAGTTTGCTGACTCGCTCGGCCACGGCCGGGGCCGACAGGTTCACTTTGCGGGCCAGTTCGGCGTAGGACGCCCGACCATTTTCCAACAGGGCGCTGAGCAGCATGCGGTCGTATTTATCCACGGTTTGGCTTCCTGTTGGGGTAACTTTCGAAAAAGCGATTTATAGCGCTGATCTCCGTGTTTTGAAAAGTGTATGGGTCGGATAAACAGGTTTTGTAACTTATTTTCCGCCTGTTGCCTTTCTAGAATAATGCCTCTCATTGTCCTGACTTCGAGCCGACCATGCCTGGCCCACGCCGTTTCCCTTTGCCATTGATCGCTGCCTTTTTCGCCTTGTACGTCATCTGGGGGTCGACCTATCTGGTGATTCGCATCGGTGTCGAGCATTGGCCGCCGCTGTTGCTGGCGGGGATTCGTTTCGTGCTGGCCGGCTCGCTGATGTACGGCTTCCTGCGCTGGCGCGGGGCGCCGGCGCCGACCTGGGCGCAATGGAAGGCCGGGGCCATCATTGGTGTGCTGCTGCTCAGTTTCGGTAATGGTGCGGTCAGCGTTGCCGAGCACACGGGCGTGGCGTCTGGGGTGGCGGCGTTGGCCGTGGCGACGGTGCCCTTGTTTACCTTGCTCTGCGGCTATTTCTGGGGCGCGCGTAATACCCGCCTGGAATGGGCGGGGATTGTGCTGGGGCTGATTGGCATTGCCATGCTCAACCTTGGCTCCAACCTGCAATCGAGCCCGCTGGGTGCGACCTTGCTGGTGTTCGCGGCGGCGTCCTGGGCCTTTGGTTCGGTGCTGAGCAAGCACTTGCCGTTGCCGGCGGGGGCGATGGCCAGTGCCGTGGAAATGCTGGTTGGCGGCGTGGTGCTGTTGATCGGCAGCGTGGCCAGCGGCGAGCATCTGGACAGTGTCCCGCCGTTGGAAGGTTGGTTCGCCCTGGCTTACCTGACTTGTTTCGGCTCGATCGTCGCTTTCAACGCCTACATGTACCTGCTCAAGCATGTACGTCCGGCGGCGGCCACCAGTTATGCCTACGTCAACCCGGCGGTAGCGGTGTTGTTGGGGATCGTATTCGCCGGTGAAACCATCGGCATTGAAGAGGCCTCGGCGATGCTGGTGATCATCAGCGCTGTGGTGTTGATCGGGTTGCCCCAATGGCGCAAACCGATGCCCGCGCCGGCCGAATCCTGAATTAGGGTAAACTGCCGCGCATTGCACACCTTGCGCTGATTTTTCCTACGGTACTTCCATGACTTTCGCCACCCTTGGCCTGATCGAACCCTTGCTGCGCGCCCTTGAGACGCTCGGTTACCAGACCCCGACCCCGGTGCAGGCCCAAGCCATGCCGGCGGTGCTGGCCGGTCGCGACCTGATGGCCGCCGCCCAGACCGGCACCGGCAAGACTGCCGGTTTTGCCGTGCCGCTGTTGCAGCTGCTGACCACCGAAGGGCCGAAGGTCGCTGCCAACTCGGTGCGGGCGCTGATCCTGGTGCCGACCCGCGAGCTGGCCGAACAGGTTCATGAAAGCGTGCGCCAGTACGCGCAAAACCTGCCGCTGAGCACGTATGCCGTGTATGGCGGCGTCAGCATCAACCCGCAAATGATGAAACTGCGCAAAGGTGTCGATCTATTGGTCGCCACACCGGGGCGCCTGCTCGATCTGTTCCGGCAGAACGCGCTGAAGTTCAACCAGTTGCAGACTCTGGTGCTGGACGAAGCCGACCGCATGCTCGACCTGGGTTTCTCCGAAGAGCTGGCCAATATCTACAAGGCTCTGCCGAAAAAGCGTCAGACGCTGCTGTTTTCGGCAACGTTCTCCGATGCGATCCGCCTGCTGGCCGGGCAGATGCTCAACGACCCACTGAGCATTGAAGTGAGCCCGCGCAACGTCGCCGCCAACACCGTCAAACAATGGGTGGTAACGGTGGACAAGAAGCGCAAGCCGGAACTGTTCGTTCACTTGATGCGCAAGGGTAAGTGGAAGCAGGTGCTGGTGTTCGCCAAGACCCGCAACGGCGTCGATGCACTGGTGGAAAAACTCCAGGGCATGGGCATCAACGCCGACGGTATCCACGGTGACAAACCCCAGGCCACCCGCCAGCGGGCACTGGACCGTTTCAAGGCCAGTGAAGTGCAGATCCTGGTGGCCACCGACGTCGCCGCCCGTGGGTTGGACATCGAGGATTTGCCGTTGGTGGTGAACTTCGACCTGCCGATTGTCGCCGAGGACTACATTCACCGCATCGGCCGTACCGGCCGGGCGGGCGCTACGGGGCAGGCGATTTCTTTGGTCTGCGCCGACGAAGTGAATCTGCTGTCAGCCATCGAAACCCTGACCCGTCAGACGTTGCCCCGGCAGATGGAACAGGACTTCGAGCCTGAGCATCGGGTGCCGGACACTGACGCCAGCGGCCAGGTCATCAAGAAACCGAAAAAGCCGAAGAAACCGAAAACCTCAGGCAGTGGCGGCAAGCGCAACCTGGGCAAGTGGGTGGACAGCGGCGACGCGGGGCCTGTGGAGCCCTCGGTCAAGCCGGTGCGCAAGGTGCCGGTGTTCAATACTGGGCCACGCAAGCGTAAGCCTTGATGATTCGCGGCGTCTGATACATCGCTATCGCGAGCAAGCTCGCTCCCACAGGGGTTCTCAGGTGTGCACAGATCCGGTGTCCACTACAGACTCCTGTGGGAGCGCGCTTGCTCGCGATGGGCACGCCTGGGTCTTCAATCCAGGCGCCGCAACCACTCCAGCATACCTAGCCCCGCCGCGCGGCCGCTGGCGAAGCAGGCCGTGAGCAGGTAGCCGCCGGTCGGCGCTTCCCAATCGAGCATTTCCCCGGCGCAGAACACGCCGGGTAGTTGCTTGAGCATCAAGCGTTCGTCCAAGGCGTCGAAGGTCACGCCACCGGCGCTGCTGATGGCTTCGTCCAGGGGGCGGGTTTTCACCACGGTGATAGGCAAGGCCTTGATCGCCAGGGCCAGGCGCGCCGGGTCAGTGAAACAATCGGCGGGCGTGAGTTCGCGCAGCAGCGCGGCCTTGACCCCGTCGATGCCCAACTGGCTTTGCAAGTGCTTGGCCATCGAGCGTGAACCGCGGGGCTTGTTCAGCGCTTGCTGGACTTTGTCCACAGGTCGCCCTGGCAGCAGGTCCAGGTGGATCGTTGCGCTGCCGTGTTGGTTGATGGCCTCGCGAATCGCTGCCGACAGCGCGTAGATCAGGCTGCCTTCGATGCCGGTGGCGGTGATCACGCATTCGCCGAGGCGCGGTGCATCGTCGTCCAGGCCGATGGCGATGTTCTTCAACGGGGCACCGGCGAATTTGCTGACCATCAAATCGCTCCAGGCCTGCACGTCGAACCCGCAATTGCTCGGCTGCAGTGGTGCAAGGACTACACCGCGCTGTTCCAGCGGCAGCATCCAGGCGCCGTCGGAGCCCAGTCGCGCCCAACTGCCACCGCCCAGTGCTAGCAGTGTCGCGTCGGGGCGTAGCGTTTTCTCACCTTCCGGACTCGCTATTCGCAAGCTGCCATCGGGGTTCCAACCGAGCCAGCGGTGACGTGTGTGGATCAGCACGCCGGCATCACGCAGGCGCTTGAGCCAGGCGCGCAGCAGCGGGGCGGCTTTCATGTCGGTAGGAAAGACCCGCCCGGAGCTGCCGACGAAAGTGTCGATGGCCAGCCCGTGAATCCATTCGCACAATTGCTCGGCGCCGAATGCCCGCAGCAACGGAGCGATGTTTGGCGCGCGTTCGCCGTAGCGGGACAGAAATGCCGGGAAGGCTTCGGAGTGGGTGATGTTCATGCCGCCGACACCGGCCAGCAGGAATTTCCTGCCCACTGAAGGCATACCGTCGTACAGGTCGACCTGGATCCCGGCCTGGCTCAACACCTCGGCCGCCATCAGGCCGGCGGGGCCGCCGCCGATGATGGTGATGCTTGGGGTGTGGGGTTGGGTGGTCGAGGTCATGGCGTGGGCTGCGGAAGCGGGATTAAGCGCGGCATTCTATCAGCACAGAATTCCTGTGGGAGCGAGCATGCGCGCGATAGCCGTGTGTCAGTTGGTATTGATCTAGCCGATCCACCGCAGTCACGAGCAAGCTCGCTCCCACAGGGTATGGGGTGTTTTTGAAGTGTGTGATCAAAAAACAGTCAGACCTCTGCAGGCTACATGCGGCATGGCCTGTAAGCCGTTTCACTCAGGTTATCCACAGGCCGGCCCACAGGCATTGTGGGTAACGCGCCCAGCGTTCAATGACAACCTGATGACGCCCAGACCTTTTGTGCGCTGTGGTGCAGGATCCCGTGGCGGCGGGCCAGGGCCTTGCGGTCCTTGCTGTAGCCGCCGCCGATCACGCCGACCACCGGGATATCCCGTCCCAGGCAATGGCGCATGACGCTCTCATCCCGGGCGGCGAGGCCTTCGTCGGTCAGCTTCAGGTAACCGAGGGCATCGTCCTTGTGGACATCGACACCGGCGTCATACAGCACCAGGTCAGGCTGGTAGAGCGGCAGCAGGTAGTTGAGCGCATCGTCCACCACTTTTAAATAAGCGGCATCTTCCATGCCCATCGGCAAGGGGATGTCCCAGTCGCTTTGCGCCTTGCGCGCAGGAAAATTCTTTTCGCAGTGCAAGGAAACTGTCACGGCGTCCGGAGTGTCATGGAGTATTCGGGCGGTGCCGTCGCCTTGATGCACATCACAGTCGAAAATAAGCACCCGCGAGACCCGGCCGCTGGCCAGGAAATATCGGCTGATCACCGCCAGGTCGTTGAAAATGCAAAATCCGGCCGGGTGGTCGTAATGGGCGTGATGGGTGCCGCCGGCCAAGTGACAGGCCAGCCCGTGTTCGAGGGCCTGTTCAGCCGCCAGCAGCGAGCCGCCCACGGCGCGTACCGTTCGGCGGGCCAGGGCTTCGCTCCAGGGCAGGCCAAGCCGCCGCTGGTCCTCACGACACAACTCGCCGCCCATATAGCGTTCGATATAGGCGCGGTCATGGGCCAGGGCGAGGATGTCTGGCGGGCACAGTGCCGGGCGCAGCAGGTCGGCGTCGCGGGTCAGGCCGCTGTCCACCAGGTGATCGCGCAGCAGGCGGAACTTGTCCATGGGGAAACGGTGTTCCGCCGGGAATTCGGGGCTGTAGTCTTCGTGATAGATCAGTGGCAGCGGCATGGTGTTTTCAGTGGTGATTATGTGACGGATCCTACCAGCGTTGTAGACTCTGGGGCATGGAAGGGGAGTGAAGATGGAGCCGATACTGGAACTGGAAAGCGCGCGGCTGCTGTTGCGGCAGTGGCGTGACGAGGACTTGCCGGAATTTGCCGCCATGTCTGCCGATCCGCAGGTGATGCGATATTTCCCGGCTCCCTTGAGTCGGCTGGAAAGCGCCGCCTTGATCGGCCGCGTGCGTGGGCATTTTGCCGAGCATGGTTTTGGGTTGTGGGCACTGGAGCGCAAGGACACCGGGGCGTTCATTGGCTTTACCGGGCTGGGCGTGGTCGGGTTCGATGCACCGTTCACACCGGCCATCGAGATCGGCTGGCGTCTGGCGCGGGAGCACTGGGGGCTGGGCTATGCCAGTGAGGCGGCGTGGACCGCGTTGCGCTGTGCCTTCGACCAGTTGTTGCTGGACGAAGTGGTGGCGTTCACCGCTGTGGATAACCTGCCGTCGCAAAAAGTCATGCAGGCGATCGGCATGCACCACGCTGCGGCTGACGACTTTGAACACCCAAAGCTCGCGGTCGGGCATCCATTGCGTCACCATGTGCTCTATCGCATCAACCGTGAACAGTGGCTACAGACCCTGCACGGTTAGCCGACACGGACGTTTACAATGCCCGCCACAATGGCCCGGGCCAACAATCGATCCACCGCCGCAGCGCAGACTGCGCGGTGTTGCGCTGTGTGAGGAAAGTCTGAATGAGCCACGTGTTGGAAGATCTGGTCGACCTGCTGACCCTGGAACCGATCGAAGAGAACCTGTTTCGCGGTCGCAGCCAGGACCTGGGGTTCCGTCAGTTGTTCGGTGGCCAGGTGCTGGGCCAGTCGTTGTCGGCGGCCAGCCAGACCGTGGAAGAGGCGCGCCATGTGCATTCGATGCACGGTTATTTCCTGCGTCCGGGTGACGCCGCACTGCCGGTGGTCTACCAGGTGGACCGGGTGCGTGATGGCGGCAGTTTCAGCACCCGCCGCGTGACGGCGATCCAGAAGGGCAATCCGATTTTTACCTGCAGTGCATCGTTCCAGTACGACGAACAGGGCTTTGAGCACCAGAGCAGCATGCCGCAAGTTGTCGGGCCGGAGAACCTGCCATCCGAGCTGGAGCTGACCCAGCAACGCGCGCACCTGTTGCCCGAGCACATGCGTGAAAAGCTGCTGTGCGCCAAGCCGATCGAGGTGCGCCCGGTCACCGAAAAAGACCCTTACAACCCGCAACCGGCCGATCCGATCAAATACGTGTGGTTCCGCGCCGATGGCGCCCTGGCGGATTCGCCGGCCTTGCACAAATACCTGCTGGCCTACGCCTCGGACTTCGGCCTGTTGACCACTTCGCTGTTGCCCCACGGCAAATCGGTGTGGCACAAGGATATGCAGGTCGCCAGCCTCGACCACGCCTTGTGGTTCCACGCCGACCTGCGCGCCGATGACTGGTTGCTCTACGCCATGGATAGCCCATGGGCCGGCAATTCCCGCGGGTTCTCCCGGGGCAGCGTGTTCAATCGTGCCGGGCAACTGGTGGCGTCGGTGACCCAGGAAGGCCTGATCCGCCATCGCAAGGACTGGGCATGAGCCTGGCCGAAGTACGGCACTGGGTATTCGACATGGACGGCACGCTGACCATCGCCGTGCATGATTTCGCGGCGATCCGCGTGGCCCTGGCGATTCCGGCCGAAGACGACATCCTCACCCACCTGGCGGCGTTGCCAGCGGATGAAGCCGCAGCCAAGCATGCCTGGCTGCTGGAGCACGAGCGGGACCTGGCGCTGGGCTCCAAGCCTGCACCGGGGGCGGTCGAGTTGGTGCGCGAGCTGGCGGCACGTGGTGTTCGCTTGGGGATCCTGACCCGCAACGCCCGCGAGCTGGCCCACGTGACCCTTGAGGCCATCGGCCTGGCGGACTGTTTCGCCGTGGAGGATGTGCTGGGCCGCGACGAAGCTCCGCCCAAGCCCCATCCCGGTGGTTTGTTGAAGCTGGCCGAGGCCTGGAGCGTGGCACCGGAGGCGATGGTGATGGTCGGCGACTACCGCTTCGACCTGGACTGCGGTCGCGCGGCCGGGGCGCGGACGGTGTTGGTGAATCTGCCGGACAATCCGTGGCCGGAGTTGACGGATTGGCATGCGCGCGATTGTGTCGAGTTGCGGCGGATGCTTTCTGCTTGAGATTGATATCGGCTCGCTAGCCGTTATCGCAAGCAAGCTCGCTCCCACCGTGGATTGGTGGCGACTCAGATTTTTTAATCGGCAGCGAACCCCTGTGGGAGCGAGCTTGCTCGCGATAGGGCCCCCTCACGCGCTACAAAATTCACTGACCAAACAACACCTTCAACCCCTCAGGCGAAGTCAACATCCCATCCCCGTTATGCCCCACCCCCGGCACTTCGATCAGCCGCTGGTTCAACCCAACAGGATGGCGCCGGGTCAGGTAGTCAAAAAAGAAATGACCACGCAATAACCGATACGGCCCCTGGGTTTGCGCTTCACAGCCTTTATCCAGGGCCGGATGTTCCGGGTCGATGTCTTGTTGTCCGAGCAAATAGACGATGTCGCGCTTGATGTAGTTGTTTTCCAGCTGCGCGGGTGTTTGCCCGGCTGCATAGGTGGGCAGACCCTGCAGACCGTACTTCCAATGATTGAAGCCTGGACAACTGGCAGGGTCGAAAGCCATGGGCCGTTGTGCATCGAAGTAGGCATAGGACGACGGGTTGGCGATGACAAAGCGTGGCTCGATCCGATATTGGCCGTGGGCGAGCAGGGCATAGCGCTGCACGACCTGGGCGCCGCCGGAATGGCCGGCGATGATGATCTGCTTCACTTCGGGAAACTGCTGCCGGTCGCTGACTCGCGCAATGATGTCGTCGAGGACCTGAAAGGAACTGACTGGATTCGGCCCTGTGGATAAGCCGCCGGCCATCCAGTCGTTGCCTTGCCAGCGCAGCAGGTCATTGGGCAATTGATGGCGCGCCACGTCCTGTTCGTTGAGAAATTGCGGGGCGATGATCAGGGTCGTGGCCAGTTGCCCGGCCTGGCCTGCGGCCTTTTCTGCGCTGTGCAGGTAGGTGTCGGCATTACGCAGCCGACCATGGACAATAATCAGCACGCGCTGGATAGACGTGGGGGGCGGGCTTACGTCGACGGCCATGGCGCCGCCCTTGAACTGCAGGCGCCCTTGGGCGACAACGTTCACGCCGTGTTCGTTTGCCTGGGCGACGGTGCAGCACAGCGCCAGCCCCATCAACGCCGCCCACTTCATCTACAGGTTTTTCGCCGCGAACGTGTCGCACTGGTTGACCTGGCCCTGGGCGAAGCCGGTCTTGAACCAGCGCACCCGCTGCGCCGACGTGCCATGGGTAAAGGAATCCGGTACCACGCGGCCCTGGCCTTGTTGCTGCAAGCGGTCATCGCCGATGGCGTTGGCGGCGTTCAAGGCCTCCTCAATGTCCCCCGGCTCCAGCCAGTTCAGGCGTTTTTGCGCGTGGTTGGCCCACACGCCCGCCAGGCAATCGGCCTGCAATTCCTGGCGGACCAGCAAGCCGCCGTCACCTTCCATCTGCCGGCCTTGTTGGCGGGCTTCCTGGATTTTTGCCGACACACCGAGCAGGGTCTGCACATGGTGCCCGACTTCATGGGCGATGACGTAGGCCTGGGCGAAGTCCCCGGCGGCAGAGAAACGCTGGGACATTTCCTTGAAGAAACTCATGTCCAGGTAGACCTGCCGATCAGCCGGGCAATAGAACGGGCCGGTCGCCGAAGAGGCTAGGCCACAGGCCGAGTTGACCCGGCCGCTGAACAGCACCAGCTTCGGCTGCTGGTACTGGCGCCCGGCTTGCTGGAAGACCTGGCCCCAGGTGTCTTCGGTGTCGCCGAGGATCGAGCGCACGAATTCGGCCTGCTCATCGTTGGCCGGTGGCGCCTGGCGGGTTTGTGAGGAGGCGGGCGCAGAGCTCTGGTCCATCTGCCCGGCCAGTTGCCCGAGGATCTGCATCGGGTCCTGGCCGGTGATCCAGCCGATGCCGACGATCAGGATGATGGCCGTCAGGCTCAAACCCTTGCCGCCGCCGAAGCGCATCCCACCGCCGCCGCCACCGTCGCCGCGGGCGTCCACCACGTTGTCACTGCGGCGACCTTTTTTCCATAACATGTGGGGAATCCTCTGATTGACAGTGTGAAGAGTGCTGCCGATGTTGCGGTGAGTCTAGCTTTTGGGAAGCCTGGATGCGCGTAGTGCTTGAGCTTTCAGGCAATCACCGCGGCTTTTGGTTCATCGACCCATGAAGGGTTTCCAGTTCCAGAATTTGCATTAAACTCTGCATATTTTAGAATCGACTAACATTTCATTTGGATTTCCCATGGCCGGCAGTCAAATCGAACGGGTCTTCAACGTGCTGGAAAGCCTGGCCAGCGATCCCCACGGCTGGCCGCTGCAAGGGCTGGCCGAGCAGTTGCAAATTCCCAAGAGCGCCACTCACCGCCTGCTCGCCGAGCTGATGCGTCTGGGCTATGTACGTCAGAATCCGGAGAACCTGCGTTATCACTTGTCGACCCGCTTGGTCGCCATGGGTTTTCGCTACCTGTCGCGCAGTGGTGCGGACATCGTTCAGCCGGTGCTCGATCGCCTGGCGCGGGACACTGGGGAACTGGTGCGCCTGGGCGTCATCGAGGGGGACCGCCAGACCTGGATCGCCAAGTCCCAGGGCGCGCGCTCCGGCTTGCGCTACGACCCGGACATGGGCCGCGAGGCTCCGTTGTTCTATACCGCCTCGGGGCATGCCTGGCTGGCGTGCATGAGCGACAGTGAGGCGTTGGCCCTGGTTGAGCGGCAGGTGAACCAGGTGCCCACCCAGGAACTGGGGCCGAACGCGCCACGCGACACGGTTGAATTGCTCCAATACCTGCGACAGGCCCGTGAGCAAGGCTATGCCTGCGTCGAGGAAAGCTCGGCGGTCGGCACCTCGGCCATTGCCGCCGTGGTGCGACATCCACTGGACGGTCGGGTCGTCGGCGTCCTCAGCGTTGCCGGGCCCAGCGCGCGAATGCCCCGGGCGCGCTTGCATGAGCTGGCACCGACCTTGCTGGCGTTTGCCGAGGAGCTGTCCCAAGCCAGTCAGGCATCGGAGCTGTTCAGCTGAATCCGTGGTCGCAGATATTGGCTCTTACCTACACACGCAACGCAGGATTCCTACATGACCGTCAGCACCCCGCTTTCCGGCGTCAATCAGGCCTTCAAGGGCATCCTGCTTATTCTCTGCGCGACATTCCTGTTCTCCAGTCATGACGCCCTGTCGAAATATCTCTCGGGTTTCTATCCGATCATCATGGTGGTGTGGGCTCGATACGTGGTGCACACGTTGCTGATGGCCGGTATTTTCCTGCCGCGCTCGGGACTGCGGGTCCTGCGGACCAAACGCCCTCTGTGGCAGCTGGCACGGGCACTGTGTCTGCTGGGCACCAGCCTGTTCTTTACCACGGCCCTGATGTATATCCCGTTGGCCGAGGCGACTGCGGTCAACTTCTTGGCCCCGGTGCTGGTCACCGCGCTGTCGGTGCCATTGTTGGGCGAGCACGTGACGCGTGGCCAATGGATCGCGGTGATCTTCGGTTTTATCGGGGTGTTGATCATCGTCCATCCCGGCGGGGATCTGTTCACGCCGGCGGTGTTGTTGCCGTTCTGCTCGGCGCTGTTTTTCTGCTTCTACCAGTTGCTCACGCGCAAGCTCAGTGAGATCGACAGTCCGACCACCAGCAACTTCTTCGCGGGCCTGTGCAACACGTTGGTGATGAGCGCACTGGTGCCGTTCTTCTGGCAAGTGCCGAGCCTGTTGCACGGGGCGATGATGCTGGCGCTGGGGGCCTGCGGGATGACGGCGCATTTGATGCTGACCCAGGCCTTCCGTTTTGCCGCCCCGGCACTGCTCGCGCCGTTCGGGTACTGCCAGATTGTGTTTGCCGGGCTGCTGGGTTGGTTGCTGTTCAGCCACACGCCGACGTTGACCACGGTGGTGGGTATCGCTCTGATTTGCTTGAGTGGGCTGGCGGCAGCGTGGCAACAGCGGCGGAGCTGATGTGGCCCCCTGTGGCGAGGGGATAAATCCCGTCGCCACAAAGGTGTTCGACTTGATTGCTCGAAACTGGCCCGGTATCAGTTTTCCAGCGTAGGCACCTTGCGCGGCGCCATGAAGTACAGCCAGGTCAGGGCGATGAAGTACATCGCCGGGATCAGGGTGAACAACACGGTGTAGTTGTTATTGGTGATCGTGAGGATGTGGCCCACCAACTGGGTCATGAACATCCCGCCGATGGCTGCGCACATGCCGCCGAAGCCGAACACTGTGCTCATCATGTGTTTGGGCGTGTAGTCCATCACCAGGCTCCAGATGTTCGCGGTCCAGGCCTGGTGCGCGCCGATGGCCAGGGAAATGGCAAACACCGCCATCCACAGGTTGCTTGCGCCGGCGGCCATGATCACGCCGATGATGCAGCAGGCGAACAGCAGCATGGACACCAGTCGCGCTTTGATTGGGTTGAGGCCGCGGCCGATCAGGAATGAAGACAGGATGCCGCCGCCCACACTGCCGAAGTCAGCGGTGAGGTAAATGATGATCAACGGGATGCCCATCTGGGTCACGTTGATGCCCAGGTTGTATTGCTGGTTCAGGAACGGCGGCAGCCAATACAGGTAGAACCAGAACACCGGGGCCGTGATCGAGTAGGCCAGGGCGAACGCCCAAGTGCCACGCATGCGCAGGATCCGGGAGAAAGGCACGCGGACCTGGTCCGGTTCGTCCTGGGCCTGGATGTAATCCAGTTCCGACTGTTTGACGCTGGGGTGATCTTCCGGGTTGAAGTATTTCAGGCCCCAGAACAGCAGCCAGACTCCGCCCAGCGCAGACATGCACAGGAACGCCGCCTGCCAGCCCCACACGTGCAGGATCAGTGGCAGTAGCATCGGGGTGAACATCGCGCCGACGTTGGTCCCTGCGTTGAAAATGCCAGTGGCTACCGCCCGTTCACCGGCCGGAAACCACAGCCGCGTGGTCTTCACGCAGGCCGGGTAGTTGGCCGCTTCGGTCAGGCCCAGGATAAAGCGGCAGACCATGAAACCCACCGCCGAGGTGGCCAGGCCGTGGGCGCCGGTCGCCAGGCTCCAGAGCAACACTGCGCAAAAGAACACGCGCTTGACGCCAATCCGGTCGATCAGCCGACCCTGCAGGATGAAGCCGACGGCATAGCCGACCTGGAACCAGAAGTTGATGTTGGCGTAATCCATCGCCGTCCAGCTCATCTCCTTGGCAAGAATCGGCTGCATCACGCCCAAGGCGGCGCGGTCGATGTAGTTCAGGGTGGTGGCAAAAAACACCAGGGCGAGCATGCCCCAGCGGGTCTTGCCTACGGCCATGGCGCCGCGGATCTTGTCACCGATGCCACTGGTCGAAACACCCAGGCCGGGGGTCAGGCGGGAGCTTTGGGAAGGAATCATAGCGGGTACCCGTTTTGAAATTCTTATGGTTGGTCTGGGTCTGTCCATTGATGCCGGCGGCCAGGGCCTGCGTCAATGTGGGAGCGATGGTGCGCAGTGAGCAAAAAATCGTCAATTCGGCAATCGGCATTTTGTTCGATAATCGCCCAAAAAACTAACCGAATGGTACATATTAAATTGCTCAAAGAAATCGGCAGCCCAATAATCGGCTGACTCTTTCAAAAAACGGCGCACCTTTTGTAGCCGATGCCTGTCCCGGGAGCCGAAGTCATGCAGCGTTCCATTGCCACCGTATCCTTGAGCGGTACCCTGCCGGAAAAACTCGAGGCCATTGCCGCCGCTGGTTTCGACGGAGTGGAGATCTTCGAGAACGACCTTCTCTACTACGATGGCAGCCCTCGGGAAATCAGGCAGATGTGTGCTGACCTAGGCATCGCCATCACGTTGTTCCAGCCGTTTCGTGACTTTGAAGGCTGCCGCCGCGACCGCCTGGCGCGCAACCTGGAGCGAGCCGAGCGCAAGTTCGACCTGATGCAGGAGCTGGGCACCGACCTGGTGCTGGTGTGCAGCAATGCCTCGGCCGACAGCGTCGGTGATGAACAGATTCTGATCGATGACTTGCGGTTGCTGGCCGAACGGGCCGGTGCACGGGGCTTGCGCATCGGTTATGAGGCGCTGGCCTGGGGCCGGCACGTGAATACTTATCAACAGGTCTGGAACATCGTGCGTCAGGCCGATCATCCCAGCCTCGGCGTATTGCTCGACAGCTTCCACACCTTGTCCCTCAAGGGCGATCCGAGTGCGATTGCCGAGATCCCCGGCGAGAAGATTTTCTTCGTGCAAATGGCCGACGCACCGATCCTGGCGATGGATGTGCTGGAGTGGAGCCGGCATTTCCGTTGCTTCCCCGGGCAGGGCGAGTTCGACTTGCCGGGTTTCCTGGCACCGATCATCAAGAGTGGCTACACCGGGCCATTGTCGCTGGAAATCTTCAACGACGGCTTCCGCGCCGCGCCGCCACGGGCCAATGCCGCCGACGGTCTGCGCTCGCTGCTGTACCTGGAAGAAAAGACCCGCCAGCGCCTGGCCGAAGAAGCGCCGTCCACCCGCAATGCCGATATCCTCTTCGCCACACCGCCGGCCAGTGAATACAACGGCATCGAGTTTCTCGAGTTCGCCGTGGACGATAACCTCGGCGCCAAGCTGTCCCACTGGCTGGAACGGCTGGGGTTCGTCAAGGCCGGTCAGCATCGTTCCAAGAACGTGAGCCTGCTGCGCCAGGGCGACATCAACCTGATCCTCAATAGTGAGCCGTACTCCTTCGCCCACAGCTTCTTCGAAGCTCATGGACCGTCGCTGTGCGCCACTGCCGTGCGGGTGAAAAACAGTGCCAGCGCCTTGGAGCGAGCCGTTGCCTACAAGGGCCAGCCCTATCGCGGGCTGGTGGGCCCCAACGAACTGGAACTGGCGGCGGTGCGCGCCCCGGATGGCAGCCTGATCTACCTGGTGGACCAGCAGGCCGATGTCTATGGCACCGATTTCAATTTGCAGCCCGGTGCCGTCATCGGCGCCGGGCTCAAGCGCATCGACCACATGGCGATGGCGCTGCCGGCCGACAGCCTTGATAGTTGGGTGCTGTTCTACAAGAGCTTGCTGGATTTCGAGGCCGACGACGAAGTGGTGTTGCCCGATCCTTATGGCCTGGTAAAAAGCCGCGCCCTGCGCAGCCGCTGCAGTTCGATCCGGCTGCCGTTGAACATTTCCGAGAACCGCAACACTGCGATATCACACGCCCTGTCGAGTTATCGAGGTTCGGGGGTGCATCACATTGCCTTCGATTGCGATGACATCTTTGCCCAGGTCAGCCGCGCCAAGGAGGCCGGTGTGCCGTTGCTGGACATTCCGCTCAACTATTATGACGACCTGGCGGCGCGGTTCGATTTCGACGATGAGTTTCTCAGTGAGCTGGCGTATTTCAACGTGCTGTACGACCGTGATGCCCAGGGTGGCGAGTTGTTCCACGTTTACACCGAGCCGTTCGAGGGGCGGTTTTTCTTTGAGATCATCCAGCGCAAGAACGGCTACGCCGGTTACGGCGCGGCCAACGTCGCGGTGCGACTGGCGGCCATGGCCAAGTCGCGCAGCGGTGGCTTGCGGCATGCCAAGTTGTAGGGAAATCGTAAATGCGGCGGTAATGGGCAATGCCGTGGCTTCCTTCACTGCACGGTGCGGCCCATAATCGCCGATCTGTGCAGTGATGGCCGTGAGCCCCGCAATGACTATGAATTCAGAGCTTTCCGCTGCCCTCGACGAACCCGTCGCCGCGCCGCGCAAGAGTCGCAAGAACAACCCGGAGAAAACCCGGGAGAACATTCTTCAGGAAGCCATCGTCGAGTTCGTCCAGCAGGGCCTGTCCGGCGCCCGGGTCGACGCCATCGCCGAGCGCATCCACACCTCCAAGCGCATGATCTACTACTACTTCGGCAGCAAGGAGCAGTTGTACGTCGAGGTGTTGGAAAAACTCTACGGGGATATCCGCAATACCGAGAGCCGCCTGCACTTGGCCGAGCTGGCGCCGGTCGATGCGATCCGGCGCCTGGTGGAGTTCACCTTCGACCACCACGACCGCAATGTGGATTTTGTGCGCATCGTCTGCATCGAGAACATCCACAACGCCGAATACGTGAAGCAGTCAGGCGCGATCAAGGCGATGACCAATACCATCCTCGATTCCTTGGGCGTGATCTTGCGTCGAGGCGCCGAAGAGGGCGTGTTCCGTCCCGATCTCCAACCGCTGGACGTGCACTTGCTCATCAGTTCTTTCTGCTTTTACCGTGTGTCCAACCGCCAGACGTTCGGTGAGATCTTTCAGATCGACCTGTCGGACGAAGCGATCAAACAGCGGCATCGCGAGATGGTTTGTGAGTCGGTGTTGCGGTATCTACAGCCCTGACCCTGAAACCTTTGTGGGAGCGAGCTTGCTCGCGATAGCAGTCTGTCAGTCACATCAATACTGGCTGATCCACCGCTATCGCGAGCAAGCTCGCTCCCACAAGGAATTATCACCAGGTTTTAGTGATTCATGCTCTGGAAATGCTCGAGCATCCGCTGCGCATCCGGCGCCACGCCGCTGAACAGTTCGAACGCCTTCACCGCCTGGAACACCGCCATGTTGCCGCCATCCAGCGTGCGGCAACCGAGGGCGCGGGCGTTGCGCAGCAGTTCGGTTTCCAGTGGGAAGTAGACGATTTCCGCGACCCACAACTCGCCCCGCAACAGTTCGACCGGCACCGGCATGCCTGGCAGTTTCGCCATGCCCATGGGCGTGGTGTTCACCAGGCCATCGGCATCGGCCATGGCGCTGGCCAAGTCATGCCCGGCCCGGGCCCGGCCTGCGCCGAAGTGTTGGTTCAGGTTGTTCGCCAGGGCCTCGGCGCGGCTGACTTCGACATCAAAAATGCTCAGCGTCTGTACGCCTTCTGCCAGTAGCGCGTGGGCAACCGCCGCGCCAGCACCCCCGGCGCCCATCTGGACTACGTGCCGGCGGGAAACATTGCCCAGCCCGCGACGAAAACCTTCGGCGAATCCCAGGCAGTCGGTGTTGTGGCCGATGCGTTTGCCATCCTTGAGCACCACGGTATTCACGGCGCCAATGCCTCGGGCCTCGGCTGACAGCTCGTCCAGCAGCGGGATGATCGCCTGTTTGCAGGGA
Source organism: Pseudomonas sp. Tri1 (assembly GCF_017968885.1). Classification (NCBI taxonomy): domain Bacteria; kingdom Pseudomonadati; phylum Pseudomonadota; class Gammaproteobacteria; order Pseudomonadales; family Pseudomonadaceae; genus Pseudomonas; species Pseudomonas sp. Tri1. The sequence goes on along the minus strand of NZ_CP072913.1, from coordinate 5,821,709 downwards.
AAGGTGATGTTCAGGCCGGTGAAGTTCATGTGCTCGGCGGCCTTGAGCAAATCGGGCAGGGCGCCGCTGTCGAGTTTCAATGCATCGAGGTCGATCAGCCGATAGAGGTAACGCATGCCTTGGGCATCGCCTTCATGCTCATGCAGCGCCGGTGTGCGAGACGCCTGGATGCCCGCGCCGATCAGGCCGGCCAGCACAGTGATATTCGACATGCTCATCAACCCTTTAACCGCTGACTGAAATGTTCCAGGGCCAGGCGATAACCATGGCTGCCAAACCCACATATCACGCCGATGGCGACGGATGAGACAAAGGAGTGATGGCGAAAGGTTTCCCGGGCGTGGACGTTGGACAGGTGAACTTCGATGACGGGGACCTCGCTGGCCACCAAGGCGTCGCGGATCGCCACTGAGGTGTGGGTCCAGGCCGCTGGGTTAATGACGATGCCGGCACATCGGCCGCGTGCGCCATGCACCCAGTCCAGCAATTCGCTTTCCTGGTTGGTCTGGCGAAACTCCACCGCCAGGCCGAATTCTTCAGCGGCGCGGCCGCACAGTGCGGAGATGTCCGCCAGGGTTTCGTGACCATAAGTCGCCGGCTCGCGGGTACCGAGCAGGTTCAGGTTCGGGCCGTTGAGCACCAGAACGATCGGAGGCATCGCAATTTCTCCACATTTTTATTGTTGGCGTCGGCCAGGTTTCGGCCGGTGGAGATAAATTGTACTAGATGGTTAATTTGGTCAAATAAAGCCGCCGTCGCTGGCTAATAAGTGTTCGATGATCGAACACCACCTTGGTCGGGAGGTAAGGGAGGGTAATTGTGGTAAGGGGATAAATCCCCTCGCCACAGATGAAACACAGGGAGTGTTGCAGCGTTCAGCGCCGCGTCAGCAATACCCCGGACTCCATGTGATGGGTCCAAGGGAATTGATCGAACATCGCGCAGCGGGTGATGCGATGGGTGTCGTGCAGTTGCGCGATGTTGGCGGCGAGGGTTTGCGGGTTGCACGAGATGTAGAGGATGTTCTCGAAGCGCCGGGTCAGCTCGCAGGTGTCCGGGTCCATGCCGGCGCGGGGCGGGTCGACGAAGACGCTGCCGAATTCGTAGCTTTTCAGGTCAATGCCGTGCAGGCGGCGGAATGGCCGGACTTCGTTCAAGGCCTCGGTCAGTTCCTCAGCGGACAAGCGCACCAGCGTGACGTTATCCACCGCATTCTCGCTGAGGTTGCTCAGCGCAGCATTCACCGAGGTCTTGCTGATCTCGGTGGCCAACACTTTGCGCACACGGGTGGCCAGGGGCAGGGTGAAGTTGCCATTGCCGCAGTACAACTCCAGCAGATCGTCGTTGCGATCGCCCAGCGCTTCATAGGCCCAGTTGAGCATCTTCTGGTTCACCGCGCCGTTGGGCTGGGTGAAGGCGCCTTCGGGTTGGCGATAGCTGAAGGTGCGGCCGCCGACGTCGAGTTTCTCCACTACGTAGTCATGGCCGATTACTTCGCGCTTGCCCTTGGAACGACCGATGATGCTCACGCCCAGGTCGCTCGCCAGTTTCGTGGCCGCTGCGTGCCAGTGTTCATCCAGCGGGCGGTGATAGCACAGGGTGATCATCGCATCGCCGGCCAGGGTGGTCAGGAACTCCACCTGGAACAGCTTGTGGCTCAACGGCGCGCTGGCCTGCCAGGCCGCCTTGAGTTGCGGCATCAATTGGTTGATGCGCAGGCTGGCGATGGGAAACTCTTCAATGAGGATCGGTGTGCGCTTGTCGTCCTGGGAGAACATCGCGTAATGCCGTTCGCCGGCCTCGCGCCATAGGCGGAATTCGGCGCGCAGGCGGAAGTGCTCCAGTGCTGAGTCGAATACAGCGGGCTCAGGAGCATCGAACGGGGCCAGCAGGTCACGCAAGCGGGTGACCTTGTCCTGGAGCTGGGCGGCGTAGGCTTGGGAATCAAAAGTCATGCGTTGAACCAACCCAACTTGATCACGAACAGAATCGACAGGATGACCAGCGCCGGGTTCAGCTCACGGCCACGGCCGGACACCAGTTTAATGGCGGTCCAGGCGATGAAACCGAAGGCGATGCCGTTGGCGATGGAATAAGTGAATGGCATCGCCAGGGCAGTCACCACCACGGGGGCGGCGACAGTGATGTCGTCCCAATCGATTTCCGCCAGGCCCGAGGTCATCAGCACGGCGACGAACAACAGGGCTGGGGCGGTGGCGAAGGGCGGGACGCTGGCGGCCAGTGGCGAGAAGAACAGTGCCAGCAGGAACAGGATCGCCACCACGATGGCGGTCAGGCCGGTACGGCCGCCGGCACTGACGCCTGCCGCCGACTCGATGTAGCTGGTGGTGGTGGAGGTGCCCAGCAGCGAACCGGCCATGGCGGCGGTGCTGTCGGCGATCAGCGCGCGGCCCATTTTCGGCATGTGGCCGTCCTTGCCCATCAGCCCGGCGCGCTTGGCGACGCCTATCAGGGTGCCAGAGTTGTCGAACAGGTCGACGAACAGGAAGGCGAAGATCACGCTCACCAGGCCGATGTCCAGGGCGCCCTTGATGTCCAGTTGCAGGAACGTTGGGGCCAGGGACGGCGGCATGGATATCACGCCGCCGAACGGGGTGAAGCCCATCAGGATCGAAACAATGGTGACCGCCAGGATGCCGATCAGCACCGCGCCGCGCACTTTCAGCGCTTCGAGGGCGACGATCAGGACGAAGCCGAGGGTTGCGAGAATCGGCGCCGGTTGCTTCAGGTCGCCGAGGCCGACCATGGTCGCCGGGTTTTTCACCACGATGCCGGCGTTATTGAGGGCGATCAGTGCCAGGAACAAGCCGATACCGGCAGCGATGGCCGAGCGCAGGGGCAGCGGGATGCTGTTGATGATCCACTCGCGGATGCGAAAGATCGACAGCATGAAGAACAGTACGGCGGAAATGAACACCGCGCCCAGCGCCACTTGCCAGGTATGGCCCATGTGCAGGACCACGGTGTAGGTGAAGAAGGCATTCAGGCCCATGCCTGGCGCGAGGGCGATCGGGTAGTTGGCGATCAGGCCCATGACGGTGGACCCGATGGCTGCCGCCAGGCAGGTGGCGACGAACACCGCGCCCTTGTCCATGCCGGTTTCGCCGAGGATGCTCGGGTTGACGAACAGAATGTAGGCCATGGCCAGGAAGGTCGTGACGCCCGCCAGGATCTCGGTCCGCACGTTGGTATTGTGTGCCTTGAGTTGAAACAGCCTTTCCAGCATGTCTGCTCCCCGTGGCGCGCCGGGCGCCGTGAATGTATCGACCTCAACAGCAAAGCACAGGTCGCCAGCGGCGCCCGGGAATTTTCTGTGGGTCGGAAAAAGCCGCGCATCATACCAGCAGCATGGCGTTGTGGCTGCGATCGTCGTCGATGTTTTGCCGGCGCGCCAAGTGGGCCATACTGCGCGCGGTTTCGGGAGGTCTCTATGTTTCGCATGAATAAACACGTGGTGACGGCGTTGGGTTGCGCACTGGGCCTGTGGTGGCCCGGGCAGGCCGTCAATGCCGCGTCGGCGCCGCCCTTGAGCGAGGTCAAGGTGCTCAAGGTCGAATCGCCGGCCTGTGGCTTCGAGGACATCGCCCAAGGACAGGCGCAGACCCGTTGCGATCACCGTGGGCCGAACATCAAGGTCTACGTGTTGGAGATCGGTTATGGCCGTGAGCCCCAGGTCACGCTGGACGGTTTCGAGGTCGACGGCACCCGCTCGCCGGTGTGTGCATACAGCAATGGCAACCTCAACGATTGTTCGGCCAAGACCAAGATCGTCGGCTATCTGTACATCTTCGATCTGAAGGGCAAGCAGGAAGGCACCTTCAGCTTCAGCAACATCTCGATCAATGCACCGGGCAACCGGATGTCGACCCAGCTGTACATTAAATAGCCTGTCGGCATGACAAGCCGAACGCGATCCGGCAAACCTGACTAGGCTTCAGTAACCACCCAGTGGAGAGCGCCCATGATGCCTGGAACCAAAATGCCAAGAGCCCTGATTGCCGTCGCCGAAGGTGTCGATGACTTGCAGACGGTCACTCTGGTCGATGTGCTGCGTCGAGCACAGATCGAAGTGGTGCTGGCGAGCATCGAAGGACGGCGGATGCTCACCTGTGCCCGCGGCACGCGCCTGACCGCCGATGGCATGCTGGTGGACATGCTCGTGCAGGATTTCGACCTGATCGTCTTGCCTGGTGGCATTATCGGCGCCCAACATCTGGCGGCCCATCAACCGTTGCAGCAATTGATCAAGAACCAGGCTGGCACCGGACGTTTTTTTGCCGCCATCGCTGAAGCCCCGGCCCTGGTGCTCCAGGCGTTCGGCGTACTGCGCCAGCGCCGCATGACTTGCCTGCCCGCCGTGAGCCAGCAGTTGTCCGGTTGCAACTTCGTGGATCAACCGGTGGTGGTGGATGGCAACTGCATCACAGCCCAAGGCTCGGCCGCCGCCCTGGCGTTTGCCTTGACGCTGGTGGAGCAACTCTGTGGCAAGGGCGTGAGAAACGTAGTGGCGGCGGAGTTGTTGGCCTGACACGCTTCACTGTGGCGAGGGAGCTTGCTCCCGCTCGGCTACGCAGCAGACGTAGGCATCTTGCGTCGTTAACTTGCCTTGAACGCTCACCCCACCCAGAAGTCGTACCCCTTATGACGGCGGTTTCCCAAAACGCCGCGAGTACGACCAACCGTGAGGTGTTCCATGAGCGCGACCCTGTCCGAAGCGACGCCGGCATCCTACGCCCGTCATCCTATCCGTCTGACACTCAATGGCCTGGTGCGTGATCTGCAGGTGCTGCCCTGGACCACGCTGCTGGACCTGCTGCGTGAGCAATTGGACCTGGTGGGCAGCAAGAAAGGCTGTGACCACGGTCAATGTGGCGCCTGTACGGTGCTGCGCGATGGCAAACGGATCAACGCCTGTCTGACGTTGGCGGTGATGTGCGACGGCGCCGAGTTGACCACCATTGAAGGCCTGGCCAGCCATGGGCAATTGCATCCCATGCAGCAGGCGTTCATCACGCATGACGCGTTCCAGTGCGGTTATTGCACACCGGGGCAAATCTGTTCGGCGGTGGGGTTGGTCAACGAAGGCAGGGCGCAGACCCGCGCTCAGATCAGCGAGTTGATGAGCGGCAACCTGTGCCGCTGTGGGGCCTACACCAATATTTGTGATGCCGTCGAAGCGGCATTGCCGCTCTGCCAGCAACCGGGAGGTGATCAATGAATCCCTTCCAGTACAGCAAGCCCGCCACCGTACAGGCCGCCGTCGACTTGTCGAGCCCGGTTTCACGCTTCATTGCCGGCGGCACTAACCTGCTGGACCTGATGAAAGAAAACCTCACGCGCCCCGAGCACCTGATCGACATTACCGGGCTGCCCCTGGCGGACCTCAGCGAGACCCCATCCGGCGGGGTGATGATCGGCGCCTTGGTGAGCAATGCCGACCTGGCTTGGCACCCCTGGATCGAGCGCCGCTATCCGCTGCTGTCCCAGGCGATCCTGGCCGGTGCCTCGCCGCAATTGCGCAACATGGCCAGCACCGGCGGCAATCTGCTGCAACGCACTCGCTGTTATTACTTCTATGACGCCAACGTCGCGTGCAACAAACGCCAGCCTGGCAGTGGCTGCCCGGCTCGGGATGGCTTGAACCGGATCCATGCGATTTTCGGCGCCAGCGATCAATGTGTCGCGACTCACCCCTCCGATATGTGCGTGGCCCTGGCCGCGCTGGAAGCGGTGGTCCATGTGCTGGGCCGAGGCGGGGCGCGGACCATCGAGTTTGCCGATTTTCATCGTCTGCCCGGTGATGCTCCGCAGCGGGATAACCAATTGGCCGATGATGAGTTGATCACCGCCATCGAGTTGCCGGCCCGCGGTTTCGCCGAACATAGTCACTACTTGAAGATTCGAGATCGGGCCTCCTACGCCTTTGCCCTGGTGTCGGTGGCGGCGGCGCTGGAGCTGGACGGGGCAGTGATCCGCCAGGCGCGCCTGGCCCTGGGCGGCGTGGCCCACAAACCCTGGCGCGACCGGGCCGTGGAGAGTTGGCTGACCGGCCAGACCGTCAGCCGCGAGACGTTCGCCGCTGCCGCCGATGCGCTGCTGCAAAGCGCCGAGCCGCTGGCGCACAACGGTTTCAAGGTCAGACTGGCGCGCCGGGCGATTGTCCGTGCGTTGAGCGATGCCGCACTGGGTGCTGCGCAGGGAGGGCAAGCCTGATGAACGCTTCGAGCAAATCCATAGGGCAGCCACTGGACCGGGTCGATGGCCTGCTCAAGGTCACGGGCCAGGCCCGTTATGCCGCTGAATATCCCGAGGACGGCCTGCTACATGGCAGCGTCGTGTCTGGCACGATCGCCCGTGGCCGCGTGCTGCGCATCGATGCTTCGCGAGCCTTGGCGTTGCCCGGTGTAGTTGCGGTGATCGACCATACCAACCGGCCCAGGATCGCCAGCTACGATGAACCTTACCAAGATGCTGACGCTGCGGACGGTTCGCCGTTCCGGCCGCTGTACGACGACCAGGTCCTCTACAGCGGCCAGCCCCTGGCCTTGGTCGTGGCGGACAATCTTGAGCTGGCCCGCCATGCCGGCTCACTGATCGAAATCGAATATGAAGCCCAGGACCATCAGACCGATCTGGCCATCCTGCAAAACGAAGCCCATCGCGCTCCGGCCGAACTGCCCAAGCCCCGTGGGAATTTTCAGGGTGAGTACGCCAGCGCGGCGCTCAGCGTGGATGTGTCCTACAGCACACCGATTGAACACCACAACCCGATGGAGCCGCATGCTTCTACCGTGTTGTTTCAACCCGACGGCAGCTTGCACATCCACGACAAGACTCAAGGCACGCAAAACTGCCAGGCCTATGTGCAAAAAGTGTTCGGGCTCGAGAAAGAGCAGGTGCGCGTGTTCGCCGCATATGTCGGCGGCGCCTTTGGTTCCGGACTGCGGCCACAATATCAATTGCCTTTGGCCGTGATGGCGGCACTGGCGCTCAAGCGCTCCGTGCGGGTCAGCCTGACGCGCCAGCAGATGTTTACCTTCGGCTATCGACCGCGCACCTTGCAGCGTTTGCAACTGGGGGCGGCGGCCAACGGGCGGTTACTGGCCGTGGCCCATACGGCTGTCGCCCAGACTTCGCGCTTCGAAGATTTCACCGAACATGTGGTGGAGTGGAGCGGCATGCTCTATCACTGCGACAACGTGGCGCTGACCTACAAGTTGGTGCCGCTGGACGTCTACACGCCGCTGGACATGCGCGCGCCTGGCGCAGCCCTGGGCCTGATTGGGCTGGAATGCGCCATGGATGAACTGGCCTGCGCCCTGGCGATCGATCCGGTGCAACTGCGGTTGATCAACTACGCCGAGCGTAACGAGAACGAAGGCAAGCCGTATTCCAGCAAGCAATTGCGTGAGTGTTACGCCCAGGGCGCCCGCCGTTTCGGTTGGGACAAGCGCAACCCGGAACCGCGCAGCATGCGTGAGGGCCGGCAACTGGTGGGCTGGGGCATGGCCGGTGGCGTGTGGGAAGCCATGCAGCAGAAGGCCAGCGCCAAGGCTTCGCTGGGGGCTGACGGCAAGCTGACCGTCAGCAGCGCCACCACTGACATCGGTACTGGGACCTACACAGTCATGACCCAGATCGCCGCCGAGGCGTCGGGTGTTTCTCTTGAAGACGTCAGCTTTGTCCTCGGTGATTCGTCGTTGCCTACAGCACCGCTGCAGGGCGGTTCGTTCACCGTCTCATCGGTGGGCACTGCTGTGCAGCAGGCCTGTGAAGCCCTGAAGGAAAAGCTGTTGGCCGTGGCCCGGCAGACGTGCCCGGCCTTCAGTGGCGCGACCCTTGAGCAAGTGACGTTTGCCGATGGCCAACTGCGGTTGGGCGAGGTGAGCGTCGCTTTGGCCGAGTTGGGGCAAAAAAGTGGCGAGACACCGCTGCAGGCCCAGGTCACTGCAGAGCCGGACGAAAAGCGCCAGGCCTACGCCGCCGCCACCCACTCGGCGGTGTTCGTTGAGGTTTGGGTGGATGAAGACCTGGGCACGGTGAAGGTCAATCGGGTGGTCAGCGCCATTGCCGCCGGGCGGGTGATCAACCCGAAAACCGCTCGCAGCCAGATTCTCGGTGGTGTGGTCTGGGGCATCGGCATGGCCCTGCACGAAGAAACCCTGACCGACCATGGGCTGGGCCGCCACATGAACCACAGCCTGGCCGAGTACCATCTGCCGGTTAACGCCGACATTGGCGATATTGACGTGGTTTTTGTCGATGAACACGATGAAATCGTCAACGCCCTCGGGTCCAAGGGCGTTGGTGAAATCGGTATCGTCGGTGTGGCAGCGGCGGTGGCCAATGCGATCTATCACGCCACCGGCAAACGGGTTCGGGACTTTCCGATCACCCTCGACAAGTTGCTCTAGGCTTTTGCGGTTTCCGCCGGTTCGTGCATCCGGTCGCGGTTGGCCAGGGTCGGGAACAGTTTGATCCAGGCCCCGGTTACCAGCAGCGTGCCAACTCCGCCCATGACCACCGCCGGCACGGTGCCGAACCAGTGGGCGGTCAGGCCGGATTCGAACTCGCCCAACTGGTTCGAGGCGCCGATGAACAGCCCGTTCACCGCGCTGACTCGACCGCGCATTCCATCCGGTGTTTCCAACTGCACGAAGGAGGCGCGGATGACCATGCTGATCATGTCCGCCGCGCCCAGTACCACCAACACCGCGAGGGAAAACCAGAACGAAGTGGAGAGGCCGAACGCAATAGTGGCGACGCCGAACACGCCCACGGCGGTAAACATCACCCGGCCCACCTTGCGCTCCACGGCAAATCGCGCCAGCCACAGCGACATCAGCAAGGCCCCGACCGCGGGCGCCGACCGCAACAGGCCCAGGCCCCAGGGGCCGGTGAGCAGGATGTCCTTGGCGAACACCGGCAGCAGCGCCGTCGCACCGCCGAGCAACACCGCGAACAGGTCCAGGGAGATTGCCCCGAGAATGTCCGGACGGCTGCGAATGAAGCGAATCCCGGCCAGCAACGAGTCCATCGTGGCCTTGCCTTTGTTCAGGGGCGTCTGCCGGGCGGGCAGGTTGAGCATCAGGCAGCAAGCGATGAGGTAGAGCAGCACGGTTGGCCCATAGACCCAGGTGCTGCCGAAGGCGTAGAGCAAGCCGCCGAGGGCCGGGGCGACAATGGTGGCTGACTGCTGGGCCGACTGCGCGGCGGCCACGGCCCGGGGAAACAGTGCCGACGGTACGATGCTCGGCAGCAGCGCCTGGGTGGTCGGCATTTCGAAGGAACGGGCGGCGCCCAGCAGGAAGGCGAGGATGAAGATCATCTCCCGCGTGACATGGTCGGTGGCGCTGCCGATCGCCAGCGACAGAGCAATCAACGCCTGTAACGACTGGCAGATGGCCGCGACCTTGCGCCGGTCATAACGGTCGGCCACGTGCCCGGTATGCAGCATGAACAGCACCCGGGGCGCGAACTCCACCAGGCCCACAAGGCCCAGGTCCAAGACGTTGCCGGTCAGTTGATAGAGGTTCCAGCCGATGGCCACGGTGAGCATCTGGAAGCCGCTGGCGGTGAATATCCGGGCCAGCCAGAAGGCGATGAACGGGCGGTGGTGACGGAGCAGCAGCGGTGCTTGGCTGGGCATCTATGACGGGTCCGGAGATGAAGGCAACGAGATTATCACCGAGCTGTAACAGGAAGTTGCGCTACCGGAAAAAATAGTTAGCCAAACATCGATCTCGGGCCAGGTCATCCCGTGGCGAGAGGATTTATCCCTCTGTGGGAGCAAGGCTTGCCCGCGATGAGGGCGACGCGGTCTTTCAGAGATCGGGGAGATCTGTTTCGCGAGCAAGCCTTGCTCCCACAGATCGGGGATAAATCCCCTCGCCATAAAAGTCTTCACTTATGTCCTGAGCCTCTGAGACAACCTGTCACGCGACAAAAGACCACGCCGTTCATCGGCAATAAAGCGGCTACTCTTTGATCATTGCTTGATCCAGATCAACACACTTTCGCAGTGTTGGACTGGCGGCCATCCGGCCAGAGTCCTGCGTTGTGACGGTTTTAAAAAGAACGATTTGAAAAGCATCGCACTCCATATCCCTGGGGATTGTGATGCAGGCCCCGCCCGCAGCCGGTTTTACCTGACAGAGGAAGACTTATGTTCGGTTTGGAGGCGCTCGATCTCGCCCGAATCCAGTTCGCGTTCACCATCTCGTTCCACATCCTGTTCCCGGCCATCACCATTGGCCTGGCGAGTTACCTGGCGGTGCTCGAAGGCCTGTGGCTCAAGACCCGCGACGACACCTACCGCGACCTGTATCACTTCTGGTCGAAGATCTTTGCCGTCAACTTCGGCATGGGGGTGGTGTCTGGATTGGTCATGGCCTATCAGTTCGGCACCAACTGGAGCCGTTTTTCGGACTTCGCCGGGGCGGTGACCGGGCCACTGCTGACCTACGAAGTGCTCACGGCGTTCTTCCTCGAGGCGGGTTTCCTGGGCGTGATGCTGTTCGGCTGGAATCGCGTTGGCCGTGGCCTGCACTTCTTCTCCACGGTGATGGTGGCGATCGGTACGCTGATCTCGACCTTCTGGATCCTGTCTTCCAACAGCTGGATGCAGACCCCGCAGGGCTACGAAATCATTGATGGCCGGGTGATCCCGGTGGACTGGCTGGCGGTAGTGTTCAACCCCTCATTCCCCTATCGCTTGCTGCACATGTCCACGGCGGCGTTCGTCGCGACGGCGTTCTTTGTGGGCTCGTCAGCGGCCTGGCATCTGTTGCGCGGTCGCGATACCCCGGCCATCCGCCGCATGCTGTCGATGGCGATGTGGATGGCCTTGCTGGTGGCACCGATCCAGGCAGTCATCGGCGACTTCCATGGTCTTAACACCCTCAAGCATCAACCGGCGAAAATCGCGGCCATCGAAGGTCACTGGGAGAACGTCGGCAATGAGCCGACCCCGCTGATCCTGTTCGGCCTGCCGGATATGAAGGCGGAGAAGACCCGCTTCGCCGTGGAAATTCCTTACCTGGGAAGCTTGATCCTGACCCACAGCCTGGACAAACAGGTGCCGGCCCTCAAGGAGTTCCCGCCTGAGGACCGACCGAATTCGACCATCGTGTTCTGGTCGTTCCGGGTCATGGTGGGCCTGGGCCTGCTGATGATCTTCACCGGCCTGTGCAGCCTCTGGCTGCGTCGCAAGGATCGGATCTATCAGTCCCGACCGTTCCTCTACATGGTGCTGTGGATGGGGCCGTCCGGGCTGATTGCGATCCTGGCGGGCTGGTTCACCACTGAAATCGGTCGTCAGCCTTGGGTGGTCTACGGCCTGATGCGTACCGCCGATGCTTCCTCCGGGCACAGTTTTGCGCAAATGAGCATCACCCTGGTGCTGTTCGTCGTGGTGTATTTCGCGCTGTTCGGTGCCGGCTTGAGCTACATGATGCGCCTGGTGCGCAAGGGGCCGCAGGCCCACGAAGCCGAGCCGACCGATGGCGGCCCAGGCCAGAAGCGCACGCCGGCCCGGCCATTGTCGGCCGCCGACGACAGCGAAGGCGTGGACCAAACCGACCGCTCGAACAAGGGGAATTGAGTCATGGGTATTGATCTTCCGCTGATCTGGGCCGTGGTCATCATCTTCGGCATCATGATGTACGTGGTCATGGACGGCTTCGACCTGGGGATCGGCATTCTCTTCCCCTTCGTCAAGGGCGAGCGCGACCGAGACGTGATGATGAACACCGTGGCGCCGGTCTGGGACGGTAACGAAACCTGGCTGGTGCTCGGTGGCGCCGGTTTGTTCGGGGCGTTTCCGCTGGCTTATTCGGTGGTGCTTTCGGCGCTGTACCTGCCGTTGATCCTGATGCTCATCGGCCTGATCTTCCGGGGCGTGGCCTTCGAGTTCCGCTTCAAGGCCAAGGCTGAGAAGCGGCACCTGTGGGACAAGGCGTTCATCGGTGGCTCGCTGACAGCCACCTTCTTCCAGGGGGTGGCGCTGGGAGCGTTCATCGATGGCTTCGAGGTGGTCAATCGCCAGTTCGCTGGGGGCTCCTTGGACTGGTTCACGCCGTTCACGATGTTCTGCGGCCTGGCGTTGATCGCGGCCTATGCCTTGCTCGGCTGTACCTGGCTGATCATGAAGACCGAAGGCAGGTTGCAGGAACAGATGCATGACCTGGCCAGGCCGCTGGCGTTCGTGGTGCTGGCGGTGATCGGTATCGTCAGCATCTGGACACCGCTGGCCCATGCCGATATCGCGGCCCGCTGGTTCACCCTGCCGAACCTGTTCTGGTTCCTGCCGGTGCCGATCCTGGTGCTGGTGACCATGTACGGGTTGTTCCGCGCGGTGGCGCGCAACGCCAATTACACCCCCTTCATCCTGACGCTGGTGCTGATCTTCCTCGGTTACAGCGGCCTGGGTATCAGCCTGTGGCCGAATATCGTGCCGCCATCGATCTCGATCTGGGATGCCTCGTCACCGCCCCAGAGCCAGGGCTTCATGTTGGTCGGCACGCTGTTCATCATCCCGTTGATCCTGGTGTACACCTTCTGGAGCTACTACGTGTTCCGCGGCAAGGTGACCCATGACGATGGCTACCATTGATCGACCTGCGAGGTGTTGAGCATGGCCAGACCTGATTTGAAAGACATCGAAGCCGCCGAGCGCAAGCCGCTCTGGCAGCGGCTCGGCTGGCTGGTGGTGATCTGGACCGGCAGTGTGCTGGCACTGTTTGTCGTCGCCAGCCTGATGCGGATGTTCATGAATGCCGCAGGCCTGACCACCCACTGATTTCCCTGTGGGAGCAAGCGTTGCTCCCACAGGGGACAGTTCATTTCCGGGCTTTGAGAATCACGAATTTCGGCGTGGCGGCCACTTGCTCGACACCGCGGAACAATCGCGCCAGTTTGCTGTGATAGCCCAGGTGCCGGTTACCGACGATATAGAGCGCGCCGCCGACCACCAATGCTTCGCGAGCCTGCTGGAACATCCGCCAGGCCAGGAAATCACCCACCACTTGCTGTTGGTGGAAGGGTGGGTTGCACAGCACTACATCCAGGGACTGCGGTTCCTGCCCGACCAGGCCGTCAGCGGCCCGTACGGTCACCTCGCGCTCGCCCAGGGCAGCTTGCCAGTTCTCGGCCGCTGACTGCACGGCCATGTACGACTCGTCCACCAGGGTGTAGCGGGCCTCGGGGTTTTGCAGGGCGCTGGCGATTGCCAGCACGCCGTTGCCGCAACCCAGGTCCGCGACCCGGGCCGCCCCCAGGTTTTTTGGCAAATGCGGCAGGAATGCCCGGGTGCCGATGTCCAGCCCTTCACGACAGAACACATTGGCGTGGTTGAGCAGTTCGATCTTTGGCTCGTCCAGCCAATAACGCGTGGGGTAGGGCGATACGACGGGCGGCTTGGCTTGCGGCGTGGCGATCAACAGGCGGGCCTTTTTCACCGCCAGGGAGGCTTGTACCGGGCCGATGTAACGCTCCATCAGGTCGCCGGCGGCCCGGGGCAGATGCTTGACCATTGCACCGGCAATCACCTGGGCGCCGGGCGCCAGTTGGTCTTGCAGGCGAATCAGTTGCTCTTCCAGCAAGGCCAGGGTTTTCGGCACTTTGATCAGCACGCGATCGAAGGGCCCGGCCAGTGGCGCGCTGGCCGGCACCGTTGGCACCGCGTCGAAGGACCGGCCATTGCGCACCAGGTTTTTCTCCAGCGCTTGCAGGGCCAGGAATGAGTCGCTGCTGCTGATGACGTCAACCTTGCCGGCCAGGCTCGCGGCCAGGGCACCGAAGCCGTCGTTGAGCACCAGCACTCGCGCACCCACGGCCGGGTGTTGTTCGGCCAGATACGCGAGCAGGTATTCGTCGGCTGCATCGAAGGCTTGCAGGGGTTCGTTCTGCTGCTCGGGTTGGCGGATCAGGTCAAGTTGGGCGAAGGGGCTGTCGAGCAAGGGCATGGCTGGGACTCTGGAAATCAACGAATGTCCCGCTGCCTGGGTGTAGGTGTCTGGGCGGGACCGCCTGAATGAACTGCGTCGCGTGCAAGAAGCGGCATCATTCAAGTGGAGCCGTAAATGGTACGTTTTTTTGCGCTGCTTTACTCGCGGGTTTTCAAGATTGGCAATACGGGTCCACTGTTCAGATCACGTGAATATGGGCCGCCTTGGCGACTGCAGAAATTTTGTTGCTGACGTTCAGTTTTCGCATGCAACTGCAGACATGGAAATTCACGGTGCGCTCCGAGAGACAGAGGATCCTGCCCACTTCCGATGCGGTCTTCCCTTCCGCGGACCATCTCAACACTTCGATCTCTCGAGGTGACAGATGATATTTATGCGTGTCTGCGGCGGTGTCGGATAGTTTTTTACTCGCCAGTGCATGCAGCTTTCGACTGGCGAAGATGGCGTAGCCGAGGTTTCCATAATGCTCCTCGATATCGATGGCGCGATGAGTGCGAGCGAGGCTGAACAGGCTGTAATGGGCACCTTGCTCATCATGAACGGCTTGGGTCCAACCATATTTGAGCCCCTGTCGATTAAGTTCGCGCCATAACTTGGGGGCCTGGGCAAAAACGTTTTCATCCCACAGGATGGGGAGAAGGGATTGATTGCAATGTGCTATTACTGGGTCATTCGAAGCATAGCCGTTCTGTTCATAAAACCTGTCCCATCCATACGGGTAGTTGTTCAGGTTCACCTTGTTGGTGTGGTTGTCGGGGCTCCCGAGATAGGCTGCAAATGCGCAATATTCAAACCCCTGATTGTTAAAGAAATTCAGGGCCAACCGATAGGCTGTCTGCAGGTCTTTTTCACAGGATAACTTCCTCAGTTGCAAGTCCTTCCACTTGTCCATCGCTCTCTCCTGGGTTGATTCGTCCATGCGGATCCAATCCATGATGCGAACTTTCAGTGTAGGACTATTCCTAACTTGTAGTTAGATTTTTTGTTTTTGCTTACAGTCGAGTCATCACAGGAACAGTTTGTTTAATTGTTTATTTTTACAAGCATCTTAGACTTGTATAATTCCAGTGAAAGATTTCAGGCGAGTGAGGTGGGCACTTATGACTAAATGCCACTACTCGCTATTGGTGGTTTAGCGGCTCAGTTTGCGGGACACTGTGAGCCTTGTCCCAGTGGAGTGGCTCATGACCGATAGCGCAGAGAAGTTCACCCGCCAAACCCTGCTCGACGTTCAGCCATTGACGTCTCATTTGTTTACTTTGCGTACCACCCGCGATCGCGGCTTTCGTTTTCGCGCCGGTCAGTTCGCCCGGTTGGGCGTCGTCAAGGCGGATGGGAGCACCGTCTGGCGAGCGTATTCCATGGTGTCTTCGCCCTTCGACGAATTCCTTGAGTTTTTTTCCATCGTGGTTCCGGATGGCGAATTCACCAGTGAGCTTAGCCGCCTGAAGCCAGGCGACAGTCTGTTGGTGGATCGCCAGGCTTTTGGCTACCTGACGCTGGATCGTTTCGTTGACGGGCGCGACTTGTGGCTGCTGTCCACGGGCACGGGTGTCGCGCCGTTTCTGTCGATTCTCCAGGATTTTGAAGTCTGGGAAAAATTCGAGCGGATCATCCTGGTGTACAGCGTGCGCGAGGCGCAGGAGCTGGCGTATCAAGACCTGATCAAAGGGTTGACCCAACGCGATTACCTGGCCGAGTACGCCCATAAGTTTCGTTTCATCGCGACCGTGACCCGTGAGCAACACCCCGGTGCGCTCAGCGGACGCATCACCACTTTGATCGAGAATGGTGAGTTGGAGCGGGTGGCTGGCGTCGAGCTGACGCCAGAGCATTCGCGGGTGATGCTATGCGGCAACCCGCAAATGATCGATGACACCCGCAAGCTGCTCAAGACCAGGGGCCTTCAATTGAGCCTCACCCGTCGGCCAGGCCAGGTGGCGGTGGAAAACTATTGGTAAAGCTCAATCAATCAGGCACAGCCCTTGTGGCGAGGGTGTCAGTGTCCGACTGGCATTGATGCGCCCCTCAAGGCCGCTCGTTCTGGGCCTTGAGCAGGTCGCGAATTTCCGTCAGCAGCAGTTCTTCCTTGGTCGGAACGGGCGGCGCGCTCGGGGCTACGGCCTCTTCACGCTTTAGGCGGTTGATGGCCTTCACACCCATGAAAATGGCGAATGCTACGATGATGAAGTCTATGGTGCTCTGGATGAATTTGCCGTAGGCCAGCACGACGGCTGGCGCGTCACCTTGGGCGGCCTTGAGTGTGATGGCCAGGTCACTGAAGTCCACCCCGCCAATCAGCAGGCCAATCGGCGGCATGACCACGTCGCCAACGAACGACGAAACAATTTTGCCGAAAGCGGCACCGATGATAATCCCGACGGCCATGTCGACGACATTGCCTTTGACCGCGAAGGCCTTGAACTCGCTTAGCACGCCCATGTGTTGTTCCTTGTGACAGAAAGTGGATGCTGGCAGTGTAAATCAGCCTGGCGTGTCGCGCTCGAAACGCCTGCTTACAAAGCTCCAGTTATCGACCCGGTCCCTGATGAAAAGTTTACAAAGTGCCACCAATCGCGCGCGATACGCGGTTTCAGAGCAATCCCCCACAACGTTTTTTCTATCGTGGCGGTACGGCATTTCTATTTAGGTTTTCCTTTTTCGGGCACTAGCCTCTGGATGGCGCACATGGATGCGCCCTATAACATCAGAGGAACATGCTTATGAACATCTCCCTTGGCTGCGGGACTTTTCCCCACCGCCGCGCTCTCGTTGTGCTGACCGCCAGCCTGCTGTCCTTATCCGTTAACGCGGCCACCCTGACCCGAGACAATGGGGCTGCCGTCGGCGACAACCAGAATTCGCAAACGGCCGGCCCCAACGGTCCGACCCTGCTGCAAGATGTGCAGTTGATCCAGAAGCTCCAGCGCTTTGACCGCGAACGCATCCCGGAGCGCGTGGTGCACGCCCGCGGTACCGGCGCCCATGGCACCTTCACGGTTTCCGACGACCTCAGCGATCTGACCAAGGCCAAGGTCTTCGCCGCTGGCCAGGTCACGCCAGTGTTCGTACGGTTTTCTGCCGTGGTGCACGGCAATCATTCACCGGAAACCCTGCGCGACCCCCGCGGCTTTGCCACAAAGTTCTACACGGCGGACGGTAACTGGGACCTGGTGGGTAACAACTTCCCGACCTTTTTCATCCGCGATGCCATCAAGTTCCCCGACATGGTTCATGCATTCAAGCCAGACCCGCGAACCAACCTGGACGATGACTCGCGTCGTTTCGACTTCTTTTCCCATGTTCCAGAGTCGACCCGCACCCTGACGGAGCTGTATTCCAACTCCGGTACGCCGGCCAGTTATCGTGAAATGGACGGTAACGGCGTGCATGCTTACAAGTTGGTTAATGCCAAGGGCGAAGTTCACTATGTGAAGTTTCATTGGAAAAGTTTACAGGGCCTGAAAAATCTCGATCCGAAAGAAGTTGTGAAAGTTCAGGGGCAAGATTACAGCCATATGACAAATGACTTGGTCAGTCATATTAATAAGGGCGACTTCCCGAAGTGGGACTTGTACGTTCAAGTTTTGAACCCGCAGGACCTTGCCAAGTTTGATTTCGATCCACTGGACGCGACCAAAATCTGGCCAGGTGTGCCTGAGCGCAAAGTCGGGCAAATGGTCTTGAATCGCAACCCGGCGAATGTCTTCCAGGAAACCGAACAGGTGGCGATGGCGCCGGCCAATCTGGTACCGGGCATCGAGCCTTCGGAGGATCGTTTGCTCCAGGGGCGAGTGTTTTCCTACGCCGATACGCAAATGTACCGGATAGGCGCCAATGCCCTGCAACTGCCGATCAACGCGCCCAAGGTGGCGGTGAACAACGGTAACCAGGACGGTGCGATGAACCCAGGCAGCACCAGCACCGGCGTGAATTACCAGCCGAGCCGCCTGACGCCGCGCGAAGAACCGCAAGCGGCGCGCTATAGCCAGGCCGCGCTGACCGGCAGCACCCAGCAGGCGAAGATCCAGCGCGAGCAGAACTTCAAGCAGGCCGGTGACCTGTACCGCTCGTTCAACCAGAAGGAGCGCAATGACCTGATCGAAAGCTTCGGCGGCTCTTTGGCGACCACCGATGACGAGAGCAAGCACATCATCCTGTCGTTCCTCTACAAGGCTGACCCTGAGTACGGCACTGGCGTGGCCCGTGTCGCCAAGGGCGATCTGGCCCGGGTCAAGGCGCTGGCGGAAAAACTGAGCGACTGATCCACCTGTGGGAGCGAGCTTGCTCGCGATTCAGGCGACTCGGTCTGGCTGTACACCGCAGCGTCTGCATCGCGAGCAAGCTCGCTCCCACAGTCTTGAGTCATGGGAGACGTCATGATGGGTAAATTCTTTTTATCGATGCTCGCAACCTGGTCAATGAGTGTACTGGCCGATCAGCCAATACCCCCCGACCCGGCTGCTGTACAAGAACAGTTGCAAAACTATTATTTCGACGCCGCCCGCCGGGGCGACGTGCCGATGCTCGATACTTTCATCAAGGCCGGTTACTCGCTCAACACCCAGGATGAAAAGGGCTATACCGCGCTGATCCTGGCCGCTTATCACGGTCACGGCCCTGCGGTGGAGCGACTGCTGGCCGCCGGCGCCGATGCCTGTGCCCAGGACAAGCGTGGCAACACGGCGCTGATGGGCGCCATTTTCAAGGGTGAAGTGCAGATTGCCCGCCGTTTGTTGTCCACCGATTGCAGTCCGGACCAACGCAATGGTGCCGGGCAGACCGCGGCGATGTATGCCGGTCTGTTCAAGCGTGATGAATTGCTCGATGCCTTGAAGGCCAAGGGCGCCGACTTGCAGGCCAAGGATCCGTTGGGCAATACCGCAGAGGGGCTGGCCAAGGGTGAAATCAGAATGCCGGCCCCTCAGTGAACCTTGGCTGGGCTATCATCGCGGTTTTGACCCGGAGTTCAGATGGCCAAGGCAAAGCGCATGTACGGCTGCACCGAGTGCGGCTCGACCTTTCCCAAATGGGCCGGCCAGTGCAGCGAATGCGGGGCCTGGAATACCCTGACCGAAACCATGGTGGAAAGCGGCGGTGCGGCGGCGCCCACCGGTCGCACGGGCTGGGCCGGCCAGCAGGCACAGATCAAGACCCTGGCCGAAGTCAGCGTTGAAGAAATCCCACGCTTTTCCACCGCGTCCGGTGAGCTGGACCGCGTGTTGGGCGGCGGCCTGGTGGACGGCTCGGTGGTGCTGATCGGCGGCGACCCAGGCATCGGCAAATCCACCATCCTGCTGCAGACCTTGTGCAACCTCGCCACCCGCATGCCGGCGCTATATGTCACCGGTGAGGAATCCCAACAGCAAGTCGCCATGCGCGCCCGACGACTGGGGCTGCCCCAGGACCAACTACGGGTCATGACCGAGACCTGCATCGAAACCATCATCGCCACGGCGCGCCTGGAAAAACCCAAGGTCATGGTGATCGACTCGATCCAGACGATTTTCACTGAACAACTGCAATCGGCGCCGGGCGGCGTGTCTCAAGTGCGCGAAAGTGCGGCGTTGCTGGTGCGTTATGCCAAGCAGAGCGGTACGGCGATTTTCCTGGTGGGCCACGTCACCAAGGAAGGCGCGCTGGCGGGCCCGCGGGTGCTGGAGCACATGGTCGACACCGTGTTGTATTTCGAGGGCGAATCCGATGGGCGCCTGCGTTTGTTACGAGCCGTGAAGAACCGCTTTGGCGCCGTTAACGAGCTGGGTGTGTTCGGCATGACTGACAGAGGCCTGAAAGAAGTCTCCAATCCTTCGGCGATTTTTCTGACGCGTGCCCAGGAAGAAGTACCGGGCAGCGTGGTCATGGCCACCTGGGAAGGCACGCGCCCGATGCTGGTGGAAGTTCAGGCCCTGGTGGACGA
Source organism: Pseudomonas sp. Tri1 (assembly GCF_017968885.1). NCBI lineage: Bacteria > Pseudomonadati > Pseudomonadota > Gammaproteobacteria > Pseudomonadales > Pseudomonadaceae > Pseudomonas > Pseudomonas sp. Tri1. The sequence goes on along the minus strand of NZ_CP072913.1, from coordinate 5,801,801 downwards.
CAGTCACTTGGCGAATCCGCGCCGGGTCACCTTGGGGCTGGATCAGAATCGGCTTGCCATGTTGCTGGCTGTCCTGCATCGACACGGTGGGATTCCGACTCACGACCAGGACGTTTTCCTCAACGTGGTCGGCGGGGTCAAGGTGCTGGAAACCGCGTCCGACCTGGCGTTGATGGCGGCGGTCATGTCCAGCCTGCGCAATCGTCCGTTGCCCCATGATCTGCTGGTGTTCGGCGAAGTGGGGCTGTCGGGCGAGGTGCGGCCGGTGCCCAGTGGCCAGGAGCGACTCAAGGAGGCGGCCAAGCATGGTTTCAAGCGCGCCATCGTGCCCAAGGGCAACGCGCCGAAGGAAGCACCGCCGGGGTTGCAGATCATTGCCGTGACGCGCCTGGAGCAGGCGTTGGATGCGTTGTTCGAGTGATGCCGCGGTCCTGTGGCGAGGGGATAGATCCCCTCGCCACAAAGGGATCGGCGTTGATTCAGATCTGGATCAACGCCGCCAGCTCCCGCTCCAGCTCATCATGATCGGCCAGGTTCAGCTCCACCAATCGGCGCAGGTGGGCGATGGAGTCCAGGTCGACATGCTCGCAGACAAAGCCCAGGTGGCCGTGGTCGTCGTGGGCCAACCGAACCTCCATCTGCACTTCCACCTCATTGCTCAGGTGAATGTCGGCAATGAAGGTTTTTTCGGGATTCCCCAGCCAGGGTTCGGGTTTTTTGATCAGCAAGCCCTTGAGGGACAGGTCCAGCAGCTCTACCGGCCATTTGTATGGGGTCTGGCTCAGTTCGGTCCTGGCATGAAATTCGATTCGTACGAAGCGGCGACGATCGCTCATTACGCGTTCCCTCTGAAGATTCACTGACTATAGACCCTGCTGGCGCATCATCGTCACCATTCGGCCGCTGGTAGACGAATGTCAGGTATGGCCTTTGCTCGTGTTAGCGCTAAACTCCGATAGCTACCTTCTTGTCCACCCTGGCTGGAATATAAAAATGAAAAACAATAATAGCCTGCTGCGCCATCTACCCTGGCTACTGCTGGCCGTCGTAGGAGCGTGCGCCCTGGGCGTCGTGGCCTTGCGCCGAGGCGAGGCAATCAACGCCCTCTGGATCGTCGTCGCAGCCGTGGCCATCTACCTGGTCGCCTACCGCTACTACAGCCTCTTCATCGCCAACAACGTGATGCAACTCGATGCGCGTCGGGCCACCCCCGCCGTGCTCAACAACGATGGCCTGGACTATGTCCCGACCAACAAACACATTCTCTTCGGCCACCACTTCGCGGCCATTGCCGGTGCGGGGCCGCTGGTCGGGCCGGTGCTGGCGGCGCAGATGGGCTACCTGCCCGGCACGCTCTGGCTGATCGCCGGCGTGGTGCTGGCCGGTGCGGTGCAGGACTTCATGGTCCTGTTCCTGTCCACCCGCCGCAACGGGCGCTCCCTGGGCGACATGGTCCGTGAAGAAATGGGCCGCATCCCCGGCACCATCGCGCTGTTCGGCTGTTTCCTGATCATGATCATCATCCTCGCGGTGCTGGCGCTGATCGTGGTCAAGGCCCTGGCCGAGAGCCCATGGGGCATCTTCACCGTGATGGCGACCATCCCGATCGCGATGTTCATGGGCATCTACATGCGCTACATCCGTCCGGGCCGCATCGGGGAAATCTCGCTCATCGGCGTGCTGTTGCTGCTGGGTTCGATCTGGCTGGGCGGGCAGATCGCCGCCGACCCGGTCTGGGCCAAGGCTTTCTCCTTCACCGGGATCCAGATCACCTGGATGCTGATCGGCTACGGCTTTGTCGCGGCAGTGCTGCCGGTGTGGCTGATCCTGGCCCCGCGGGACTACCTGTCGACATTTCTCAAGATCGGTACCATCGTCGCCCTGGCGATCGGCATCCTGGTCACCATGCCCGAGCTGAAAATGCCGGCGCTGACCCAGTTCACCGACGGCACCGGGCCGGTGTGGAAGGGCGGGCTGTTCCCGTTCCTGTTCATCACCATCGCCTGCGGCGCGGTCTCGGGGTTCCATGCGCTGATCTCGTCGGGCACCACGCCCAAGCTCCTGGATAACGAAGTCAATGCCCGCTACATCGGTTACGGCGGCATGCTGATGGAGTCCTTCGTGGCGATCATGGCCATGGTCGCCGCTTCGGTGATCGAGCCGGGTGTGTACTTCGCCATGAACAGCCCGGCGGCCATCGTCGGCGGCGACGTGGTGGCCGTGGCGCAGACCGTCAGCAGTTGGGGCTTTGCCATCACGCCTGAGGCGCTGCAAGCGGTGGCCAAGGACATCGGTGAAACCACCGTGCTGGCCCGTGCCGGCGGTGCGCCGACCCTGGCGGTCGGGATCGCGCAGATCCTGCACTCGGTGCTGCCAGGTGAGAACACCATGGCGTTCTGGTACCACTTCGCGATCCTGTTCGAAGCGCTGTTCATCCTTACCGCAGTGGACGCCGGCACCCGTGCCGGGCGGTTCATGCTGCAGGATTTGCTCGGCTCGTTCGTGCCTTCGCTCAAGCGCACCGAATCCTGGCCGGCCAACCTGATCGCCACCGCCGGTTGTGTGGCGATGTGGGGCTACCTTTTGTACCAGGGCGTGATCGATCCGCTGGGCGGCATCAACACCTTGTGGCCGCTGTTCGGCATCTCCAACCAGATGCTGGCCGGTATCGCCCTGATGCTCGCCACCGTGGTGCTGATCAAGATGAAGCGCCAGCGCTACGTCTGGGTGACCATGCTGCCAGCGGCCTGGCTGCTGATCTGCACCACCACGGCAGGCCTGATCAAGCTGTTCGACGCCAACCCGGCGATCGGCTTTTTGGCCCTGGCCCGCAAATACAACGATGCCCTGGCCGCCGGCCAGATCCTGGCCCCGGCCAAGAGCATCGAGCAGATGCAGCACGTGGTGTTCAACGCCTACACCAACGCAACGCTGACGGTGTTGTTCCTGTTCGTGGTCTTCAGCATCCTGTTCTACGCGCTCAAGGTTGGCATCGCCGCCTGGGGCACCAAGGAACGCACGGATAAAGAAGCGCCATTCCAGGCCGTGCCGGACGCCTGAAACGAGGATTGCAACGATGTTCAATGACTTGAGTCGCCTCGGTAAATACCTCGGTCAGGCCGCGCGCCTGATGGTCGGCATGCCCGACTACGACAACTACGTCGAGCACATGCAAACCAAGCACCCGGACAAACCGCTGATGGACTACGAGGCGTTCTTCCGCGAACGCCAGGAGGCCCGTTACGGTGGCAAGGGTGGGCCCAAGTGCTGTTGAAGCACCGCTTGGGTTGAGGTAACTCCTGTGGGAGCGGGCTTGCTCGCGAAGGCGTAGTGTCAGTTGCGATCATGTCGGCTGACCTACCGCTATCGCGAGCAAGCTCGCTCCCACAGTTGTTTTTGGGTGGTCTCAGGATTTGCATACGCCACAGAACCCCTTGTGGGAGCGAGCTTGCTCGCGATGGCGTCGGGTCAGGAGCATCGATGTCGGCTGACCTACCGCTTTCGCGAGCAAGCCCGCTCCCACAGGGGTTTGTGCTTTTCTTTAATTTCGAAACAGGAGAACCATGTTGTCCTCTCCCATCCCGGTCACCATCCTCAGCGGCTTCCTCGGCGCCGGCAAGACCACGTTGTTGCGCCATCTGCTCAAGGCCGAGCATGGCCTGAAAATCGCCGTGATCGAGAACGAATTCAGCGATGCCGGCATCGACACGCAACTGCTCGGCGACGAGCCGGTGCAAGTCATGACCCTGGCCAACGGCTGTGTGTGCTGCACCATCCATACCGACCTGACCAAGGCCCTTTACCTGCTGCTGGAGCGGCTGGACAGTGGTGAGATCGCTTTCGATCGCCTGGTCATCGAGTGCACCGGCCTGGCTGACCCGGCCCCGGTAGCACAGACGTTTTTCATCGACGAGGACCTGCGCGAGCGCTACATCCTCGATGGGATCCTGACCCTGGTGGACGCCGCTCACGCCGATGTCCACCTGGCCCAGGCCATCGCCCAGGCTCAGGTGGGGTTCGCCGATCGCCTGCTTTTGAGCAAGACCGACCTGGTGGACGCCGCCCAGGTCGAGGCCCTTGGCGAGCGCCTGACGCGCATCAACCGACGGGCGCCGATCAGGGTGGTTGAACACGGCAAGATCGATCTGGCCGAACTGCTCGATATCCGTGGTTTCAATCTCAATGCCGACCTGGGCGCGGGGTTCAGTTTGCGCCCGGTCGGCAAGGCAACCCCAGGTGACCGCATCAGCAGCCTCGTGCTGCGCACCGACAAACCGCTGGATATCGACAAGCTCAGCGAGTTCATGAACCAGTTGCTGGAAGCGCATGGCAAGCAGTTGCTGCGCTACAAGGGCGTGTTGAACATCGCCAATGAACCCCGGCGATTGGTGTTCCAGGGCGTGCTCAAGCTGTACGGTTTCGATTGGGACACTGAATGGGCCCCGGATGAGCCTCGGGAAAGCGTTATCGTATTTATCGCCGACGAGCTGCCCGAGGAAAAAATCCGCGCAGGCTTCGACGCCATCCTACTTTGACGACGCTTTGCCTGCGACCATCGACAATGTGCGGCTAAAGAGCATCTCATGGCGAGGGAGCTTGCTTCCGCTGGGAGGCGTAGCCGCCCTCGCTTTTTGGCGGTTGCTGCGCAACCGAGCGGGAGCAAGCTCCCTCGCCACAACAGCTATCTGATCGTCAGCTTTTGCTCCAGATGGTCCAGGTGCTCGTCCATCAGCCGCACTGCCTCATTAGCATTACCGCCTTCCACGGCCTCGACGATCGCCAGATGCTCCTGCCAGGCGCAATGCCTGCGGGACTTTATCTCGTGCCGCGCCAGGGCCAGCGAGGTCAATGGCACCAGGCTGCCGAGGAATTGCGCCAATGGCGCGTTACCGGCCATGGCCGCCAAGTGCAGGTGAAACTCGCCGGACAGGCGTATCGCCGGGCCGCGCTCGCCGCGATCCAGGCAGCGCTGTTCCTGTTCCACCAGCTCTCGCAGGCGCCGTAGATCCTGCGGTTGCGGTGCCTTGCAGGCCAGGCGCACCAGGGTCTGTTCGGCCAGGCGACGGGCGTGCAGGATCTGCCGCGTCTGTTCCAGGTCCGGCGCTGCGACTTGTGGTCGATGGTTCGGGCGCAGGATCACCACTTGCTGGTGAGACAGGCGCGCCAGGACGCGGCGAATGATGCTGCGGCTGACACCGAATACATCCCCCAGGCTTTCCTCGGTGAAACGGCTGGCCGGAGCAATGCGTTGTTCGAGGATGGCATCGAAGATCCGCGGGTAGATATCGTCCACCGACGGTTTGCCGATCCGGCCGGGCAGAGGCAGGCCGGCGAGCACGTTGCAGTTATGTTGATGGGAAACGAGATTGTTCATGGCAGTCTCCGCGGGCCCTGGCTCAAGTGCCGAGGCTGTCGTCCGGAATATTCAGTTCGATGCCCATGCGCTGGCCTTCCCTGAGAATGTGCCGACGCATTTCAGCGCTGGCCTGGGCGCTGTTCTTGCCACGGATGGCGCGCACCACGGCTTCGTTCTCTTCCAGGCGTTCGGCCAGGTGCTCGGGCGAATTACGCAGTACATCAGCGCTTTGCTTGAGCGCGTTGCTGGTCTGCTGGACCACGTTCTGGAAGATTGGGTTGGAGGTCAGGGCAAACAGCTCTTCATGAAAAGCGATGTAGGCGTTGGCGCAGGCGTCGCTGTCGTTGGCTTCCAGGGCTTCGCGCATGTCCATGAGGGTCAGGCGCAACTGGCCGACTTCCTTGCTGCTGATGGACTGGGCCACAAGGCCGACGATGAAGGGCTCCAGGGTGTAGCGCAGTTGCAGCACATCTTCCAGGCTCGCACCGGCCATGGCACTGCTTTCACCGGCCGTATCGCTGAACGTGGCCTCCAGCACCACGACGCCCTTGCCGGGCATCGAGCGCACCAGTCCCAGGGTCTCCAGCACAATCACCGCTTCACGCAGACTTGGCCGGCTGATACCCAGTTGCTCGGCCAGTTCACGCTGACCGGGCAGCATGTCGCCCGAACGCCATTGGCCCCGGGCCAGGGCGGCACGGAGTTTCTCCACCACGGAATTGACGACGGTTGATGAACTGATCACATGTCACTCCTTGAAAATCACTTAGGCGGTGCCGGTTCGCGGGCCGGCACTGCGGTCTTTCAGAATTGCTGATGATGGGCGCTGCCCACCGGTTTTCTCGATTGAAAGGCATAACCTTGTTGGCCCGACAGTACTTTGCGCGCCCGAGGGACATCGATGTCTTTTTCCCAGCGGGCAATCGCCACGGTGGCCACGCAGTTGCCGATCAGGTTGGTCAGTGCGCGACCGATGCCCATGAACCAGTCCACGGCCAGCACCAGCACCAGGCCGACCACCGGGATCGCCGGGATCGCTGTCAGTGTGGCGGCCAGGATCACCAGCGCCGAGCCGGGAATCCCGTGAGCGCCCTTGGAGGTGATCAGCGACACCAGCAGGATGGTCAACAGATCGCTCAGGGCCAGGGGCGTACCGGTCGCGTTGGCAATGAAGACAATCGCCAAGGTCAGATAAATCGAAAAACCGTCGAGGTTGAACGAATAACCGGTGGGAATGACCAAGCCCACGGTGGAGCTGCCGATCCCGAGGTGTTCGAGCTTGCGCATGATCTGTGGCAGCACGGCGTCGGACGAAGCGGTGCCGAGGACGATGAGCAGCTCTTCGCGCAGGTATTTGAGGAACGGCAGCATCGGCAGGCCCGACGCGCGCATGACCAGGCCCAGGATCACCGCGACAAAAGCGATGCAGGTCAGGTAGAACAGCCCGACGAGGCTGCCCAAGTGCTGCAACGAGTCCAGGCCGTATTTGCTGGTGGTGAAGGCAATGGCGCCGAACACGCCGATAGGGGCCAGGCGCACGATCATGCCCATGATGCGAAAAATCACGTGGCTGAGTTCGTTGATCAACCGCGAAATGCCGGAAGCCGCGTCGCCCACCAGATTCAACGCACTGCCGAACAGTACCGAGAACAGCAACACCTGCAGGATGTTGTTATCGGCGAACGCACCGATCACCGAAGTCGGAATCAGGTTCATGAGGAACTGAGTGGTGGTGACCATGTGTTGGCCACGCTGAGCGATATCCCCCATGTCTGCGCTGGAAAACTGCTCCAGATGAATGTTCGCGCCGCTGCCGATGCCGGTGCTGAAGGCCAGCACCAGGCCGAGGACCAGGGCGATGGTGGTGAGCACTTCGAAGTAAATCACCGACTTGAGACCAATGCGTCCGACCTTCTTCAGGTCGCCGGCACCGGAGATACCGCTGACCACCACGCAGAACACGATCAGGCCGATGAGCATCTTGATCAGCTTGATAAAGCCGTCGCCGAGGGGTTTGAGCTGTGCAGAGTATTCGGGAAGGGTAAGCCCGCAGACGATGCCGAGCACCAGTCCGAGGACAACTTGAAGGAAGATCGACCGCGAGCACCATTTGAGCATGGGAGGGATTCCTGGTTCGGTGTCCTTGTTCGTCGGCGCTGGGCCGTTGGCGTCAGGACTTCATTATTGTGGTCTTACCGGTTTGTCCAGTGCAGGCGCAGTCTAGGCGCGGTTTTTCAGGGGATGCAAGCTGAATTGCGGGGTTTTGGCTTTACCGGTCTTACCAGTGGTGACGAAACCCCTGTGCTTGAGCCTTTTCTTCCAATTTAAAAATTTTGCAGCCGGTCAACCTGACGCAGCCCCTGGGGCGAGGGGACAAACCTCTCGTCACAGGGGCTACCTGGTTTCATGTTTTTGGGCGGGCCCTACACTCCTTCACGCAGGCTCAAGATGAAAGTTATCTTTGACTTTTCTTCGGTCTCGGCAAGATAAATATAAGGCGACCCGCGCATTCTTAATCCACCGACATATTTATTAGTCGCGGTCATGAGCGAGATGGGGGTGTGCTGGGTGTTGATACTTTTTCGTGTGATGATGTTTTGTTGATGATCGATAAGGAGGAAACGCGTCGGATTAACAGTGTTTGAATTCTGTGCGCCAAGCACTTCAAGCCAGCTCTTGCTAATCAGTTTGTTATGGTATTCCCCGGGGTTTTTCAGGGTCAGGATGTAGCCATTGGGCGTAGGCTGGAAATGCAGCATCAATGGGGTGCAGTCCACGCCCTGGGCTTCGGCGCGCATGCCGAGCAGGTGTGAGTGATCATGGGTTTGCGGTTTGCCGGTAAAGAATCCACCGCTGAATGAACTGACGGTCGCCATCGCGGGTTTGCCATGCAGCGTTTCAAGTAGATTTACGTGGGCGTCAAACATATTAAGTGTTGCATGAAAAGATTGTTCACTGTCCATGTGATAATTGAATCCTGTATTGAGTTGTGAGGTGGAGCGAGCTGGATATTATTGATTTATTGATTGTCGGTGGTGTTATCTGTATTGCAGAAAGTTAAGTGCGGTGGCGAGCGTTGCATGGGATTGCGGGTAACTTGGTTAATTGGCCTTGTCTGGTTGACGACTAATAAAAAAGGCCCGCATCTTTCGATGCGGGCCTTTTTAACTACGGTCTGGCGGGCTGATTAAGCGCCGTATACCGGCAACTTCTTGCAGATAGCCTTGACCTTCTCACGAACAGCGTCGATCACAGCTTCGTTGTTCAGGTCAGCCAGGATGTCGCAGATCCAGCCGGCCAGTTCCTTGCACTCGGCTTCCTTGAAACCGCGGGTGGTTACGGCTGGGGTGCCGAAGCGCAGGCCCGAGGTAACGAACGGAGAGCGTGGGTCGTTTGGCACCGAGTTCTTGTTCACGGTGATGAACGCCTTGCCCAGCGCCGCGTCAGCGTCTTTACCGGAGATGTCCTGTTTGATCAGGGACAGCAGGAACAGGTGGTTCTCGGTACCGCCGGAGACCACGTCGAAGCCGCGTTCGATGAACACGCCGGCCATGGCCTTGGCGTTTTTCACCACTTGCTGTTGGTAAGCCTTGAACTCAGGTTGCAGGGCTTCCTTGAAGCAGATCGCCTTGGCGGCGATCACGTGTTCCAGTGGGCCGCCCTGGGCACCCGGGAAGACAGCGGAGTTCAGCTTCTTCTCGATGTCGGCATTGGCGCGAGCCAGGATCAGGCCGCCACGTGGGCCGCGCAGGGTTTTGTGGGTGGTGGTGGTGACCACGTCGGCGAATGGCACCGGGTTCGGGTAGACGCCGGCGGCGACCAGGCCCGCAACGTGAGCCATGTCCACGAACAGGTAGGCACCGACCTTGTCGGCGATTTCGCGGAAGCGTGGGAAGTCGAGGATCTGCGAGTAGGCAGAGAAACCGGCCACGATCATCTTCGGCTTGTGTTCCAGAGCCAGGCGCTCGACTTCGTCGTAGTCGATCAGGCCATTGCCATCGATGCCGTACTGGATAGCGTTGTACAGCTTGCCGGAGGAGGAAACGCTGGCGCCGTGGGTCAGGTGACCGCCGTGGGCCAGGCTCATGCCCAGGATGGTGTCACCGGCCGACAGCAGCGCCAGGTAGACAGCGGCGTTGGCTTGGGAACCGGCGTGGGGCTGGACGTTGGCGTAGTCGGCACCGAACAGCTCCTTGGCACGGTCGATGGCCAGTTGCTCGACCACATCGACGAACTCGCAGCCGCCGTAGTAGCGCTTGCCTGGGTAGCCTTCGGCGTATTTGTTGGTCAGTACCGAGCCTTGAGCTTCCATCACCGCAGGGCTGGTGTAGTTTTCCGAAGCGATCAGCTCAATGTGCTCTTCCTGGCGCTGAGCTTCTTGCTCCATGGCGGCAAAGAGATCGGCGTCGTACTTGGCAATAGTCAAATCACGGCTGAACATGGCGGTCCTCAAGGATCGGGGGCAGAAAAGGGGGGCATTCTAACCCAACCGGTTTTGGAAGGCATATGAAAGGACATCATGTCGCGGACGAATGGGGTTCAAGCAGGGCTCGGTGTCACCTGTACCGGCCTCATCGCGAGCTTGCTCGCTCCTACAGGGGGGCTGTGGCGTCTGTGGATTCCAAGGGCAACCAAAAACAATTGTGGGAGCGAGCAAGCTCGCGATGAGGCCAGTCCAGGCAGCACAAATTTCAGTCGAGCATGAACAACGCATCATTGCTGAACTGCGCTTCAAACCGATTAGCCGGCATCGGCCGGCCGAACAGGTAGCCCTGGACCTCGTCGCAGCCGTGCTCGCGCAGAAAGTCCAATTGCTCGTGGGTCTCGACGCCTTCGGCGATCACTGCCAGGTTGAGGCTATGGGCCATGGCGATGATTGCCCGGGCGATCTGGGCGTCCTGCTCGCCGGAGGGCAGGCCGTCGACAAAGGTGCGGTCGATCTTCAGCACATCGATGGGGAATTGCTTGAGGTAGTTGAGCGACGAATAACCGGTGCCGAAGTCATCCACCGCAATGCTCAACCCGAGGTTTTTCAAGCCGTCGAGGATCTGCATCGCCTCGCTGACTTCACGCATCAGGATACTTTCGGTCAGTTCCAGCTCCAGGCAGGCTGGCGGCAGACCGGTGCTGCGCAGGATATTGGCGATGCGCGTGCCGAGCTGGCCGTCGGAAAACTGTCGGGCGGAAATGTTGACCGAGACCTTCGGCACCCGGACCTTGGCCTGGTGCCAGGTCCTGAGTTGGCGACAGGCCTCGCTGATGACCCAGTCGCCGACGTCCACCACCAGCCCGAGTTCTTCGAGCACCGGAATGAAGTCCCCCGGCGGCACCAGTCCGCGTCGTGGATGACGCCAGCGCAGCAGGGCCTCGGTGCCGGTCAAACGTTTGCCATCACCGCTGAACTGCGGCTGGTAATACAGCACGAACTCGTTCTGCTCCAGGGCATGGCGCAGGTCGCTTTCCAGCTCCAGGCGCTCCAGGGCGCTGGCGTTCATGTCGGCCTGGTAGAACTGGAAGTTGTTCTTGCCTCGCTCCTTGGCGTGGTACATGGCGGTGTCGGCGTTTTTCATCAACTGGCTCAGCTCGTTGCCGTCCTGGGGGCTCAGGGCGATACCGATACTGGCGGTGACGAAGAACTCCCGACCTTCGAGCACGAAGGGTCGGACCAGGCTGGCGAGGATCTGTTCGGCCACGGTAATGGCCCGGTTCAATGCCATTTCCCGACTGGCGCGCGGTTGCAGCAGCAGGGTGAATTCGTCGCCGCCCATGCGCGCCACGGTGTCGTCGTCGGCCACGCAGCCGAGCAGGCGCGTGGCCATCTCCTTGAGCATCCGGTCGCCGGCGGCATGGCCCAGGGAGTCGTTGATCGGTTTGAAACGGTCCAGGTCGAGGAACATCAACACGACCCAAGTCTTCTGCCGCTCGGCCGATTGCAGCGCGGTGTGCAGGCGGTCCTGGAACAGCGTGCGGTTGGGCAGGTGGGTCAGGGCGTCGTAGTAGGCCAGGCGATGGATCCGTTGCTCGCTGGCCTTGCGCTCGCTGATGTCGCTGAAAAAACACACATAGCTGGCCAGGTCGCCTTCGTCGTCCAGCACCGCTGTGATGCCGACCCAAGCCGGGTAATGTTCGCCATTGCGGCGCTTGAGCCAGACTTCGCCCTCCCAGGTGCTGTGCTGTTGCAGCTGCTTGAGCACGTAGCGCAAGTGGGCTTCCTGCTGCTCGTCCACGGTCAGCATGTTGGGCAGTTGGTCCAGCACTTGCGACACTGCATAACCACTGACGCGGCTGAAGGCTTCGTTGGCCTGGACGATGTAGCCGGCCGGGTCGGTGATCAGGATCGCCGAGGTCGAATGTTCGAACACCGTGGCGGCCATGCGCAGGTCTTTTTCGGCGCGTCGCTGCTGGCTGATATCGCGACCCACGCCGAGCACGCCTTCGAACGCGCCGTTTTCATCCCACACCAGCACCAGTCGCAGTTCGATGGGGATCTTGCGCCCGTCGGCGCGCAGACAGTCGAACAGGAACAGCTGGGTTTGCATCTGGTTGCGCAGCTCGGCCAATTGTTCGGGCTTGTCGAGGGCCTTGCTGACCCGGTCCATCAGGGTGTAGATGCCGGTCAGCTGCTGTGGATTGGCGATGGTCGATTGCCAGCCGTTCTGGAAGATCCAATCGGCGGTGTAGCCCAGCACTGCCTGTACCGACGGGCTGACATAGTTGAGCGAGAGCTTGTTGTCGGTGGAGAAAATCACATCGCTGATGCTTTCAGCGAGCATCCGGTAGCGTTGTTCGCTGTCACGCAGCGATTCACTGGCCTCGATCTGCTCGGTGATGTCCTTGGCGACGCCGATGATCCGTGTCACCTGGTCGTAGCGGTCCCGGGCCAGGGCCTGTTCACGGATGTCGAAACGCCGCCATTTGCCATTGCGATGACGAAAGCGCAGCTGGCATTGCAGCAGTTGCGCGTAACCGGCCCGGCGTTGTTCCTGGCGCAGGCAATGGTAATGATCGGCGTCTTCGCTGTGCAGCAGGATTTCCCAGAAGTACTCGCCCATCTGTTGCAGCTCGGTGCGGTCGTACCCCAGGGTCTGGCCCAGGTGATGGTTGCTGAAGATCATCCGCTGGCTGATGACGTCCTGCACGTAGAGATGATCCGGTACGGTGCGCACCACGTCGGACCAGAAGCCTTCTCGTTCAAGCAGCGAGAGCTCGATCAGCTTGCGGCTGGTGATGTCGCTGATGCTGAGGATGACGGCGTTATAGTCTTGCTGTCTTTCCGGCAGGCGCAGTACCAGCCACAGGTGCTGATCACGGCCATGGGCGTCCTGGAGCCTGATTTCCAGCTCCAGTTGCTTGTGTTGGTCGAGCAGTGCTTCGAGCAGCTTCGAACCAACGGGGTTGTGGTCCTGCGCACCCTTGCCGACCAGCAGTTGCCAGGCCTGATCGCAGGAGTCGACGTTGAGCAGCTTCAACGCCATCTGGTTGACTTCGGTGACGTGAACTTCCTGGCGCAATTGCTCGATTTGATGAGAGGTTTTCATCCAGGCGCGCAATTGATCGCCATTGTGCAAGCCGGCCCGCTCAAAAAAGGCCTTGAGCCCCGACAGATCGAGCACGCACAGGGCCACGCCAGTGCCTTCGAAAATATCCTGGTAGCGACGACGACCTTCGTGCAGTTGGCGCTGGCGCCGGCGCATGCTCAGCAGGGCAATCACCGGCAACAACGAAAACGCCAGGCCCAGCAGGCATTTGCCGACGAAGGCCGGCAGCAGTTGTTCGATCACCTGGCGACGGTCGAACAGCCCGCGCAGCTGCCAGTCGCTGCTGCTCAAGGGCACGGTCAGCACGGTGTTGTTCAGGTCATCCGGCGATAGACGGGTAGCGCTGGCCGAGGGCAGCCCTTCGTCGCGACTGATGATCTGCTGGTTGAGGCGGTTTTCCACCAGCCACAGCGGGCGCAAGCCGACATCGACCTGTTTGGTCAGGGTCGAGAAAAAGCTTGGGTTCAGGCGCAGGGCCCAATAGCCGCGGGTGCTGCCGGTGGCCTGGTGCAACAGCAGGTGCACCACGGAACCGTCTTCTGCATTGCTGAAATAGTGCGCCTGGGCATGACTTCGGCGTACCAGTTCACCCAGGTAGTCAGCGTCCTGGCTCTGGGCATCGCTGTCACTGAGTACTTTGCCGGAGGGGCTCAGCAATGCCAGGCTACGCAGCTCGGGCAACGATTGCTGGAGTTTGCGCAACAGGGCCTGCTGTTCGTCGGCCGTTTGCGGTTGTTCGACGATGGGTAGCAGGTTGAGGGCGATTTGCGCGTTCAGGGCCATGTTCAGGCTGACTTGCGCGGCCAGATCGGCGGTGTAGTCGATAGTGTATTGGCGCTGTTGCTGCTGGGTTTCGCGCAGTTGGTCGAGTAACTGCCAGAAGAGTAATCCGAGCAACAGCAGCACCAGCGTGGCCAGTGCGCCTTTCAATGTCCCGCGCAGGGGGGAGCCGGGCACAGCAGCCGGTGCGCGTGGGGACAGGGTCGGCGTGACTTTGGACAAGCTGTAATCCTGCAGTTTGCTGGACTGGCGCGACGTGCACTATAAGCCGGACGCCCGAAGGGCGGCTAGCATGCCTTGACTTGTGGCAAAGTGCCAGTCCCTGGCGGCTGGACCTTGACGGACGGTTGAGGTAGCTTTGCCGGTCAAACAAGAGCGCTCCGGCTCCAGACTCCCAGGCTTTAACTGCCCGCAGGCATTGATGACCATCAAGTGCCTGCGCTGTGCATGGCCTGGCTCGTTCTTTTCACCTGTCACTGACGCTAGGTTCACCATGGCTCAATACGTCTTCACCATGCATCGGCTGAGCAAAGTTGTTCCGCCGAAGCGGGAAATCCTGAAAAATATTTCACTCTCGTTCTTCCCCGGCGCCAAGATCGGCGTGCTGGGTCTCAACGGTTCGGGTAAGTCCACGTTGCTGAAAATCATGGCCGGCGTCGATAACGAATTCGACGGCGAAGCCCGTCCGATGCCGGACCTGAACATCGGCTACCTGCCTCAAGAGCCTCAGTTGGACCCGACCAAGACCGTGCGTGAAGTGGTCGAGGAAGCGGTCAGCGTGATCAAGGACGCCCAGGCGCGCCTGGATGAGGTCTACGCTGCCTACGCCGAGCCGGATGCCGATTTCGACAAGTTGGCCGCCGAACAGGCCAAGCTCGAAGCCATCCTGCAGGCCAGCGATGGCCACAACCTGGACCGCCAGTTGGAAGTCGCCGCCGATGCGCTGCGCCTGCCGGCCTGGGACGCTAAGGTCGAACACCTGTCCGGCGGTGAAAAACGCCGTGTGGCCCTGTGCCGGCTGCTGCTGTCCGCCCCGGACATGCTGCTGCTCGACGAACCGACCAACCACCTGGACGCCGACTCCGTCGCCTGGCTCGAACACTTCCTGCACGATTTCCCGGGTACCGTGGTCGCGATTACGCACGACCGTTACTTCCTCGATAACGTCGCCGGCTGGATCCTGGAACTGGACCGCGGTGCGGGTATCCCGTACGAAGGCAACTATTCGGGCTGGCTGGAAGCCAAGTCCGATCGTCTGGCCCAGGAATCCAAGCAGCAGTCGGCCCATGAAAAAGCCATGAAGGAAGAACTGGAGTGGGTGCGCAAAGGCGCCAAGGCCCGCCAGTCCAAATCCAAGGCGCGTCTGCAGCGCTTCGAGGAAATGCAGTCCCAGGAATTCCAGAAGCGCAGCGAAACCAACGAGATCTACATTCCGGCCGGTCCGCGCCTGGGTGACAAGGTCATCGAGTTCAAGAACGTCACCAAGGGCTATGGCGATCGCGTGCTGATCGACAACCTGTCGTTCTCCATGCCCAAAGGCGCCATCGTCGGTGTGATCGGTGGTAACGGCGCGGGTAAATCCACGCTGTTCCGCATGCTGATGGGCAAGGAAACACCGGATTCGGGCAGCATCGAAATCGGTGAAACCGTGCAATTGGCCTGCGTCGACCAGAGCCGCGAAGACCTGGACGGCAGCAAGACCGTGTTCCAGCAGATCTCCGACGGTTCCGACCAGATCCGCATCGGCAACTATGAAATTCCGTCGCGCACCTATGTGGGCCGCTTCAACTTCAAGGGCGGCGACCAGCAGAAGTTCGTCAAGGACCTGTCCGGTGGTGAGCGCGGTCGCTTGCACCTGGCGTTGACCTTGAAGGAGGGTGGCAACGTCCTGCTGCTCGATGAACCGTCCAACGACCTCGACGTCGAAACCCTGCGTTCCCTGGAAGAAGCCCTGCTGGACTTCCCGGGCGCCGCCATTGTGATCTCCCACGATCGGTGGTTCCTTGACCGCGTGGCGACCCACATCCTGGCGTACGAAGACGACTCGCAAGCGGTGTTCTTCGAAGGTAACTACACCGAGTACGAAGCCGATCGCAAGAAACGCCTCGGCGAAGCGGCTGCCCAACCGCACCGTGTACGGCACAAGAAACTGGCCTGATTCGCGGTCAGTTGCATAAAAAACGGAGCCTTCGAAAGGCTCCGTTTTTTTATGCATGCAAATCCATTGTGGGAGCTGTCTATGCTGGTGTCG
Organism: Pseudomonas sp. Tri1; assembly: GCF_017968885.1. NCBI lineage: Bacteria > Pseudomonadati > Pseudomonadota > Gammaproteobacteria > Pseudomonadales > Pseudomonadaceae > Pseudomonas > Pseudomonas sp. Tri1. The sequence continues at coordinate 5,785,876 of NZ_CP072913.1, read as the reverse complement.
CGAAATCGAGCGAGAGAATGTTGGGAAGCGTCGGATCCATCTGGTACAGCAAGGCATAGCCCGCCCCTGCGATTCCAGTCAGCAGACTGACATCGGGCACCCGATCACTGTCGAGAGAGGGCCCTTCGAAAAATTGCCGGGAGACTTCGTCCAGTGCCTCTCTGACTCTGTTCATACCCTCGGGGTTATCTGAATGCCGATACAGGTCATACAGGCAGAGCAGATTGCCGAAGTCGCCATGGCACAGGTTGTAGCCCTCGCCAAACCCGTGTTGCCAGAGATTGTTCTCGCATCGCTGTATATCGTCGAGCACGGTCTGCCTGGTCGCTTCGTCCAGGGCGTCCCCCATCGACTCCATGAGCTGTCGTCTGGCGATGAGGATGCCTCCGTCGCCGTGGCACCACTTGGACGTATGGTCCGCCGGCCCGAGGTTGCGCAGGTCCAGCCAGAAACCATCCCGACTCAAGCGGTTTTCCCCCACGAGTACCTGGATGGCCAAAGGCACCAGCGTCGCATCGCCGGTCACGTCATAGGCTTTGCACAGGGCATGGATGACGCCCGAGAGGCCGTGGGACAAGCCTGTCAGAATGACAGAGCGGTCATCGCGTCGTAGAAGCTGGCCGTCTTCAATCAGGATTTGGTCTTTTATGTAGTCGACCATGCGTTGTATGGCCGGCAACACGTCCTCCTGTGCCGATAACGCATGGATATTGGCCAGTAGTGTCACCGCACCACAACAACCTCCCAGGAAGTCGAAATCATAGTGTTCAGGAGGCACTTCAATCAGCTGGGTCAGCAGGCCGGCAATTTTTTCATCGTGACTGGCGTCTCCAGTGACCTGGCGACGATTGATGAGCAGATAGATGTAAGACCCCAGCCCGTGATACGCACTGACCGTCAAATCGGTTTTGAAAAAGCCGAAGCGTTGTTCCAGTGAGTCCAGAACCTGATCCATGCACGATAGAAAGCGCGGTTTGCCGCTCACTTTAAACAGGCTCAGGTAAAACAACCCAATCCCGGCAATACCGGAGTACAGCCCGTGATCCATTGGCGAGGGGTATTTTCTCTGAGTCGTGGGGTGCATATGGAAAGACAGCCAGCTTACATCCTCTGCTGCGCCCACTATCGCGAGTTCCTCGAGGCGTGAACTGATGCTCAGAATCGCGTCGAGGGGCTTCTTTTCAAGGTTCGCCAGCGTTTGCTTGATTAGCGATGGTGGATGTCCATTCGGTTCTGGGAACAAACAGATTTCGAGCAAGGTGCGTTGCAAGGCCCAGTCTTTGTGGGACAGGTTGGCTATTTTCTGTAGGCAGCTTTCCAGCGGGGGCTCCACGGCCGCCATCGGTATTGTTTCACCCTGTGCGCTCGTAAAATAGTTGGCGTTCAGCGGCATGGTAAAGCACGGAATGCTGGATCTTTGCAGGTCGGCTATTTCATAGCGGGGAATGCCCTTTTCCCGATAGGGTTCTTTCAAATCTTTCCACAAGGTCGCGAGCAGGAGTTCTCTGTCGAGCATGTTCTGCATGAAGCGCGGGTGACGGATCAGCCCGATGAAGTCAGCGTAGCGTTGAGAGTTTTTCAGCAACACCCGGGTCGACAGTTCGCCTGCGGCTTGTTCAAGCTTCTGCATGATCGCGTGCCGGTGAACCATGAGTCTGCCATAGGCATATTCAAAGCCTTGGAGAAGCTCTGCTTTATAAGCTTGGGGCCCCTTGCGCTCACTCTGCAAAAGCGGCAAGTGTTTTTGCATCAGGTGGTGTTCGAATTCGACTTTACGCAGATGATAAAAACCACCGTCGAAAACCAGGGAATGGCGGGTTGAGATGAATAAGGCTTGCCGGGTCAGACCACTTTGGTCGTTATTGAGTTGCTGTGAAAAGGGTACGAAGCCGCTGGAACATATCGACCGCTGGACCAATTTAAAGCTATTGGACAGTGCGCAGCCAGCGGGCAGGTCAGTGAGCAGGTCGCTGGTGGAAGCCGTGAACAAGCACTCGAGGTCAATCATGACCGGACTGTTGCCGCACGCGATAATGTTTTCGTAGTGAAAGTCGATCCCATTCAATGCATGGATGACGGCTATTTGTGCCCCCATTTTTTCATAGAACAGTCCAACGTCCGCTTCGCTGTCACAAGGTAGGTTGTCGATTTTCTCTACCCAGCTATGTCGCTCGCGGCTGAGGATCCGTGGGGTGTGGATAGAAAAACAATCCGCGCCTGTCCACTCACGCAACTGTCCAAGAAGACGATAGAAAAAAATCGCCTCCCGGTTTGCTCTTGGCTTGTAGACCAATGAAGTCGTGCTGATCTTGACTTGGCAGACCGTTTCGCCGCGACCATGGGGGTCACCCAGGCCAAGCTCGATAGCCTCGATTTTCCGGGACGGAATCGAAAATTCCCGCACCAGCGCTTCAGCATCGTCGGCGAAGTTGTGAATGACTGCATAAAGGTAATGGAGGGTGTCTTCCAGCAGATCAAACAGCAGTGTCGCTAGAACTGGGTAGGATTCGAAAAATGTCAGCAGCGGCAACGTGCGCAGATGCTCATTGAATCCGTTCAAGTCAATGTCATCACCGTTCGCAATCCGTGTATTCAAATAATGGACCAGGCTCTGCTCCGCCGTGCGTTCAACCCGGGCCAGGACATAGCGTTCAAGGCTTGCAAACAACGCGGGTTCATCAATGTGCGTTGACGCATTCAAATAGCGCTCATCTGCCTTGAAGGCGTCGACGAAATAAAGAAAAAAACGATAGCTGAACCAATAAAAATTATCCGTGCCGCCTGAGCTTTCTTTTGTTTCGACATTAATGCTGTCGAGGCGAGCAAGCTTATCCTTGAGGGCATTCAAGGCGGTTTCGCCAGCGGCGGGCAAGCACTGCTGGTTGATAGGTTCCTTGATATAAGAGACCAGCTGCTCCCTGTTCAACCCAAAGTGATTCAGCAAGGTTTGGTCGTCAGCATGCAGACGAGTCAGGTTGTTTTCAAAAAGGGCGATGTCGCCGTCGGAAGAATATCTGCACTTCCCACGCTGATCCAACTTCAAAGCGTTAACAAGCATGCCGTAGCTCCTGGCATGGATAGAGCAGGCGATGCCTGCTCTATGTTTAAAAGTGTTGCCTGTATGGTGATAAGTTAACCGGGATTAACACATGATTGTTGAGCATTCAATGGCGGTGCACGTTCCAAAGGTATTGCATTCCATTGTTGTTGCCAGCATTCCGCCGATGTTGTTGGCGGGCGCTTGGTAAGCGTCGAATTCGAGATAGAAGTCACCGGACATGTTCAGGATTTTTTCGCTCATGGTATTTCCTCATCAATGATAGGCGATGCCTGCTCTATGTTTATAGATGTTGCCTGTTTCGATGATTAGTTAACCGGAGTTAACAGCCGAGTGTCGAACATTCAATGACGGTGCAGCCGCCAAAGGTGTAACATTCCATCGAGGTTACCAGCATTTCCCCGATGTTGCTGGCGGGCGCTTGGTAGGCGTCGAATTCGAGATAGAAGTCACCGGACATGTTCAGGATTTTTTCGCTCATGGTATTGCCTCATCAATTATGAAACATCACGTACAGTGACTTGTGGTCAATCGGAAGCCAGTCATTGCGCCCGAACTGTAGGATGTGAAATGAAGTTTTTTATGAATGGGATTAGGGATGTCAAAGTCGTGTTACATGGTGACTTTGAAAGGGTAGGGGTTAGCACAAAAGAGCGGTGCACTCGGTGGTGCCGCACTCGACAATGGTCAGCGCTGCTGACTCAATGCCAAGGCTGTTAACTTGTTGGTAGGACTTGAAGTCACCGTCGAAGTCACCTGACATTGCCAGTATTTGTTCGCTCATTATGTTTCTCCTCTACTGTTGTCACGCACCTGTTTTGGTGCGGAAAAAACAGTAGCATGCTCCTGGTTTAACACCAACTTGTCGTTATGACCTTATGTTGCGGTTACATGTTGCTACAGGCATGTAATCTGCTGTCGTCAGGCTCTAGTGCTAGAGGACTTAAACCCTTTATCCAATACTGTTGACGAGGCGAAGAGTTTGAAGTGTTCTATCGCTGCACTTAACAAGCGTCGCTCAAGCAGGCTCTATCGCAATGATTTCAATGGCGAGATTCCCCACCGGTCGTTCCCAGATCACCTCATCCCCGACCTTGGCCCCTAACAACGCTCGCCCCAGCGGCGAGCCCCAGTTGATCAGCCCACTGGCCGCATCGGCCTGGTCTTCACCTACCAATTGCACCCGTTGCTCGTGCTCTTGCTCATCGACAAAGGACACCCAATGACCGATCCGCACTTGGTCGGATGACGTGGGCATAACCACTTGCGCACTTTGCAGGCGCTGATTGAAATAGCGCAGATCCCGTTCAATGTCCGCGATGCGCTGTTTGTCTGCCTGGTCCCCTCTGGCCGTCTGCTGGCTGTGCAGCGTCTGCAATTGGGCAACCCGCGCCTGCAATTGGGCGAGTCCGGCGGCGGTGACGTAATTGGCTTGTGCGCTGACCTGGCGTTCGACCGGCTGATCGGCCTGGGCTGCGGCGTTGTCTTCGTTGACGAAGGCGCGACTCATGGAATTGCTCCTCTGGTTGGAGTTTGGGCCATGGTCGCAGGCTTTTGGTTTCAACGAATGTCCATGCGCGACTCACTGCGAGCGATAAGCCCGCGCGGCGCCCTGGTCCTTCTGTTGCTGCCAGGCCCGTTCGCGCTCGTCCCAGTGACGTTCACGGTAGGCGTCACGCTCCTCGCTCTCGCGCATGGCCTGGCATTGGCGAAAACCATCGCTCCAGCCTTCAGCGTAGCGTGCATCCTTGAGGTAGCGCGGCACGTCTTTCCTGAACTGGCCGGTCATCACTCCAGCGGCTTGCCGGCCACTGCTGCAGCCGTCGTCGTAGCCGTCGGCGAACGCCGGTGGATAACCGCGGGCGATCAGGTCTTCATGGGTGGTTTCACAGCCGCCGAGCAACATCAACACACCCAGTACCACTGCCGCGCGCCTCATTTTCTACCGTCCTGCCGCATCCACTTATACAAGAAGTCTAGAAGCGGATTCGTCAGGCCGATGTGAAAGCGTTGTGATCAATCTGTTCGTGGCTTTGCGCGTGCGCACATGTCTTGATCAATAGTGATACCACTTCACCTCGAGCATCACCTCGTTCTCCGGCGAGGCCAGTTGGCTGAACTCCCGCTGGGCACTCAAGCGCAAGCCGAGGTTGCGGGACAACTCCCACTGTTGATTCAGGCTCAGGCTACGACGCACTTCGCCGTTGACGAAATAATCACCCTTGGCTTCCAGGCTCAGGTTGCCCAGCGGGTTTTTCCACAGCACGCCGCTGTTGAAGCCCGCGGCCGGGGCGATGAACTGGGCGAAGTCGTTGTTGTGCTCGACGCGCACCGTGCCCAGGGCAAAGCCCAGCACATCTTCGCCCAGCGCCCAGGTACCACCGGCGCCGCCGTTGACGTGGCTGACCAAGGTTTCATCGTCGTGTCTGCCCGGCACCCGCTCCAGGCCGCCGGTGACCTGCCAGGACAGCGGTTGCAGCAGCTCGTTGCGCGGGGTCAGGGAGCGAATGGTTGCCAGGTCCAGTTGCTGCACTTGCCAGTCATTGCCTTCGTACTGGCGCAGTTTCAGTTGCAGGATCTCGATCTGCGCGCCCAGTGGGAAGCTCTCGCCGTTGTCGTTGAGGTCGTGGTAGGCCATGCGCAAGCCATACTCGCCAAACGCCCGGTCGCCTCGCGTGCCGAGGCCGGCCTGCCAGGTGCGCGACTCATGGCCATTCTCGGGCAGGCCAGGTTGCGGGATGTCCAGTTCTGGCGCGGGGTTCTGGTTGATCGCCCGCAACAATTCGAAGCTGCGCTGGGAGCGTTGCGGATCGCGCTCCTGGCCGTTGGCGCGATAGCGCTCCAGGCGATAGGCCGCATCGATGATCAGGGCCTGGCGTTCGCGCGCCAGCGCCTTGAATCCGGGCGTTTGCAGTTGCTGCTGGTCGGCGCTGACTTTCAGCACCCATTGCTGTTCGTCGTCGTTGAGCGGCTCGGCGCGGCTGAGCAGTTCCCGTTCACGGGACGGCCGATAGTCGATGCTTTCCACCAGACCGGCTTCTTTCACGGCTTTGACGGTGTCGGTGGGAATGGCTGTCAGCGGGAATTGTTCGGTCAGGTGCAGGCTGGGACGGGCCACTTGCAGCAGTTCGAGCAGGCGATAGGAGCAGTTTTCGTCGAAGAAAAAATAGTCGAACTGAATCTGCTTGAGTTCCCAGACGTGCTCGACCATGCGCTCGGTTTCCGCCTGGCTCAGGTTCAGGCGGTATTCCCACAGGTCGCGGTTCTCCAGGCTGCGGTACTCGGAGAGTTTTTCCTGGTAAGGCACCAGGGCGAACAGGCCCGGATAGCCGCCCATGAGGCCTTTCCAGGCGTAGAGGATGCTGTTGTCCGAGCCTTCGATGTAGGCGCCGAAATTGATCGCATAGCTGAGCAGGGCGGTCTTGTCGGCCTGCACGTCGGCCTGATCGATGCGTAGCAAGGTGTGACCGAACATCGAGGACGGGCTGTTGAGGTACGCCGCGGGGAAAATCATCACCGCGCTGTGGGGCGACACGTCCTTGAACCATTGGTTGAATTCGCTGCAGTTGACCGCTGGCAGATCCGTCAGTTTTAGCTGCGCTTTGAGCCAGCGCGTGCGCGCCGGGTACACGCACTGGGCGTGTTGTTGGCCGGCGCTGGCCGGGCCGTACAAGGCGTTCAGCGTGGCGCTCAGTTCACGGTCGGGGTGTTCGTTGCCGTCGGGGGCGAGGAAGAATTTCTTGTCGCTGACATAGCTGCGCCAGCCACCCAGCTTGGCGGTTTCGTAATGGCCCAGGGAAATCCAGAAGCGGTCATTGGCCAGTTGCTGCAAACGTTGAGGGTCGACATGAGGCGCGGCGGACAGCGGGGCGCAGACACAGAGCGCCAGCCAGGCAAGGCGTTTGAGCATAGTCGGCTACTTGGAAAGTCGAAAATAAAGACCGCAAGGGGGCCCGAAAAAGAAAAACCCGCTCCCCGGAAGGAGCGAGTGGTGTCGAGCTTAAGCTTGAGTGGCGTACTTGGCCAGGCGAGGGTCGCTTTTCAGTACGGCCAGGGTGTTGGTATGCACGTCTTCGGCGGTCACGTCAGCCTTGCTGAAGATCTGCTGGAAGTGCTCGTGAGTGACGGCGGAGAAGTGCGCACGGTCTTCCGGCGCCACGCCGAGCACCACGGCGTAGGTGGTCAGCGCTTCGCCCTGACCCTTGGCCATGTCCTCGGACAGCTCGTTCATCATGCCATTCATGGCCAGCCAGGACTTGCCACCGTAGGTCAGTGCCGCGTTGGTCGAGCAACCGTTGGTGCCGGACGTCATGCCGAAGGTAGCGTTACCGGAGGTGCCGTTGGTGGTGGATGCCAGGAAGTGAGCCGGGGTGCCACGCTGACCTTCAAACAGCATGTTGCCCCAGCCGCAATCCGGGCCGCCCGGCGCCTGGGCCATGGCGTTGATGGATACAGCGGTGAAGAGAGTACCGAGAAGAATCCGTTTCATAGCTATGTTCTCTTTATGTGCATACCAATGGACAGGGTCTGGCACCTCGTTCCTGTTGGGCTAGGCGCCAGTGGGCCGGTTATTGTTCCAGCCGCGCAATTTGGAGTTTAGGCACGATCCAGGGGTTCCGTGACATTTTGCAAAAACTATCCGGCAAGTCATGAATCCACGAAGCCCGGCTCGGGGTTCACGCCTTGACTATGCTTTGGTCTGAGGCGCTCCTTGCCAGTCAGGTACAGGCAGCGCCAGAATGCCGCTATCTGCCCCGCCTGATGTAAGGAAGCCCGATGCCTGATCCTGTTGCTGCCAGCTTGCGTCTAGCGCCCGAAGCGCTGACCCGTCCGTTTTCCGCTGAACAGTTCAGCTTCTCTACCACCAATGATCTGGAGCCCTTCCGCGGTGTGCTTGGCCAGGAACGTGCGGTCGAAGCATTGCAGTTCGGCGTGGCCATGCCGCGCCCCGGTTACAACGTATTCGTGATGGGAGAGCCTGGCACTGGCCGGTTTTCGTTCGTCAAACGTTACCTCAAGGCTGAAGGCAAGCGCCTGCAGACCCCGGCCGACTGGGTCTACGTCAACAATTTCGATGAGCCCCGCGAACCCCGTGCCCTGGAGCTGCCATCGGGCACTGCCGGTGCTTTCATCGCTGACATCAACGGCCTGATCGACAACCTGCTGGCGACCTTCCCGGCAGTGTTCGAGCACCCGTCCTACCAGCAGAAAAAAAGCGCCATCGACCGTGCCTTCAACCAGCGCTACGACCGTGCCCTCGATGTGATCGAGCGCCTGGCACTGGAGAAGGATGTCGCGCTGTACCGTGACAGCAGCAACATCGCCTTCACACCGATGAGCGAAGGCAAGGCCCTGGATGAGGCGGAGTTCGCCCAGTTGCCAGAGGCCGAGCGCGAGCGTTTCCATGAGGACATTTCCGGCCTTGAAGAGCGCCTGAACGAAGAACTCGCCAGCCTGCCGCAGTGGAAGCGCGAGTCGAGCAACCAGTTGCGCCAGCTCAACGAAGAAACCATTACCTTGGCCCTGCAGCCTCTTTTGGCACCGCTGTCGGAAAAGTACGCGGAAAACGCGGCGGTCTGCGGTTACCTGCAGGCCATGCAGGTTTATCTGCTCAAGACCGTGGTCGAGCAACTGGTGGACGACAGCAAGACCGACGCTATCGCTCGCAAGCTGCTGGAGGAGCAATATGCTCCGAGCCTGGTGGTCGGGCATCCGTTCAGTGGTGGCGCCCCGGTGGTGTTCGAGCCGCACCCGACCTACGACAACCTGTTCGGTCGTATCGAATACAGCACTGACCAGGGCGCGCTCTACACCACCTATCGGCAGCTGCGGCCGGGCGCCCTGCACCGGGCCAACGGCGGTTTTCTGATTCTCGAAGCGGAAAAAATGCTCGGTGAGCCGTTCGTGTGGGATGCGCTCAAGCGTGCTCTGCAATCGCGCAAGCTGAAAATGGAATCGCCGCTCGGTGAACTGGGGCGCGTAGCCACGGTAACCCTGACGCCGCAGCACATCCCGCTGCAGGTCAAGGTTGTGATCATCGGGGCGCGCCAGCTCTACTACGCCTTGCAGGACCTGGATCCGGACTTCCAGGAAATGTTTCGCGTGCTGGTGGATTTCGACGAAGACATCCCGATGGGCGATGAGAGCCTGGAGCAGTTCGCCCAGTTGCTCAAGACCCGTACCTCTGAAGAGGGCATGGCCCCGCTGACCGCCGATGCGGTGGCGCGCCTGGCCACTTACAGTGCCAGGCTGGCCGAACACCAGGGGCGCTTGTCGGCGCGTATCGGCGACCTGTTCCAACTGGTCAGCGAGGCGGATTTCATTCGCCAGTTGGCCGGTGACGAAATGACCGACGCCGGCCACATCGAGCGCGCGCTCAAGGCCAAGGCCACGCGCACCGGGCGTGTCTCGGCGCGGATCCTCGACGACATGTTGGCGGGGATCATCCTGATCGACACCGACGGCGCGGCCGTGGGCAAGTGCAACGGCTTGACCGTGCTGGAAGTGGGCGACTCGGCGTTCGGGGTCCCGGCGCGGATCTCCGCCACGGTGTATCCGGGCGGCAGCGGTATCGTCGACATTGAGCGGGAGGTCAACCTGGGCCAACCGATCCACTCCAAGGGCGTGATGATTCTCACGGGTTACCTGGGCAGTCGTTATGCCCAGGAGTTCCCGCTGGCGATCTCCGCCAGCATTGCCCTGGAGCAGTCCTACGGTTATGTGGACGGCGATAGCGCGTCCCTGGGCGAGGCGTGCACGCTGATTTCGGCCTTGTCGAAAACGCCGTTGAAGCAATGCTTCGCCATTACCGGTTCGATCAACCAGTTCGGTGAAGTGCAGGCGGTGGGCGGGGTCAACGAGAAGATCGAAGGCTTCTTCCGCCTCTGCGAAGCCCGCGGGTTGACCGGTGAGCAGGGGGCAATCATTCCCCAGGCCAACGTCGCGACACTGATGCTCGACGAGAAGGTGCTGGCTGCCGTGCGCGCCGGGCAGTTCCACGTCTATGCCGTGCGCCAGGCCGACGAAGCCTTGAGCCTGCTGGTGGGCGAGCCTGCCGGTGAGCCGAATGAAAACGGCGAATTCCCCGAGGGCAGCGTCAACGCCCGGGTGGTGGAGCGGCTGCGGGTGATTGCGGAGATGATCAGCGAAGACGACATCAAGGAAGCGGAAAAGGAACTGGCGCAGCAGGCGTTGGCGGAGGCCAAGCCGGCTTGATGCTTTCCTGATTGCTGTGGGAGCGAGCTTGCTCGCGATAGCGGAGTTTCAGTCACTTTTTTCTCGACTGTCATACCGCTATCGCGAGCAAGCTCGCTTCCACATTGTTTCGGGGTTGAGTTAATAAGTGCCACCACTTTGGCGTCAATATTCACACTATGACCATTCGGCGCATTCTGGTCTCGCTTTCCCTTGAGGCCGGAACTTTTCTTCTATCCTCAGTTCAAGGATAACGAGAGTCATCATTGGATCGAAACAGCCCTCCCTGGGCTGAATACCGGATCTACCGAGGGGCGCCGCCATGTCGCGCAACCTTTGCCTCACTCGTCAATGCCTGGGCCTTGTCACCCGTATCGAATGCGCCATTCGCCCGCTGGCGGGTGATACCGGCATGTGGACCTTGCTCTTCGCCGCCGGAATGGCCGGTGAACAACCTTCCGCGATCAAGGCCCAGGGCCCGTTTCCTGGCCCGAACGCCGCTGAATCCATCCTCGACACCATCGTTCAGAGCCTGACATTGCACGGCTATGAACTGGCCGACGACCCGCAAATCTGGTGCCTGCACATGCAAGCCCAATTGCGTGAAATCAATGGCGGCCGGTGCCGTAGCGTTGATGGTTTCGAGTTTCGTCCACTGCATTGACGCGGCATCTTCGGACGGGCATGTGCAGTAAAGTTTTGAAACAAGGGTCGGAGCCAAGGATCGGCCCGGCGTTTGTGGGGTTGGTCGTGGCTGATATACTCGCCGCGATTTTTCAGCCCTGGTGTGAGATTCAATGGAACGCTTTATCGAAAACGCAATGTACGCCTCCCGTTGGCTGCTGGCGCCGATCTACTTCGGGCTGTCCCTGGGCTTGCTGGCCCTGGCGCTGAAATTCTTCCAGGAAGTCTTTCACGTCATTCCCAACGTGTTTTCCATGGCCGAATCCGATCTGATCCTGGTGCTGCTGTCGCTGATCGACATGGCGCTGGTGGGCGGCCTGTTGGTGATGGTGATGATTTCCGGCTACGAGAACTTCGTCTCGCAATTGGACATCGATTCCGACAAGGAAAAGCTCAACTGGCTGGGCACCATGGACTCTTCATCGCTGAAGATGAAAGTCGCGGCCTCGATCGTGGCCATTTCCTCCATTCACCTGCTGCGCATTTTCATGGATGCCAAGAACGTCGATCCCGAGCACCTGAAGTGGTATGTGATCATTCACATGACGTTCGTGGTGTCGGCATTTGCCATGGGCTACCTGGATAAACTGACCAAGCATTGAGGTCGTTTCATCGCCCTGGCGTAGCGTCCGCCTGTCGAGAAGCAGGCGGGCGTTATCGTTTCTGGCGGCGGCGCTCGATGCGGGGCTCGTCACCCGCCCCGGCATCTGTGCTAGTCTGCTCGCCCTTTTGGTTCCGGGCGCTCCGGGAGGCGCTGTGTCATCCACGGCAATTTCCCGAGCCGTCCGCACAGCGGAGCAGCATCATGTCCGAAGTTAACCTGTCCACCGACGAAACCCGCGTCAGCTACGGCATTGGCCGCCAGCTGGGCGACCAACTGCGCGACAACCCGCCACCGGGCGTGAGCCTGGACGCGATCCTGGCCGGTCTGACCGACGCCTTCGCCGGCAAGCCGAGCCGTGTGGGCCAGGACGAGATGTCCGCCAGCTTCAAGGTCATCCGCGAAATCATGCAGGCCGAAGCCGCTGCCAAGGCTGAAGCCGCTGCTGGCGAAGGCCGTGCATTCCTGGCCGAAAACGCTAAGCGTGAAGGCATCACCACCCTGGCTTCCGGCCTGCAATTCGAAGTGCTGACCCAGGGCGAAGGCGCCAAGCCGACCCGTGAAGACCAGGTGCGTACCCACTACCACGGCACCCTGATCGACGGCACTGTGTTCGACAGCTCCTACGATCGTGGCCAGCCTGCCGAATTCCCGGTGGGCGGCGTGATTCCAGGCTGGACCGAAGCACTGCAACTGATGAACGCCGGCAGCAAATGGCGCCTGTACGTACCGAGCGAACTGGCTTACGGCGCTCAAGGCGTTGGCAGCATCCCGCCGCACAGCGTACTGGTGTTTGACGTCGAGCTGTTGGACGTTCTGTAAGACCCTAAATACCTGTGGGAGCGAGCTTGCTCGCGATGGCGGACTTACATTCAACATCCCAGTTGATTGTCACACCGCTATCGCGAGCAAGCTCGCTCCCACAGGGTTTGGTGCTTCATCCGTGAAACCTGCCATTGAAATCGCTCGTCGGGCGCAACGCCCGGGCGTAGCAGAACAGGAACAGATTACGCACCAGCTCCTTGAGTACCAACGGTTCGCTGGAATTGAGACTGTTGAGGTCCAGATCCCCTTGGTCCTGCAGCTCGCTCAAGGCTTCTTCTTCAAGCACCGCACAGACTTCCCCGGTTTCCCGATGCAGGATCCTGAGATAGGGATGTGGGCGGTCCAGCCAGGCATCGATCAAATAAGTCATGGTTCTCATCTCCTTGATGGGGTTCGATGAGAATAATTCTTATTCGCTAAATAGCAAGTCTCTATTGGTGTTCCGATTGGTTTTCTGACGATGGGTCGTGGCAGCCCAAGATGGCTGGCGCGTGGGGATAGGGCAAAAAAGCGAGGAGGGCCAAGCACCATCCCACGCAGCGCGTGGGATGGGAAATAGCGGCCTCAGACCTTTCTGACAAACTCGGATTTGAGCTTCATCGGGCCAATGCCGTCGATCTTGCAGTCGATGTCGTGATCGCCATCGCACAGGCGGATGTTTTTCACCTTGGTGCCGACCTTGACTACCAGTGAGGTGCCCTTGACCTTGAGGTCCTTGATCACGGTGATGGTGTCGCCGTCCTGCAGGACGTTGCCGACCGAATCTTTCTTCACGGTGTCATCGGACGCCGTTTCGACTTCGCCATTGGCAGACCATTCGTGGGCACACTCCGGGCAGACCAGTTGAGTACCGTCTTCGTAGGTGTATTCGGAATTGCATTTCGGGCAGGGAGGCAACGTGCTCACTAAGGTTCCTTGGGTATCAGGAGGGCAAAAGGGCGCACATTATATAGGGTTTTGTTACTGAAAAGGATGGCTGCCGCCGGAGCATTGTGGAGAGGGGAGAAATCCCCTCTTCACAAAAAAGCCTCTGGTGATCGACTTAATGGGTACGCGCCACCGCAAACTCGCTCAATTCCACCAGCGCATCGCGGTATTCGCTGGCCGGCAGGGCGTCGAGGCATTTGATCGCGCGGGCGACATAGTCACGGGCCAGTTTCGCGGTGTAGTCCAGCGAGCCGGACGCTTCAACCGCTTCACGAATGCTTTCCAGGTTCTCGATCCCGCCTTTCTGGATCGCCTGGCGGACCAGGGCCGCCTGTTCAGGCGTGCCTTCGCGCATGGTGTAGATCAATGGCAGGGTAGGCTTGCCTTCGGCCAGGTCGTCACCGACGTTCTTGCCCAGGGTCTCGGCGTCGCCCTTGTAGTCCAGCAGGTCGTCCACCAACTGGAAGGCCACGCCCAGGTGATCGCCAAAGGTGCGCAGCGCTTCGCTCTGCTCGGCAGTGGCGCCGGCCAGCGCGGCGGCGCTGTGGGTCGAGGCTTCGAAGAGCATCGCGGTTTTGCCACGAATGACTTCCATGTAGGTTTCTTCGGTGGTGCTGGCGTCGCGCACCTTGGACAACTGCAGCACTTCGCCTTCGGCGATGATGCGAGTAGCCTGGGACAGGATCTTCATCACTTGCATCGAGCCCAGTTCGACCATCATTTCGAACGAGCGCGAATACAGGAAGTCGCCCACCAGCACGCTTGGGGCGTTGCCCCACATGGCATTGGCAGTCGAGCGGCCACGGCGCATGCCAGACATGTCGACCACGTCGTCATGCAGCAGGGTCGCGGTGTGCAGGAATTCGATGGTGGCGGCCAGAAGGCGCAGGTCGTCGCCTTCGCGGCCCAGGGCCTTGCCACACAACAGCACCAATAAAGGACGCAGGCGCTTGCCACCCGCTGACGTGATGTAGTCGCCGATTTTCGATACCAGAGGCACTCGGGAAGTCAGCTGCTTCTTGATGATGCCGTCGACGGCGCTAAAATCGTCCGCCACCGCGCGGTAGAAAGCTTGGGGTTGCATCAGCGACAGGTGCTCCAGAAGGGTTGCGCGGCATGCTAGGACCCCCACCCAGGCCTGTCAAGGCGCGATGGACGGCTACTTGCAAGGCTGTTGCGCCTTGCGTACAATCGCGCACCCTGAACTTCCTGGGCAGCACCTGCCTTACGCAATTGCATCCGGGCCTTCCAGCCCATGCAGCCATGCCAGCCAATACCTCTTCTTATAAAGCGCTGGGTGAGCAGGATTATCGGAGAAATACCATGTCGTACGCAGTAATTGTTACTGGTGGCAAGCAATACAAGGTCGCCCCAGGTGAATACCTGAAGATCGAAAAACTGGAAATCGCTACCGGCGAATCCGTGACTTTTGATCGCGTTCTGTTGGTCGCCAATGGCGATGACGTGAATATCGGCGCTCCAGTCGTTGCTGGCGCTACCGTTGTGGCTGAAGTGATCTCCCAAGGTCGTCACGATAAAGTCCGCATCATCAAGTTCCGTCGCCGTAAGCACCACATGAAGCGTATGGGCCACCGCCAGTGGTACACCGAGATCAAAATCACCGGTATTCAGGCTTAATTTCAGCCTAATTCCTCACTAGGAGAATTGAACTCATGGCACACAAAAAAGCTGGTGGTAGTACCCGTAACGGTCGCGACTCAGAAGCCAAACGCCTTGGCGTGAAGATGTATGGCGGCCAGGCTATCAAAGCAGGCAACATCATCGTGCGTCAGCGCGGCACCCAATTCCACGCTGGCTACGGCGTGGGCATGGGTAAAGATCACACCCTCTTCGCTAAAGTCGAAGGCGTGATCAAGTTCGAAGTAAAAGGCGCCTTCGGTCGTCGTTACGTAAGCGTTATCGCAGCTTAATTGCGAGACCGCTGGAAAAGCCCTGTCTTGCGACGGGGCTTTTTCGTTTGTGGGGTGAGTCTCTTGCAAAACTGTTTGTATGGGCTGTCGGCGCTGCGGTTGGGGCGTGTCATCAGGTCGCTGCGCTCATTTTTGCAAGAGTCTTATGTCTTGTTTTTTTGGCTCGTCCGTATGGCGAGAGGCGTGTGTCATGAAGTTTGTTGATGAAGTATCGATTCGAGTAAAGGCTGGCGACGGCGGCAATGGTTGCATGAGTTTCCGTCGGGAAAAGTTCATTGAAAACGGTGGCCCGAACGGTGGTGACGGTGGCGACGGCGGCTCGATCTACATGCTCGCCGACGAAAACCTCAACACCCTGGTGGACTACCGTTACACCCGGCACTTCGATGCCGAGCGTGGCTCCAACGGCGGCAGCACCGACTGCACCGGCAAAAAAGGTGAGGATCTGGTCCTGCGCGTGCCAGTCGGCACCACGGTGATCGACTCCGCCACCCAGGAAGTCATTGGCGACCTGACCAAGGCTGGCCAGCGTCTGCTGGTTGCCCATGGCGGCTGGCACGGCCTGGGCAACACCCGTTTCAAATCCAGTACCAACCGTGCGCCACGCCAGACCACGCCAGGCAAGCCGGGCGAGCAGCGTGACCTCAAGCTGGAAATGAAAGTGCTGGCCGATGTGGGCCTGCTGGGTTTGCCGAATGCCGGTAAAAGTACCTTCATTCGCTCGGTGTCGGCGGCTAAGCCGAAAGTCGCCGATTACCCGTTCACCACCCTGGTGCCGAACCTGGGCGTGGTCAGCGTCGACCGCTGGAAGAGCTTCGTGGTCGCGGACATCCCGGGGCTGATCGAAGGCGCTTCCGATGGCGCTGGCCTGGGGATTCGCTTCCTCAAGCACTTGTCCCGTACTCGCCTGTTGCTGCACCTCGTGGACATGGCGCCGCTGGATGAGACTGATGCCGCCGATGCCGCTGAAGTCATCGTCAGCGAGCTGACCAAGTTCAGCCCGGCCCTGGCCGAGCGTGACCGTTGGCTGGTGCTGAACAAGTGCGACCAGATCCTCGAAGAGGAGCATGACGAGCGGGTCAAGGAAATCGTCGATCGCCTGGAGTGGGAAGGTCCGGTCTATGTGATCTCGGCCATTGCCAAAGAAGGCACCGAGCGTCTGTGCCACGACATCATGCGTTATCTGGAAGATCGTGCCGATCGCCTGGCCAACGATCCGGCCTACAAGGAAGAGCTGGCTGAGCTCGACCAGCGCATCGAAGACGAGGCGCGTGCCCAGTTGCAGGCGCTGGATGACCAGCGCGCCCTGCGTCGCAGCGGCGTGAAGTCGGTCCATGACATCGGTGACGACGATTGGGACGAGGAAGATGTGGATGACGAAGACGGTCCGGAAATCATCTACGTTCGCGACTGATCGTGTGCTGATGTCGCTCGGTTGAAGCCAGGACCTGTGGGAGCGAGCTTGCTCGCGATAGCGGTGTGATAGCCGGTATCAATATTGCTGGCCCAATGCAATCGCGAGCAAGCTCGCTCCCACAGGTTTAAGTGTTTCAACGCGGTGTTATCATCGCAGCCAGCCGGTTTCCAAGGCGCCGCTCATTCGAGCGGCGTTTTGGTATCTGTAAAACGCAAATACGAATAATCCCATGGGCGGCGCTGGGTCGCGCCGTTCGCTGGCAAAGGTTGAAGATGATGCGGAGCAAGGTGACGGGTGCGCGGCGCTGGGTCGTGAAGATCGGCAGCGCACTGCTGACAGCGGATGGCAAGGGCCTGGATCGCCAGGCAATGGCGGTGTGGGTCGAGCAGATGGTGGCCTTGCATGAGGCTGGCGTCGAGCTGGTACTGGTCTCTTCGGGGGCTGTGGCAGCCGGTATGAGCCGTTTGGGCTGGACGTCGCGACCCAGCGCGATGCACGAATTGCAGGCCGCTGCCGCTATCGGCCAGATGGGCCTGGTGCAGGCTTGGGAATCGAGCTTTGCCGAGCACGGTCGCCATACGGCGCAGATCCTGCTGACCCACGACGACCTGTCCGATCGCAAGCGCTACCTCAACGCCCGCAGCACCTTGCGCGCGCT
The DNA here is from genome assembly GCF_017968885.1 of Pseudomonas sp. Tri1. Lineage (NCBI taxonomy): Bacteria > Pseudomonadati > Pseudomonadota > Gammaproteobacteria > Pseudomonadales > Pseudomonadaceae > Pseudomonas > Pseudomonas sp. Tri1. Next base: position 5,768,581 of record NZ_CP072913.1, on the reverse strand, counting down.
GGTGGAGCTCAAGGTCATCCCGGTGATCAACGAGAACGACACGGTGGTCACCGACGAAATCCGCTTTGGCGATAACGACACCCTGGCCGCGCTGGTGGCGAACCTGGTGGAAGCTGACCTGCTGGTGATTCTCACGGATCGCGACGGCATGTTCGACGCCGATCCGCGCAACAACCCCGACGCCAAGCTGATCTACGAAGCCCGTGCCGATGACCCGGCGCTGGATGCGGTGGCGGGTGGTACCGGTGGTGCGCTGGGCCGTGGCGGCATGCAGACCAAGTTGCGTGCGGCGCGTCTGGCGGCGCGCTCCGGGGCGCACACCATCATTGTCGGTGGTCGCTTGGAGCGTGTGCTGGATCGCCTGAAGGCCGGCGAGCGCATCGGCACCTTGCTCTCCCCTGAGCGCGGCATGCTGGCGGCGCGCAAGCAATGGCTGGCCGGGCACCTGCAAACCCGTGGCACCCTGGTGCTGGACGCAGGTGCGGTGGCGGCCTTGTCCCAAGGCAACAAAAGCCTGTTGCCGGTGGGCGTGAAGCTGGTCCAGGGCAGTTTCCGTCGTGGCGAAATGGTGGTGTGCGTGGCGCCGGATGGTCGCGAGATCGCCCGCGGCCTGGCTAACTACAGCGCGCTCGAAGCGCAGAAAATCATTGGTCAGTCGTCTGATGCGATTGTCGGTCTGTTGGGTTACATGGCTGAGCCTGAGTTGGTTCACCGTGACAACCTGATTCTCGTCTAAGGAAAAATCATGGGTTTGGCAAAAGGATTGATCGGCTTGCTGCTGGCATTGCCGCTGCTGGCTTCGGCCGAAGAAATCGGCCAGGTATCGACGGTGTTCAAGTTTGTCGGGCCGAACGACCGGATCGTGGTCGAGGCGTTCGATGATCCCAAGGTGGACGGTGTGACCTGCTATCTGTCGCGAGCCAAGACCGGCGGCGTGAAGGGCGGTCTGGGCCTGGCCGAGGATCGCGCCGAGGCGTCCATCGCCTGTCGCCAGGTCGGGCCCATCAGCTTCAAGGGTGAACTCAAGGACGGCGAAGAGGTGTTCAGGGAGCGCACTTCGCTGGTGTTCAAGACCATGCAGGTGGTGCGTTTCCTCGACAAGAAACGCAACACGCTGGTGTACCTGGTCTATAGCGACCGCGTGATCGAAGGCAGCCCGCAGAATGCGGTGACAGCCATTCCGATCTTGCCGTGGCGTTAAGTCTCGAATAATGGGCGAGCCGATCGGCTCGCTTTTTTAATTTTCATGGATTTGTTGTGCTTTTGGCGCGAAGGGATTCGTATGCGTTCGTTTTTGCTGCTGTTTGTATTGGGTTGTTCCGTTTGCGCCGGGGCGTTGGCCGAGCCGTTTTATGGCGCAAAGCCGCTGGCGCATCCGGTGATAAAAACTTCCCAGGAAAGTGGGGCGACGCTGGCGTTTATCCGCGAGACGGAGGGTGTCGTCGGTTATTCATGCCTGTGCGATTCGCCGGACGGTGTCCCGCAAGTGCTCGACACTTATGGTGATGCGAGCATCGAGTCGGTGTTTTACGCCAGTCTCGACAGTGATCTGCAGACGTTGATCGTGCTGTCCCGGGCCAAGGGGCGGTCTGCACTTCACGGTTATCGCTTCGTGCCGTCCGTTGGCGGGTATCGCCGGCTCGAGACGCTGCAGCCGGTGTTGGATCGTATTGCCGCTGATCACAAGGTTCTCACTGCCGCGCTGGTCCAGAAAGAACTGGGCAAATTGCCGCCTTACGATTACAGCGCTGTGTTGCCCAAGACCGGTATTGCCGAATTCGACACGCTGGCGCCTGCGAGTGGCACGCTGGTGGGCTATTTCGGTGTCGACGGTGTCCCGGCTTCGGTGGGGCAGCCGGCGGAGGATCCTCATCGCGACACCTACAAGAAGACTTTCCAGCAGCGCGAAGGGCGCTGGCTCACGCTGACTTATGAGCGCGTGCCTCCCCAGGACGAGGATGTTGGTTCTGCCTACCGTGTCAGCAGAATGGCTTGGGAGACCAATCCAAAGGTCTATCAGGGCTCCGAGGATGGGGCGTGGGTGGCCTTGGGCGATGGGCGGCTCTGGGCGCGGGGCTCGTATGTCCAGGGTAAGAGATCGGGTCAGTGGACTGAATTCGACGAGTCGGGCTACGAGTCCACTGGCGCCTATGTAGATGGATTGCGCCAGGGGCCGTGGGTTGTCAGTGATGGGGGCACGGTTTCCAGGGGCATGATCGTCGACGATTTCTATGAGGGGCGCTGGACGATCGAGGGGCGCGACGATGAAGGGGCGATGTCCGGCTTCGATACTTACAAGCATGGTGATTTTGACGGGCCTTCCGAGCGTGTGCGTCAGGGTGAGGTCATCCAGCGTGGCGATTTTGTGGCGGGAATGCAGCACGGGAACTGGATAATGCCCTGGGGTGAGGGGCGTTATGTGCGCGGTGTCCGGGAAGGTCGTTGGAAGCTGAATGTAGAAGGTGGTGGTGTCCAGACCGTGGATTTCGTTGCTGATAAGAAGCAGGGCGAATTGCGTGAAGTGGATGCCGCGGGTGTCTTGCGGCTCGTCGAGCATTACCGTGCAGGCGTGCTGGATGGCTTGAAAGAAACCTACGCGGCCAATGGCAAGCTCACCTATTCGGCCAACTATGCCAATGGCCAGATCGAAGGGCGCGCCCTGACCTACAGTGATGACGGCGCGGTGATGCTTTCGGATATCTCGTGGCGGCATGGTTCGAAAGAGGGCCCGTTTCGCCTCTATCACCCCAATGGTCAGCCCGATACGGTGGCAACCTACGAGGGCGATGAGCCCATTGGTAATCTGCAATCCTTTGATGCGAATGGCGTGCTGATCGCTGACAGGAACTACTGCCATGTGCCTGATGGCAAGTACACCAGCATCAAGCGCTGCGGCAAGCAGCGAGGGGCTTTCAATAACGGCCATTTCGACTCTGAGAGCGAGTACCTGTTCGGAAACGAGCAAAGTGCTCGCCACACCCAGGATGGGCGTAACGTCCGGGAGGTGTTGCTGGAGCCTGATGATCGCGTCATTCACAGGGAGTACTACCCCGACGGTCAGTTAAAGTTCTCCGAGGCCAAGCAGGGCTTTCGTCTGATAACGGTCGAGGGGAGGGAATACAAGGATTACTCATACGCCAAGCGTGAAGGTGAGACGATCTACTATTACCCGACGGGCGTGGTTGAGCGTCGCATGAACTTCAAGGATGACAAGATAGTGGGGTGTTACACCGGCTACGATGAGGCCGGTGTACAGAATTTCCCACCACCTGGCGGCTGCCCTCCACCCAAGCCAGTGGTTTTCAATTTTGGTGAGTAGGCTTCCGCAGGGGATGTGTGCTGGGCGCGGGGCTTATGCCCGCTGAAGATCCAGTGTGGGAGATTCTATGTTGCAGGGGAACCCTGCAACCGTGAATTTGGTTGGTATTCGCTCTGATTTTTCATCAGGGCGAATGCTACCCGACACAACTTGCGGGCGAGGATAACCAAGGCCTGAGTTCTGGCCAGGCCTCGTGCCAAGAAGGCCTCATAGTAAGGTTTCCAGGCAGGAGACCGACAGGCCGCCATCGCGGCGTTGTGCGCCAGGCGTCGTAGCTCCCCGTCCCCTTTTTTGCTCAAGTGACGAGGACTGTGCTTCTTCCCTGAGTCTTTTGGACGCAAATCCATCCCCAAGAAAGCAATGAATGCATCGCCACTGACAAAGTGACCGCGCATGAATGCGGTCGCCAAGCCAATGGCCGTCAGTTCACCAATCCCTTCAATGGCTTTGCAGCGGTTGATGTTTTCAGTGATCCCTACCGCTTGGCTGGCCTCACGCATTAGCTTCTGAATGGCCTGATCGGACTCTTTGAAGACCTCCAACTGCCGGGCCAAGATGTCCTTTAGGCACGGTTCGTTCGAAAAACTCAGCACGATACTGACGCGGGCCTTGATGAGTGCCGCACGTTTTCTAAGCAGGTTTTTTAACACTTTGTAGGCTTCTGGAGGTGGGCTCCAGATACGCAGCCTTGCTTGCTCGTTCGTTAGATAACGAGCCAGCAAACGCGCATCACAAGGATCAGTTTTAGCCCGCAGCCCAATACTTTCACGGTAATGGGCCACCCGATAAGGATCCACAACGTAAACATGAAACCCCATTCCATGGGCCAGCTCAGCTGTGTCCAGGTGATAAAAACTGGTGGCTTCCAGCGCAATCGAGCTTTGGGCTGGTAGCGTTTTGAGCCACCGGCCAAGAGCTTCTCGATTGTTGGCGATGGCTTGAGTGATTTTCAGGTCTTCGCGGTAAACGACGATTTCGGCCTTCGCTACATCGATACCAATAACCGTTGGTGAGTTAAGGATTGTCATGACGAATCCTCGGAGCTAGGGTTTAGGTGCTTGTCGGGGTCTACCTTTGCGCTGGCTTGCCTCTATCGTCGGTTTTACCGATGAATTCCTTATCGGCGCTTTAGGTAGAAAGGGCGGAACGAGAAGTCTCCCACGGTCCGTACTGGCTAGAGTCGGAATCGAGCTTTTAGTCCCGCCCACCCCTTCAAGTCTAAACATACAAGCGAGCTTGCTCGCGATGACGGCAGTGCGGTCACCATTTCCGTCATCTGATCCACCGCCATCGCGAGCAAGCTCGCTCCCACAGGGGAGGGGTGCTCTGGCGTGGGGTAAATCCCAGGCAATAAAAAACCGACCCTAAGGTCGGTTTTTTAACGAGCGCGTCGCTTAGGCAGCAGCGGCAACGTTCAAGGCCTTTACGTGGCCATTCAGGCGGCTCTTATGGCGAGCAGCCTTGTTCTTGTGGATGATGCCTTTATCGGCCATACGGTCGATAACTGGCACAGCCAGAACGTAAGCAGCTTGGGCTTTTTCAGCGTCTTTTGCGTCGATGGCCTTAACTACGTTCTTGATGTAGGTACGGACCATGGAACGCAGGCTGGCGTTGTGGCTGCGACGCTTCTCAGCCTGTTTTGCACGTTTTTTGGCGGAAGGTGTGTTGGCCACCGTCGAGCTCCTCGAAAGACTTTTTAGGAAATAGCAAACAAAATAGGCCGCGAATCATGCCGATGAGTTGAGGTCTTGTCAAGGGCGGGTGACGCGTTCCGCTGAATGGCAGGTGCAGCGCACCGAAGGATTTCTTTCCGGCGTGCGACCTGTAAACTCGCGGGCTTTGGCTCTGTACTGTTTAGCGGCGCGGAGTATCGCATAAGTGGGCGCGTTGTTCGCCTGCTGTTTATCGACAGGCAAAAACTCTTTTCATGAATCTGCTCAAATCATTGGCTGCCGTCAGCTCTATCACGATGCTTTCCCGTGTCCTGGGGTTTGTTCGCGACACGCTGATAGCGCGGATATTCGGTGCCGGAATGGCCACCGACGCCTTTTTCATTGCCTTCAAGTTGCCCAACCTGTTGCGCCGGATCTTCGCCGAAGGTGCTTTTTCCCAGGCTTTTGTGCCAATCCTGGCGGAATATAAAAGCCAGAAGGGCGACGAGGCGACCCGCACGTTCATCGCCTACGTCACAGGGCTGCTGACCTTGGTGCTGGCGTTGGTCACGGCCGCCGGCATGCTCGCCGCGCCGTGGGTGATCTGGGCCACGGCCCCGGGTTTCACCGATACGCCGGAAAAATTCCAGCTCACCTCGGACCTGCTGCGGGTGACCTTTCCTTATATATTGCTGATCTCCCTGTCGTCCCTGGCCGGGGCAATTCTCAATACCTGGAACCGTTTTTCCGTGCCGGCCTTTGTGCCGACCCTGCTCAACGTCAGCATGATCGTGTTTGCGGTGTTCCTCACGCCATACTTCGACCCTCCCGTGATGGCTCTCGGCTGGGCGGTATTGGTCGGTGGCCTGGCGCAGTTGCTGTACCAACTGCCGCACCTGAAAAAGATCGGCATGCTGGTGCTGCCGCGGCTGAATCTGCGCGACAGCGGTGTATGGCGGGTGATGAAGCAGATGCTGCCGGCGATCCTCGGGGTGTCTGTGAGTCAGATTTCCCTGATTATCAACACCATTTTCGCTTCGTTCCTGGTGGCCGGCTCGGTGTCGTGGATGTACTACGCCGACCGCCTGATGGAGTTGCCGTCCGGCGTGCTGGGCGTGGCCCTGGGCACGATCCTGCTGCCAACCCTGGCCAAGACCTACGCCAGCCAGGACCGCCAGGAATACTCGCGCATCCTCGACTGGGGCTTGCGCCTGTGCTTCGTGCTGGTCTTGCCCTGTTCCCTCGCGCTGGGAATCCTGGCTGAGCCGCTGACGGTTTCGCTGTTCCAATACGGTCAATTCAATGCGTTCGACGCCTTGATGACCCAGCGTGCGCTGATCGCATACTCGGTGGGCTTGCTCGGGATCATCGTGATCAAGGTGCTGGCGCCAGGCTTCTACGCCCAGCAAAACATTCGCACGCCGGTGAAAATCGCCATTTTTACCTTGGTGATGACCCAACTGTTCAACCTGTTGCTGATCGGTCCGCTGGCGCACGCCGGCCTGGCCTTGGCGATCAGTGCCGGCGCCTGTCTCAACGCCGGGTTGCTGTTTTACCAACTGCGCAAACAGAAGATGTATCAGCCGCAGCCGGGCTGGGGCAAGTTCGGCCTCAAGCTGCTGGTGGCCGTGGCGGTGATGTCGGCAGTCCTGCTTGGCGCGATGCATTTCATGCCGGCCTGGGGCGAAGGGCAGATGCTCGCGCGTTTCCTGCGTCTGGGCGTGCTGGTCGCCGCCGGCGTGGTGGCATATTTCGGTATGTTGCTGTTGATGGGTTTCCGCCTGCGCGACTTCAATCGCAAGGCCTTGAGCTGAGGGTTTGCCTTCGAGAATCCCTGGCCGGGCAGCGGTTTTGTCGGTTCGATCACTTTGGCTTGCGGTGTTGCCTGTCGTTGGCCGCCGGGTGTGGTTATAATCGGCCACTTTATGAGCAAGAAGCGCGTTATGCAGCTGGTTCGAGGCCTCCACAACCTGCGCCCCCAACATCGGGGCTGTGTCGCCACTATTGGCAACTTTGACGGTGTTCACCGTGGCCACCAGGCTATCCTGGCGCGGCTGCGCGAGCGTGCGCTGGAATTGGGCGTGCCGAGCTGCGTGGTGATCTTCGAGCCGCAGCCCCGGGAATGTTTCGACCCTGCCACCGCCCCGGCCCGTCTGGCCCGTTTGCGCGATAAGCTGCAACTGCTGGCCGCCGAAGGCATCGACCGGGTCCTGTGCCTGGCCTTCAACCGGCGCCTGAGCAAGCTCAGCGCCGCCGCGTTCGTCGAGACCATCCTGGTGGACGGTCTGGGTGTGAAGCATCTGGAAGTGGGCGACGATTTTCGTTTCGGCTGTGACCGGGTAGGGGATTTCAACTACTTGCAACAGGCCGGTATCGCCCAGGGTTTCACTGTCGAGGCGGCGCAGACTGTCGAGATCGACGGCTTGCGCGTCAGCAGCACCCAGGTCCGCAATGCCCTGGCAGCTGGCGACTTCGAATTGGCCGAGCGCTTGCTCGGCCGGCCGTACCGGATTGCCGGGCGGATCCTGCACGGGCAGAAACTGGCGCGCCAATTGGGCACGCCGACGGCCAACGTGCAACTCAAGCGTCGTCGTGTACCGTTGACCGGGGTGTTCCTGGTGAGTGTCGAGATCGACGGCAAGACCTGGCCCGGTGTCGCCAATATCGGCGTACGGCCCACGGTCCAAGGGGATGGCAAGGCCCACCTCGAAGTACATGTTCTGGATTTTGCCGGCGATCTGTATGACCGGCGTTTGACGGTGGTTTTCCACCAAAAGCTGCGTGAAGAGCAGCGTTTTGCCTCTCTGGAGGCGCTCAAGACGGCGATCAATGCAGATATCGCCGCCGCCCGTGCCCTTGTCGCAACCAGCGCCAATCGCTAATGAAGAGCCTTAAATGACCGACTATAAAGCCACGCTAAACCTTCCGGACACCGCCTTCCCAATGAAGGCCGGCCTGCCTCAGCGCGAACCACAGATTCTGCAGCGTTGGGACAGCATTGGCCTGTACGGAAAGTTGCGCGAAATTGGCAAGGATCGTCCGAAGTTCGTCCTGCACGACGGCCCTCCGTACGCCAATGGCACCATTCACATCGGTCACGCGCTGAACAAGATTCTCAAGGACATGATCATCCGCTCCAAGACCCTGTCGGGTTTTGATGCGCCGTATGTCCCGGGTTGGGACTGCCATGGCCTGCCGATCGAGCACAAGGTCGAAGTGACCCACGGCAAGAACCTGGGCGCGGACAAGACCCGCGAGCTGTGCCGTGCCTACGCCACCGAGCAGATCGAAGGGCAGAAGTCCGAATTCATTCGCCTTGGCGTGCTGGGCGACTTCGCCAATCCGTACAAGACCATGGACTTCAAGAACGAAGCCGGCGAAATCCGTGCCCTGGCGAAAATCGTCGAGGGCGGCTTCGTGTTCAAGGGCCTCAAGCCGGTGAACTGGTGCTTCGATTGCGGTTCGGCCCTGGCCGAGGCGGAAGTCGAGTACGAAAACAAGAAGTCCTCGACCATCGACGTCGCGTTCCCGATTGCCGATGAAGACAAGCTCGCCGCCGCTTTCGGCCTGGGCAAGCTGGCCAAACCGGCCGCGATCGTGATCTGGACCACCACCCCGTGGACCATCCCGGCCAACCAGGCGCTGAACGTCCACCCGGAGTTCAACTACGCCCTGGTCGACGTCGGCGACAAGCTGCTGGTGCTGGCCGAAGAGCTGGTCGAATCCTGCCTGGCCCGCTACAGCCTCGAAGGTTCGGTGGTTGCCACCGCGCCAGGTTCGGCGCTGGAGCTGATCAATTTCCGTCACCCGTTCTATGATCGCCTGTCGCCGGTGTACCTGGCCGACTACGTGGAACTGGGTGCGGGCACTGGCGTGGTTCACTCCGCGCCGGCCTATGGCGTTGACGACTTCGTGACCTGCAAGAAATACGGCATGGTCAACGACGACATCCTCAACCCGGTGCAGAGCAATGGCGTGTACGTGCCGTCGCTGGAATTCTTCGGCGGCCAGTTCATCTGGAAAGCCAACCCGGCCATCGTCGACAAGCTGACCGAAGTCGGCGCGCTGTTGCACACCACCGTCATCGAACACAGCTACATGCACTGCTGGCGCCACAAGACCCCGCTGATCTACCGCGCCACCGCGCAGTGGTTCATCGGCATGGACAAGCAGCCCACCACTGGCGACACCCTGCGCCAGCGATCCCTCAAGGCCATCGAAGACACTAAATTCGTGCCGGCCTGGGGCCAGGCGCGCCTGCACTCGATGATCGCCAACCGTCCCGACTGGTGCATCTCCCGCCAGCGCAACTGGGGCGTGCCGATCCCGTTTTTCCTGAACAAGGAAAGCGGCGAGCTGCACCCACGCACCGTTGAGCTGATGGAAGCAGTGGCCAAGCGCGTCGAAGTCGAAGGCATCGAAGCCTGGTTCAAGATGGATGCCGCTGAGCTTTTGGGCGACGAAGCGCCGCTGTACGACAAGATCAGCGACACCCTGGACGTCTGGTTCGACTCTGGCACCACCCATTGGCACGTGCTGCGCGGTTCGCACCCGATGGGCCACGAGAGCGGCCCGCGTGCCGACCTGTACCTGGAAGGTTCGGACCAGCACCGTGGCTGGTTCCATTCCTCGTTGCTGACCGGTTGCGCCATCGACGACCACGCGCCGTACCGCGAGCTGCTGACCCACGGCTTCACCGTCGATGAGTCCGGCCGCAAGATGTCCAAGTCCCTGGGCAACGTGATCGCGCCGCAGAAGGTCAACGACACCCTGGGCGCCGACATCATGCGCCTGTGGGTTGCCTCCACCGATTATTCCGGCGAGATGGCTGTTTCCGAGCAGATCCTGCAGCGCAGCGCGGACGCCTACCGGCGGATCCGTAACACCGCGCGCTTCCTGCTTTCCAACCTGACCGGCTTCAACCCGGCCACCGATCTGCTGCCGGCCGAAGAAATGCTCGCGCTGGACCGTTGGGCCGTGGACCGTACCCTGCTGCTGCAGCGCGAGTTGCAGGAACACTACGGCGAATACCGCTTCTGGAACGTCTATTCCAAGATCCACAACTTCTGTGTGCAGGAGCTGGGTGGTTTCTACCTCGACATCATCAAGGATCGCCAGTACACCACCGGCGCCAACAGCAAGGCGCGCCGTTCGTGCCAGACCGCGCTGTTCCACATCAGCGAGGCGCTGGTGCGCTGGATCGCGCCGATCCTGGCGTTCACCGCCGACGAGTTGTGGCAGTACCTGCCGGGCGAGCGCAACGAATCGGTGATGCTCAACACCTGGTACGAAGGCCTCACCGAGTTGCCGCAAGGCTTTGAGCTGGACCGGGCCTATTGGGACCGGATCATGGCGGTCAAGGCGGCGGTCAACAAGGAAATGGAGATCCAGCGCGCGGCCAAGGCCGTCGGTGGCAACCTGCAGGCCGAAGTGACCCTCTACGCCGAAGAAGCCCTGGGCTGCGACCTGGCCAAACTGGGCAACGAGCTGCGCTTCGTGCTGATCACCTCCACTGCCAGTGTTGCACCTTTCGTGCAGGCACCGGCCGATGCGGTGGTCACTGAAGTCAGCGGCCTGAAGCTCAAGATCGTCAAGTCGAACCACACCAAGTGCGCCCGTTGCTGGCACTGCCGCGAAGACGTCGGCGTGAACCCGGAACATCCGGAAATCTGCGGTCGTTGCGTCGATAACATCAGCGGCAGCGGTGAGGTTCGTCACTATGCCTAACGTGGCGAGCCGTTTCGGACGGCTGGGCTGGTTGTGGTTGAGCGTGTTGGTCCTGGTCATCGACCAGGCCAGCAAGTACTACTTCGAGCACTCGCTGACCATGTACCAGCAGATCGTGGTCATCCCTGACTACTTCAGCTGGACCCTGGCCTACAACACGGGGGCGGCGTTCAGTTTCCTGGCCGACAGTTCGGGCTGGCAGCGCTGGCTGTTCGCCCTGATCGCGGTTGTGGTCAGCGCCGTGCTGGTAGTCTGGCTCAAGCGCCTGGGCCGCGATGAAACCTGGCTGGCCGTGGCGCTGGCGTTGGTGCTCGGTGGCGCGTTGGGCAATCTCTATGATCGGATTGCCCTGGGCCACGTCATCGATTTCATCCTGGTGCATTGGCAGAACCGCTGGTATTTCCCGGCGTTCAACTTTGCCGACAGCGCTATCACCGTGGGCGCCGTGATGCTCGCCCTGGATATGTTCAAGAGCAAGAAAACCGGAGAAGCCGTCCATGACTGAGCAGCGTATCGCTCAAAACACTGAAGTGAAGCTTCACTTCGCCCTGCACCTGGAAAACGGCGACACTGTCGACAGCACTTTCGACAAAGCCCCGGCGGTATTCAAGGTCGGCGACGGTAACCTGTTGCCCGGCTTCGAAGCAGCGATTTTCGGTTTCAAGGCCGGCGACAAGCGCACCGTGGTCGTTCCACCGGAAAACGCCTTTGGTCAGCCCAACCCACAAAACGTGCAGACCATGCCACGCTCCCAGTTCCAGGACATGGAGCTGTCCGAGGGCCTGCTGGTGATCTTCAACGACGCTGCCAACACCGAGCTGCCAGGTGTGGTGAAGACTTACGACGACGCCCAGGTGACCGTGGACTTCAACCATCCGCTGGCGGGCAAGACCTTGAGCTTCGAAGTGGAAATCCTCGAGGTCAAGGCGCTTTAAGGTTTAACGGGCAGTGGCTGCCCCCACAATTCCTGTGGGAGCGAGCCTGCTCGCGATAGCTGAGTCCCAGCCACCGTCGAGTTGACTGATCCACCGCATCGCGAGCAGGCTCGCTCCCACAGACACGAGGCACAGCATGCAAATCAAACTCGCCAACCCCCGTGGCTTCTGCGCCGGTGTGGACCGGGCGATCGAAATCGTCAACCGCGCCCTGGAAGTCTTCGGGCCGCCGATCTATGTGCGCCACGAAGTGGTCCACAACAAATTCGTCGTCGAAGACCTGCGTAGCCGCGGAGCGATCTTTGTCGAGGAGCTGGACCAGGTCCCGGACGACGTCATCGTGATTTTCAGCGCCCACGGGGTTTCCCAAGCGGTGCGCACCGAAGCCGCCGGCCGTGGCCTGAAGGTGTTCGACGCCACTTGCCCACTGGTGACCAAGGTGCATATCGAGGTCGCGCGCTACAGCCGTGACGGTCGCGAATGCATCCTGATCGGCCACGAGGGGCATCCGGAAGTCGAAGGCACCATGGGCCAGTACGACGCCAGGAATGGCGGGGCGATCTACCTGGTCGAGGACGAGGCTGACGTCGCGGCCTTGCAGGTCCGTAACCCCGAGAGCCTGGCTTTTGTCACCCAGACCACCCTGTCCATGGACGACACGAGTCGGGTGATCGACGCACTGCGTGCTCGCTTCCCGGCCATCGGCGGGCCACGCAAGGACGACATCTGCTACGCCACCCAGAACCGTCAGGACGCGGTCAAGCAACTGGCCAACGAATGCGATGTGGTCCTGGTGGTCGGCAGCCCGAACAGCTCCAACTCCAATCGCTTGCGTGAGCTGGCCGAGCGCATGGACACGCCGGCTTATCTGATTGACGGCGCCGAGGACATGCAGCGTAGCTGGTTCGACAGCGTCGAGCGTATCGGCATCACCGCCGGTGCCTCCGCGCCGGAAGTGCTGGTGCGTGGCGTGATCCAGCAATTGCAGGCCTGGGGCGCAACCGGTGCCGATGAATTGGCCGGTCGCGAGGAGAACATCACTTTCTCGATGCCCAAAGAGCTACGCGTCCGTTCCCTGCTTTAAGTCCTTTTCGCATGCGGCCTGCTCGGCTTTTTCGCTGCGTAGGCTGATGCGTCCGGTGCGCGCCAGCACCACCTGATGGTGACTGAGTGGCTCGCGTTTGGCGCACACGTGTAGCGTGCCGGCCTGGAAGGCGCCGCTGGGCAGTAGTGCCTCCCCCAGGCTGCTGAACCGCACCGACCGCTTCACCGGCCAGTTGCCAATCACCCGGGCGCGACTACTGCGTTCCATCAGCAATGTTTTCTCTTTGTCGTCCAGCGTGATCCGCCAGCCCCGGCCCCAATCGTTGTCTATCCCTCTGATCACGACGGTTCGGTTGCGCGCGATGGCTTCGCTGCGAGCGCTGCGCAAGCCGCTGGCCAATAGCAGCGCGGCGTCTTTGCGTTCAGTGGATTCGACCAGCGCTTTGTAGCCGGAGCCGGCCCACGACAGAACAATTGCCGCAATCGCCAGTCCCATGAGCAGCTCGATCAGGCTGAAGCCCTGTTGGTGCATGACATCTCCTCCCTGAAGCGTGTTAAGCGGCGCGATCCGTGCGCCGTATTCCAAAACAACCGTACACGCGGCGGTGGTTTGTTCTAGCGTGTACAAGCAGGTATAGCCGACGGCAACGGAGGGCACCGATGGATCTTCGTACAAAAGGTTTCACGCTGATTGAGGTGGTGGTGGCCCTCGGCGTGATGCTGATCCTGATCACCCTGGCGGTGCCGGCGTTTACCGGATCGATGCAGAGCACCAAGGCCGATACCGAGATCAGCGATCTGCGCCGGGCGCTGAACTTTGCCCGAATGGAAGCGATCGACCGTGGTGTCACCATTCGGATTCGCCCCACGACCCAGGGCGGTGCCTGGAGCGGTGAATTGATGGTGTATGACAACACTGGCAATCCGACCACCCCGACCAATGTATTGCGGGTTGTTCCAGCGATGGGCAGCGGCGTCACTCTGACGCTAACCTCAGAGGTGACCAACATGGATTTCAACAGCCTTGGCGGGTTGTCGGCCCCGGCTACGCCAGTGAGCTTCAATTATGTAAGGGGGGCGCAGAGTCGGACGCTGAGTGTTTGCCTCAATGGAAGAATCGTTTTGGGTGGAAGTTGCGGATGAAGGATTGCAGTAACAAGGCACAGGGGGGCATGACGCTGATCGAAGTGCTGGTGGCGGTGCTGATCCTCGGCGTGGGTTTGCTGGGGGCGGCGATGATTCAGCTCAATGCCCTCAAGTACACCGACAGTTCGCGCATGACCAGCCAGGCCAGTTTCATCGCCTATGACATTCTGGACCGCATCCGCGCCAACTCCGGTGCCGACTACACCGTCACGCCGCCCAGTTCGCCGAACCTCAACGTTGCTCGCGACCAGGACCTCTACGATTTCAAGACCAACATCATTGCCTTCGGCGGCGCCACGGCCACCGGCACCATTCGGCTGAACCAGCGGGTCTACACCATCACCATTTCCTGGGACGACGACCGCGCCGCCAACACGTCCGACGCGGCCGAGGCGCGACGCAGCTTCGTGCTGACCAGTCGTGTCGCTGTCGACCCGGTGGGGACACCGCCTTGAACAAGTATTGCCGGGGATTCGGCCTGATTGAATTGATGATCGCGCTGGTGCTCAGCCTGATCGTCGTGCTGGGCGTGGTGCAGATTTTCATTGCGGCCAAGAACACCTACATCAGCCAGGGGGCGGCGGCGGTGATGCAGGAGGACGCCCGGTTCGCCTTGAGCAAAATGGTCCAGGAACTGCGCATGGTGGGCATGTTCGGTTGCCTGGGGACCATTACCGATGCTTCCTCGGCGGGGGACTTCAATGCCAGCCAGATCACGCCGATCCGCTGGGACAACACCAACCTGAAACTGACCCTGGTGACAACGGATGTCGGCGGTGGTGGTGGCGTACCGACCTGGACCGTCGTCTCCGATTGCCGCACCTCGGCAACCGCCTACACCGGAGTACGGGTACCTGCGGCCGGGCAGACGGCGTTTCCGATACGACGGCTGATCTACAGCTTCAGCAATAACCAGTTGCTGATGGGCACTGGTGCCGGTAACCCGACCCTGGCGGTGCTGGTGGACAACGTCCGAACCTTCAACGTGACTTTCGGCGTAGCCAGCAGCGCGACGGACATCGCGGCGTCGAGCTACAGCAGCAATCCAACTGACCCTGCACTGATTCGCAGCGTGCGCCTGACCCTGACGCTCTTTGATCCGAAGAACGCCGTGCGCGAGCAGACCTTCAACGTGGTTGCCGCTTTGCGCAACCGGCTTTTGTGAGGGGGCGACCGATGAATCCGAACGCCATTGCACACCGCCAGCGCGGCATGGCCTTGCTGGTCAGCCTGGTTTTCCTGCTGCTCCTGACCCTGATTGGCCTGTCGTCGATGCAGAGCGCCACGCTCCAGGAAAAGATGACCAGCAGCGTCATGCTGCGTAACCAGTCTTTCCAGATCGCCGAGGCGGCGTTGAGGATCGGTGAGAGCGCGGTGCAGGTCGAGACCTATTCCTTGCCCGTCTGTACCAGCACGGCCCAATGCGCGCCGCCGCCTGAATCGGCGACCGTTACGGCGGCAGGACGCTATTCATCCTCTGGGGTGACCTGGGTCGCCGCTGGTGGTGGGTTTTATGGCGTGCAGAACATCGGCACCACGCTCGCAGCGGTCAATGTGCCGGTCAATACTTCGGCGACGCTGTACCGGATCACAGCGGTGGCGGTGGTGGGCAACAACCAGCGCAGCGTGGTGGAGAGCATCTATGCGAAATACTGAGGCTCGCCGAGGCTGGAGAGCGATGGTGTGGGGGGCGTTGCTCAGCCTTTACCTGATGACCCCGGCCTATGCGTTCACGCCTTCGGACTCGCCGTTACTGAGTGCCGCCGCCGTTACCCCGAACGTGATGCTGCTGATCGATGACTCGGGGAGTATGAATAATATTATCTGGGCGGCGGGGTTTGATCCGAATGTCTCGCGCCCAGCTGTCAATAACTGTAACTCCAGCAACAGCTGTTCCGGCGGTGTGACGCTGGATCCAGACGATGGCAACGTTCTGTTGGTCAGCCTGTTCCGTGGAGGTTGCACGAGCGGTTGGTATGGTTTCTACCGGGGTAGCCTAGGCCGTGTCTGCCTGCGCTTGCCGGACCCGGTGGGCGGTGGCAACACCCGCTATACCACCAAATACCTGGCGTATCTGCTGACCTTGGCCAACGGCTCGAACCGGGACTTCACCACCGGTACGATTCCCAATGATTATCGAATCAACGTGGCGCGGGATGTGTCCAATGACCTGGTCACTAATAACCGCGCCTTGCGCATTGGCCTCGCGACTTTTAATCCACCCAACAGCAGCAACTCCGGACCTGGGGGCTACATCGCCCGTTCGGTCAGTGACCTTTCGCCGGTCAGCGGCAGCGTGACCCAGACCCAGGCCAACAGCAACTACACTGCCCTGATCAATGCGATCAACGGTTTGGGCGCTGTGGCGAATACGCCGCTGGCCGAGAGCTACTACGAAGTCACCCGTTATTTCAGGGGGATGGCACCGTACTACAACAGCACGCCGACCACCTATACCAGCCCGATCCAGTACCGTTGCCAGAAAAACTTCGGCGTGGTGATCACTGACGGGTTGCCCACCTATGACCGCACGTTTCCCACCAACGATCCGCTGGGCGGCTCCCGCCTGCCGAACTGGGATAGCGGTATCAGCGGCAGCAATAGCGATGGCGCCGATCTCAATGGTGATGGTGAGGGTGACACGCTGTACCTGGACGACATCGCCAAGTTCGCCTTCGACATCGACATGCGCTCCACTGGCACCGACGCCACCGGCCAGAGTTGGAACGCGACGGATTTTCCCCGGCAGTACCTCAATACCTACACTGTGGGTTTTACCGCCACCAACCAGATGCTGTCCGACGCCGCCCGCTATGGCACAGGCAAGTATTACCAGGCGACCGACAGCGAGGGTTTGAACGATGCCCTGTCATCAGCCCTGAGCGACATCACCTCCAAGGCCGGGTCCGGAGGTGCTGGCACCACCAACGCCGCCACGGTGTCCAGCACCTCCAGTTATTATCAGACCACCTATGACCCCAAGGACTGGCGCGGCACCATCCGGGCGTTCGGTTTCACCGCGGCAGGCACGGTCAACAGGGCTGCGGCGCAATGGACCACCGACACGGCCATCGTGCCCGGCGCCACGGCGCCGATTTATCAGTCGTGGAATACCGTGACCAATGCGCCTGTGACCCTGGCCTACGCTAATTTGTCACCCGCCCAGCAAACCAGCCTCAACCAGAACCTGCCCACGGGGATTACCGGCAACGATCTGGTGGAATGGAGCAAGGGCGTCAATAAAACCGGCTTGAAGGTGCGCAGTGTGTTGTTGGGGGACATCATCAACTCGCCACTGGTGCTGGCATCGCCTAATGAGCAGACCGCCGCGGATTTGCTCAACGACACCAGCTACAGCGCGTATCTGACGACCAAGGCGACGAACATGAGCGCCAACCTGGTGGTGAACGCCAACGATGGTTTTTTCAGTGTCATCAACAGCGCCAACGGTACGCGGCGTTACGCCTATATGCCGTCGAGCGTGCTGCCCTCGCTGGTGAACATTGCCGACACCAATTACGTCAATGGCGTGAGCCACAAGTTTTTGGTGGACGGCCAGATCGGCGTATTCGACACGCAGTCGGGGAGCGCTTGGAAGACGGTGGCGGTGGGCGGCACTGGCGCCGGAGGCAAGACGTTTTTCGCGGTCCAGTTGTTCGATGCGGCGGCGGGCAATGCACTTCGGGCGCTGTGGGAAATCAGCGCACCGGCCGTTGCCAACACGGCCAACGTCTTCAATGATCTGGGCTACGCCTACGCCCGCCCCGAAGTCGCCCGCCTGGCGGATGGACGCTGGGCGGCGTTCATCTCTAATGGCTACGGCAGCAACAGCGGCGTGGCGGCGCTGTACGTGGTGGATATCCGCGACGGTTCGTTGATCCGCAAAATCGTCATCAACAGCAGCGACACCAATAACGGCCTGTCGTCGGTCAAGCTGCGGGTCAACTCCCAGAATGTCGTCCAGGCAGCGTACGGGGGCGACTTGAGAGGGCGGATGTGGAAGTTCGACCTCAGTGGTACTTCCCCGACCACATGGGGCGTAGCGTTTTCCGGCCAGCCGTTGTTCACCACGTCCGGTGGCGCGACCCAGCCGATCACCGTTCAACCGTTGCTGGCAGCCAATCCCCAGGGCGGTACCCAGGTGTTTTTCGGCACCGGCAAGTTCAACGAAACGGCGGATAAACTCAACAAGGACCTGCAAGGGTTCTACTCGATATGGGACGCCACCGGCGGTGCCGGGCAAATCACCGTGTCGAACCTGCAGGCCCAGTCGATCACGGGGGTGTTCTCAGGCAGTACGGGGCAGTTCGTGACCACCAGCCAGACCGACGTGGCTTATCCTTCGAAAAAGGGCTGGTACCTGCCCTTGGTGTACAACAACGTGCTGACCGGAGAGCGGGTGATCAACCCGGCCAATCTGGTGAGCGGGCGGGTGGTCTTTACCACCGCTGCCGTCGACACCACCGACCCTTGCGCCAGCTTCGGTACCGGCAAACTGATCGAGTTGGATGCGTTCAACGGTAAGATGCTCAATTATGCGGTGCTCGATACCAACGGTGACGGCACGATCAACAGCTCCGATACGATTTCCAGCGGGGTGGTCTTCACGGGCGGTATCCCGACCTTGAGCGCCGTGGTTAGCGCCAGCGGGGCCACCAACATGATCGTCAATGACTCCAGCGGCAACATCACCGAGCTGCTGGAAAAATCCGTGGGCGGTAGCCGTCGCATCATGTGGCGACAAATACAGTGAGAGGTAAGGCATGCGCAGATCCAACCGGGGTTTCACCTTGATCGAAATCATGATCGTGATTGCGATCATCGGTATCGTGATCACCGTCGGCTATCCGAGCCTGACCGAATACATGAAGAAGGGGCGGCGTACTGAAATCGCTGGGTTGCTGTCGCAGCAGGCGCAGATTCTCGAGCGTTATTACTCGAAGAATAACGTCTACACCAACGCGACCGGTCTGAGCGGCGGCAACGATTTCTATACCATTACCCAGACACTGGCGGACCAGAGCTTCACGCTGACCGCCGTGCGCAAGAGCGGTTCGTCCATGGCCACGGACAAGTGCGGTGATTTCACCATCAACAATACTGGCGTACGGGGCATGATCAACGCCGCCGCCGGGCTGACCGCCAAGGATTGCTGGGGTCGCTGAGTTTCTTTGTTCGGGCGCACCCTTGCGCCCTTTGTCTTATGAGTCGAATCAGAACATGACCAGGCAACAGCAAGTGGTGATTGTCGGCGGCGGAGTCATTGGCCTGCTGACTGCGTTCAATCTGGCGTCCGAAGGGCAGCGTGTGGTGCTGCTGGACCGTTCCAGTGTCGGCCAGGAATCGTCCTGGGCTGGCGGCGGTATCGTGTCTCCTCTGTATCCGTGGCGCTATAGCCCGGCGGTCACAGCGTTGGCCCATTGGTCGCAGGATTTTTATCCACAACTGGGCGAGCGTTTGTTCGCGGCGACCGGGGTCGATCCGCAAGTGCATGTCACCGGGTTGTACTGGCTGGATCTGGACGACCAGGAAGAAGCGCTGGCCTGGGCCGAGCGGGAAGGGCGTCCGCTGCGGGCTGTGGATATCTGCGCTGTCCATGAGGCGGTGCCGGTGCTGGGCACGGGGTTTTCCCGGGCGATCTACATGGCTGACGTGGCCAATGTGCGTAATCCCCGACTGGTCAAATCTCTCAAGGCAGCGTTGCAGGCGCTACCCAATGTCACACTTCATGAGCACTGCGAAGTCAGTGGGTTCATCCGTGATGGCGGGCGAGTGGTGGGTGTGCACAGTTCGGCCGGTGAAATTCGTGGCGATGAGGTGGTACTGGCCGCCGGTGCCTGGAGCGGCGAGTTGCTCAAGACATTGGGCTTGAAGTTGCCGGTCGAGCCGGTCAAGGGCCAGATGATTTTGTACAAGTGCGCGTCGGATTTTCTGTCGAGCATGGTTTTGGCCAAAGGGCGTTATGCGATTCCGCGTCGTGATGGGCACATTCTGGTTGGCAGTACGCTGGAGCGTGAGGGGTTCGACAAGACTCCGACCGATGCTGCGCTGGAGAGCCTGAAGGCTTCGGCGGTGGCACTCATTCCGGAGCTGGCCGATGCTGAGGTGGTCGGGCACTGGGCTGGGCTGCGGCCTGGATCGCCTGAAGGCATTCCTTATATCGGCGAGGTGCCGGGGTTTGCGGGGCTGTGGTTGAACTGTGGGCATTATCGCAATGGGTTGGTGTTGGCGCCGGCGTCGTGTCGGTTGTTTACGGATTTGATGCTGGGGCTTGAGCCGGTGATTGATCCTGTGCCTTATGCGCCGGCGGGGCGCTTATAACGTTCGGTTTTGATACTGCTCCTTTACTCCGATCCAACTGTGGGAGCGAGCTTGCTCGCGATGGCGGCCTGACAGCAGGCCTTGTTGATCGAGTACATATCCATTGCTGCGGTAACGGCTACTTAGGGTTCCGCTCTTACAGCGGGTCACTTTTGGAAGAGCGCCAAAAGTAACCAAAAACGCTTTGCCCCACCACTCGGTGCCTCGCCTAGGCTCGGCATGCCCGAACGAAGGCATTGCTCCGTGGGCCGCCGCGAAGGGCCATCCATGGCCCAGCGCGGCTACCTCGGCATCCATGCCGAGGTGCCCACTGCGCAATACCTTCGTTCGGCCATCGTGGTTAACGGGGCGCCGAGATCAACGTCCACCGCGAGGCGGCCTAGTAGCCGACCTGGTTCTCCTGGTCGTACACCCGTCAAATCTGTGGGAGCAAAGCTTGCTCGCGAAGACGGCGGTACATCCAAGGCTGATGCAAGCTGATCCACCGCCATCGCGAGCAAGTTTTACTCCCACAGGGATTTGCAGTGGCCGAAAATCTGTAGATTGTCACCGACCCAGTGTGGGAGCGAGCTTGCTCGCGAAGGCGGCGTTATAGCCGACCTGTTTCTCCAGCTGTGCCCCCGAACCAATTGTGGGGCTGTTCGCGAAGGTGACAGTACAGTCGATGAATATGTTGAATGCTCCAGCCTCTTCGCGAGCAGGCTGGCTCCCACAGGAGAAACGCGGTCTCACCAAGAGTCAGGTCGGCTATAAGGCCGCCTCGCGGAGGACGTAGATTTTGGCGCCCCGTTAACCACGCTGGCCGAACGCAGGCATTGCGCAGTGGGCATCCCGGCATGGATGCCGGGATAGCCGCGCTGGGCCATGGATGGCCCTTCGCGGCGGGCCCACGGAGCAATGCCGGAGTGAGGGCATGCCGAGCCTAAGCGAGGCACCGAGTGGTGGGGCATAAAGCGTTTTGCTTACTTTTGCGCTTCTCAAAAGTGAGCCGCCGTAAGGGCGGAACCGCCAGCAGCCGTTATCGAAGAAACGGATATACACACCGCCCTTACAGCTGACCAGACTTTGTGGGAATGGTCGGACAAGGTCCTAATTCAAACCGAATTTTCCGACGAGTTCCGGCGGTTGCCGGGTGGGAAGGGCTCTGGCTAACCTTCTCCTGTCGCTGCCAATTCAGCGACCGGGCGTCGCGGCCCGAAAACTTGGTAATCCATTCCCCCTTTGGAGTACCGCAATGTGTGACAAACCTTCATCACCTTCAGAAACCAATAACGCTTCTTATGACACCGGCCTTAACTCGAAAGAACTCGATGAAGCCGCCAAACGCGCCCTCGACTATTACCTCGGCCCAAAGCCTGAAGCCAAAAAGAAACCCGCCTCAAACCAGCTATTCACTGTCGTGGACAGCATCGACACCGAATGCCTCCTCACCAACCTCAGCGAAACCCTGGCCTCCGCTAACGCAACGGTCAGCGACCTGGCCTTCGAGCTCGAAGGCTCGCGGCGACATGTTGCCTTGGGGGTACAGCAGTTGATTGAGCTGAGCGAGTTGTTGGCCAATCGAGTACTGGATAAACAGGTGCCGGTGGCGCAAGGCTAGAAGAGTTGCCAAGGCAAACACAGAACCTGTGGCAAGGGAGCTAGCCCCCTCGTCACAGGGGTTAGCGTGGCTTCAACGCCGCGGCTCAATCCAACCCCAACTTCTTCAACCGATACCGCATCGACCGAAACGACAACTTCAACCGCTGCGCCGCCGCCGTGCGGTTCCAGCGGGTTTGTTCCAGGGCCTGGAGGATGAGCTTGCGCTCGACGTCTTCCAGGTAATCCTCCAGGTTGTCGACCTGCATCAAATCCGGGTTGCCCGCCTCGCTGGCGCTGTTGCCCTCGGCCAGGCGCAGGTCGACGGCTTCGATCTGTTGCTGTTCGCAAAGGGTGTAGGCACGTTCGAGCATGTTTTCCAGTTCGCGCACGTTGCCCGGGAAGCGGTAATTCCTGAGGGCGTCCAACGCTTGGGGATGCAACCTGGCCGGTGGGCTGCCGGTGTTGGCTGCCAGGCGCTGGAGCATGTGGTTGGCCAGCGGCTCGATATCTTCACGGCGCTCACGCAACGGCGGGACCCGCAGTTCGATGACGTTCAGCCGATAGTACAGGTCCTGGCGAAAGCGCCCGGCGGCCACTTCGCCGTCCAGGTCCTTGTGGGTGGCGCAGAGGATGCGTACATCCACCACTTCTTCCTGCTGGCCGCCCACGGCGCGTACGGCCTTTTCCTGGATCGCTCGCAACAGTTTGACTTGCATCGCCAGGGGCAGATCGGCCACTTCATCGAGGAACAGCGTTCCGCCGTGGGCGGCCTGGAACAGCCCGGGTTTGTCTTCGATGGCGCCGCTGAAGCTGCCTTTTCGATGGCCGAAAAACTCGCTTTCCATCAGCTCGCTGGGAATTGCCCCGCAGTTGACTGGCACAAACCCCTGGCTGGAGCGGGGGCCTTGTTCATGGATCAACCGGGCGACCAGTTCCTTGCCGCAGCCTGACTCGCCGCTGATGTACACCGGTGCCTGGCTGCGGGCGAGCTTTTCGATCTGTTTGCGCACGCTGCGCATCGGTGGAGAGTCGCCCAGCAGGCAGCGCTCGATGGTGGCGACCGGCGTGGCGACCGGCGGTAGGCGCAAGGCGCTGGTGACCAGTTCTCGCAGCCGGCCCAGGTCGACCGGTTTGGTCAGGAAGTCGAAGGCCCCGGCCTTGAGGGCGTCGATGGCGGTTTCCAGGCTGCCATAGGCGGTGATCATCGCCACGGGGAGTTGGGGGTAACGTTGCTGGATATGTTGAACCAGTTCCAGGCCAGTGCCATCGGGCAGGCGCATGTCGGTCAGGCACAGGTCGAAGGCTTCGTCCGTCAGCAGGGCTTGGGCCTCGGCAAGGTTCTTGGCGCTGCGGGTGTCGAGTTTCATCCGGCCCAGGGTAATGTCCAGGAGTTCGCGGATGTCCGGTTCGTCATCGACGATCAGGATTCGTTGCCGTGAGCGAATATTCAAATCTGTTTCCGTCCGTGAGCAAAAGTGATGCGAAAGCAGCCGCCGCCTTGGCGTGGTTTGAAGTCTAGGCGGGCCTGGTTGCTTTCGCACAGCTCACGGGACAGATAGAGCCCAAGGCCGGTGCCCTGGCTGCTGGTGGTAAAGAAGGGTTCGAACAGATGCGCCTGTTGCTCTGGCGTCACACCAGGACCGTTATCGATGATGTCCAGGGTGGACAGCTGGCTGTGGGGATCGATAAACAGTTTCAGCCAGGCCTCGGCCTGTTCATGGGCCATTGCACTGTGGCGCCAGGCGTTGCGCAGCAGGTTGTCGAGCACTTGGGTGAGTTGGTCGGGGTCCATCAGCGTGGTGTAGTCGCCTGGGTCGATGCTCAAGTGCAACTGCTGGTGCTCGGCAGCGTTTTCGCGGGCCTGACGGACAAACTGCTCGAGCCAGGCCCGCAGGTCCAGGCGTTGGGGCGTGGTCTGCTGGCGGCGGGACAGTTGCAAGACGTTTTCAATGACGCGATTCATTCGTTGGGAGTGATCTTGAATAATCTGCGTCAGACGTCGATCCGCGTCGTTCAGTTCCTCGGATTCGCGCAGCAATTGCGCTGCATGGCTGATCGCCCCCAAGGGGTTGCGGATTTCATGGGCGATGCCCGCGGTGAGGCGCCCGAGGGAGGCGAGTTTCAGTTGCTGGGCCTGCTGGGCAACCTGGGCCAGGTCTTCAAGGAATACCAGGATCTGCTGCTGATCGTGATGCCCCAGGGCGATGAAGCTCGGTTGCAGGGTCAGGCCTGTGCCAGCCACGGTCAGGCTGGGTGGGCGCAGGCTGGGGTTGTTCAACCACAATTGCAGGCGTTCGACCAGGGCGGTGCAATAGTCATCGATCCGCTGGCCGACCAGGTCATGCATGTCTAGCAGGTTCAAAGCGCTTTCGTTGGCCAATTGCACGCGCCGCTCGCGGTCGAGGACCAGGATGCCGGTGCGCATGCGTTGCAGGATCAGTGCATTGAGCGCTTCGAGGCCGATCACTTCGCTGGCCCGTTGCTCGGCCAGGGTTTCACTGGCTTCCAGTCGCCGGGTCAGGCCTTGTACCAGCAGGGCGGCGGCAAAACACAGTGCTCCCAGGGTGCCAGCTTGCAGATAGCTGCTGGGACGGTTTGAGTCGCTCAGGCCGAGGAAGAACGTCGACCCGACGATACCGATCGTGGCGACAGCGGCGATCAACAGGCCGACCCGGCCTCGCAATAGCGTATTGCCGATGGCTACCGAGACGATGAGCAGGTTGCCGATGGCACTGGGCACACCGCCTGCGGCGAAGAACAGCCACGAAAGCAGTAGTACGTCGGTGAGTGCCAGGCCGAACAGTCGGGCAGGGCGGCGAGTGTTCTCAAGGAACACCACCAGCAGGATGTTCAGCACCAGGTACAACCAGCTACCGCTGTGCAGCAGGTCGTCGTTGGCGAACTCCAGCAGGCGATTGTCCAGTTTGCTGGAGATCAACAGCACCAGGGTGATGCCGATGCTCAGGCGATACAGGTGATAGAGGCGCAGCAGGCGCTGCGCCTGTTTGACGCGGGGGCTCGAGGCCTCAGCGATCACGACTGCCCGGGCCTTGCTCGAGATGAGCCTGGCTGCAGTACCACTGTTGTTCGAGAGCCAGGGCCCGGTCACGTGGCAGGTGTACGCCGCAATGGGCGCAACGAACCATGGGCGGTGCGTCTTGTTCCTGGGTAGGACGTGAGGTGCGACCGTTGTTTTTCATCCCGCGAAAGATCCATATGGCGGAGGCAACGACGGCGAACAGAATCAATAGACGAAGCATGATGGGCGGCTTTTTGGCGAGTGATCAGGCAGTTTAGCCAAGGACTGGAACGGCGCACAGCGCAATAAAAGCCAGGCACAAAAAAGGGAGACCGCTGGGTCTCCCTTTTTGCTGATGGCTTGGCCTCAGTCGAACAGGCCGAAGGTCAGGTGGCTGAACCAGGAGCGGTCGCCGGACTCTTTCTCAGGCTCTTCTTCTTCGATCACGTCGCCATTTTCGTCCTTGGGCTTGAGCTCGTTCGGAATGGCTTCCTTGGCATCCTGGAACTGACGCTGCACGTCCTGGTTGGCGCGGGTTTCGCCCGGCGGCAGGGGTGGGCGGGATTCGATCAGGCCCAGGGTCGCCTTGCTCAACCACGAACGGTTGTCGGCTTCGTCGACCCGTGGGGTGAACTGGCCATCAACCAGGGAAGGGTGATCCGGGTAGTTCAGCTTGAGGGTTTCCAGGCTGGTGGCCGCCAACTCGTCCAGGTGCAGGCGCTGGTACGCTTCGGTCATTACTGCCAGGCCGTCGCCCACCGAAGGGGTTTCCTGGAAGTTCTCTACCACGTAGCGGCCACGGTTGGCGGCGGCGACGTAGGCCTGACGGGTCAGGTAGTAGTCGGCCACGTGGATTTCGTAGGACGCCAGCAGGTTGCGCAGGTAGATCATGCGCTGCTTGGCATCCGGCGAGTAGCGGCTGTTGGGGAAGCGGCTGGTCAGCTGGGCGAACTCATTGTAGGAGTCGCGCGCGGCACCCGGGTCACGCTTGGTCATGTCCAGCGGCAGGAAACGCGCCAGCAGGCCAACGTCCTGGTCGAAGGAGGTCAGGCCCTTGAGGTAATAGGCGTAATCGACGTTCGGGTGCTGCGGGTGCAGGCGAATGAAACGCTCGGCGGCGGATTTTGCAGCTTCCGGCTCGGCGTTCTTGTAGTTGGCGTAGATCAGCTCCAGTTGGGCCTGATCGGCGTAGCGACCGAACGGATACCGCGACTCCAGGGCCTTGAGCTTGGCCGTGGCGCTGGTATAGCTGTTGTTGTCCAGGTCGTTCTGCGCCTGTTGGTACAGCTCGACTTCGCTCAGGTTTTCGTCTACGACTTCCTTCGACGAGCAAGCAGCAGTCAATGCGAGGATGGCGATCAGCAGCAGGTGTTTCACTTGCATGGCGGCTTGCGTCCCTATGACGGCCGCTGTCTTGGGCGGGGCCGTCCTGTTATGATGAGCGCCCCGTTGAAAAGCCTCGGGGCAAAAGACGCCGTATTTAACCACAAGCGCGCAGCCGAAACCAAAGGCTGTGCCGACGCCCAGTCCGAGCATGTCCGATAAAATAGAACTTCGCGCAGAGGTGCCGTCCGAATTGGGCGGCCAACGCCTCGATCAAGTCGCCGCACAACTCTTCGCCGAGCACTCTCGCTCGCGCCTTTCCGCCTGGATCAAGGACGGCCGCCTGACTGTGGATGGGGCGGTGATCCGCCCGCGCGACATCGTCCACGGCGGCGCCATTCTCGAGCTGACTGCCGAACAGGAGGCCCAGGGAGAATGGGTCGCCCAGGACATTGCCCTGGACATCGTCTACGAAGACGATGACATCCTGGTGATCAACAAGCCAGCGGGCCTGGTGGTGCATCCGGCCGCCGGTCATGCCGACGGCACCCTGCTCAATGCCTTGTTGCACCACGTCCCGGACATCATCAACGTGCCGCGTGCCGGCATCGTCCACCGCCTGGACAAGGACACTACCGGTCTGATGGTGGTGGCCAAGACCATCCAGGCGCAGACACAACTGGTCACTCAGTTGCAAAGCCGCAGCGTCAGCCGTATCTATGAGTGCATCGTGATCGGCGTGGTCACCGCCGGTGGCAAGATCAACGCCCCCATCGGTCGGCACGGCCAGCAGCGCCAGCGCATGGCGGTGATGGAGGGTGGCAAGCAGGCGGTCAGCCATTACCGCGTGCTCGAACGCTTCCGCTCCCACACTCACGTGCGGGTCAAGCTGGAAACCGGCCGTACCCACCAGATCCGTGTGCACATGGCCCACATCAACTTCCCGTTGGTGGGTGACCCGGCCTACGGCGGTCGCTTCCGCATTCCGCCGGCTGCCAGCCAGACCATGGTCGAATCGCTGAAGAATTTCCCGCGCCAGGCGCTGCACGCGCGTTTCCTGGAGCTGGACCATCCGACCACCGGCAAGCGCATGAGCTGGGAGTCGCCGTTGCCGGATGACTTTGTCTGGCTGCTGACGCTGCTCAAGCAGGACCGCGAGGCGTTCATCGGATGAGTGACTGGCTGATACCCGACTGGCCCGCGCCGGCCTGGGTAAAGGCCTGTGTTACCACCCGTGCGGGCGGCGTCAGCCTGGCGCCGTTCGACAGCCTGAACCTGGGCGATCATGTGGGTGACGACCCTGGGGCCGTCGCCGAAAACCGTCGCCGCCTCACCGATCGATTCGCCATGCGTCCGGCCTGGTTGCAGCAGGTCCATGGGGTTGCCGTGGTCGAAGCCGACCCGACCCAGGTGGCCACCGCCGATGCCAGCTGGACCGCCACGCCGGGTATCGCCTGCACAGCGATGACGGCGGACTGCCTGCCCGTGCTGTTCTGCAACCGTGCCGGCACCCGCGTCGCGGCGGCCCATGCGGGTTGGCGGGGGCTGGCCAACGGCGTGCTGGAGGCCACTCTCGACAACCTTGAAGTGCCTGTGGGTGAAGTCCTTGCCTGGCTCGGTCCGGCCATTGGTCCGCAAGCCTTCGAGGTCGGGCCTGAGGTGCGCGAAGCTTTCATTGCGCAACTGCCTCAGGCGGCACAAGCCTTTGTACCGAGCCACAACGTTGGCAAGTTCCTGGCTGACATCTATGCGCTGGCCCGTCTGCGGCTGGCGGCACGCGGTGTCACGGCCGTGTACGGTGGCGGTCTTTGTACCGTGACGGATCCGCGCTTCTTTTCCTACCGCCGCAATCCGCGCACCGGTCGCTTCGCCTCCCTGATCTGGATTGATCGCTAGACTTCTCTGATCTGTATCAAGGGCGCCCGGCTTGAATCTTCCAGAATCGACCACATCTATAACGGTATCTGGCAGGTTTCTTCATTCAGGATGTGTCCAAGGTCCGGCCTGCTCATTAGGAAGGTGACCCATGCGTATTGATCGTTTAACCAGCAAATTACAGTTGGCCCTGTCCGATGCCCAGTCGTTGGCTGTCGGTCTGGACCATCCCGGTATTGAACCGGCGCATTTGATGCAGGCCATGCTCGAGCAGCAGGGCGGCTCCATCAAGCCACTGCTGATGCAGGTGGGCTTCGACGTGAGCAGCCTGCGTAAAGAGTTGGCCAAAGAACTCGACCAACTGCCCAAGATCCAGAATCCGACCGGGGACGTGAACATGTCCCAGGATCTGGCGCGGCTGCTCAACCAGGCCGACCGTCTGGCCCAGCAGAAGGGTGATCAGTTCATTTCCAGCGAGCTGGTGCTGCTCGCCGCCATGGACGAGAACAGTAAGCTCGGCAAATTGCTGCTTGGCCAAGGCGTGAGCAAGAAAGCCCTGGAAAACGCCATCAACAACCTGCGTGGCGGCGAAGCGGTAAACGACGCCAATCACGAGGAATCCCGCCAGGCGCTGGACAAATACACCGTCGACCTGACCAAGCGTGCCGAAGAGGGCAAGCTCGACCCGGTGATTGGCCGCGATGACGAGATTCGCCGCACGATCCAAGTGCTGCAACGCCGTACCAAGAACAACCCGGTGCTGATCGGTGAGCCTGGCGTGGGTAAAACCGCCATCGCCGAAGGCCTGGCCCAACGCATCATCAACGGCGAAGTGCCGGACGGCCTCAAGGGTAAGCGCCTGCTGTCCCTGGACATGGGGTCGTTGATCGCTGGCGCCAAGTACCGTGGCGAGTTCGAAGAGCGGCTCAAGGCCCTGCTCAATGAATTGTCCAAGCAGGAAGGGCAGATCATCCTGTTCATCGACGAATTGCACACCATGGTCGGTGCGGGCAAGGGCGAAGGCTCGATGGACGCCGGTAACATGCTCAAGCCCGCGCTGGCCCGTGGCGAGTTGCACTGCGTCGGCGCGACCACGCTCAATGAGTACCGCCAATATATAGAGAAGGACGCGGCGCTGGAGCGGCGCTTCCAGAAAGTGCTGGTGGAAGAACCGAGCGAAGAAGACACCATCGCGATCCTGCGCGGCCTTAAAGAACGCTACGAAGTTCACCACAAGGTGGCGATCACCGATGGCGCGATCATCGCGGCGGCCAAGCTCAGCCATCGCTACATCACCGACCGCCAGTTGCCGGACAAGGCCATCGACCTGATCGACGAAGCGGCCAGTCGCATCCGCATGGAAATCGACTCCAAGCCGGAGGTACTCGATCGATTGGAGCGGCGCCTGATTCAACTCAAGGTCGAGTCCCAGGCCCTGAAGAAAGAAAGCGACGAAGCGGCGAAGAAACGCCTGGAAAGGTTGCAGGAAGAGATTGTTCGCCATGAGCGCGAGTATTCCGACCTCGAGGAAATCTGGAACTCGGAGAAAGCCGAAGTCCAGGGTTCGGCGCAGATCCAGCAAAAGATCGAACAGTCCCGCCAGGAACTGGAAGCGGCCCGCCGCAAAGGCGACCTCAACCGCATGGCCGAGCTGCAGTACGGGGTGATCCCGGACCTGGAGCGCAGCCTGCAAATGGTCGACCAGCACGGCAAGAGCGAAAACCAGTTGCTGCGCAGCAAGGTCACCGAGGAAGAAATTGCCGAAGTGGTCTCCAAGTGGACCGGCATTCCGGTGTCGAAAATGCTCGAAGGCGAGCGTGACAAGCTGCTGAAAATGGAAAGCCTGCTGCACCAGCGTGTGATTGGCCAGGAAGAAGCGGTGGTGGCGGTGTCCAACGCCGTGCGCCGCTCGCGTGCCGGGCTGTCGGATCCTAACCGGCCGAGTGGCTCGTTCATGTTCCTTGGCCCGACCGGTGTCGGTAAAACCGAGCTGTGCAAGGCCTTGGCCGAGTTTCTCTTCGACACCGAAGAGGCCATGGTGCGTATCGACATGTCCGAGTTCATGGAGAAGCATTCCGTGGCACGGTTGATCGGTGCGCCACCGGGTTATGTCGGTTATGAAGAAGGCGGCTACTTGACCGAGGCTGTGCGGCGCAAACCGTACTCGGTAATCCTGCTCGATGAGGTCGAGAAGGCCCACCCGGATGTGTTCAACATTCTGCTGCAGGTGTTGGAGGATGGTCGCCTGACCGACAGCCATGGGCGTACGGTGGACTTCCGCAACACGGTGATTGTGATGACCTCCAACCTGGGCTCGACGCAGATCCAGGAACTGGTCGGTGATCGCGAGGCGCAACGCGCTGCGGTGATGGACGCGATTTCCACCCACTTCCGGCCTGAGTTCATCAACCGGGTGGATGAAGTGGTGATCTTCGAGCCGCTGGCCCGTGATCAGATTGCCGGCATTACCGAGATCCAGCTGGGTCGTCTGCGCAGCCGCCTCACCGAGCGCGAGCTGAAGCTGCAGTTGAGCGACGAAGCCTTGGACAAGTTGATCGCAGTGGGTTACGACCCGGTCTATGGCGCACGACCGCTGAAGCGGGCGATCCAGCGCTGGATCGAAAACCCGCTGGCGCAGTTGATTCTGTCCGGTCGCTTCATGCCAGGCGAAACCGTGACGGGCACTGTGGAGAACGACGAAATCGTCTTCAACTGAAAGCCCGCGTATCGGGTGATTGGAATGGCCTCGCACTGCGAGGCCATTTTTTTCATCAGGCCGTTGAACTCAAAGGAAAAGGCTTGTAAAGTGCGCCCCGCAGTACGTCACCCCCTAGGGTCACTTCTCTTTGGGAAGCAACCCGAAACAAGTTGCAAATCATTGTCTTGAAAGCAATTTAAGGGGTTGACAGAGGTTTTTAAGATTGTAGAATAGCGCGCCTCAGACACACGAACGCAGCGATGCGTAAGGGTAGAAGAGGTTGAAGCTAGCTTCAACGTTGTAACTTGAAATATCAGTTCCGTGATAGCTCAGTCGGTAGAGCAAATGACTGTTAATCATTGGGTCCCAGGTTCGAGTCCTGGTCACGGAGCCATTTCAATCGGGGTATAGCGCAGTCCGGTAGCGCGCCTGCTTTGGGAGCAGGATGTCAGGAGTTCGAATCCCCTTACCCCGACCATTTTTGGGTCGTTAGCTCAGTTGGTAGAGCAGTTGGCTTTTAACCAATTGGTCGTAGGTTCGAATCCCACACGACCCACCATTTTTGAAACCAGTTCGCTGGAATCGAATCTTAAGATCAGAGGCCAAAAGCGCTGATCGAGAAGGCGACTTGCGAAGGTCGCCTTTTTTTTACCGGGGTATAGCGCAGTCCGGTAGCGCGCCTGCTTTGGGAGCAGGATGTCAGGAGTTCGAATCCCCTTACCCCGACCATATTGAAAATCCTCGTATCGAAAGATACGGGGATTTTTTTTGCCTGCGAAAAAGCAAATGGTGTTAAGTCATCGTACAAGTTGCCGATAACCCGCCAACAGGGGCCTAGCCCCACCTCAGGCCAACAATAAAAAAGGCACCTCGTTATGTTTCTTCGTCAGCTGAATATCGCCCCGCGCGCGGCGCTGGGTTTTGCCTTGATCGCCGTGCTGGTGGCGTTGCTCGGGGTGTTTGCGCTGGGGCAGATGTCGAGTATCCGCGACAGCGAAGTGGCGGTGGAAACCCAGTGGCTGCCGAGCATTCGCGGTGGTGATGAGATCCGCGAGTGGATGTTGCGCATCCGCACGATTTCCTTGCGCATGGCCCTGGATCAGGATCCGAAGAACATCCCGGTATACCGTGGGCAAATGGACACTCGCGACAAGGAGCTGAGCGAAAAAATCGCCAGTTACGAAAAGCTGGTCGTCACGCCTGAAGGCAAGGCGCTTTATGACCAGTTCAAGCAGACCTTCGCCGCTTACCGTACGGGCATCGCCCAATCCTTCACCCTCGCAGAACAAGGGCGCCGGGACGAGCTGATCAAGCTGCTGCTGGTGGACATGAAGACCGTGGTGGATGGTTCCGGCAAACAGCTCAACGACTTGGCGGAGCTGTTCTCCAAGCAAGTCTCCATCGAGAGCCAGAAATCCCAGGAGCATTACGTCAATTCCCGGATGATCGTCAGCCTGTTCGTGGTGCTCGCCGCCCTGGCTACGGTTGCCCTGGCCATGCTGCTCACCCGTAGCATCGTCAAGCCCTTGGGCGAGGCGCTGGGTGCCGCAGAGAGCGTGGCCAAAGGTGACCTGACCCGTGCGATCGAGACCCATGGCAGCGATGAAGTGAGCCGCTTGCTCAAGGCGCTGGCGACCATGCAGCAGAACCTGCGTGAAACCTTGCAGGGCATTAGTGGCTCGGCTGCGCAGCTGGCGACCGCTGCCGATGAGTTGAACGCAGTCACCGTCGATAGCACCCATAGCTTGCAACAGCAAAACAACGAAATCGAACAGGCCGCCACTGCTGTCACTGAGATGACCACTGCCGTGGAGGAAGTTGCGCGCAATGCGGTTTCCACCTCCGATGCCACGCGTCAGTCCAGTGAGTCGGCGTCTATCGGGCAGCAGCGGGTCAGTGACACGGTCGATGCCATTGGCGCCCTGGCCAGCGATGTACAGGTGACTGGTGGTCTGGTGCAGTCCCTGGCCAACCAGTCGCAGGATATCGGCAAGGTATTGGATGTGATTCGGGCCATCGCCGAGCAGACCAACTTGCTGGCCCTCAACGCGGCCATCGAGGCGGCCCGGGCTGGGGAAAGCGGTCGTGGGTTTGCGGTGGTGGCCGATGAGGTGCGGGCGCTGGCATATCGCACGCAGCAATCGACCCAGGAAATCGAGCAGATGGTCCAGGGCATGCGCAGCGGCGCCACCCAGGCGCTGGACTCCATGCAGGCCAGCTCCAGTCGCGCCGCCAGCACCCTGGCGATGGCGGAGCGGGCAGGGGAGGCGCTACAGACCATCACGGCGTCGGTCAACGAGATTCACGAACGCAACCTGGTGATCGCCAGCGCCGCCGAAGAGCAGGCCCAGGTGGCCCGTGAGGTGGATCGCAACTTGGTGAACATTCGGGATTTGTCCGTGCGCTCGGCCACCGGTGCGAACCAGACCAGCGCGTCCAGCCATGAGTTGTCGCAACTGGCGAATTCGTTGCGCACGATGGTGCAGCGGTTTCAGGTGTGACTGAGGGTTAAGTACTGGCTGTGCTGCCCTCATCGCGAGCAAGCTCGCTCCCACAGTTGATCGCGGTCATTCTGTGGGAGCGAGCTTGCTCGCGATAGCGATGGATCATTCGGCATCAATGCCGCTGGTTCACCGCAATCACTGGCAGGCCCGGTTTCCTCAGTGCAACTTCAGCCTTGGCTCAGTCCCACGCCCGATCTTGCTGCCCAGCATCAACATCGCCGTGCGGAACATGCCGTACAGCGCCATCTGGTGCATGCGGTACAGCGACACATAGAACATCCGCGCCAGCCAGCCTTCGAGCATCACGCTGCCGGTCAGGTTGCCCATCAGGTTGCCCACCGCCGAAAAACGCGACAGCGAGATCAGTGAGCCGTAGTCGGTGTATTTGTATTCGGGCAGGGCCTTGCCTTCGATTCGCAGCTTCACCGATTTGGCCAGCAACGAGGCCTGCTGGTGCGCCGCTTGGGCACGCGGTGGAACATTACGCTCGCTGCCCGGTTGCGGGCAGGCGGCGCAGTCACCGAAGGCAAAGATGTTCTCGTCGCGGGTGGTTTGCAGGGTAGGCAACACTTGCAATTGGTTGATTCGGTTGGTTTCCAGCCCGTCGATGTCCTTGAGGAAGTCTGGTGCGCGAATCCCGGCGGCCCAGACTTTCAGGCTCGCGTCGATCACTTTGCCATCTGCCGTAATCAGGCTGTCGGCGGTCACCTGGCTGACGGCGGCGTTGGTCATGACATTGACCCCGAGTTTTTCCAAGGTCTTGTGCACCGGCCCGCCGATGCGCTCCGGCAGTGCTGGCAAGACGCGTGGGCCCGCCTCGATCAGGGTGATGTGCATGTTTTCCGGCTTGATGCGGTCCAGGCCGTAGGCGTGCAGTTCATGGGCGGCATTATGCAGCTCGGCCGCCAGTTCGACCCCGGTCGCACCGGCGCCGACGATAGCGACGCTGATGCGCTCAACGACATCGGTCTGCCCGGCGTGGGCACGCAGATAGTGGTGAAGCAGCTGCTGATGGAAGCGCTCGGCTTGCTTGCGGGTGTCGAGGAACAGGCAATGCTGCGCCGCGCCTTCGGTGCCGAAGTCGTTGGTGGTGCTGCCGACGGCAATCACCAGGGTGTCGTAGCCCAGTTCCCGGGCCGGCAACAATTCGACGCCGGCCTCGTCATAGGTGGCGGCCAGTTGGATTCTCTTGCGCTCGCGATCCAGGCCACTCATGCGTCCCAGCTGGAACTCGAAGTGGTTCCATTTGGCCTGGGCGACATAGTTGAGTTCGTCTTCGGAAGAGTTCAGGGAGCCGGCGGCCACTTCGTGCAGCAGCGGTTTCCAGATGTGGGTCAGGTTCGCGTCGACCAGCATCACACTGGCCGTACCGCGCTTGCCCAGAGTCTTACCCAGACGGGTAGCCAACTCCAGACCGCCGGCGCCGCCGCCAACGATGACAATACGATGAGTCATGGGGATATCTCGCAAGGCTAAAGGAAATCGGTGCCGTTACCCGAGCGAGTGCAATGCAACTCATAGCGTCAGGTAACTGATCAATCGGCTCAACAGGCCCAGGCCAATCGTGATGGCCAGTACCACCACCAGGAGCATCCACGGCCGGAAGGGTCGGCGCTCGACTCGGTGCTGGGACAGTTGCAGGTACTCTTCGACATGCTTCTGGTCTTCTGGGTTCAGGCGGCTGGTCATAAAGGCCTCGTCAGGTAGACGTTGCGAAATGTGTAGACGCTACAGCGTCAGGCTATCCGGCATTGAAAGCAGCGTAGCCGCTCGCCGGAACAGGTTCGACACGCAGGCTGTCGTCCAGGCGAATGATTCCACTTTTTAACACCCGTGCAGTGATTCCGCCATGGCCGCGCACGGCCTGGAACGTCCCTTCGCCGAGGTTGCGCTCCAGTCGCGCACACGGCTGGCACCAGCCGGTGGTTTCGAAGATCGCCTGGCCGATGCGAAAGCGCCGGCCCTTGAGGCTGAACAGGTTGATGCCGCTGATCACAAGGTTGCGTCGCAGTTCTTGCGGCAACACCGGTTGATCCGCCGGGCGGCCCATCAAGGCGCTGATCACGGCCAGGTGTTCCCACTGAATCAAGGTGACTTGCCGCGCATTGCGCACGCCGGGGCGGGCATGATCACCCGTCAGGCCGGCTTCCAGGCGGGCCTCCACGGCGTCCAGTTCAACCATTGGCGCATGGCCCTGGGGGCGCACGCCGATCCAGCGTACACGGCCTTGCTGGGGCACCGCGGCAATCAGTTCTTGCAGGGGGCTCACAGGCTGATCCCGACATCGAACACAATGCTGCGCCCCAGGTTACTGCGCAGAAAATCCGGCGCGTCGGGATGGGCGAACAATACCCGGGCAAACGTCGGCCCCACCAGCGACAGCGAACGCCAACCCTGGCGCAGGTATTCGGTCGGCGGTGGGAAATGACTGTTGAGGTCCAGCACTTCACGCTTGAGGCTGGCGAAGGCGATGATGTCCAGATCGCCCAGGTCCATGCCGCGCTCGGTGTAGTTGTGGGCTTTCTTGCGTAAGGTCGGGGCCAGCCGCATCAGGAACTCGTTGGCCGGGATCCGCCTAGGCTTGGCTTCGCGGCGCACCAGTTGGCTGAGGGAGAACGCGCTGCGGCGACGTTGCAGTTCGTCGCGCCATTCGTCATTGAGGCGACGACCTTCGTCGAGGACGAAAAACACCTCGAAGTTGGCGTCGCGAAACAAGACGTCCGGCGGCTCCCCGGCAGGGGCGAATTCGTCGGCGCGATAGGGCACGTTCAGCCCTTGCAGCAGGCGCTGGCAGACCCAACGCTCACGCTCCCATTTGCGTGCATTGGAGAGAAAGGCGTTGGCTTGCTCGGCCGCGATGGTCAGCAGGCGTAAATAATCGGAGTCATCCATGAGCCCAAGCTTAGCGTCCAAATGTGATCAAAAAAAATAAAGCTTGCCGTGAAGGGGCAAATTTTCGATCAGGTAGGGCCCGCTAACCCGTCCTGCTCAACCTGGCGCACCAACCAGGCGCAGAACAGCTCCAGTTTCTTGCTGTGTTGGGCACTTCGCTTCGCGATATAGGCGTAGCGGCTTGGGTGGAATCCGAACGGTGCCACCAGGCGGCCCAGGCGAATGTCGTCGGCCACCAGATGCCACGGGGCGACGCAAATCCCCAAGCCGGCAATGGCTGCCTCCAACGTAAAGTAATAGTGCTCGTATTCCAGTCCGGCCGGCGGAGTGCCCCGATATCCAATCGCATCTCCCCAATTTGTCCAGGCATCCGGGCGGGTTTTCGTATGCAGGAGGGGATGGCTGAAAATCGAGTTCAAGTCAGTTAATTGAATGCGCGCGGATAATGTGGGCGACAAAACGATGCCCAAGCGTTCAGGAAACAGCAGGACGGTGTTTTTTTGTTCTGCAACGACACCTTGTTCAGCGGTGATCATGACGTCGTATCGGTCCCGGCCCGGATCGGTCCCGTGGACCGGGGAGCTCAGGCGAATCTTGATGTCGGGGTAAGTCGTATTGAAGTCGAAAAGGCGGGGTATCAGCCACTTGACCGTAAATGTGCTGAAGCAGGACACGTCCAAGGTGCCGGTCGCCGTGTCTCGGACCCTGCCCACCGCAGCCTCGATATGATCCAGCGCGGCTGTCAAATCCGGTAGGAGTTCTTTTCCGGCAGCGGTGAGCTGCGGTTTGTTTTTTGGGCCTTCAAACAGGTCCACGCCAAGACTCAGCTCCAGCTGGCGTACCTGGCGACTCACCGCGCCAGGCGTGACAGACAGCTCCTCGGCGGCAGCCGTCATTTTTCCCAGTCGAGCAGCAGCCTCGAAGGTACGCAGTGCATTCAGTGGAGGGAGTCGACGTCTCATAAAGTGACTTTAACTCAATTAGATGGGGCGCATAAATCGATATCAGGCAGCGCCTGGATTTTGCAGAATTCCCTGGTTCCCCAAGTATCTGCTGACTGCTCAGGATCGGCAGGATTGCGGAGTACTCCAAATCAAATTGAGAGCCCCTCACATGCCATTCGTTCGTACAGCCGTTATCAAAGGTACCAGCCAGCAGCAACGCCAGCGCATTGTGGACGCGATACACCAAGCGTTGGTCGAGAGCATTGGTATGCCCGAGGACGAATTGTTCAACCTGGTCGCGGACTATGATCCGGAGCAGTTTTTCTACAGCCGCACGTTTAATGGCGTGGCTCGTTCGGACAATTTGATCGTGATTGAGATTACGATGCGCAGAGGCCGCAGTGATGCGATGAAACGGGAACTCTACAAAAAAATTGCTGACAATCTGGGTGTCCAGGCTAAGGTTCGTCCGCAAGACGTTTTCATCTTCATGCATGAGAATGACTATTCGGATTGGTCGGTGGGCTTTGGTCAGTTTGCAATGGCATTGGTACAGCAGGCAGGGAGTGTCGCTACGGAGTAGCGAACGAACTGCGTTTTGAGGTCCGTCGCTCGATTAAGCGCAGTGCCGTTTTCAAGTTCTCGCAGGAGTCGTCCATGATCGGTGCCGAACTGCTCTCACCGCAGACCCTGGCATGCGGCTGGCTGATTTATGTGCCGGTGTTGGTCTGGGCGGTGTCGAGGGCGCCGTGGGTCGAGTTGTTCACCGACAGTCGTCGCCAGCACTTGCTGTTTGGCACGGTGTTGGCGCTATTCCTGTTGTGGCTGGTACGGCGGGATTTCGACACGGGCGTTTCGTATCACTTTATCGGCATGACCGCCGTGACCCTGCTGCTGGATTGGCCGTTGGCGATCCTCGGCGGCCTTTTCGCCCAGCTTGCGCTGGTGCTGCTGGGCCGCCAGGACATGGCAGCGGTGGGCGTCAACGGCGTGTTGCTGATTCTGTTGCCGGTGCTGGTCACCGAGTGCTGCGCGATCCTGGTGGAGCGCGCGCAACCGCGCAATCTGTTTGTGTATATCTTCTGCTCGGGGTTTCTCGCCGCCGCGCTTTCGGCGTTGTTGTGCCTGCTGCTGGGGCTCGGTCTGTTGTGGTACGACGGCGTGTTCGCCATGCCTTACTGGCTGGAGGACTTCGTCGGCTACCTCTGGCTGATCATTTTCCCCGAGGCCTTCATCAACGGCATGGTGGTCAGTGCGCTGGTGGTGTTCAGCCCAGAATGGCTGGAGACGTTCAACCGCACGCGCTATCTGTCGGCCCCCTGGAAGGATGACGACAAGCCTTGATTCACATCAAGGCTGCACCCGCGCAGGCCCTTCATGCTCTGGAAAACTTCCAGGAGTACAACCATGAGTGTTTATGAATGGGCGAGGCAAGAGATCAAGCGTAGTCACGATGCCGCAATGGAGATCGGCTTCGACCCGGGCTTGAGTCTGCGTGCCTTGCTCAGTGCGATCGTGCAACAGAGCAAGACAGTGCGCAGCCCTGAAGACCTGGCCGATGAGTTGAGTTTCCTGGCGGAAAACCTCGACGATGAACAGGACTACGGTTTCATGCGGCCTTAGGGGGGCTCAATTAGTTTCCCCACCGGAAACTAATTGAGAACGCCCCCTAATGATGTGAGCGAGGCTCGAAATCTTCACTGAACAGCTCATCCTCGGCATCGGGGCTGACCGGGATCTTGTGTTCTTCCGACGCCCAGGCGCCCAGGTCGATCAGTTTGCAGCGATCGGAGCAGAATGGCCGGAATTTGCTTTCCGGGCTCCATTCCACAGGGGCGCCGCAGGTTGGGCAATCAACGGTTGGGGTTTGGCTCATGACTGGCCTCCACGCAAAGTAAGGTAAAAGTGATGCAGGCGCTCGACCTCGCTGTGTAGCCAGGCGAGGTCGCGGTCGTTGACCACCACGTCGTCGGCATGGCTCAGGCGATCCTGGCGGCTGGACTGGGCCTTGAGGATCGCCTGGACCTGTTGTTCGCTGATCTGGTCGCGCTGCAAGGTGCGTTCGATCTGTAGTTGTTCCGGCACATCGATCACCAGGATCCGTTGCGTCATGGCGTACTGCCCCGACTCGATCAACAGCGGCGATACCAGAATCGCGTAGGGCGATTGTGCCTGGGCCAGATGATGGGCGATCTCTTCGGCGATCAATGGATGCAAGAGCGCCTCGAGCCAACGGCGCTCCTCGGCATTTTCGAAAATCAGTTTGCGCAGGGCCGCCCGGTCCAGCGTGCCGTCGGCCTGCAATACGCCAGGGCCGAAGTGTTCCGCTATCTCAGCCAGCGCCGGGCGCCCTGGTTCGACCACCCAGCGCGCCGCGTGATCGGCGTCGATGACATGCACGCCCAGGTCGATGAAGTGCTGGGCCGCCGCGCTCTTGCCGCTGCCGATGCCACCGGTCAGGCCGAGAATCCAGGGTTTTTTCACGGAGCTATTCATAAACATCGACATTAGAAACCGACAGACCGCCAATAGAAGTCGGTTATTTGACCACCCCAGAGCAAGGCAATCCAGCCAGCAATTGCCAGATAGGGTCCGAAGGGGATCTGCGTCGATCCCGGAGCGTCACGCAGGCGCAGCACAATAACCCCGACAACGGCCCCCACCAGCGACGACAGCAGCAAGGTCAGTGGCAGGATCTGCCAGCCACCCCAGGCCCCCAGCATCGCCAGCAGCTTGAAATCCCCGTAGCCCATGCCTTCCTTGCCGGTGATCAATTTGAATACCCAGAACACCGACCACAGCGCCAGATAGCCGGCTACCGCGCCCCACATCGCCTGATTCAAGGAAACGAACAGCCCGAAGCTGTTGACGATCAAACCCAGCCACAACAACGGCAGCACCAGGGTATCGGGCAGTAATTGATGTTCGGCATCGATCAGGCTCATGCCCAGCAGGCCCCAGCTCAATACCATCACCATCACGGCCTGCCAGCCAAAGCCGAAGTGCCAGGCGACGAACGCTGACAAGGCGCCGCAGGCCAGTTCGGTCAGCGGGTAGCGCCTGCCAATGGGGGCGGCGCAGTTGGAACAGCGACCGCGCAATATCAGGTAGCTCAGCAACGGGATGTTTTCCCAGGCGCGGATGCGATGGCCGCAGTGGGGGCACTGGGAATGGGGCAGCATCAGGTTGTAGACCGGGCCGGGGGCTTCGGCCGGCAGGCCCAGCAGGTCGTGGGCTTGCAGGCGCCATTCGCGGGTGAGCATCTTTGGCAGGCGCCACACCAGGACATTGAGGAAACTGCCGACGATCAATCCAAGCAATAACGCAGTGAGCACGAAGGCCAGGGGATACAGCACGAAGAAGTCAGTCAGGGGCATGTCAGATCGCTGAGCCGAGTTGAAAGATGGGCAGGTACATGGCAACCACCAGGCCACCGACGACCACCCCCAGGACCACCATGATGAAGGGTTCCATCAGGCTGGTGAGGTTGTCCACCAGATTGTCCACTTCGGCCTCATAAAAACTCGCCACCTTGTCGAGCATGTCATCCAGCGCACCGGATTCTTCACCGATGGCGGTCATCTGGATCGCCAGGTTCGGAAAGATCCCTGAGGTACGCATGGAGAAATTCAACTGCATGCCGGTCGAGACGTCTTGCTTGATGCGCTGCACCGCGCGCTTGAACACCACATTGCCGGTGGCGCCCGAGACCGAGTCCAGGGCTTCCACCAGCGGCACGCCGGCGGCGAATGTGGTGGAGAGCGTGCGGGCGTACCGGGCCACGGCGGATTTGTACATCAGGGTGCCTATCAGAGGCAGCTTGAGCAGCCATTTATCGCGCCAGTCGCGAAAGGCCTCGGAGCGCCTGAGGGCGTATTTCACCGCAAAAAAACTACCCACCAGCCCGCCGAGCAGCATCCACCACCATTGCTGCATGAACTCCGAAAGGCCGATGACCATCACCGTGAAGGCCGGCAACTGCGCACCGAACCCGGAGAACACCGACTCGAACTGCGGCACCACCTTGACCAGCAGGATCCCCGTGACCACCGCGGCGACGAGAACGACGGCCGCTGGATAGGTCATGGCTTTCTTGATCTTGGCCTTGAGCGCTTCGCTCTTTTCCTTGTAAGTCGCGACCCGGTCCAGCAGTGTGTCCAGGGCGCCGGCCTGTTCACCGGCGTCCACCAGGTTGCAGTACAGGTCGTCGAAATA
The DNA here is from genome assembly GCF_017968885.1 of Pseudomonas sp. Tri1. Classification (NCBI taxonomy): domain Bacteria; kingdom Pseudomonadati; phylum Pseudomonadota; class Gammaproteobacteria; order Pseudomonadales; family Pseudomonadaceae; genus Pseudomonas; species Pseudomonas sp. Tri1. The sequence goes on along the minus strand of NZ_CP072913.1, from coordinate 5,727,386 downwards.
TTGCGGGCACTTGCGCAGCGATGCGGCGAAGCTGTTGCCAGCGGCGACTTCCTGTTTCACCTCTTCCACCAGCTTGCGCATGTTGGCGTTGTCGAAGCCTTCGCCAATGATGTCGAACGCTTGCAACAGAGGTACGCCGGCCTTGAGCATCGTGGCCATCTGGCGGGTGAAGAGGGCGATATCCAACGGCTTGATGCGTTTGCCCTTGCTGAAAATCGAGGTGGACTTCTTGCGTACCTTCTCCGGGTTGATGCCCTGTTTACGCAATTGAGCCTTGATCAGGGCCGGGCTCTGACCGGTCAGCTCGCCGCTCATTTTTGTGCCTTTGCGGTCTTTGCCTTCCCAAGTGTAGACATCGGTTTTGACTGCTTTGACCGCCATGTTCAATCCTTGGTGACCCGGTTGATTTCCTCGAGGCTGGTCATGCCCTGCATCACCTTGAGCAGCCCCGATGTGCGCAGGTCATTGAAACCGTCCTTGCGCATTTGCAGGTCGATTTCCAGCGAGTTGCCCTCGGCCATGATCAACCGTTGCAGCTCAGGTGTGTTCTTGACCACTTCATAAACCCCCACGCGCCCTTTGTAACCGTGGTTGCACTGTTCGCATCCAACCGGCTCATAGATCGTGAATGTGCCGATGCGTTCCCGGGGGAAACCTTCCTTGAGCAGGGTCTCCTCAGGCACCTCGATGGTTCTCTTGCAGTGGTTGCACAGCTTGCGCGCCAGCCGTTGGGCGATGATCAGGTGTACAGCGGTGGCGATATTGAAGCCCGGAATGCCCATGTTCTGCAGGCGAATCAAGGTTTCGGCGGCGCTGTTGGTGTGCAGCGTGGAGAGCACCAGGTGCCCGGTCTGTGCTGCCTTGATGGCGATTTCGGCGGTTTCCAGGTCGCGGATCTCGCCGACCATGATCACATCCGGGTCCTGGCGCAGGAACGAGCGTAGGGCTTGAGCGAAATCCAGCCCCTGGCGTGGGTTCACGTTGACCTGGTTGATGCCTTCCATGTTGATCTCCACCGGGTCTTCGGCGGTGGAAATGTTGATGTCCACGGTGTTGAGGATATTCAGACCGGTGTACAGCGACACGGTCTTGCCCGAGCCGGTCGGCCCGGTCACCAGGATCAAGCCTTGTGGTTGTTTGAGGGCCGCCATGTACAGGTCTTTCTGATCCGGTTCGTAGCCCAGGGCATCGATGCCCATTTGTGCGCTGGACGGGTCGAGAATCCGGATCACCACTTTTTCGCCCCAGAGGGTGGGCAGGGTGTTGACCCGGAAATCGATCGATTTGCTTTTCGACAGGCGCATTTTCAGGCGCCCGTCCTGGGGTTTGCGCCGTTCGGAGATATCGAGGCTGGCCATCACCTTGAGGCGTGCGGCGATACGGGTGGCCAACTGGATCGGTGGCCGGGCCACCTCCCGCAACATGCCATCGGTACGCACCCGCACCCGGTAGATTTTTTCATAGGGCTCGAAGTGCAAATCGGAGGAGCCGCCCTTGATCGCGTCCAGCAGCATCTTGTTGACGAACCGCACCACCGGCGCGTCGTCGGTGTCCTGGCCAGCGATGGAATCCTGCTTGTGCTCGTCGATCGACTCGATGTCCAGGCCATCGAGGTCGACATCACCCATACCTTCCAGGCCCGTGCTGCTGGATTCGAAGAACTTCTCGATGGCGTCGCTGAGCTTGTCGTCCTCCACCAGGATGGCTTCGGTGGTCAGGCCGGTGCTGAACTGGATGTCATTGATGGCCTGGTGGTTGGTCGGGTCGGAGATGCCCACGAACAATTTATTGCCACGCCGCCACAGTGGCAGGGCGTGGTGCTGGCGCACCAGTTTTTCGCTGACCAGGCCCGTGGGTTGGGTCTCTTTGTCCAGGCTGTTGAGGTCCAGCAGGGCGACGCCAAAATGCTCCGAGGCGATCTCCGCCACCTGGCGGCTCTGGACCAGTTTGTTCTGTACCAGATAACTGACCAGGGGCGTGCGACTGTGCTGGGCCTGTTGGTACGCCTGCTGCGCACTTTGCTCGGTGAGCAGTTCGGCCAGCACCAATTGCTTGGTCAGGCCGCTGAGGGCGATGTCATTCATGGGAATCCCGACGGCGAACAGTTCATGACTTATAGCCTAGTCAAGCGTAAGCGCCTAACCAGCAAGCAAGGGTGACAAAAAACGTCAGATAGTGCGGTTGTTGGGGTAGGACGCAGGGTTTTTTAAGACTCAAACCTGCTGCTGGCTGGGCTGTGAGGGTTGGCATGTGCCGTGCAGTGGCTGCTTCAGGTCATGAGATTTCGCCTCATGCTATGGAGATATCTATGAATAAGCACAAGGGTTTTACGCTGATCGAGCTGCTGATCGTCGTGGCGATCATCGGCATTCTGGCAACGTTTGCGTTGCCGCAATATTCCAAGTACCAGGCGCGAGCCAAGGCTACGGCCGGGCTTGGGGAAATTTCTGCGTTGAAGGTACCGTACGAGGACATGATGAATCAGGGAACTAACCCAACAGCGGACAACATGAACATCACGACGCCTACCAGCAACTGCGCAATAGCAGTCACGGGTACTGCTTCGGCAGGCACAGGCACCATCGTTTGTACCCTCTCAAATGCTCCTGCTGCTGTAGCGGGTAAGACGATCACCCTTAGCCGAGACGCCGCCGGTGCCTGGACATGCGCATCTAACGCTGCCAAGGAATTCCTGCCGGCTGGCTGCCCTGGCGTCTGATACGTGACGAGGTGAGGGGGCTTGCTCCCTCACTAAAAGAAAATCTTCGTAATTCATAAGCTTAGCGGGAAGCCAAAACCCGCAAGTTGCATGTCCAGAATCACCGCTTCATGCATTTTGCATGATTGTGAAAATCGCCGCTTCGCTTAACCAATTGATTTAAAACAAATTAATGGTTTTTCAAAAACTGGCACAGCCTTCGCACTACTCCTGATAACCCTGCCGGGATGCACGTCCGGCAGTTTTTGAGAAAAACAGGAGTTACTCGTATGAAGAAGTTCGCTATCACTGCCGCCGCTGCAACCGCACTGACCTTGACCATGGCTAGCGCATTCGCCGAGACCACTCAAGCGACTCAGGCGCCGATGATGCTGGCTGCTGGCGAAGTGACAGAGGCCAAAGAGGACGTTTCCGATACCTGGATCACCACCAAGGTCAAAGCTGACCTGGTCACCGAAAAAGGCATTCCAGGCACTGATATCAAAGTCGAAACCAACAAAGGTGTTGTGTCCCTATCTTCGATGACCAAAGTCACTGATGCACAAAAAGACACCGCTGTGGCGATCGCCAAGAAAATCAAAGGCGTCAAGGCCGTATCGGCTGACGGCCTGAAAGCCGAGTAAGGCTAAGACTTCTCGCCTGGGCTGGGAGAAGGCGCGGCAAGCGGGCCAGGATATACGTTTGCCGTCGCTTTGGAGTTCATGCGAAAGGCCACATGGATGTGGCCGTTACAGGCCTCCGGCATTCGTGCCGGGGGCCTGTTCTATTGCGGGATTAATCTGTGGGGCAGCGTTTGCGCCCGAATCAGAAGCGAGTCGCCGCCATCGCGAGCAAGCTCGCTTGTATGTTTAGACTTGAAGGGGTGGGCGGGACTAAAAGCTCGATTCCGACTCTAGCCAGTACGGACCGTGGGAGACTTCTCGTTCCGCCCTTTCTACCTAAAGCGCCGATAAGGAATTCATCGGTAAAACCGACGATAGAGGCAAGCCAGCGCAAAGGTAGACCCCGACAAGCACCTAAACCCTAGCTCCGAGGATTCGTCATGACAATCCTTAACTCACCAACGGTTATTGGTATCGATGTAGCGAAGGCCGAAATCGTCGTTTACCGCGAAGACCTGAAAATCACTCAAGCCATCGCCAACAATCGCGAAGCTCTTGGCCGGTGGCTCAAAACGCTACCAGCCCAAAGCTCGATTGCGCTGGAAGCCACCAGTTTTTATCACCTGGACACAGCTGAGCTGGCCCATGGAATGGGGTTTCATGTTTACGTTGTGGATCCTTATCGGGTGGCCCATTACCGTGAAAGTATTGGGCTGCGGGCTAAAACTGATCCTTGTGATGCGCGTTTGCTGGCTCGTTATCTAACGAACGAGCAAGCAAGGCTGCGTATCTGGAGCCCACCTCCAGAAGCCTACAAAGTGTTAAAAAACCTGCTTAGAAAACGTGCGGCACTCATCAAGGCCCGTGTCAGTATCGTGCTGAGTTTTTCGAACGAACCGTGCCTAAAGGACATCTTGGCCCGGCAGTTGGAGGTCTTCAAAGAGTCCGATCAGGCCATTCAGAAGCTAATGCGTGAGGCCAGCCAAGCGGTAGGGATCACTGAAAACATCAACCGCTGCAAAGCCATTGAAGGGATTGGTGAACTGACGGCCATTGGCTTGGCGACCGCATTCATGCGCGGTCACTTTGTCAGTGGCGATGCATTCATTGCTTTCTTGGGGATGGATTTGCGTCCAAAAGACTCAGGGAAGAAGCACAGTCCTCGTCACTTGAGCAAAAAAGGGGACGGGGAGCTACGACGCCTGGCGCACAACGCCGCGATGGCGGCCTGTCGGTCTCCTGCCTGGAAACCTTACTATGAGGCCTTCTTGGCACGAGGCCTGGCCAGAACTCAGGCCTTGGTTATCCTTGCCCGCAAGTTGTGTCGGGTAGCATTCGCCCTGATGAAAAATCAGAGCGAATACCAACCAAATTCACGGTTGCAGGGTTCCCCTGCAACATAGAATCTCCCACATTATTCAGGGTGATCCCCAAATCGATGTTCACCGTGTCCCCCCTGTGGGAGCGAGCTTGCTCGCGATGGCGGCGGCACATTCAACACAAGCTCAGCGCCCGCGCTTGCTGGTGATTTGCACCAGCCGATTCCCCTCGAAACGCAGGTACTGGTACATGCCGCTGTTGGGGCCGTAGGTCCATTCTTCCACCGGGTATTCTTCCCGGCGATTGACACTGCGTTTATAGCCCAGGTCATCCCGCGCTACCGGCTCCCCGCACTTTTGCAGCACTTCGCTCGAGCGGTCTCCGACGCTGATCAACTGGCTGCCGCAGCGCAGCGTATCGGCTGCCGCCATTTGGCCAGCGGCCAGCAATAAAGCCAGGCTGAGGCCGTACAGGTACTTCATCTTATTCGGCATCCAGATGCATAGGCGTGATCACACTGCCGTCGCTCTCGGCCTGGCCGAGGCTGGCGTCGATGAAATACACACGGTCGTCGGCCAACTGCCCTTTGTCTACCAGGAAGTCCTTGATGCTGCTAGCCCGCTCCTGCCCCAGTTGGCGCAAGAGCACGTCACTGCCGCTCCAGAACTTGATCACGCCCTCGCGCAGTTTCTCGATTCGTGCCTTTTTATCCAATTGCGTCCATTCGGCGGGCGGCTGGGTCTTGAGGCGGGTGCGGTAGATGCCTTCGAGCAGCGGTGGCTTTTCATCCTCGGGCACCTGTATCAGCGAGGCCTGAGCCGGTACTTTGTCGCCCCGACGTTGCAGCATCTTGTAGTAGTTGTACTGGTATTCACGTTCCAGGCGCTGGGCGGCGAGCAACGGGCCATCGCTGCTCTCGGCGGCAGTCCCTTCGATCTCCAGGCGCAGCTCGGGACGTTTACCCAGGGCCTCGGACAGCTTGAGCAGTACACCTTCGTTTTCTTTGCTCAGATCGCTGGAACCCGGAGCGAACGACACACTGCCCAAGTCTTCCGAACCGCCACCGGCCACCAACCCACCGATGAGTTTGAACGGCGCCTGGGCCGCTCGTACCACCAGGTTGCGCAGGGTCTGCCAGATGATCGGCATGACGCTGAATTGCGGATCGTTGAGATCACCGGAAACCGGTAGTTCGATGGAAATCCTGCCGTCTGAATCCTTCAGCAATGCAACGGCCAATTTGAGTGGCAGGCTCACGGCATCCGGGCTGTCGACTTTTTCCCCCAGTTGCAGTTGCTCGACCACCACCTTGTTCTCCGCCTGGAGCTTGCCCTGGGTGATCCGGTAATGCAGGTCGAGATTGAGCCGGCCCTTGCGGATGCGATAGCCGGCGAACTTGCCAGAGTAGGGCGTCAGGGTGGTCAGCTCGACCCGTTTGAAGCTGGTGGCGATGTCGAGGCTGGCCATTGGGTCGAAGGGGTTGACTGCCCCCTTGATGGTGACCGGTGCATAGCGATCGACCTTGCCCTTGATGTCCACGCTGGCCGGTTTGGCCTGGCGGCTGTCGATGGTGCCGATCTGACCGTTGAGCTGTTGGATGGCGGTGGCGAAGTTGGGGGTCAGGCTGAAGTCGGCGAAGTTGGCCGAGCCGTCGTTGATGGCGATGCCTCCGATGTGGATACCCAGCGGTTTCTCCTGGGAGGCCGATTTTGCCGCGGTTTTCTTCGTGCCGCTGTCGGCCGGTTGCGGGATCAGCAGGTCATCGACGTTGGTGGTGCGGTCGTCGTTGATCATGAAGCGCGCGTACGGCTGGAACAGGTTGACCTTGTCGATGGACAGGCTGTCACCGTGCTGGTAGTTGAGGCCCTCGAGGACCAGGCTCTGCCACTTGAGGAAATCTCGGGTCTTGAGGGTGTCGAGGGTGTGTAGCTGATCGACCTGGGCGCGACCGGTAACGGCGAATGCCAGCGGCTCGGTGCTTTTGAGATCTACCGCCAGATCGCTGCCGAGCATCCCGGAGCGCAATTCCAAGCGAATGAACGGGTTGATATACGACTGGGCCACCCGCAGGTCGACATCCTGGGTCTTGACCTTGAGCCGGGCGGTGATCGGGTTCAGGTTGACCTCGCCGTCGGCCAGGATCTTGCCTTGTTTACCCAGCCCGGTGTCCAGCTTGAGGGTAAAGGGTGAGCCGTTGAGGGTGTCGTAGTTCTGCAGGTCGAGGTTCAGCGGGCCGACCTCAAGTGCTACGGCGGGCTGGGCCTGACGGTCAGCCAGATGCACTTGGTAATTGCGCAGTTGCACATCCTTCAACACCACCTGCCACGGTTTGCTGGGCGCCTGGGGGGCCGGCTTCGGCGAATCGGCGGCAGCCGGGGCTGAGGCAGGCTCGGCCTTTACCTGGGGTTTGGCTGGCTGGCTGGCGAAGAGTTTCTGCCAGTCCAACTGCCCGTCCGCCTCGCGCGCGGCCCAGGTTTCCAGTTTCTGGCTGCGGATCTTGCCCACGATGACTTGCTGCTTGGCCAGGTCCACCGTGGTTTCACTGACATCCAGGCGTTCGAGTTTTACCAGTGGACGGCCATCGGGGGCCTTGATGGCGAAAGGTGCGACACTGACGGCGACGTTGTTGAGCAGCAGCTCGGTGCCCTTGGCCAGGTTGAGCTTGTAGTCGGTGCTGAGATTCAGGATGCCGTTTTCCAGTACCAGGGGTACCGCATCGCGGACATAGGGCCACCAGGCTTTCATCTGGCCGCCGGTGACTTTGAGTGTGCCTTGGGAGGCAATCGGCGTGAGGCTGAAATTGCCGCTCCAGTCGATATGCCCGCCTTCGGGGCCGGCGGCCACCAGGGTCATGTCGGCATTGTCGTCGGGCAGGGTGCTGAGGTTTTTCAGCTCGAAATCGAGGGTGTCGTAAAGAAATTCGATGGGTTCACTGGGGCGCAGGTCCTGGAAGTGCAAATAACCGCCGGCCAGCTTGATCCGATCGACCCGCAGCGGGAAGGGGTGGGCTTCGGGATCGGCGGGCGTCGGTTCGCTGGCCGGCAGCTTGAACAGGCCCAGCAGGTTCAACTGACCGTCCTTGGTGAACACGACTTCGGTCTTTGGCTTGTCCAGTTCGATGTCGACCAGGTGCAGGGCGCCGGACCACAGACTATCGAGTTGCAAGTTGGCGTAGAGCCGTTCGAAGCCGACCTGCTCCTTGCCCGGTTCGCCGATATTCAAACCCCAGAGGGTGACTTCCAGGCTGAAGGGATTGAGTTCTATACGCTGGATCTGGGCCGGCACCGTCGCAAGGGCGGCCAATTGCTGGTTGGCGATGCGCAAGGCGATGCCCGGCACTATCAGGAAACCCAACAGGCTGTAGAGGGCCAGTGCGGTCAACAGAGCGCCGATAGCGCGAATCAATCCTTTGGGCATGTGCGGCTTCATCTTGGTGTGAATTCGGAATGCCTTGGAGTATGGCATGCGTTTACGGTTCCGAAGCCACTGTGATTTATGAGATTTGTCTGTTTTCTGCGTGAGAATTGCGGTGCGCGTTTAGAGCTGGAGGATCAATGTCTTGAGCGGTGGCTGCTGATCCAGGGAGGGGAAATCACGGCCGGGTGTCAACACGCTCCATTCGCGCACCGGGCGGCCGGCCTTTTGCGCGCAACGCAACACCTGCTCGCGCCAGTCGTCCATGGGCACTTTTGCCAGGTTGTTGCAGCAAATCAGCACGCCATTGTCGGCGGTGGTGAGCAGCGCCGGTTTCAGCAGGCTTTGGTAGTCGCGCAACAGGTCGACGGTGCCGAAAGCACTCTTGGCCCAGGCCGGCGGGTCGAGCAGTACCAGGTCGTATTGACGTTGCTCCAGGCGCGTATAAGCCGGCAGTTTCTGCCCGCGTCGCTGGCTGATAGGCAGACCGGCCAGTTGGCGGATCGCCGGGAAGTAATCCGATTGCACGAATTCCATGGGTGGCAAAGCGGGGTTGAGCAGGCCGTTCTCGCGACCCACCGCCAGGTTGCCTTCGGCGAAGTCCAGGTTGCACACCTCGCGCGCTCCACCGGCCGCAGCGCTCAAGCCAACGCCGCAGGTGTAGGCGAACAGGTTCAGTACGCTTTTGTCACGGCTGTGTTCCTTGACCCAGCCCCGGGCGTTGCGCAGGTCGAGGAACAGCAGCGGATCCTGCCCGGTATGGCGCCCGCGCACGCGATAGTTCAGGCCCCATTCATGGCCGATCAGGTCTTGCAGGGCGGCTTCGTCAGCTTGGTACACCGTGTCCTGGCGGTCGATGCGCGAATTGCCCCGGGCGCGGTCGTTATAGACCAGCAGGGTGTCCTGGCCCAGGCGTTCGTTGACGATGCCGTGCAGTTGCAACAAGGCATCGCGTTCCAGGGACTGATGGAAACTCTGCACCAACAGTTGCGGGCCGTAGCGGTCGACGGTCAGCCCGGGAGCGCCTTCCTGGCTGCCGTGGAACAGGCGATAGCAATCGGTGCCTTGCTGATGCAACTGGCCAAGCAGGTCCTGGCGTTGGTCGAGGGCGGCGCGCAGCGCCTGATTCAAGGAAGACATGCCGGGCGCGCCTTAGAGAAATGAGGCGCGGGAGTTTAGCAGTTATGGACCAGACGCCCATCTGCGGCGAGGGATTTATCTGTGACGAGGGGATAAATCCCCTCGCCACAGGGACTCGGTGCCTTAGGGGTACCGAGTCGTTTGGCTCAGCGATTCAGGCGCTTGTCGATCAAGCCCTCCACCACGCTCGGATCGGCCAATGTCGAGGTATCACCAAGGCTGTCGAGTTCGTTGCAGGCAATCTTGCGCAGGATCCGCCGCATGATCTTGCCTGAACGGGTCTTGGGCAGCGCCGGCGCCCACTGGATCAGATCGGGTTTGGCGAAGCTGCCGATTTCCTTGCTGACGTGGGCCAGCAATTCTTTCTTCAACTCGTCGTTGGCCTCCACACCGTTCATCGGCGTGACAAAAGCATAGATGCCCTGGCCCTTGAGGTCGTGGGGGTAGCCGACGACCGCCGCTTCGGCGATGTTGTCATGCAACACCAGGGCGCTTTCCACCTCGGCGGTGCCGATACGGTGCCCGGAGACGTTGATCACATCGTCGATGCGCCCGGTGATCCAGTAGTCGCCGTCTTCATCGCGGCGTGCACCGTCGCCGGTGAAGTAATAGCCGGGGTAGGGCTTGAAGTAGGTGTCGACCATGCGCTGATGGTCGCCGTAGACGCTGCGAATCTGCCCCGGCCAGCTGGACTTGATCGCTAGCACGCCGCTGCCGGTGCCGCTGATTTCCTTGCCCGTTTCATCCAGCAAGACCGGTTGTACGCCGAACATCGGCCGGGTCGCGCAGCCGGGCTTGAGCCGTGGCGCACTCACCAGCGGGCTGAGCATGATGCCGCCGGTTTCGGTCTGCCACCAGGTATCGACAATCGGGCAGCGCTGTTCGCCGACCACGTTGAAGTACCATTCCCACGCTTCCGGGTTGATCGGCTCACCGACACTGCCGAGCAATCGCAGGCTTTTGCGCGACGTTTCCTGCAACGGTCCGGAACCTTCGCGCATCAGCGCCCGCAGGGCCGTCGGCGCGGTATAGAAGATGTTGACCTGATGTTTGTCGATCACCTGCCAGAAGCGCGAACTGCTGGGGTAGCTCGGCACGCCTTCGAAGATCAGGGTGGTGGCGCCGTTGGCCAACGGACCATAGACGATGTAGCTGTGGCCGGTGACCCAGCCGACGTCGGCGGTGCACCAGAACACTTCGTCATCGCGGTAATCGAGCACGTACTTGAATGTCATCGCCGCTTGCAGCAGGTAACCGCCGGTGGTGTGCAGCACGCCCTTGGGTTTGCCGGTGCTACCGGAGGTGTAGAGGATGAACAATGGGTCTTCGGCGTCCATCGGTTCGGGTGGGCAGTCGTCGCTCATCTCGTGCATGGCCTGGTGGTACCACAGGTCACGCCCTTCAACCCAGCCCACCTCGCCTTGGGTGCGCTCGACCACCAGCACGGTGCTGACGTTCGGGCAGCTCTCCAGCGCTTTGTCGACGTTGCGCTTGAGCGGTACGAAGCGCCCACCGCGCACGCCTTCGTCGGCGGTGATCACGGTGCGGCAATCGGCATCGAGGATTCGGTCGCGCAGCGAATCCGGCGAAAAACCGCCGAACACCACCGAATGCACTGCACCGATGCGGGTGCAGGCGAGCATGGCGTAGGCGGCTTCTGGAATCATCGGCATGTAGATGCAGACCCGGTCGCCTTTCTTCACCCCACGGTTTTTCAGCACGTTGGCCAGGCGGCAAACATGGTTGTGAAGTTTTTTGTAGGTGATTTCTGCCGATTCGGTGGGGTTGTCGCCTTCCCAGATGATTGCCGTCTGGTCACCACGTGTTTGCAGGTGACGGTCGATGCAATTGGCGCTGACGTTCAGCTTGCCGCCGGCGAACCAGGTGGCGTCACCCATCTTCAGGTCATACCGTTGGACAGTTTGCCAAGGCGTCATCCAGTCGAGAAAGCGCGTGGCCTGTCCGGCCCAGAAGGCGCTGGGGTGCTCGATGGATTCTTTGTAGAGCCGCTGGTACTCGTCCTGACTCAGTTGCGCAGCCCGGCGGACGGCATCGGCTTGGGGGTACTGGCTGATATCGAACATGACGGTTCCTTATTCTTGTTTTTGCGACAAGTCATAAAGATGCGCCCAGTGGCCGGAGGGTTCAAGTCATGTACAAAGCAACTGTGGGAGCGGGCTTGCTCGCGATAGAGGTTTGTCAGTCAACATAGGTATCAACTGATCTACCGCCATCGCGAGCAAGCTCGCTCCCACAGGGGTAATGCAAAGCCTAAGGGTCAGCCGCGATGACGCCCACGGAAGTAGTTGATCAAACCTTGGGTCGAAGCATCTTCGGCCGGGCTTTCTTCACTGCCCACCAGCCGGTTGTAGACGCCCTTGCCCAGCTCCTTGCCCAGCTCCACGCCCCATTGGTCGAAGGCGTTGATGCCCCAGACCACGCTTTGCACGAACACCTTGTGTTCATACAGTGCCACCAGCGCGCCAAGGCGCCGTGGGCTGATGCGTTCGACCACCAGCGTGTTGCTCGGACGATTGCCCGGGATCACCTTGTGCGACGCCAGTTTCTGCACCTCTTCTTCACTGGCGCCCTTGTCCCGCAGTTCGGCTTCGGCTTCGGCGCGGGTCTTGCCCAGCATCAGCGCCTGGCTCTGGGACAGGCAGTTGGCGTACAGCCACTGGTGATGGTCGGAAACCGGGTTGAAGCTGACGATAGGCACGATGAAGTCGGCCGGGATCAACTGGGTGCCCTGGTGCAGCAACTGATGGTAGGCGTGTTGACCGTTGCAACCGACGCCGCCCCAGATCACCGGGCCCGTATCGGTAGACACGGGCGTGCCGTCCTGGCGCACGCTCTTGCCGTTGGATTCCATGTCCAGTTGCTGCAAGTGTTTGGTGATGTTGCGCAGGTAGTGGTCGTACGGCAGGATCGCGTGGCTTTGCGCACCCCAGAAGTTGCCGTACCACACGCCCAGCAGTGCCAGCAGTACCGGCATGTTCTGCTCGAACGGCGCGCTTTGGAAATGCTGGTCCATGGAATAGGCCCCGGAGAGCAATTCCTTGAAGTTCGACATGCCGATGGCCAGGGCGATTGGCAGGCCAATGGCCGACCACAGCGAGTAACGCCCGCCGACCCAGTCCCACATCGGGAAGATGTTTTCTTCGCGAATGCCGAAGGCCACGGCGGCAGCGTTGTTGCTCGATACCGCGATGAAATGGCGATACAGCTCCGCTTCGGAGCCGCCCTGGGCCAGGTACCAGGCACGGGCAGCCTGGGCGTTCTTCAGGGTTTCGAGGGTGTTGAAGGATTTCGACGAGACAATGAACAGCGTGGTCTCGGCGCGCAGCTTCATCGTCAGTTCGTGGAACTCGCTGCCGTCGATGTTCGCCAGGTAATGGCAGCGCACGCCTTTATGCGCGTAGGACAACAGCGCTTCGGACACCAGCTCCGGGCCGAGGAAGGAGCCACCGATGCCGATGTTCACCACATCGGTGATCGGCTTTTCGGTGTAGCCGCGCCACAGGCCGTCGTGAATGCGGCCCACCAGGTCAGTGATCTGGTTCAGCACTTTGTGCACGTCCGGCATCACGTTGACGCCGTTCACCAGCAACTTGTCGCCCACCGGCCGACGCAGGGCGGTGTGCAGGGCTGGGCGGTTTTCGGAGGCGTTGACGATTTCACCTTCGAACAGCGACTTGATCGCGCCCTTGAGGTCGACTTCGTTGGCCAGGCCCACCAGCAGGTCGCGGGTCTGGGCGTTGATCAGGTTTTTTGAATAGTCGAGAAACAAGCCGCAGCTCGACAGGGTGAATTGACTGAAACGCTGCGGATCGGCATTGAACGCTTCGCGCATGCTGAAATCCTGCATGGCTTTGCGGTGGTCATTCAGCGCTTGCCAGGCAGGCAGAGCGGTCACGTCATGAGGGGTTCGGTAATACGCCATCGCTGCGGGTTTCCTTTTTACTTGAACGACCTTTTGTACACTAAAAATTCCGGCCCGGCCCAAGGTGGGCGTCCGGACAACTGCGTCGACACGATCTCTGGGCGCAGGGCGACTACAGTAAACCTCGCGTTGCGATCTGTCTTGACTTTGTCAGACCGGTTGCCGGTACTTTTTTATACAAATGGGCCGGGAATGGTCCGACAGACGGAAGGTCGGTGGATGACAATGATCAACTGTGGGAGCGAGCCTGCTCGCGATAGCGGTGTACCTGCCAGGCCATGTATCGACTGATCGACCGCATCGCGAGCGGCTCGCTCCCACAAGGTAAGGGGGACTCAGGCAACCTGAACCGGGATGGCATTGCTGGTGTGGCTCAGTTCGTTGCCCGGAGCCATGTACAGCATGCGGGGCTTGAAGTTGACCAGTTCGGCTTCGCTGTAATGAGCGTAGGCGCAGATGATGACGCGGTCACCGACCTTGGCCTTGTGCGCGGCGGCACCGTTGACCGAGATCATCCGCGAACCTTCCTCGCCACGGATGGCGTAGGTGGTGAAACGCTCGCCGTTGTCGACGTTGTAGATCTGGATCTGTTCGTATTCACGGATACCCGACAGGTCCAGCCATTCACCATCGATGGCGCAGGAGCCTTCGTAATCGAGCACGGCGTGAGTGACTTCGGCGCGGTGCAGCTTGGCCTTGAGCATGATGGCGTGCATGAGTGTTTCCTCTGGTCGGGTCCGAACGGCGGGCAGTTTGCCCGAAGGCTACCGAAGCGGCAATAACACCGCAGTACCCTTGTGGGAGCGGGCTTGCTCGCGAAGGCGTCGACACATCCAACGTCAATGTGACAGATACACCGCTTTCGCGAGCAAGCCCGCTCACACAGGGGGTGGGGTGTTCAGGCGGGCGCGTCGAGGTCCAGGTGCAGGTTGTCGATCAACCGCGTTGTACCCAGGAATGCCGCCACCAGTATCACCAGGTCACGATCCTCGGCTGTGGCCGGGCGCAAGGTCCGGGCATGGCGGATTTCCAGGTAATCGGGGCGCAGGCCGGCGGCGTCCAGTTGCTTGAGCTGCTCGGCAATCAACGCCGGGAAATCCCGTTGTCCCTGGCGGATCGCCTCGGCGATCTGGTTCAGGCTGCGGTATATCGCGGGTGCGACGGCGCGCTGCTCAGGGCTGAGGAAACCGTTGCGCGACGACAGCGCCAGGCCGTCCTCGGCGCGCACGGTGGGTTCGCCGATGATCTGGATCGGCATGTTCAGGTCATGGACCAGCGCACGGATCACCGCCAGTTGCTGGAAGTCTTTCTGGCCGAACACCGCCAGGTCAGGCTGGACCATGTTGAACAGCTTGCTGACCACCGTCGCCACGCCCTCGAAATGCCCGGGCCGGCTAGCGCCGCACAGGCCTTCGGACAATTGCGGGACGCTGACCCGCGTCTGCCCGGCCATGCCGTCGGGGTACATCTCTTCGACGCTGGGGGCAAACAGCAGGTGGCAACCGGCCTGGAGCAGTTTCTCCTGGTCGGCCGCCAGGGTGCGGGGGTATTTGTCCAGGTCTTCGCCGGCACCGAATTGCAGTGGGTTGACGAAAATGCTCGCCACCACGAAGTCGGCTCGTTGCGCGGCTTTGGTGACCAGCGCCATATGGCCGCTGTGCAGGTTGCCCATGGTTGGTACGAAGGCGATGCGTTTGCCTTCGCTACGGGCGCGGGCCACGGCGGCCCGCAGTTCACGCACGGTTTTGACGGTGTTCATGCAGAGAATCCGTGTTCAACGCCTGGAAAGGTCGCTGCTTTGACTTCAGCGACGTAGACGCTCAAGGCCGCCTGAATAGAGGTTTGCCCGGCCATGAAGTTCTTCACGAACTTGGGTACTCGGCCGGTGATCGACAGTCCGAGCATGTCGTGCAGCACCAGTACCTGGCCGTCGGTGGCGTTGCCGGCGCCGATCCCTATCACCGGTATTTTTACCGCTTGGGTGATTTCTTCAGCCAGTTCGCTGGGTACGCATTCGAGCAGCAACATCGCGGCACCGGCCTGTTCCAGGGCAATGGCGTCGGCGCGCATCTGCCGTGCCTGGTTCTCATTGCGCCCCTGGACTTTGTAACCACCGAGAATGTTTACCGACTGTGGGGTCAAGCCCATGTGCGCGCACACTGGGATGCCGCGTTCGGCCAACAGCCGAATCGAATCGGCCAGCCACAACGCGCCTTCGACTTTGACCATGTGGGCACCGGCCTGCATCAGCATGGCGCTGTTGGTCATGGTTTGTTCGAGGGTGGCGTAAGCCATGAACGGCAGGTCAGCGAGGATCAGCGCATCGGTGTTACCGCGTTTGACGGCGGCTACATGGTAGGCCATCTCGGCAGTGGTCACCGGCAGCGTGCTGTCGTGACCTTGCAGCACCATGCCGAGGGAATCGCCCACCAGCAGCACTTCGACACCCGCCTCGTTGCAGGCGTGGGCGAAGGTTGCGTCATAGCAGGTCAGCATGGCGATTTTCTCACCTTTTTGCTTGAGACCTTGCAGCGTGGTCAGGGTAATAGCTGGCATGAAAAAGTCCTCATTAGGCGCTCTTGAGCTACTGCGAGTAACGCGCATGAATCGTCATCTATACAGGCGCACCCTCTATGTGTGGTGCTTGTAAGGCCTGGATTGCGCCCTTTAAACGCCGCGTTGGCGGCAGCGGGACGCCTATAGTCGTGAGGAGCTCTCGGGAAGTCAATTGGATGTGTTACCGCTGAGTGTTACCGAGGTTACTGATGCGTTTCAGCTTGGATGAGCGTCCCAGAATGACTGTCTGGTGCTGGAACCTGTGGGAGCGAGCTTGCTCGCGATCGCGGTATGTCAGTCGCATGGGGGGCAACTGATCCACCGCCATCGTGAGCAAGCCGCTCCCACAGGGGGCTTGCATCAGTTAGGCGGCAGGCGTTCCAAGCCGACAAACGGGCACGCCGCAAGCAGGTCCTCGAGCAGGCGTCCATCGGCCAGATGCAGGTTGGCGGGGGCCAGTTCTGCGAGGGGGTAGAGTACGAAGGCGCGCGCCTGCATGTGGTAGTGCGGGACCTTGAGGCGGGGTACGTCGATCAGATGGTCGCCAAACAGCAGAATGTCCAGGTCCAGCGTGCGCGGCCCCCAGCGTTCCAGGCGTTCGCGGCCTTGCCCGGTTTCGATGGCTTGCAGCGCATCGAGCAAGTCCAGCGGCGCCAGCCGGCTGTCCAGCGCAGCCACCGCATTGGTATAGCGTGGCTGGCCGGGCAACAGGGAATCACTCTGGTAGAACGCTGAAACGCCTACCAGCTGGGTATCGGGCAATTGCGCCAGCGCCTGGACGGCACTGCGCAATTGTTCAGCGGGTTCGGCCAGATTGCTGCCCATGCCGATGTAGATGCGCTCCATCTATCACTCGCCCGAAGCGCTCGGCACACCGGCGCGCTTACGCTTGGCGCCACTGCTGCGCCGCCGCTTGCGCGGGCCGGTGGTCCCGTCATCCTTGCCGCTGAGCTCGCGAATCATGTCGCGACGCTCGCTCTCGTTGGCGTCCTGGTAATCGGTCCACCATTCACCCAGGCCGTCGGTCTGTTCGCCGGCGCTTTCGCGTAACAGCAGGAAGTCGTAGCCGGCACGGAAACGTGGGTTGTCCAGCAACAGGTCGGCACGTTTGCCGCTGCGCCGTGGCAGGCGTTCCTGCATGTCCCAGATCTCGCGGATCGGCATCGTGAAGCGTTTTGGAATCGCGATGCGCTGGCATTGTTCGCTGATCAGCTCGTGGGCGGCTTCCTGCATCGCCGGGATCGGCGGCATGCCACGTTCCTGCAGGCGCAGTACCCGGGCCGGCAGGGCAGGCCAGAGCAGGGCGGCAAACAGGAAGGCCGGGGTTACCGGCTTGTTCTGCTTGATGCGCAGGTCGGTGTTGATCAGCGCTTCGCTGATCAGGGTGTGGGTGTACGTCGGGTTGTGCTCCAGCGCCTCGGCACTGGCGGGGAACAGCGGGTCGAACAGTTGCAGGTCCACCAGCATCTCGAAGGTGTCCGCCGCGTTGCCCGACAGGAACAGCTTGAGCACCTCTTCAAACAGGCGAGCCGAAGGAATTTCCCGCAGCATCGGGGCCAATTCGCGAATCGGCAAGGCGCTGTGCTTTTCGATGCCGAAATCCAGCTTGGCGGCGAAACGCACTGCCCGCAGCATCCGTACCGGGTCTTCCTGGTAGCGTTGTTTAGGGTCGCCAATCAGGCGGATCAAGCGATTGCGGATGTCATGTACGCCGTTGGCGTAATCGAGGATGCGCTCGCTGACCGGATCGTAATACAAGGCATTGATGGTGAAGTCGCGGCGTTGCGCGTCTTCTTCCAGCGTACCGTAGACGTTATCGCGCAGGATGCGCCCGCTCTCATTGCGAGAAGATTGGTTGCTGTCTTCTTCGTCATCGTTTTGCGGGTGGTTGGCGCGGAACGTCGCCACTTCGATGATTTCGCGACCGAAGTGGATGTGGACCAGCTTGAAGCGCCGGCCAATGATCCGTGCGTTGCGAAATTCGGCCCGTATCTGTTCCGGCGTGGCGCTGGTGGCGACGTCGAAATCCTTGGGCGTGATGTTGAGCAGCATGTCGCGCACGCAACCACCGACCAGGTAAGCCTGGTAACCGGCGTTCTGCAGGCGTTCGACGATGTTCACCGCATAACGGCTGAACTGGGCCTTTTGCAGCGAATGCTGGCTGCTGTTGAGCACTTCAGGCGTGCTGCGAATGTGTTGCGTACGACGCAAGGGGGAACGGAATGACTGGAACAGCTTCTTCAGCATGGGATGCACTGTTTGAAGGAATATTCGGCCAAAAACGAAGAATGACCGCATGATGGGCGGGGATTCTAGCATTTAGTCGAGGGATGGTGTAGGACGGAGCAGTTTTGAGCTGCAAGCTTCAAGCGACAAGCTCTGTAGGCTTCAAGGAAGGGAATGACAGAAACCACAAGGGGAGCCGAAGCTCCCCCAGAATTAGTTACGTGCTCTATTTTTATTATTGATTTCGGGCTTCTTGTTTTTGTTGAGTGCCCGCGCCACAAGGTTTTTTCCTTCGTGACCCTCCCAATCGGGAGTCAAGAGCAAACGGATTGCTTTGGTCGCTGTGTTGCAGTGATCAATCGATCCAACCAGTTCAGGCACCTGTCTTGAGACAGTTTTTATTGTTCTCGGCCTGGTTGTGGGGCAAGCCCCAAATACAACGCCTCTCCAAAAGAATCAGTTAGCTGCGCCTCTCGCCGTCTTGTTTTTATTGTGCGTGAGTCGATTCGTCTTATTTTTATTGTCTTTTGCATTGCTTGTTATTGTTCTTGTACCAAAGCTATAGCAGGGGGCGTGCCAACTTTTGCTAAACCCCGGAAACCGGGGGTTCTAAGGATAGAGTGGTTTTTTCAGGCCGAAAAAAAGCCGGGGTTTCGTTACCGTAAACCCCGGCTTCTGTTACGTGAAAAAGCTGAGGTAACAGTTTTTTCACATTCATGGCTATTCGAGCCGTTCCTCCTGTGGGGTGAGCAAGCGCGCTCCCACAAATCAGCTTTCGCTGGCTACCCCGGTCTTGCGCCGTGGGATGCCCAGGCGCTGGCGGCGTTCCCACAGGCACTTGCGGCTCACGCCGAGCTTGCGGGCCAGCTCGGTCTCGGTCATGTGATCCTGATGTTCGAGGACGAAATGCTGGAAGTAGTCCTCCAGGGACAGGTCTTCGGTAGGCTCGTGGCTGGTGTTGTTGGCAGCGCCGCCTTGTTGTGGGGCCAGGCCGATGAACTCTTCGTCGTCCAGGTCACTCAGTTCGATGTCGATGCCCAGCAGGTCCGCAGAGATTTCCGGGCTTTCACACAGGATCACTGCCCGCTCGACCGCGTTTTCCAGCTCTCGAACGTTACCCGGCCAGGCGTAATGACGAATGGCCTGTTCGGCGTCCGGGGCGAACTTGAGGTCGGTGCGGTTGACCCGCGCGCTCTGGCGGGCGAGGAACGCCTGGGCGATTTCGTTGACGTCCGCGCCGCGCTCGCGCAGGGGCGGCAGTTTCAAGGCGATGACGTGCAGGCGGTAATACAGGTCTTCGCGGAACTGGCCGATCTTGGCCAGGCTCTTGAGGTCACGGTGGGTCGCCGCGATCAGGCGTACGTCGACTTTCTGCGACTGTACCGACCCGACTCGGCGGATCTCGCCTTCCTGCAGCACGCGCAGCAAACGCGCTTGGGCTTCCAGCGGCAGTTCGCCGATTTCGTCGAGGAACAGTGTGCCACCGTCCGCCGCTTCCACTAATCCGGCACGCCCGGCGCTGGCGCCGGTGAACGCGCCTTTCTCGTGACCGAACAGCTCGGACTCGATCAGGCTTTCCGGGATCGCCGCGCAGTTCACCGAGATCATCGGCGCCTTGGCCCGGCGAGAGAGGTTATGCAGGGCGCGGGCTACCAGTTCCTTACCGGTACCGGACTCGCCCTGGATCAGGACATTGGAGTCGGTCGGCGCCACTTTGCGGATCTTGCTGTACAGGTCCTGCATGGGCGGGCAGGAACCGATGATACCGATTTCGCCGTTATGGTTGCTGGCGCCGGCTTTCGCCGCGGCGGAAGTCTTGCCCGCGGGCTCCGACGCAGTGCCGGCTGCTGTCTGTCGATCGCGCAGGATACGGGCCACGGCCTGGAGCATCTCGTCGTGGTCGAACGGTTTGGCGATGTAGTCCACGGCGCCCATTTTCATGGAGTCGACCGCCGAGCGCAGGCTGGCGTAACTGGTCATGATCAGTACCGGCGTGCCCTGGCCGAGCTTGATCAGCTCGGTGCCGGGAGCGCCAGGCAGGCGCAGGTCGCTGACGATCAGGTCAAACGTTGGGATGCTGAAACGCTCTTGTGCTTCCTGCACTGAACCGGCTTCGCTGACCTGGTACTGGTTGCGTTCCAGCAGGCGGCGCAAGGCGGAGCGGATAATTGTTTCGTCTTCGACGATCAAAATGTGCGGCATTGATTCGATTCTCTCGACGGTCTCAGTTCACAGCGGACGTCGCTTCGACATGACGCGGCAAGGTCACCCGGATACGGGTGCCGCGTTGGCTTTGTACATCGGCCGGGCTGTCGATGGTGATTTGTCCATAATGCTCTTCAACGATGGAATAGACCAGTGCGAGGCCCAGACCGGTGCCTTCGCCAGGATCCTTGGTGGTGAAGAAAGGTTCGAACAATCGGTCCATGATGTTCTGTGGGATACCGCTGCCTTCGTCCTCGACGATCAGGTCGACCGTGTGTTCGAAGGCTTCGCTCTTGACCCGCACCGCGCTGCCGGCCGGTGAGGCGTCCCGCGCGTTGGATAGCAGGTTGATCAACACCTGGGCGAGCCGTTGGGGGTCGCCATCGACCCAATGATCCGGGTCGCACAGGTTGAAGAATTGCACTTCGAAATTGCGCCGGTTCAGTGCCAGCAGACCAATGGCATCCTGGGCCACTTCGGCCAGACAGACGGGCTCATCATTATGCTGGTGACCGCCGGCATGGGCGAAGCTCATCAGCGACTGGACGATGCGCGACACGCGCTTGGTCTGTTCGAGGATCTGGCCACTGATTTCCGTCAGTTCGCCGTCGTCCTCGCGCTCTTCGCGCAGGTTCTGCGCCAGGCAGGCGATGCCGGTGATCGGGTTGCCGATCTCGTGGGCCACCCCGGCGGCCAGTCGGCCAATGCTCGCCAGCCGTTCGGAGTGGACCAGCTTGTCTTCGAGCATCTGGGTGTCGGTCAGGTCTTCCACCAGCAGCACCAGGCCGCTGTTACCCGGCGCCAGCGGCTCGTCGATCGCGGCCTTGTGCAGGTTCAGCCAGCGGGTCTGGCCGTCGAGGGCCAGGTGCTGTTTGTGCAGGTGCTCGTCCGGCAGGTCGATGAAACCCTGCAGCAGGCCTTTCCACGGCTCGCCCAAGGTACTCAGGCGGGAGCCGACCACGCGCTGGGCGGCGATCCCGGTCAGCTCTTCCATGGCTTTGTTCCACATCAGGATTTCCTGATCCTTGGCCAGGGAGCACACGCCCATCGGCAACTCCTGCAAGGTCTGGCGATGATAACGGCGCAGAGCGTCCAGCTCGGCGGCCAGGCCGGTGAGGCGCGAGTGATAGTCCTCGAGGCGGCTTTCGATGAAGTGGATATCTTCAGTGACGTAGTTCTCGCCACCGGCCTTGTAGGGCAAGAATGTCTCGACCATATCCTGGGCCACGCTGGGGCCCATAAGGCCGGACAGGTTGGCTTCGATGCGGTCCCGCAGGCGACGCAAGGCATAGGGACGGCGCTCATCAAAGGGCAGATAGAGGTCGCGCAGGGCCTGTTCGACTTCCTTTTGCGCGGCCTTGGCGCCCAGGGGTTTGGCCAGCTGTGTGGCGAACTCCTGGGGCGAGGCAGCGTGAAGCTCTCGGCGCTGCGGGCGGCGTACGTTGTCTACGGCACAGGCTTCGGCGGCGCTGGCTTCTTCGCTGCTGGCGTTGGTGAACAGTGAAATCAGGGTGAACATCAGCACGTTCGCCGCCAGCGAGGCGATGGCTGCCATGTGCCAACTGGTGTCGTCGAGCACATAGATCATGTTCAGCAGCGGAATATAGAAACCCTGCAAGTTGCCCAGCAGCGGTAACAGCATGGCTACCAGCCACACCAGGATCCCTGCCAGCAAACCGGCGATAAAGCCGCGGCGGTTGGCGGTCGGCCAATACAGCACCGACAGCACGCCGGGCAGGAACTGCAGGGTGGCGACGAAGGCGACGATGCCCAGGTTGGCTAGGTCCTGGCCTTCGCCGAGCATCAGGTAGAAACCGTAGCCGGCCATGATGATCGCGACGATCAGTGCGCGACGGGTCCATTTCAACCAACGGTAGATATTGCCTTCCGCCGGCGGCTGATAGAGCGGCAGCACCAAATGGTTGAGGGCCATCCCCGACAGCGCCAGCGTGGTGACGATGATCAGGCCACTGGCCGCCGACAGGCCGCCGACATAAGCCAGCAATGCCAGGGCCTTGCTGTTGGCGGCGATGCCGATGCCCAGGGTGAAATACTCTGGATTGGTGTTGGCCCCCAGCTTCAAGCCCGCCCACAGGATCAGCGGTACCGCCAGGCTCATCAGCAGCAGGAACAGCGGCAGCCCCCAGCTCGCGCTGACCAGCGAACGCGGGTTGAGGTTTTCGGTAAAGGTCATGTGGTACATGTGCGGCATCACGATTGCCGAAGCGAAGAACACCAGCAACAGCGTGCGCCATGGGCCTTCCTGCAAGGGTGTGTGCAGGGCGGCCAGGGCTGTCTGGTTCTGCAGCAGCCACACTTCCAGCTGTTGCGGGCCATCGAACACGCCGTACAGGGCATAGAGCCCGACACCACCGATGGCGATCAGCTTGATCACCGATTCGAAGGCAATGGCGAACACCAGACCTTCGTGTTTCTCCCGTGTGGCGATGTGCCGGGAACCGAAGAAAATCGTGAACAGGATGATCAATACGCAGAAGCTCAGTGCCACGCGGTGCTGCACCGGCTCTCGGGTCAGGATGCCGATGGAATCGGCCACGGCCTGGATTTGCAGGGCCAGCAGCGGCAACACGCCGACCAGCATGAAGATGGTGGTCAGCGCGCCGGCCCAGGTACTGCGGAAACGAAAGGCGAACAGGTCGGCCAGGGACGACAGTTGATAGGTGCGGGTGATTTTCAGGATCGGGTAGAGCAACACGGGTGCGAGCAGGAACGCGCCCGAGACACCGAGGTAACTGGACAGGAAACCATAGCCGTACTGATAGGCCAGCCCGACGGTGCCATAGAACGCCCATGCGCTGGCATAGACACCCAACGACAGGGTGTAGGTCAGCGGGTGGCGGATGATCGCCCGGGGAATCATGCCCCGTTCGCTGATCCAGGCCACGCCGAACAGTACAGCCAGGTAGGCTGCGCTGATCAGGACCATCTGGGTCAGGCTAAAGCTCATCGGCATCTTTTTGGCTCTGCAGGATGAAGGTCACGACGATCAGGATCAGCCAGAGCAGGTACGGCCGATACCAGGCACCCGTGGCATCGATCCACCAATCCATGATGGCCGGGGAGAACAGATAAATCCCCACTACCAGGAGCAGGACCAAGCGATAGATATACATCCCGGCCTCTCTTATTTATGCGCGTGCCCGAAAACGTGCGGCGATGGTAACGGATGGGCGCCAAGCTGCAAGGCCCGTCAACGTATTTGCGCTTCGGGCAGGCTCAGTGTGCGCGGGATCTTTGTTACATCCCAGTGGCGAATACCCCACTCGAGCAATTGCGGTGGGCTGGCATCGACCAGCTCAGGGCCCGGTTGCTGGCCCAGCGCGCGCAGGGCCCGCAACAACAATGGCGAGGCCTGATCAGCCGCCAGCGGTGGCGAGCGATAGGACTTGCCCAGTTTGTGCCCGTCGGGTTGGGTGATCAACGGCACGTGCAGGTAACGCGGTTGCGGCAGCCCGAGCAGCTCTTGCAGGTAGAGTTGGCGTGGCGTGGAATCCAGCAGGTCGGCACCGCGCACGATATCGGTCACCCCTTGCCAGGCGTCGTCCAGTACTACCGCCAGCTGATAAGCGTAGAGCCCGTCGCGACGGCGAATCACGAAGTCACCGACCTCACGTCCCAGGTGCTGGCGGAACTGGCCCTGTACGCGGTCGGTGAAGTGGTATTCGAGTTCAGGGACACGTAGGCGAATGGCGGCGTTTTCAGCGCCATGCCCGGCGTTGCGGCACAGCCCCGGGTAGATGCCGTGGTACGCCTCCAGCTGTTTGCGCGAGCAGGTGCACGCATAGGCCAGGCCCTGGCTGAGCAGTCGGTTGATGACTTGGTCGTAGGCCTCATGGCGCTCGCTCTGGCGGACCATCTCGCCATCCCATTCAAACCCGTAGCTTTCCAGTGCCTTCAAAATCGCCGTTTGCGCGCCAGGTTCTTCCCTTGGCGGGTCGAGGTCTTCCATGCGCAACAACCAGCGCCCTCCCACCGCCCGGGCATCCAGGTACGACGCCAGCGCGGCGACCAGTGAACCGAAGTGCAGGTGGCCGCTGGGTGTGGGGGCGAAGCGGCCGATGTAGGGGGCGGTGGCAGTCATGGGGAGAATGTTACTGAGTCTGAGCGGTAGGGATATAGCGTTTGCTGACGAAACCTGATCCCTGTGGGAGCGAGCTTGCTCGCGATAGCGGTGGGTCAGCTTGCACCCGTATTGAATATGCCGCCGTCATCGCGAGCAAGCTCGTTCCCAAAAGGGTATTGGGCGTACAGAGGGTGCCAGAAACAAAAAACGGAGCGTGTGAACGCTCCGTTTTCGTTACAGCCCGGGCAATTACTTGCCGACCTGTTTTTCCTTGATTTCCGCCAGGGTCTTGCAGTCGACACACATGTCGGCGGTCGGACGGGCTTCCAGCCGCTTGACGCCGATCTCGACGCCACAGGACTCGCACCAACCGTATTCTTCGTCTTCGATCAGTTGCAGGGTCTTGTCGATTTTCTTGATGAGCTTGCGCTCACGATCACGGGCGCGCAGTTCGAGGCTGAATTCCTCTTCCTGGCTGGCACGGTCGGCCGGGTCAGGGAAGTTGGCCGCTTCGTCTTTCATGTGATCCACGGTGCGGTCGACTTCCTGCATCAAGTCCTGTTTCCACTTATTCAGGATCTTGGTGAAGTGCGCGCGCATGGGGGCGCCCATGTACTCTTCGCCAGCTTGCGGGACGTAAGGCTCAAACCCGCTGAGCGTCTGATTTTGATTTTGCTTTGCTTGGGTGGGCATGAATGGACCGCCTCTACTCTTGTAATCCACTACGCAGGATTGCTCCATCACCGACACCTGCCGGCCCTGCGGCTGCAAGCGGGCGAACTTACCAGATCAAATCGGGCCGCGCTACTCCCGGTTGTCGAGCCTGCAGCGGCCGGGGACTTTGCAAAGCGTGGTCGGGTTCGGTTCGGTGCGGATGTAAACCTGCTCAATGCTTGATTCTAGTCAAGCCTGGGCCAATCGCCGGAGTCATTTCCTGCAATCCGAGGGCTCTGACCGCTTCAGGTTCGCGCTCGTTCCCGCACGGGTTCCTGAGTTGGGTAGAATCGGTTCTTTTTCTTACGTAAGGAAGGCCAATGGCTCAGCCCTACAGTGCGCGCAGCCGCGCTATCGAACCTTTTCATGTGATGGCGTTGCTGGCCCGTGCCAATGAATTGCAGGCTGCGGGGCACGACGTCATTCACCTGGAGATCGGCGAGCCGGATTTCACCACGGCTGAGCCGATCATCCAGGCCGGCCAGGCGGCGCTGGCGGCGGGCAAGACCCGTTACACCGCCGCCCGTGGCATTCCTGAGTTGCGCGAGGCCATCGCCGGTTTCTACGCCCAGCGCTACGGCGTGGACATCGATCCGCGGCGCATCCTGGTCACCCCGGGCGGGTCCGGTGCGTTGCTGCTGGCCAGCGCGTTGCTGGTGGACCCGGGCAAGCATTGGCTGTTGGCCGACCCTGGCTATCCGTGCAACCGTCATTTCCTGCGGTTGGTAGAGGGCGCGGCGCAATTGGTGCCGGTAGGCCCTGAGGTGCGTTACCAGCTGACTCCGGAGTTGGTGGACCGCCATTGGGACCAGGACAGCGTCGGCGCGTTGGTGGCGTCGCCGGCCAACCCGACTGGGACGATCCTCTCCCGAGACGAGTTGGCCGGGTTGTCCAAGGCAATCAAGCGGCACAATGGTCATCTGGTGGTGGATGAGATCTACCACGGCTTGACCTATGGCACCGACGCCGCCAGCGTGCTGGAAGTCGACGACGATGCCTTTGTCCTGAACAGTTTTTCCAAGTATTTCGGCATGACCGGCTGGCGGCTGGGCTGGCTGGTGGCGCCTTCGGCAGCCGTCGGCGAGCTGGAAAAACTCGCGCAGAATCTCTACATCAGTGCGCCGAGCATGGCCCAGTACGCGGCGCTGGCCTGTTTCGAACCCGCCACCATCGCGATCTTCGAGCAGCGTCGGGCCGAGTTCGCGCTGCGCCGCGACTTTCTGCTGCCTGCCTTGCGTGAACTGGGCTTCGGTATCGCGGTGGAACCGCAAGGGGCGTTTTATCTCTACGCCGATATCAGCGCGTTCGGCGGTGATGCCTTCGCGTTCTGCCAGCATTTCCTGGAAACCGAACACGTGGCGTTTACGCCGGGTCTGGATTTCGGCCGCTATCAGGCCGGCCATCATGTACGTTTTGCCTACACCCAGAGCCTGCCGCGGCTACAGGAAGCGGTGGAGCGAATCGCACGTGGACTGCGGAGTTGGCAAGGCTGATGCGTTTTTCCCCTGCTTTGGAAGAAGGTCGGCTGATTCGACGTTATAAGCGTTTTCTCGCCGATATCGAGACCGTTCATGGCGAATTGCTGACCATTCATTGCCCGAACACTGGTTCGATGCTCAATTGCATGGCGCCGGGCGCACGTGTCTGGTTCAGTCGCTCCAGCGACCCCAAGCGCAAGCTGCCCGGTACCTGGGAAATCGGCGAAACCCCTCAGGGGCGCTTGGCCTGCATCAATACCGCGCGGGCCAATGCCTTGATCGAAGAGGCCCTGCGGGCCGGGGTCATCAGCGAACTGAACGGGTTTACCGGGCT
Source organism: Pseudomonas sp. Tri1 (assembly GCF_017968885.1). Lineage (NCBI taxonomy): Bacteria > Pseudomonadati > Pseudomonadota > Gammaproteobacteria > Pseudomonadales > Pseudomonadaceae > Pseudomonas > Pseudomonas sp. Tri1. The sequence goes on along the minus strand of NZ_CP072913.1, from coordinate 5,700,651 downwards.
CAAGCGTGAAGTGGCTTATGGTCAGGAAAACAGTCGGATCGATTTCAGGCTGGACTACGAAAACAGCTCGGCCTGGGTCGAAGTCAAAAGCGTCACACTGGGTTTCGATGGCACGAACGTCGCGGCATTTCCCGATGCGGTGACCCTACGTGGGGCCAAGCATCTGCGCGAACTCGCTTGCCTGGCCCGCGAGGGCGTGCGGGCGGTGCAGCTGTATTGCGTGAACCTGAGTGGCATTGACGCGGTACGCCCGGCGCAGGAAATCGACCCAGTGTATGCGGCCGCCTTGCACGATGCGGTGGCGGCCGGGGTGGAGGTGCTGGCCTATGGGGTCACGCTGACGCCGGATGAGATGTGGGTGGCCCATTCGTTGCCGGTGCAGCTCGAACCGCTACAGTGCCACCCAGATGCCTTGCTCATCCTCCCTGCTGTCTAACGCAGCAAGGAACTGACCGGCGCAGGGACCGGCCACGCATTCTCCGCTCTCGATCAGAAACAGTGCGCCGTGGGTGGCGCACTGGATCAGACTGGCGCTGGGGTCGAGAAACTGGTCGGGTTGCCATTCCAGCGGCACGCTGCGATGCGGGCAGCGGTTAAGGTACGCATAAACCTGGCCCGCGCGGCGCACCGCCAGCACCTTGCGCCCATCGATGTCGAAACCGCGACTGCCGTTGTCGGGCAATTGGGTGGCGGTACAAAGAAACTTCATGTGTGTCTCGATATTTGTCGGAGTGAACCCGTTATGGGAGCGAGCTTGCTCGCGATGACGACGACACATTCAACATCTCAGTGACTGACACGCCGCTATCGTGAGCAAGGTTTCGTATGGCAAAAGGTTCATGCTTGACGGTCAAATGAAAACAATTATCAAATGGCCGCTCCTGCGCAGGTGACTGAGGATACTTGGCCTGGCGAGTCCATGCCCGGTCCTGCGAACAACTTCTTTGAGGAAACGGCCTGATGCGCCTGAATATCCGCATTGTTGCGCTCTGTATCGCACTGCTGGCCAACCAGGGAGTCGCTGCGGCCGATTTGCCGCAACGCTGGGTCAGCGTCGGCGGCGCCTTGTCGGAGTGGGTCAGTGCGTTGGGTGGCGAGTCGAAACTGGTGGGGGTGGATACCACCAGCCAGCATCCCGAATCCTTGCGGGCCCTGCCCAGTATCGGTTATCAGCGACAGTTGTCGGCGGAGGGTGTGCTGAGCCTGCGCCCGCAGATTCTGGTGGGCACCGAAGAAATGGGGCCACCACCGGTCCTGGCGCAGGTTCGCAGCGCCGGGGTACAAGTCGAACTGTTCTCGGCCACGCCGGACCTGCCGACCCTGCAAGGCAATCTGCGGCACCTGGGTCAATTGCTGGGCAGCGAGGCCCTGGCTGCGCGGCTGTTCGAGCGCTATCAGCAGCAGCTCGCTCAACAAAACGCCCGGGTGAGTGAAATCCAGCTCAAGCAAAAGGCTCCTGGGGTTTTGCTGTTGGTCGGGGGCGCGGGTGGCAAACCCCTGGTTGCCGGCAAGGGCACCGCCGCCGACTGGCTGTTGCAGCAGGCTGGTGGTCATAACCTGGCGACTCACAACGGTTACAAGCCATTCTCCATGGAAAACCTCGCCGGCCTGAATCCTGAAGTGCTGGTCTTCGCCGACCGCGCCTTGAAGGGGGAAGAGGCACGCGCGGCGTTGTTCAAGGACAACCCGATCCTTGCCTCGACCCGGGCGGCCAGGGATGGGCGAGTCATGGAGCTTGACCCGACGCTGCTGTTGGGTGGGCTGGGGCCGCGGTTACCGCAAAGCCTGGTGGAACTGACGGATGGGTTCTATCCGACCGCACCGGCCAAGGCACCATGAGGCCGGTGGTCAAGCCGCGGTCCTTATTCATTGGCTTGAGCGTGATGTGCCTGTTGGCAATCTGGTTATCCCTGGCCTTGGGGCCGGTGAGTTTGCCGCTGTTCGACACCGCGCGCGCGGCTTTGCGCCTGTTGGGGTTGCCGGTGAGCGCCGAGGGTTTGGAGCAGGCCGAACTGATCCTTGGCCAGATTCGTTTGCCGCGCACTTTGCTCGGGCTGGCGGTGGGTGGGGTGCTGGCGTTGTCCGGTGTGGCGATGCAGGGCCTGTTCCGCAACCCGCTGGCCGACCCGGGGTTGGTGGGCGTGTCCAGCGGCGCGGCGCTGGGCGCGGCTTTCGCGATTGTCGCGGGTTCAGCGTTGGGCGGGTTGCCCGAAGCTTTCGGCCCTTATGTGTTGTCGTTGTGTGCGTTTCTTGGTGGGCTTGGGGTCACGGCGCTGGTCTATCGCCTCGGCCGACGTAATGGCCAGACCCACGTCGCGACCATGCTCCTGGCCGGTATTGCCCTGACGGCGTTGTCCGGTTCGGCGGTCGGCCTGTTCACCTACCTGGCGGACGACGCGACCCTGCGCACACTGACGTTCTGGAACCTGGGCAGTCTCAATGGGGCCAGCTATGCACGGCTGTGGCCATTGCTGCTGGTCAGCGCTGGCGTGGCGCTATGGTTGCCACGTCGGGCCCGGGCGCTCAATGCGCTGCTGTTGGGAGAATCCGAGGCGGCCCATCTGGGCATCGACGTCGAAGGCCTCAAGCGTGAACTGGTGTTCTGTACCGCTCTGGGTGTTGGCGCGGCGGTGGCGGCAGCGGGCATGATCGGTTTTGTCGGGTTGGTGGTGCCGCATCTGGTGCGTCTGGTGGCTGGCCCCGACCATCGGGTACTGCTGCCGGCGTCAGTGCTGGCAGGGGCAAGCCTGCTGTTGTTGGCCGACTTGGTGGCGCGCTTGGCATTGGCGCCGGCGGAGTTGCCGATCGGTATCGTCACGGCCTTTATCGGGGCGCCTTTCTTTCTTTATTTGCTGCTGCGAGGGCGCGCCTGATGTTGCAAGCGCAGAACCTGCACATTCAACGTGGTCGAAAAGCCGTGCTGGCGGCGGTCGATCTGGTCCTTCATCCCGGCGAAGTGCTCGGCGTGCTTGGGCCTAACGGTGCGGGTAAAAGTACCTTGCTGGCGGGGCTTTGCGGCGAATTACGCCCGGCCCAGGGGCAGGTTTTGCTCGATGATCGACCTCTGAGTCAGTGGGAGGGCGCCGAGCGTGCCCGTCGCCTGGCGGTGTTGCCGCAATCTTCGACCCTGGATTTTGCCTTTCGTGTCGAGGAGGTGGTCGGCATGGGGCGCCTGCCGCATCAGAGTGGTCGCGTGCGTGATGGACAAATCGTCGAGTTGGCGTTGCAAGCCGCGGACGCGACGCATCTGCACGGGCGCAGTTATCTGGCCCTGTCGGGTGGCGAGCGTCAGCGGGTGCATCTGGCGCGGGTATTGGCACAACTGTGGCCGGGTGAAGCGGGACAAACGTTGTTGCTGGACGAGCCAACCTCGATGCTCGACCCGCTGCATCAGCACACCATCCTGCAGGCGGTGCGCGAGTTCGCCGATCGTGGCGCTGCGGTGCTGGTGATCCTGCATGACCTGAACCTGGCGGCGCGTTACTGTGATCGCCTGTTGCTGCTCGCGTCCGGTCGGCCGGTGGCCCTGGACACGCCGCAGCAGGTGCTGCGCCCGGAACCGCTCAAGGCCGTGTTTGGCCTGGAAGTGCTGGTGCAACCCCATCCGGAGCGAGGGCATCCGTTGATCATTGCCCGTTGAGGGCGTCTTGAGGATGTACACGTGCGGCTGATCCTGATTTTGGCATTGAGTGTCCTGACGGCTTGTCAGAGCATCGCACCGCCGCCGGCCGGTGGGCAGATCCGTGATTTGCACAATGGCCAGGCCCTTACGCCGCAAGCGTTGGTCGAGCGCTTGGCGAAGGCACAGCGGTTGGTGGTGGGCGAGCAGCACGACAATCGAGATCACCACGCCCTGCAGCTATGGTTGCTGCAAACCTTGGCCGGGCAGCGGGCCCAAGGCAGCTTGTTGCTGGAAATGCTCACCCCATCCCAGCAGCCGCGGGTCGATGCGTTGCGCCAGTTACCCGCCTTGCCCAAGGACCTGCCTGGCGCACTGGACTGGTCGCCGGGCTGGGACTGGAGCCTGTATGGACCCGTCGTCGAGTTCGCCCTGGCGCAACCTTACCCCTTGCTGGCGGCCAATCTGGATGCCGTCGAGATCCAGCGCTTCTACCGGCAAGCACCGGCGTTGAGCGGGGGACGCACGAATGCGGCGGCGGTGAAGGATGAGCTGCTGGGGCAGATCCGCGAATCCCACTGCGGCCTGCTGCCGGAAGCGCAAATGCCGGCGATGCTGGCCGTCCAGCAGCAGCGTGACCGGCGCATGGCTGAACGTTTGCTGGGCGCGCCGACACCGGCGGTGTTGTTCGCTGGCGCTTGGCATGGCCGAAAGGATGTCGGCGTACCGCTGCATGCGCTGGATCTTGGCGCCAGCGAAGCTCCGATCGTCTTGATGCTGGCCGAGGAGGGCAGCGACGTGACATCAACCATGGCTGATTACGTGTGGTACACCCCGGCCACGCCGCCTCAGGATTACTGCGCACAGATGCGTGAATCCATCAAAACCCCGTAGGAGCCTGCGATCTTTTGATTTTGATCTTTCGCTCTTGACTCAATTGACGGTGGAAAGATCGCAGCCTCGTTGCACGGCAGCTCCTACCATGGCGTGGCGTCGGAGCTGTTTTTTTGCAGGCAAAAAAAGACCCGGCAAAAGCCGGGTCAAATAACCGTGATTAGCCTGATGAGGAGATATCTGAGAGTCCGAACCAAGGGCTTTTCAAATATCGACCAGTCTCGCGACCGGATGTGGTAATCATAGCGATTCTCATTACCATGTCAAACATTGTTTTTCGATCCGCTGAAATAACCTGACCGGTTATGACGCCATTCGATAAAACAAGGGGGCAGTCAGGCTTTATGACGCGTTGAAATAGCGTCCAGCTGCTTATTCAGGGCTTCCTTGCGTTCGGCAGGGATATCGTTCCAGTGCACATCCATCAACGCGCCTTCGATGGCGTACAACAACACCTTGGAAGCCCGGAAACCGCGCGTGCGCACGGCCCGATAAGCGTCTACCGCACCAAGCCGGCGTAGATCCGAGGCACTGTGAATACCGACGGCGTGCAGCCACTGGGCTGATGTCTTGCCCAGATTCTTCAGGTGTTGCAATTCATCATTCATCGAGCCTCCTTGCGACGGCCGACTGGTGCATTGGGCAAGCTTCTGAGCAGTGTAGCGGTCAGTAGGAAAAGCGTGATTCTTTGGTGTGAATCGACGCAAAAGCTTCTAATGCATTACGCACGATAGAGGGAAATATGCAGCAAGGTGCATCGTCCAGCGCGAGCGGGGGCGCTGGAGCTCAGTTCGGTCTGTGGTGGGTTCGCGGCATATTGGCTAGCCCGTTCTCCACAGTGTCAGCGGGTGCGGTAGCGCAGGCGGGTGCCGAAATTCATCGACATCAGGATCTCGTCGGCAGACAGCTCAGGCGGAAAGTAGGCGCCGGATATTTGCGCGTGGGCCAAGCTCGCGCCTTCCAGTGACGACTTGCGGAAATCGATGCCGCGTAAGTCGGCGGAGCGAAAGTAAGCGTCGCTGAAATCAACGTCGTCGGCGTTCAGTTCCCGCAGATCGAGGCCGCGAAAATCGCCGCCGCGCATGTCCACCGGACCTTGAGGGCGCTCACTGTTGAAACCTGCGATATCGTCTTTGCGCAGCAAGGCATAAAGCGGGGTATTGAGAAGCTTGGGAAGGCTCATTTCATATCACCTGTTGGTTTTATGACGCCAGTATAGTGCCACTATTTAGCGGTCGTGAAGCCGAGGATTGCTTCACGACCGAAATAATTCCTACAGGCCTGGCAGGCGTTGACGGATCTGCGCGACCACGATATCGAGCGTGCCGCTTTCGTTGGTCTGGACCCGTTTGCTGCAGAGGATTTCCGCCGGGGTGAGAGCTTCGCGGTTGGCCTGTTGCGCCGCGATAACGGCCAGGTTCGCGTCCGAGGGGTCCTTCTGGTCGGCCTGACGCTGCGCCAGCCTGGCTTCGATGACTGCTTGCGGTGCGTTGCAGTCAAGGATCAGGAACGGTGCACCCGTGGCTTCGGCGACTTTCGCTGCCGCGTCGCGCTGGTCACGCTTGAGGTAAGTGGCATCGACCACCACCGGGAACCCGGCGCGCAGGATCACGTCGGCGATTTCGTGCAGGCGGGCGTAGGTGGCGTTGCTGGCATCGCTGCTATAGATGCCGGCCTGTGGATCATTGGGAACTTGCTGCTCGCCGAACAGGCGCTTGCGCTCTACGTCCGAACGCAGGCGAATCGCCCCCAGCGCTTCCACCAGGCGCATGGCAACGTGGCTTTTGCCGACGGCCGAAACACCGTGGGTAATAGCCAGGAAGCGCGACGGAATGGTGCTGTAGCTTTCGGCCAGGTTGGCGTAATTACGGTATTGGCGCAGGGTGGTGGCGCGCTGCACTGGATCGGCTTCGGCCGGCATGCTGAACAGCGCGACCTTGGCGCGGACCAGGGCGCGATAGGCTTTATAGAAGTTCAGCAGTTCCAGGCCCCGGTAGTCGCCGGTCAGCTCCAGGTATTGGCTGACGAATCGCCGCGCCAGCGACTTGAGGCCACGGTCCTCCAGGTCCATCGCCAGGAACGCGGTGTCGGCGTAGACGTCGGTGAAGCGGAACGGTTCGTTGAATTCGATGCAGTCGAAAATCACCACCTTGCCGTCGATCAGCGTGATGTTACCCAGGTGGATATCGCCATGGCATTCGCGGATGAAGCCTTCGGCCTTGCGCTGGGTGAACAGCGGCTTGAGACGATCAAAGCTGCTCTCGGCCCAGGCTTGCAGGGCTTCGAGTTGCAACAGGTCAGCCTTGTCGCTGAGGAACGGGCGGATCTGCTCGAAGTTCTGCCGCACGGGAGCCATCACGCTGTCCGGAGTACCAGCTGCGTTCTCAGCCGGCACTTGAGGCGTGGAGAGGTGGAACTGGGCAATCTGCGCGGCCATTTCGTCGATGTGCGCGGTGGTCAGTTCGCCGTTGGCTTGTAGCGTGCTGAGCAGTTGGCTCTGTGGGAACTGACGCATCTTCAGGGCGTATTCGATGGCCGGGCCATCGCCTGCCAATTGGGGTGCTTCGGCACTGCCGGTAATCGGCAGGACTTCCAGGTACAGGTCCTGGGTCAGGCGTTGGTTCAGACGCAGCTCTTCGCCACAGAAATGTTTGCGCGCCTCGAGGCTGGTGAAATCGAGGAAGCCGAAATTCACCGGCTTTTTGAATTTGTAGGCGTAAGGCCCGGTGAGCAATACCCAGGAAATATGAGTTTCGATGACCTGGAACCCTTCGACGGGATGCGGGTAGAGGGCCGGGTTTTGCAGGGCAGCGATCAGGGATTGGCTCACGGGCGGTCCTTCAGAGACTGGAAAATTCAAGGCCGTCATTATGGCCGCAAGCCGCGTTAACGCAAACCTCGTCGGGCTCATGTTGAACCGCAGCAAAGTGCGTATAATCCGCCGCCATGACTCGTACCCGATCCTCCCGTACCCCCAAGAAACCACCCGCCAGCCGTCTGCGGCCCTGGCTGGGCTGGGCCCTTAAACTTAGTCTGGTGGGCCTTGTCGTGCTCGCCGGTTTTGCGGTCTACCTCGATGCGGTGGTCCAGGAGAAGTTCTCCGGCAAGCGCTGGACGATCCCGGCCAAGGTCTACGCCAGGCCGCTGGAGCTGTTCGTCGGACAAAAGCTGAGCAAGGATGATTTCCTGACCGAGCTCGATGCCTTGGGTTATCGCCGTGAAAGCGTGGCCAATGGTCCGGGTGCGGCCTCGATCAATGGTAATACCGTCGACCTCAATACCCGCGGTTTCCAGTTCTACGAGGGCATGGAACAGGCGCAACCGGTGCGGGTGCGTTTCTCCGGCGACTATGTGGCTGCACTGACCGGCGCCAACAATGCGAGCCTGTCGGTGGTGCGCCTCGAGCCGCTGCTCATTGGTGGCCTGTATCCCAAGAACCTTGAAGACCGGATCCTGATCAAGATCGATCAGGTGCCGCCGTTCCTGCTCGATACGCTGATCGCCGTCGAAGACCGCGACTTCTATCATCACTTCGGCGTCTCGCCCAAGTCGATTGCCCGGGCTATCTGGGTCAACACGTCCTCGGGCCATATGCGCCAGGGTGGCAGTACCTTGACCCAGCAGTTGGTCAAGAACTTCTACCTGACCAACGAGCGCAGCCTCACCCGCAAGCTCACCGAAGCCATGATGGCGTTGCTGTTGGAGTTGCACTACGACAAGCAGGAGATCCTGGAGGCCTACCTCAACGAGGTATTTATCGGCCAGGACGGTCAGCGGGCGGTGCACGGCTTCGGCCTCGCCAGCCAGTTCTTCTTCAGCCAGCCGTTGTCCGAACTCAAGCTGCATCAGGTGGCGTTGCTGGTGGGCATGGTCAAGGGACCTTCTTCCTACAACCCGCGGCGTAATCCGGAGCGTGCCCTCGAGCGGCGCAACCTGGTTCTCGACCTGCTGCAACAACAAGGCGTGGCCACCGCAGAGCAAGTCGAAGCGGCGAAGAAGATGCCATTGGGCGTGACCAAACGCGGCAGCCTGGCGGACAGTTCGTTCCCTGGCTTCATGGACCTGGTCAAGCGCCAGTTGCGTGAAGACTACCGCGATGAAGACTTGACTGAAGAAGGCTTGCGCATTTTCACCAGCTTCGACCCGATCCTGCAGATGAAGGCCGAAGCGTCGGTCGAGGATACCTTCAAGCGGCTGGGCGGGCGCAAGGGCGCCGACGAAGTTGAAGCCGCCATGGTGGTGACCAACCCGGAAACCGGCGAAGTCCAGGCCATGATCGGCAGCCGCCAGGCCAGCTTCGCTGGCTTCAACCGGGCGCTGGATGCGGTGCGGCCGATCGGTTCCCTGATCAAGCCGGCGGTGTACCTCACCGCCCTGGAGAAACCGAGCCAGTACACGCTGACCAGTTGGTTGTCGGACGAGACCTTCTCGGTCAAGGGCGCGGATGGCCAAGTCTGGAAGCCGCAGAACTATGATCGCCGCTCCCACGGTACGGTGTTCCTGTACCAGGGCCTGGCGCATTCCTACAACCTCTCGACGGCTCGCCTTGGGTTGGAAGTCGGCGTCCCGAACGTGCTCAAGACCTTGGCGCGCCTGGGGGTAAGCCGCGAATTCCCGGCTTTCCCGTCAATGTTGCTGGGGGCTGGCGGCCTCACGCCAATCGAAGTGGCCGCCATGTACCAGACGCTGGCCAACGGCGGTTTCAATACGCCGATGCGCGGGATTCGCAGTGTGCTGACCGCCGATGGCGAACCGCTCAAGCGTTATCCGTTCCAGATCCAGCAGCGTTTTGATCCGGCTTCTATTTATCTGATCCAGAGCGCCATGCAGCGGGTCATGCGTGAAGGTACCGGCAGCTCGGTTTATAACGTGTTGCCCAAGACCCTGAACCTGGCGGGCAAGACCGGCACCAGTAACGATTCGCGCGACAGTTGGTTTGCCGGTTTCAGTCAGGATCTGCTGGCGGTGGTCTGGCTTGGGCGTGATGACAACGGCAAGACCCCGTTCACCGGTGCCACTGGCGCGTTGCAGGTCTGGACCAGTTTCATGCGCAAGGCCGACCCGTTGCCACTGGACATGCCGCAACCGGACAATATCGTTCAGGCCTGGGTCGATTCGCGTACAGGCCAAGGCTCCGATGCCAATTGCCCGGGCGCGGTACAGATGCCGTATATTCGCGGCAGCGAACCACCACCCGGTGCGGCCTGTGGCGGCACGAATCCCGCCGAATCGGTGATGGATTGGGTCAAAGATTGGATGCGTTAAGCAAAGAGGGTTTCAAGTGAACAAGTGGTTGATTCCAGCGGTAACTGCCGTGGCTTTGCTCAGTGGCTGTTCCACCGTACAGCGTGGTTCGATTCCGGTCGTTGACTCCGGCACCGCCGTTTCCAACAGCGAGCGGATCTCGGCCAACGGTGGTTTCCGGCAAACGACGGTGAAGCGGCCGGTGCAGGGCCAGGCCCAGGCGATTCCCCAGGGCGACAGCGGTGTCGTCGTGATGGTACCGGGGGGTGGCGCCACGACCTCGGCACCGATCAGCAGTACGCCGATCACGCCAGGTCCCATCACGCCTGGCCCTATCGAGACCTCGCCGATCGATCAGGGTAGTTACAGCATGCCTTCGACGCCGAGCAGTATTCCGCCGGCCAGTGCGGGTGGTTTGTCCGCCGATGAGCAACTGGACGGTCCGGTGCTGGCCCTGCTTACCACGGCACAACAGCAGCAGGCCGGAGGGGACCTCAACGGTGCTTCTTCGAGCTTGGAGCGTGCCCAGCGGGTAGCGCCGCGCGAGCCGCAGGTGCTTTATCGCTTGGCCCAGGTGCGCATGGCCCAGGGGGATGCGCCGCAAGCCGAACAGCTCGCCCGTCGTGGCCTGACATTTACCAGTGGGCGTCCGGCACTTCAGGCCAGCCTGTGGGAATTGATCGCCCAGGCTCGTGAGAAGCAAGGCGATTCTGCGGGTGCGGCGCTGGCACGCCAGAAGGCCAAGGTTTCGCTCTGATGGATACGCGTTTTCCCCTGATAGCCGATCAGTTGCTGCTGATCGAACGGGAGCTGCGGGTTCAGGGCTGGTGGAGCAGCGTTTCGCCTTCGGCCGAGGCCTTGGCCAGTGTCGAGCCGTTCGCGGTCGACACCTTGGACTTCGAGCAATGGCTGCAATGGATTTTCCTGCCGCGGATGAAAGCCATCCTGGAAAATGACCTGCCGCTGCCCAACGCCTCGGGCATCCTGGCCATGGCTGAAATGGTCTATGCCCAGCGGCCAGGGCAGGGTATGGAGTTGCAGCGGCTGTTGGCGCAGTTCGATCAGATGATCAGCAGCGTCGGCTGACCGACGTTACTGGCAGTGCTCTTCGATCTGCTTGCGCGTTTCATCGATGCGCTGGCGTCGCTCTTCGTCAGATAGGCGGCGCATTTCCCCCTCAACGTCCTCGCGAACTCTTGGGTTGTTTTGCAACTGCGCCAGGTTGGTCCTGGCCTGTTCGCAAAATGCCTTGAGCTGAGCTTCCTGCTCGGCAATCTGTTTCTTCACCTCTTTATCGATCGCCTTCTGGTCGCCTATGGGCCCACCAGAAGGCGGTGCTGGCGGTTTGGCGACGGACGGTGAAGACTTGATCACGGTCGAGGCCTCGGTGCCCTCGGGTGGCTGGGCCCCGAAGTGGGTCACGCCCTGGGCGTCGACCCATTTGTAGACCTGGCCGGCCATGCACATCGGGCTCAGGCCAACCATCAGGCTGGCCGTCAAGAAGAACATTCGCATGCTGTTTCCTTGTCATGGGTTGCGCAATTGAAGCTAACACAGTTGCCGTTTAAAGGTTTTTTCTTGCGTTCTCATGCGGTTACTTCGAATAAAGCACATTGACGACTTGACTTGCACAGGGCGAAACAGAAGAATCCAAAGTCCGCTGTAGAGGGACTGCCAGAAGCAGACCCACTCGGCAGATCATGAGGCGCACATCCGCGCCGACCTGTTACACCCGCAACGCGTTACCTCGCGCTGGGTGGGAAAGGCCCGCAACACTTGGGACGATCCCAATACTTGCTCAGTCAGTGCTGACGTAGTCGGCGACCACCGTCGCTCATGCTCTGCCGAGAAGTAAACCTATTAAGACCCGTCCCTGTTGAGGGGCGGTATTCTGGCGTTTTAGAGGTGAACAACGTGGAGCTTTTATCTGGCGGTGAGATGCTCGTCCGCTTTTTGCGTGACGAAGGCGTCAAATATATCTACGGGTACCCGGGTGGTGCTCTTCTTCATGTCTATGATGCTCTGTTCAAAGAACCGGAAGTGACCCACATTCTGGTTCGTCACGAGCAAGCAGCGACCCATATGGCTGACGGCTATGCCCGTGCCACCGGCAAGGCCGGCGTGGTACTGGTGACTTCCGGTCCAGGCGCCACGAACGCCATCACCGGTATCGCCACGGCGTACATGGACTCCATCCCGATGGTGATCATCTCCGGCCAGGTGCCTAGCACCATGGTCGGCACCGATGCATTCCAGGAAACCGACATGATCGGTATCTCCCGGCCGATCGTGAAGCACAGCTTCATGATCAAGCACGCATCGGAAATCCCGGAAGTCATGAAGAAGGCCTTCTACCTGGCTGAATCCGGTCGTCCGGGCCCGGTCGTGGTCGATGTTCCAAAAGACATGACCAACCCGGCCGAGAAGTTCGAATACATCTTCCCGAAAAAAGCCAAGCTGCGTTCCTACAGCCCGGCCGTACGCGGCCACTCCGGGCAAATCCGCAAGGCAGCCGAAATGCTCTTGGCGGCCAAGCGCCCGGTGCTTTACTCGGGTGGTGGCGTGATCCTCGGCGGTGGCTCTGCGCCGCTGACTGAACTGGCAAAGATGCTCAACCTGCCAGTGACCAATACTCTGATGGGCCTGGGTGCCTATCCGGGCACTGATCGTCAGTTCATTGGCATGCTCGGCATGCACGGCAGCTACACCGCCAACCTGGCGATGCACCATGCCGATGTGATCCTGGCGGTCGGCGCGCGTTTCGACGACCGTGTCATCAACGGGCCGGCGAAGTTCAGCCCTAACGCCAAGATCATCCACATCGATATCGACCCGGCGTCCATCTCCAAGACCATCAAGGCAGACGTGCCGATTGTCGGTCCTGTTGAGAGTGTACTGACCGAAATGGTCGCCATCCTCAAGGAAATCGGCGAGGCTCCGAACAAAGAGTCCGTGGCCAGTTGGTGGAAGCAGATTGATGAGTGGCGCGGTGATCGCGGCCTGTTCCCCTATGACAAGGGCGATGGCAGCGTAATCAAACCGCAGACCGTGATCGAAACCCTGTGCGAAGTGACCAAGGGCGATGCCTTTGTGACCTCCGACGTGGGCCAGCACCAGATGTTCGCCGCGCAGTACTACAAGTTCGACAAACCCAACCGCTGGATCAACTCCGGTGGCCTGGGCACCATGGGCTTCGGTTTCCCGGCGGCCATGGGTATCAAGTTGAGCTTCCCGGATGCCGACGTTGCCTGCGTCACGGGCGAGGGCAGCATCCAGATGAACATCCAGGAACTGTCCACCTGCCTGCAATACGGATTGCCGGTGAAGATCGTGATCCTGAACAACGGTGTGTTGGGTATGGTTCGCCAGTGGCAAGACATGAGCTACGGCAGCCGCCACTCGCACTCCTACATGGAATCGCTGCCTGATTTCGTCAAGCTGGCAGAGGCTTACGGTCACGTCGGCGTACGCATCACCGAATCGAAAGATTTGAAGTCGAAGATGGAGGAGGCGTTCGCCATGAAGGATCGCCTGGTGGTGATCGATATTGCGGTCGACACCAGTGAGCACGTCTACCCGATGCAAATCAAAGACGGCTCCATGCGCGATATGTGGCTGAGCAAGACGGAGCGTACCTAATCATGCGACATATTATTTCCCTGCTTCTGGAAAACGAACCGGGTGCTCTGTCTCGTGTTGTGGGCCTGTTTTCGCAGCGCAACTACAACATCGAAAGCCTGACCGTGGCGCCAACCGAAGACCCGACCCTGTCGCGTCTGACGCTGACCACTGTGGGTCACGATGAAGTCATCGAGCAGATCACCAAAAACCTGAACAAGCTGATCGAGGTGGTCAAGCTGGTGGACCTGTCGGAAAGCGCTCACATCGAGCGCGAGCTGATGCTGGTCAAGGTCAAGGCCACCGGCGCCCAGCGCGCCGAGATCAAACGCACTACCGATATTTATCGTGGGCAGATCGTCGATGTCAGCGCCAGCGTCTATACCGTTCAGTTGACCGGTACCAGCGACAAGCTCGACAGCTTCATTCAATCGATCGGCACTGCCTCGATTCTGGAAACCGTACGCAGTGGCGTCACCGGGATTGCCCGTGGCGACAAAGTACTGAGCATCTAACCAAATTAGCGAATGGCCTGAACGGCCGGATATAGGGGAAATTCATGAAAGTTTTCTACGATAAAGACTGCGACCTGTCGATCATCCAGGGTAAGAAAGTCGCCATCATCGGCTACGGTTCCCAAGGTCACGCCCAGGCGTGCAACCTGAAGGACTCCGGTGTTGACGTGACCGTAGGCCTGCGTAAAGGCTCTGCCACCGTAGCCAAGGCCGAGGCCCATGGCCTGAAAGTCACCGACGTGGCTTCTGCCGTTGCTGCAGCCGACCTGGTCATGATCCTGACCCCGGACGAGTTCCAGTCTGCCCTGTACAAAAACGAAATCGAGCCGAACATCAAGAAAGGCGCCACCCTGGCCTTCTCCCACGGCTTCGCGATCCACTACAACCAGGTTGTGCCACGCGCCGACCTCGACGTGATCATGATCGCGCCGAAGGCTCCAGGCCACACCGTACGTTCCGAGTTCGTGAAGGGCGGTGGTATCCCTGACTTGATCGCGATCTACCAGGATGCGTCCGGCAACGCCAAGAACGTGGCTCTGTCCTACGCTGCTGGCGTTGGTGGTGGTCGTACCGGCATCATCGAAACCACCTTCAAGGACGAGACCGAAACCGACCTGTTCGGCGAACAAGCCGTTCTGTGCGGCGGTACCGTCGAGCTGGTCAAAGCCGGTTTCGAAACCCTGGTTGAAGCGGGCTACGCGCCAGAAATGGCCTACTTCGAATGCCTGCACGAACTGAAGCTGATCGTTGACCTCATGTACGAAGGCGGTATCGCCAACATGAACTACTCGATCTCCAACAACGCCGAATACGGCGAGTACGTGACCGGTCCGGAAGTGATCAACGCCGAGTCCCGCCAGGCTATGCGCAACGCCCTGAAACGTATCCAGGACGGCGAATACGCCAAGATGTTCATCAGCGAAGGCGCCACTGGCTATCCTTCGATGACCGCCAAGCGTCGTAACAACGCCGCCCACGGTATCGAAATCATCGGCGAGCAACTGCGCTCCATGATGCCGTGGATCGGTGCCAACAAGATCGTCGACAAAGCCAAGAACTAAGTCGCGAGCCTGATCGAAAAACGCGGCCTTGGCCGCGTTTTTTCGTTTGGGCGGTGGCTTCTGGTATAAAGCTGCATCGTTTGCGGCCGAACCGTCGTCCCAGACACCTGTCGAATTTTTTCACACCGTTGCAAGGTACTGTCCATGAGCGAACGTCCCGACGAGCCAAACCAGGCTCCTGACGCTGAAAGCCTGCTACCCATCGATGAGCACGTCGAAGAAGGCCATGACGCTGAAGGCCGTAAGGTCCGGCATCGTGGCATCTATCTGCTGCCGAATCTGTTCACCACCGCGAACCTGTTCGCCGGTTTCTATTCCATCATCAGTTCCATGAGCGCCCAGGCCGCCTTGAGCGCTGGCGACAGTGCCGGGGCGAGTCGTTACTTCGCCTTCGCTGCCATTGCGATCTTTGTCGCCATGGTGCTTGACGGTCTGGACGGCCGCGTGGCCCGCATGACCAATACCCAAAGCGCGTTCGGCGCCGAATATGATTCGCTGTCCGACATGGTCGCCTTTGGCGTGGCGCCGGCCTTGCTGGCATTCGGCTGGGCGCTGGGGGATATGGGCAAGGTCGGCTGGATGGTCGCCTTCATCTACGTGGCGGGTGCGGCACTGCGTCTGGCGCGTTTCAATACGCAAGTAGGCAAGGCTGACAAGCGCTACTTCATTGGCTTGGCCAGCCCGGCTGCGGCAGGTGTGGTGGCGGGTGTGGTCTGGGCATTCAGCGACTATGGCATCCAGGGTTCGAAAATGTCCTTCCTGGTGGCGCTATTGGTTGCGGCGGCCGGGATGCTGATGGTCAGCAACATCAAGTACAACAGCTTCAAGGAGTTGGATCTGAAGGGGCGCGTGCCGTTCGTTGCGATTCTGGCGGTGGTGCTGGTGTTCGCGGTGGTCTTCAGTGATCCGCCACGTATTCTGTTGCTGGTGTTCCTCGCCTACGCTGCATCGGGTCCGGTTCAATACCTGTTGCGCCTGCGTCGCCACAAAAGCGCCGAGTGATGTAATTTCCCCCATACTCCGCAGTCTATTGGTGCACCTACCCTCCAATACTGCGGAGTTGCCATGCTGATCAAGATCCCCAAGTCGTCCGACTGCAGTGAATCGGACGTCACGCCTGAATCCTTCTATTTATCGCGTCGTCAAATGCTGGGTGCGACGATGGCTGGCCTCGCCGTAGGCAGCCTGCCGCGTTGGGCCGGTGCTGCCGATGCGGCGCGTTATGCTGATGTCGAGCCTGGCAAGGCGCCATCCTGGTTTGCCGAGAAATTGCCGGCCACCCAATGGGGGGCGGTCACGGTCAAGAATGAGCCCATCACTCCGTTCAAAGACGCCACTCATTACAACAACTTCTATGAGTTCGGGACTGACAAGGGGGATCCGGCGGCGAATGCCGGATCCTTGAAAACCGAACCTTGGAGTGTGGTGGTGGACGGGGAGGTGGGTAAGCCAGGGCGCTATGGGTTGGAAGACTTCATGAAGCCCTATCAGTTGGAGGAGCGTATCTATCGTCTGCGTTGTGTCGAAGCCTGGTCGATGGTCATTCCTTGGCTCGGCTTTCCCATTTCCGCGCTGCTCAAGCAGATTGAGCCGACCTCCAAAGCGAAGTACATCCGCTTCGAAACCTTGCAAGACCCCAAGACCATGCCGGGGCAGCGGTCTGGCTTTGCCTTGATCGACTGGCCTTATGTCGAGGGCTTGCGACTGGATGAGGCGATGAACCCGCTGGCTATCCTGGCGGTAGGGATGTACGGACGGGAGTTGCCCAATCAGAACGGCGCGCCGTTGCGATTGGTGGTGCCGTGGAAATACGGTTTTAAAAGTGTGAAGTCGATTGTGCGTATCAGCCTGGTGAGCGAGCAGCCGAAGACGACCTGGCAAAGCATTGCGTCCGACGAGTACGGTTTCTATGCCAACGTCAATCCGACGGTCGACCACCCGCGCTGGACCCAGGCACATGAGCGCCGTTTGCCGAGTGGGCTTTTCAGCCCTAATGTGCGCGATACGTTGATGTTCAACGGCTATCAGGATGAAGTCGCTTCTTTATATGCAGGGATGGACTTGAGGAAGGACTACTGATGCGTTTCCCAGCATGGCGGGTCGGCGTCTTTCTCGCTGCGGCGGTCTGGCCGTTGCTCTGGCTTTACCAGGCATTGACGAGCTCGTTGGGGCCAGATCCCGGCAAGGTGCTGGTGGATCGGCTTGGGTTAGGGACTTTGATCCTATTGTTGATCACTCTGAGTATGACTCCGCTGCAAAAACTGACGGGGTGGGCAGGGTGGATCGCGGTCCGGCGCCAGTTGGGGTTGTGGTGCTTTACTTATGTGGTGCTGCATTTGAGTGGGTATGCGGCGTTCATCCTGGGGTTCGACTGGTCGCAACTGGGCGTTGAATTGAGCAAACGGCCTTACATTATTGTCGGGGCGCTTGGGTTTCTCGGCTTGTTAGCGCTGGCGATCACCTCCAATCGCTACAGTCAGAGGCGACTCGGCACGCGCTGGAAGAAGCTGCATCGCCTGGTTTATCTGATCCTGGGGCTTGGGCTACTGCATATGTTGTGGATCGTGCGGGCGGATCTGAAGGAGTGGTCGATTTACGCCTTTATAGGCGTCGTATTATTGATGTTGAGAGTTCCGCCGGTGATGCGCCGGATCCCGCGATTAATGGGTAAGAAAACTTCTTGTGCGACAAAAGCGTAATTAAGGGTTGACGGCAAATTCTGGACGTCTATAATTCGCCCCACTTCCGACGCAGTCGAAACGGAAAACTCCTTGAGTTTCAATGAGTTAACCATGTTTTGAAGGTGCCGGGCTTCAGTTCATCGAAGCCAGGAAGCAGTTGATAAGGTAGTGTTTATTTGGCCTTGTCAGCGATTCGATCTTCTCGGTCGAAAGCGGAGAAAAAGAGGTGTTGACAGCAGCGAGTAACGCTGTAGAATTCGCCTCCCGCTAACGAGAGATCGGAAGCGCAAGTGGTTGAAGTTGTTGATGTTTCCCAAGCGAAACTTTGGAAACTTCTTAAAATAACCGCTTGACAGATACACCGGGCGCTGTAGAATGCGCGCCTCGGTTGAGACGAAAGCTCTTAACCAACCGCTCTTTAACAACTGAATCAAGCAATTCGTGTGGGTGCTTGTGGGGTCAGACTGCTAGTCAACAGATTATCAGCATCACAAGTTACTCCGCGAGAAATCAAAGATGTAACCAACGATTGCTGAGCCAAGTTTAGGGTTTTCTCAAAACCCAAAGATGTTTGAACTGAAGAGTTTGATCATGGCTCAGATTGAACGCTGGCGGCAGGCCTAACACATGCAAGTCGAGCGGTAGAGAGGTGCTTGCACCTCTTGAGAGCGGCGGACGGGTGAGTAATGCCTAGGAATCTGCCTGGTAGTGGGGGATAACGCTCGGAAACGGACGCTAATACCGCATACGTCCTACGGGAGAAAGCAGGGGACCTTCGGGCCTTGCGCTATCAGATGAGCCTAGGTCGGATTAGCTAGTTGGTGGGGTAATGGCTCACCAAGGCGACGATCCGTAACTGGTCTGAGAGGATGATCAGTCACACTGGAACTGAGACACGGTCCAGACTCCTACGGGAGGCAGCAGTGGGGAATATTGGACAATGGGCGAAAGCCTGATCCAGCCATGCCGCGTGTGTGAAGAAGGTCTTCGGATTGTAAAGCACTTTAAGTTGGGAGGAAGGGCAGTTACTTAATACGTGACTGTCTTGACGTTACCGACAGAATAAGCACCGGCTAACTCTGTGCCAGCAGCCGCGGTAATACAGAGGGTGCAAGCGTTAATCGGAATTACTGGGCGTAAAGCGCGCGTAGGTGGTTCGTTAAGTTGGATGTGAAATCCCCGGGCTCAACCTGGGAACTGCATTCAAAACTGTCGAGCTAGAGTATGGTAGAGGGTGGTGGAATTTCCTGTGTAGCGGTGAAATGCGTAGATATAGGAAGGAACACCAGTGGCGAAGGCGACCACCTGGACTGATACTGACACTGAGGTGCGAAAGCGTGGGGAGCAAACAGGATTAGATACCCTGGTAGTCCACGCCGTAAACGATGTCAACTAGCCGTTGGGAGCCTTGAGCTCTTAGTGGCGCAGCTAACGCATTAAGTTGACCGCCTGGGGAGTACGGCCGCAAGGTTAAAACTCAAATGAATTGACGGGGGCCCGCACAAGCGGTGGAGCATGTGGTTTAATTCGAAGCAACGCGAAGAACCTTACCAGGCCTTGACATCCAATGAACTTTCCAGAGATGGATTGGTGCCTTCGGGAACATTGAGACAGGTGCTGCATGGCTGTCGTCAGCTCGTGTCGTGAGATGTTGGGTTAAGTCCCGTAACGAGCGCAACCCTTGTCCTTAGTTACCAGCACGTTATGGTGGGCACTCTAAGGAGACTGCCGGTGACAAACCGGAGGAAGGTGGGGATGACGTCAAGTCATCATGGCCCTTACGGCCTGGGCTACACACGTGCTACAATGGTCGGTACAGAGGGTTGCCAAGCCGCGAGGTGGAGCTAATCCCACAAAACCGATCGTAGTCCGGATCGCAGTCTGCAACTCGACTGCGTGAAGTCGGAATCGCTAGTAATCGCGAATCAGAATGTCGCGGTGAATACGTTCCCGGGCCTTGTACACACCGCCCGTCACACCATGGGAGTGGGTTGCACCAGAAGTAGCTAGTCTAACCTTCGGGGGGACGGTTACCACGGTGTGATTCATGACTGGGGTGAAGTCGTAACAAGGTAGCCGTAGGGGAACCTGCGGCTGGATCACCTCCTTAATCGACGACCGCAGCTGCTCCATGAGCTCCCACACGAATTGCTTGATTCATTGAAGAAGACGATAGAAGCAGCTTTAAGCTCCAAGCTGATAGCTCACGCTAACAGTTACAAGCTCGAAATTGGGTCTGTAGCTCAGTTGGTTAGAGCGCACCCCTGATAAGGGTGAGGTCGGCAGTTCGAATCTGCCCAGACCCACCAATTTTGTTATGGGGCCATAGCTCAGCTGGGAGAGCGCCTGCCTTGCACGCAGGAGGTCAGCGGTTCGATCCCGCTTGGCTCCACCATAAACTGCTTCTGAAAGCTTAGAAATGAGCATTCCATCAAGGCGATGGTGAATGTTGATTTCTAGTCTTTTGATTAGATCGTTCTTTAAAAATTTGGGTATGTGATAGAAAGATAGACTGAACGTTACTTTCACTGGTAACGGATCAGGCTAAGGTAAAATTTGTGAGTTGCTCTTTGAGCATGCATGCGAATTTTCGGCGAATGTCGTCTTCACAGTATAACCAGATTGCTTGGGGTTATATGGTCAAGTGAAGAAGCGCATACGGTGGATGCCTTGGCAGTCAGAGGCGATGAAAGACGTGGTAGCCTGCGAAAAGCTTCGGGGAGTCGGCAAACAGACTTTGATCCGGAGATGTCTGAATGGGGGAACCCAGCCATCATAAGATGGTTATCTTGTACTGAATACATAGGTGCAAGAGGCGAACCAGGGGAACTGAAACATCTAAGTACCCTGAGGAAAAGAAATCAACCGAGATTCCCTTAGTAGTGGCGAGCGAACGGGGACTAGCCCTTAAGCTTATTTGATTTTAGCGGAACGCTCTGGAAAGTGCGGCCATAGTGGGTGATAGCCCTGTACGCGAAAGGATCTTAGAAGTGAAATCGAGTAGGACGGAGCACGAGAAACTTTGTCTGAATATGGGGGGACCATCCTCCAAGGCTAAATACTACTGACTGACCGATAGTGAACTAGTACCGTGAGGGAAAGGCGAAAAGAACCCCGGAGAGGGGAGTGAAATAGATCCTGAAACCGTATGCGTACAAGCAGTGGGAGCCCACTTTGTTGGGTGACTGCGTACCTTTTGTATAATGGGTCAGCGACTTATTTTCAGTGGCGAGCTTAACCGAATAGGGGAGGCGTAGCGAAAGCGAGTCTTAATAGGGCGTCTAGTCGCTGGGAATAGACCCGAAACCGGGCGATCTATCCATGGGCAGGTTGAAGGTTGGGTAACACTAACTGGAGGACCGAACCGACTACCGTTGAAAAGTTAGCGGATGACCTGTGGATCGGAGTGAAAGGCTAATCAAGCTCGGAGATAGCTGGTTCTCCTCGAAAGCTATTTAGGTAGCGCCTCATGTATCACTGTAGGGGGTAGAGCACTGTTTCGGCTAGGGGGTCATCCCGACTTACCAAACCGATGCAAACTCCGAATACCTACAAGTGCCGAGCATGGGAGACACACGGCGGGTGCTAACGTCCGTCGTGAAAAGGGAAACAACCCAGACCGTCAGCTAAGGTCCCAAAGTTATGGTTAAGTGGGAAACGATGTGGGAAGGCTTAGACAGCTAGGAGGTTGGCTTAGAAGCAGCCACCCTTTAAAGAAAGCGTAATAGCTCACTAGTCGAGTCGGCCTGCGCGGAAGATGTAACGGGGCTCAAACCATACACCGAAGCTACGGGTATCACGCAAGTGATGCGGTAGAGGAGCGTTCTGTAAGCCTGTGAAGGTGAGTTGAGAAGCTTGCTGGAGGTATCAGAAGTGCGAATGCTGACATGAGTAACGACAATGGGTGTGAAAAACACCCACGCCGAAAGACCAAGGTTTCCTGCGCAACGTTAATCGACGCAGGGTTAGTCGGTCCCTAAGGCGAGGCTGAAAAGCGTAGTCGATGGAAAACAGGTTAATATTCCTGTACTTCTGGTTATTGCGATGGAGGGACGGAGAAGGCTAGGCCAGCTTGGCGTTGGTTGTCCAAGTTTAAGGTGGTAGGCTGAGATCTTAGGTAAATCCGGGATCTTAAGGCCGAGAGCTGATGACGAGTTACCCTTTGGGTGACGAAGTGGTTGATGCCATGCTTCCAAGAAAAGCTTCTAAGCTTCAGGTAACCAGGAACCGTACCCCAAACCGACACAGGTGGTTGGGTAGAGAATACCAAGGCGCTTGAGAGAACTCGGGTGAAGGAACTAGGCAAAATGGCACCGTAACTTCGGGAGAAGGTGCGCCGGTGAGGGTGAAGCATTTACTGCGTAAGCCCACGCCGGTCGAAGATACCAGGCCGCTGCGACTGTTTATTAAAAACACAGCACTCTGCAAACACGAAAGTGGACGTATAGGGTGTGACGCCTGCCCGGTGCCGGAAGGTTAATTGATGGGGTTAGCTAACGCGAAGCTCTTGATCGAAGCCCCGGTAAACGGCGGCCGTAACTATAACGGTCCTAAGGTAGCGAAATTCCTTGTCGGGTAAGTTCCGACCTGCACGAATGGCGTAACGATGGCGGCGCTGTCTCCACCCGAGACTCAGTGAAATTGAAATCGCTGTGAAGATGCAGTGTATCCGCGGCTAGACGGAAAGACCCCGTGAACCTTTACTATAGCTTTGCACTGGACTTTGAATTTGCTTGTGTAGGATAGGTGGGAGGCTTTGAAGCGTGGACGCCAGTTCGCGTGGAGCCATCCTTGAAATACCACCCTGGCAACTTTGAGGTTCTAACTCAGGTCCGTTATCCGGATCGAGGACAGTGTATGGTGGGTAGTTTGACTGGGGCGGTCTCCTCCTAAAGAGTAACGGAGGAGTACGAAGGTGCGCTCAGACCGGTCGGAAATCGGTCGTAGAGTATAAAGGCAAAAGCGCGCTTGACTGCGAGACAGACACGTCGAGCAGGTACGAAAGTAGGTCTTAGTGATCCGGTGGTTCTGTATGGAAGGGCCATCGCTCAACGGATAAAAGGTACTCCGGGGATAACAGGCTGATACCGCCCAAGAGTTCATATCGACGGCGGTGTTTGGCACCTCGATGTCGGCTCATCACATCCTGGGGCTGAAGCCGGTCCCAAGGGTATGGCTGTTCGCCATTTAAAGTGGTACGCGAGCTGGGTTTAGAACGTCGTGAGACAGTTCGGTCCCTATCTGCCGTGGACGTTTGAGATTTGAGAGGGGCTGCTCCTAGTACGAGAGGACCGGAGTGGACGAACCTCTGGTGTTCCGGTTGTCACGCCAGTGGCATTGCCGGGTAGCTATGTTCGGGAAAGATAACCGCTGAAAGCATCTAAGCGGGAAACTTGCCTCAAGATGAGATCTCACTGGGACCTTGAGTCCCCTGAAGGGCCGTCGAAGACTACGACGTTGATAGGCAGGGTGTGTAAGCGCTGTGAGGCGTTGAGCTAACCTGTACTAATTGCCCGTGAGGCTTGACCATATAACACCCAAGCAATTTGCTGACCCGAAAGGGCACCAGATTGCGGTGTGTGAAGACGACATGAACCGAAAGTTCGCAGCAAACACACAAACTATCGCATACCCATTCGCTGGAACGTGACCGTAAGGCACGCGCTGGCTACCGAATTTCTTGACGACCATAGAGCATTGGAACCACCTGATCCCATCCCGAACTCAGCAGTGAAACGATGCATCGCCGATGGTAGTGTGGGGTTTCCCCATGTGAGAGTAGGTCATCGTCAAGATTAAATTCCGAAACCCCTATCTGCTGACGCAGGTAGGGGTTTTGTTTTGCCCGCAATAAAAGCACGCGAAAGCTTGATAAATTTGCACAGTTATTTTCGAGCTGGAGCACTAGAATAGCCCCAACTTAGCTGAGCCAGAGCTCTTTTATGTCCGATCCGTCAGACACTCATCGATTGTCAGATTTACCTCTGAATGATCTGGTGGCATGTCATGAGTGCGACCTGTTGATGCGCAAGCCACAACTGGCCCACGGCGAAAAAGCCGAGTGCCCCCGTTGCGGGTATGAGCTCTACGCCCATCGGCACAACGTGGTCGAACGCAGTCTTGCCTTGGTCATCGCCGCTCTGCTGTTATATGTGCCGGCTAACTTTTTACCCATCATGCAACTCAATTTGCTCGGGCAGTCTTCCCAGGACACCGTCTGGAGTGGTGTGATCGGTCTGTTCGATACCGGCATGCAAGGCATATCGGCAGTGGTGTTCCTTTGCAGCATGGGCATTCCGTTACTCAAGCTGCTTTGCCAACTGGCCGTGTTACTGACCATCCGTTGGAACATCGGCCGTAGCTACGGGTTATTGCTGTATCGCATTTACCACCATTTACGAGACTGGGGAATGCTCGAGGTCTACCTCATGGGCGTCCTGGTAGCCATCGTCAAGTTGGCAGATATGGCGGCTATTACCGTAGGTCTTGGCCTGGTGTGTTTCATCAGTTTGTTGCTGGTTCAGGTCTGGCTGGAGGTCGTCATGTCGCCGCACCAGATCTGGCAGGCGTTATCAGGAGAGGATGCCCATGCGGGCGATTGATGCGGGCATTCTGATCTGTACTGAATGCCATGAGCTGAACCGACAGGACGCAGACGCAGACAGACAAACCTGTACTCGTTGCGGCGCACTGGTTCATCCCCGTCGCCCGGACAGCTTGATGCGCACCTGGGCATTGTTGATCACTGCGGCGATTCTCTACATTCCGGCCAACATGTTACCGATCATGACTATCAACTCGTTGGGCCAGGGCGCTCCGAGTACCATCATGTCCGGGGTCATCGAGTTGGTCCAGCACGGCATGATTCCTATTGCCGCTGTGGTGTTTATTGCCAGTATCGTGGTGCCCACGTTCAAATTGGTGGGCATTGCGTTGTTGCTGTTTTCCGTTCAGCGACATCAGCCCATGTCTGCCCGACAACGTATCTTCATGTACCGCTTTATTGAGTTCATTGGCCGCTGGTCGATGCTGGATATTTTCGTGATCGCCATTTTGGTGGCTGTGGTGAATTTCGGACGGCTCGCCAGTGTCGAAGCCGGTCTCGGCGCGATCGCGTTTGCCAGCGTAGTGATTTTGACAATGATTGCCGCAGTAACCTTCGATCCCCGACTGATTTGGGATAACACGGAGTCGGATAACGACCATGACTGATTTGCCTACCGCTAAAACCCGACCGGCTTCGAACTGGTCGGCCATCTGGGTTCTACCGCTGATTGCCTTGATCATCGGTGGCTGGCTCGGCTGGCGGGCTTACACCGAAACCGGGATCGAGATCAGCGTGCGCTTTGAGAGCGGTGAAGGCATTCAGGTCAACAAGACTGAAGTCGTCTACAAAGGCATGCCAGTCGGCAAAGTAAAGGCTCTCACGCTCGATGACGAAGGCAGCTCCAAGGGCGTGGTTGCGACCATCGAGATGAATAAGGAGGTCGAGCAATACCTCAAGACCGGAACGCGTTTCTGGCTGGTCAAGCCGAGCGTGAGCCTGGCCGGGATCACCGGCCTGGAAACCCTGGTGTCGGGTAACTACGTGGCGATTAGTCCAGGTGAAGGAGAATCGACCCGTAAATTCAAAGCCCTGGCCGAAGAGCCGCCGCTGTCGGACGCCAAGCCGGGTCTACACCTGACCCTCAAGGCTGACCGGCTGGGCTCCCTCAACCGTGGCAGCCCGGTATTCTACAAACAGATTCAGGTCGGCCAGGTGAAGAGTTACCTGCTGTCCGAAGACCAGAGCAAGGTCGAGATCAAAGTCTTTATCGAACCGACCTACGCCAACCTGGTGCGCAAGCACACGCGTTTCTGGAACGCCAGTGGCATCAGCATCGATGCCAACCTGTCGGGCGTCAAAGTGCGCAGTGAATCCCTGGCCAGTATCGTGGCCGGCGGCATTGCTTTCGCTACGCCAGAAAGCCGCAAAGACAGCCCGCCAACGGACCCGAGCCTGCCGTTTCGTTTGTACGAGGACTTTGATGCGGCCGCTGCCGGTATCCGTGTGAAGGTCAAACTCAGCGACTTCGAAGGATTGCAGTCCGGTCGTACACCGGTGATGTACAAAGGTATCCAGGTCGGCAGCCTGAAGACCCTCAAGGTCGATCCGGACCTGTCCAGCGCTACCGCTGAATTGACCCTGGACCCATTGGCCGAGGACTACCTGGTGACCGGCACTCAGTTCTGGGTCGTCAAGCCATCGATTTCCCTGGCGGGCATTACCGGTCTGGAAGCGCTGGTCAAGGGTAACTACATTGCCGTGCGTCCAGGTGATAAAGGCGGTGCGCCACAACGGGAGTTTGAAGCCAGGGCGAAGGCGCCGCCGCTGGACTTGCGTTCACCAGGCCTGCACCTGGTCTTGCTCACCGAAAATCTCGGGTCACTGGAGGTCGGCAGTCCGATTCTCTACAAGCAGGTCAAGGTCGGATCGGTGCAGAGCTACCAGTTCTCCCGCAAGAAAAAGCAGTTGATCATCGGCGTTCACATCGAGAAGGAATACGAAGGGTTGGTCAACGGCTCGACGCGGTTCTGGAACGCCAGTGGCATTACCCTCACCGGAGGTTTGACGGGCGGGATCCAGGTCAAGAGTGAGTCCTTGCAAAGCCTGATGGCCGGTGGCATCTCCTTCGAGACACCGGAGCCCAATGTGCCGTTGAAAAGGCGCATCCCCCGGTTCCGCTTGTTCGAGGACCGCGAGGCTGCGCAACAGAAGGGCACTTTGGTGACGATCAAGGTCGATCGCGCCGACGGTTTGCGCAGCGGTACGCCAATCCGTTTCAAGGGGCTGGATGTCGGCAAGATCGAGGATGTGGACCTCAGTGGCGATCTGCAATCGGTGCTGCTCACCGCGCGGATCACCGAAGTGCCAGAGCGCATTGCCCGGGTCGGTTCGCAGTTTTGGGTGGTCAAGCCTGAGTTGGGGTTGATCAAGACGTCCAACCTGGAGACGTTGGTGACCGGCCAGTACATTGAAGTGCAGCCCTCGGCGAAAAACCTCGGGCCGCAGAAAAACTTCGTGGCCCTGGCCAGTCCTCCGGAAAGCGCTGCGCCCGAAGCAGGTTTGAGCCTGGTGTTGAGCGCAGCACGCCGTGGTTCCTTGAAGACCGGCGTGCCGGTGACCTACCGCGAGATTACCGTGGGCAAGGTCACCGGTTATGAACTGGGCCAGACGGCGGATCGGGTGCTGATCCATATCCTGATCGAGCCTAAATATGCGCCATTGGTGCGCAGCGGCACGCGATTCTGGAATACCAGCGGTTTCGGTCTGGACTTCGGCTTGTTCAAAGGGGCAACGGTGCGGACCGAGTCCTTGGAAACACTGATTCAGGGTGGCATTGCCTTCGCAACGCCGGATGGCGAAAAAATGGGCGCTGCTGCGCGGCCTCAGCAGACCTTCCCACTGTTCGATAAGTTTGAGGATGAGTGGCTGACCTGGGCGCCGAAAATCAGCCTCGGCAAGTAACCGTTATTTTGTGCTGCCCAGCGGGAGCAAGCTCCCTCGCCACAGGTTGTGCATAACCACAAAAAAGGCCGCGATCCAATGATCGCGGCCTTTTTCATGTCCGGTAATTCACCTCATACCGGATCCAGCTCCGGCTCATCAGCCTGTACATTCACCGTAGCTCTCACTGCATCGTGACGACGGATGTATTTCCAGTCCGCTTCGTCGATGTAGATGCCGTTCGGGCCGCTGCCGCCTTCCAGGTCGATGGCGACACTGGCGCAGACTTGCGGCTTCACGCTGGCCAGGATCGGCACGAAGCCCAGTTGCAGGCTGGTTTCCAGCAGCGCGGCCTGGTTTTTCTCGTCGATGTCCGCCGCTTCGTCGAGGTAGTACGGCAGGCGCACGCGGCCGGCTTGTTCGCGGTCCATCAGGTGCAGCAACAAATACATGTTGGTCAGCGCCTTGATGGTCATGGTGGTGCCGTTGGAGGCCGCGCCGTCGATGTCGGTGTGGATCACGGGCTGGCCGTTGACCTTGGTGATCTCGAACGCGAGTTCGAACAGGTCCTTGAGACCGAGCTGGTTGTGGTTCGCCGCCACCAGCCGCGCCAGGTATTCCTTGGCTTCTTCGTTCTTGTTGTCCTGCTCGGCGCTCTGGCTGAGGTCGAACACCGACAGCGTCTCGCCTTCTTCGTACTGGCCGGCGCTGTGGATGATCTGGTCGATGTGCTTGAGCGCTTCCTTGTTCGGCGCCAGGACGATCCGGAAGCTCTGCAGGTTGGACACCTGCCGCTTGTTGATCTCGCGGTTGAACAGCGCCAGTTGGTGCTCGAGGCTGTCGTAGTCGCTACGGATGTTGCGCAGGGTCCGGGCGATATCGGTCACGGCCGCACGGCGCGCCTTGCCCAGGGTCAGGGCTTCATCGGTGCGGTGGGCATAGGCGTTGATCAGCAACTGCAGACGCCGCTCCATGTCGTCCTCGCTGTCGAACTTGGCCACGCCCTTGAGGCGCACCTGGGCATACAGCGCTTCGATCTGGCCATCGACCCGCAACAGGCCTTGCCAACTGTCCTGGTAGTCATTGAGCAACGGCAGCAAGTTGTCCATGGAATCGTCGACCGGGTCCATGAACGGCGTGCCGAACGGTAGGTCGGCCGGCAGCAATTGGCGACGGCGCAGGGCATCGTCGAGGGTGCGTTGCTTGGCCTCCATGTCGGCGATCTGCCGGCCCACCAGTTGCAGCTTGGCCGACAGTTGCTGGACGCGCTCGGTGAAGGCATCGCTGGAGCGCTTGAGTTCGTCCTGGGCGGCTTCCATCTGTGCCAGTTGTTCGAGCTTCTCGCCTTCTTCGGCGCTCAAGGTCTGGCTGCGGCGGAAGTCTTCCAGGGCTTTTTGCGCATCCAGCACTTGTTGGTACAGGGCTTCGGTCTGGGTTTTGCTCGCGGCGCGGTCGGCGGCCACGGCTTGCTGGGTCTTGAGCTGCTTGAGTTCTTTTTCCAGGCGCTCTTTCTGGTCCCGCAACGCGGCACGGTCAGCCAGGGCTTGCAGGGCAGGCGGTTCGATGTGGGACAGGTCGATGGACAGGCCCGGCACTTCGAAACGTTCACCCTTGAAGCCGTCGAGGATCAGCTCCATGGATTTGACCCACTCGCCATTCTCGTCCAGCGCGATGCCGTGTTCACCCAGTGGCAGGCTGAACAGGGCGCTGTTGAACAGGCGCATCAGGCGCTCGACGTCCTGCTGCGAGAACTCTTCGCGCAGGCGGGCGTAGCTGTTGTTGTCGGCATGATCGAGTTGCTGCTTGACCGACTTCAGACGTTTTTCCAGATCCCGCAGGCGCTCTTCCAGGTCTTCGGCGCTGAACTGCCGGGACTGGGCCAGGGCACCGGCCAGTTCGTCGTGGGCGTCCTTGGCGGCGAGCAGTTGTTGCTCCAGGACCTTGACGTCATCCACCAGGGCAAAGCGGTTCTTGAGCACCGACAGCTCGCCGATCCAGCGCTGGATGCCGCTGATTTCCCGCTCCAGACGCATCAGCTCTTGAGTGCCGCCGCGCTGGTCGTTCTGCAGCGAATCCTGTTCGTTGCGATAGTGTTCGGCCTGGATGGTCAGCTCTTCCTTGCGCGCACTGGCGTAGTCCGACCAAGTGCCCAGCAACGAATCGAGCAACGGCGAGAGGCGATGCAGTTTGCCGCGCAGAATGTCGCGCTGCTTCACGCCATTGGCCAGGGCTTCCACCAGCGGGCCGGCGGCGACCAGGGAGTTGTAGTCCTGTTCCATGCGTCGTACGTCGCGGAAGGCTTCTTCGCACGCCGCAATGTAATCCACGCTGCCGGAGCGCAGGCTGTGCTCGAACGCGTCGAGGAACAGTTGCTTGAGTTTGGCCGCAGTGATTTCACGCATGTGCAGCAGGTTGATGAACAGCGCGCGGAAGGTCTTGAGGCTTTGTTCGCTGGTGGAGCGCAGCGGGATCAGCGTCAGGTCGAGCGGAATGGACGTATGACCGCCTACTAACAGCCGCCGCAGTTCATCCGGTTTGAGTTCGTAGGCTTTGAGGCCTTCGCGCTCCAGGTTGGTGAACAGTTCTTTCTGACGCAGGCAGGTGTCGTCTTTCTGGTAGTGGGCCAGGTCCAGTTTGCCGGCGTAGGCGAAGAACTGGTGACCGAAACCGCCGCCGGGGCCGCGACCGACCACGCCGATCACGTGCGGGCCGTGGGGCAGGGCGACTTCCACCAGGATGTAGCTGGTGTCCGAGGCAAAGTAGAAACGCCGGGATTGTTCCAGGCTGTACTTGCCAAAGCTCATGTCCGACATACGCGCCAGGATCGGGAACTGCAAGGCGTTGATCGAGGCGGATTTACCGAGGTTGTTCGCGCCGTACACCGACAGCGGTTCTTCCAGCGGGAACAGGCCGAGGCTGTAGCCGGCGGTGTTCAAAAGGGCAAAGCGGCGGATGCCGTAGCGTTCCTTGCTCATGCGTCGGTCTCCTGTTCTTCGGCGATGGCACGGGCCAGCGCGTCTTCTTCGCTTTCACCCTCGAATTCACTCAAGTCCAGCGGGTCATCGGTTTGCAGCAGCTTCTCGTCGCTGTCTTCGTCGATCAGCACCGGCGCCGGCAACGGCAGCACGCTGTGCAGGCTGGCGGCCAGGTCGCGGTCCTGCTGGACCGACAGGCAAACATCGAGGAAGCGGTGCATCGGCGGCAGGAAGCGATACACGCCGTTCTCTTCGCTGGCAAAACCCAGTTGGGTCATGCGCCGCATGATTTTTTCTTCCAGCTCTTCCTGGGTCTGTACTTCGGCCTGGATGAACAGGTCGCGGTACTTTTCCAGCAGCGAAGGCAGCTCATCGCGGCCCAGGCTGCCCCCGTCGAGCACGGCGATCGGGTCGCGGCCCTGGTCGGCCAGGTGTTCGACAAGGATGAAGGTGAACAGGGCCAGGCGCTGAGCGGTCTTGTTCACCGCGGCGGCGGCCAGGTCCGGGACGAAGTAGTAGAAGCCACGGGTGTCGCACACCAGCTCAAAACCCAGGGCCTTGAACAGCGTGCGGTACTGGTCCTGGAAGTTGGACAGTTGCGCGTACAGCTCCGGGTCGCGGCGGCTGACGTGGTAACCCTTGAACAGCTCGCGGAAGATCGGCGCCAGCTGGGACAGTTCGGATAAATCAAGATGCATGGGGGATGCTCGCAGAATCCTCGGCAGCGCTGTCGCGGGCCGAGAGCAGGGCGAAGGAGCGCAGGCTGACCTGATGCTCGTGAGTATGGTATTCGCGGCGTTCCAGACGCTCGCGTTTGAAGCGTTTTTCCCGCGACAGGCGCGAGAACCAGTACAGCAATTCGTCGGTGGCGCCGTCCGGTTCCTGCTCCAGCAGCCAGGTCATCAGGTCCGGCATCGGCAGGGCGTCTTCGCAACGCTCGACCATCTCGCGCACGGTACGCGGCGCACGCGGTGCTTCGCCGCCCTTGTGGGTCTTGTGGGACTTGGGGAAGCGCGCCGGTTTCGGCTCGAAACGGGCCAGAGCGTAGACATAGGCTTCGACTTGGCTCGCACTGCCCAGGAAGGTGCTTTGCGGCCGGGTGAACAGCGGCATCGCGGCCTGTGGCACGGCATCGATGCCTTTGCGGCGAATGGCGGCCAGGGCCAGGGCGGCGCCACGGGTCACGGCGTTGTGGCGGCGGGCTTCTTCGCGCAGCGGCAGGAGCAATTCACGGGCGTGGCGCAGGGTCAGTTGGGCACTGGTCTGCATCTCGAGGATGCGCGCGTGGGTGCGCAGCAGCATGTCGTCGTCCACCAGGTGGCCGAGGCGCTGCTGTTCGGTGAGCATGCGCAACAACACGTTCTCGACCTTGCGCACGCCCTGCTCGAACGCGCCGTCGGCGTTCACCAATTGGATCATCGGCTCGACGTATTCGTCCCAGGTCGCCAGCACTTCGGCGTAACGCTGGCGCAGCGGGATCTGCCGGTCGCTGGTCTTGGCCCGTTCGGCGACGGCCACCAGGGCCTGTTCGTCGTTGGCGAGTTTCTTGAGCACGTCGCGTACGCGCATGTCCAGCAGGCGCAGTTGGCGAGCCAGGTCGTTGCCGTCGCGAATGTCGAAAGCGTCCTGGATATAGCCGGCCAGGCGCTCGAGGTGGCGCAGGTAGGCTTCGATCTCCAGGCACAGGCCCAGGCGATGTTCGCGGCGCAGGTAGGCGAGGAAGTCATGGATCTGGGCGTTGAGCTCGAAGCGGTTCGGGCTTTTCGCCACCGGCACGAGGATGTCCAGGCGGATCCACACGTCCAGCAGGTTGGTGATGTCCTGGGGCGTGCTGTCCAGTTGTTGGGCGGCCAGCTGTGAACGCAATTCGTTGAGGCTCAGGGTGCCCTGGTCGAAGTGCTCGCACAAAGGTTCCAGCAATGCCCAGTGTTCAGCGAGGGCGCGCAAGACGCGCTTGGGTTCGATCATCGCAATGGCCGTCGGGTTGGCAATTAAAAGCGGCGATTGTACTGCATCGGGCCGCTTGCGATTCACCCCTTGGACGGACTGTCGTTCGCTATCGACCAACTATTGGCTCAACAGGGGAGCGATCCGTCTCGAAGGGCGGTAGAATCCCTCCCACTTTCAGTTATCCACAAGTGGCCGACCTTTGCTTATCGAGTCCCGTCGCCGCGCTTATCTGAGCGCCATGCAGGTGGTCAGCTGGCTGCCGCGTACCGAATTGCCGTTCGCCGCCCCGTCGCGGCCCGAGCTGCTGGAAACGCCCGAGCCCGAGTACATCGCGCCGGTCGTGACGCAGCCCGTGGCCAAGAGCGTTGCCGAGCCGGTGGCGCCGGTGGTCGAGCGACCGAAAATAGACGTGCCGCGTCCAAGCCTGGCCTCGACCCGTACTAACGCCAAACCGGTGGAGGACACCGTTGAAGCGCCGGCTGCGGTCAAGGTGCCCTATGTCGCGCCGCCGCGTTTCGCCCTGCAGTTGCTGCGGGCCGGGCGTTGTTTATTACTGGTGGAGCTGCCCACGGGCGATCCCTTCCAGAGCCGCGACCCGGCGTATCTGCTGCTCAAGGACATGCTGCGCGCTGCCGGCCTGCCAGACAGCCCGCAAATCATCGGCGAGCCGGTGCGCTGGCCGCTGTTGTCCCGCGGCACGATGGACCAGGGGCCGGAAGCGGCGCGGGATTTCGTCCAGGGTTTTGTTTCGGCGCGGCTCGAAGATGAACCCTGTGCGTGCCTGTGGTTGATCGGCTTGCCGGCGGTGAAGTTTGCCGGCGAGGCGGATGCCGAAGCGTTCAATCGTGAATTGCAGGTCGAAGGCCTGGGCTCGGCCTGGGCATTGCCCGGGCTGGAATTGTTAATGGAAACGCCACAGCGCAAGGCTGATGTCTGGCAAGCCATGCGCCGGCTGATGGCGCGCTGGAAAGAATCGAATGAGTGACGCTGTATCGTTCCGCCCGATGACCGAGGCGGATCTCGACGCTGTGCTGAAGATCGAATACGCCGCCTACAGCCACCCCTGGACCCGGGGAATCTTTCTCGACGGGCTGGGCAAATACCAGATATGGCTGATGTTCGAAGGCCAGCAGCAAGTGGGCCATGGCGTGGTGCAGATCATCCTGGATGAGGCGCACTTGCTCAATATCACCGTCAAGCCGGAAAACCAGGGCCGTGGCCTGGGCCTGCGCCTGCTGGAGCACCTCATGTCCATTGCCTACAAGGCCGAGGCCCGGGAATGCTTCCTGGAAGTGCGCGACAGCAACCGCACGGCGTTCCGGCTGTATGAGCGCTATGGCTTCAATGAAATTGGCCGGCGCCGGGATTACTACCCGGCGGTGGGCGGGCGTGAAGATGCGGTGGTCATGGCGTGTACCTTGGTGGACTGAACTGCCTACCGAGGTTGACCGCAACGCCGCCATCGCGAGCAAGCTCGCTCCCACAGGGGGCGACGGCGGTGCACATCAGATTTGCGCTCGAACACAAAACCATGTGGGAGCGAGCTTGCTCGCGATGACGGCGTCACATTCAACATCAATGCAACCTGGCCCACCGCTATCGCGACCAGGCTCGCCCCCATAAGAGATCAGCTGCGCTTGCCATCCAGTGGATCGAGATCCGCCATTTCCGCTTCATCCAGCCCATCGCCCCCACCAATATCATTTTCATCCACCACGCTCAGGTCCCAGTCCGCCCGTTCGTCGCCGCCGGCTTCGTGGGCGTCCCGCGCGCCGTCCTCGCGAATGAGCGTTTCCGGGCTCATGTCGTCGTCGGTCGGTTCGTGATCATCCGTCGAAGCCCCTGTCATGCCCGCCTCGCGCACACGTTCAGGCGGCATCAACTGTTCGCGTTCGTTGTCCGGCAGTTCGTCGCCGATTTTCGCGCTGGGCTCATCCTCCTCGAATTCCAGCTCATGCATCGAGCCCATACGGTCCTCGTTGTCGTCGATGGGTTCCGGTTGCGCCGCATCGAAGGGGCGTCGTGAATCATTCATGGCAATTCCTCATACTGTGGGCCTTACTGGGTGGACCCGCAGCCGTGCCGAGAATTCCAACGGCATCATCGAAGTGACCTCGACAGGCGGTCGATTGTCAAAGTTGCGCACTATTCTCGAGGGCTAGAAGCATGAACGAATTACAAGATCTGATTGATAACAACGCGCGCTGGGCCGATGCGATCAA
Source organism: Pseudomonas sp. Tri1 (assembly GCF_017968885.1). Lineage (NCBI taxonomy): Bacteria > Pseudomonadati > Pseudomonadota > Gammaproteobacteria > Pseudomonadales > Pseudomonadaceae > Pseudomonas > Pseudomonas sp. Tri1. The sequence goes on along the minus strand of NZ_CP072913.1, from coordinate 5,666,385 downwards.
GCAGGAAGATCCTGACTTCTTCTCCAAGCTGGCTCGTCAGCAAACCCCGGAGTATCTGTGGATCGGCTGTTCCGATGCGCGGGTGCCGGCCAACGAGATTGTCGGCATGCTGCCGGGCGATCTGTTTGTACACCGCAATGTGGCCAACGTAGTGCTGCACACGGACCTCAACTGCCTGTCGGTGATCCAGTACGCGGTGGACGTGCTCAAGGTCAAACACATTCTGGTCACCGGCCATTATGGCTGTGGCGGTGTGCGGGCCTCGATGCAGGACCGGCAACTGGGCCTGATCGACGGCTGGTTGCGCTCGATTCGCGACCTGTACTACGAGCATCGCGAGGCGTTGGGCCAATTGCCGACCGAAGAGGAACGCGTAGACCGCCTGTGCGAACTCAACGTGATCCAGCAGGTGGCCAACGTCGGCCATACCAGTATTGTGCAGAACGCTTGGCACCGTGGACAGAAACTGTCGATTCATGGCTGCATCTACGGCATCAAGGACGGACGCTGGAAGAGCCTGGACACCACGATCAGTGGTTTCGAGCAATTGCCGCCGCAGTATCGGCTGCGTCCGGTCGACGCGTCCTGAGTGCAATAACCTCAAGGACTATGCGTTGCCCCGCGTCAGCCCAGGCTGACGCGGGGACACCCTGAGTTTTTACGCCGCCTCGGCCGGCAACGGCATGGGCACTTTCAGTTGTGGAAGTTGCGACTTGATCGCCGGCGTTTCGCATTTTTTCGCCGCGTCAGCCGGGGAAAGGTTGCGAACCGAGGTGTAGAACAACTCGCAGGTCTGTTCCTTTTGCGTCACCTGCCAAGTCTGGGTGCATTGGTTCAGCAGTGTGCTCGGATCGCTGCCCGGCTTGCTGCCCATGCCGGCCTGCCAGCACGCCGCACTCAGGTCCTGGCCCATGACTTTCAAGCCAGCGGCATCTGCCTTGGCTTCGTCACCGTCGTAGTTGTCCTTGTCAGCGGCGTACCAGATATAGCTCGGGTGGTTGGAGCCCAGCACCGGGACCTTCGCACCTCCAGTCGGCGTGATGGTCGCCAGGCCGAGCACACCCACGGTCTGGCCATACTGGGTCTTGATCCAGTTCCTCACGGGAGCGCCGAAGGCCACCATCGGCAACGTGGCCCCGCTTGTGCCTTGGGTGATCTGCTTGACCATGGTGGTCTGGTAGTCGTTGAAATAATCGTAGAGTCCTTCCAGCGTGCTGCCAGCATTGGACGGGGCCGCGATTGGCGCGATATCGATGATGGTCTGGTAGGCGGGCGTCTGTTCAGCGGCGATACCGTTGACGGTCAGCAGCGTGGCCCAGCGATCGGTGGTCGCCGACTCCAGGTAATCCTGGGCCTGGGTCAGGGAGTAATCCGGCGGGAAGTGCAGCAACTCGACACTTTTGCGGTTTTCCAGGGCCATGCCCAGCGGCAGGAACAGGTACCAGTTGTAGGACCATTTCTTGTCGGTGTTGAGTTTGCTGGCGCCGTTGTACGCCAGGTCCCCGGCGTCGAGCAGTGCCTTCAGCGGTTGGCCGTAGCTCTTCGGTACGCCGTCGATGCTGGCATAAACCTTATCGTTATCGATTTTGACCTGGACCTTGGCTGTGTCATAGCCGTCGCGCTGTACGCTTTGGGTCAGGTAATGCTCGACGGTCTGCTCCAGGGTCCAGTCGCGAAAGCAAATCACGTTGCAGTTGTTGGGGTAGGCGAAGAGGCGAGTGACGCGTTCAGTGCTGCCAAGTTGTACGTCAATGTCGGCGGCTTGAGCGGTGCTGCTCAAGGCCAGGGCGGCAAGAGGAAGTACTGCGAATTTGAACATGCTCAGATCCTTTTCAGCGTGAGGGACCCTTGAAACAGGGCGCCCCCATACTGAAACAGACCGGGCCGAAGAAAAAGTGGGCCGACGGAAATATCGGCGCTTTTTTATGGCTTTATGGCATCACTGGCGGTAAATAGCTCAACGTCTTCCCCAACGCCCACAGCAGCGCCAGCACCAGTGGTGTATGCACCAGCAATTGCACGAAGGAAAACCCGATCAAATCCCTGGCCTTCAGCCCCAACACACCCAACAGCGGTAGCATGTAGAACGGGTTGATGAGGTTGGGCAGCGCTTCGGCGGCGTTATAGATCTGTACCGCCCAACCCAAGTGATAATTCAGGTCGTTGGCCACTTGCATGACATAGGGGGCTTCGATGATCCACTTGCCGCCGCCCGACGGAATAAAGAAGCCCAACACCGCCGAATAGACGCCCATCAACAGGGCGTAGGTGTCATGGGACGCGATCTGTACGAAAAAGGTCGAGATGTGATGGGCCAATGTCTGGGCGTCGCTGCCCTTGACCGTGGTCAGCAAGGCGGCGATCGAGCCGTAAAGCGGGAACTGGATCAATACGCCCGTGGTGGTCGGCACCGCGCGGGCCACCGCATCGAGAAAACTGCGCGGCCGCCAATGCAGCAGCGCGCCGAGCATCAGGAACAGGAAGTTGTAAGTGTTGAGCCCGGAAATGGCGCTGATCGCCGGTTTGGTCGAGAACTCATGGAACAGCCAGCCGGCCGCCAACAGCACCAGGGCGATGGTCAACAACGGGCTGTGCTCCAACCATTCTCCAGGACGGGTGCGCGGTTGCAGCGCCGGCATGCTGAAACTGGGGTCGATCCCGCAGGCGGCGGCGTCACGGGCGCTGCTGGGACCGGGGGCGGTGGCGTAGGCAATGATCAACGAGATCACAATCAGCGCCAGCAACATCACCCCGGACTGCCAGAGAAAGATGGTCTGGGTGAACGGAATGACGCCAGTGATCGACAGGATCGACGGCGGCAGGCTGGCCGGGTTGGCCTGCAATTGCGCGGCCGACGAAGACAACCCCAAGGCCCACACAGCGCCCAGGCCAAGGTATGCGGCGGCGCCAGCGGCGCGATAGTCCATCTTCAGGTCGGTGCGACGGGCCAGGGCTCGTACCAGCAAGCCGCCAAACACCAGCGACAGGCCCCAGTTGAGCAGCGACGCAACCATGGAAATCAGCGCCACCCAAGCCACGGCGGAGCGGCCGTTCTTCGGGATCCGCGCCAGGCGATCGATCAACTTGACGGCCGGCGGCGAACTGGCCACCACGTAGCCGCCAATCACCACGAAGGCCATTTGCATGGTAAAGGGGATCAGGCTCCAGAAACCATCGCCGAATGCCATGGCGGCGGCTGTGGGCGTGGCGCCGATCAATTGCGTCGCCAACGCGACCACCAGCACTGCCAGCGCGGCAAAGACCCAGGAATCGGGGAACCAGCGCTCGGCAAAACTGGAGCAGCGCAAGGCGAAGCGGGCGGAACGGCTGTCTTCGATGTCGGTGGTCACGGCAATTACCTCGTTTTTATGGTTATGGTTACGGGTATTGGTGGCGGCAAGGCCTCAGTGGTCAGGCCTCAACAGTAGAGCAATCCAGTGACCATGGGAGGTCTACCAGGGTTTCGAGAGCGCTCATGATTATTTTCAGCAACCGGCCAGGGATGCTCTTTAGAAAAAAATCGCCGGGCCGATGGCAAGGAAACGAGCCACTTAACTCTCCTGCCTGCCGGAGCATGTCCATGTTCAATAAACGCTTGAAGCAGGAGCTGTCGGCTCTTCGCCAAGAACTGTCCAGCCTCATGCAAGTGAAAGAAAGCCTGGACCGCGAAATGCTGGCCCTCATGCTTGATGCCGATGGACGTGTGCAAACGGTCAATCAGAATTTTCTCGACGAAATGCACTACAAGAGCCAGGACCTGATTGGCCGATCTGTCGAGGACCTTGTTCCGGCTTACCTGAAGTCCAACGAATTCCAGCTTCGCTTCAAGTCGGCGCTGACCCGTGGCGAGCACTTTTCCGGTGCGGTGCGCCTGGTTCGCGGCAATGGCCAGGAGGCCTGGTTGCGTTCGATCCTTCAGCCAGTACGCAATGCTGACGGGCGAATCCGCTTCTTTTCGATGTATTCCAATGACCTGACCCGCACCATCGAGGGTTCCCGCGAGCATGAAAACCTCATCGGTGCATTGGTGCGCTCAACGGCGGTGATCGAATTCGACCTGAGCGGTCACGTACTGACGGCCAATGACCGCTTCCTCAACGCCATGGGTTACAGCCTGGCGCAAATCAAGGGCAAGCACCACCGCACATTTTGTGAACCGGAAGAATACAACAGCGCGGCCTACCAGCAGTTCTGGCAGCGCCTGAACAGCGGTGAGTTCGTGGCCGGCCGCTTCAAGCGCATCGACAGCAACGGCCGCGAGGTCTGGCTGGAGGCTTCCTACAACCCAGTGCTCGATGCCAACGAGCGACTTTATAAAGTGGTCAAGTTCGCCACAGACATCACTGACCAGGTCAACCAGGAAAAAGCCGTCGCCGAGGCGGCCAATATTGCCTACAGCACTTCATTGCAAACGGACAGTTGCGCCCAACGCGGGACCACGGTCGTGACTCAGGCGGTGGATGTGATGCACGACCTGGCCCGGCACATGCAGACCGCCGGCGAGGGGATCGAGGCTCTGAATGAGCAGTCCCAGGTAATCGGTACCATCGTCAAGACCATCAGCGGCATCGCCGAACAGACCAACCTGCTGGCCCTCAACGCAGCCATCGAAGCGGCCCGGGCCGGAGAGCAGGGTCGAGGCTTCGCCGTGGTGGCCGATGAAGTGCGGCAACTGGCGTCACGAACCAGCCAGGCGACCGATGAAATCGTCAGCGTGGTCCGCCAGAACCAGGACATGGCCCGCAATGCCGTGGCGCTGATGACCGACGGCCAGCACCAGGCCGAACAGGGCCTGGCCCTGGCAGCCGAAGCGGGGACGGTGATTGTCGAGATCCAGGACGGGGCGAAAAAAGTGGTTGATGCGGTGAGTCAGTTTGCTAACCAATTGTCGACCTGATCGCTATAAATTATCGTTTATTACAAATTAATTATTGCCATTAGATAATTTGATGACTATGTTTTCGGCTCCTCTTGTTCTATTGGAGCCTCACATGCATTCGAATCGTCTCGCCCTTTACAGTCAGCGCATGGCTGCCATAACGCTTGTTTTCATTGTCGCGATGATGGTCATCAACGCCGCAGCCTGGCTGTTTCCTTCGGTGGCGTCGCAATACGGCTTGGGGTTTGCCCTGACCGAACGACAGTTGTCGAGCCTGTCTGACGGAGCGACGGGGGCGACTGGCTGGCAATGCCTTGGTGGGATCTTTCTATCGAGTATTCCTTTGCTGGCCCTGGCATCTGGGCTGGCGAACTTACGGAAATTGTTCAAGCGGTATGCCCAAGGCCAATACTTTTCCAGCGAAGCGGCGGTTTATCTGGGGAAGGCAGGTCGCGCGGTTGCGCTGTGGGTGCTGCTGGATTTCCTGTGTGAGCCGTTTCTCAGCCTGCTGATGACGATCAATGCGCCGGTTGGCCAACGATTGCTGACCCTCAGTATTACCGCCCCATCCTTTGTGGCTTTGTTTCTTGCGGCCTGTATTGCGATCATTGCCCGGATCCTGTCCCAGGCCAGTGAAGTCGATTCAGAAAACCGAACTTTCGTTTGAGAACCTCATGCCTATCGTGATTCAACTTGATGTAATGCTGGCGACACGCAAGGTCAAATCCAAGGACCTGGCCGCCGCCATAGGTATTACCGAAGCCAACCTTTCCTTGCTCAAGCAAGGAAAGGTCAAGGGTATACGGCTGGCGACCCTCGAAGCCATTTGCAGCTATCTGCAATGTCAGCCAGCCGATCTGCTGGTCTATCAACCCCAGAGCGAGATTGATCAATCCCCCAGTGCTTGACCCTCGCGCCGTGGGTCCGCCCCGCCAGCCAGTGACACTTTTCCTTGCCCGTCACGCACCCGGACGATTGCCTGGGTGCCACTGTTCATGTCGATCTCGCTCACGGTGTGGCCTTTATCCTTCAATGCCTGGATCAACGCCGGGCTGAACTGGCCCTGTTCCAGTTCGGTGGGGCCGTTGCGGCTGCCGAAGTTGGGGAGGTTGATGGCGGTTTGCGGGTCCAGGCCCCAATCCAGAAGGCCAATGACTGACTTGGCGACGTATTCGATGATTTGCGAGCCGCCGGGGGAGCCGACAGCGGCCAGGAGTCTACCCTGATGATCGAAGATCAGCGTCGGTGCCATGGACGAACGTGGGCGTTTGCCCGGCTCGACGCGGTTGGCGACTTTTTGCCCATTCTCTTCGGGGATGAATGAGAAGTCGGTCATCTGGTTATTGAGCATGAAGCCCTGGACCATCAAGTGTGAGCCGAACGCCGATTCCACCGTCGTGGTCATGGACACCGCGCCACCCTGGTCATCCACGGCCACCACTTGCGAGGTGGAAATACGCAGGGGCGAACGGTCCGGGGCGTAGGCCACCTGGATGCCCGGTGGTGTGCCGGGCTTGGCGACACCCATGCTGCGAGGGCCGATCAGGCTGGCGCGGCTGGCAAGGTAACCCTGATCGACCAGGCCTTTGAGCGGCACGGCTACAAAATTTGGATCGGCAATGTATTGGGCGCGGTCGGCATAGGCCAGGCGCTCGGCCTCGGCGATCAGATGCACCGCTTCGGGTGCGGGTTCAATGCCGGCGGGTTTAGCGGTCTTGAGGGGCTTCAAGGACGCGAGGGTCGCGTTGCTGTCGCGCTGTTCGAGGGCCTGCAACGTCCCGAGGATCTGCGCCACGGCAACCCCGCCCGAAGACGGTGGTGGCATGCCGCAGATTTGCCAGCGCTTGTAGTCGGTGCATAGCGCTGGCCGCTCCCGTGCGGTGTAGCCCTGGAGGTCCGCCAGCGAAAGACTGCCGGGGTTGGCGTGGCCCTGCACCTTGGCGACGATCTCCTCGGCAACCGGCCCTTTGTACAAGGCATCGGGACCTTCGTGGGCGATGCGCTTGAGCACGCCGGCCAATGCCGGGTTTTTCAGCACAGTGCCGACCGCCTTTGGGCTGCCATCGGCATTGAGAAAGTAGGCCGCCATATCTGGCGAACCCGGCAACGACGGGTCGGACGCGATCAAGGCATGCAGCCTGGGAGAGATCGCGAAGCCCCGCTCCGCCAGCGCGATGGCCGGCTCGAACAGCGTCGCCCATTCGAGACGGCCATGTTTGCGATGGGCCAGTTCCAGTCCGCGCAACACCCCCGGGGTACCCACGGAACGACCGCCGATCTGTGCGGCCGTAAACGGCATGGGTTTGCCGTCAGCCTGCAGGAAAAGTCTTTCGGTGGAGCCAGCCGGTGCCGTTTCGCGACCGTCATAGGTGCGCACCGCCTTGCCGTCCCACAACACAATGAACGCCCCCCCGCCGATGCCGGAGGATTGCGGCTCCACCAGGGTCAGCACCGCTTGCATCGCAATGGCTGCGTCGATGGCCGAACCTCCGCGCCGCAACATTTCCCGTCCGGCCTCGGCCGCCAACGGGTTGGCTGCAGCGGCCATGTGTTTGTCGGCGTGGCGGGTCTGCAGGTCGGTGCGGTAGCCGGAGACGACCTCCGGAGGGGCAGGCAATGCAGGCGTGGTGGTGGAGGAGGGTGGGGCCTTACAGGCAGCGAGCGTTAGAGCAACAGCCAGCAGCGAAACAGCTGACAGGTGATGAAGACTCGGTTTCAGATCTGTAAGCATGTGTCGCTCCATCCGTGGGCCAAGGGTATGGAGGTCGACTGTAGCGATGCGAGGCGTCTGGCGCAAATCAACGGGGCCCTGAACAAAAAAATCGGTGTCAGCGCAATGTTGTTCATTTAAAGAAGTTCAAAGAGTCCGTGGCGAGAGGGCTTGGGTACGAATCCGTCACAAAAGGGCGCCTGCTCCGTTGCGACCTCTCACCTCGGACAGGCCGCGCCATTTATTGCTGCGAAGATCGTTCAGCAAAATAGTCGCCATGTTCCCCTGCAATAAACTCTGCATAAGTCAGTTGCTCGGATAGCTGAATGGCGCCATCGGGATGAAGAAATGGCATAAGCCGGCGAATAGAAAAACCTTCAGATCTCAACAGCTCCCACATATCATTGACGGCTTCCCGATAGTCGTCCGTACCGTAGTCGAAGCTGTAGCTTGACCACTCGAAGATGATCTTCAAACGAGGAGAATTTTTTATCATGGCTTGTGCGCCCGCGATGACATAGGGCTCAGCTGCTTCGACATCACAATGAAGTAAGTCAACTTGGCTTTCGCTCATAACGTCGTCCAACGCCAATGTCTTGGCGTTGAATTTATTCATGATTCCTTTGCCGGGAGACCACTGGCCGTTACGATCGAGAATAGACGCTATAGAGTCCTTCGACCAAAAGGGGTCTCCAGAGCTCGCTTGTTCTGTTGCATTGAGTTCAAGGTGACCTCCTCCAGCAAACTGATAATCAAAGGCAAAGCCGAAGTGCTCTCCTGTTTCTCGATACACTGCACGATTGAACACCATCGTTCGATCGGGGATACCTGCATACATTATCGTTTTTAGCAAAATGGCAAAAACTACCGGATTCGCTTCAAATGAGAACACTTTGCCCTTGTTACCGACAATTAAGCCCCCCAGGCTGGTGTAGTAGCCAAAATTTGAACCCACGTTGACATAGGTATCGCCGAGCTTCAGAGTTTCTTGCACTAACCGAGTTGTCCAAGGCTCATGCACACCGTCACGAATAATCCCTACTGCCACATCAACATTGTAGGATGGCACGACAACGTACCCTCCCCACCGGGTTCTAACCAGGCAGAGATCACGACCCAGATAAGAAACGGTATGATTGTTCGGAAGGCCCGAGCGTATTTCGTTCAGTTTTCGATCGATCTCCCGAACGGAGAGGTCTATTTTGTCGATGGCATCTCGTCCGTGCCGCGCAAACCTCGCGGCGTTTTTCAATCCTTCAATTAGTATTTTTATCCGGTTGCCGACCAAGTCGTTCCCCTCGTTTCTCGTCGATTAGTTCATGAAATTCACACTTCAAATGCTTCTTCGGCTTGGGCTCCGTCCCACCTGACATTCCAAATCCTGATGGGCTTCCAACCTACCGTTGACTAGACGGATGGTGCGGCTGGTCATACGTTTCAACAGCTCTTCATTATGTGAGGCAAATAGAAAGCCTTCGTTTCTCTGAATATAATTTTCCAGGCGATTATTTGCCTTGTCTTGGAAGGCTTGGTCAGCAACGCCAATCCATTCGTCTAACAGAAGGATATCTGCCGGTTCTACCGTGCTCATGGCAAACTGGAGGCGGCTGTACATGCCAGGGGAGTAGGTCCCCAAGGGCATGTCAAAGAACGCACCTATATCGGAGAACGCTTCAACGTCGGCAACATATTCCGACTCCGTGATACTTTTAATCCCAAGAAGGGCGTAGCGCATCTTGACATTCTGTCGACCTGTCAGCGCAGGCACCGTACCTGCACCGATTGTCAGCAAAGTACGTATCGAGCCGTGGACCTCTACCGAGCCTGAAGCTGCGGGCAGCATCCCACCGATTAGTTTGAGAAGAGTGGTTTTTCCGTTACCGTTTCCACCAACAATGCCAATGCGTTCACCCCGGCGGACTTCAAGGGATATGTTTTCCAGTGCCCTAAGTACGATGGACCCGTTCTTCCGGCGGATGATCCGGGGGTCAGTACCTACGACCTCCTGCTTGACCCCTCTCAAAGGAATTTCGACAGTGGCGTTACAAATCCGAACGACGATATCTGCAATAGGCATGTTAGGACATCCATCTGTAGACAACGAGACAACGGTTTGCCGGAAAAAGAAGATACGACATGATGATTCCCATCGCTATCAAGCCGAGGCTAACTAAGATCGAGGTCAGGGGAAAGCCTCCATCAATAATCGGGGCTCGAGCCAACTCTATGAGATGATAGATTGGATTAAAATCTACAAGCCACCTGTGAGACTTAAGACGATCGGGGGCCCACAGAATCGGCGTCAATAGGTATATCGCAAATAGGATTTGCGGCAAAAATCCCCGAAGGATTCTTACCCTGTCGAAGAGGTACGCGAGGGGAAGGGACCAAGTGAACAAAACCAGCGTCAGCAAAATTAACCCTGCCACGAACGCTAAATAGTTAGCGGCGAATACGATTTCCGGGTTCACAAAAAAAATAATGACAAAAGATCCGCAGATCTTGAGCAGCAGAGCAACGGTAAATTCGTATGTTGAAACAAGATTGCTTATGAAGCCTGAGATGTTGGGGAACGATATGTAACGCATGGCCTTATCGTTGGAGTAGGATATGTCTGAGACGAAAATCGAAATACCTTGCCAGATGGAAAATGATACGGCGAAGAATGGAATGAACTCTACCAAGGGTTCGTTAAAAACGAGCCCCATGACTGAGCCCAAAAGGAGAACGTGGATTAATACCGAGATGAAGGGCGCAATGAGCCCCAGTCCCGAATTGCGTTTGTTTTCCGCAACGTCCGCCAAATAAAGCTGCCACGCCAGTTTTCGTTGTGACACGAGAACACGCACATCTGTGAAGAAGTCACGTTCAATCCATCGCCATTGGTTGCGCTTTAACATGGAGTTTAGTTCTCCATGATCAGCTGCTTCGCGGCAGCTAGGTAACTGGCTGAACGATGCTCGACGCTAAATTTTTCAAGATAACTTTTCCGAGCGTTGATGCGACTGGGGCTGTCACCGTCGGCCAGCAACAGCTTCTCCGCCAACTCCATATGGTTGCCGATTTCAAAAAAAGAAACCGCACCGGGCTGATACCGATTCAGCTCACCGAAACACTTCGTGTGGGAGCAATATAGGGGACGGCCCATGTCCAGTGCCAGAGCCGCTGGGCCTGACGACGTCTGACCCACCTCCGCGTACGGCAGCACCACCGCGTCGCAGGCCAACATAACCTGATTGAATTCTTCATTATCAAGTGCACCGCAAAAATGAACTCGTTTGCTCAATCCCGGATGCTTCCTGATGACTTTGAGTAGTTTCTGGATATAGGGTGCTTCAACGCTTCCCTTGTCGATTCCCTCGGGATGCAAGCCACCTACCACGAGTAAATGGTGGTCATCGGATAATGCGCTCAAGGCTCTGATTGCGATTTCGATGCCCTTATAGGGTGACAAAAATCCGAAGCAACCCACCAATGTAGCGCTGCTGCTGATGTTCATCTGCGCCAGAATTCCTGACTTGGCGTCATCGTGATCCATGTGTTCTCTAACGTCCTTACTGATGAAGGCAAGGGGCTGGTGCGTAATGCTGTCTTTGCGAACACCCAGTAATGCAAAGTTCTTTGCTTCGCGCGCGGTTTGAACAATGTGGTGAAATTTTTCGGGGTTCTTTCGGACTTTTGCAAGCAGCCTGTCAAATACGTAGTTGCCGCGCCACGCCCGCAAATAGTCAATCACGCCCCGTCGACTGAACTGAAACTTCGGGCTGTCCAAAGAAGGGACTGTGTGGTAAGTAATAATCACTTTTTTACTTTTGCTAATGATGGCGTTCAGGTTGCTCCAAATCTGGGTTGGTGCGAAACCCAGAAGGCCGGGTTCGAATTGAATGTTAACAACCTGTGCGCTCTCAATTTTTTGCAGAAGGACATTGAATTCAGCTCGCGCGGCCCGTTTTGCATAGGGGGATTGGGACCTGAGAAGATCAACAGGCAGCGGCGCGATTTCTATATCGAAGTCATTCTGTTGTCGTAAAGGAAGCTCCAGGAATTCAACGTATTGGGCTATTCCACACGCGCGATGATAACTGGAGATGATTAAAAGCTTGGGTCGCTTCTGCGCTTGATCAGTCCGCGATTTTATATTCAAGTGTTCCATAAAATTCCACACAGCTGGATGGCTGTTACATTGGATAAGTCGATGGGCTACGGCCTGCCAGTGTTAGCTCTTTTGGCTTTCCACCAGACATCATGTCCTGGTACATCTCGGCGTACGCGCGGCTCATCATCATTCCCGAGAAAGTCTCTTCGAAGCGGCGGCGAGCGGCCTTCCCAAAACATTCTGATTCGGTCGTTTCGTGAGCGAGTCTATTTATAGCGTCGGCGAGCGCTTGAACGTCATTCGCTTTGACCACCAGGCCCGTTTTTCCATGCAGATTTATGAAGCTTGTACCTGTGCCTATTTCGCAAGTGATCATCGGCTTGCCGAACATGGCAGCCTCAACCAGCGAGAGACCAAAGGCTTCCGAACGCATGTTTGACGGGAAGACGAATGCGCTACATTGTTCAAGTAATGCAATTTTTTCTCGATCAGAAAGCGCGCCGACAAAGTGTATGTTTCTCAGTCCGAGTGTCGCGGCCTGTCTCTTCAGATCCCTTTCCATCGGCCCGTTTCCAACTATGATCACGTCGGAATCAATCTTGGTCGCGGCCTCCAAGAGAATGTGCAGTCCCTTATAATAGCGAAGCACGCCAACAAAGAGGAAAAACGGCCTCGGGAAGCGAGAACGCCACTTTGCTTTTTCTTCCGGCGTAGCCGCAGGATAGTCGGCTTCATCCAATCCAAGGGGGATCGTCGTTGTTTTTGAAGTGTAGCGCTGCAGTACCGTACTCGTTTCGATATAGCGGGGTGATGTTGCGACAATGCGGTCAACGCTTGATAAAAATCGATGCATCAGTGGCGTATAAAGTCGCAGCAATAACTTTTGTTTCACGATATCCGAATGATAAGTGACTACGGTCGGCTTGCCAGGAGGGGATGCCAGATGAACGATATCCATCATCGGCCAAGGGAAATGATAGTGAATGATGTCAGCCTTTGCGGCCAACTCACGGAAATGCTCGATCACTTCCCGCGAAAAGCCAGTGGAGGCAAATTCAAAGTCGAGCTTTGACTTATGGGCTATATGACCGCCAAACTCGACGGTGCCACTTTCGGGGTTTTTACTGAGAGAAAGCACGTCGGATTTTATTCCGTAATTCGCCGCCCCGTTGGTAATCGCGTGGATCGAACGTTCGATACCACCAAAAGTATCCGGCCAATACGTTTTATAGAAATGCAGAATCCGCATAACACTCCACTGCTGGCCTTGGATGGCGAGCGACTCTTTCCAACGGTTTATTCAGTGTCAGATTTCCCTGGCGCAAGCTCAGGGGCACGCCACGAGGGAGATTGGTGGGTCGCTGGGAGCAGTCAGGGGCTTTACGGCTGGCGATGACCCAGGAGCCGCCCTGATCAGGTGCTCGTCGAAAGGGGAGTCGTGTCTCAGCGGGCGGAGTTGAGTTCTTGCCACGTAATCGAGATATTGCGTAAGGGCGCTGACGAGATGATAGAAAATCGAGGCGGGTACATCTTTGGCCCTTGGCCTGCCTTTTTCATCGATCACGTCAATCCACAGGCCCTTTGGGGCTTGTTCGATATGCCAGCGGAATAGACGTCCCACCCGTGCCTCGACTTCCGGCTTGAGGTCTGGTCCACCATTGCCATCGAGTGCGATAGCCGCCTTTACAGCTTCGCTCTGGGGCCAGCTGCGCGAAAGGGTGTCAAGCGGCAGGCCATGGCGGGAAACCGCGCCATAGGCGAGTTCCGTGGTGCGGTTCAGCCCGTTGGCAATCGCCGAGGCATACAGTTTGCGCGCGTGGCGCATCACATCTTTCTGGCCGGATGCTGCGGCAAAATTGGATAGAAGATAGGCCCATTCAAAATGGTGTCCCGGCTCCGTCCACTCGCCTTTTTCGCCCGGTGCGCGCTCCCAGTCATCGGTAAAATACTCGCCGAGTGTCCATGTTTCCGCATCGAAGAAGTGTTGCCGGAAGAGGTCGACAATCCGCGCGGCCTGTTGCAGATAATCCCGGTTTCCCGTCACGTCGTACCAGGCAAGGAACGACTCCAGTAGATGCATATGCGGGTTGGATCGGCGCAAGCCAGTATCCCCTGGCACCCCCAGGAAACCGCGCAGTTTGGAGTCGGCAAGATTCTGTTCGAGGAAGGCAAAGGTTTGCGTGGCGAGACCAAGCGCCTGCGGATGACCTGCCCGATGGGCATGCGCCAATGCCAAAAGCACGAAGGACTGATCGTAGGCATCCTCTGCGCCATCGAGAACCGTGCCATCAGGATTGAAGGTCTTGATCCAGCCGCCACGATCCGTCCGGCCGTTGGTGGTGATGAACTGTATGCCGTGATCAATCAGATCATAGGCCGGTCCATCCCAGCCCATTTCATGCGCCACTGCGAAGGCGTAGATCTGCCGCGCCGTGGTGCGCATCCGTTTGGGTCTGGTGATGGGGGTGGCATCAAAGGTCAGTGCCTCGTGAAAACCGCCGTAGAGCCGGTCAACACCGATTGTCGACCAGAGCGGCAATGTCTCCTCGAACAGCCAATGGCGAACCCGCTTCTCATAGGCACCAATCTGCGGCAGGCGGTCCTGCGCTGGCGTGAACTTGGTTTCAAGGCGGCCGGTTTTCTCCAGCTGTTCGACGATCTTGCGAACATTCTGACTTTCGGCGACAGGAGCGACGAATGTGGCATCGCAGGTTGACACAACAGCGAGATCACGAAGGCCTATGGCGGAAAGCAGGCGGCCATTGCTGTGCAAATAGCTGTTCTCACAATCGATGGCGATGACATCGCCAACAATCACATTACCGTTGCCGTCGGTTGAGCTGACTTCGAGGAGCGATTGCCACGATCCGAGATCGTTCCAGCGAAAGCGTGCCGGAACCAGCGCAATGTCCTTGGATTTTTCCATAATGGCGTAGTCGACGGAAATGGACGCCACATCCGCATAGAGGTTATGCGGCAGATAGGTGCCAAAGACATTGCTTGTCGCATTGTCGAGCGCGGCCACGGCTCCCTCCCAGATCGTCGACGCATGCGCTCGGAATGCATCGCGCATCGTGCTGGCGCGGAAAAGAAAAATGCCGGAGTTCCAGAGGAAATTCTTTGATTCGAGGTACTGGGTCGCAGTTTCCTCATTGGGCTTTTCTACGAACCGTATAACGTCACGGGTGTTCCCGGTCTGCGGGCCGACCTCAATATAGCCATAACCGGTTTCTGGCCTGTCCGGCTGGACGCCGAAGACAACGATACGACCGGCCATGGCCGCATCTGTGCCAGCCTCCACCGTGTCCCAGAAACCGCGATCCGTCGTTATTTCATGATCGGCCGGCACGACGAGAACCAGATCATCACCATGCTCGCGCAGCGTAATCTCTGTTGCCAGCACAATGGCGGCGGCGGTGTTGCGTCCCACCGGCTCGAAAATCGCTCGCCCGCCTGACAGGTTGACACCGCAAAGGTCTCGGCTGATGCGGTCCGCATGACGTTCTGAGGTGAGTAGATAAACCGGAACAGAGGTATCGCCTCCTCGTGCCCCCATACGTTTGACTGTCCGCAAGAGCATGGAGCCCTGGCCGGACAGGTTGTGAAACTGCTTGGGGAAATCTTCACGCGACAAAGGCCACAGGCGTGAGCCAACCCCACCACTCATGACAAAGCTTATGATCGTTGTTTTTTTGGTCATTTTTACTTTTAACAGCAATCAAATTAGTTGAGATGGAGTCAGGATCACAGTTGCCGTCTTTTTTGCCCCGAGGTATCGAGCCGTCTGATCTTCGGGGCCTGGGCCAAGTGTTTACGGAAAACCACACATCCTGGCTTCCACCATGGACAAGTTATATCCCTTACTTGTCTGCCTCTCGGCGTTACCCTTCAGATCGTGGGTGTTTGTGAAGTAAGTCAGGAGGCCCGAATTATCACCGCTAAAATGTGTCCGGACCTTTGTGAGAGCGGCTGGTGCTTTTGCTGGAGGGGATAAAAAATAAAAAAAACTTCACGGAATGTCGAAAATAGCTCTTGATCTTCATGAAGAAGAACTCGCTGTCACAATACCCATGAGGGGAACAGGATTTTCGGCCGCCGCTACAAGAAGGAAATCGGCTGGCGTGGGGAGTCGGATCGATCTGCAGGCATCGCCATCAGTCTTGATCGTGACAGCAGAAAAACCTTCCCCAAAAAAGGAAGGAAAGTATTAATATCGCGCACAGGGACGCTGGTTTGTTAGATGGATTTGTTCACACGAACATTCATCAATCAAATCGGCGTTTTTTTTTCTGTGTTCTCGGGATTCCATACAGAGCCATTTGGCCCGGGGGCGTGGTATTCAGCGTTGCCTGATATTTTCCAGGATCTGGATAGGCGCAGCCATCCGGGCCCACGGCTCACAACATCTTTGCTTTCCCTGCTGATGACAGACTAAGAGAATGTAGCTAATGGATGACGGACGATACGAAAGACCGGCGGCTATGGTGGAGGGGGCGGTTCCGTCATCCAACCAGATGCCGCATATCCTACTTATCGACGATGCCCCGGAAGATATCCGCGCGACGCTCATTCTGCTAAAGACACAATCATGGCGCCTTTCGGTGGCCAGCGATGCCTACAACGGCTATCAGCGGGCGTTGGCACTGCGTCCGGATTTGATTGTTCTGGATGTACTTATGCCGCAGATGGACGGTTTCAGCCTGTGTCGACTACTGCGCGAGGCACCGTCGACTCGGCAGATACCCATCCTCTTCTTGTCTTCGGCAAACAGTTCTGTCGAGCGTCTGGAAGGGCTGACATTGGGCGGCGTCGACTACATATCGAAATCCTGCGAACCCGAGGAGGTGCTGGCGCGCATCCGGATCCATTTGCAGTTGACTTGGCGCGAGCCGCCGGCCAACCAGTGCGAGCTGACAGGCCCAGCCTTGCAAGGCGATGAGATCGTTCTACGGGCGGCGATGCGCCTGATTGGAAATCAACTGGACGACATGCCCTCTCTGGCCAAGATTGCACAAAAAGTCGGCACTCATGAGAAGCGCCTCTCTCGTATATTCCGCGAGCATCTGGGAATGACCGTGTTCGCCTACATTAGCGATGCACGATTACGTCGCGGTCAGGAGCTGCTGGCCGTAAGTTCCATGAGCATTCAGGATATCGCTGAACTGGTCGGTTTTCGCAGTGCCTGCAATTTCACCACGGCGTTCGGACAGCGACTAGGTATGACGCCCAGTCAGTTCCGTCAGCAAGCCCAAGGCATGGCTGATGCAGAGTTGGCTGAGTGCACATAATGCTGCCTCTACAGTCGCTGTTGCTGATGGTTGGCTTGTTGGTCAGCGGCCTCCTGCAGGCGGCTCCGGTAGAGGTCTGCCATGCGGATCACCTGAATTTGATGTCCGCTACGCAGATTTTCGAAGACCCGCAAGCAAGGCTGAGCCTGGAAGACATAACGCAGCTTCCCGTAGCGAGTTTCAATGCCGCGACCCCTGACTGGCCGACACAGGGTTACACCCAGTCCGCGTTCTGGTTGAGGCTGCAACTGACTAATTCGAGCAATAGGGCATGCTCGCGCTTGCTGGTGGTCGGCGCGCCACGCCTGGAAGATATCCAGGTATACCAAAGGAAAGCGGGGCGCTGGAGTCGTTCGCATGGGGGAAGCGCCTATCCCTTGGATGAATGGCCACTGCCGGCGGCACGTCAGCCCGCGTTCCAGCTCTCGCTGCCGGCGGGGGAGACCGTCATGCTGTTGGTCCGGGTGACCAGCACCTCACAGCTATTCCTGAGTCCGCAACTCTGGGCAGAGCGAGAGCTTCTTCGAAGTCAGCAACATACCTATCTGACCGATGGGCTGACGCTCGGCATTGTCTTGTTGATCGTCCCGTTCGGTCTCATCGTTGGCTGGATTTTGCATTCTCGACTGCTGGTGATAAATGCGGCCGCGGTACTCGGCAATATCCTGCTGACCTGTATCTTGAACGGCTATTTGGTGTTCTGGCCCGCGGCGCTCGGCTGGTCGCGGGAGTTACTGACGTTCGCCAGTGTGGTTACGTTCGCACTTTTTCTTGCCTACATGCGCGTGCTGTTACAGGTCTCTCGCCTGCCTAGAATCATTGGCTGGATATATTGCGTGCCTCTGTTGGGATACGCGCTTGGCCGACTTTGGTGGTTGAAGGTCGATCCTGCTCAGGGAGCATATTTTTTACAGCTGTTCCTGTTTAGTTTCTACGGGGCGCTGCTCCCTACGTTATTCATGGCGTGGCGAAGAAGGCTTGCCTACAACTGGATGGCTTGTCTGGTCCCGGGGCTGCTGCTCCTGCAGTTGGCTATTCGATACTTTTTCCCGCAGGAGCAGTTGCCCTGGCAGTCGCCCGAAAACAAATACAACTTATCGTCCACCTTGCCCGGCGTGGCGTTGTTGGTGTGTACGTTAATCATGGAGGTCAGCCGGAGCCGAATCCGGGAAAGGCACGCCCTGTCCAACCTGGAGTTACAACGACAAGCCGAGCATGAGCGCCTCGAAAGTACCGTGGCACTGCGCACCGCGCAGTTGCGTGAGTCGCTGGCGGCACGTAGCGGGTTGATGGCTCGGATCAGTCATGATCTGCGTTCCCCGCTGGTGCGCATCATTGACTACGCGCGCCTGTTGCATACAGGGTCGAACCGGGAATATCAGGCCAATATCGAGCGCAATGCTCGCCAGCAACTGGAGTTGATCGACGAAATGCTGGAGTTCTCCCATGGAGAACTGGAGCAGATGCAGTTAACCCTCGCGCCAGGTTATCTGTATGGCTTCCTGCAGGAGATCGAAGGCGAGGCGGGCTTTCTCGCATCGCGACAGGACAACACCTTTGAGGTTGTTCTGTCGGATGATCTGCCGGTACTGGTGCAGGCAGATTTCAAGCGTCTTCGGCAGATACTGATGAACCTCTTGGCGAACGCGGCGAAATTCACCCGTAACGGACACATCCGCTTCGAAGTGACCTGTTGCCCAGGAGCGGCCCCTGAAACAGTGGAGCTGTGTTTCAACGTGGTCGACACAGGAATCGGCATTGATCCGGAGGAGGTCGAACAGTTACTTCTGCCGTTCCGCCGCGGACGCAATGCGCAACGCTACGAAGGCAGCGGGCTGGGTTTGTCGATCGTCACTCAGTTGCTGGAGTGTATGAACAGCCGGCTGGAACCGCAGGCCACGGAGCGGGGCGGCAGCCGATTCACTTTTCGTCTCCAGCTGGAATACGCTCGGGAACAGGACCTGGAGAGCGGCATCGTCGATAACAATGTTGCTCCCTTTGATGGCCAGGGCAAACATATCCTGTTGGTCGATGATATCGAGCAGAACTGTGAATGGCTGTACGACCTGCTGGCCGGTTATGGCTTTGACGTGAGCATGGTGGCGACCGGAGAAGATGCCTTGGTATGTCTGGGAGAGCAGCGGGTCGATCTATTGATCAGCGACCAGATGATGCCCGGTATGGACGGTTGGGAACTGCTGCGACGTGTGCGTGACCGGTGGCGGAATGTGCCTGTGATGCTTTATTCGGCGGTCCCGGCACGCCGCCCGAACGCTCATCCGACGGACCTGGTATTCGATGCGGTATTGCTCAAGCCCGCTGACAGCCGCGAATTGCTGGCTTGCGTCAAGACACTGACCAGCTCAGAGACCGCGCGCCGAACGATGGCCTTGGAGCAATAACAGGCTCGGTTTGGGTTGTAGGCTGCTCTGGAGTGCGAAGCGCTCGCGAAAAGGGGCCGCTCCCCAGCGAGAGTGTGGTGGATCCCAGCTACAGTGCTTTTCTCAAGGCATAAAAAAACGGCTTATCTTTCGATAAGCCGTTTTTAGTACTTGGTGGCTACACAGGGACTTGAACCCCGGACCCCAGCATTATGAATGCTATGCTCTAACCAACTGAGCTATGTAGCCAAGTGGCGCGCATTATTCGCCGGTAGCGAAGATGTGTCAAGCGTAAATCTGAAATATTTCTCTGCGCTTTCAACCGCTTATCAATCCTCGCTACAAATACCCGTCAACCGAGTTGAAATCTCCCCGTATTGGCACTCAAGGCCTGGCTTCCCTTGCTCAGGGTATCCGCCGCCAGGTTCACGGCCCGTGCGCCATCGAGCAAGCGCATGGCCGCTTGATCGACCTGCTGGATATTGCCGCTGACCTCGTCGGCGGTGCTGGCTTGTTCATCCACTGCGGTGGCGATTTGCGCCAGGGTGTCGGTGACGTTTTGCACGGCGCCGGCGATTTCTGCCAGGCGTTCACCCAGGCCCGTGACCGCTTGGGCGTCGGTCTGGGCCTGGCCGCAGGCGGCTTCCATCAGGCTGACCGCTTCATTGACGGTGGCGCGCAGGCTGTCGACGGTGCCGGCAATCTGTTGCGTGGAAGACTGGGTACGTTGCGACAGGCTACGCACCTCATCGGCTACCACCGCGAAACCACGACCCTGTTCCCCGGCGCGAGCGGCTTCGATGGCGGCGTTGAGGGCCAGTAGGTTGGTCTGCTCGGCCACGCCACGAATGGTGTCGACCACCAGCTGGATCTGCTGTCCCTGCTCGCTGACCCGGCCCAGTGCGGCGGCGGTTTCGTTGAGCCGCTGGTTGAGCTGCTGGATGCTCGCCGTGGTGCGTTGGCTGTCGCGGCTGCTGTCGGTGGCGATGCGTCGGGTCTGTTGGGCGCTGTCAGAAGCCTGTTCACAACTTCTCGCCACGCCTTGAGACGTGGCGGCCAGTTGTGTCGCGGCGGCAGCAATCTGGCTGATCTGCATCTGCTGGGCTTCGACTTCGTCAAGCGCGCCGCTGGAGTGGGTATTGAGAGTGCGCACGGCATTGCTCAACTGCAAGGTTTCGTGGTCCACCCCCAGCAGGCTGTTGCGCAACTGCACCACGGCGACGTTGAGGGCGGTGCTGATGGCCGCCAGTTCGTCGCGTCCCTGCACCGGCACTTGCAGGCTTAGATTGCCGTCACGCAGGGCTTCGGCCAGCAGGGTGATGCCGCTGGCGCTGCGCCGGATCGACGCTTGCAGGCAGATGAAGAGGTACAGCGCGGCCAGCAACAGGCAGCCGAGCACCGTCGCCACCAGCGTGAACTGGCGGATCGCCGAGCCGTGGTAGTGATCCAGCCGGGTGTCCAGTGCTACCAGGGATTGTTGGCGCAAAGTGGCGAGATCTGTCAGGAGGGCATCCATGTGTTTCTCGAAGTCTTCCGGCTTGAGATTGATAGAGCCGCCGAACACGCCGTCATCCAGCACTTTAAGCCCAGCGTCCAGGTGCTTGAGGCTGCCCTGGAATTGTCCGGCCCAGGTTTGCAGATCACTGGGCAGGCGTGTTTCCAGCAAGGTACCGGTTTTGATCAACTGGTCCCGGGCGTCACCGATACGGCTGCGCAGGTCCCTCAGTTGCAAGCGGCTCTGCAAGGTGAACTGGCCTGATACCACGGAGGCCTGGCCGACGCTGGTCAGGCGGCCGACCCGTTCGATCAGGTCCGGTGTCTGTTGGGTGGAAATCTGCGTCAGCAAATACGTCTCCAACCAGGAGGCGAGGGTCAGGCGGTTGTCCATAACCATTTGCTCGCGCAAGGCTTGCAGTGCGCTCAGGGCCGTGGTGAAGCGGTCGTAACCGTCTGGCCACCAGCCCACGGCGCCCAGGCTCTTCGAATCCAGGCCGTTGAGGCTGGTTTGCAGGGTTTGATAGCGGGCGAGCGTGTCGGCTTCGGCGCCCTCGGCTTGCAGGGTACTGCCCAAGTCGTTGGCGGCCTGGTTGAGGGCCGGTTGCACTGCGTCGAAAGCCGCCATTGCGGCAAGGGTTGCCGGCGTCGGTTGTCGATTGGTTTCGGTGGCACGCCAACGGGCCGCACGGTTGCGCTGGGCGGTGAGCAGGTTGTCCAGGTTATCCAGGGCCAGCAACTGGCGTACCCCGGCGCGTTCCCCGGAAATCAGGCTGAGTTTGTCACGATAGTCCTGGCCGATCAGCCACAGGCTGCCCATGAGTGGCAGGATGAAAAGCAGGAACAACAGCTGGAATTTACGGGCGAAGCCGAAACGTCCCAGCAATCCGATGCCCGGTGATAGAAAAGCCTGCATGCCCATACTCCCCTGAACACCCTTGCACTGTTTTTGTGCGTTTCTACACAGTGTAGAAGCAGGTGCCCTTTTAAAAGGCCTCGAAAGTTTGTCCAAATCGGCTCGGTAGGCCAGCTCTGTAGCGAAACTTCCCATTCTCGGTCCCCTTTGTAAGAGGCCGCGTTCTAGGCCATTAACAAGGCAAGATTCAGACCATGGCGTTGCGCTATCACCTTGGATTCCGACAATTTTCTAGTTCGATAGCAAGCTAAGGGGATAGCCTGGCTGCACCGAAAAATGGCACATTGATGAACCTGCCCGTGTGCACCCATCTGCCGTATGGAAACTCCCATGGCTATCAGCAACACCCACGCCGATACGAAGTCGGTCCCCGCCACGCCTCAAAGCAGCCCGCTGGTCATGCGCATCATTGGTGCCGTGGCGTTGGCACACTTGATCAACGACCTGATCCAGGCGGTGTTGCCGTCTATTTACCCGATGCTCAAGGCCAGTTATGGCCTGACCTTCACCCAGGTTGGTTTGATCACGCTGACGTTCCAGCTGACGGCATCACTGCTGCAGCCCTGGGTCGGTTATCACACGGATCGACACCCCAAGCCCTGGCTGCTGCCGGCGGGGACGGTGTGCACGCTGATCGGCATCGTGATGATGTCCATGGTCGGCAGTTTCCCTCTGATTCTGTTGGCCGCCGCGCTGATCGGCATCGGCTCATCGACCTTTCACCCTGAAGCCTCGCGGGTCGCACGATTGGCCTCGGGCGGGCGTTACGGCTTGGCGCAGTCGACCTTCCAGGTCGGCGGGAACGCTGGTTCTGCTTTCGGCCCTTTGCTGGCGGCCGCAATCATTATTCCCTACGGGCAAGGCAATGTGGCCTGGTTCGGGTTGTTCGCCCTGTTTGCGCTGTTCGTGCTGTACCGCATCAGCCGCTGGTACGCCAACCACCTGAACCTGTTCAAGCTCAAGCAAGGCCAGGCGGCCACTCACGGTTTATCCAAAGGGCGGGTCTTGAGTGCGCTGGTGGTGCTGGGGCTACTGGTGTTTTCCAAGTATTTCTACATGGCGAGCTTTACCAGCTACTTCACCTTTTACCTGATCGAAAAGTTCGACCTGTCGGTGGCGTCCTCGCAGTTGCACCTGTTCCTGTTCCTCGGCGCGGTGGCGGCGGGAACCTTCTTCGGCGGCCCGATCGGCGACCGGATCGGGCGCAAGGCGGTGATCTGGTTCTCGATCCTGGGCGTGGCGCCGTTCACCTTGATCCTGCCCCACGTTGACCTGCTGTGGACCAGCATCCTCAGCGTGGTCATCGGCTTTATCCTGGCTTCGGCATTCTCGGCCATCGTGGTGTACGCCCAGGAGCTGGTGCCGGGCAATGTCGGGATGATCGCCGGCGTATTCTTTGGGTTGATGTTCGGTTTCGGTGGGATCGGCGCCGCGCTGCTGGGGCACCTGGCGGACATCCGTGGCATCGAGTACGTGTATTGGTTGTGCTCGTTCCTGCCGTTGTTCGGGGTGTTGGCGATTTTCCTGCCGAGAACCAAAAAAGTCTGATCTACATTCAGATGGCCGTGACCTATGAATATTTGATTTCATGCTGAAAAATCTTTGGATCAGAACGGTGACCGCCGCCATGGGTAAGCGTAAACGCAAGACATTGCCGAAGGACTTCGGTCAGTTGCTGGAGCGGGCCTCGTTTGCCGAACTGGTCGCCGTGTTCGATGAATGCGAGCTTGGAGCCACCGGCGGTTACAGCAAGAGCACCGCGCTGGGCTTCTACAACTGCCCCGACGAACTGGTCCGCTGGCTGGTGGAGCAGAGCGCCGACATCAATGCCCGTGACACTTACCAACGCACGCCCCTGCATCATCGCAGTTCGAGTTGGATCGGCGGTGTCGACCTGCTACTGGATTTGGGCGCCGACATCGAGGCGCAGGATTACCAGGGCTACACGCCGCTGCATGCCGCGGCCAACAGTCACAAAGCTGACGCCATCGCTGCCCTGATCCGCCGTGGCGCCAATGTCGAGGCCAAGAGTCGGCAGGGACAAGGTGTGCTGCATATCGCCCTGGCAACTACCCGCAACGCCGATATCGAGGCCACCGCGAAAATTGCCCAGATTCTGCTGGCCGCGGGGCTGCAGCGCGATGACGGCATGCTCGCTGAAGTGCAGCGCATCGGCCGTGAGTTCGAGTTTCACCGGGCCTCCTTCAACCCGGACTATCTCGAGGCAACGGACGCTGCCCTGGCCAGTCTTTATCGTCTTTTCGACGTCACTCCCGTTGCCTCCCGCAAGGTTCACGACGGTCAGGCCGCTATCGTCGTCACGGCCAGTGGCTGGCCTGACCAGCATCAGCAACTGTGGGAGCTGCTGGTGCCATCTTCTGGCGCCGCAGCGACGGCGCAGGGTGAGGTGATCCGCATCAGTGGCCGTATATCCCGAGAGATTCACCACAACGGCTCGGCCAACTGGGACGCGGATTTCAAAGCGATGTTGGCGGCCCTGGTTAGCCACGTGGGCAGCGCCGTGCCCTTGCCGGCGGCCGAACTCGCTGAAGCACGGGCGCTGGCTGCCGCTCTGCGCAATGGCAACGATGACGCCGAGCACACGGATCGTCTTTGTGAATTGGCTGTGCGCTGGGTCATCGCCAACCCGCAGCCGGTGCCATTGACGATGCCCTCCTACAGCCGATAACGCGACGGCGCGCCCAGCCCTTCCAGGATCAAATAGCCCGGCGTGATGCCTCGCGCGCGCCGCAGGTCTTTCCGGCACCGTGTGGTGTACACAACACTCGCGGGGGCACTTTCCCCTCGGGTGTCGGGCCTGCTGAATTACGACTAAAGCACTATTTTGTATAAGTCCTAAGTTCGATTTTGTATAAAAGTCGACGGTGTTAACTTGCTGTCGTGGTTATTGGTCTGAATGGATTCTGCGGCATTATTCAAGGGTGACCCAATGGTTACTGGACAAGCAGGCTTTCGCATTCTTTCCACCTATCGCCCTTATTGTCCAGGTACATAAGGCCTTTGGTTCCTGACTTGAATACCCCTTACTGCTTTTTTGCCCCCAACCCGCCACGTTTCAAATACTTATAAAGCAGCTGTATCGCCGTGCCCTTTCAAGACGCTTGTCTTGTGGGCCGCGTAAACAGCCGTGATCGATGGTTATTCGCCGCGTCGTGCATGAGTTGGAGACCGTCGTCTTTAACGCTGGCAATAAATAGAATCAGGCAGGGGATGATATGAAGTTCAAGTCATTGCAGGCACGCATTTGTGTCACGGCAGGCGTTTGCCTGTTTGTTTCATCGGTCAGCCTGATTATCTACGGGCTCTTTACCGCACGGGCCAATGAGCAATACGTGGCCACTGAAGTCTCGGCACTGGTGGAAAAATCCACCATCCGGGAAATTCAGAACCTGGCCGAATCCCGGGCCAACGCCATTCAGGCCAAGTTGCAAAATGCCCTGGATGCGGCCCGCACCATGGCCAATACCTTTGCCGCCAGCAAGGCCACGCAAAGCCCCCTGGCATTGGGCCGGGAACAGATCAATACGGTGTTGCTCGGCGTCCTCAAGGACAACCCTGATTTCAATGGCACCTATTCCTGCTGGGAACCGGATGTGCTGGACGGACAGGATCTGGCATCGCGCAATGCCCAGGATGGCAGTAATCCACAGACGGGGCGCTTCACGCCTTACTGGACACGCAGCGCCGGTGGCCATGTCGCGGTGCAGCCGTTGGTCGAATACGACTCGCCGGATCGTCACCCCAATGGTGTGCCTAAAGGCGGGTGGTACAGCGGCCCGCGCGACAGCCTGAAGGAAAGCGTGCTGGACCCCATTCCTTACGTGGTCCAGGGTAAAAACGTCTGGCTGACCACCTTGTCGGTTCCAATCGTCGCCAATGGCAAGTTCTACGGTGTGGTCGGGGCGGACTACGATATCGCCTTTATCCAGAAACTCAGCGAGCAGATGTCCGCCGAGCTCTACGGCGGCAAGGGTACGGTGTCGATCCTGAGTAACCAGGGCCTGGTGGTCGCAGACAGCCAACGCACTGACCTGATTGGCCAGTCCATCAAGGCCTTGCTGCCTGAGTCCTGGGAAAAAGTGCTGGGCGATATCCAGGGCGGTCGCAGTGACGGCTTGCTCAACCCACAAACCCAGAACATCGAAGTGCTGATGCCCATTACGCTCGGTCGTACAGGCAAGCCCTGGGCGGTACTGATTCGCCTGCCCAAGGCCGTGGTCATGAGCCAGGCCATTGCCCTGGAGCAGGAGTTGCAGGCGCGCAGTATCAGCAACAGCATCTGGCAAGTCTCGGTGGGCCTGGGCATTTCGCTGCTGGCCCTGGCCGCCCTGTGGTTTGCCGCCGCGAAAATCGTCGGGCCGATTCGCGAGGCCGCGGCCTTGGCCGCCAACATCAGCCTGGGGGATTTCTCCCGTCGTTTGGTGCAGAAGTCCGAAGATGAAGTCGGGCAGTTGTCTGTCGCGCTCAACGACATGTCTGAAAGCCTGCAACGGCAAGTGCGAGTGGCCGAGCGCATTTCCGAAGGAGACCTGGACCTGGAGGTCCGCTTGTCTTCGCCCCACGATACCCTGGGCAAGTCACTGGAGAAGATGGTCAGCAACCTCAACCAGCTGATTTCCGAGGTGCAGACCAGCGCTACCCAGATTACCGGGAGCTCGGCGCAGGTCACCGACCTGAGCCAGTCATTGTCTGATGGCGCGTCCAATTCCGCGTCGTCCATTACCGAAATCAGCGCGGTGATGACGCAAATGGCCGCGCAGACCCGGGACAACGCCGCCAACGCCAAGAAGGCCGATGAGCAATCCCAGGCATCCCGTGCCGATGCGGGGGAGAGCGATAAATTGATGAGCGAGCTGATTGCCGCCATGGCCGAAATCGACAACTCGGGCAAGGACATCACCGCGATCATCACCACCATCGACAATATTGCCGCTCAAACCAATCTGTTGGCGCTGAATGCGGCCATCGAAGCCGCCCGGGCGGGTGAGCTTGGGCGCGGTTTTGCCGTGGTGGCCGATGAAGTGCGCAGCCTGGCCGCCCGCAGCGCCGAGGCCGCCCAGCAAACGGCCGCGCTGATCGCCGACTCTTCGAGCAAGACGCAACGCGGCATGATCATCGCCGGCCGGACCGCCGAATCGCTGAAAAACATCGTCACGGGAACCAGCGCGGTTTCCAACCTGGTTTCGCTGATCTATCAAGCCTCCAGCGAGCAGGCTTCGGGTTTGCAGCAGGCCAGCATCGGCTTGGAGCAGATCGATGAGGTGACGCAGAAAAACCAGTCCAACTCGCAAGAATGCGCGGTGGCGGCCAAGGACCTTTCGGAGCGCGCCTCGCTGATGCAACGCGTGCTGGGACGCTTCAAGGTCAAAAGGGGTTAGTTTTTTTCAGCCCGCTCCAGACGCGAGCCTGGAGCGTTATCACGTAAAATCCCCGTATCCACGAGTGATACCGGGGATTTTTCATTTTAGGTTAGCGGCCAGGCTGGATTTATCCGCTAACGGCAGATGATCGCAATTGCATTGCTTCGCCCAGTGGGAGCTCGATAACGCCCTTGAGGGTGTACTATCGAAGCTTGCCCATCGGATATCAGTTAGCTATGTCCACGCTAAGCGAAGAGAGCCGTCAGATCGTAGCTTCTCTGACGCACCGCGTTGGCCCCAACGCTGACATTGACAAGACCGCCCATGCGGTCATTTCGATTTTGCAGGATATCGAGGCGGCCCTCACGCCCGTCATTGGCCAGCAAGGGGTTGTCGCGCTTTATCGCCGCAGCCTGCACTTGTGTGGGGCTACCCATCCGCGCCTGACCAGCACCTGCGATAGAGTGCAGGCCGGCCAGGTTCTGACGGCCCTTAAATCCGTACTCGTCGAGCAAAGCGAAGCCGATGCGCTGTTTTTCGGTGAAATGTTGCTGAGCATTTTCTACGAGTTGCTGACCACGTTGATCGGGCCTTCGCTCACCGCACGTTTGCTTCGTGGCGTGTGGGAACCTTCCTTGAGCGACACCCCTTCGCAGGAAAATTCGCCATGAGCACCAAAGTGACTATCAACCGCTTGGCCACCGGCGTGCCAGGGCTGGACGAGGTCTTGGGCGGAGGATTGCCGGAGTTTTCCTTCAATCTGATCGCCGGCCCGCCCGGTTGCGGTAAGACCACCCTCGCACACCAGATGATGTTTGCCCTTGCGACCCCCGAGCGTCCCGCGCTGTTTTTTACCGTGCTGGGCGAGCCGCCACTGAAGATGCTGCGTTATCAGCAGCAGTTCGATTTCTTCGACAGCGACGCGATCAATCAGTCGATCCGCTACGTCAATCTGGCTGACGACACCCTGGCCGGGGATCTGGACGAAGTGCTGCGGCGCATTGTCAGCGAGGTGGAGGCTCACTCCCCGGCGCTGGTGTTCGTGGACTCGTTCCGTTCGGTGGTGCTGGCCAGCCAGACCCAGGACAACCCGAATAACAACCTGCCGCAGTTCGTCCAGCAACTGGGCATGTTGATGACCACTTGGCAGGCCACGACTTTCCTGATCGGCGAGTATTTCACCGAAACCGATACCAACCCGATTTTCACCGTGGCCGATGGGCTGATCTGGCTGCGCCAGAGCGTTCAGCGCAACTCCATGGTGCGCAAGATGGAAATCATGAAAATGCGCGGCCAGCCGACGCTGCCGGGCCTGCACACCTTCCGTATCGCTGCGTCGGGAATCAAGGTATTTGCCCCTGCACCTTTCAACCCGGGCGAAGCGCCACTGGAATTTCCGATCAAGCGCCTGGCCATGGGCGTACCGCAGCTCGATGAAATGCTCGGCGGTGGCCTGCCGCGCGGGTATTCCTTGTTAGTAGCGGGCCCGTCCGGTTCGGGCAAAAGCATCCTGGCGGCGTCCTTTCTCGCCGAAGGTGCGCGCAATGGTGAGACCGGCGTGATCGCGGTGTTTGAACAGCGCCCCAATCACTCCCAGAACGCCACGCTCGCCGACTTGATTCAATCTGGAAAAGTCGGGCTGGTGGATAGCCGCGCGCCGGACCTGTCCATCGACGAAATCGTGCACTTGCTGCTCAGTGAGATCGCCCGCCTGAAAGCGACCCGGGTGGTGATCGATTCGCTGTCGGGCTTCGAACTGGCGCTGGCGCCGACCTTCCGCGAAGACTTTCGCGAGTCGCTGTCGCGCATGGTCACGGCGTTGACCAGCGCCGGTGTCACGGTATTGCTGACGTCGGAGCTGGAGGACCGCTACACCGACCTGCGTTTCAGTCCTTATGGCACGGCGTTTCTCACCGACGCCATCATCGTTCAACGCTACATTGAAGTGCAGAGCCGTTTATTGCGCATCATGGCCGTGGTCAAGGTCCGCGCCAGCGCTCACTCCGATGAATTACGCCTTTATCGCATCGACGACAACGGTTTGCAGATCGGTGAAATGTTGCCGGATCAGGAGGGGTTGCTTGGAGGTCGCCCCACCCGGCGGCTTTCTGGCAAAGGCGCTGGATGAGTCACGATCATGGATGAAACCCATGGCAAGGATGAACAAGCGAAGGCCACGGTCGCTCGCGAGCTGTTCCTGCTAGGCCAGAAAACCGTCGAGGCGCGGGCGGTGCTGGCGGCGTTGCATAAGGAACTGAACGACGCCAACACCCAGCTCGCCGATAAGCAACAGATCGAGCAATTGATCGAGGCCAACCAGCAGTTGGTCCTGGCGATCCTGTCGGCCCAGTCCGAGGCTGAAAAGCCAAAGACCTCACAGGCGGCAGAACAACAGCAGCTGTATCTGGATATGCGCGAAGCCAATGAGTTATTGGTCATCGCCGCCCTCAGCGCGCAACACCTGAAGGCCTCGGCCGAACGCGCGCTGGAACGCCAGCGTAGCGTCCTCGCCCTGGTGGCCCATGAGCTGCGCAATCCGCTGGTCCCCATCAGCATGATTGCCGGTCGGCTGTCGCGGGTGCCCAGTGAGGAACTGCCGCGCATGCAGAAGTTGATCGAAGGCCAGGTGTGGCACATATCTCGATTGGTCGAAGACTTGCTCGACGTCTCTCGGGTCAAGACCGGTAAGTTTCGCCTCGATTGCCAGGTTGTCGATATCGTTCAGATCATTCACGAGTCCATCGACAACTGTCGGCCGGTCATGCTCGCGCGTGACTTGCATTTGAGGACCGAATTACCCGAGTGTGCTTTGTTGATGAACGGCGACCCGGTGCGGCTCGCGCAGATTTTCGGTAACTTGCTGGGCAATGCCACCAAGTACACACCCGCTGGCGGTACTGTCAGGCTTTCGGCTACCGTCGAGGCCGGCCTGTTGGAGATCAGCATCCGCGACAGCGGCATCGGTATATCGGCCCAGGCGTTGCCGTTCATTTTCGAGCCATTCGTGCAGGACGTTCACGCCGTCGGCTTCAGCGGCGCAGGCCTGGGCATTGGCCTGACGGTGGTGCGCGAATTGGTCGAAAGCCACGGTGGCACCGTGATTGGCAAGAGCGCGGGGGATGGCCTGGGGAGCGAGTTCATCGTGAGGTTGCCGTTGGTAAGTCAAGCCACGTAAGGCGACATTCACCGTGACGCTTCCACGTTCCAGGCGTCTACGACTTTAATGGCCAGTGTTGGCGCTCTACATCCTGGAAGAGGCAGATCCTTTTATGATCATCAAACCGCGCGTTCGTGGCTTTGTCTGTGTGACGACCCACCCCACTGGCTGTGAAGCCAACGTCAAGAGTCAGATCGACTACGTGACCGCCCAAGGCCCCATCACCGATGGGCCAAAGAACGTACTCGTGATCGGTGCATCGACCGGCTACGGGCTGGCTGCGCGGATTACGGCCGCTTTTGGTTGTGGCGCCAAGACCCTGGGTGTGTTTTTTGAACGTGAAGGTGATCCAGGCAAGCTCGGCACCGCCGGTTGGTACAACACCGCGGCCTTTCACTCGTTCGCCGAGTCAGAGGGCCTCTACGCCAAGAGCATCAACGGCGATGCGTTTTCCGATGAAATCAAACAACAGACCATCGACGTCATCAAGCGCGACTTGGGCAAGATCGACCTCGTTGTCTACAGTCTGGCCGCGCCACGCCGCACGCACCCCAAGACCGGTGCCGTACTGAGCTCTACCCTCAAGCCGCTCGACAAGGCCGTGACCTTGCGCGGGCTGGATACTGATAAAGAAGTGGTCAAGGAGACCACCCTGGAGCCGGCGACCCAAAGCGAAATCGATGGCACGGTGGCCGTGATGGGCGGCGAAGACTGGCAGATGTGGATCGATGCCCTGCACGAAGCGGGTGTCCTGGCTGATGGGGCGAAAACGACTGCGTTCACCTACTTGGGCGAAAAGCTGACCCATGACATCTACTGGAATGGTTCCATTGGCGCGGCCAAGAAAGACCTGGACCAGAAAGTCCTTGGTATCCGTGAACGATTGGCTGCCCTGGGGGGCGATGCGCGGGTCTCGGTATTGAAAGCCGTGGTGACCCAGGCCAGTTCAGCGATCCCGATCATGCCGCTGTACCTGTCATTGCTGTTTAAAGTCATGAAGGAGCAGGGCACGCACGAAGGGTGTATCGAGCAGGTCCATGCGCTCTACAAAGACAGCTTGTACGGCCATTCTCCTGTGATGGACGAGGAGGGGCGTCTGCGCGTGGACTACAAGGAACTGGCACCTCAAGTGCAAGACCGCGTCAAGCAACTCTGGGATCAGGTCAGCACGGATAACCTTTATGAGCTGACGGACTTTGTCGGTTACAAAGCGGAGTTCCTGCGTCTCTTCGGTTTTGGGGTAGAAGGGGTGGACTATGAGGCTGACGTCGATCCGGACGTCAAGATTGCCAATCTGGTCCAGGCATAGGGCATAAGTCTGGACGCTGCCTCGACGCTTCATGCAAGAGGCAGCGGCTTCTCCTGTCCTCAATCATTTTGCGCACGGGATGGGGAGTCGCGAAGCTTCTTTGTTATCCTGACGCCCCTCTTTCATGGACGAACGCCGAGACACACCATGGCTAACGACACCCCGTCACACATCGGGAAGATACTGCTGGGTCTGCTGTTTGCCCTGATTGGTATCGTCCTGTTGGGCATTACCGTCAATCTCACGCTTGAGCGCCGCGAGTTCCTCGCCCGCGCCCAGACCGCCGATGGCATCGTCAGCCGCCTGAATGCCGGCGGTTCGCATCCTGAGATCGCCTTCACCGCTGGCACTGGCGAGAAAATCTCTTATCCCCAGGGCGGCTTGATCTTCGGCTATCGAGAGGGGCAGTCGGTACGCGTGCATTACTTGCCCGAGCAGCCGGCCAGCAGCGCTATCGTCGATGATCCGGGTGCACTGTGGGGGCCTTCCGGGCTGCTGGGTTGCCTGGGTCTGATGTTTACCATTGCTGGTCTGGCAAAAGCCATTCGTCAGCGTGGTCACGGTGCAGTTCACTCACATAAAGGACTTTGAGCGTATGAGCTTCAACATCCCAATCCCGGTCAATGAAAGTCGCTGGCAGTATCAGACCGCCAGCGGCGGTGGTCTGACCGTGGTCATGGTGGCGGGCAGTGGCGGTTCGATCATCCTGCGTTCGCCCCAAGGTGAGGACGTCAGCTACCGCTACGGCGGCGTCGGGGTAGGGGCCGGATTCGGCGCGCGGCTGCCGCGTTTCGGCAAGATCAATATCCAGGTCAAGGGTAAGAGCGTGGCTGGCGTCGGCGCAGCGGAGGCGTTTCCCAGCTTCGGCAAGGTGTTTGTCAGCGACGCCTTGGCCAGTCGCGACCTGACCAGCGATGACATCACCGGCCCCTGCATGTATACCGAAGTGGGCGGAGGCCTGGTGGTCGGTGCTTCCGCCACGGCCCTGTTGTTCGGGCTCGATCCCAAGCTGCTGGCATTGTCGATGGCGCTGAACGCCAACCCGGCGACCGCGCTCATCGCGTCCACCACGGTCAACCGGCAGTTGGCGAAGTCGGCCAAGGGTGCGCTGGTCATGGCAGGCATGAACGCTGGTGTGCAGGCCGGTGGTGGCGGGGCGATCTATATAGGCTATCTGTTCTAGGCCGTATCGAATCTCAGGTACCTCCAAACCACGCCCATGAAAAAGCCGCGAACCAACGCGGCTTTTTGCTATGCGCACTTTTTTCAGCCCACCAGCGAGGCCAGACGGCTACAAAAAACCATCGGTCGGCCGCTGCTCGTGTCAGCGATGGGGCGGCGTGCAAATCCTTCCTGCTCCACTAAAGTGACGGATCCAATGCCCTTAAAGGATTAAACCCATGGCAACCACCGACAACACGATGGTCAGTACTCATACCGTGAGAACTGGCCCGGGCACAGTCCAGGTCGACCTCACCGGCCAGTTCGATGATAACCAGAGCATCGTTATCCAGCCGGACGGCAAGATCCTGGTCGGTGGCTATACCGAGTACCTGGCCTGGGGCTACCCCGGGGCGCCAGGCGAGGAAAGCTATGGCTACGAACAGAACCATAGCGTTATCCGCCTGAACGCAGATGGTAGTCTGGACACCAGCTTCCATGAAGGCGGTGTCGACATCGTACCTGCCGCGATAGCCCCGGCGTCGCGCTACGAGCTGACGGCGGTGCAACCTGATGGCAAGGTACTGATCGCCACAGCGCTGAATACGGGCGTTCAGGTGGAGCGCTTCAACAGCGACGGGACGCACGATGCTAGCTTTGGTCAAAACGGCGCTATCACGGTCGACATCAGCCATGACTTCAAGGACATCGACCTGACGGCCAATACGGATGGCACGTTCCAGATCAGCGCCCGTGGATTCGACCAGGCCACAGTGACCAGGCTCGGCAATGACGGCACTCTCGTCGATGGCTTTGGCGACCATGGCGTGCTGACCGTCAACATTCCCGAAGACGAATATTACAACGGCGGAATTTCTACTGCGGTACAGGCCGATGGCGGTGTTGTGGTCGGGGCTGCGTACAATGCCGCCGGCGCGGGTGATCCGACGTATGCCTTGCAGCACTTCAATCCCGATGGTCAGCTGGATACCCATTTCGGTGACAACGGTGTCCTCTACTTGAGTGCTGCCATGGGGTTTGGCGAAGACTCAGTGGTCACCGTGCAGGCTGACGGCAAGATCATCGTCATGGGCCATGGCGAAAGCTCCACCTCGGCGACTGTAGCGCGGCTTAACGCTGACGGTTCCTTTGACACCAGCTTTGGCTCCAATGGCATGGTGACCTTCGAGGCCGACACGCCTGTGGCTGTGACGGTCCAGGCAGATGGCAAGATCCTGGCGGCCGGCACGAGCAACGGGGATTTCAGCGTCATCCGCTGGAACGCTGATGGTAGTGTGGATACCCGCTTCGGCAGCCAGGACGGTAAGCTCCATGTGGATGGCTACGCCGGTGAAGACATCTTGCAGGGTACCGATGCCGCCGAAATTATCCAGGGGCTGGCGGGTGATGATGTGCTTCAAGGCAGCGGCGGGCGCGACCTTCTGCAAGGTGGCGTTGGCGCTGACATTTTCCGCTTTACCGAACTGAGTGACAGTTTCCGCACTGCGACGCAAAACCA
The DNA here is from genome assembly GCF_017968885.1 of Pseudomonas sp. Tri1. NCBI lineage: Bacteria > Pseudomonadati > Pseudomonadota > Gammaproteobacteria > Pseudomonadales > Pseudomonadaceae > Pseudomonas > Pseudomonas sp. Tri1. The sequence continues at coordinate 5,632,094 of NZ_CP072913.1, read as the reverse complement.
CAGTGACCGGGTCCAGGACTTCGACGCCTCTGGGGACCGCATCGACCTGATTGCCCTGGGTTTCACCGGCATTGGCGACGGCCATGACGGCACCTTGGCCGTCCGGGCCAGCGCGGACGGTACTCTCACCTACCTCAAGAGTTACGACGTCGATGCCTCCGGGCAACGGTTTGAACTGGCCTTGGACGGCAACCTGGTGGGGCAATTGAACAGCACCAACCTGGTGTTCACCGCGCCCACTGTTGAAGGCACCTCTACCAAGGATACGATTACTGGTTCTGCCTTGTCGGAAATCATCTATGGCCTGGACGGCAATGACCGTATCAACGGCGGCGCTGGGGCTGATGTAATCATAGGCGGCGCGGGCGCCGACCGTCTCAACGGCGGAGATAGAGCCGACATCTCGTTGTGGACTGATAACCGGGAAAACGCCGACGTGTTCCGCTACACCTCAACCCAAGACAGCTATCGCACTGACAGCCAGAGCTTTGCCGACCTTATCGAAGGCTTCACGGTTGACGACAAGATCGATGTGGCGACCCTGGGCTATACCGGCTTCGGAGATGGTACGGGCACTACGCTGAAGATGGTTTACAACCAGGAGCTGGACCGCACTTATCTGGCGGATGTGGAAGCAGACGCCCAAGGCCACTGGTTCCAGATCGCGCTGGCCGGGGACTGGCGGGAAAACCTCGACGAAGATGACATGAGCTTTGCTCCCGACGCCGGGATAGGGCTGATCGGGGTAGCGGCAGAGGTCGATCAAGGGCATCTATTGACGTGACGTCTGCTTGAGAAGGTCGCGTGGCAGTGAGTAGCTGCCACGCGATAGGCTCAGGAAAGTTAGACGTTAAAACGGAAGTGCATCACGTCGCCATCCTTGACGATGTATTCCTTGCCTTCCAGACGCCATTTACCGGCTTCCTTGGCGCCGGCTTCACCCTTGTACTGGATGAAATCGTCATAGGCGATGACTTCGGCGCGGATGAAGCCTTTTTCGAAGTCGGTGTGGATCACGGCCGCGGCTTGTGGCGCAGTGGCGCCGACGCGAACGGTCCAGGCGCGGACTTCTTTTACGCCTGCGGTGAAGTACGTCTGCAGGTTGAGCATTTCATAGCCGGCGCGGATCACGCGGTTCAGGCCAGGTTCTTCCAGGCCCAGGGCCTCGAGGAACATGTCCTTCTCTTCGCCGTCTTCAAGCTCGGCGATTTCCGCTTCGATCTTGTTGCAGACCGGTACCACGATCGCACCTTCTTCTTCGGCGATGGCTTTTACCACGTCCAGCAGAGGATTGTTCTCGAAGCCGTCTTCGGCAACGTTGGCAATGTACATGACCGGCTTGGTGGTCAGCAGGTGGAAGCCGCGAACGATCTGCTTCTCATCGGCGCCCATGTTCTTGATCAGGCTGCGGGCCGGCTTGCCCAAGGTGAAGTGGGCGATCAACTGCTCGAGCAGGGCTTTCTGGGCGACGGCGTCTTTGTCGCCACCCTTGGCATTGCGAGCGACTTTTTGCAGTTGCTTCTCGCAGCTGTCGAGGTCGGCGAAGATCAGTTCCAGGTCGATGATCTCGATGTCGCGTTTCGGGTCGACGCTGTTGGAGACGTGAATCACGTTCTCGTCTTCGAAGCAGCGGACCACGTGGGCGATGGCGTCGGTTTCGCGGATGTTGGCCAGGAACTTGTTGCCCAGGCCTTCACCCTTCGACGCGCCGGCTACCAGGCCGGCGATGTCGACGAATTCCATGGTGGTCGGCAGCACGCGCTCCGGGATCACGATGGCCGCCAGGGCCTCCAGGCGTGGATCGGGCATCGGCACGATGCCGGTGTTCGGCTCGATGGTGCAGAAGGGGAAGTTCTCAGCCGCGATACCGGACTTGGTCAGGGCGTTGAACAGGGTGGACTTGCCGACGTTAGGCAGGCCGACGATGCCGCAATTGAATCCCATGGTGTTTCCCCTAGGAGTGAGTGTCAGGCCTTCTGGCTGTGCAGGTTTTTCATCGCGCGGTTCCATTCCCCGGCGAGGATATCCGGCAGCACGCCGAGGGCAAAGTCGATGCTGGCATCGAGTTTTTCCTGTTCGGCGCGTGGCGCACGACCCAGGACAAAGTTTGAAACCATACTGGCAACGCCCGGGTGGCCGATGCCGAGCCGCAGGCGGTGAAAGGTATTCTGATTACCCAGTTGCGCGATGATGTCGCGCAACCCGTTGTGACCGCCATGGCCGCCGCCCTGCTTGAGCTTGGCAACGCCCGGAGGCAGGTCGAGTTCGTCGTGGGCCACCAGGATTTCTTCAGGCTTGATGCGAAAGAAACCGGCCAATGCCGCCACGGCCTGGCCGCTGCGGTTCATGTAGGTGGTGGGAATCAACAGACGAACATCCTGACCCTGATGCGAGAAGCGCCCGGTCAGGCCGAAATATTTGCGATCGGCCGCTAGGCTGACGCCTTGTGCGTGCGCGATGCGCTCAACAAAAAGGGCCCCTGCGTTATGCCGGGTCTGTTCGTATTCGGCGCCTGGATTTCCCAGGCCAACGATCAGTTTAATGGCAGTCACGATAGGGGCCCTTCCTGGAGTGTGGATAACAACGTCGCGCTCAAACGGTATTGCGACAGTGGACGAAAAATGCGGATCTACCGTTAGGTAAACTTCGCGTTCTCGCCCGCTGCCTCGCTACGTTCCAGTCCGCGATGTTTCCGCTCACCCCGGCGACAGAGTGAAATTACTCTGCAGCGCCTTCTTCAGTAGCTTCTGGAGCAACACGTGGAGCGTGGACGTTGGCAACAGCCTTGTCATCGCCGTGTGCCAGAGCAACAAACTCAACGCCTTTAGGAGCCTTGAGGTCGGACAGGTGAATGATCGTGCCGACTTCGGCGTCAGCCAGGTCGACTTCGATGAATTCAGGCAGGTCTTTCGGCAGGCAGGTCACTTCGATTTCCGAAACAACGTGCGAAATTTCGCCGCCTTTCTTGATCGGAGCAGCTTCGCCAACGAAGTGCACAGGCACGATAGCGGTCAGTTTCTGGCCAGCTACTACGCGTACGAAGTCAGCGTGCATCACGTGGCCTTTGGCCGGGTGACGTTGCAGGGCCTTGATCACGACGTTTTGCTTGGCGCCACCGATGTTCAGCTCGATGATGTGGCTGTAGGCCGCTTCGTTTTCGAGCAGTTTGGCAACTTCTTTGGCCAGCATGCTGATGGACTCAGGGGCTTTCTCGCCACCGTAGACTACAGCTGGAACCAGGCTTGCGAGACGACGCAGGCGGCGGCTCGCACCTTTCCCCAGGTCGGAACGCACTTCAGCATTCAGGGTAAATTCGTTCATGTTGTATCTCCAAAGTAACCACATTCACCCCAGCGCTTGCGACCAGCGCTAAAGGCGATATGGGCAAAAAAGCCCCGCCCCGACAGTGAATGTCGGGGCGGGGCGCTTTTCGTCAACGAGATGTCGCGGTGAGGGCCGGGCCCTTAGCGGAACATCGCGCTGATCGATTCTTCATTGCTGATGCGGCGAACCGCTTCGGCAACAACCGGTGCGATATCCAGTTGACGGATACGTGCACAGGCTTGTGCTGCTGCGGACAATGGGATGGTGTTGGTCACCACCAGTTCGTCCAGCACGGAATTTTCAATGTTTTCGATCGCTCGACCCGACAGCACAGGGTGTGTGCAGTAGGCAAAGACCTTGGCAGCGCCATGCTCTTTCAGGGCCTTGGCCGCGTGGCACAGGGTGCCGGCGGTATCGACCATGTCGTCGACCAGAATACAGGTACGCCCTTCGACGTCGCCGATGATGTGCATCACTTCGGAGTGATTGGCTTTCTCACGGCGTTTGTCGATGATACCCAGATCCACGCCCAGGGATTTGGCAACGGCCCGTGCACGCACGACGCCACCAATGTCCGGGGACACGATCATCAGGTTTTCGAAGCGCTGATCTTCAATATCATCCACCAGGACCGGGGAGCCGTAGATGTTATCCACGGGAATATCGAAGAAGCCCTGAATCTGGTCAGCATGCAAGTCAACCGTGAGGACACGATCGATGCCGACTACGGTAAGCATGTCAGCCACGACTTTCGCGCTGATTGCCACACGTGCGGAACGCGGACGGCGATCCTGACGGGCATAACCAAAGTAAGGAATAACAGCAGTGATACGAGTAGCCGAGGAACGGCGGAAGGCATCAGCCATCACGACGAGTTCCATCAGGTTATCGTTGGTCGGAGCGCAAGTCGGCTGAATAATGAAGACGTCTTTACCGCGAACGTTTTCATTGATCTCGGCAGTGATTTCGCCGTCGGAGAACTTACCGACAGAAATGTCACCGAGAGGGATATGCAGCTGACGTACTACACGCCGAGCCAGATCGGGGTTGGCGTTCCCCGTAAAGACCATCATCTTGGACACGCGCAGTACCTGAAGGCTGAGGGTATACCTGGATGAGTATAGGAAAATGGCAGGGGCGGCTGGATTCGAACCAACGCATGGCAGGATCAAAACCTGCTGCCTTACCGCTTGGCGACGCCCCTGTATCTGTTGCTGCGAGTGCCGAGCACTCGATTCCTTTTAGAGCAGACTTTGCAGCTTGCGATGCAACATCGAAACGTTGCTTCCTTTTGCTACAAACCCTGTAAGGGTCTCTGTCAGAAGGGCCGAGACTTTATCAGCTTCAGCTTTGCTTGGGAAGCCCCCAAACACACAACTTCCAGTTCCGGTGAGTTTTGCTTCGGTAAATTTACCTAACAAATTCAAAGCGTTACGAACATCTGGATAACGCCTTGCTACCACCGGTAAGCAGTCATTTCGACTGTTTCCCTTGGGAACGGGGCGCACTTTAATGGGAGGAGAGTTACGTGTCAACAGCGGATCTGAAAAAATTTCTGCTGTACTTACAGATACTTGCGGCACCAGCACCAAGTACCAGGGTTCCTCGGGGTCTACCGGGGTGAGTTTTTCCCCGACGCCCTCGGCGAAAGCGGCGTGGCCACGCACGAAAACCGGCACGTCGGCGCCCAGTGTCAGGCCCAGTGCTGCCAGGCGATCCGTGTCCCAGTCCAGCTGCCAGAGGTGGTTGAGCCCCAGTAAAGTCGTCGCTGCATTCGAGCTGCCGCCACCGATACCGCCGCCCATGGGCAGGATTTTCTCGATCCAGATATCGATGCCCAGCGAACAACCGGATTGTTCCTGGAGTTTTTTCGCGGCCTTGACGATCAGGTTGCTGTCGTGGGGCACGCCTTCGAATTCGGTGTGCAGGCGAATCGCGCCGTCGTCGCGCACGGCAAAAGTGATTTCATCGCCGTAGTCCAGAAACTGAAAAATCGTCTGCAATTCGTGATAACCATCCGGGCGACGACCGAGGATGTGCAGCATCAGGTTGAGTTTGGCCGGGGAGGGCAGGGTCAGGCGTGCAGCGCTCATGTCATTGCCCCAGCTTGCGCGGCTGCCATTGCTTGATCACCAGCGTAACGTCGAGGTTGCTGCCGTGCAGCTTGATTCGCTCGGGCAGCCAGTAGCCGTTCTGCTGGGCATAGCTTAGGTATTCGATCTGCCAGTCATCCTGTTCCAGGTTGGACAGGCGGCTGTCGGCGTCGAGGACCAGGCGGCTCTTGCTGTCCGGTGCCGGCAGCCCGCGAACCCACCAGGTCAGGTGGGAAACCGGCAATTTCCAACCCAGTTGTTCTTCCAGCAACGCTTCGGGAGTGGGCGCTTCATAGCGACCCTGGTTGGCGACTTCCAGCGAGACCTGGCCCGGCCGGCCAGTCAATCGTGCCGCACCACGGCCCAATGGACCGGACAGGCGAATGTCGTAGTAGTCCTGGCGTTGCAACCAGAACAGCGTACCGCTGCCCGAGTCTTTTGGTGCGCGAATGCCGATCTTGCCATCGATCTGCCAACCGTCGAGGCCGATCAGTTGTTGTTTGTGTTCGCGCCACTGGGCCTGGTTGCCCTGGCCCTGGACGGATTCACGGGCGCCGAAGCCCGCGCAACCGGCGAGCAGGGCGATAAAGCTGAATACGATGAAGTGGCGCAAAAACATAATCTTAAAGGGTCTCTGATCCGGTCAGGCGTTTGATGGTGCTGCGCAAAACAGGGCTGTCGGGCTGGTCCTTGAGGAAGCGGCTCCAGATCTGCCGGGCCTCGCGCTGTTTACCGTTGGCCCACAAGACCTCGCCCAGGTGAGCGGCGACTTCCTGGTCGGGAAAGCGTTCCAGGGCTTGGCGCAACAAGCGTTCGGCTTCATCGAGGTTACCCAGGCGGAAATTCACCCAGCCGAGGCTATCGAGCACTGCCGGGTCTTCCGGATTGATCTGGTGGGCCTGTTCGATCAGCAGCTTGGCTTCGTCGTAGCGGGTGGTGCGATCCGACAGCGTGTAGCCCAAGGCATTGAGGGCCATGGCGTTGTCCGGGTCACGCTGGATGATCAGGCGCAGGTCTTTTTCCATCTGGGCCAGGTCATTGCGTTTTTCCGCCAGCATGGCGCGGGTGTACAACAGGTTCAGGTCGTCCGGGTACTGCTTCAAGGCTTGCTGCAGTACGTTCCAGGCTTTATCGCCCTGATTGTTGGCCGACAGGGTTTCGGCTTCGATCAGGTAGAGCTGGATTCCATAATCCGGCTGGGAGTCGCGCTGCACGGCGAGGCGACTCTGGGCCTCGGCCGTCTTGCCATTGCTCATCAGGATATCGGCCTGGCGTAACTGCGCCGGCAGATAATCGTTGCCCGGGCCAACCTGGGCATACTCGATCAGCGCGCTCTCGGGGTCGTTGCGCTCTTCAGCGATGCGACCCAGGTTCAGGTGGGCTGAGTCGACGTGGCTTTCCCGGGCGATCAGGTCTTCCAGATAACCCTTGGCCTCGTCCCAGGCCTTGGCTTCCAGGCAAACCAGCGCCAGGGAGTAACGCAACTCGTCGTCTTCAGGGTATTGCTGGACCAGGCTGGAGAACTCCACCTTGGCATCGTCCATGCGGTTGTTTTCCACCAGCATGCGGGCGTAGGTGAGGCGCAGGCGTTTGTCGTCCGGGTACTTCTTGATGCTTTTTTCCAGCAGCGGCAGCGCTTCGTCACCGCGGTTCAAACCTTGCAGCAAGCGCGCGCGCAGCAGGATCGGCGCCACTTCGCCGGCTTCCGGCGGGTTGTCTTCCAGCAAGGTCAAGGCACCTTGGGAATCGCCGTCCTGTTGCAGCAGCAGGGCCTTGCCGAAGATCAGTTGCCCGTTGTTCGGATGACGCTGCAACAGGCGGTCGAAGCTTTTCATCAGGCCGCTGCGGGTTTCCTGATCGGTATCGGCGGCGGACAGCGCCAGAAAATCGAAATGGGTGTCGCCCTTGCCCTGCAGGACTTTCTCCATGTACGCCATGGAGTCGTCGTAGCGCCCGGCGCGGGCCAGCTGGACGGCAGCGGCGCGTTGCGCCTCGAGGTCGTCCGGGGCATTTTTCGCCCAGATCAATGCCGTATCCAGTGCGGCCTGGTCGGCCCCCAGGTATTCGGCGATGCGAAACGCACGTTCCGAGATGCCCGGGTCCTGGGTGTTGATGGCCTGGGTCACGTAATTGTCCAGCGCAATGTCGAAACGATTGCGCTGGCCTGCCAGTTCGGCGCTCAACAGGCTGAAGATGGTTTCTTCGCTGAACGAGCCGTAGACCTTGGGCTTTTCGGGAGCCTGCGTGCTGTCTTCGACCGGCGGCGTACCGTCCGTCGACACGGGAGCCATGGACTGGCAGCCGCTGAGCAAGGCAAAGGCGAGGAGCAACGCGGAAGATCTATTCATATAGGAAGAGGACGACTAACCTGCGGTCGGATCATCATGACACAAGCCTTCGGTCAAACATAACCGCCCCGTCGATTTACGGCACAGGCCAAGGCGATAGAGATCGAGTGGTTGTTCTGAATCTGGCGAAGTAGGACAATTGCCGGCTTCACGTCACTATCAGCGACCTTGAATGGCCTTCCTTGCACTTGGTATTAACCATAAGACTGCGTCAGTAGACGTCCGCGAGCGCGTGGCCTTTACGCCTGAGCAGTTGGTTGAGGCCCTGCAGCAGCTCTGCCGACTCACCGACAGCCGCGAAGCAGCGATCCTCTCCACCTGCAATCGCAGCGAGCTTTATATAGAACAGGATCATGTTTCGGCCGATTCGGTGCTGCGCTGGCTGGCCGAATATCACAACCTGAGCCTTGAAGAGCTGCGCGCCAGTGCCTATGTGCATGAGGACGATGCGGCCGTTCGTCACATGATGCGTGTCGCCTCGGGGCTCGACTCGCTGGTGTTGGGCGAACCGCAGATCCTCGGTCAGATGAAATCGGCCTACGCCGTGGCGCGGGAGGCCGGTACCGTCGGCCCGCTGCTGGGGCGGCTGTTCCAGGCTACGTTCAACGCCGCCAAGCAGGTGCGCACCGACACCGCCATCGGCGAAAACCCGGTGTCCGTGGCGTTTGCCGCCGTCAGCCTGGCGAAACAGATTTTCAGCGATTTGCAGCGCAGCCAGGCGTTGCTGATCGGCGCTGGCGAGACCATCACCCTGGTCGCCCGTCATTTGCATGACCTGGGGGTCAAGCGCATCGTCGTCGCCAACCGGACCCTGGAGCGGGCCAGTACCCTGGCCGAGCAGTTTGGCGCCCACGCGGTGCTGCTCTCGGACATCCCGGCCGAGCTGGTGCACAGTGACATCGTCATCAGTTCCACCGCCAGCCAGTTGCCGATCCTGGGCAAGGGCGCGGTGGAAAGCGCCTTGAAGCTGCGCAAGCACAAACCGATTTTCATGGTAGACATCGCCGTCCCTCGGGACATCGAGCCGGAAGTCGGTGAACTGGACGACGTTTACCTCTACAGCGTCGACGATCTGCACGAAGTGGTTGCCGAGAACCTCAAGAGCCGACAAGGCGCGGCCCAGGCGGCCGAAGAGATGATCACTGTCGGCGCCGACGATTTCATGGTGCGCCTGCGCGAGCTGGCGGCAGTGGATGTGCTCAAGGCCTATCGGCAGCAGAGCGAACGCCTGCGCGATGAAGAGCTGCAAAAGGCCCAGCGCCTGCTGGCCAACGGTGGCAACGCCGAAGAGGTGCTGGTGCAACTGGCCCGCGGCCTGACCAACAAATTGCTTCACGCCCCCAGTGTCCAGCTCAAGAAGTTGACCGCCGAAGGCCGCCTCGACGCGCTGGCCATGGCCCAGGAACTCTTTGCCCTCGGTGAGGGTTCACCGGATAGCTTTTCGGATAAAAAACCGCAATGAAAGCGTCACTGCTCAATAAACTGGACATCCTCCAGGACCGTTTCGAAGAACTGACCGCCTTGCTGGGCGATGGCGAAGTCATTTCCGACCAGAACAAATTCCGCACCTATTCCAAGGAATACGCGGAAGTCGAGCCGATTGTCGCCACCTATAAACAGTTGCTCAAAGTGCAGGGCGACCTCGAGGGCGCGCAGGCGCTGCTCAAGGACAGCGACCCGGACATGCGCGAAATGGCGGTGGAGGAAGTCCGCGAAGCCAAGGAACAATTACTCGAGCTGGAAGGCAATCTGCAGCGCATGCTGTTGCCCAAGGACCCGAACGACGGGCGCAACGTGTTTCTCGAGATCCGTGCCGGTACTGGTGGCGACGAGGCAGCGATTTTCTCCGGCGACCTGTTCCGCATGTATTCGCGCTACGCCGAACGCCGTGGCTGGCGCGTGGAGATTCTTTCGGAGAACGAAGGCGAACACGGTGGCTATAAAGAAGTCATCGCCCGGGTCGAGGGTGACAACGTCTACGGCAAGCTGAAGTTCGAGTCCGGTGCCCACCGTGTGCAGCGTGTGCCAGCCACCGAATCCCAGGGGCGCATCCATACCTCGGCCTGCACCGTGGCGGTATTGCCCGAGCCGGACGAGCAGGAAGCCATCGAGATCAACCCGGCGGACCTGCGGGTCGATACCTATCGTTCCTCCGGCGCGGGTGGCCAGCACGTCAACAAGACCGACTCGGCGATCCGCATCACTCACTTGCCTTCGGGCATCGTGGTCGAGTGCCAGGAAGAACGTTCCCAGCACAAGAATCGGGCGCGGGCCATGGCCTGGCTGTCGGCCAAGCTCAACGACCAGCAGACCAGCGCCGCGGCCAATGCCATCGCCAGCGAACGCAAATTGCTGGTGGGTTCGGGTGATCGCTCCGAGCGGATCCGTACCTACAACTTCGCCCAGGGCCGGGTCACCGACCATCGTGTCAACCTGACCCTGTATTCCCTCGACGAGATTCTTGCCGGTGGTGTCGATGCGGTGATCGAGCCATTGCTGGCCGAATACCAGGCCGACCAGTTGGCTGCGATTGGCGAGTAAGCACAGGTGAATAAATGACCATCATCGCCAGTTTGTTACGCGCCGCCGAGCTGCCGGATTCGCCCACGCCGCGATTGGATGCCGAGTTGCTCCTGGCTGCTGCGCTGGGCAAGTCCCGCAGTTTCCTGCACACCTGGCCCGAGCGGATCGTGCCGAGCGAGGCGGCGTTGCTGTTCTCCGAGTACCTGCGCCGACGTCGTTCCGGCGAGCCGGTGGCCTACATCCTCGGGCAACAGGGCTTCTGGAAGCTCGACCTGGAAGTCGCGCCCCATACGCTGATCCCGCGTCCCGACACCGAGTTGCTGGTGGAAACCGCGCTGGCCTTGTTGCCGGCCACCCCGGTCCGGGTCCTGGACCTGGGCACCGGCAGCGGCGCGATTGCCCTGGCCTTGGCCAGCGAGCGCCCGGCCTGGAAGGTCACGGCGGTCGATCGGGTGCTGGAGGCTGTGGCCCTGGCCGAACGCAATCGCCAGCGCCTGGACCTGGGTAACGTCACGGTGTTGAGTAGTCACTGGTTCAGCGCCTTGGAGGAGGAGCGTTTTGCATTGATCATCAGCAATCCGCCTTATATCGCGGCCGCCGATCCGCATCTGGCCGAGGGCGATGTGCGTTTCGAACCGAGCAGTGCGTTGGTCGCAGGGCCGGACGGCCTGGATGACTTGCGCCAGATCATTGCCCAGGCCCCCGGTCACCTCGAACCGGGCGGTTGGTTGATGCTTGAGCACGGTTACGATCAGGCCGGCGCAGTACGTGATTTGCTGCAAGCCCAAGGCTTTGCTGAAGTTCACAGCCGCAAGGACCTGGGCGCTCATGAACGCATCAGCCTGGGGTGCCTGCCGTGCTGAACGATCAGGAGCTGTTGCGCTATAGCCGGCAGATTCTGTTGCAGCATGTCGACATCGATGGCCAATTGCGCCTCAAGCAAAGTCGCGCGTTGATCGTCGGTCTTGGTGGGCTCGGCGCACCGGTGGCGTTGTACCTGGCCGCCGCCGGCGTCGGCGAGTTGCATCTGGCGGATTTCGACACGGTCGACTTGACCAACCTGCAACGCCAGATCATTCACGACACCGACAGCATCGGCCTGAGCAAGGTCGATTCGGCGATGCGGCGCCTGGCGGTGATCAACCCCGAGATTCGACTGGTACCGCATCCGCTGGCCATGGATGAAGACAGCCTGGCCGCCGCGGTCGCGATGGTGGATGTGGTGCTGGACTGTTCCGACAATTTCTCGACCCGCGAAGCGGTGAACGCAGCGTGTGTCGCTGCGGGCAAACCGCTGGTCAGCGGTGCGGCGATTCGCCTGGAAGGACAGTTGTCGGTGTTCGATCCGCGCCGCCCCGAAAGCCCTTGCTACCACTGCCTCTACGGCCACGGCAGCGAGGCCGAATTGACCTGCAGCGAAGCCGGTGTGATCGGCCCGCTGGTGGGTTTGGTGGGCAGCCTGCAAGCCCTTGAAGCCTTGAAGTTGTTGGCCGGCTTTGGTGAGCCGCTGGTGGGGCGCCTGTTGTTGATCGATGCCCTGGGCACGCGTTTTCGCGAGTTGCGCGTCAAGCGCGACCCAGGTTGCAGCGTCTGCGGTGGTCAACATGAGTGAAGCGCCGATCGGTGTGCTTGACTCGGGGGTCGGCGGGCTTTCGGTGTTGGGGGAAATTCGCCAGCTGCTGCCCAATGAGTCGCTGTTGTACGTCGCTGACTGTGGGCATATTCCCTACGGCGAGAAAACCCCGGAATACATCCGACAGCGCTGCGCGATAATCGCTGACTTTCTCCTGGGGCAGGGCGCCAAGGCGCTGGTGGTGGCCTGCAATACCGCAACGGTCGCCGCCGTGGCCGATCTGCGCCGCGATTTCCCCCACTGGCCCATCGTCGGCATGGAGCCGGCGGTCAAGCCGGCCGCCGCCGCGACCCGTAGCGGTATCGTCGGTGTGCTGGCCACCACCGGTACCTTGCAAAGTGCCAAGTTCGCCGCGTTGCTCGACCGTTTTGCCACGGATGTGCGGGTCATCACCCAACCGTGCCCGGGGCTGGTGGAACTGATCGAAACCGGTGACCTGCACAGCTCGGCCTTGCATCAATTGCTGCAACATTATGTCGATCCCTTGCTGGCAGCCGGTTGCGACACGCTGATCCTGGGCTGTACGCACTATCCCTTTCTCAAACCGTTGCTCAAGCAAATGATTCCGGCACACATCAGCCTGATCGACACCGGGGCCGCCGTGGCACGGCAACTTCAGCGGCTGTTGGCCGAACGAGCGCTATTGGCCGAAGGGCCCGCCCGCGAAACGCAATTCTGGAGTAGCGCGGATCCGATACATTTAAGAAAAATCCTACCAGTCCTATGGCATTCGTCTGGCGATGTGCGAAGCTTTGATCTGTAAATAAAACGTGAAAATTGTGTAAAACGGGCTGAACTTCTGTTTTAGCGCAGATTTCTATAGCTTTGTCTGTTTGTAACAAAACTTACTAAGTCTGTTCAGAAAAGGATGTTTCTAATGAAGCGTTTATTCTGCTTTGCCGCGTTTGCGGCTGCATTGTTGGGGCACACCTACACCGCACAGGCGGCGGGTGTGGAATTTGGGGTCGGGCAAACCAGTGATTCGACCATGACCTATCGCTTGGGGATGCAGTTCGACTGGGACAAGAGTTGGTTGCAGAGCGACATGGGCCGCCTGACCGGTTACTGGAGCGGCGCCTACACCTATTGGGACGGGGACAAGACCTCCAGCAACCACAGCCTGTCGTTCTCGCCGGTCTTTGTGTATGAGTTTTCCGGTCAGAACGTGAAGCCCTACATCGAGGCGGGTGTAGGTGTTGCGTTGTTCGCCAATACCGAAGTGGAAGACAACAAGCTCGGGACGGCTTTCCAGTTCGAGGATCGCATCGGTTTCGGCCTGCGCTTCAATGGCGGACATGAAGTGGGTATTCGCGCCACTCACTATTCCAATGCTGGCATCAAGTCGACCAACGATGGCGTGGAAAGCTACGCGCTGCACTACACGATGCCGCTGTAACACCTCAAAAACCTTGGGAGCGAGCCTGCTCGCGATAGCGGTGGTCAGCCAATGTGATGTTGCCTGTTGCGCCGCTAGCGCGAGCAGGCTCGCTCCCACAAGAGATCAGGTCCGTCAGGTCAGCGCTTTAGCGATACGCCGTCGCAATCCCCAAGCGCTCTTCAATGCACTCCGGTGCCCCCATCTCGAATTCCCGGCAGATCAGCGGGCGTTTTTCGTAGATCGTGCACATCATGCTGTTGCGATCCAGGGCCGCGCACCAGCCGTCGTCAAGCCGCAGCATGACTTCCCCGCCCCAATCATCCGTGTCGATAAACCGTTTCGGAACGCCGGTGTCGGTGATCAGCATGACTTCCAGCTGGCAGCAGCATGCCGCGCACGTCGAGCATGTGACGGCCGGTGCGGTGATTTCATGGAGGGGGATGATTTTCATGGCGCGCAGTGTAAGGCAAGCGGACCGCTCAGGGTCGACCCTTGATCGGTGACCAGACACTTGCTTGGCAGGGGGCCACGTTTGTCTGCTCGGTTTCGGTCGATGACGGCAATGGCCAGAGCACTGTCATGGACGCGACGGGGAGCGCTATCTCATGGGGACGCTCGACCAACTGCGACAGTATGTGGTTCGCCGCCGTTTCAGCCGACCACTGGACCGGGGCCGGAAAGCTGTCGTCGACACTCGTCGACCGGCTGTCGAAACCAGGGTGGACCAATGTCACATCAATGTCGTTGGGGGCGAGGTTGAGGCGGGCCGATTCGAACAATTGACGCATCCCGTTGCCATCGTTCTTCGCTTGTGACGGTGGCAGGTAAGTTGCCGGGCTGACGATACCCGCCAGATGAGGCACGGCACCTGCCTGTAATAGTGATGAGGCTGTGTCGATGCAGAGACTGGCGGCTAGCAGATTGCTACGCACGATGTGTTCGATGATGGAGTGGGCAACGGGCTGGTCGCCGGCATATTCAGCAGTTCCGGCGTTGAGAATCACAGTATCCAGGGCACCCCACTGTTGGGTGATTCTCTCGCCGATCTCGCGCACGGTCTGGCTGTCGGTCAAATTGCCGGGCAGCGCCAGTACTTGCCCCGGATACCGTACCGAAAGGGCCTCACAGGATCGAGCCGAACGAGAACTCACGGCCAGGTGCGCACCGGTCTTGAGTATCGCTTCGGCCAACGCAGCGCCGATTCCGTTTCCTGCACCGGTCAGCCAATATCTCCGTGGCGGTCTTGGACCCATTCCATACTCCTTCGATCAAGCCCGGCTCTGATACTCCGCTTTCAGGAAGAGCCGCTGCTATGAGTCAGACTATATGCTAGCGGGTTGATAACACATCCTGCGGGGCGGCAATTTCATGTTCGCTCACCGCCCAGCTTTTCAATCGCAACATCCTGGCGCGCCGGCAAATTTCGGAACGCCTCCAATGCACGTACCCGGGACTGGCTCAAATTGACGATCGGGCGAGGGTAAGCCACCCCTTCGAACAATCCACCCTGGGTATTTGGGCTATGGACCTGTCGCCTGTCGAGATCGTTCAGTTCGGGTAACCAGCGCTTGATGAACAAGCCCTCGGGATCAAATTTCTCCGACTGGCTCAGCGGGTTGAATATCCGGAACCAGGGCGCTGAGTCGGTGCCGGTGGAGGCGCTCCATTGCCAACCGCCATTATTGGCGGCCAGGTCGCCGTCGATCAGGTGCTGCATAAAGAAACGCTCGCCTTCGCGCCAGTCGATCAACAGGTTCTTGGTAAGAAACATCGCCACCACCATCCGCAAGCGGTTGTGCATCCAGCCGGTTTCCAGCAGCTGACGCATGGCCGCATCAATAATGGGCAAGCCAGTTCGGGCCTGCTTCCAGGCCTCCAGTTCCGCGGGGGCCTTGCGCCAGGCCAACGCTTCGGTTTCCGGGCGAAACGCGCGATGGCGCGATACGCGTGGATAGCCCACGAGAATATGTTTATAGAACTCGCGCCAGAGCAATTCATTGATCCATGTCACAGTACCGGCACTTCCGCTCTCGAATTCGCCCTGATTGGCTTGCAGTGCAGCGTGCAGGCACTGGCGTGGTGAGACAACGCCGGCCACCAGGTAAGCCGAAAGCTGGCTGGTGCCCGGTTTGGCCGGAAAGTCCCGTGCGTTCTGGTAATCATCGAGGTGTTGCTCGGCAAAGCTGTCCAGACGCCGACGGGCTTCGTTTTCGCCAGCGGGCCAGAGGGCACGCAGCGCTTCATTGGGCTGCGCGAAGCCTTCGACCTGCGTCGGGATCGGATCGCTGTCGATGCCGGTGGGGGCTTGCCGGGCGGGCAGGGCGACCAGGCTCGGCAGCGAGAGGTGCAGGCGGCTATAACAAACCTTGCGGAACTGGCTGAACACCTGGAAATAATTCCCGGTCTTGGTCAATACGCTGCCAGGCTTGAACAGCAGTTGGTCGAGGTGGCGGTGAAACTCGATGCCCTGGCCGTATAAAACCCGGGCGACCTCGGCATCACGGTGGGTTTCGTTCAGGCCGTATTCTTCGTTGACGTGAACGGCGCTGATCTTCAATTCGCGGCACAGCGTAAGGAGCACTTCAGGCGCCTGATTCCAGCGCGGCGCGGGGCGGATCATCAGTGGGATGTTCAATGTGGCCAGGGCCGCGCCCAGCGATGCGAGATTGCGCAGCCAGAAATCAATCTTGCACGGTGCATCATCATGGGCACGCCATTGCTCTGGGCTCGGCAGGTATACCGCCACACATGGCCCACGCTGTGCGGCGGCCGCGAGAGCGGTGTTGTCG
Source organism: Pseudomonas sp. Tri1 (assembly GCF_017968885.1). Classification (NCBI taxonomy): domain Bacteria; kingdom Pseudomonadati; phylum Pseudomonadota; class Gammaproteobacteria; order Pseudomonadales; family Pseudomonadaceae; genus Pseudomonas; species Pseudomonas sp. Tri1. Next base: position 5,616,006 of record NZ_CP072913.1, on the reverse strand, counting down.
TGCAGGCGCAAGTCGCTGCGCAGCCAGATCAGTTGCATGCTGTTTACCCTTAAAGGAGTTTTTTGCGGCTCAGTTCTCGGTGAGCCGATAACGGATCCTCGGCCCAGGAGACGTCACTCATCGATAGGCCTGTGGATAACTGGCTGTGGTGGATTGCAGCAGCCGGCCCGGCAATGATGATCGGGCAATCGATCCCATTCAGTAGCTTCGGCAGTTGGGACAGGTTCAGCGCGTGACTGGAATACAGCAGCACGCCGCGAGCCTTGAGGTGCTCGACCGCCAAGGCCAGCTCGCCCGCCGGGATCGGCCCGTCGAATACCTCCACCGGGCAATCGGCGCTGCTGGCCAGCCAGGCGATGAGCCACAGGTGCGGTTCCTGGGGCAGTTGCGAATGGTTGACCAACAGCAACGGCGCGCCGCGTAACTGACGGTTGTTGTGGTAGATCCGGCTGCCGAATTTGCTGCGCAGCCAGGAGAACAGGAACACACGCTCCAGCTGTGCACCGAACTGCCCTTGCCAGCGCAATTGCAGCTCGGCCAACAAGGGCAACAGCAACTGCTCGCACACGGTCCACGGCGGATACAGCGCCATCGCCTGGTTGACCAGGTCATCAATCTGACGCTCGGCCAATTGCGTCACCGCCAGCACAAGGGCGTGGCGTTGACGCTGCCAGTCATTTTCCAGCGGTTCGGCAGGTGGCTGCGGTGCATCGAGCAAGGGCTTGATCTTGCTCACCGCCATCCCGCGATTGATCCAGGTGAGGATGCTCAGGATCCGCTGCACATGTTCGGCGTTGAACAACCGATGGCCCTTGGGCGTGCGGTGCGGGACGATCAAACCGTAACGGCGCTCCCAGGCCCGCAGCGTGACGGCGTTGACACCGGTTTGCCGGGCGACTTCGCGGATGGGCAGCCAGCCTTCTGCCAAGGCTTTGGCGAAGTCGGGTCCCAGGTCTTCGCTGGCACTGGAATCGGGTTGACGGTCCATCAGATAGCGTTACGCAAGCTGAGGTTCTCCGGATGCGGTTGCAGGTAGACCTGCTGCGCCAGGTAGGGATCGGGGTGCTGACGCAAGTGATGCTTGAGCAGGGTCAGCGGCACCACCAACGGTACGATGCCGAGGCGATACTGCCCGATGAGGTGCTGCACTTCCTGTTTGTCTTCGGCATCGATGGCGCTCTTGAGGTAACCGCTCAGGTGCTGCAGTACGTTGGTGTGCGTGCGGCGGGTGGCACATTTTTTCAAGGCGGCCATCAGTGCGCTGAAATAGTGGGGGCCCAGTTCATCGGGGTCGGCCTTGCCCATGTTGCCCAGTAAGTTACCCAGGGTTTTGTATTGCACCGGGTTGTGGGCCATCAGCAGATATTTGTAGCGCGAGTGAAATTCGATCAGGCCGCGTCGAGTCAGGCCCTGGCGGCGCAACGTCTGCCAGGCGGCATAGGCAAACACCCGGGTCAGGAAGTTCTCCCGCAGAACCGGATCGTTGAGGCGACCGTCTTCCTCCACCGGCAGGTCGGGATGGCGCTCGCAAAATGCCTGGGCATAAATACCGCGACCACCGCTGTCCTGGGGCATGCCCTTGTGGTCGTAGACTTTCACCCGCTCCAGTCCACAGGACGGCGATTTCTGCATGAAGATATAGCCGCAGATGTCACCCAGTTCGCCAGCCATCTGCTGTGCATAGTCGGCCAGTGGCTGAGTCACGTTAAGGTCGCGATTCACCGTGCCCACTGCTTCGGGGTGCTCGGGATCGCCCACCAGTCGGATCGGCTCCCGAGGGATGCCCAGGCCAATGGCGACTTCAGGGCAGACCGGCACAAAATCGAAGTAATCGATCAAGGTGCGACTGCACAGCTGGGATTGTTTATGCCCGCCGTTAAAGCGAACTTCATCACCCATCAGGCAAGCGCTGATGGCGATTTTCGGTTTGACGACGTTTTCATTGGGCATAGGAGGACCTCTGCTGGATCAATATTGTACAAGAAATGAATTTTGTACAATATTTTTATCATAGGTCCGAACCTGCACAAGTCAATCGCTTTCGTGCGGGGAAGCGCTTTGGTTTTTTTTTCACGGATGGGCTGCTGTCTTTTTCGACAGCAGCGGGTGATGCGGGTGATGCGATTTACTGCAGGCTGGCGTGCAGGCGCCGCGCGGCTTCCTGGCCACTGAGCCAGGCACCTTCGACTCGCCCGGACAGGCACCAGTCGCCGCAGACATACAAGCCCAGGTCGGCATCGGCCAGGGCGCCCCATTCATGGCTGCCCGCAGGGCGAGCATAGAGCCAGCGGTGGGCCACGCTGAAACTTGGGGCGGGCATTGCGCTATGCAGCAGTTCGGCGAAAGCACCGTGAAGCTGTTCGATCACCGCTTCCTTGGACAGGTCGATGTGCTGCCGACTCCACTCGCTGGTGGCGTGCAGCACCCAGGTGTCGAGTTTATTGTCGCGCCCCGGTTTGCTGCGGTTGCGGGCCAGCCAATCGAGCGGGCTGTCCTGTACGAAGCAGCCTTCCATGGGCGTATCCAGCGGTGTTTCGAAGGCCAGGGCAACCGCCCAGGTCGGGTCCATCTTCACCCCTGCGGCCACGCCGGCCAGCTTCGGTACGGCCGCCAGCAAGGCTGTGGCCTGAGGTGCAGGCGTGGCGATTACCACTTGGCCGAAGGGACCGTGGGTGAAACCTTCCGCGTCTTGCAGGTGCCAGTGTTCCTGGCCACGGTAGACCTCGGTGATTCGGCAAGAGAACTGCACTTGCAACTTGCCAAGCAGGGCGCGGGTGATGGCGCTCATGCGCGGGGTGCCGACCCAGCGAGTCTGCTCGTCCGGTGAAGGGCTCAGGTGCCCACCCTGGAAATTATAGAGTTGTGGGTTCCATTCCGCGGCCCAGCCGTTGGCTTGCCAGCGCTGGACCTCCATGACAAAACGGCGATCGCGGGCGGTGAAGTATTGTGCGCCCATGTCCAGGGCGCCGGCGTCGCTGCGTTTGCTCGACATACGTCCGCCGCTGCCATGGCTTTTATCGAAGAGTTGAACAGTGTGCCCGGCCTCCGTCAGGGCCTGGGCGGCTGAGAGTCCGGCGATGCCGGTGCCGATGATTGCGATAGGTACAGTCATGAGGGCCTCGTTTACCTTTCTGTACAGACTACGCCGTCGTTTAAACCTGTACAATTCGGGTTTTTGGTATAAGTTTTACCGTTCGCGTTTGGACAGGTTGTCCTATTGTTAAACACAGACCCTGTCCGATACGAAAAATCCCTGCTTATAAAAATAGACTAACGGGCCGATTAAAACGCGATGCGAGGAACATCTCATGCACATATTGCTGACCGGCGGTACTGGTTTGATCGGACGTCAGCTCTGCCGCCTCTGGTTGGAGCAGGGACATCGCTTGACGGTATGGAGTCGTCGACCCGAAGAGGTCGCAAAAATATGCGGTGCACAGGTGCGGGGAATTGCCCAGCTCGATGAGCTTGGCGAGCCGGTGGATGCGGTGGTCAACCTCGCTGGCGCGCCGATTGCCGACCGGCCCTGGAGCCACAAACGCAAGCTGTTGCTGTGGAGCAGCCGCATCACCCTCACGGAAATTTTGCTGGCGTGGATGGAGCGTTGCGAGCAGAAACCGCAGGTGTTGATTTCAGGTTCTGCGGTGGGGTGGTACGGCGACGGCGGCGAGCGTGAGTTGACCGAGGAGTCGGGGCCGGTCAGTGAGGATTTCGCTAGCCAGTTGTGCATCGCCTGGGAGGAAACCGCGCAACGGGCCGAGGCCATGGGCATACGTGTGGTATTGGTTCGCACCGGCCTGGTCCTGTCCGCCGAGGGCGGCTTTTTGTCGCGGCTGTTGCTGCCATTCAAACTGGCGCTGGGCGGGCGTATCGGCAATGGTCGGCAGTGGATGCCGTGGATTCACATTGACGATCAAATCGCCCTGATTGATTTTCTTCTGCACCGCTCCGATGCCAGCGGTCCTTATAATGCCTGCGCGCCGAATCCGGTGCGCAATCGCGATTTTGCCAAGGCCCTGGGGAAGGTGTTGCATCGGCCTGCCGTGGTGCCGATGCCGGAGCTGGCGCTGAAAGTTGTGCTGGGGGAATTGTCATTGCTGTTGCTGGGCGGCCAGCGGGCCATGCCGGCCCGATTGCAGGCTGCGGGTTTCACTTTTCGGTTTACTGATTTGCCTGCGGCCCTGGACGACTTGTCGGGCCGCCTTTGAAATAGGACGTTGCATGACCGATCACGCGTTGCTTCTGGTGAATCTGGGTTCGCCTGCTTCCACCTCGGTGGCCGATGTGCGCCGCTACCTCAATCAATTTCTGATGGACCCGTACGTCATAGACTTGCCATGGCCGGTGCGGCGCTTGCTGGTGTCGCTGATCCTGATCAAGCGTCCCGAGCAATCGGCCCACGCCTATGCCTCGATCTGGTGGGACGAGGGCTCGCCGCTGGTGGTGCTCAGCCGTCGGCTGCAACAGGCCATGACAGCTCAATGGACCCGAGGCCCGGTGGAACTGGCGATGCGTTATGGCGAGCCATCCATTGAAGCGGCGTTGGTGCGCCTGGCGAGCCAGGGGCACAAGAACATCACGTTGGCGCCGCTGTATCCGCAGTTCGCTGACAGCACCGTGACCACGGTGATCGAGGAAGCTCGGCGGGTGTTACGGGCCAGGAAGCTCAACGTGCAGCTCTCGATTCTCCAGCCGTTCTACGATCAGCCCGAATACCTCGACGCCTTGGTCGCCAGCGCCAAGCCGTACCTGATGCAGGATTACGATCATCTGCTGCTGAGTTTCCATGGCTTGCCGGAACGGCACCTGACTAAGCTCGATCCGACCGGTTTCCATTGCTTCAAGGATGCCGATTGCTGCAAGAACGCGCCGCCGGAGGTCATGGCAACGTGTTATCGAGCACAGTGCATTCGCACCGCCAACCTGTTCGCCCAGCGCATGGGGCTCAAGGATGGCCAGTGGTCGGTGTCGTTCCAGTCGAGACTGGGCCGCGCCAAGTGGATCGAACCCTACACCGAAGCGCGCCTGGACGAACTGGCCAAGAGTGGCGTAAAGAAAGTGCTGGTGATGTGCCCGGCGTTCGTGGCCGACTGCATCGAGACCTTGGAGGAAATCGGTGATCGCGGGCGCGAACAGTTCCGTGAAGCGGGCGGGGAGGAGTTGGTGCTCGTGCCGTGTCTCAATGACCAGCCGCAGTGGGCGAAGGCGTTGAGCACGCTATGTGAACGGGCGCCGATCGCTTTGTAAAATTCAAGGGCCCCATCGCGAGCAAGCTCGCTCCCACACAGGATCTGCTGTGTACACAAATTTTGTGACCAATCGAGATCCACTGTGGGAGCGAGCTTGCTCGCGATGGCTATCTGGCTGACAACAAAATATCCAGCTTGAGTCAGATCAGCGGCTCATCCGCCTGCTTCTGCTTCCAGCTGTCGTTGCCCGGCAGCAGCAGGTTCAGCGTAATCGCCACCACTGCGCACAGCGCGATGCCTTTGAGGCCGAAGTCGTCCGGGCCGGTACCGGTACCCACCAGCACGCCGCCGATGCCGAACACCAGCGTCACCGAAACGATCACCAGGTTGCGCGCTTCACCCAGGTCGATCTTGTGGCGGATCAGGGTGTTCATGCCCACTGCCGCGATCGAGCCAAACAACAGGCACAGGATCCCGCCCATCACCGGCACCGGGATGCTCTGCAGCAGCGCGCCGAACTTGCCGATGAACGCCAGGCTGATGGCGAAGATCGCCGCCCAGGTCATGATTTTCGGGTTGTAGTTCTTGGTCAGCATCACCGCCCCAGTCACCTCGGCGTAGGTGGTGTTAGGCGGGCCGCCGAACAGGCCGGCGGCGGTGGTGGCAATGCCGTCACCGAGCAGGGTGCGGTGCAGGCCGGGTTTCTTCAGGTAGTCACGACCGGTCACACTGCCCACGGCAATTACCCCGCCGATGTGCTCGATGGCTGGCGCCAGGGCCACCGGCACAATGAACAGGATTGCCTGCCAGTTGAATTCCGGTGCAGTGAAATTTGGCAGGGCGAACCACGGCGCGGCGGCGATCTTTGCGGTGTCTACGACACCGAAGAAAAACGCCATGGCAAAACCCACCAGCACGCCGGAAATGATCGGCACCAGGCGGAAAATACCTTTGCCGAACACCGCGACGATCAGGGTCGTGAGCAGGGCAGGCATCGAGATCAGCATCGCGGTCTGATAATGAATCAGCTCGGTACCGTCGCCGGCCTTGCCCATCGCCATGTTGGCGGCAATCGGTGCCATTGCCAGGCCGATGGAGATGATCACCGGGCCGATGACCACCGGCGGCAGCAACCGGTCGATGAACCCGGTGCCCTTGATCTTCACCGCCAGGCCCAGAAACGTATAGACGAAACCGGCCGCCATCACACCGCCCATGGTCGCCGCCAGGCCGAACTGGCCCTTGGCGAGAATGATCGGGGTAATGAACGCAAAGCTCGATGCCAGGAATACCGGCACCTGGCGCCCGGTGACGATCTGGAACAGGATCGTCCCCAGGCCGGCGGTGAACAGCGCCACGTTCGGGTCCAACCCGGTGATCAGCGGCATCAGGACCAGCGCGCCGAAGGCGACGAACAGCATCTGGGCGCCGGACAGCACCTGGCGCCAGAGCGGATCGTTGAACTCGTCCTGCATGCTCAAGCGTCCTTCTGCTTGGTGCCGAAGATCTTGTCGCCGGCATCGCCCAGGCCCGGGATGATGTAGCCATGCTCGTTGAGTTTCTGGTCGATGGACGCGGTGTAGATGGTCACATCGGGGTGGGCGTCCTGCACGGCCTTGATGCCTTCGGGGGCGGCGACCAGCACCATGGCGCGGATGTCCCGGCAGCCGGCTTTCTTCAACAGGTCGATAGTGGCAACCATGGAACTGCCGGTGGCGAGCATCGGGTCGATGATCATGGCCAGGCGCTCGTCGATTTCCGGTACCAGTTTTTCCAGGTAGGTGTGAGCCTGCAGGGTCTGCTCGTTGCGCGCCACGCCCACGGCGCTGACCTTGGCCCCGGGGATCAGACTCAGCACGCCTTCGAGCATGCCGATGCCGGCGCGCAGGATCGGCACTACGGTGATCTTCTTGCCAGCGATTTTCTCAACCTGGACCGTACCGGCCCAACCGTCGATCTCGTAGGACTCCAGCGGCAGGTCCTTGGTGGCTTCGTAGGTGAGCAGGGCACCGACTTCCTGGGCGAGCTCGCGGAAGTTCTTCGTGCTAATGTCGGCGCGGCGCATCAGGCCGAGTTTGTGTCTGATCAGCGGATGGCGGATCTCGAGGATGGGCATGGGGGAAGGCTCCGGCGGCGGGCAAAAAAACCGGCCTAGATTAATCTATCCGAGGGTGTTGTCCTATAGACAATACAGAACGTTAGTCCACAAACGCTTGATCTGGCCTCGCTTGATGCGTACCTTTGCCCGTTTTTCCGATCCGCCACCCCTGGAGAGCGCCATGTCCGCTGATCTCGAGCATATCCGTCAAATCATGCGAGAGGCTGACTGCCTGTACACCGAAGCCGAAGTCGAAGCGGCCATTGCCCGTGTCGGTGCACAAATCAATGATCAACTGGCCGATGCCAACCCGGTGGTGTTTTGCGTCATGAACGGCGGGCTGATTTTCTCCGGCAAATTGCTGACCTATCTGAACTTCCCGCTGGAAGCCTCCTACCTGCACGCCACCCGTTATCGCAACGAAACCAGCGGCGGCGACCTGTTCTGGAAAGCCAAGCCGGAAGTCTCGTTCATCGACCGCGACGTGCTGATCATCGACGACATCCTCGATGAAGGTCACACCCTGGGCGCCATCATCGACTTCTGCAAACACGCCGGCGCTCGTGCCGTGCACACCGCCGTGCTGATCGACAAGGACCACGACCGCAAGGCCCGTCCTGACCTGAAAGCCGACTTCGTTGGCCTGCCGTGCATTGACCGCTACATCTTTGGCTACGGCATGGACTACAAAGGTTACTGGCGCAACGCCAATGGCATTTTTGCCGTCAAGGGGATGTAATCGATGAGTCGGCCGGGCTTTCTGGATCAGGCGCTGTTCGCTGAATTGGCCGGCAAAGCTGCGGCTAATCCACGCGGGCGCCAGCATCACAATTTTCATCAGATGGACGAGCCGTGCCATCGCATGGTGGTTGGCTTGCAACCCTCCACCTACATCCCGCCCCATCGCCATTTGAGCGCTGACAAGGCTGAAACCTTGCTGGTGCTCAAGGGCCGGCTCGGTGTGTTGATCTTTGATGACACCGGTGCCGTGCAGGACAAGCGCGTCTTGCACGCCGGCGGCGATTGCCTCGGTGTCGACCTGCCGGCCGGTGTGTATCACGGCCTGGTGGTGCTGGAGGCCGACAGTCTGATGTTCGAATGCAAGGCCGGCCCTTACCGGCCCGTGGGTGAGGGTGAACTGGCCCACTGGGCGCCCCGTGAAGGCGAGGCCGGTGTGGCCGAGTACCAAGCCTGGATGCGTGCGCAGTTCGATTGACCTGTGGCGAGGGGGTTCATCTACCTTCTTAAGTGAACAGCATTGCCTCAATGAGCGGCGCTGCTAGCGGCCAGCCACTGCTCGCTTTTGATCCGCGCCTGCTCCAGGGTTTGCACATACGCCAATTGGCGCTGCTCGCGATGAATGCCGGCGCGGCGCAATTTCAGGCGCACCCGTGGCGCGGTCGCCACCAGGATCAGGCCGATGCCCTGCTTGCGATAGTCCTTCAGGATATTTTCAAAAGCGGCCAGCGCGGTCATGTCCAGCATCGGCACGGCGCTCATTTCCACCACCACCACCCGCACCCCCGGATCGAACTTGCGCAGCACATCGAGGGCTTTTTCTGCCGCGCCGAAGAACAGCGGCCCGCGAATTCCGTAGCAGCGCACATGCTCGGGCATGTCCAGCAAGGCTTGATGGAAGTGCCGGGGCAGTTCAGCGCTATCCGTCAGCTCGCTCATGCGCTTGATGAACAGCCCGGCGGCCAGCAGCAGGCCGACGGCAACCGCCATGACCATGTCGAACAAGACGGTCAGGCTCAGGCAGGTCAGCAGCACCAGTACATCGCTGCGCGGGGCGATGCGCAAGGTATGCAGCACGTGTCCGGCTTCGCTCATGTTCCAGGCCACTATCACCAGTAGCGCCGCCAGGGCAGCCATCGGCAGGTAGCTGAACAATGGCGCCAGCAGCACCATCGCCAGCAGCACCACCAGGCTATGAATGATTGCGGCCATCGGTGAGGAGGCGCCACTGCGCACATTGGTCGCGCTGCGGGCAATGGCGGCGGTGGCGGTGATGCCGCCAAACAGCGGCGCCACCAGGTTACCCAGGCCCTGGCCGATCAGCTCGGCGTTGGGGTCGTGCTTGCTGCCGGTCATGCCGTCCGCCACCACGGCGCACAACAACGACTCGATGGCGCCGAGCATGGCTATGGCGAAGGCCGGACCCAGCAGTTGGCGGATCAGGTCGTAGGAAAGCGCCAGGGAATGGCCCTGGCTGTCTGGCAGATTCCATGGCCAGTCAAAACTCGGTAAAAACGGCGGAATGCCAGGGTAGCTGATGCCATCGACCACGTAGCTGAAACGCTCGCCCAATGTCGCAACCGGCCATCCGCTGCGTTCCAGCGCCAGCCCCAGTAGCGCTCCGACCAGCAAGGCCACCAGATGCCCGGGAACCCGGGGCACCCAGCGTGGCCAGGCAATCAGCACGGCCAGGCAGGCGACGCCGATAATGCCATCGCCGAGTCGGGCACTGGGCAGCGCCACGATCAGTTCGCCCAACTGTTCGATGTAGTGCTTGGCTTGCCCGACGGTGGTCAGCCCCAGCAGATCCTTCAGTTGCAAGGTGGCGATGACCACGCCGATCCCGGCGGTAAAACCGAGGATCACCGGATAGGGGATGTATTGGATCAGCCGTCCGGCGCGCATCAATCCCAAGGCGATCAGGATCAGGCCAGCGAGCATGGTGCACAACAACAGGCCGCCGAGGCCGTATTGTTGGGTAATGGGCAGCAGGATCACCACGAACGCCGCTGTCGGCCCGCTGACGTTGAAGCGCGAGCCGCCGGTGAGAGCGATCAAGGGCGCGGCCACCAACACCGTGTACAAGCCGTGTTGCGGCGGGACACCGACGGCAATTGCCAGGGCCATGGCCAGTGGGATGGCGATAATGCCGACGGTCAGGCCGGCCACGAGATCGCCACGCAGACGCTCAAGGGTGTAACCGGCGCGCCAGGCCTGGCGCCAAGCGGCGAATAACGGTGGGGCGGAGAAAGACATGGGCACTCCACGAAATTAATGGGGCAAAAACCGAATTCCCTGCAAACACCCAACCTGTGGCGAGGGGATTTATCCCCGTCGGGCTGCGTAGCGGCCCCATCGGGTTGGGGTGGCCTGTCTGATTCACCGAGTATCCGGTTCAGGTCTGCTTCACAGCCCAGCGGGGATAAATCCCCTCGCCACAAGAGGCATCACATGATGCGAGAGCTGATGGCTCTTTGAGTATGCCGTGCTCGTCGTGTGTAAGTATTGACCTGGGTCGTTATTTTTACTGCGCAGGCTCATGCTAGAGTGCCAGGCCAAGACCCTGGAGCCTGTCATGAGTGTATCGATCCGCCGTTGTGCCGCGTTGCTGCTGATCTCCAGCCTGCCCTTGGCAGCCGTTGCCGCGCCGATGCACAGCCAGTTTCTGCCGGCCGATGACCTGCTGTTGCGCCAGGAGCCACCGCAACAGCAACAATTGCTGCGAGTGACCGAATACTCGGTGGTGCTGGGCAATCAACGCCAGTCCAACCAGCAACCGATCCCCGTCACTTCCCCGCTGCTGGTGCGCCTCAAGGGCCAGCCCATGAACAAAGGCGCCACCATCAGCCAGGTGATCCTTAACTTCGACGGTGAGAGCAAAAGCCTGAAGAAACCGGTTTTCGACGAAGCGAGCAAGACCCTGACCCTGTCTTATCCACAGGCGCAGTACCGGGTGGTCATCGACCTACTGCGCAACGACACGGTATACGTGCAGTTTCTCAGCTACGCCAACGGCCATATCTGGGCCGACCTGCACACCGGTGCCGAACGCTCGCGTTGAGCCCCGGGGCCTGCCGGGGGTAAACTGCCCGCCCCGTGAACTGTGCGAGCTGGAGCCGGCAATGCGTAAAGACAAGAAACAAGTGATTGGTGACGAGATTGGCGATGAACAGATCAAGCTGTTTCTCAATTTCGAGCCGGTCGATGCCACTTCGCCGTCGCTGCACAAACTGATCAAGGCCTACCGCGGCCTGCGGGTCGACGATTTCGAGCGGTTCCTGACGTTCTTCGTCGAAGCCGGTTACGACCTCGATGGCAAGGATGAGCACGGCAACGATTTCGTGGCGCTGATCCAGGACCAGCGTAATGCCGAGGAATATATTGAGTTGATCAATAAGGCGCGCGGCTGAGCGCGTTAGAGTCCATGTCAGCGCCCTTCGGGGCGCTTGAACGTTCTTGTTAAGTATCCCCATGACTTGTTCAAGGAAGTCCGAAAGGTTATGTCACCATTCGGGCTGTTCTGTTTTATTCGGGTTTCCATTACTTTTGCGTTGAAACCAAGTGGTTTCAGTTCAATCGTTTAAATGGAGTTGTGTTCATCATGGAAGATAAAAATACATATATCGTCGGCGCGTTATTGGCTCTGATCGGCTGTTTGGCAAGTTCGGTTTCCAGTGCGTTCGATGAGGTCGTCAATGTGGAAATATTCAACGCGACATCAGCAGTCATTGTCCCGGGCAGCGACTTCACGTGGTCTCAAGCCCCGGAAAATGCAGGCCACGGCTTTTTTGTAGGCCCCGGTGAGAGCCAGGAACTAACCTATTATCTGCCCCAATCGCGCGCCGAGCGGGAGTCATTTACCTACACTCAAGGAAGCCGCGCCTGTCATTTCAGTTTCGGGCATATCGCTAAAGCGCCGGTGAGTGATGAGCAGACAATGCCCTATCGTCGCTGGGCTGAAGCGAAGCCGGCAGGTTCCTGTGTCGCAGAGTTGTTGGAAGTTGAAGATAACGATGATTATGTTCGTCATGGCGGAACACGCGTCAAGTTCAGCATGAAATAACAGTGTGGAAATTAAAAAGCCTCCCGTTTGTACGGGAGGCTTTTTTATACGTACGCGGTGTCAGGCGTAACTTTGAGCCTTGTTGTCTTCGACCAGTTCCAGCGCGATGTTGTTCTGCGTGCTGATCTTGTGATACAGCGCCGCGTCGGTTTCCAGCACTTTTTCCCGGGCCGGGAAGATGTGTGCGAGCTTGGCCGCCCACTCACCCTTGGCCTTGTCCGGGAAGCAGCGCTCGATCAGTTCCAGCATGATCGAAACGGTCACCGAAGCGCCTGGCGAGGCGCCGAGCAGGGCGGCGAGGGTACCGTCCTTGGCCGCCACCAGCTCGGTGCCGAACTGCAGGACTCCGCCTTTCTTCGGATCCTTCTTGATGATCTGCACACGTTGGCCGGCCACTTCCAGGCGCCAGTCCTCGGCTTTCGCTTCGGGGTAGAAGCGCCGCAGGGATTCCAAACGTTGTTCCATGGACTGCATCACTTCGCTGATCAGATACTTGGTCAGGTCCATGTTGTCCCGGGCCACGGCCAGCATCGGGCCGATATTGCCGGCGCGTACCGACAAGGGCAGGTCCATGATCGAGCCGTGCTTGAGGAACTTGGTGGTGAAGCCGGCGTAGGGCCCGAACAGCAGGGATTTCTTGCCATCGACCACACGGGTGTCCAGGTGCGGCACCGACATCGGCGGCGAGCCCACCGCGGCCTGGCTGTAGACCTTGGCCTGGTGGTGCTTGACCACTTCCGGGTTGTCGCAACGCAACCACTGGCCGCTGACCGGGAAGCCGCCGAAACCCTTGCTCTCTTCGATGCCCGAGGCTTGCAGCAACGGCAACGCCGCGCCCCCGGCGCCAAGGAACACGAACTTGGCATCGACTTCGCGGCTGCCGCCGGAATTGACGTCCTTGATGCTCACGGTCCAGCCACTGCCGTTGCGCTTGAGGCCGGTGACGCGCTTGCAGTACTTGACCTGGGTATCCGGAGCGCTGGTCAGGTGCTTGAGCAACTGATTGGTCAGGGCGCCGAAGTTGACGTCGGTGCCCTTCATGACGCGGGTGGCGGCGATGACTTCGTCAGTCGGCCGGCCTGGCATCATCAGCGGCATCCACTCGGCCATGGTGGCCTTGTCTTCGGTGTACTCCATGTCGGCGAAGGCGTGATGCTGGCGCATCAGTTCGAAGCGCTTCTTCAGGAACGCCACACCTTTCTCACCCTGCACGAAACTCAGGTGTGGCACCGGGGCGATGAAGGATTTGGATGAGCCGAACGTGCCTTTTTTAGTCAGATACGTCCAGAACTGCTTCGACACCTCGAACTGGGTGTTGATGTGCACGGCTTTCTTGATGTCGACACTGCCATCGGCAGCCTGGGGCGTGTAATTGAGTTCACACAGCCCGGCGTGGCCGGTACCGGCGTTGTTCCATGGGTTGGAACTCTCCGCGGCACCGGAATCCATCAGCTCGACGACTTCCAGCGAGATCGCGGGGTCGAGCTCCTTGAGCAGTACGGCCAGGGTGGCACTCATGATGCCGGCCCCTACCAGAACTACATCGACTGCTTCGTTATGCGCCATTTAACGCGTCTCCAAAATCTGCAGCACCAAATTGTCGGCATAGCGGCCAGGATTGGCGGGGCAGGTCAGTTGCGCCCCAGGTACCCATGGCCAGGATCGCCATGTCCGAATCTTCGCAATTTTTCGCAACTACTGCGGATGCATGCAGCCTGGCCTCAAGAGTCACATGAACTCATTTAAGCGCCGGGCAAGCAATTCGACTTATGGCCGAGACATCCGTTCGTGCAACCAAATCCGTAGCGGACAGGCTTCAGGCGCCGGTTCTTGAGCGATATCCGGTCCTGTGTCGTTGGGCTGTTTCAGACGCTAATGGTGCTTGTTCAGACGCAAAACTATTCATTTGCTCGCCACACTCTCGTGAAGTTGTGAAAACCCGTTTTTTCACGCTCTTTTGAAGACGTGAACCTCAAAAAAGGGCTGTCCCAGCCTGGCACCGTGCCCGGTTTGGTTGCCCCCATGTAGTACATGACAGGCAAAACGGGCAGACAGCTCAGTGACCGAGCGTAATGACAGCTCTGCAGATTCGCGAAAAGTGGTGATTTGCCCGGGAACAGCAGGCGCGCCAGCTTCACTCGATCTGTGTGGGCGGCTCTCTGTGGGCGTTGCGGGGTGCCAATACCAGCGCATCAGCGGTGTTGCGAGGCCCGATCAGGAGACGTCCTTATAATCGGGGGGAGATTGTATCGAAGAAACGCAGGGAAATGGTCGTGTTTAATGACTTTTATTAGCCGTCTGGTCAGATGGTCAACAGCTGCCGGTTGCGTGGGCGAGCACGAAGCGGTTGCACGCGGGCGCTGGCAGGCAATGGCTGGTGCAACCAGTTGAGACGGATCTCGTCGATTTCCACCCAGCCTTCGCCCATGGGCTGCAGGTTGCATTGCTTGAAGGCCTGGCAGCGGCCGTCGCGATCGAGCAGGGCGAAGCTGCGGTGGTGTGGGCGCGGAGTGAACAGAGAAATAAGAAAGCGCATGATCGGATACCAGGTCAGGGTGCTTGCGATAAGCCTGACAGCCGGCCATGACATGTCGGTGTAAGGACCATGACAATGGGGTGACAGGAACCGGCGATCGTGGCCCGTGTCAGACATTTCAGTATTCATCCTAAGGCGCTAGTTCACCGCGATGGCGCACCGCTATACTGCCGGCCTGTTTGTGCCCGATTCTGGAGAGAAGAGCATGTTGCAACGCCTGTTGTTCGGTTTGATCGCTGTGACCAGTCTGACCCTCGTCGGCTGCGCCCACAGCCCGCAACAACTTAACCCGGAGCCCACCCTCAATGCCCAACTGGCGCCTGTAGGTCGTGGCCAACCGGTGGTGGTGCGGGTCGTGGATGGTCGTCCGTCGCCGACGCTCGGTACTCGCGGCGGGTTGTATCCGGAAACCAGCGTGATCACGGTGCAAGGCGCGCAGATCCTGCCCAAGTTGCAGGCCCAGGCTGAAGCGGCGGTGCGTTTGCTGGGCTTCACCCCCACCGCGAACGCCATGAATGCACCGCAGTTGACCGTCACCCTGGCTGAACTCAAGTACCAGTCGCCCAAGGAGGGCATGTACGTGACCGAAGCCACCATCGGCGCGACCTTCCGCTCCGATGTGCAGAACGCCAACCGCCGCTACAGCGGTCGTTACGGTGCTTCCCTGGACCAGCGTTTCGGCATGGCACCTAACCAGGAAACCAACACCAAGCTGGTCAGCGATGTGTTGAGCGATGCCCTCACCCGGCTGTTCAAAGACCCGACCATTGGTCAGGTGCTGGCTGAGTAAGTAGCAAGCCCCGTATCCCCTGTGGGAGCGAGCTTGCTCGCGATAGCGGAATGTCAGCCACTTCAATGTTGACTGAACCACCGCCATCGCGAGCAAGCTCGCTCCCACAGGGGTTTTTTATGGGCGAGATCTTCACGCTGCCTGGGAATAGAATTCCAGCACGCTGATCCCAGTCAGCAGGTCGGTTTCGGGCAGGTCGGCGTGCTGATGGCCGCCGAGGGCGCAATACACCAGCCAGTGTCGATCCTGCACGTTGAAGGACAGGCTGCCGACGAGGTTCTGTTGTTCTTCGCTCGGGCTGATGAGATAGAGACGATCCTGGTTTTCGGCGTGCAGCATGACGGGTTCCGTGCAGGTTTGAAGGGCGACAGAGTGGCCTGTTCAGATGACGAAACCGTGACATGAAGAATTACGATCGATTGAAAGCTTCCTCCTGTGGCGAGGGGATTTATCCCCGCTCGAGTGCGCAGCACTCGCAGATTCTCAAGCAATACAGAAATCCCAAGGGGCGCTTCGCAGCCTGGCGGGGCGGTGCGACGTTTCGATAAATCCCCTCGCCACAAAAGAACCCAGCGCTACGGCGGGATCGTTACTGGTCGGAAAAAACGGCGCAGGACGCCGGGCTTTCGGTAGAATCCGCGCCCTGTTCGTAGGTCCCGGGCGCGTCCTGTCCGTTTTTGCTTGAGGTTTGTGATGTCGTTGCATCTGCTTTCGCTGTTCGCTGCCCACCCCGCCAAACTGATCAACCTGCTCGCGTTGCTGTTTGCCTGCCCTGGTGGCTGGGTCCTGCACGCGACGCGACGCCGTGAACAACGGGCGCGGGCCTGCCTTGAAGCGCGCAATCGCGAAGGTAACGAACGATTCGAAGCACTGCTGGACCTGGCCACCCAGCGCATGAACCGGTTTTTCTATCGGTTCGGTTTTGGCTGTCTGGCGCTGGCGTTGCTGGTTTCGTGGATCAGCACGCAGTTCTGATGAGGTCGCTGTTTTGATCGGGGCATGGTGACCTGTGGCGAGGGGATAAATCCCCTCGCCACAGGGAGTTTCACAGATAGTCTTACAGCGCCAACCCCGCCTTGACCCGATACTGATTACGCACCGGTGTCGCGTATTGCTGCACCAGGTACGGCCGGTGTTCTTCCGGACAAGCATCCAGCCGGCGTTGCCATTCTTCCTGGGCCTTGGCCAATTCCTCGGCGTCAAACACTTCGGCTGCCGTTGGCACCTGCAATTGCGGGTCGGCGTTGGCCCATTGGGCGTAGGCCAGGTAGTGCACCGGGAACAGCCGATAACCGCCGAGAATCTGCCGGTCCATCTCCAGGGCCAATTGCTTGGTGTCCTCGAAGAGCTCGGTGATCGGCGCGGCGAAGTTCACGTGGACACGCCCCTTGTAGCCGGTGATGCCCTTGGCGATGCTCACGTCGTCCTCGCCCGGCGCCTTGGTGTAGGTGCCGGTGGTGGCGCGGATGTACAACTCGCGGGCCTTGGCCTGGTCGCACGGGTCGTATTCGTAGCTGATCGACACCGGTGTGAGGTTCAGCGACCGAATCACCTCGCCAAACGGCTCGTCCTTGCGGCTCATGTGGAACATCTTGAGGATCGCCGACTCGGTACGGTCGTCGCCGTCCTTGGCCCGACCTTCGGCCTGGGCGATCCAGATGGACGCGCAATCGTTGCGGATCGAATGGTTGATGTAGGCCGACAGCAACTGGTACGCCGCCATTTTTTCCCGCCGTCCGGTGATGGAGCGGTGCACGATGAAGCTCTTGTTCAGGCGCATCAGGTCGCTGACAAAGGGCTTTTGCAGCAGATTATCGCCAATGGCGATGCGCGGCGTCGGCAGGCCAGCGTGGTACACGGCGTAGTTGACGAAGGCCGGGTCCATCACGATGTCGCGGTGGTTGGCGATGAACAGGTACGCACTGCCGGACTTGAATTGCTCCACTCCGGTGTAGGTCACGCCATCGGTGGCGCGCTCAATGGTGTGGTCGACATAGAACTCCACCTTATCCTGCAAAGTGGCGACTGAAGTCACACCGGCGAACTCACGACGCAATCTTTGCGCTATAAGAGGTTTGAGCATCCAGCCGAAGGGGCCGGCCAGGCGCGGGAAGCGGAAGTGGGTGAGGATATCTAGAAACGCCTTGTCGCCGAGCAGCCGTGCCAGCACCGCTGGGACTTCGCTGTCGTCGTAAGGTCGGATGGCATCGAATTCGCCCATCATGCTCTCTTGTTGGAAACGGCTAGGGTAAGTAAAGGTTCGATCAAAAAACGACGGGGCACGGCCTGGAAGACAAGCCAGACAAAAATAGCCCTGCAAATAGACCGGCGATTATACGCACAAGTCACCTGGGAGACCGCGATGCTGGAAACCGCTCTGTATGAATGTCCGTATTGTGGCGAGGAAGTGGAGACTTCGGTGGATCTGTCCGGTGGCGATCAGACCTACATCGAGGACTGCCAGGTCTGCTGCCGCCCGATAACCTTCGTGTTGCAGGTCCATGGTGAAGAGTGGCATCTCGAGGTCTTTAGCGAAAACGAGTGATGGGGGGCGCCCATGCGACGAATCTACGAGCTGGAAAATCTGATGGAAGGCGAGTTGCTGCAAGGCATGCTCGCCAGCGAAGGCATCACGGCGCACCTGGTGGGCCGCGATCTGCTGGGCGGTGCCGGGGAACTGCCGATGCAGGGGTTGCTGGGGCTGGCGGTGGAGGATGATCAGGCGCAATACGCCCGGGAGTTGATCGCCGAGTACAATGCCGCGCTGCCGTTGCCAGGCGATGAACCGGACAGTTACCCCGGCACGCTGGTCTGCTAGGCTGGCGGCCGTTTGATCAAGAGTCGTGTTGCCCCATGTGTGGACGTTATGCCCTGTTTCGCTGGAACCCCGCCTTCGCGGCCTTGCCCGGCTTTCCTGCCGATCAGAAGGCCCAATGGAATATTTCGCCCAACGATTCGGTGCTGATGCTGCGCGCCGGCGTCGAGGGGCGGCGCGAATTGGCCCGGGCTCGTTGGGGGCTGACGCCGCCGTGGTTGACCGACCTGTCCCGCACCCCGGCCCATGCCCGGGCCGAAACCGTGGCCGAACAACCGATGTTCCGTGAAGCCTTGCGTCAGCGTCGTTGCCTGCTGCCGGCCAACGGTTTCTACGAATGGCGCGGCGGCACGCGCAAGCGGCCGTACTGGCTGACGCCGGGGGAGGGTTCGTCGTTGTTTTTCGCGGCGATCTGGGAGGCCTATCCGGTGCAGGAGCAGGTGTGGCTGAGCACAGCGGTCATCACCCAGACGGCGGCGGGTCAGCGCCGGCCATTGATCCTGGACGAAGAGGGCCAGCGCCTGTGGCTCGACCCCGAGACGCCACTGCATACCTTGCAAGGGCTGCTGGCCAGTGAACCGGCGCCATTGCGTGAGCGGGTGCTGGCCAACATGGTCAATGACCCGAAGCTCAATGGGCCGGAGTGCCTGACTCCGGCTTGAGTGTTGAGGCGCCTGTGCTGGCCCTCATCGCGAGCAAGCTCGCTCCCACAGTGGGCTGCGGGTGTTCACAAAGTCTAGGTACACCGTAGATCCCCTGTGGGAGCGAGCTTGCTCGCGAAAGCGGTCGACCAGACAAAGCCAGATTGCCTGACACGCCCTCATCGCGAGCAAGCTCGCTCCCACAGTGGGCTGGGGGTGTTCACAAAGTCTAGGTACACCGTAGATCCCTGTGGGAGCGAGCTTGCTCGCGATGGGGCCCTTGGATCAGACCCTGAACTGATTGATCAACCGTCGCTGCTGCTCCGCCAATTTGGTCAACCCGGCACTGGCGGCGCTGGACTCGTCGGCGCCGCTCGCCACTTCGTTCGCCACTTGCCCGATGTTGATCACGTTACGGTTGATGTCATCGGCCACGGCGCTTTGTTCCTCGGCGGCGCTGGCTATCTGGGTGTTCATGTCGTTGATTACCGACACCGCCTGAGTGATGGTTTCCAGGGCCTGGGCCGCTTTCGCCGCGTGCTGCACGCTTTCATCGGTGCGCTGCTGGCTGTCTTCCATTACCCGCACCACATCGCGGGTGCCTTGTTGCAGTTGCTGGATCATCGACTGGATTTCTTCCGTGGCTTGCTGGGTCTTTTGTGCCAGGTTGCGCACTTCGTCGGCGACCACCGCAAAACCACGCCCCTGTTCACCGGCCCGGGCGGCTTCGATGGCGGCGTTGAGGGCCAGCAGATTGGTCTGTTCGGCGATCCCGCGGATGGCGGTGAGGATTGCGTTGATGTTCTCGCTGTCCTTGGCCAGGGTCTGCACCACGCCGACGGCCTTGCCGATCTCCACGGCCAGGGCACCGATGGAGGTGGAGGTATCCCGCACGATCTGCATGCCCTGGCTGGCGGCCTGGTCGGCGTGACTGGCGGCCTGGGCAGCCTGGGTCGCGTTGCGGGCCACGTCCTGGGCGGTGGCGGTCATTTCGTGGACGGCGGTGGCGACCTGATCGATCTCCGACATCTGCTTGTGCACGCCCTGGTTGGTGCGGATCGCGATGTCGGCGGTGTGCTCGGACGAGTCACTGACGCTCTGCACCGAGGTCACTACCTGGGTAATCATCCCCTGCAACTTGCTCAGAAAGGTGTTGAAGCCCCTGGCAATCGCGCCCAGTTCGTCGGCGCGGTCGCTCACCAGACGGCGGGTCAGGTCGCCTTCGCCCTGGGCGATGTCATCGAGCATCGCCACCATTTGCTTGAGCGGTCGGGCAATGCCGTGGCCCACCAGCCAGATCACCAGCAGGCCGATACCGGCAATCACCAGGCCCACCATCGCCATGCCAAAGATGTCGGCCTGGCGCTGATGGTCAAGGTCCTGCTGCAACGCCTGCAGGTCGGCCATCACCGCATTCAGTGGCAGTTGCAGCATCAGCGTCCAGCGGGCGGTGGTCTCGCCGATGCCAAACGGCATGTACACCTCGATATGCCCGTGCTCTTCATCGATGTCGTAACGCACTTCGCCGACGCCGAGTTTGGCCAGGTTATCCAACTCGCTGGTGTCGAGCAGGTCGCTGGCCTTTTCCCCCAGTTTGCTCGGGTCCTTGGTAAAGGCCACCAGCCGGTTATTACTGGAGAGCAGGGCCATTTCCCCAGCACCGCCGTACAGCTTGCCGTCAGCGGCAACGAGCATGTCCTGGATGAAGTTCACCGACAGGTCGGCCCCGACGATGCCTTGGAACTTGCCATCGATCATGATCGGCTCGATGAACGAGGCGAGCATGGTCATGGTGTCGCCGACGCGGTAGGGCGCCGGGTCGATCACACAGGCTTTCTTGCTGTCCTGGGAGCACAGGTAGTACTCGCTGGCGCGGATGCCGGTGGAGAGCAGTTTCTGGTCGGTCACGTCGGCGAGTTTTTCCAGGCCCAGGGTGCCGTCCTGATTGCGAAACCACCACGGCAGGAAGCGCCCGTTGGTTTCCATGCCCAACACCTGGCTGTTCACATAACTGGCGTCGTCGTGGTCGATGGCGTTCGGCTCCCAGGCGATGTAGGCGCCGAGGATCTTCGGATTGCGCACCACGGTTTCGCGCAGCAGGCTGATCATCTGCTCGCGGGGCACCTTCAGTTGCGGGTTGCCATCCTTACCGTTCATGCCCATCAAGGCATTGCTGGTGGCCAGGCCACGGGCGAGCAACAGCGGCGCCTCCAGCTCCCGTTGGATCAGGCTGGCCTGGGTGCGGGCCAGTGCGCTGAGGCGTTGCTCGATGAGCTGCTCGAACTGCGCCTTGGTCCGCTGTTGCACCATGTCCTGGGTGCGGGCGCCGGCAAACAGCGCGTATAGCACCAGAGCGCCGACCACGCTGAGCACGATGGCACCGGCCAGGGCGGCCACGGAAGACTGGATCGATTTGAATTTCATAAGGGCTCCGGACGCGGAAATGACGTCTGGAGCCTGTATCGGCGTTTCTACAGCTGAGCATGAGGCGTTGTTCGTCGGATGACTGTTTTGGCTTTGTCGGTGTCGTAAATGGACTGGGTGGATTTGTCGCAAAAAAATGCAGTCCCTGACTGCTGTGTATCTGGCGCGGATACAAATCACCGCCTAGGATACGCCCACGTTTCCAGGGAGCTTCTAAATGAACAAGATTTTGATGGTGAGTGCATTGAGCGCAGGGTTGCTGCTTGCCGGTTGCCAGTCGGTCAACACCACCAGCGGTGGGGCCGTGGGCGTTGAGCGCAAACAGTACATGTTCAGCATGCTGTCGACTGATGAGGTCAACCAGATGTATGCGCAGTCCTATCAGAAGACCATGGGCGAGGCGAGCGCCAAGGGTGTGCTGGACAAGACCAGTAGCGATGCCAAGCGTATCCAGGTCATCGCTGACCGGCTGATTGCCCAGGCCCCGATATTCCGTCCGGATTCGGCGCAATGGAACTGGGAAGTGAACCTGATCAAGAGCGACGAGCTCAACGCCAACTGTGGTCCTGGCGGCAAGATCATGTTTTACACTGGCTTGATCGACCAGCTTAAGCTGACTGACGCTGAAATCGCGGCGATCATGGGCCATGAAATCGCCCACGCCCTGCGTGAGCATGGTCGTGAGGCGATGTCCAAGGCCTATGGCATCGAGATGGCCAAGCAGGGCGCCGGTGCCTTGTTCGGCCTGGGCCAGGATAGCCTGGCGTTGGCCGACACCGTTGCCAACTACGGCATGACCCTGCCCAACAGCCGCGGCAACGAGAACGAAGCCGACCTGATCGGCCTTGAACTGGCCGCCCGGGCCGGTTACGACCCGAATGCCGCGATCACCTTGTGGAACAAGATGAGCAAGGCATCGGAAGGGGCGCCACCGGAGTTCATGAGCACTCACCCTTCGTCGAGCAGCCGGATCGCTTCGTTGCAGGCGGCGATTCCAAAGGTGATGCCGCTTTATCAGCAGGCCAAGAAGTAAGCTTCACCCTGCGGTGAGGCGGCAGGCCTCATCGCGAGCAAGCTCGCTCCCACAGAGCTCCGCAGTGAACACAACTCTGTGAACACCCGCAGCCCCTGTGGGAGCGAGCTTGCTCGCGATGAACGATAACGCGGTATCAGATCAAACCCACCCACTGCTCTGCATCGCCTTGTACACCGCCACGATTGCCAGGACGAAAAATGCCGAGGCGGCCAGGCGGCGGATCAGCGTCAGGGGCAGCTTCTCGGCGGCGAAATTGCCCGCCAGTACTACCGGCACGTTGGCAATCAGCATGCCCACGGTGGTGCCAATGATCACCAGCCACAGCTCCGGGTATTGCGCGGCGAGCATCACCGTGGCGATCTGGGTCTTGTCGCCGATTTCCGCGAGGAAGAACGCAATCAGCGTGGTGACGAAGGGGCCGAACTTGCGCGCCGTATTGGCTTCTTCGTCGTCCAGCTTGTCCGGGACCAGGGTCCATAGCGCGGTGGCCGTGAAGCTTGCTGCCAGGATCCAGTGCAAGACCGCGTTGGAGAAAAACCCGCTGACCCAGGCCCCCACCGCCCCGGCTGCGGCATGGTTGGCCAGGGTCGCGGCAACGATGCCGGCAATGATCGGCCAGGGTTTGCGAAAGCGAGCCGCAAGGATGAGCGCGAGCAATTGCGTCTTGTCGCCGATTTCGGCCAGCGCAACGATAGCGGTAGGTACGAGGAGAGAGTCCAGCATCAGGTGATTCCTAAAGGGGCGGGTCGACACGGCTATGACACGTACAGCCTTCCCGCCCCGGGTAAGGTGTGCGTGTCATAGGTCTTGTCAAACCCAGCGGCCATCTGTGTGGACGCTTGGGCCGCATACGCCATGGTCTGCTGACCAAGTATGTTGACGTATGCCGGGCGAGCATGGCGCTCGCGGGAGACTACTCCCCTAGGACGGAGCGGATTCTGCCTAGGCAAATCCGATTGGGCAAGTGCTGTTGCTTAAAAAACGTCAGCCGCGCTTGGCTCGGTAGATACGAAAACCCTGACCCTCGGCCTTGATCGCACACACGCCCAAATGCTCCTCGATCAGAGGCTGGTACTTGAGGAAGCTGTTCGCCACCAATCGCAGTTCGCCGCCGTTTTTCAGATGTTTGGCCGCTTTTCGCAACAGGTTTTCCGTGGCCTGGTAATCGGTGTGCACGCCGACATGAAACGGTGGGTTGCTCAGGATCGCACTCAAGCCCATCGGTGCGGCGTCGATACCGTCGCCGGTCAGCACCTCGGCTTCCAGGCCGTTGGCGGCCAGGGTCAGGCGGCTGCTGGCGGCGGCGAACGCGTCCACATCCAGCAGCGTCACAGTGTTGTGCGGGTAGCGCCGCTTGACCGCCGCCCCCAGTACGCCAGCCCCGCAACCGAAGTCCAGCAAATGGCCGCTGGGCAGTTTATCCAGGTGCTCCAACAGCAGTGCACTGCCGCGATCCAGGCGGCCATGGCTGAACACCCCCGGCAGGCTGATGACCTTCAGTGGGCCTTCGGCCAGGGGCAACTCGTAGGTTTGGGCCAGGCTTTCCAGCGGCTTGGCCTCGGGCGCATCGGCGACGGTGACCTGCCATAACTGGCAATGCCGTGCGCTGTCGAGCTTGCGCGGCTTGCCGAACGGGTTGAGTTGCTTGGACGCGCCCTCGATGCCGCTCCGTTTTTCCCCCACCAGGTACACCTCGCGCCCGGCCAGGCGCGCGGCCACGGCATTGAGGATGTAATCGGTCAGGTCCTTGGCCTTGGGCAGGAACACCACGGCGGTGTCGAACCCACGCTCTGGGACGTTCACGCCAAACTGGCTGCGCTCGGGAAAACGGGCGTCCAGCGCCGCCTGATCGCCGGCGTGCCAGCACCAGCCATGGGCCTCGGGCAGGCGACCGAGCAGATCGTCGGCGGGCAGGCCGGCCAGCAAGACCGAACCCTGGAATAACTCGGCCTGACGAAGCAGTACTTCACTGCGCGGATCCATGGTCTGCTCCTTGAAAAAAAGTGCGGCAGTTTATCAACTGACGACCCGCCGCGCTGCAGCGCTGAAAAAGCCCTGGGCGTTTTCGGTCAGTTGACCGACGATCCGTTGCCGCGCCTCGCGGCTGCCCCAGGCGTTGTGGGGCGTGACGATCAGTCGGGGAATGTCGGCGGCCAGCAACGGGTTGCCCAGGGTCGGCGGCTCCACGCTCAGCACGTCGGTGGCTGCGCCGCCCAGATGGCCGTTGCGCAGTGCCTCGGCCAGGGCCTGTTCGTCGATCAGGCCGCCACGGGCGGTGTTGACCACAAAGGCGCCGGGTTTGAGCAGCGCCAATTCCCGGGCACCGATGAAGTGTCGGGTGTGTTCGTTGAGTGGGCAATGCAGGGTCAGCGCATCGACTTGCGGCAGCAGTTGCTCCAGCGGCACGCGGTCAGGGCGGGCAGGGCGCCCGGGAACCTGCCCCAGCAGCACGCGCATGCCAAAGGCTTCGGCCAATCGCGCGACGGCGCTGCCCAGTTCGCCATGCCCCAGCAAGCCAAGGGTTTTGCCTTGCAGTTCGACAATCGGATAGTCCAGCAGGCAGAACTGCGAGGCCTGTTGCCAACGACCTTCGCCCACGGCTTTCTGATAGTCGGCCAGGCGCGTCGCGAGGTTCAGCAGCAACATGATTGTGTGCTGGGCCACCGACGGCGTGCCGTAGCCCTGGCAATTGCACACCGTAATGCCGTGTTGGCGGGCGGCGACCAGGTCGACATTGTTGGTGCCGGTGGCGCTGATCAGGATCAGTTTCAGCTCAGGGCTGGCGGCCATCGCAGCCGCGTCGATCACGACTTTGTTGGTGATCGCCACTGTGGCGCCCTTGAGCCGTTCGGTCACCTGATCCGGTGTGGTCCGGGCAAACAACTGCAGTTCGCCGAAGCAATTGCGCAACGGGGCCAGGTCTAGATCGCCAAGGTCCAGGGAAGGGTGGTCGAGGAAAACTGCGCGGGCGGTATTCGTCATCAGCTGTACCTTTTATCTGAAGAATCGAAAGCGTAATGTGGCGAGCCTATCAGATGGACTGTGGTCGGTCGGGCTCGAATGTTGGGGTCCATTTGCCCCAGGAATTGATGTTCGTTTCAAGATTGAGTCAGCCAAGGAGCCCCCCATGTACCTCGCCGAATTCCTCACCGTCGCCCTGATCCACCTGCTGGCCGTCGCCAGTCCCGGCCCGGACTTTGCCGTGGTGGTGCGTGAAAGCGTGACCCATGGCCGACGTGCCGGGACCTGGACGGCGCTGGGCGTCGGCACGGCGATCTTCCTGCACGTGGGGTATTCGCTGCTGGGTATCGGCCTGATCGTGTCCCAATCGATCGTGTTGTTCAACGCGTTGAAATGGGCCGCTGCGGCCTACCTGCTGTACATCGGCTTCAAGGCGTTGCGCGCGCAACCGGCCAAGCCGACGGCAGACAACCTGCACCAGGAGGTTGGCGAACGTACCGCCCGCGGCGCGTTCACCTCGGGCTTTGTCACCAATGGCCTGAACCCCAAGGCCACGCTGTTCTTCCTCTCGCTGTTCACCGTGGTGATCAACCCTCACACACCCCTGGCGATCCAGGCCGGTTACGGCGTGTACCTGGCGGTTGCGACGGCGGCCTGGTTCTGCCTGGTGGCCATGTTGTTCAGCCAGCAGCGGGTGCGCGCCGGCTTTGCCCGCATGGGCCATTGGTTCGACCGGACCATGGGTGCGGTACTGGTGGCTATCGGCGTGAAGCTGGCGTTTACCGAGATGCACTGACGGGGCCCCATCGCTGCACGGGGATGGCTCAAGGCTAGTATTTGCACGCTGATCAAATCATTCCTTTGGCTGATTTGATCCGTGTATAAGCACTCTAGAGTGCTTCACTCCAGCCAAGACCGTGCAGTCAGAAAAGGGACTCTTATGTTGCAGACTCGCGTTATTCCTCCAGCCGAAGGCGCTTATCAATACCCGCTGCTGATCAAGCGGCTGCTGATGTCCGGGGCGCGCTACGAGAAAACCCGCGAGATCATCTACCGTGACCAGTTGCGCTACAGCTATCCAACGCTGATCGAACGGGTCGCGCGGCTGGCCAATGTGCTGACCGAGGCTGGGGTCAAGGCCGGTGATACCGTGGCGGTGATGGACTGGGACAGCCATCGTTACCTGGAATGCATGTTCGCGATCCCGATGATCGGCGCGGTGATTCATACCATCAACGTGCGCCTGTCACCGGAGCAGATCGTCTACACCATGAACCACGCCGAGGACCGCTTCGTGCTGGTCAACAGCGAGTTCCTCGGTTTGTACCAGGCAATCGCCGGGCACCTGACCACGGTGCAGAAGACCCTGCTGCTGACCGACCTGCCGGAAAAAACCGCCGACCTGCCGAACCTGGTGGGCGAATACGAACAACTGCTCGCCGCTGCCAGCCCCGTCTACGATTTCCAGGATTTCGACGAAAACTCCGTCGCCACCACGTTCTACACCACCGGCACCACGGGTAACCCCAAGGGCGTGTATTTCACCCATCGGCAACTGGTGCTGCACACCATGGGCGTGGCGACGATCATGGGGTCCATCGACAGCGTGCGCCTGCTGGGCACCAACGACGTGTACATGCCGATCACGCCGATGTTCCATGTACACGCCTGGGGTTTGCCCTACGTGGCGACCATGCTCGGGCTCAAGCAGGTCTATCCCGGCCGCTACGATCCCGAGTTCCTGGTGCAGCTGTGGCGCAAGGAAAAGGTCACCTTTTCCCATTGCGTCCCGACCATCCTGCAAATGGTCCTCAACGCCAAGGGTGCCCAGGACACCGATTTCGGTGGCTGGAAAATCGTCATCGGCGGCAGCGCCCTGAACCGCAGCCTGTACGAAGCGGCCAAGGCCAAGGGGATCCAGCTCACTGCCGCCTATGGCATGTCGGAAACCGGCCCGCTGGTGTCCTGCGCTCACCTCAACGACGAACTGATGGCCGGCAGCGAAGACGAACGCACTACCTATCGGATCAAGGCTGGCGTGCCGGGGCCGTTGGTGGAGGCGGCGATCGTCGACGCCGAGGGCCGTTTCCTGCCCGCCGACGGCGAGACCCAGGGCGAACTGGTGCTGCGTGCGCCGTGGCTCACCGAGGGTTATTTCAACGAGCCGCAGAAGGGCGCCGAGCTCTGGGCCGGGGGCTGGCTGCACACCGGTGACGTCGCCACGCTGGACAACATGGGCTTTATCGACATCCGCGATCGCATCAAGGACGTGATCAAGACCGGTGGCGAATGGGTCTCCTCCCTGGACCTCGAAGACCTCATCAGCCGGCACGTGGCGGTACGTGAAGTAGCAGTGGTGGGTATTCCCGATCCGCAGTGGGGCGAGCGGCCATTTGCCTTGCTGGTGATTCGCGAAGGGCACCAGATCGGGGCTCGTGAGCTCAAGGAACACCTCAAGCCGTTCGTCGAGCTGGGGCACCTGAGCAAGTGGGCGATCCCGAGTCAGATCGCTCTTGTTACGGAAATTCCCAAGACCAGCGTCGGCAAACTCGACAAGAAGCGTATCCGCGTTGACATCACCGAATGGCAGAGCAACAACAGCACCTTCCTCTCGACGCTTTAAACGCGTTTACCGCGCCCGAAAGGGCGCGGTAGCCCCACCAAGCAAGCGCTTGTCTTGTTAAATCGGAAATTTCAGCCATCCTTGCCGTGCCGACATCTGTCGGCCTGGCAATGGACTGTTCCAGAGTGGTCGAGGCGATAAATCACACTTTAGAGGGATCAAGCCGTACTACCTGCTGGCTATAGTCCGCGTAAGAATTTTCAAAAACGGGACGCACGTACTAAACGGGCGCTGCGACTTTGAACGGAGGGCGGGAGGTGTCGTTTCCAACCGTTGAAAGGGTTCTTTGAAAATCCTGTCTGCCATAACAATAAAGCACATGGAGTAGCGTCGATGACCACAGCAAATACGTTCTGGCGCCGGGCAAAACTGCCTTTGGCGGTCAGTCTTGCCTCTTCGCTCGCCGGCCCAGCATTCGGCGTCAGTTTCAACATCGGTGAAATCGAAGGCCAGTTCGACTCGTCCCTGTCGGTGGGGGCGAGCTGGTCCACGGCCAATGCCAACAAGGACCTGATCGGCGTCAACAACGGAGGTCGCGGTCTGTCGCAGACCTCCGATGACGGTCACTTGAACTTCAAGCGCGGGGAAACCTTCTCGAAAATCTTCAAGGGTATCCATGACCTGGAACTGAAGTACGGCGATACCGGCGTGTTTGTGCGCGGCAAATACTGGTACGACTTTGAGCTCAAAGACGAAAACCGCCTGTACAAGGACATCAGCGACAGCAACCGCAAGGAAGGCGCCAAGTCGTCCGGCGGGCAGATCCTCGATGCGTTCGTCTACCACAATTACTCCATTGCCGATCAGCCAGGGGCGGTCCGCCTGGGCAAGCAGGTCGTCAGTTGGGGGGAAAGTACCTTCATCCAAGGCGGCATCAACTCCATCAACCCGATCGATGTGTCCGCGTTCCGTCGCCCTGGTGCCGAGGTCAAGGAAGGGCTGATCCCGGTCAACATGTTCTACGTGTCCCAGAGCCTGACCGACAATCTGTCGGCTGAAGCTTTCTACCAGTTGGAGTGGGACCAGACGGTTGTCGATAACTGCGGGACGTTCTTCTCCCAGCCGGATGTTATTGCCGACGGCTGTACGGATAACCTGCGGGTGTTGAATAAACGCTCTAGGATCCCGGCGGCAGCGTTGCCAGCCTTGACTGCATTTGGTGTAGACGCGAACGAGGAAGGGGTCCTGGTTCGCCGGGGCGCCGATCGTGATGCCCGTGACAGTGGACAGTGGGGCGCGTCCTTGAAGTACATGTTCGAACCGCTGGACACCGAGTTCGGCGCCTACTTCATGAATTACCACAGCCGTGCGCCGATTTTCAGCGCCACGGGAGCCGCACAGCGATTCTACTCTACGCCGTTGGGACCATTGGCCGCACTGCGTCCTCTGATCGTGGCGGGTAACTCCAAGTACTTTGTTGAATACCCGGAAGACATCCGGCTCTATGGCCTAAGCTTCTCCACCACCCTGCCCACCGGCACGGCCTGGAGCGGCGAGCTGAGTTATCGGCCGAACGCGCCAGTGCAATTGAGTACCACCGATATTCTTTTTGCAGGTGTTACTCCAATCCCGGGCTTTGGTAATGCCTCGGTGCTCGACGGCACCCCGGGCCAGGATCTGCACGGCTATCGCCGCAAGGAAATCACCCAGTTCCAGACCACATTCACCCATTTCCTCGATCAGGTCATGGGCGCCAGTCGTCTGACTCTCGTGGGTGAAATCGGCGTCACCCACGTCGGTGGCCTGGAAAGTAAATCCGAGGCTCGCTACGGTCGTGACCCAGTGTTCGGTCCGGGCGAGCTGCCCAATGGCTTCTGCAGCACGCTGAACGCCTCGACCGCCGCAGGTGGCGGCCAGACCAGCAGCGGCGTGAACAGCAACTGCAACAACGACGGCTTCACCACCGCGACCTCCTGGGGCTACCGCGCTCGTGCCATCTGGGAATACCCGGACGTCTTCGCTGGTGTGAACCTCAAGCCTAACGTGGCCTGGTCCCATGACGTCAAAGGCTACTCCCCAGGCCCTGGTGGCAACTTCGAAGAAGGCCGCAAGGCCGTCAGCCTCGGGCTGGATGCCGAGTATCAGAACACCTACAACGCGAGCCTGGCCTACACCAACTTCTTTGGTGGCGACTTCAGCACCGTGGACGATCGCGACTTCCTGGCGCTTAGCGTCGGCGTGACCTTCTAAGCACCGTATTTCAGGACGAACACTATGAAAATAACCAAGAATATGTTGCAGGTCGGTGTTTTGGGGCTATCCCTGCTGGCGGCCAGTGTCATGGCGGCGGTGCCTGCCGCCGAGGCCGACAAACTGGGCAAGAGCCTGACGCCGATGGGCGCGGAAATGGCTGGCAATGCCGATGGGTCGATCTCGGCCTGGAAACCCATGGCCAAGAACGCCGGCGCCGTGGACAGCAAGGGCTTCCTTGCCGACCCATACGCCAGTGAAAAACCGCTGTTCACCATCACCGCGCAGAACGTCGAGCAGTACAAAGCCAAGCTCGCGCCGGGCCAGTACGCGATGTTCAAACGTTACCCGGAAACCTTCAAGATGCCGGTCTACCCGACCCATCGCGGCGCCACCGTGCCGGATGAAGTGTTTGCTTCCATCAAGAAAAACGCGGTCAACACCAAGCTGGTGTCCGGTGGCAACGGCCTGGAGAACTTCGAGACGGCCGTGCCGTTCCCGATTCCCCAGAGCGGTGTGGAAGTGATCTGGAACCACATCACCCGTTATCGCGGTGGCAGCGTGACCCGCCTGGTGACCCAGGCCACGCCGCAACCCAATGGCTCCTACAGCCTGGTGTACTTCCGCGACCAGTTCGTGTTCCGCGACAAGATGAAGGATTTCGATCCGGCCAACCCTGGCAACATCCTGTTCTACTTCAAGCAGCAAGTGACCGCGCCGGCGCGCCTGGCCGGTGGCGTGCTGCTGGTGCACGAAACCCTCGACCAAGTGAAGGAACCTCGTTCGGCCTGGGTCTACAACGCCGGCCAACGCCGTGTGCGCCGTGCCCCGCAAGTGTCCTATGACGGCCCGGGGACCGCCGCCGATGGCCTGCGTACCTCCGACAACCTGGACATGTACAACGGTGCGCCGGACCGCTACGACTGGAAGCTGGAAGGCAAGAAAGAGCTGTACATCGCGTCCAACAGCTACAAGATCGATTCGCCGCAGCTCAAGTACGACGACATCATCAAGGCCGGCCACATCAACCAGGATCTGGCGCGCTACGAGCTACGTCGGGTCTGGCATGTGACCGCGACCTTGAAGGAAGGCCAGCGCCACATCTACGCCAAGCGTGACTTCTACATCGACGAAGACACCTGGCAAGCGGCGGTGATCGACCATTACGACGGTCGTGGCCAACTGTGGCGCGTCGCCGAGGCCCATGCCGAGAACTACTACGACAAGCAAGTGCCGTGGTACGCCCTGGAAACCCTCTACGACTTGCAGTCGGGCCGCTACCTGGCCCTGGGCATGAAAAACGAAGAGAAGTCGGCCTACGACTTCGGCTTCACCGCCACCACCGCCGACTTCACCCCGAACGCGCTGCGTCAGGACGGCATCCGCTAAATCGCTTTACCCGAGGCCGCATCCTCGAAGAAACGCCCCGACTGGTTCGGGGCGTTTTTTTGTCCCATCAGCCAACACAAACTCCGTGGCGTGGGAGCGGTGCCTGGCATTGGCCTTTCAAGTGAACCGTGTTGTAGTCTTTTTGTAGCCATTTGTAGCACTCCCTTCAATACCTCCTCGTTTACGGCTAGTCTGCGGACATCTGCAACGCCGCCACCCGCCTTTCAACAAGAGCCGGCCATGACTGATCTGTCTTCACTTCCGGATTATGCCCGCGCAGCCATTGCGGTACAGGACGGACGATTCTACCGCCCGCCCTTGCCCGACGGTCATGTTGTGCGGCCGCGGTTGTGCGAGCGTTTGAGCGCGGGGCTGGGTGGCCGGTTGCTGTTGGTAAGCGCCCCGGCGGGGTTTGGTAAAAGCTCCCTGGCGGTGGAATTCTGCCAGGGCCTGCCGCCTCACTGGCAAAGCCTCTGGTTGGGGCTCAGTGCCCGGGACAACGACCCAGGGCGTTTTCTGGAGCGGCTGCTCGAAGGCCTCCAGGCGTTCTTTCCGCAGTTGGGAGGGCGGGCGCTGGGGTTGCTGAAAATGCGCCAGCGTCATCAACCCTTCGCTTATGAAGAATGGCTCGACGGTTTGCTCGATGAACTGTCCACGCATCTTTCGCCCGACAAACCCTTGTTGTTGGTGCTCGACGATTACCACCTGGCCCAGAGCTCGGTGCTGGATCGTTGCCTGCAATTCTTCCTCAATCACCTGCCCGATGGCCTGCTGGTATTGGTCACCAGCCGCCAGCGCCCGGACTGGCATCTGGCGCGCCTGCGACTGTCACGGCAGTTGCTCGAACTGAACGAACAGGATCTGCGCCTGACCCACGATGAGGCCCTGACCCTGCTCCAGCATCACAGCAGCTCGCTGCGTGGGGAAGCCCTGGAAAATCTGATCCAGCGCAGCGAAGGCTGGGTGGCCGGGTTGCGTTTCTGGCTGCTGGCGGCCTCCGAAGCCGGTACCGAAGGCTTGCTGCCCCAGGCCTTGCATGGGGGGGAAGGGTTGATTCGCGATTACCTGCTCGAAGAGGTCATCGACTGCCTGCCCGCCGAGGTGCAGGCGTTTCTCTACGATACCGCCCCCCAGGACCGCTTTTGCAGCGAACTGTGCGATGCCGTGCGTGAAGCCCATGACAGCGCGCAAATCCTGGGTTACCTGGCCGCTCATCAAGTGTTCCTGGTGCCGCTGGACGAGCATGGCCACTGGTATCGATATCACCACTTGTTTTCCGACCTGCTGCGCAGTCGGCCCAGCGCGCCGGTCATGGTGCCGGCCGCGACCTTGCACCTGCGGGCCTGTCGCTGGTTCAACGCCCAGGGCCTGATCGACGAGGCCGTGGAGCAGGCCCTGCGGGCCGGGCACCTGGACGTGGCGGCGAACCTGGTGCAGAACCTCTCGGAGGAGCAACTGCTGGCCGAGCAGAACGTCGGCATGTTGCTGCGCTGGAAAATGGACCTGCCCGACAGCCTGCTCATCAGCACACCACGGTTGATCGTGCTCTACAGCTGGGCGCTGGGGCTGGCTTGCCAGCTGGACGCCGCCGAAGAGCTGGCCGCCTACTTGAGTCGCTTCTTGCCAGCCCCCTCGGCCACTGCGCAAAAGTCCATGCTTGCCCAATGGCTGGCCCTCAGCGGGATCGTCGCCCGTGGCCGCGGCGATCGTGAAGCCACCGTGCGGTATTGCACCGAAGCCCTGGAGAGCTTGCCGCACAAACGCTACGGCCAGCGCCTGATGTGCCTGTCCACGCTGTCGAACCTGGCGATTGCCGACGGTGACTTGTGGCGCGCGCGAAACTTGAACCGTGACTCCCTGGAGCTGGCTCAACGGGTCGGCAACCCGCTGTTCGAAGCCTTGGCCCATTACGATCGCGCCCGAGTGTTGCAGGCGCGGGGGGAAATCCTGCGGGCACTGGATGAAGTCCACCAGGGCCTGCAACGTTTGCACAAACTGTCGCCCCAACGGCTCTATGCGGTGCGGGCGCGCCTGACCCTGTACCAGGGCTTTCTGCTCACTTTGCGCATGCAGCCCCAGGCCGGGGTGGCGCGGTTGCAGGCTGGCCTCACCGAAGCCCGGGCTTGCCGCGACATCAGCGTATTGATCGGTCACTGCGTGATCGCCCGTATCGAGGGCTACAACGGCGAATTCGCCCGGGCCTTTGCCGAACTGGCCGAAGCCGAGCGCCTGATGCACATTTGGGACGTTCCACCGATTTACTACCTGGCGATGATTACCCTGGTCAAATGCGAACTCTGGCTGACCCAGGGGCGTACTGACCTGGCCGAAGCCTGGTTGATGCGGTTGGGGCAGACCTATACCGGCGAACAGGCCGCTGCGCCGCCGGAGTTCCACCCGCAATTGCCGCTGCATGTCGAACTGCAGCGGGCGGTGCTGGAGGCCATCCGGGGCCAACCGATGTTGGCCGAGGGGCGGCTCAATGCCTTGCTTGAACACGGCCAGCAGACCGGTCGACAGATGCTCTGCGTGATGGCGCTCAATCAGAAAGTCGCCTTGTTGTTGAGCGTCGGACGCGAACCTGAAGCCCGCCGCACCCTGGCCCAGGCGTTCGAGGCCGCCGCCGGCGGTGTGTTGCAACCCTTTGAATGGTTGCTGGGCGAAGAGCATGGTGAATGGCTGCGCGAACAACTGTTGCAGGCACCACCCAGCACCTTGCGCGAGCATCTGCTCGAGCGCTTGCCCTCGACGGCGGTGCAAGCGGCTGACCCATTGGCACCTGTCGAAACCCTCAGTAGCCGCGAGCGAGCGGTACTGCAACTGATTGCACAAGGCTGTTCGAACCAGGAAATCAGCGAGCAGTTGTTCATCTCGCTGCATACGGTCAAGACGCACGCCAGCCACATCAATAGCAAACTCGGCGTGGAGCGGCGTACCCAGGCTGTGGCGCGGGCGAAGGCGTTGGGGTTGTTAGCGTAAGCGAGGTTCTTGATCCGCAGGGAAACCTGTGGCGAGGGAGCTTGCTCCCGCTGGGTTGCGCCGCAACCCTCCAGGCAGCGAACATGTTTGCCTGACACGCCGCGTCCTCAGGTTTTCAGGGGCGCTTCGCCTCCCCAAGCGAGAGCAAGCGCCCTCGCCACAAAAGTGCTCGGTCTACGATAAGGATGCTCGATGCTACCCCAGTACAAAACCATCCAATCCCCCGTGGGCCAATTGATCCTCGTGGCCCGGGATACAAAACTGGCGGCTATCCTGTGGGAAAACGAGCGGCTCAACCGGGTGCGCCTGGGACCCTTGGAGGAGGACAACCACCATCCGACCCTCAAGGAAACCGAACGCCAGCTCATGGAGTATTTCGCCGGCCAGCGCAGGCGCTTCGATCTGCAATTGGATTTCGTCGGTACGGACTTCCAGACCCGGGTCTGGCAGGCCCTGTTGACTATTCCCTTCGGCGAAACCCGCAGCTACCGCGACATCGCCATCCAGATTGGCCAACCGACTGCGGTACGGGCAGTGGGCGCGGCCAACGGGCGTAACCCCATTTCGATCATCGCCCCGTGTCACCGCGTCATCGGTACCGGCGGCAGCCTCACCGGCTTCGCTGGCGGCTTGGCAGCCAAGCAGTTCCTGCTGAGCCTTGAAGGGCAGCAGAGTCTGCAACTGGCGTTCTGAGGCGACGGTGGGAGTTGTGCTGGCTTTTGGTTGGCGCAGAGTCTGTGAACACCGCGATCAAAAACTGTGGGAGCGAGCTTGCTCGCGATGATGGTTGGACCTTCAACATCGCCGGCCCAGACAGACCGCAATCGCGAGCAGGCTCGCTCCCACAGGGCTCTGTGGCAGGCATGGAATCTGTGCGCACTCGCTCCACGGGGACTCTGTACTGGGCGCAGAATGTCTGCAGACCTGACTCCTGGATAACCCAAGCCAAAAAAAGCCCGCCCGATCATGGGATCGGGCGGGCTTTTGGTGTCGCTGAAAATTACTTCTTCAAACCGTAATGCTCATCGAGCATGCCGGGCGAATTGGGGGCCTTAGGGGCATAGTCCCGGGGCGGTTCCTGATCCTTTGGCGGGGTCAGGCGTTCCCGTGGCGCCTGCGCCGCGTCGGCGTGCAGGGCAGCCAGCAGGCGTTGGCGAGTCTGTTCGTCCAGGGCCAGGCGATTGGCACCCTCGGACAAATGATCCTGGACGTCCTGGTAGCTCTGGGTGAGTTTCTTCACCAGAGAAGCGGTGCTGTTGAAATGGGTGACCACTTCATTCTGATAACTGTCGAAACGTTCCTGAATGTCGTCCAGCTGACGTTGCGTGCTGTTGGGCACCGCGTTGGGCAGCAGTCGGGCAAGCAGGAATCCAATGGCGACACCGGCAACCAGGGCAAGAGTCGGCAACAACCAAACTAAGAGCGAGTGTTCCACGAGTCCTTCCTCTATAAACGGCTTTGCTTTACGTTAACGGCTCGGACCTGCGCTGTATACCGCGAAGAACATCGCAATCATGCCAGGCACAGACTTTAGCTAGACGAGTCGACCCTATTCAAGGTCACGGAGTTCTTTACCTTGCTTATGCGCGAAACCCCTGTATTCATCGATGGCCCGGTGGGCCAACTGGAAGCCTTGTACCTGGACAGCGAGGCACCCCGTGGCCTGGCGCTGATCTGCCACCCGAACCCGGTGCAGGGTGGAACCATGCTCAACAAAGTGGTCTCGACCCTGCAGCGCACTGCCCGTGATGCTGGCCTGGTTACGTTGCGTTTCAATTATCGTGGCGTCGGCGCCAGTGCCGGCAGCCATGACATGGGCACTGGTGAAGTCGACGACGCCCAGGCCGCTGCCGATTGGCTGCGGGAAAAATACCCGCAACTACCGCTCACCCTGTTCGGTTTTTCGTTTGGTGGTTTTGTTGCCGCAAGCCTTGGCGGACGCCTGGAAGCCCAGGGCCAACCGCTCAAGCACCTGTTCATGGTGGCCCCGGCGGTGATGCGCCTGGACGAGCAATCGCCCTTGCCGATGAGCGGCGAATTGACCGTCATCCAGCCGGAAGCCGATGAAGTGGTCGATCCGCAATTGGTTTACGAATGGTCCGACACGCTCCAGCGCCCCCATGAGCTGCTGAAAGTGGCAGAATGCGGACACTTTTTCCATGGCAAGCTGACCGATCTCAAGGATCTGCTCCTGCCGCGTCTCTCGAATTGACTGCAGTCTGACAAGCGATAACCCATGACGACTCGTACCCGTATCCTGACCGGCATCACCACCACCGGCACGCCGCACCTGGGCAACTACGCCGGCGCCATCCGCCCGGCGATCCTCGCCAGTCGCGACACCAACGCCGATTCGTTCTACTTCCTGGCCGACTACCATGCCCTGATCAAGTGCGATGACCCGCTGCGCATCCAGCGTTCTCGCCTGGAAATCGCTGCGACCTGGCTGGCCGGTGGCCTGGACGTGGACCGCGTGACCTTTTATCGCCAGTCCGATATTCCCGAGATTCCCGAGCTGACCTGGCTGCTGACCTGCGTTGCCGCCAAGGGCCTGCTCAACCGCGCCCACGCCTACAAGGCCTCGGTGGACAAGAACGTCGAGGCCGGCGAAGATCCGGACGCCGGTATCACCATGGGCCTGTACAGCTACCCGGTACTGATGGCCGCCGACATCCTGATGTTCAACGCCCACAAAGTGCCGGTCGGTCGTGACCAGATTCAGCACGTGGAGATGGCCCGGGACATCGGCCAGCGCTTCAATCACCTGTTCGGCCAGGGCAAGGAGTTTTTCACCATGCCCGAGGCGCTGATCGAAGAAAGCGTCGCCACGCTGCCGGGCCTGGATGGCCGCAAGATGTCCAAGAGCTACGACAACACCATCCCGTTGTTCAGCAGCGCCAAGGACATGAAAGACGCGATCTCGCGGATCGTCACCGATTCCCGCGCCCCGGGTGAGGCGAAGGATCCGGACAACTCGCACCTGTTCACCCTGTTCCAGGCCTTCGCCACACCGGCCCAGGCCGATGAGTTCCGCAGCGAACTGTTGCAGGGCCTGGGTTGGGGCGAAGCCAAGAACCGTTTGTTCCAACTGCTCGACAGCGAGCTGGGTGAGGCGCGCGAACGTTATCACCAGTTCATCGAGCGCCCGTCGGACCTTGAAGACATCCTGCAATTGGGCGCGAAAAAAGCCCGGGCCGTGGCGACGCCGTTCCTTAACGAACTGCGTGAAGCCGTTGGCCTGCGGTCGTTTGTCAGCCAGGTCCAGGTTGCGACCAGCACCAAAAAGAAAGCCGCCAAAGCCGCACGCTTCGTGAGCTTTCGTGAAGACGACGGCAGCTTCCGCTTCCGTCTATTGGCGGCCGATGGCGAGCAACTGTTGTTGTCCCGTCACTTTGCCGATGGCAAGACTGCCGGCCAGGTCACCAAGCAATTGCAATCCGGTGAGCCATTGGACGTTCGTAACGATGCGCTGAGTTTCAGTGTCTGGCTGGGCGGCGAGTGCGTGGCAGACAGCCCGGCTTTCGCAGACAGCGCCGCTCGCGACGCGGCCATTGATGCGTTGCAAGTCGCCCTGACACCTGTCCAAGACTGATCCAGCGCGTAACCCGACCATCGGCTCGAATAAGGGCCGATTGCCATTCCTCTGGGCCATCGCTACAGTGACGGCCCGTTTTTGTTGCCTTGCTAACGAATATGACGCCCCTAGAACGATATCAAGCTGATCTGAAACGCCCGGAGTTTTTCCACGACGCAGCCCAGGAAACGGCGGTGCGGCATTTGCAGCGCCTGTACGATGACTTGGTTGCCGCCTCGAACAACAAACCGGGTCTGTTGGGCAAACTGTTCGGCAGAAAAGACCAGACTCCCGTCAAGGGCCTGTATTTCTGGGGCGGCGTGGGCCGTGGCAAGACCTACCTGGTAGACACTTTCTTCGAAGCGTTGCCGTTCAAGGAAAAAACGCGGACGCACTTCCACCGCTTCATGAAGCGCGTGCACGAAGAAATGAAGACCTTGGGTGGCGAGAAAAACCCGCTGACCATCATTGCCAAGCGGTTTTCTGACGAGACCCGGGTGATCTGCTTCGATGAGTTTTTCGTTTCCGACATCACCGACGCCATGATCCTCGGCACCTTGATGGAAGAACTGTTCAAGAACGGCGTGACCCTGGTCGCCACCTCGAACATCGTGCCCGACGGCCTCTACAAGGATGGCCTGCAACGGGCGCGTTTCCTGCCGGCCATCGCGCTGATCAAGGAACATACCGAGATCGTCAACGTCGACAGCGGCGTGGATTATCGCCTGCGTCACCTTGAGCAAGCCGAGCTGTTCCACTTCCCCCTGGACGCCGCCGCCGAAGAAAGCCTGCGCAAGAGCTTCCGTGCGCTGACCCCGGAATGCACCCAGGCGGTGGAGAACGATGTACTGATCATCGAGAACCGCGAAATCCGCGCCATCCGCACCTGTGACGACGTGGCCTGGTTCGATTTCCGCGAACTGTGCGATGGCCCTCGCAGCCAGAACGACTACATCGAACTGGGCAAGATCTTCCACGCCGTGCTGCTTAGCGGCGTCGAACAGATGAGCGTCACCACAGACGACATCGCCCGCCGCTTCATCAACATGGTCGACGAGTTCTACGACCGTAACGTGAAGCTGATCATCTCGGCCGAAGTCGAACTCAAGGACCTCTACACCGGCGGTCGCCTGACGTTCGAATTTCAGCGGACCTTGAGTCGTCTGCTGGAAATGCAATCCCACGAATTCCTGGCTCGGGCGCATAAGCCGTAGGGGATTGGGAGCGCAAAAAAAGGCCTGCGATTGCAGGCCTTTTTTGTATGTGCTGATTCCCCGGCTGACCCTGTGGGAGCGAGCTTGCTCGCGATGGCGTCGTGTCAGTCAACATCAGTGCTGCTGAACCACCACCATTGCGAGCAAGCTCGCTCCCACAGTGGGTCGTTGCCAAGTCCTCGGGCTACGCCGCCTGCTGAAACTGCTGCCGATACTGGTTCGGCGACAGGTCGGTGTGTTGCCGGAACAGTCGGGCGAAAAAGCTCGCGTCGTCGTACCCGACCTCGTAGCTGATGGTCTTGATGCTCTTGCGGCTGCCGGATAGCAGGCCCTTGGCGGTTTCTATCCGTAGTCGTTGCAGGTAATGCAGTGGTTTGTCGCCGGTGGCGGTCTGGAAGCGGCGCATGAAATTGCGGATGCTCATGCCGTGTTCGCGGGCGACGTCTTCGAAGCGGAACTTGTCGGCGAAGTGTTCTTCGAGCCATTGCTGGATCTGCAGGATGATCACGTCCTGATGCAGTTTCTGACCGCCGAAGCCGATTCTTCCCGGCGAATAATTGCGTTGCACTTCGTACAGGATGTCCCTCGCTACGGCCTGGGCCACGTTGGCGCCGCAGAAGCGTTCGATGAGGTAAATGTACAGGTCGCAGGCCGAGGTCGTGCCGCCGGCGCAGAACAGGTTGTCAGCGTCGGTCAGGTGCTTGTCCTGGTTCAGATGCACCTGGGGGAAGCGTTCCTTGAAGGTGTTGAAGAAACGCCAGTAGGTGGTGGCTTCCTTGCCGTCGAGCAGCCCGGACTCAGCCAGCCAGAATACCCCGGTGGCTTCGCCGCAGAGCACCGCTCCGCGAGCATGCTGTTCCCGCAGCCAGGGCAGGACCTGGGGGTAACGTTGGCAAAGGTTGGCGAAATCGTCCCAGAACGCTGGCAGGATGATCACATCGGTATTTTCCAGGCCGCCATCCACCGGCATGATCACATCGCTGAAGCTGTTCACTGGCCTGCCGTCAGGACTGACCAGGCGGGTTTCGAAGGCCGGTGTCAGGCCGTGGCCCAATTGTTTGCCATAACGCAGGCTGGCCAGATGGAAGAAATCCTTGGCTTGCATGAGGGTGGAAGCGAAAACCCGGTCGATCGCCAGGATGCTGACGCGCCGCAAAGGCGTAGAGGCGTGCATAGACATAATTCATCTTGTTTTTATAGGGGAAAGTGGTCACCAGACGGCTGGATCGTCTTATTTTTTGTCGGATGTGTCCAGTGTCCTGTCGTACATCGCAGGCATAGGCTCTGTTGGATAACCACATTCAACAATAACCAAAGGTGCGCCATGATCCCAAGAACCTTGTTCGCTCCCGAGCACGAATTGTTTCGCGACAGCGTACGAACCTTCCTCGAAAAAGAAGCGGTGCCGTACCACAGTCAGTGGGAAAAACAGGGTCATGTCGATCGCCAACTCTGGAACAAGGCGGGGGAGGCGGGCATGTTGTGCTCGCACCTTCCAGAGGCCTATGGCGGGCTCGACGCAGACTTCCTCTACAGCACGGTAGTGATCGAGGAAATCGGACGCCTGGGGCTGACGGGGATCGGCTTCTCGCTGCATTCCGACATTGTCGCGCCCTACATCCTGCATTACGGCAGTGAAGCGCTGAAGCACAAGTACCTGCCGAAACTGGTGTCTGGGGAGATGGTCACGGCCATCGCCATGACCGAGCCGGGCGCCGGTTCCGACCTGCAAGGCGTAAAGACCACGGCGGTGCTGGACGGTGACGAATACGTCATCAACGGCTCGAAGACCTTCATTACCAACGGTTTCCTGGCTGACCTGGTGATCGTGGTCGCCAAGACTGACCCGAAGGCTGGCGCCAAGGGCACCAGCCTGTTCCTGGTGGAGGCGGGCACGCCTGGCTTTGAAAAGGGCAAGCGCCTGGAAAAAGTCGGAATGAAGGCCCAGGACACGTCGGAATTGTTCTTCCAGGATGTCCGCGTGCCGAAGGAAAACCTGCTTGGCCAGGCAGGAATGGGCTTCGCCTATTTGATGCAGGAGCTACCCCAGGAACGCCTGACCGTCGCCATCGGTGGTCTGGCTTCGGCCGAAGCGGCGCTGCAGTGGACCCTGGACTACACCCGTGACCGCAAGGCGTTCGGCAAATCCATCGCGGACTTCCAGAACACGCGCTTCAAGCTGGCGGAAATGGCCACCGAGATCCAGATCGGCCGGGTTTTCGTCGACCGCTGCCTGGAACTGCACCTGCA
Source organism: Pseudomonas sp. Tri1 (assembly GCF_017968885.1). Taxonomy (NCBI): domain Bacteria; kingdom Pseudomonadati; phylum Pseudomonadota; class Gammaproteobacteria; order Pseudomonadales; family Pseudomonadaceae; genus Pseudomonas; species Pseudomonas sp. Tri1. The sequence goes on along the minus strand of NZ_CP072913.1, from coordinate 5,574,496 downwards.
AGGCAAGCTCGACGTGCCGACGGCGGCAATGGCCAAGTACTGGGGCACGGACCTGCAATGCAAGGTGCTCGACGAATGCGTGCAGTTGCATGGCGGCTACGGCTTCATGTGGGAATACCCGATTGCCCGGGCGTGGGCGGATGCACGGGTACAGCGGATCTATGCCGGGACCAATGAAATCATGAAGGAGATTATTGCGCGGTCGCTTTGAATTCGCTGTGAGCCTGAGGCCGCCATCGCGAGCAAGCTCGCTCCCACATCGATTTATGCCTGTTCACGATTTTGTGATCGGCACAGAACCCTGTGGGAGCGAGCTTGCTCGCGATTGGGTCTATGAATCAATCAAGGCGCCGGGTTCGGCTGATCCTTGTGAATCGCCTCGATCCCCGCCAGCACGTCGTCCGACAGCTTCAGGTCGAAGCTGGCGATGTTGCTGTCCAGTTGCTCCAGCGTGGTGGCGCCAATGATGTTGCTGGTGACGAATGGCTGCTGGGTGACGAACGCCAGGGCCATCTGTGCCGGGTCCAGGCCATGTTCGCGGGCCAACGCCACATAGCGGCTGCACGCCGCTTCCGATTGCGGGTTGAAGTAGCGCATGAAGCGGCTATAGAGGGTCAGGCGACCCTTGGCTGGTCGTGCGCCGTTTTCGTATTTGCCCGACAGGAAACCGAACGCCAGGGGCGAATAGGCCAGCAGGCCGCACTGTTCGCGGATGGCGATTTCCGCGAGGCCGACCTCGAAGCTGCGGTTGAGCAGGTTGTAAGGATTCTGGATCGACACGGCTCGCGGCCAGCCACGGGCTTCAGCCAGGGCGAGGAATTTCATGGTGCCCCAAGGCGTTTCGTTGGACAGGCCGATGTGGCGGATCTTGCCGGCCCGGACCTGTTCGTCCAGGGCTTCGAGGGTTTCCTCCAGGGGGGTGAAGTCCTCGTCGGCCTTGTGCTTGTAGCCCAACTGGCCAAAGAAGTTGGTGCTGCGCTCCGGCCAGTGCAATTGGTAAAGATCGATCCAGTCGGTCTGCAAGCGCTTGAGGCTGGCATCCACGGCTTCGACGATGTGCTGGCGGTTATGCTTGAGGTTTCTGTCGCGGATGTAGTCGATGGTGTTGCCGGGGCCGGCGATCTTGCTCGCCAGGATCCAATCGGCGCGGTCGCCGCGGCTCTTGAAGTAATTGCCGATGTAGCGCTCGGTGGTGGCGTAGGTCTGGGCCTTCGGCGGCACCGGATACATCTCGGCGGTGTCGATGAAATTGATGCCGGCACCCTTGGCGCGTTCGATCTGGGCGAAGGCCTCGGCCTCGCTGTTCTGCTCACCCCAGGTCATGGTTCCGAGGCACAAGGCGCTCACGTTCAGATCGGTACGGCCTAGCTGGCGATAGTCCATCGGTGACTCCTTGGGCAAAACAATCATAAAAGCAGGTTGAATTATTTTTCGCAATCTGCATAATTGCGCACCTCTTTCTGCAGTGGAAGTGATGCGCCGCCGCCGAAGAATCTTGCCGTTGAACGGACGCGCCGACCCGAGCCCCCGAAAGCGTCTGTATCCGGCTGCCTTTGACTTGTCAAAGTACGCACTATTCAGTAAGATCCGCCGTCTAATTTACAGGGCGGCCCCTGAGGCTATAAAGAATGAAAACTTTTACTGCTAAACCGGAAACAGTAAAGCGCGACTGGTTTGTCGTCGACGCTGCTGGTCAGACCCTGGGTCGTCTGGCCACCGAAATCGCGAGCCGTCTGCGTGGCAAGCACAAGCCTGAGTACACCCCTCACGTTGACACCGGTGACTACATCGTCGTGATCAACGCTGAGCAAGTACGTGTTACTGGCGCTAAAACCACTGACAAAATGTACTACTCCCACTCCGGTTTTCCTGGCGGCATCAAGTCGATCAACTTCGAAAAGCTGATCGCCAAAGCCCCTGAGCGCGTGATCGAGACCGCGGTTAAAGGCATGCTGCCTAAGAACCCACTGGGTCGCGACATGTATCGTAAGCTGAAAGTATATGCGGGCGCTGCTCACCCTCATACTGCTCAGCAGCCCCAAGAACTGAAGTTTTAACGGAATAGTTCATTATGTCGGCGACTCAAAATTACGGCACTGGCCGTCGCAAGACTGCAACCGCACGCGTTTTCCTGCGTCCGGGCACTGGTAACATCTCCATCAACAACCGCTCCCTGGATAACTTCTTCGGCCGCGAAACTGCCCGCATGGTAGTTCGTCAGCCGCTGGAACTGACCGAGACCGTCGAAAAATTCGACATCTACGTCACTGTTATCGGTGGCGGTGTAAGTGGTCAAGCTGGCGCAATCCGCCACGGCATCACTCGCGCCCTGATGGATTACGACGAGACTCTGCGTGGTGCTCTGCGCAAAGCCGGCTTCGTAACTCGCGATGCTCGCGAAGTTGAACGTAAGAAAGTCGGTCTGCGTAAAGCGCGTAAGCGTCCGCAGTACTCGAAGCGTTAATTCGCTTTCGCGTTCAAAAAGCGCCCAGTTCCTTACGGAGCTGGGCGTTTTTTTATGGGCGAAATATTTATGCTGTGACAACTTGCCACATCCGTAGAGGCCCTATACTACAAGGCTTGGCGGTTTGGCCGCTTGGTAATTACCTTGTCAATATTGGGGCTTTTCATTACCATTCGGCAAAATTTTTATAAGTTCAGATTTTTACTTAGTAGACGCCTGATTTAACAGGCCACAAAGCTGATGGGAGAGGACTGAATGAGCAATGACGGCGTGAATGCAGGCCGGCGTCGCTTCCTGGTAGCAGCCACATCCGTGGTGGGTGCTGCAGGAGCGGTGGGGGCTGCGGTCCCGTTCGTGGGGTCATGGTTTCCCAGTGCCAAGGCGAAAGCTGCAGGTGCACCGGTGAAAGTGAATGTCAGCAAGATCGAGCCAGGCCAGCAGATGATTGCTGAGTGGCGCGGCCAGCCGGTGTTCATCGTCCGCCGTACCGAGGAAATCCTGGGGAATCTGAAAAAGATCGAGGGCCAGTTGTCTGACCCCACCTCCAAGAACTCGACGCAACCGACCTATGTCGACCCAGAGACGCGTTCGATCAAGCCGGAAGTCCTGCTGCTGATCGGGATCTGCACGCACTTGGGTTGCTCGCCAACGTTCCGCCCTGAAGTGGCTCCAGCCGACTTGGGCAAGGACTGGGTCGGTGGTTATTTCTGCCCTTGCCACGGCTCCCACTACGACCTGGCGGGTCGCGTCTACAAGTCTCAGCCTGCACCTCTGAACCTGCCAGTTCCCCCGCATTCCTATGAGTCGGACGACATCATTGTCATCGGCGTCGACACGGAGAAAGCGTGATGAGCAAATTCATGGATTGGGTTGATGCGCGCTTTCCCGCGACCAAAATGTGGGAAGACCATCTCAGCAAGTACTACGCCCCAAAAAACTTCAACTTCTTCTACTTCTTTGGCTCCCTGGCATTGCTCGTTCTGGTCAACCAGATCGTCACCGGTGTATGGCTGACCATGAGCTACACCCCTTCGGCGGAAGAGGCGTTTGCTTCGGTCGAATACATCATGCGCGACGTCGAGTACGGCTCGATCCTGCGTCTGCTGCACTCCACTGGCGCTTCGGCGTTCTTCATCGTGGTTTACCTGCACATGTTCCGGGGCCTGCTCTACGGTTCGTACCAGAAACCTCGTGAGCTGGTGTGGGTCTTCGGCATGCTGATCTACCTGGCGCTGATGGCCGAAGCCTTCATGGGCTACCTGCTGCCGTGGGGCCAGATGTCCTACTGGGGTGCCCAGGTGATCATCTCGCTGTTCGGTGCGATCCCGGTCATCGGTGACGACCTGACCCAGTGGATCCGTGGTGACTACCTGATCTCCGGCATTACCCTGAACCGCTTCTTCGCCTTGCACGTCGTGGCCCTGCCGATCGTGATCCTCGGTCTGGTGGTGTTGCACATCCTGGCGCTGCACGAAGTCGGCTCGAACAACCCGGATGGCGTGGACATCAAGAAGCACAAGGACGAGAACGGCGTACCGCTGGATGGCATCGCCTTCCACCCGTACTACACCGTGAAAGATATCGTCGGCGTGGTGGTCTTCCTGTTCATCTTCTGCTCGATCGTGTTCTTCTTCCCGGAAATGGGTGGTTATTTCCTCGAGAAGCCGAACTTCGAGCAAGCGAACGCCTTCAAGACCCCTGAGCACATTGCCCCGGTCTGGTACTTCACACCGTTCTACGCAATTCTGCGGGCGATTCCAGACAAGCTGATGGGCGTTATCGCCATGGGCGCGGCCATCGCCGTGCTGTTTGTCCTGCCGTGGCTGGACCGCAGCCCCGTCAAGTCGATGCGCTACAAAGGCTGGCTGAGCAAGATCTGGCTAGTGGTGTTCTGCATCTCGTTCGTGATCCTGGGTGTGTTGGGTGTACTGGCGCCGACCCCGGAGCGTACGTTGCTGTCGCAGGTCTGCACCTTCCTGTATTTCGCCTACTTCATTCTGATGCCGTTCTATACCAGGCTCGAGAAGACCAAACCGGTTCCGGAAAGGGTGACTGGCTGATGAAAAAGCTATTTGCTGTACTGATTCTTGCTGCTATGCCTGTATTGTCCTTCGCGGCCGAACACGGTGGCCCAGAGCTGGAAAAAGTCGACATCGACGTTTCCGACAAAGCTGCCATGCAGGACGGCGCACGGACGTTCGCCAACTACTGCATGGGTTGCCACAGTGCCAAGTTCCAGCGTTACGAGCGAGTGGCCGATGACCTGGGCATTCCTCACGAACTGATGCTCGAGAAGATGGTGTTCACCGGTGCCAAGCTGGGTGATCACATGACCATCGGCATGCAGCCAGCAGACGCCAAGACCTGGTTCGGCGCTGCGCCGCCTGACCTGACCCTGGTAGCCCGTGTACGTGGTACCGACTGGCTCTACGGTTACCTGCGTTCGTTCTACGAGGATCCTGCGCGTCCATGGGGTGTGAACAACAAAGTCTTCCCGAACGTCGGCATGCCGAACGTTCTGGTCGGCCTCCAGGGTCGTCAAGTGGTAGGCTGCAAGCAGGTGCAGATCGTCGAGGATGGCAAGAAGCAATTCGACCCGTTGACCGGCACCGCTTTGACGCATGAAGCCTGCGACCAGCTGACCGTGTTGCCGAATACCGGTAGCCTGACTCCAGAGCAGTTCGACGAGAAGGTCAAGAACCTGGTGACCTTCCTGGCCTATTCGGCCAACCCGGTGAAGCTGGAGCATCAGCGCATCGGTACGTATGTATTGCTGTACCTGGCGTTCTTCTTCGTATTCGCTTACCTGCTCAAGCGTGAATACTGGAAAGACGTGCATTGATAAAGCTGTAATCCGTTGCTGTTAATCGTGCGCGCCCAAGGGCGTCTCTGAAAGTGTAACGAGCCTGGTCAGCCAGGTGTTACGGGAGGCGCCCTTCGGGCGCGCTCGTTTTTCCGTTTTTCGATAATTTCAACAAGCGAGGAGGACCGCCATGGGCGTGACCAATCGGTTGGCCTGTTACTCCGACCCCGCCGACCACTATTCCCACCGGGTACGCATCGTACTGGCAGAGAAGGGTGTCAGCGCCGAGATCATTTACGTCGAAGCGGGTCGTCAGCCGCCGAAGCTGATCGAAGTGAACCCTTACGGCAGCCTGCCCACACTGGTCGATCGTGACCTGGCATTGTGGGAGTCGACCGTGGTGATGGAATACCTGGATGAGCGTTATCCGCATCCGCCTTTGCTGCCGGTGTACCCTGTCGCACGCGCCAACAGTCGTTTGCTGATCCATCGCATCCAGCGTGACTGGTGCGGGTTGGTGGATCTGATCCTGGATTCACGAACCAAGGAGCCGGCGCGGGTCGTGGCGCGTAAAGAGTTGCGTGAAAGTCTGACTGGCGTGTCGCCGTTATTCGCCGACAAGCCGTTTTTCCTTAGTGAGGAACAAAGTCTGGTGGATTGCTGCCTATTGCCAATACTCTGGCGTTTGCCGATTCTGGGTATCGAACTGCCGCGGCCTGCCAAGCCGCTGCTTGATTATATGGAGCGCCAGTTTGCGCGCGAGGCTTTCCAGGCGAGTCTGTCTGGTGTCGAACGCGACATGCGCTAAGGCTTAAGGAGCCGCTATGAACTCCAGTCGACCTTATCTGGTCCGCGCGCTCTACGAGTGGATTGTGGATAACGATTGCACCCCGCACATGCTGGTCAACGCCGAGTATCCATCGGTACAGGTGCCGCAGGGTTTTGCCAACGACGGGCAGATTGTCCTGAACGTATCGCCGGCCGCCGTGCGTCACCTGCACATGGACAACGATGCGGTCAGCTTCGAAGGGCGCTTCGGTGGCGTGCCGCACACTCTGTACGTGCCTGTGGCCTCGATCCTGGGGATTTATGCCCGGGAGAATGGCCAGGGCATGGTGTTTGAGCTGGAGGCGCCGTTGGACGGCGACGACGAGCTCGAGCCGGATGATGATCTGCCACCACCGGATGACGAGCCGCCACGTCCTAGCGGCCGGCCGAGTCTGAAAGTGGTGAAATAGCGGGTTGTGCAAAAAGGCCATCCAGTCATGGACTGTGTGAAAGCCTGGCAGCTTGGTTAGGAAAATGCCTGTGTCGCGAGATGCGGGCATTTTTTTGGGTGTCGTTGGTGTGCATATCCGTTTCTGCGGTAACGGACATACACACTGGCCAAACTCCCTCCAAAAAACGAAGCCCAAAAAAAACGGCGCTTTCCGTCTCGGAAGAAGCGCCGTTTCTCTTGAGCGACAGGAGCTCAGTATCAGTCAATGTACTCAAACAACTTGACGATCTTCTGCACCCCGGAAACCCCCTGCACCAGGTTGGTCGCCTGCGCGGCCTCCTTCTTGGTCAGCAAGCCCAGCAGATAGACGATGCCGTTCTCGGTCACAACCTTGATGCGCGAACCGGGAATGCTGGCGTCGGTGAGCATCTGGGTCTTGATCTTGGTGGTCAGCCACGCATCGTTCTGACGTGCCAGCAGCGAGGAGGGTTGCAGGACCTGCAACTCGTTATGCACGGTCTTGACCCGTTGCACAGCGCTGGCTTCCTGCTCGGCCTTGGCCTTCAGGTCGGCGCGTGGGGTCTGGCCGGCCAGCAGCACCACACCGTTGAAGCTGGTCACGACGATGTGCGAGTTGTTGTCCAGGTCAGGGTCGGCCTTGGCGATGTTCACTCCCACCTTGGTTTCGATCAGGGAGTCGTCGATCTTGCTGCCGAAGGTGCGGGTGCCGCGGTCATCTTCAATCGGCTTTTCCCGGCTGGCGTTAACCACCGATGTACAGCCGCTGATGCCGAGGCACAGGGTCAGGGCCAGAAGGCCTAGGCGATTAGGGGTCATTCTTCACTCCCGAACAGTTGGCTGTCGATCAAGTCGCAAAGGCAATGGATCGCCAGCAGGTGGACTTCCTGAATACGTGCAGTGACATTGGCCGGTACGCGGATCTCGACGTCTTCAGGCAACAACAGTGACGCCATGCCTCCGCCGTCACGACCGGTCAATGCTACGACAATCATTTCGCGATCATGTGCGGCTTGGATCGCTTGAATAATATTGGCCGAGTTGCCGCTGGTGGAAATCGCCAGCAGCACATCGCCAGGTTGGCCCAGGGCGCGGATCTGTTTGGAGAATATCTCGTTGTAGCTGTAGTCGTTGGCGATCGAGGTGATCGTCGAGCTGTCGGTGGTCAGTGCGATGGCCGGCAGGCTCGGGCGCTCGCGTTCGAAGCGGTTGAGCAGCTCCGACGAAAAGTGTTGCGCGTCGCCGGCAGAACCGCCGTTGCCGCACGAGAGCATTTTGCCTTCGTTGAGCAGGGCGTTGACCATCACTTGGCTGGCTTGCTCGATGTGCGGTGCAAGTACGTCCATCGCCTGTTGCTTGGTGTCGATACTGGCCTGAAAAAGCTGGCGAATTCGCGATTGCATGTCCATCTGTGTGACCTTAAGTAGCGCGGCTTATCGGCACAAACATGTGCGGCCCGCAAAGCAAAGAGCAAAAAAGTTAAGTGAAGGTGTCCGGTTCGGCATGGGGGTCAGCTGTCGAAGGCGTTCTGCAGCCAGTTCAACTGATCGGCGTCGCTGTCGATGGCAACGACGTCAAAACGGCAGGGATAATCGGCCCAGCGAGACTCCTTTTGCAGGAAGTACTGCGCGGCGAAAATCAGCTTCTGGCGCTTGCGCCCATCGATGCTGTCGAGCGCACCGCCCCATTGGGTATTTTTTCTGTAGCGGACTTCGACGAATACTACTGTATCGCCGTCAAGCATGACCAGATCAAGCTCGCCGCGTTTACACAACCAGTTCTGCGCCAACAGGCGCAGACCTCGTTGCTGAAGATGCGCGAGGGCCTGGCCCTCGGCATCCCGTCCGCTTTGCTGGCGTGATCGGTCAGGCATCAGCGCTGAGTGTCCGGCAGGCGCTGTACCTGGCCGCTGACGAACTCGGCCCAGGGCAATTGGCGCTGCACACGCTGGGATGGCGACACTGCCAGGCTGCCTGTCAGGCCTTCGATGCGGCTGTCCGGCAAGGTCTTGAGCTGACCCAGGCGCGGTGCCAGGCGGTAGGCATCTGCCCCCATTGCATACAAGCGGCCCATGCTGCCTCCGGCCTGGGGCCACTGGGCGGTGACCTGCTTGCGCAGAGGGTCGTTGGCGTCGAGCAACCACGGGGTTTCGCAAAAGCGAATGCCGTTCATGTCGTTGTACTGGTTCTGGTCGCCGCTGGCGCTGAACACCTGGGAAGTCGCGTAAACCGGCACGTCGCCTGCGTATTGGAAATTCAGGGTTGGCTTGATCTGCTGGGCCTGTTGCGGAGTTGACGCCAGGAAGATGAACTCGATGTCCTGGCGACGGGACGGCTGGGCCGCGACTGTGGTGCCCACGGTGCTTTGCAGGCTTTTGGCGCGACCTTCGCTCTGGCGCAACTGGAACATGTCGGCGATCTGTTGTGCCAGTTGCACCGGCTGGTCGACCCGCTCCACAGCGACGATAGTGCCACCGTTTGCCTGCCAGTCCTGGCTGAAGGCTTTCAGTACGCGATCGCCCCATTCGCTCTTGGGTACCATGACCGCGGCGCGATGCAGGCCATCGGTACGGGCGCGGCGGGAGACTTCGCGGGCTTCATCCTCGGCTGCCAGACCGAACTGGAACAGTTGGGGTGGGCCTTGTTCGCCTTCGCTGTAGTTCAGCGCCAGGGTGGTGATCGGCAGTTGCGGGCGGGAGCTGATCTGCTTGACCAGTGGTTTTTCCAGCGGGCCGACGACCATTTGCACGCCGTCAGCCTGGGCCTTGCGATAGAACTCGTCCATGGAGGTCAGGCTGGCGCTGTCGTAGAACTGAATGCTCGGCGGCTTCTGCCCGGCCTGTTGCGCCTGGTAGTGCGCCGCCATGAAACCTTCACGCAGGGCTTTGGCGACAGTGGCCAGCGGGCCGCTTTGTGGCAGCAGCAGGGCGATTTTGCTCAGCGGCTGGCTCGCCAGTTCCTTGAGCTTGACCAGCGGTGTTGGCAATTGGAGAGCGGCCGGGTGCTTCGGGTTCTGTTCGCGCCAGCTGTCGATGGCGGCTTGTTGCTGCTCCAGGGTACCGGCGGTTTTCACTGCCTTGGCCAGGCCCAGCCAGCCGCCGAGGTCGTCGGTGGTGGTCGGTTGCAGTTGGTCGGTGGGCAGCGAGGCGATCAATGTCCAGATCGCTTCGTGGTTCTTCGCCGCGGCTTCGTTCTGCAGCAGCGGTGCGATGAAGATGCGTTCCTTGGCGGCCGCCAGGGTCTGGCCATCGGCCTCGAGGGCGCGGGCGCGGACGGTGCCGGTGCGCACTTGCTGCTCTACCGGCATTTCGCTCAGGTGTTGCAGGCTTGGGTGGCTCAGGGCGGTCAGCGCCGCCTTGGGTTGGTTGCGCGTCATTGCCAGTTCGGCCGCCAGGGTGCTGGCGAAAATCTGTTGGCCGGGCTTGAGTTGCTCCATGGGCACTTGTTGCAGGATCTGCGCGGACTGGCCGGCATTGCCTTGGCGGTAGGCCAGGTCTGCCGCGCTCAGGCGCAACAGGGCGGCTTTTTCTGGGTCTTTGCTTTGGACGGCCTGTTCGAGCAACTGCTCGATACTGGCATCCGGGGTCCGGGGAAGTTCGCCAAGGCTGGACGAGGGCGAGCTGGCGCAGGCCGCCAGGAGGGCAGCGAGGCAGAGGGCGGAGAGCAGCCGCAGGCAAGCGATCATGTAAGTGTTCCTGATACGAGATCAAATTAGCGTCGAATTGTACCCAAGCACTGGCCGGGGCGCGATGTTAGTGGCGTGAATCGATCAATTTAGGTATTTCAAAGAGTGCGGCGTAGCACAAAAGACGCTGCTCACTCAGGTGACGGCACTAAACCTGTGGCGAGGGGGTTTATCCGCGCTGGGCTGCGCAGCAGCCCAGAAAAGGCTGAAAACCATTCCACCTGACACACCGAGGCGCAAGGTCTTGGGGGCGCTACGCAGCCCAGCGGGGATAAATCCCCTCGCCACAATGGTTGATGTGATCAGCTGAGGCGGCCGGCACACGCTACAATGGCGGTTTTTACCGATCATGAGGTATGTGTCTTGACTGCTCCAGGCGCTTTGAATTCCGCTGCCGGCTCGCTGTATGTGGTGGCGACGCCCATCGGCAACCTGGACGATATCAGTGCTCGGGCGCTGAAGATTCTGCAGGACGTTGCCCTTATCGCGGCCGAAGACACGCGCCATTCCCAGCGCCTGTTGCAGCATTTTGGCATTTCCACGCCGTTGGCGGCCTGCCACGAACACAACGAGCGTGACGAAGGCAGTCGCTTTATCACCCGTTTGCTGGCGGGCGATAACGTGGCGCTGATTTCCGACGCGGGGACGCCGTTGATTTCCGATCCCGGTTATCACCTGGTGCGCCAGGCCCGGGCAGCCGGTATCAGCGTGGTGCCAGTGCCGGGGGCTTGTGCGTTGATCGCAGCGCTGTCGGCAGCAGGCTTGCCGTCGGACCGTTTCATCTTCGAAGGTTTCCTGCCGGCCAAGGCGGTGGGGCGGCGGGCGCGTCTTGAGGCCATAAAGGAGGAGCCGCGCACGCTGATCTTTTATGAAGCGCCGCACCGCATCCTGGAATGCCTGCAGGATATGGAGCTGGTGTTCGGCCCCGAGCGTCCGGCCTTGCTGGCCCGTGAGCTGACCAAAACCTTCGAAACCCTCAAGGGGCTGCCCTTGGCCGAGCTGCGGGCGTTTGTCGAAAACGATAGCAATCAGCAGCGCGGCGAATGCGTGGTACTGGTGGCCGGTTGGACCGCGCCAGAAAGTGAGGAGGCCGTCAGCGGCGAAGCGATGCGCATCCTGAACCTGCTGCTTGAGGAGATGCCTCTCAAACGCGCCGCTGCCCTTGCCGCGCAGATCACCGGCGAGCGTAAGAACGTGCTGTATCAGGTCGCGCTGGAAAAACAGAAGGACCAGTGAAACCGGGACACGGGGCTGGCCAAGGGCTTTTAGCGCTTGTTCTTCAGGCCCGCTACCGTTAACCTTCGCGGCGGAGAGTCGATCGGACAGTCGCTGCCCTCTATGAGAATTAGGGGGGGGAGGAAAGTCCGGGCTCCATAGGGCGAAGTGCCAGGTAATGCCTGGGAGGCGTGAGCCTACGGAAAGTGCCACAGAAAATAACCGCCTAAGCGTTTCGGCGCCGGTAAGGGTGAAAAGGTGCGGTAAGAGCGCACCGCACGTCTGGCAACAGTTCGTGGCTAGGTAAACCCCACTTGGAGCAAGACCAAATAGGGTCCCAAGGCGTGGCCCGCGCTGGGACCGGGTAGGTTGCTAAAGATGTCCAGTGATGGCCATCGTAGACGAATGACTGTTCAAGACAGAACCCGGCTTACAGATCGACTCTCCACCTTTTTCCCTCCCTGCCGGAATCACTGGCAGACGCAGTTCCTAATACCAAAAAAATCTTACTCTTAATAAATCACTTTAACTTGTGCGCGCAGCCTCCTGTGCTCATTCGGGTTGAGGCGAATTTTCCTACGTCAGATTCTTGTTACCCCTCCTGAAACGCTCCTAAATCTCCGATCTATAAGGCTTTTCCTTCAATCCGCGCCTTGACGGTGCGGTGGGCGCATTCCTATAGTGTGCGCAAGTGGCGGAAAGTGGCATGAAGTGGGTTTTTTTGAAGGTAAAACGCCAAAAAGTGGAGAAACGCTGACGTGTTTCGCGGAGCTAACGCTATCAGTCTCGATGCAAAAGGCCGTCTCGCCATGCCGAGCCGGTATCGTGACGAGCTCGTTTCGCGAAGTTCGGGGCAATTAATCGTCACGATCGACGCCGTTGATCCTTGTTTGTGTGTTTACCCCCTTGATGAGTGGGAAATCATCGAAACCAAACTGCGCGCATTGCCTTCGCTACGAGAAGAAAACCGCCGCCTGCAACGCTTGCTGATCGGTAATGCCGTCGACCTTGAACTCGATGGCAGCGGTCGTTTCCTGGTGCCACCGCGTCTGCGCGAATACGCCAAGCTGGACAAGCGCGCGATGCTGGTAGGCCAACTGAACAAGTTCCAACTGTGGGACGAAGATGCCTGGAATGCGGTTTCTGCCGCCGACCTCGCTGCTATTCAACAACCGGGCGCCATGCCTGATGAACTGCGTGATTTGATCCTGTGACTATTGATAGCGGCTTTAACCACATCACCGTACTGCTGGACGAGGCCGTCGAGGCTCTCGCCGTACGTCCTGATGGCTGCTATCTGGACGGTACGTTCGGGCGTGGCGGGCACAGCCGGTTGATTCTCAGCCAGCTCGGTCCGGACGGAAGGTTGTTGGGCTTCGACAAGGATCCTCAAGCGATTGCCACAGGGCAAGCGCTGGCGGCCGAAGACGGCCGCTTTGTCATTGTGCAGCGCAGCTTTGCCGAGCTGGGTTCGGAAGTCGCCGGACGCGGCCTGGCCGGCAAGGTCAGTGGCGTCCTGCTCGACCTGGGCGTGTCTTCGCCGCAGCTGGACGACCCGGAGCGCGGCTTCAGTTTTCTCAATGACGGCCCGCTGGACATGCGCATGGACCCGTCCCGTGGAATCAGCGCTGCCGAATTCGTCAACACTGCCCCGGTGGAAGAAATCGCTCGTGTCTTCAAGGAATACGGCGAAGAACGTTTCTCTGGCCGCATGGCGCGCGCCGTGGTCGAGCGTCGCGACATCAAGCCGTTCGAGCGCACCGGCGATCTGGCCGAAGTGCTGAAAGTCGCCAACCCGGCCTGGGAGAAGGGCAAGAACCCGGCGACCCGTGCTTTCCAGGGCTTGCGCATCCACGTCAACAATGAGCTGGGCGACCTCGAGGCGGGCCTTGAAGCGGCCCTCGAAGCGCTTGAGATCGGTGGTCGGTTGGTGGTGATCAGCTTCCATTCCCTGGAAGATCGGATCGTCAAGCTGTTCATGCGCAAGCTCACCAAGGGCGAAGCCGATAACCTGCCGCGCAACCTGCCGGTGCGTTTCGAAGCCTTCGTGCCGAAAATCAAGATCCATGGCAAGGCGCAGTTCGCCTCCGAGGCGGAACTCAAGGCCAACCCGCGTGCCCGTAGCGCGGTCATGCGTGTCGCGGAGAAGTTGCGGTGAGCAAGCTCTTCGCCAAGCCTCTGCCGGGCGGCAGCTTTTTCATGCTGCTGCTGTTTATCGGCGTGCTCGTGTCGGCCATCGCCGTGTCCTATAGCGCGCACTGGAACCGTCAGCTTCTCAATACCCTCTACAACGAGTTGAGCGTGCGCGACAAGGCGCAGGCCGAGTGGGGCCGGTTGATCCTGGAACAGAGCACCTGGACCGCCCATAGCCGCATCGAAGTATTGGCCACCGAACAGCTGAAAATGCGCATCCCTGGCGCTGCCGAAGTGCAGATGGTGACGCCATGATGAAGCTTGAAGGGGCACTGTTCCCATGGCGGTTCCGCCTGGTCCTGGGTTTGCTCGGGATCATGGTGGCGGCCATTTCCTGGCGCATCATCGACCTGCAGGTAGTCGACCGTGACTTCCTCAAGGGGCAGGGCGATGCCCGTAGCGTGCGGCATATTCCGATCCCCGCTCACCGTGGCCTGATCACCGACCGCAATGGCGAACCGTTGGCCGTGAGTACGCCGGTGACCACCTTGTGGGCGAATGCCAAGGAAATGCAGCTGGCCAAGGAAAAATGGCCAGCACTGGCGGCCGCTCTTGGACAGGATCCCAAGGCCCTGGCCGAGCGTCTCGAAGCCCAGGCCAACAAAGAATTCATTTACCTGGTGCGCGGGTTGACCCCCGAGCAGGGCCAGAGCGTGCTCGACCTGAAAGTCCCGGGCGTCTATGGCATTGAAGAGTTCCGGCGTTTTTACCCGGCCGGTGAAGTCACGGCCCACATGGTCGGGTTTACCGACATCGATGACCGGGGGCGCGAAGGCGTCGAGCTGGCCTATGACGAATGGCTCGCCGGGGTTGCCGGCAAGCGACAGGTCATCAAGGATCGGCGCGGCAGGCTGATCAAGGATGTCCAAGTCACCAAAAACGCCAAGGCCGGCAAGCCCTTGGCGTTGTCTATTGATCTGCGCCTGCAATATCTGGCCAACCGCGAGTTGCGTAATGCCATCGTCGAGAACGGTGCCAAGGCCGGCAGCCTGGTGATCATGGACGTGAAGACCGGCGAGATCCTGGCCATGGTCAACCAGCCGACCTACAACCCGAACAACCGTCGCAACCTGCAACCGGCGATGATGCGTAACCGCGCGATGATCGACGTGTTCGAGCCGGGTTCGACCATGAAAGCCGTGTCCATGGCCGCTGCCCTGGAAACCGGGCGCTGGAAACCGAGCGACACCGTCGAGGTGTATCCGGGCACGCTGCAGATCGGCAAGTACACCATTCGCGACGTGTCCAAGACCGAAGGCCCGGTGCTTGACCTGACCGGCATCCTGATCAATTCCAGTAACGTGGGCATGAGCAAGATTGCCTTCGACATCGGCGGTGAGACGATCTATCGCCTGGCCCAGAAGATCGGCCTCGGCCAGGACACCGGCCTGGGCTTCCCAGGCGAACGTGTCGGCAACCTGCCGAACTACCGCGACTGGCGCAAGGCCGAAACGGCTACCTTGTCCTATGGCTACGGGGTATCCGTGACGGCGATCCAACTGGTCCACGCCTTCTCCGCGCTCGCCAACAATGGGCGCATCGCACCGCTGACGCTGATCAAAACCGACAAAGCGCCGCAGACTACCCAGGTGATCCCGGAGAATGTCGCCAAGACCATGCAGGGCATGCTGCAACAGGTGATCGAGGCGCCGCGCGGTGTCTATCGCGCCCAGGTGCCGGCCTATCACGTGGCTGGCAAGTCGGGTACGGCCCGTAAGACCTCCGTGGGCACCAAAGGCTATGCCGAGAATTCCTACCGTTCGCTGTTTGCCGGCTTCGGCCCGATGAGCGACCCGCGCTACGCCATCGTCGTGGTCATCGACGAACCGAGCAAGGCGGGCTATTTCGGTGGCCTGGTTTCGGCGCCGGTGTTCAGCAAAGTGATGTCCGGCACCCTGCGGCTGATGAACATTACCCCGGATAACCTGCCACCGACCCAGCAGGCCAATACCGCACCGGTCGTTCCCCTGAAAGCCGAAGGAGGGCGTGGCTGATGTCCCTGAGCCTGAACAAGATTTTTGCCCACGCCGGTCACGATCTGCTGATTCGCGAGCTGGCCCTGGATAGCCGCAATGTACGTGCCGGGGACTTGTTCCTGGCGGTGCCGGGCGCCAGGTTCGATGGTCGCTCCCATATCGCCGACGCCTTGAAGCGCGGTGCGGCTGCCGTGGCTTATGAAGTGCAAGGCGCAACCGTACTGCCGATCACTGACGTCCCCCTGATTCCGGTCAAGGGGCTGGCAGCGCAGTTGTCGGACATCGCTGGGCGTTTCTATGGCGACCCGAGCCGTCACCTGAACCTGATTGGCGTGACCGGCACCAACGGCAAGACCAGCGTCACCCAGTTGGTGGCCCAGGCCTTGGACCTGCTCGGCCAGCATTGCGGCATTGTTGGAACCTTGGGTAACGGCTTTCATGGCGCGCTGGAAAGTGGCCTGCACACCACGCCGAACCCGATTGCCGTGCAAGCGACCCTGGCGGATCTGAAAAAGGCCGGTGCCAAGGCCGTTGCGATGGAAGTCTCTTCCCACGGCCTGGACCAGGGGCGAGTGACTGCTCTGGCCTTTGACGTCGCGGTGCTGACCAACCTGTCCCGGGATCACCTGGATTATCACGGCACCATGCAGGCCTACGGCGAAGCCAAGGCCAAGCTGTTTGCCTGGAACGACTTGAAATGCCGGGTCATCAACATCGATGACGAGTTCGGTCGGCAACTGGCCGCCGACCAGCGCGAATCGCGGTTGATCACCTACAGCCTGGAAGATGCCAGCGCCTACCTGTATGTGCGCCAGGCGCAATTTACTGACGAAGGCGTGCGTGCCACGCTGGTCACGCCCCAGGGCGAACACCATCTGCGCAGCAGCTTGCTGGGTCGCTTCAACCTGAGCAACGTATTGGCCGCCATCGGCGCCTTGCTTGGGCTGGACTACGCGCTGGATGAAATCCTCAAGGTCCTGCCGAAGCTCGAAGGCCCGGCCGGTCGCATGCAGCGCTTGGGTGGCGGAACGCAACCGTTGGTGGTGGTCGACTACGCCCATACCCCCGATGCCCTGGAAAAAGTCTTGATGGCCCTGCGACCTCACGCCAAAGGCAAGCTGTTGTGTCTGTTCGGCTGCGGCGGCGATCGCGATCGCGGCAAGCGCCCGCTGATGGCTGAAGTGGTAGAGCGGCTGGCCGACGGCGTGCTGGTTACCGACGACAACCCGCGCAGCGAAGATCCGTTGCAGATTTTCGACGACATCCGTGCCGGTTTCTCGGCGGTGGATAACGTCACATTCGTGGCCGGTCGTGGCCAGGCCATCGCCCAGTTGATTGCCAGCGCTTCGGCGGAGGATGTCATCGTCCTGGCCGGCAAGGGCCACGAGGACTATCAGGAAATCAACGGCGAACGCCATGCGTTCTCCGATCTGGTGGAAGCCGATCACGCCCTGACCGCGTGGGAGGTGGCCCATGCTTAAGGCCCTGAAACTCAGCGAGCTGACCAACGCCCTGAATGCACGCCTGCTGGCTGCGGATGCCAGCTTCGACGGGGTCAGCATCGATAGCCGGGCCATTGTCCCTGGGCAGTTGTTCGTCGCCCTGGCCGGGCCGCGTTTCGACGGCCACGACTACCTGAATGAAGTCGCCGCCAAAGGTGCGGTTGCAGCATTGGTCGAGCGGGAAGTGACCAACAGCACGCTGCCGCAGTTGCTGGTCGATGACACTCGCCAGGCCTTGGGCCAACTCGGCGCGCTGAACCGCGCGGCGTTTGGCAACCCGGTTGCGGCCATCACCGGCTCCAGCGGCAAGACCACGGTCAAGGAGATGCTTGCCAGCATCCTGCGCACCCGCGGCCCTGTGCTGGCGACCCGGGGCAACCTGAACAATGACCTCGGCGTACCGCTGACCCTGCTGGAACTGGCGCCGGAACACAGCGCCGCCGTCATCGAGCTGGGTGCTTCGCGGCTCGGCGAGATTGCCTACACCGTAGCCATGACCAAACCCCACGTGGCGGTGCTCAACAATGCCGGGACCGCCCACGTCGGCGAATTCGGCGGGCCGGAAAAAATCGTCGAGGCCAAGGGCGAGATCATCGAAGGGCTCGATGCCGATGGCGTCGCCGTGTTGAATCTTGACGACAAGGCTTTCGAAACCTGGAAGGTCCGGGCGGGTGAGCGCAAGGTGTTGACCTTCGCCCTGAGCAATCTTGCCGCGAATTTCTACGCCAGCGACCTGGACCGTGACGCCCGTGGTTGCCCGGCCTTCAACCTGCATGGCCCGGATGGCGCCGAGCGGGTCCAGTTGAACCTGCTCGGCACCCATAACGTCGCCAATGCCCTGGCCGCTGCCGCTGCCGCCCATGCCCTGGGCGTGTCGCTGCCGGGCGTCGTCGCCGGGTTGAATGCGGTGCAACCGGTCAAGGGTCGCAGTGTTGCGCAATTAGCCAGCAACGGCATGCGCGTGATCGACGACACCTACAACGCCAACCCGACGTCCATGTGCGCGGCGGTGGATATCCTCGCCGGTTTCTCCGGCCGTACCGTGCTGGTACTGGGGGATATCGGTGAACTGGGCGAGTGGGCGCAACAGGGCCATCACGATGTCGGTGCCTATGCGCGCGACAAAGTCGATGCGCTGTATGCCGTTGGCCCGATGATGGCCCACGCGGTCGCTGCGTTTGGCGAACACGCACAGCATTTCACCACTCAGGCCGAGCTGATCCAGGCCCTGGGGGCCGAGCAAGACCCGAACACCACCTTATTGATCAAGGGCTCACGCAGTGCAGCGATGGAAAACGTCGTCGCGGCGCTGTGCGGCACCCGTATGGAGAAACATTAATGCTGCTGCTGCTAGCGGAGTACCTGCAACAGTTCCACAAAGGCTTCGCGGTCTTTCAGTACCTGACCCTGCGCGGGATCCTGGGTGTGCTGACCGCGCTGTCGTTGTCGCTGTTCCTGGGCCCGTGGATGATCCGCACCTTGCAGAACCTGCAAATCGGCCAGTCGGTGCGTAACGACGGCCCGCAGTCCCACCTGTCCAAATCCGGCACCCCGACCATGGGTGGTGCGCTGATCCTGTCGTCCATTGGCATCAGTACTTTGCTTTGGGCTGACCTGGCGAACCGTTACGTCTGGGTCGTGCTGCTGGTGACACTGCTATTTGGCGCCATCGGCTGGGTCGACGATTACCGCAAGGTGATCGAGAAGAACTCCCGTGGTCTGCCGAGCCGCTGGAAATATTTCTGGCAGTCGGTGTTTGGCCTCGGCGCGGCAATCTTCCTTTATATGACTGCCGCCTCGCCGGTGGAAACCACCCTGATCCTGCCGATGCTCAAGGACTACAGCATTCCGTTGGGCGCAGGTTTCGTTGTGTTGACCTACCTGGTGATCGTCGGTTCGAGCAACGCGGTCAACCTCACCGATGGCCTCGATGGCCTGGCGATCATGCCGACGGTGATGGTGGGCGGCGCGCTGGGGATCTTCTGCTACCTGTCGGGTAACGTGAAATTCGCCGAATACCTGCTGATTCCTTACGTGCCCGGGGCGGGCGAGCTGATCGTGTTCTGCGGTGCGCTGATCGGTGCCGGCCTGGGTTTCTTGTGGTTCAACACCTACCCGGCACAGGTCTTCATGGGCGACGTCGGCGCACTGGCGCTGGGCGCGGCCCTGGGCACCATCGCGGTCATCGTTCGCCAGGAAATCGTCCTGTTCATCATGGGCGGTGTGTTCGTGATGGAGACCCTGTCAGTCGTCATTCAGGTTGCTTCCTTTAAATTGACCGGCCGCCGCGTATTCCGCATGGCGCCGATTCACCACCACTTTGAACTCAAAGGCTGGCCCGAGCCGCGTGTGATCGTCCGTTTCTGGATCATCACCGTGATCCTGGTGCTGATCGGCCTTGCCACCCTGAAGCTGAGGTAGAACGAGTGTCTCTGATCGCTTCTGACCACTTCCGCATCGTTGTCGGCCTCGGCAAGAGCGGCATGTCCCTGGTTCGCTTCCTGGCGAACCGGGGCGTGTCGTTTGCTGTGGCCGATACGCGGGAAAATCCACCTGAGCTGGCCACGCTGCGGCGTGACTATCCCCAGGTGGACGTGCGTTGTGGCGAGCTGGATGTCGAATTCCTGTGCCGCGCCGATGAGCTCTACGTGAGCCCCGGCCTGGCCCTGGCGACTCCGGCCCTGCAGGCGGCGGCTGCCCGTGGCGTGAAATTGTCCGGCGACATCGAGCTGTTCGCGCGCAACGCCAAGGCGCCGATCATTGCCATCAGCGGTTCCAACGCCAAAAGCACCGTCACCACCCTGGTGGGCGAGATGGCGGCAGCGGCCGGCAAGCGCGTCGCCGTGGGCGGCAACCTCGGTACTCCGGCGCTGGACCTGCTCAATGACGACGTCGAGCTGTACGTGATGGAGCTGTCGAGCTTCCAGCTGGAGACCACTGACCATCTGGGCGCCGAAGTGGCGACCGTGCTCAACGTCAGTGAAGACCACATGGACCGTTACAGCGGCCTGCCGGCTTACCACCTGGCCAAGCACCGGATCTTCCGTGGCGCCCGGCAAGTGGTGTTCAACCGCCAGGACGCCCTGACCCGGCCATTGTTGGGCGAGGGGTTGCCGTGCTGGTCCTTCGGCCTGGGGGTTCCGGATTTCAAAGGCTTCGGGCTGCGCGAAGAGAATGGCGAGAAATACCTGGCCTTCGAATTCCAGAACCTGATGCCTGTGCGCGAGCTGAAGATTCGTGGCGCCCATAACCAGGCCAACGCCCTGGCTGCCCTGGCCCTGGGGCACGCGGTCGGCCTGCCGTTCGATGCCATGCTGGCGGCCCTGCGCACGTTTGCCGGTCTCGAGCACCGCTGCCAGTGGGTTCGCGATCTCGATGGCGTGGCTTGGTACAACGATTCCAAGGCCACCAACGTCGGTGCTGCACTGGCGGCCATTGAAGGGCTGGGCGCGGATATCGAAGGCAAACTGGTGCTGATCGCCGGTGGCGACGGCAAGGGTGCCGACTTCAAGGATTTGCGCGATCCGGTGGCGGCCAACTGCCGTGCCGTGGTGCTGATGGGCCGCGACCGCGAATTGATCGCCCAGGCGCTCGGCGATGCCGTGCCGCTGGTGCGTGTCGCTTCGCTGGATGAAGCGGTGCAGCAGTGCCGCGCCCTGGCTCAACCGGGCGATGCAGTCCTGTTGTCGCCGGCCTGCGCCAGTTTCGACATGTTCAAGAACTATGAAGAGCGCGGGCAGCTGTTCGCCCGGGCCGCGGAGGACTTGGCATGAGTCTGATGAACATCATCAAGCCGTACCCGTCGCCGCTGATCACCGGGCGCGGCATCGACCTGGATTTCCCGATGCTCGCCGGTTGCCTGGCGCTGCTGGGCCTGGGTCTGGTGATGATCACGTCCGCGTCGTCGGAAGTGGCGGCCGTGCAGTCAGGCAATACGCTTTACCACATGATCCGCCACCTGATTTATCTGGTGATCGGCTTGGGCGCGTGCATCGTCACCATGATGGTGCCGATCGCCACTTGGCAGCGCCTGGGCTGGATGATGTTGCTCGGTGCCTTCGGCCTGTTGGTGATGGTGCTGTTGCCTGGGATCGGCCGCGAGGTCAACGGCTCGATGCGCTGGATCGGTTTCAGCTTCTTCAACGTACAGCCTTCGGAAATTGCCAAGGTCTTCGTGGTGATCTACCTCGCCGGTTACCTGGTGCGGCGCCAGAAAGAAGTACGCGAGAGCTGGATGGGCTTCTTCAAGCCATTCATCGTGTTGCTGCCGATGGCGGGCCTGCTGCTGATGGAGCCGGACTTCGGCGCCACGGTAGTGATGATGGGTGCGGCGGCGGCGATGCTGTTCCTCGGAGGCGTCGGGCTGTTCCGTTTCACCCTGATGGTCGCGCTGGCGGTTGCGGCGGTAACGGTGCTGGTGCAGGCGCAACCCTACCGGATGGCGCGCCTGATCACCTTTACCGACCCGTGGGCGGACCAGTTCGGTTCCGGCTATCAATTGACCCAGGCGCTGATCGCCTTCGGTCGCGGCGAATGGCTGGGCGTAGGCCTGGGCAACAGCGTACAGAAGCAGTTCTACCTGCCAGAAGCCCATACCGACTTCGTGTTCTCGGTCCTGGCCGAAGAACTGGGCGTCGTGGGCTCGTTGTGCACCGTGGCGCTGTTCGTGTTCGTCTGCGTGCGTGGCATGTACATCGGCCTGTGGGCGGAGAAGGCCAAGCAGTTTTTTGCCGCGTACGTGGCGTATGGCCTGTCGTTCCTGTGGATCGGCCAGTTCCTGATCAACATCGGCGTGAACGTCGGCCTGTTGCCGACCAAGGGCCTGACGCTGCCGTTCCTCAGTTATGGCGGCAGTTCCCTGGTGATCTGCTGTGCCTGTCTCGGCTTGTTGCTGCGTATCGAATGGGAGAGTCGAACCCATTTGGGCAGCGAAGAGATGGAGTTCCAGGAGAGCGACTTCGCCGAGGAGCCGACTCATGGGCGCTAACGTGCTGATCATGGCCGGCGGTACCGGCGGACATGTGTTCCCGGCGCTGGCCTGTGCCCGGGAGTTCCAGGCGCGCGGCTACACCGTGCACTGGCTGGGGACGCCACGGGGTATCGAGAACGAACTGGTGCCTGGCGCGGGCCTGGAGCTGCACCGGATCGACGCCAGTGGCCTGCGCGGCAAAGGCAAGTTGTCGTTGCTCAAGGCACCGCTGATGCTGCTGCGGTCGGTCTGGCAGGCGCGGGCGATCATCCGTCGGTTGCGACCGATATGCGCAGTGGGGTTTGGCGGTTATGTGACCGGTCCTGGCGGTGTTGCGGCGAAATTGGCCGGTGTGCCGGTGATCGTTCACGAACAGAACGCCGTGGCCGGTACCGCCAATCGGTTACTGGTGCCGTTGGCCGCCCGGGTCTGTGAAGCCTTTCCCGACACCTTTACCCTGTCGGGCAGCCGCCGCACCACCGGTAATCCGGTGCGAACCGAGCTGTTCCTCGATACACCGCGCCCGGCCCTGGCCGGACGCAAGGCGCGTTTGCTGATCCTGGGCGGAAGCCTGGGGGCAGAACCGTTGAACAAATTGCTGCCCGAAGCCTTGTCGCAGGTCGCCCCCGAACTGCGCCCGGAAGTGTTTCACCAGGCCGGCAAAAACCACGATGAAGTGACCGCCGAGCGCTATCGCGCCGCAGGCGTGGAGGCGCAAGTGCAGCCTTTCATCAAAGACATGGCCCAAGCCTATGGCTGGGCCGACCTGGTGGTCTGCCGCGCTGGCGCGCTGACTGTCAGTGAACTGGCTGCCGCCGGTCTGCCCTCGATGCTGGTGCCTTTGCCCCACGCCATCGACGATCACCAGACCCGCAACGCCGATTATTTGGCCCGTGAAGGCGCTGCCTTCCTGATGCCGCAAAGAACGACTGGCGCCGCGGATCTTGCCGCGCGCCTGACAGAGGTTTTGATGCAGCCGCAAACACTCGAAGACATGGCCCGTGCCGCCCGCCGCCTGGCCAAACCCGATGCCACGGCCCAAGTGGTCGATACCTGCCTGGAGGTGGCCCATGGTTGAGAATCGCAAAGCCATGCCGCAACCGGAAATGCGCCGTATCCGCCGTATCCACTTCGTCGGTATCGGCGGCGTGGGCATGTGCGGGATCGCCGAAGTGTTGCTGAACCTGGGCTATGAAGTCTCTGGTTCCGACCTCAAAGCGTCCCCGGTGACCGAGCGCCTGGAGTCCTTCGGCGCCCACATCTTTATCGGTCACCGTGCCGAGAACGCCGCCAATGCCGACGTGTTGGTGGTCTCCAGTGCCGTGAACACCTCCAACCCGGAAGTCGCCACCGCCCTGGAACGCCGTATTCCCGTGGTGCCTCGGGCCGAGATGCTGGCCGAGCTGATGCGCTATCGACACGGCATCGCCGTCGCCGGTACCCATGGCAAGACCACCACCACCAGCCTGATCGCTTCGGTGTTCGCTGCCGGGGGCCTGGACCCGACCTTCGTGATCGGTGGGCGCCTGAATGCCGCGGGCACCAATGCCCAGCTGGGCACCAGCCGCTACCTGATCGCCGAAGCCGATGAGAGCGACGCAAGCTTCCTGCACTTGCAGCCGCTGGTGGCCGTGGTCACCAACATCGATGCCGACCACATGGCGACCTACGACGGTGACTTCAACAAACTGAAGAAAACCTTCGTCGAGTTCCTGCACAACTTGCCGTTCTACGGTTTGGCGGTGGTGTGCCTGGACGACCCGGTGGTGCGCGAAATCCTGCCACTGATCAAGCGCCCGACCGTGACCTACGGTTTTGGCGAAGAAGTCGACGTGCGCGCCATCAACGTGCGCCAGCAGGGCATGCAGACGTTCTTCACCGTGTTGCGTCCGGATCGCGAACCGTTGGACGTGTCAGTGAACATGCCCGGCAATCACAACGTGCTCAACGCCTTGGCGACCATTTGCATCGCCACCGACGAAGGTGTCAGCGATGAAGCCATCGTCCAGGGCCTGTCCGGGTTCCAAGGTGTGGGCCGACGCTTCCAGGTCTACGGCGAACTGCCGGTGGAAGGTGGCAACGTGATGCTGGTGGACGACTACGGCCATCACCCGACCGAAGTCGCGGCGGTGATCAAGGCTGTGCGTGGTGGCTGGCCGGATCGGCGCCTGGTGATGGTCTACCAGCCGCACCGCTACAGCCGCACCCGCGACCTGTACGACGATTTCGTCCAAGTGCTGGCCGACGCCAACGTACTGCTGCTGATGGAAGTCTATCCGGCCGGTGAAGAACCGATCCCCGGGGCCGACAGCCGTCAGTTGTGCCACAGCATCCGCCAGCGTGGCCAGTTGGACCCGATCTACATCGAGCGCGGCGTGGAGCTGGCGCCACTGGTCAAGCCGCTGTTGCGCGCTGGCGACATCCTGTTGTGCCAGGGTGCCGGTGACATCGGCGGCCTGGCCCCGAAACTGTTGAAAAGTCCGTTATTCGCCGGGGCAATCGTGGCTTCCAGCGAGGGGAAACTGAAATGACTGCTGCCTACGCCAACCTGGTCTCGACCCTTGAGCCGAAAGCCTTCGGCCGCGTTGCCGTATTGTTCGGCGGCAAGAGCGCCGAGCGCGAGGTGTCCCTCAAGTCCGGCAATGCCGTGCTGCAAGCCCTGCAAAGCGCCGGTGTCGACGCATTCGGCATCGACGTGGGCGACGACTTCCTGCAACGCCTGTTGAACGAAAAGATCGACCGCGCATTCATCATCCTTCACGGCCGCGGCGGTGAAGACGGCAGCATGCAAGGCTTGCTCGAATGCCTGGGCATTCCCTACACCGGTAGCGGCATCCTGGCGTCTGCCCTGGCGATGGACAAGCTGCGCACCAAGCAGGTCTGGCACAGCCTCGGCATTCCGACGCCGCGTCACGCCGTGCTGGCGTGCGAGGCCGATTGTATTTCGGCGGCCACGGAACTGGGCTTCCCTTTGATCGTCAAACCGGCCCATGAAGGTTCAAGTATCGGCATGGCGAAAGTGAATTCGCTGCCTGAGTTGACCGCGGCATGGAAAGACGCCAGTTCCTACGATTCGCAAGTGTTGGTGGAACAGTGGATCAGTGGTCCCGAGTTCACCATCGCCACCCTGCGTGACCAGGTGTTGCCCCCGATTGCGCTGGGCACCCCGCACACGTTCTACGACTACGACGCCAAGTACGTCGCCAACGATACCCAGTACCGCATTCCCTGCGGGCTGGACGCCGCCAAGGAAAAAGAACTGATGGACCTCACGGCCAAGGCCTGTGAGGCGCTGGGTATCGCCGGCTGGGGTCGGGCGGACGTGATGCAGGACGCCGATGGGCAGTTCTGGTTCCTGGAAGTCAACACCGCCCCCGGCATGACCGATCACAGCCTGGTACCGATGGCGGCCCGCGCCGCCGGCCTGGATTTCCAGCAACTGGTGCTGTCGATCCTGGCCGCCAGTGTCGGCCATCAAGAGCCAAGAGGTTAAGCCATGCAAGGCGCATCGCTTCGTCATCAGCCATCCGCACCCGGTCGCAAGCCGGTGCCGCGGGGTGCCAGCCGGATGGTGGCCAAGGAGCCGATGTCGGCGCGTCTGCCGAAAGCCAATTTTGGCTTTCTCAAGAGCCTGTTCTGGCCAGTGCTGCTGGTGGCGTTGGGGTTCGGTACTTATGAAGGCGCCCAACGGCTGTTGCCATATGCCGACCGGCCGATTGCCCGGATCAACGTCCAGGGCGACCTGAGCTACATCAGCCAGCAGGCGGTGCAGCAGCGGATCGCCCCGTTCGTGGCCTCGAGCTTCTTCACTATCGACCTGGCGGGCATGCGCACGGAGCTGGAACAGATGCCCTGGATCGCCCATGCCGAAGTCCGCCGGGTATGGCCCGACCAAGTGTCGATCCGCCTGGAAGAACAACTGCCGGTGGCCCGTTGGGGCGACGAGTCGTTGCTGAACAACCAGGGCCAGGCGTTTACGCCGCGGGAACTGGCCAACTATGAACATTTGCCACAACTGTTCGGCCCGCAGCGGGCCCAGCAGCAAGTGATGCAGCAGTACCAGGTGTTGAGTCAGATGTTGCGGCCACTGGGCTTCTCCATCGCGCGCCTGGAGTTGCGTGAGCGCGGCAGCTGGTTCCTGACCACTGGCGCGGGCAGCTCGGGCCCGGGCATCGAGCTGTTGCTCGGTCGCGGCAACCTGGTGGAAAAGATGCGCCGTTTCATCGCCATCTATGACAAGACGCTTAAAGAACAGATTACGAACATTGCGCGCATCGATCTGCGCTACGCCAACGGCCTGGCTGTTGGCTGGCGGGAACCTGTAGCGCCCACGACGGCCGCACCCGCCGTCGCGAAGAATTAAGAAGAGGCAGGACCATGGCAAACGTGCAAAGCGGAAAAATGATCGTCGGTCTGGATATCGGCACTTCCAAGGTGGTAGCGCTGGTAGGCGAGGTCGCGGACGACGGCACGCTGGTCATCGTCGGGATCGGTACCCACCCGTCCCGTGGCTTGAAAAAGGGCGTGGTGGTGAACATCGAGTCCACCGTGCAATCGATCCAGCGCGCCATCGAAGAAGCGCAGTTGATGGCCGGTTGCCGGATCCACTCGGCGTTCGTTGGCGTGGCGGGTAATCACATCCGCAGCCTGAACTCCCACGGTATCGTGGCGATCCGTGATCGCGAAGTCAGCTCCGCCGACCTCGAGCGTGTACTCGACGCGGCCCAGGCCGTGGCGATCCCGGCCGACCAGCGGGTGCTGCACACCCTGCCGCAGGATTACGTGATCGATAACCAGGAGGGCGTTCGCGAGCCCCTGGGCATGTCCGGCGTGCGCTTGGAAGCCAAGGTCCACGTGGTCACCTGCGCAGTGAATGCAGCGCAGAACATCGAAAAGTGCGTGCGCCGCTGTGGCCTGGAAATCGACGACATCATCCTCGAGCAACTGGCCTCGGCCTACTCGGTGCTGACCGACGACGAGAAAGAGCTGGGCGTGTGCCTGGTGGACATCGGCGGCGGTACCACCGACATCGCGATCTTCACCGAAGGCGCCATTCGCCATACGGCGGTGATCCCGATTGCCGGTGACCAGGTGACCAACGACATCGCCATGGCGTTGCGCACTCCGACCCAATACGCGGAGGAAATCAAGATCCGCTACGCCTGCGCCCTGGCGAAACTGGCCGGTGCCGGTGAAACCATCAAGGTGCCAAGCGTTGGCGACCGTCCACCGCGCGAGCTGTCGCGCCAGGCCCTGGCCGAAGTGGTCGAGCCGCGTTACGACGAGCTGTTTACGCTGATCCAGGCCGAACTGCGCCGCAGTGGCTACGAAGACCTGATCCCGGCCGGCATCGTGCTGACCGGCGGTACCTCGAAGATGGAAGGCGCGGTCGAACTGGCCGAAGAGATCTTCCACATGCCAGTGCGCCTGGGCGTGCCCCATGGCGTCAAGGGCCTGGATGACGTGGTCCGCAACCCGATTTATTCCACCGGCGTGGGCCTGTTGATGTACGGCCTGCAGAAGCAGTCCGACGGGATTTCGTTCTCGGGCATCGGCAGCCGCGACAGTTATAGCAATGACGAGCCGAAGGCGCCGCTGTTCGAGCGGCTCCAGGCTTGGGTCAAAGGCAATTTTTAAACCAGATTCAAAGCTTCACGCGGCAAGCCCGGCTTGGCGCAGGAAGATGCAGCAAACGCAGTAGGCGAAAAAACTAGAGAATGAAAGGAGAGGGAAAATGTTCGAACTCGTAGACAACATCCCCGCTAGCCCGGTTATCAAAGTAATCGGTGTCGGCGGTGGCGGCGGCAACGCTGTCAACCACATGGTCAAGAGCAACATCGAAGGCGTCGAATTCATTTGCGCCAACACTGATGCCCAGGCGCTGAAATCCATCGGCGCGCGGACCATCCTGCAACTGGGCACTGGCGTGACCAAAGGCCTGGGCGCCGGCGCCAACCCTGAAGTCGGTCGTCAGGCCGCTCTCGAAGACCGTGAGCGCATTGCTGAAGTCCTGCAAGGCACCAACATGGTGTTCATCACCACGGGCATGGGCGGCGGTACCGGTACCGGTGCGGCGCCAATCATTGCCGAAGTGGCCAAGGAAATGGGGATCCTCACCGTTGCGGTGGTGACTCGTCCGTTCCCGTTCGAAGGCCGCAAGCGCATGCAGATCGCCGACGAAGGTATCCGTCTGCTGTCTGAAAGCGTCGACTCGTTGATCACCATCCCTAACGAGAAGCTGCTGACCATCCTCGGTAAAGACGCAAGCCTCTTGTCGGCTTTCGCCAAGGCCGATGACGTACTGGCCGGTGCCGTTCGCGGTATCTCCGACATCATCAAGCGTCCGGGCATGATCAACGTCGACTTTGCCGACGTACGGACTGTCATGAGCGAAATGGGCATGGCGATGATGGGCACTGGCTGCGCCAGCGGTCCGAACCGTGCACGCGAGGCCACCGAAGCGGCCATTCGCAACCCGTTGCTCGAAGATGTGAACCTGCAAGGTGCACGCGGCATCCTGGTGAACATCACCGCCGGTCCTGACCTGTCCCTGGGTGAGTACTCCGACGTGGGTAGCATCATCGAAGCCTTCGCTTCCGAGCACGCGATGGTCAAGGTCGGTACTGTTATCGATCCGGACATGCGCGACGAGTTGCACGTCACCGTGGTTGCCACTGGTCTGGGCGCGAAAATCGAGAAACCTGTGAAGGTCATCGACAATACCGTTCACACTTCCATGGCTTCGCAACCGCAACAACAAGTGTCTGCCCGTCAGGAAGCGCCTGCGGTGAACTACCGTGACCTGGACCGTCCGACCGTCATGCGCAACCAGGCCCAGGCCGGTACTGCGACTGCCGCGAAGATGAATCCGCAAGACGATCTGGATTACCTGGACATCCCGGCATTCCTGCGTCGTCAGGCCGATTGATGAAATGTATCAGGGGGATACGGGTGATTGGTGTTCAGCAAAGGTCTGGTCTGCTATCATCGCCAGCCTTTGTTGATACCAGTTCGCAATTTGCGCTGAAGCGGCCCATGCCATGATTAAACAACGCACCCTGAAGAATATTATCCGTGCCACAGGTGTCGGCTTGCACTCCGGCGAGAAGGTCTACCTGACCCTCAAGCCCGCGCCTGTCGATACCGGCATCGTGTTTTGTCGTGCCGACCTCGACCCTGTGGTGCAGATTCCTGCTCGCGCGGAAAACGTTGGTGAAACCACTATGTCGACCACGTTGGTCAACGGTGACACCAAAGTGGACACGGTGGAGCATTTGCTCTCGGCCATGGCTGGCCTGGGCATCGATAACGCCTACGTCGAGCTCTCCGCGTCCGAAGTCCCGATCATGGATGGCAGTGCCGGACCCTTCGTATTCCTGATTCAATCGGCTGGCCTGGAAGAGCAGGACGCCGCCAAGAAGTTCATCCGCATCCTGCGGGAAGTGACAGTTGAAGACGGCGACAAGCGCGCCACTTTCGTCCCTTTCGAAGGTTTCAAGGTGAGCTTCGAGATCGATTTCGATCACCCGGTTTTCCGTGACCGCACCCAGAGTGCAAGCGTGGATTTTTCCAGCACTTCGTTCGTAAAAGAAGTCAGCCGCGCCCGTACCTTTGGTTTCATGAGTGACATCGAGTACCTGCGCAAGCACAACCTCGCACTCGGCGGCAGTGTTGAAAACGCGATCGTGGTTGATTCCGACGGTGTGCTGAACGAAGACGGCCTTCGTTATGAAGACGAATTCGTCAAGCACAAGATCCTCGATGCAATCGGCGACCTCTACCTGCTGGGCAATAGCCTGATTGGTGAGTTCAAGGGCTTCAAGTCCGGCCATGCGCTGAACAACCAGCTGCTGCGCAAGTTGATTGAGCAGAAAGATGCTTGGGAAGTCGTGACGTTCGAAGATGCCAGCACCGCACCAATCTCTTACATGCGTCCTGTAGCGGCCGTGTAAGCAAAAAACCTCTCTAGTTTTTTAAGGGCTGCCTTTGGGTGGCCTTTTTTTATGGCTGCTTTCTGGGGCGTCTGTGGCGATAGGGGGTAATGCTGTTTTTTTGGGTTGGGTTGGTTGGGGTACATATCCGTTGCTGCGGTAACGGCTGCTTATGGGTGTACACCAATCAGAGCTGTTTGGGCTGGACCTGTGGGAGCCGTCTTGCTCGCGAAAGCGGCGGGTCAGTTTGCGGTGATGTTGGACCGCCAGTGGCCGTTACCGCAGCAATGGATGTACACACCTACCCAAATCGAATAGCCACAGGAAGGGGGCCGTTACATCGCACAAACCACACGATTACGCCCACTGGCCTTGGCCTGGTAAAGCGCCTTGTCCGCGGCGAACATGAGTTGTTCGAGTTCGCCATACGGCCCTTTGGCCCAAGTGGCGATGCCGATGCTGACCGTCATGGGAGCATCACCATCGAGGGCGGGTGGCAATTGCTCCACCGCTTCGCGAATGTTCTGGGCCATGGTAAAGGCTCCGGCGGTGGTGGTTTCCGGCAGTACCACCGAGAACTCCTCACCGCCGTAGCGCGCTGCCAGGTCGGCCGGTCGGCGGACGTGCCTGCTGATCAACTGCGCCAGGGTGCGCAAGGCCTCGTCACCGCGTTGATGGCCAAGACGATCGTTGAAGGCCTTGAAGTGATCGGCATCGATCATCATGACTGACAGTGGTTGACCGGAGCGCTGGGCGCGCAGCCATTCCTGTTGCAGCGTATCGTCCAGGGTCCGGCGGTTGGCCAGGCCCGTCAGAGAATCGATGGATGCCAATTGGGCCAGTTCCCGCTCAGCGGCGTGGCGGCGCCGCAGTTCGTGGCGCAGCAGCCAAGTGAGCCAGAGTAGACCGATGCACAGTGCGCCTGTAGCGCCGCTGACCAGCAGCGCCGTACGTTGCCACGAAGCAAAAACTTCCTGGGCCGAGAGCGCGACCACAACGATCAACGGCAAGTCGCCTACCTGGGAAAAGGTGTACAGGCGCAGCGTCTGGTCCTGGCCAGACAGGCTGGTGAAACTGCCATTGCCTTCGCGCAGGATGCGCACGAAGTTCGGTCGGTTACTGAAGTCCCTGCCTGTCAGGTCTTCGGCCAAGGGCGGTTCTTGGGCCAATAGAATACCGTCTCGGCTGACCAGGTTGACCGTGCCGCCATGACCGATGTTCAGGCTCTTGAACAATTGGTTGAAGTAGTTCAAGCGCATCGCCGCCTCGGCAACGCCTATGAATTCGCCCCGTTCATCGCTCAGCCGACGACTGAAACTGATGCGCCAGTCCTGCGCGTGACTTCTGGACCGAAACGGGCGGCTGATCATCATGTCCAGGCTCGGGTCTTGGACGTGGGATTGGAAATACTCCCGGTCGGCGTAATTGCCTTTGCGCGGTTCGATCGAGGCGGAGTCGGCGACCACGTCGCCATGCTTGTCGAGCAGCAGGATGTCACCCTTGTAGGGCGCGGCGGTGGCGCGGTCGAACAGCGCCAGATGGCGAATCGTCGGCGAAACGTCTTTCAGGTCGTCGCGTTTGGCTGCGGCGACCAGACCTTGCAGCGACAGATCGTAGAGCTCCACATTGCGCAGTACATCGGCGTCGATAAGTTGCACGATATTGGTCGCCGCACGTGTCGCTGCCTGCTGGGCGGCGGCATGTTCGCGGATCAGCAGAAAAGTCACGATGCTCAGGATGGCAATGACAACCAGCGAGCTGGCCAGTACGAGTACCCGCTCCGAACGTATCGAAAACGGGGTGTTGCCGGGTGTCGCACTGCTCGCGCTCATGGTTCCGATGTCTGTAGTGTCATGTGGCTGGGATCCGTCCCAAAGGATGCATCACGGGCAATGAACCAGATGCTGGCCTTTTGCTGATTGTGCTTGGATCGGAGGGAGTGGGCAATCGGTGTTCGCGTTATAACTGTAGGCGCCGACGCAGGCTGGGGCCGCATCCTGATGCTCTTTTTATTTTGATCCAGTTGGCTTTCGCCCAGCATTCAATGGCCTGGAAAAGATCGCATGAATGCGGTGCCGGCTTTCGGGGGTCAGGCTGGCAAACGGATCCCGAAGGTATTGACGCCCCGGTCACTGCGCACGAACACATCCCCTCCATGCATCAGTGCAATGGCCTTGACGATGGCCAGTCCCAGTCCGTGGTTGGCGCCACTGTTGCTGCGGGAGGCATCGACCCGATAGAAGCGTTCGAACAGGCGCGGCAAGTGCTCGTCGGCAATCGGCTCGCCGGGGTTGGTGACGCCGAGACTGATCTGGTCGCCAAGGGCTTCGATGCGCACCTCGATCAATTGCCCTGGCGCGGTGTGCTGTACGGCGTTGCTCAGCAGGTTGATCAACGCCCTGCGCAGATGGGCTATCTCGATGTTGGCCTGGGCGTCGCCGCTGACCCGGACCTGGACCTGGGCGTCTTCGAGGATGAAGTCCAGGTAGTCGAGGGTGGTTGCCACTTCACCGGCCAGTGAGGCACTGGTCAACTTGGTGGCTTTGCTGCCCTGGTCTGCACTGGCCAGGAACAACATATCGTTGATGATCGAACGCAGCCGCTCCAACTCCTCGAGGTTTGATTGCAGCACTTCGAAGTAATGCTCGGCCGAGCGCCCACGGGTCAAGGCCACCTGGGTCTGGCCGATCAGGTTGGTCAGAGGCGAGCGCAGTTCATGGGCGACGTCGGCGTTGAATGACTCCAGTCGCGAATACGCCTGTTCGACCCGGTCGAGGGTGGCGTTGAAGGAACTGACGAACTGACTGAGTTCCGGTGGCAGCGGTGACAGCCGCAAGCGCCCGGACAGGCGGGGTGGGGTCAGGCGCCGGGCTTCATCGGACAGCTTGATCAATGGTTTGAGGCCAATGCGCGCCACCCAGTAGCCCAACAGGGAGGCCAGCAGGACGCCGACAATCGCCAGGCTCACCAGTGCCACCAGCAGACGATGCTGGGTCTGGTAGAACGTCTCGGTGTCGATGCCGATCATGAAGCGTAGCGGTGGACGTTGGTCCTTGGCCGGGAACTGGCTCACCAGCACTTTCATCGGGTAGTGCCGATGGGGCAGCTTCAAGTCGCGTTTGCCCAATGGTCCTTCGGCAAAGGTGCGGATCTGCGGATCGAGGGCGCCATATTCAAAGCGCGGATCGCCGCTGACGATCCAGAAATGGATGCGTTTGTCTTCCTCACCCAGCAGCCGCAGTTTGTTATTGATCTTCACCCAATGCTCGGGCGTGCCATAACGGCCAACTGTCGATTCGAGCACGCTGTAGCGGGCGTCGAGTTCGGCCTCGGGCAACAGGCCCAGACCCTTTGCAACCTGCTGGTACAAGGCACCGCCGATCAACAGGAACACCAGCGCCGCCACCAGCGTGAACAGGCCACTCAGGCGCAAGGCGATGCTGTTAGGCAAGGTCATCGCTTCGACTCTCCAGCACATAGCCCATCCCACGGATGGTGTGCAGCAACTTTTGTTCGAACGGCCCATCGAGCTTGGCGCGCAGACGTTTGATCGCCACTTCCACCACGTTGGCGTCGCTGTCGAAGTTGATGTCCCAGACCATTTCGGCGATGGCGGTTTTCGAAAGTATTTCACCCTGGCGGCGGGCCAGGACGCTGAGCAGGGAAAACTCCTTGGCCGTCAGGTCCAGGCGTTGACCCGCTCGCGTGGCTTTGCGGCTGATCAGGTCGATCCACAGGTCGGCGATACTCACCTGTACCGGTTCATGGCCGCCGCTGCGACGGGTCAGGGCTTGCAGGCGGGCCACCAGCTCCAGGAAGGAGAAGGGTTTGCCCAGGTAGTCGTCGGCGCCGTCGCGCAGGCCCTTGATGCGGTCTTCGACCCGCTCCCGAGCGGTGAGCATGATCACCGGTGTCTGCTTGCGGGCCCGCAGCGCCCGCAGCACGCCGAAACCGTCCAGGCCCGGCAGCATCACGTCGAGCACGATCACGGCGTAGTCGCTTTCCAGGGCCAGGTGCAGTCCCTCGATGCCGTCCCGTGCGACGTCCACGGTGTAGCCCTGTTCGGTCAGGCCGCGATGCAGGTAATCCGCGGTTTTTTCTTCGTCTTCGATGATCAGAACGCGCATGGCCCCGCCTCAGTCTGTGCTCGCCAGCGCCGCTGTCGGCGCAACCCCTGGCTGATGGGGCGGCCGATGGAACAGTCGCTCCAGCCACAAGTATATGATCGGTGTGGTGAACAGCGTCAGCGCCTGGCTCACCAGCAGGCCGCCCACCACCGCGATGCCCAGGGGCTGGCGCAGCTCCGCGCCAGGGCCATAGCCGAGCATCAACGGCAGGGCGCCGAGCAGGGCGGCCAGGGTGGTCATCATGATCGGCCGGAACCT
The DNA here is from genome assembly GCF_017968885.1 of Pseudomonas sp. Tri1. Lineage (NCBI taxonomy): Bacteria > Pseudomonadati > Pseudomonadota > Gammaproteobacteria > Pseudomonadales > Pseudomonadaceae > Pseudomonas > Pseudomonas sp. Tri1. The sequence continues at coordinate 5,540,137 of NZ_CP072913.1, read as the reverse complement.
GGTCAGGCAGGCCTGGAAAATCGCTTCCTGGGGCGTCAGCCCGCCTTTGCGCTGGGCGTCGAGGGCAAAGTCGATCATCAGGATGCCGTTCTTCTTGACGATCCCTATCAGCAGTACCAAACCGATCAGCGCCATGATCGAGAAGTCCTGGCCCAACAGCCACAGCATGATCAGTGCGCCGAGGCCGGCCGAGGGCAGGGTGGAGATGATCGTCAACGGGTGCACGAAACTCTCATAGAGCACACCGAGGATGATGTAAACCGCCACCAATGCGGCGAGGATCAGCCACGGCTGGCTGGCCAGGGAACTCTGGAATGCCTGGGCGGCGCCTTGGAAGCTACCGGCGATGGCGGCCGGCATGCCGATCTCGTTCTTGGCCTGGTCGAGCATGCGCACTGCATCTCCCAGGGCCACGCCTGGCGCCAGGTTGAACGACAGGTTGGCGGCCGGGAACATGCCGTCGTGGGCGATGGAGAGCGGGCCGTTGCTCGGAGGATCGAAGCGTGCCAGGGCTGAGAGCGGCACCATTTCCCCGCTCAGCGGCGAGCGCAGGTAGAAATACGCCAGGCTCTCGGCCTTGCCCCGTTGTGCGGTATCGAGCTCCAGGATCACGTTGTACTGGTTGGTCTCGGTCTGGAATTCGTTGATCTGCCGCTGGCCGAAGGCGTCGTACAGGGCCTGGTCGACGTCGCTGGCGGTGAGGCCGAAGCGCGCCGCCGCGCTGCGGTCGATGTTGATGTGGGTGATGCTGCCGCCCAATTGCAGGTCATTGGAAATATCGCGGAATGCCGGGTTGCCGCGCAGTTTGTCGGTGAGTTTTTGCGTCCAGGCGTTGAGGCTCGGCCCGTCGTTGCTCTTGAGTACATATTGATATTGGGCGCGGCTGGGGCCTGAGCTGAGGTTGATGTCCTGCCCGGCCCTGAGGTATAGCACCACGCCGGGGATTTTCAGCAGTTTGGGGCGTATCCGGTCGATGAACCCGCTGGCCGAGACATCCCGCTCGCCCCGAGGCTTGAGGGCGATCCAGAAGCGGCCGTTGGCGATGGTCTGGTTGTTGCCCGAGACGCCGACGGAATGGGAAAAGGTCTGCACCGCCGGGTCGGCGGCAACGATTTCGGCCAGGGCCTTGTGCTTGGCCACCATGTCCGGGAATGACACATCGGCGGCGGCTTCGCTGGTGCCCAGCACCAGGCCGGTGTCCTGTACCGGGAAGAACCCCTTGGGGATGAACACGTAGCCCACCACGGCCAGCGCCAGGGTCAGGCCGAACACGCCGATCATCAGCTTCTGATGAGCCAGGGCCCGACGCAGACCCCGTTCATACCAGCCCAGCAGACGTTCGCCGAACCCGGTCTTGCCATGGGCATGATGCACCGGGGCGCGCATGAACAGCGCGGCCAGTGTCGGCGCCAGGGTCAGCGATACCACCACCGAAATCAGGATGGTCGAGGTGGCGGTCAGGGCGAACTCCTTGAACAGCCGTCCGACCACGCCGCCCATGAACAGCAACGGAATGAACGCGGCGATCAGCGAGAAGCTGATGGAGATCACGGTAAAACCGATTTCGCCGGCGCCCTTGATCGCCGCTTCGCGCATGTCGTCGCCGGCTTCCAGGTGGCGGTGGATGTTCTCCACCACCACGATTGCATCGTCTACCACGAACCCCACCGAAATGACGATGGCCACCAATGTGAGATTGTTCAGGCTGAAGCCCATCACATACATCAGGGCGAAGCTGGCGGTCAGCGACACCCCCAGCACCGCCGAAACAATCAGGGTCGCGGACAACTGGCGCAGGAACAGCGCCATCACCGCCACCACCAGTAGCACAGCGATCAGCAAGGTGATTTCCACTTCGTGCAGAGAGGCGCGAATGGTCTGGGTACGGTCGATCAGCACCTTGACCTGTACAGCGGCAGGCAGCATCGCTTGCAGGGTCGGCAAGGCTGCCTGGACGCGGTCGACGGTCTCGACGATGTTCGCTCCGGGTTGCCGGAAGATCACCAGGTTGACCCCGGGCTCGTTGTCGGACCAGGCCTGGACGTAGGCGTTTTCCGAACCGTTGATCACCTTGGCGATGTCCTTGAGGTGAACCGGTGCCCCGTTCTTGTAGGACACAATCAACTCACCGTATTCCTCAGGTTGGAACAACTGGTCGTTGGTGGACAGGGTGGAAACACTTGAGTCGCCGTACAGGGCGCCCTTGGCCAGGTTAAGGCTGGCTTGCTGGAGCGCCACGCGGATATCCGCCAGGGTCAGGCCGATGGCGGCGAGCCGGTCAGCGGAGGCCTGGACGCGGATTGCCGGTCGTTGCTGGCCGGTGATGTAGATTTGTCCTACGCCGTCGATCTGACTGATCTGACGGGCCAGCAGGGTTTCGACGTAGTCGCTCAGTTCGGTGCCCGGCATCAGGCTGGAGCTGATGCTGAGGATCAGCACCGGGCTGTCGGCCGGGTTGACCTTGCGCCAGGTGGGCAGGTTCGGCATGTCATTGGGCAGTTTTCCAGCGGCGGTGTTGATGGCCGCCTGGACTTCCTGGGCCGCGGTGTCGATGCTTTTATCGAGGCTGAATTGCAGGATCAGGTTGGTCGAGCCCAAGGCGCTGCTGGAGGTCATCTGGGTGATGCCGGGAATGGCACTGAATTGCACCTCCAGCGGCGTCGCCACAGATGAAGCCATTGTCTCGGGGCTGGCACCGGGCAACTGGGCGTTGACCTGGATCGTCGGGAATTCCGCCTCCGGCAACGGCGCAACTGGTAGCCGGGGAAAAGCGATAAAACCCAGCAGTACCACGGCGAACGTCAGCAGCACCGTGGCGATGGGGTGGTCGATGCACCAGGCTGAGATCGAACCCCGGCCCTTCATGGCTGCGGCTCCGAAGACTTGGCCACGGCCGGCGGATCACTGAGCACCTGGATACTGGCCCCCGGCTTGAGCCTCGACTGACCGTCGCTCACCAATTGATCGCCAGCGTTCACGCCTTTGATGATGTGCATGCCGCTGTCCTGATAAACCATCACCACCGGCACGCTTTCGACCTTGTCGCCGTTGACCCGATAGACGAAGTGCTGCTCCAGGCCCCGTTGGACCACCGTCGGGGGGACCACCAGGGCGTCCTTTTCGATGGCGGTCTGGATTTTCAGGGTCACCAACTGCCCGGGCCAGAGCCGTTGCGCGGCGTTGTCGAATTCAGCCTTGGCCCGCAAGGTTCCGGTGTTGGTGTTGATCTGGTTGTCGATGAGGCTCAACCGCCCCTCGCCGAGCAGCTCCCCGGGGGCGCCATCGGCGCCGATATAGGCCTTGACCAAGGCTTGCTCGGGTGCGGCGATCAACCGTTGCAAGGTGGGCAGCATTTGCTGGGGCAGGGAGAACTCCACGGCGATCGGATCGATCTGGGTCACGGTGAACAAACCTTCGGCGTCGCTGGTGCGCAGGAAGTTGCCTTCGTCCACGTTGCGAATGCCGACGCGACCGCTCACGGGGGAGCGGATCTGGGTGTAGGACAATTGCACCTGCGCCGAATCGATGGCCGCCTGATTGCCCTGGGCCGTGGCCTTGAGCTGATTGACCAGTGCCTGTTGCTGGTCATAGGTCTGTTTCGACACGCCGTCATCGACACTGAGCAATTTGTAGCGCTTGAGATTGACCTGGGCCACTGCCAGTTGCGCCTGGCTCTCGCCGAGCTGGGCCCGGGCCTGGTCGAGGCTGGCGCGGATGGAGCGGTCGTCGATGGTCGCCAGCAGGTCACCCTTCCTGACCAGTTGCCCTTCCTTGACCATCAGCTTGGTGAGGATGCCATCGATCTGGGGGCGGATCACCACGCTGTGCAGTGACAGCACCGTGCCGATACCGCTGGCAAAGCGTGGCACATCCTTTTGCACCACGCTGACGACCCTTACCGGAACGGCGGCGGGAGCACCGGGCTTGGCGGTGACAGGCTTCATGACATACCAGAGGACGAGGGCCGCCAGGGCGACCAGGAGCGCGACGAACAGGACGGTTTTTTTCTGGATGTGCATGGATGCGAAGAGCCGGTTCAGGACGGAGGGATTTCTATCATTCTTATATAGCGTTGCGAGACGGTCAGGAAGGTGACGCCCAACTGACAGGCTTGTCAGTTTTGTCCCCGATGGCTGTCAGACCAGTGGTGACGCTGATCGAATCTGCCCTGCGCGCCCCGATGGCGGGCAGGTATACTGCCGCCTTTCGCGGCTCGCTCTCCGGGCCCGACTTGCATGCATTACCCGGAGCTTTACATGACTTCCCCAACACCTTCGCCCGCGCACGAAAGCTCGGACGGCGACCAGGCCGACCGAGCCGACAGCGATGTTTCCAGCGCCGAGAACGTCAACCCGGCGATCCCGGCTTTCAAATTCCCGTTCAAACCTGGTGAGCTGGCGGCAGCCAAAGGTGCCGGGCAACAGCCGTGGTACAAGAACGGCGCGAAAAACGGTCATACCAAGACGCCGGGCGCTGCGCCTCCCGGCACGCGCCGTTCGATGGGCAAGCGCTGAATATCATCCTCGGCGCACGGCGGTGACTTCAGATCGCTGCCCGTGCGCCCGCCAGGCTTCCACTCAGTTCATAAGCCGTCAGCTCGGCCTGGTGCGCCGCCAGGATTTCCGGCAATGAACCTCGCAGGTACTCGACCCAGGTCTTGATCTTCGCATCCAGGTATTGGCGCGAAGGGTAGATGGCATAGAGGTTCAGCTCCTGGGAGCGGTAGTTGGGCATGACCCGCACCAGCGTGCCGTTGCGCAGGCCTTCGATGGCGGCGTACACCGGCAATACCCCTACGCCCATGCCGCTGGTGATCGCGGTTTTCATCGCATCGGCGGAATTCACCAGGAACGGTGAGCTGTTGATAGTGACCATTTCCTGGCCTTCCGGGCCGTCGAATACCCATTTTTCCAGCGGAATGACCGGGCTGACCAGGCGCAGGCAGGCGTGGTTGAGCAGGTCGCCGGGTTTTTGCGGGCAGCCGCTGGCTTTCACGTAGGCGGGCGATGCGCAGACGATGCTGTAGGTGATGCCCAGGCGCTGGGAAACGAAGCCCGAATCCGGCAACTCGCTGGCGAGCACGATGGACACGTCGTAGCCCTCGTCGAGGATGTCCGGTACGCGGTTGGCCAAGGTCAAGTCGAAGGTTACGTCTGGATGGGTCTTGCGGTAACGGGCGATGGCGTCGATCACGAAATGCTGGCCGATGCCGGTCATGGTATGGACCTTCAACTGCCCGGCGGGACGGGCGTGGGCATCACTGGCCTCGGCTTCGGCTTCCTCGACATACGCCAGGATCTGCTCGCAACGCAGCAAGTAGCGTTTACCGGCCTCGGTCAGGGCAATGCGGCGGGTGGTGCGGTTGAGCAGGCGCGTTTGCAGATGGGCTTCCAGGTTGGAAACTGCGCGCGAGACGTTGGCTGTCGTGGTGTCCAGTTGCGCGGCGGCGGCGGTGAAACTGCCAGCTTCGGCAACACAACTGAACGCGCGCATGTTTTGCAAAGTGTCCATGGAGGGCTCTCTTGGGCGGTGGCAAATTGTGACATGAAGTTACAGCGCTACGGGACCCCGACTAATGGATTATCGCGTTAACGGTAACAAAGATTCACAGAAAGGTCGGCTTATCGCCGGCGAGGGCGATGCCTAGAATTGCCGCCAAAGCAGGAGCGGGCCTTGGCGGGCACCTGTGGGAGCGAGCTTGTTCGCGATGAGGCCGTCACATTCAACATTTGAGATGAATGGCCGGGCGCTATCGCGAGCAAGCTCGCTCCCACAAGTTTTGCGTTAACAGGCAGCCATCCTCGTCGTCATGCCCCCCCTCTCAGGAATTTTGCGCAAGTGCCGCGTTGCATCAGCAGAGAGCTGAAGACTCTCAGTGTTTGGGTTCTGACATTAACCATCAGTGGTTGCATCGGGACAGGAGGGATTGGGCCGCAAAGCCAGGTATTACCGGCCAACCAATTGGCTACCGATGCGGCCATCCGCGAGGCCGCCCGCGACGCCCACTGGCCCACCCGCCAGTGGTGGAGCGCCTATGGCGACCCGCAGTTGAATCGCTGGATCGACCTGGCCGTGCACGATAGCCCGAGCCTGGCCATGGCGGTGGCCCGGGTGCGCCAGGCCAAGGCGCTGGCGGGCGTGGCCGAGGCTGCAGAGGCGCCGCAGATCAATGGCCAGGCGACCCTCAAGCGTCACAACTGGCCCGCCGATCAGTTCTATGGCCCTGGCGAACTCGCCGACACCACCACCTGGGACAACAATGCCGGCCTGGGCTTGAGCTATGCCCTGGACCTGTGGGGGCGCGAGCGCAACGCCAGTGAGCAGGCCGTCGACCTGGCTCACGTCAGCGTGGCGCAGGCACGGCAGGCGCAACTGGAGTTGCAGAACAACATCGTGCGCGCCTACATCCAGTTTTCGTTGCACTACGCCCAGCGCGATATCGTTGCCGCAACGCTCCATCAACAAGAGCAGATTCTCGAGCTGGCGCAAAAGCGCCTGGACGGCGGCATTGGCACCCATTTCGAAGTCAGCCAGGCCCAGGCGCCGTTGCCTGAGACCCATCGCCAACTCGACGCCCTCGACGAAGCCATTGCCTTGAGCCGCAATCAGTTGGCGGCGCTGGCGGGCAAGGGACCAGGAGAGGGCGCGCGGTTGCAGCGTCCGACCCTGGCCCTCGGCGCACCCTTGAAACTGCCGTCGGCATTGCCCGCCGAACTGCTCGGCCAGCGTCCGGATGTGGTGGCCGGGCGTTGGCAAGTGGCCGCTCAGGCGCGGGGCATCGATGTGGCTCGCGCCGGTTTTTATCCCAACGTCGACCTGGTCGCCAGCATCGGCTACATGGCCACCGGCGGCGGGGCGCTGGAGTTCTTGACCGGCAAGAAGCTCACCTACAACGTCGGGCCGGCGATTACGTTGCCGATCTTCGACGGTGGGCGCTTGCGTTCGCAGTTGGGCGAGGCGGCGGCCGGCTATGACATCGCCGTGGCCCACTACAACCAGACGTTGGTGGAGGCTCTCAAGAGCATTTCCGATCAGTTGATTCGTCGTGAATCGATGGACAAACAACAAGCCTTTGCCACCGAGTCGGTGGCGGCCGCCCAGCGCACCTACGACATTGCGCTGGTGGCGTTCCAGCGCGGGTTGACGGATTACCTCAACGTGCTCAATGCCCAAAGCCTGTTGTTCAAGCAGCAACAGGTGCAGCAGCAAGTGGAGGCGGCGCGATTGAGTGCCCATGCCGACCTGGTGACGGCGCTGGGCGGTGGGCTGGAAGCCGGCACCGACACTCCTGACTTGAGCCATGCCGAGTAGGTCTATTGTGATGTCTTTATTCGCCCCTGCCCGCAGGTTGTATCGCCTTGAATGGCGTCGTGGGTTTTTTGACTGGGCCCGCAGCGATGGGGTGACCTGGGTCTATATCTTCAAGGTCCTGTTCGCCGCATTCCTGACGTTGTGGCTGGCGATGCGCCTGGAACTGCCGCAGCCGCGCACGGCCATGATCACCGTGTTCATCGTCATGCAACCCCAGAGCGGCCAGGTGTTCGCCAAGAGCTTCTATCGCTTCCTCGGCACCTTGGCCGGTTCGACGGTGATGGTGGCGTTGATCGCCCTGTTCGCCCAGAACACCGAACTGTTTCTTGGCAGCCTGGCCATTTGGGTCGGGGTCTGTTCGGCTGGTGCCGCGCGTTATCGCAACTTCCGGGCCTATGGTTTCGTGCTGGCTGGCTACACCGCGGCGATGATCGGCCTACCGGCCCTGGCCCATCCGGAAGGCGCGTTCATGGCGGCGGTCTGGCGGGTGCTGGAGATTTCCCTGGGGATTGTCTGTGCCACCCTGGTCAGCGCCGCGATCCTGCCGCAGACCGCCAGTGCTGCCATGCGCAATGCCTTGTACCAGCGCTTTGGGGTGTTTGCCCTGTTCGTGACCGATGGCTTGCGCGGGCGCAGCAAACGAGAGGCCTTCGAGGCGCGCAACGTGGGCTTCATCGCGGAAGCCGTAGGCCTGGAAAGCCTGCGCAGCGTGACCGTGTTCGAAGACCCGCACATGCGTCGGCGCAACGGCCGGCTCAGCCGCCTGAATAGCGAATTCATGGGTATCACCACCCGCTTCAATGCCTTGCATCAGTTGCTCGAGCGCTTGCGCAGCAGCGCGGCCGATCATGTGGTCAGTGCCATCAAGCCTGGTTTGCAAAACCTGGCCGAACTGCTGGACAGCTTTAGTGCGCGAGCCTTGACCGACGCCGATGCGGCGCGCCTGGCGGTGGCGTTGGCCGACTATAAGGCCGAGCTGCCGGCCCAGGTGCGACGGCTGCGGGCGTTGTTCCAGGAAACGGCGCCCAGTGATGCGCAGCAACTGGATTTTCACACGGCCTACGAACTGCTTTATCGCTTCGTCGACGACTTGCATGGCTACGCCTTGACCCACGCGTCCCTGGCCGATCATCGGCACGAACGCGAGCGTTGGGACGAACCGTTCGTGCCACAGACCAATGGTTTGGCTGCGGCGGCTTCGGGGTTTCGCGCCGCCTTCATCCTGTTGGTACTGGGCAGTTATTGGGTCGCCACGGCCTGGCCAAGCGGCGCGACCATGACGATGATCGCCGCCGCTACGGTGGGCTTGTCGGCCGCGACGCCGAACCCCAAGCGCATGGCGTTCCAGATGGCCTGCGGCACCTTGCTCGGGGCGCTGATCGGCTTCGTCGAGATGTTTTTCGTCTTCCCGTTGATCGATGGCTTCCCGTTGCTTTGCGTGATGCTGGCGCCGGTGATCATGCTCGGTTCGTTCCTCAGTTCCAGGCCGCAATACGCCGGAGTCGGGCTGGGGCTGCTGATCTTTTTCAGCACCGGTTCGGTGCCGGACAACCTGACGGTCTACAACCCCTATGCCTTCATCAACGACTACATCGCGATGATCCTCGGCATGCTGGTATGCGCCGCCGCCGGGGCGATCATCCTGCCGCCCAACAGCCGCTGGTTGTGGCGCCGGCTCGAACAGGACCTGCGCGAGCAAGTGGTGTATGCCATCAGCGGCAAGCTCAAGGGCCTGGCGTCAAGTTTCGAAAGTGGTACCCGAGACTTGCTGCACCAAGCCTACGGGCTGGCGGCGGGGCAGCCCCAGGTGCAACGCGGGTTGCTGCGCTGGATGTTCGTGGTGCTGGAGGTTGGCCACGCGATTATCGAGTTGCGCAAGGAGCAGGCGATTTTGCCCGTGCATCCGGCTTATGCCGAAAGCCAGCCGTGGCGCCAGGCGATCCGCGTGATGGGGCGGGCGCTGGTGCGGCTGTTCCGCCAGCCGAGCCCGAGCAACCTGGAGCGCGCCCTGGTGGCAGTGGATCACGCCATCAGCCGCGTGCAAGCCACCGACGAACCTTTTGCCCCGCATTTCGATACCTCGGCCTTGCGCCGGGTGAAAAGCTATCTGCATTTCATCCGTACTTCGTTGCTTGACCCGCAATCGCCATTGGCCGGCTATGCCATGCCGCCTGCCACACCGCTTCCCCAGGAACCTGAACATGCCCCGTGAGATCGCCTTCCACGGCGTGTACATGCCCACCATGACTCTGATGTTTTTCATCGCCGCCGCCCTGGCCTGGGCGTTGGATCGCTTCCTGTCGGGGCTGGACCTGTACCGCTTCTTCTGGCACCCGGCGTTGCTGCGCCTGAGTCTGTTTACCTGCCTGTTCGGCGCGCTGGCGCTGACGGTCTACCGTTGAGATCGATGCGATGAAAAAGTTTTTCAGCCTGCTGGCGACACTGTTGGTGCTGGCCCTGGCGCTGTGGATTGGCCGTACGTTGTGGGTGCATTACATGAACACCCCCTGGACCCGCGATGGTCGGGTGCGGGCCGACATCATCAACGTCGCTGCCGATGTCAGTGGTGAGGTGGTCGAGGTGCCGGTGCGCGACAACCAAACCGTAAAAAAGGGTGACCTGCTGCTGCGCATCGACCCCGAGCACTACCGCATCGCGGTCAAACAGGCGCGCGCCCTGGTGGCGTCGCGCAAGGCCACCTGGGAAATGCGCAAGGTCAACGCCCATCGCCGAGCCGACCTGGACAGCCTGGTGATCTCCCGGGAAAACCGCGACGACGCCAGCAACATCGCCGACTCGGCCCAGGCCGATTACCAGAACGCCCAGGCGCAACTGGAGGCGGCCGAGCTGAACCTGGCGCGCACCGAAGTCCGCGCGGCGGTGGACGGCTACGTCACCAACCTCAACGTGCACCGTGGCGACTACGCGCGCATCGGCGAGGCGAAGATGGCGGTGGTGGACATGAATTCGTTCTGGGTTTATGGCTTCTTCGAAGAGACCAAGTTACCCAAGGTGCGGATCGGTGATGCGGCGCAATTGCAGCTCATGAGCGGTGAAATGCTCAAGGGGCATGTGGAAAGCATCTCCCGTGGCATCTACGACCGTGACAACCCCGAAAGCCGCGAACTGATCGCCGACGTGAACCCGACCTTCAACTGGGTGCGCCTGGCCCAGCGGGTGCCGGTGCGGATTCATCTCGATGAAGTGCCGCAGGGTGTGCTGCTGGCGGCGGGGATGACGTGTACGGTGGTGGTCGAGCCCCAGGGCGAGCGTTGAGGCCATTCAGCTTGTATTGATGTTGACTGTGCCGACGTCATCGCGAGCAAGCTCGCTCCCACATTTGATTTGTGGTGAGCTTGGATTTTGTGATCACTGCAATTCCCCTGTGGGAGCGAGCTTGCTCGCGATAGCGGTGGGTCAGCTTGCGAATATGTTGGTTGTGCCGACGCCTTCGCGAGCAAGCCCGCTCCCACATTGGAGCTTCGGTGGGCATTTTTTTTGTGTCCGCCACAGAAATAGCGCCTGCTTTTCCAGCAGCTACAGCGACCCGCCCAGCCCAAACCGCTTCATCAACCCCTTCTCCAGCAACCCCTTGGGCAGCAATCCGGCCATCAACGGCAAGGCCCGGCTGCCATTGCCCAGGCGCAGCAGGCGCGGTGGCTTGGGATGTTGTACAGCCTTGAGCAGCCCATCGGCGAATTCGCTGGCCGGGGTGGGGTTGTCCTGGGAGGCCTTGGCCCGGGCGCGGATGCCGTCGCGCAGGGGCCACCAGGGCGATTGCTCGCTGATCAACTGTTCGGCCTCATGCCCGGCATTCTTGGCGAAGCTGGAGGCAATGGCGCCGGGTTGGACTTCCATCACGCGGATGCCGAACGGTGCCAGTTCCATGCGCAGCGCATCACTCAGGGCGTGCACCGCTGCCTTCGAGGCGCAATAGGCACCCGCAAACGGCGTGACCAGCACACCGGAAACGCTGCCGATGTTCACCACCAGGCCTTTGGCCCGGCGCAGCACCGGAAACAGTGCACGCGTTACGCCGACGAGGGCGAATACGTTGGTCTCGAACTGGCGCTGCATGGCCGGTACGCCGCCGTCCAGCAGCGGCCCCATGGCGCCGTAGCCGGCATTGTTGATCAGCACATCGAGGCCACCGTGCTGTTGGTTGATCCGCTCGCTCAACTGCTCCAGGGCCTGACCGTCATTCACGTCCAATTGCACCGCCGTGAACCCGGCAGCGTTGAGCACTGCCACGTCCTCGACTTTGCGCGCAGTGGCCCAGACCTGGTAGCCGGCAGCCTTGAAGGCGTCGGCGAGGGCGCGGCCGATGCCGCTGGAACATCCGGTAATCAACGCAACGGGCATGGCGCGTTCCTTGTGCAAAAGTGGTGGAGGCAATCACTTGGAGAAACTACCTTGCAACCGCTCGGCGCGAAACTCCAGGGTTTGCGGGCGATAGCCAGGGCGCAGCGCTGGCAGGGGCAGACAGTCCTGCCAACTGGCGCCGGCTTGCAGTTCGCCCGGACCCCGGTAGCGGGGCGCGGTGTAGGGGTTGTCGGCCAGGTTGATGGTATCGCCGGGCGCGTAGGCGGCGATCCGCCAACGCAGTTCGGTCAACGGCACATCGTTACCATTGTTCATGTTCAGCAGCAGTGGACGGTCGGCGGGGCAGTGTTCGGGGGCGTAGGTGAGGCGCAGTTCCAGGCGCTCCAACTGCCGGGTTTCACGGTTTTCCTGCCAGAGCACCCACGCGGCCACCAGGCCCAGGCCGACGAACGCCGCCAGGGAGACCGGCAAGGCCTTGGCCGGGTAGCGCAACAGCAGGATGAGCCAGGTGATGACCAGCAGGACGCCGATGAGCATATCTGAACGCTCCGGGGATGAGTGGACACCATCCTACCTAAGGGGCAAGGCAATGAACATTCAATGTGCCGGTGGATGATCCGCCAGCAGCGTCAAGGCCCCTGATGATGCATGGCGACCTTATTTCGAACTTCGCAATGACTCTGCATCTTATTCTGGCGTAGCTCATTTGTGATGGCTTTATATTGGGCTTTATGTTTTGTCAACTATCTGTTCTGTTAGTTGACAGTGTGATCGTTTGGAAGGCAAATGCTGTGGTGGGGCTGAGAGTGTGCAGTAACTAAATAGAGGAAAAAATATGAGCGGCTCAACAGGCAGTAAGTTTAAAGTTTCCGAAAGTGAAAATTCTTTATCCATCGCTTCTTTACCTATGGTCGTTTACGCTGGGACAAAGGTCAACTTTAAGGCACTAGATAATAGACACGAACCCGTTGATGTAACTTGGTCGTTGATCCCAATGATGGCAGGGAATATCGGTACGATTGGGCCCGATGGGGTGTATAGAGCTCCCGAGGCTGGGTCTTATAATCGTACTTTACCCTTTATGGTCAGGGCTATGGCCAAGGATCAAAGTATTGCCACTGAAGTTTTTGTGGAACTGGTTCATATGCTTTCGATCCTTAGTCAGGAACACACATCCAATCAGGAAGAGCGTAGTGGTTTCTCGGTTGTAGACTCTCAATCCACGAATATTACTCCTGGCGGAACGGTACAGCTTTCAATTAGAAAGCAGAATGGCCTTCCCGTTGTTGCGAAGTGGTCTGTGCATTATGTCGGCCTACCGCCAGAGCCAGATAATTTGGGTTCCGTTGATTGGAACGGGGTTTATTATGCGCCACTGAATATTGATCATGAACTGGAGGTGGCTTTGCTAGCTGAAGATCTTTTTAGCGGAGAGTCTCTTGGTGGCGGAGTTGTACGCGTTCGGACCATGAGTTGGGATCAGTGAAGTCTGCACTTGTTTGATAAAAGCCCCCACCCAACCCACTGCGGATAGGGGACGCAGTGGGCTGGACGGGGGCTTCTCTTTTGCGAAGGTTTACTGCGCGATGGTTTTCACCGAGACGCCGCGCTCAACCGGGGTGGAGCGACCGTAGATGTCTTCGAAACGTTCGATGTCGTCTTCGCCCAGGTAGCTGCCGGACTGCACTTCGATGATTTCCAGCGGGATCTTGCCCGGGTTGCGCAAGCGGTGGACCGACGCGATCGGGATGTAGGTCGACTGGTTTTCGCAGAGCAGGAACACGTTCTCGTCGCAGGTCACTTCGGCGGTGCCGCTGACCACGATCCAGTGTTCGGCGCGGTGGTGGTGCATCTGCAGTGACAGGCACGCGCCCGGCTTGACCGAGATGTGCTTGACCTGGAAGCGACCGCCCATGTCCACCGAATCATAGGAACCCCATGGGCGATAGACTTCGCAGTGGTTCTGGGTCTCGGTACGGCCCTGTGCGTTAAGGGTGTTGACCATCTGCTTGACGCCTTGGACCTTGTCCTTGTGGGCGATCATCATGGCGTCCTTGGTTTCGACCACCACGATGTTGTCCAGGCCGATCACCGACACCAGTTTGCCGTTGCCATGGATCATGCAGTTGCGGCTGTCCTGGACCACCACATCGCCCTTGGTGACGTTGCCGTTGGTGTCTTTTTCATTGACTTCCCACAGCGACGCCCAGCAACCGACGTCGCTCCAGCCCGCCGACAGTGGTACCACGCAGGCGCGCTGGGTTTTTTCCATCACGGCGTAGTCGATGGAGTTGTCCGGGCAGCAGGCGAAGGTGGCTTCGTCGAAGGTGATGGTGTCTGCGGTCTGCTCACTGCGCTCCAGGGTCAGCAGGCAGGTGTCGTAGATGTCCGGATCATGCTTTTTCAACTCTTCGAGGAAACGGCTGGCGCGGAACAGGAACATGCCGCTGTTCCAGAAATAACCGCCGGCGTCGACGAACTCGGTGGCGCGCTTGACGTCGGGTTTTTCGACGAAGTGCGAGACGCGGCTCACGCCTTCAGGCAGTAGCGCATCGTTGGTCGACTTGATGTAGCCGTAGCCGGTTTCCGGTTTGGTGGCCGGTACGCCGAACAGCACCATTTCGCCACGCTCGGCGGCCACGGTGGCCAGGGCCAGGGCACGTTGCAGGGCTTTCTGGTCTTCGATCACGTGGTCGGCCGGCAGCACCAGCATCAGTTCGTCGCGACCTTCATTGACCAGCATCATCGCGGTCAGCGCCACCGCCGGTGCGGTGTTGCGGCCGAACGGTTCCATCAGGATGCGCTGGGCTTCCAGTTTGCGGTTGCTCAGTTGCTCGTTGACGATGAACCGGTGGTCTTTGTTGCAGACCACGATCGGCGTGTCCATGCCTTCGAACACCAGGCGCTCGAGGGTCTGTTGGAACAGGGTGTGTTCGCCGGTCAGGGCCAGGAACTGTTTAGGGAATTGCTTGCGCGAAAGCGGCCAAAGACGTGAGCCGCTACCACCTGACAAGATCACCGGAATCATGTTTGTTACTCCTACAAATCGAAATGGTTTTAGAGCTACTGCGTTCTGTCGTTTCACTCTCTTGTTGTTGTTCCGTGCCCGAATGACGCCGCGCTCCCACAGGAGGAAAGCGTCAGTCAGGAAAACTCATCAGCGGGTCGATACCGGGCGTTTCACCCACACTGGCGACAGGCTGCTGCCACTGCCTGTGACGTACAGTACGGCCGCTTCGCCGCGCTCCAGGGCTACGGGCTTGAGCTCGCCGACTTTCTTGTCGCCTTCGAACAAAGCCAGGGTCACTTTCACCGGGTTGATTTCACGCTCGCCACGGCCTTTGGCCGCTACGTTCGGCACCACTTCGGTCTTGCCATCGGCAGTCTTGAGGGTCAGTGCCTTGTCGGTGAGATTCTGCACGCGTACCAGGGACTTCTGCTTGTTTTTGAACGGCGGCTCTTCGATCAGTTGAGGTTGGCCGCTGACGTTGTTGACCAGGGTGTAGTAGTGATCGGAAGCCAGTTTCACCGGCACGGTCTGGCTGCCGACCTTGGCGCTGTAGTCACCACCGGGCATGAAGCTGAAGTCGCTGCTGGCCAAGGGGGCTACGTCGCTGATGTTGGTGCTGCCAACGGTGGCGCTGACTTCGGCGTTGCTGGCGTTGTAGACACGTACGAAGCTCGAACCTTTTGGTGCGACTGGGCCATACAGGGCCGAATCACCTGCAAAGGCGGACAGTGAAAGGGCGCTCATGCTGGCGACGAGGGCAAGGGCCTTGAAGGAGCGAGCAGCGAGACGGCGAGGAGTAGTGTTGAAAGTCATGGTGGACCTCTCTTTCAGTTTTGCGCCCGGTCGGGCGTCTCGGATTGAGTGTTAGCTGCGACGTTCTGTTGACGAGCGCCGGCTTGTTTGAGTTCTGCGACCCACTGTGGGTCGGCGTCACCGATTTCGTTGTTCACGGGCAGATAACGTTCAGGAAACTCCCAGATCAGCACCTGTGGCGGGCTGTTCTTGAAGGCGTCACTTTTGAGGTAGCTGAGCATCGGCAGAATCGGGCCATGGCCGTCTTCGGCGTAGTTCACGACGTCGCTGTGCAGGGCTTGCTTGAGTGCACCGACGAAGTTCCAGGTCGGGTTGGCGCTGTAGCTGGTGCCGATCAGGGCCACGGGCACCTGGGTGTCAGCGAACAGCGCGTCATCGCCGGCCGGCTGGTCGTCGGCTTCGCGGGTGTTGCGCTTGACCAGCGGCTCCTGGGCTGGCATCAGGTTTTCGAACAATGGGTCCAGGGGCAGGAACTGGCGCAGGTCGCCCTTGTGGGTGATTTTCTCCGCGGGCTCCGTGACGAAACGTTGCGGCTCACCGTTGAGTGGCGCCTTCTCGGCAATCGCCTTGGCCAGGTTCTCGGCGGCCACTTGCGCGCCTTCCGGGGTCCAGTGGGTGTCGGTGCGCAGGAACACTTGCTGGCCGTTTTGCTTGGCCTCTTGCAGCGGGCCGAGCAGGTCAGGGGCGAGGATCTTGTCTGCCGCCACGCGAGCGTGGAAATCCTGGTACAGGTTGGCGTGAATGCTCGATGGCTTCACTTCACCCATGTGCTCCGGATACAAGCGCGCCTTGGCCGGCACGATCGCCATCACCAGGGTGATGCCTTGTTCCTTGAGCTTCTGGCGCACGCCTTCGACCAGCGCGTAGTTGCCTTGCAGGTTCAGCTCTTCATTGACGATCGGGTTGAACTCCTCGTCGCTGTACAGCCACTGGTCGCGGCCCAGGACCACGCCTTTGCGGCCTTCGTTGAACAGCTTGTAGTCCAGTGCCGCCCAGATATTGGTGCCCAGGCGCTTGATCGGGAACTCGTCGTCGTAGTGCGTTTCCACGGCCTTGGCCCAGCGCCCGTTGAGTACGGTTGCGTCAGGGTTGGTGCTGAAGCCGAAGAAGCTGCGCATCGACCACAGGCCCAGTGCTGTCAGCAGCAGCAGGAACAATGCGATGTAAAAGATGCGTAATGAGCGGGTCATGTTCAGATCCCTCAGAACTGGAAGTAAAGGAACGGCGAGAAGCTTTGCGCCGAGAGTTTGAGAATCGAGGCGATGAACAACAGCAGCACCAGGGCGCGCATCGCGTAGCGTGACCAGTCCGCGGTCCAGTAGGCCGGTTGCACCTGGGCTTCGACACCCACGGTGTAGCCTGGTTCGTGGATAGCCGACGGGTTGTCACCCGGTACCGCTTTGATCAGCCCCGGTTGGGCCGTGGCCGGGCCATTGGCTTCGGTATTGACCTCAGGCTTGGTCTTGACCGGCGGACGGTTGGTGTAGAAGTCCCGCAGGCCGAAGAAGGCGAGGGTGATGTAGGCCACCACCAGCGTGGCGATTTGCAGGCCGGTCAGGTTGGCGCGGGTCAGTTCCGACAGCGACCAGTCGCCAAAGCTGAACATGGCGCCGTACATGCGACCGGCCACGTGCAGGTTCTCGGAGCGGAAGATCACCCAGCCCATGACCACCAGCAGGAAGGTCAATGCCCAGCGGATCGGGTTGATGCTGCGTGGCGAGGTGTTGATGCCCACGGCTTTTTCAATGGCCAGCCAGATACCGTGCCAGGCGCCCCAGATCACGTAGGTGATGTTCGCACCGTGCCACAGGCCACCGAGCAGCATGGTCAGGAACAGGTTGCGATAGGTCATCAACGTGCCTTTGCGGTTACCGCCCAGGGTGATGTAGAGGTAATCGCGCAGCCAGGTGGACAGGCTGATGTGCCAGCGCCGCCAGAACTCGGTGATCGACTGGCTGATGTAAGGCTGCTTGAAGTTTTCCATGAAGCGGAAACCCATCATCAGGCCCAGGCCGATGGCCATGTCGCTGTAGCCGGAGAAGTCGAAGTACAGCTGTGCGGTGTAGGCCAGGGCACCGAGCCAGGCATCGCCGGTGGTCGGGTTCTGCAGGGCGAAGCAATGGTCGGCCACCACCGCCAGGGTGTCGGCGATGAACACTTTCTTGATGAAACCCTGCATGAAGCGCGTGCAGCCTTCGGAGAACTTGTCCAGGGTGTGGGTACGGTTGTTGAACTGATCGGCCAGGTCGCGAAAGCGCAACACGGGGCCGGCGATCAGGTGCGGAAAGATCGCCACGAACGCTGCGAAGTCGATCAGGTTGTGGGTCGCCGGGGTGTCACCGCGATAGACGTCGATGATGTAGCTGATGGACTCGAAAATGTAGAACGAGATCCCGATCGGCAACAGCACGTGGGTCAGGATGAACGGCTCGAGACCGAAGCTGGTCATGATCGCGTTGAGGCTGTCCACGCCGAAGTTGGCGTACTTGAAGTAGCCCAGGATGCACAAGTCTACCGCCACGCCGAGCAACAACCAGCGCTGGGCCGGTTTGGTGCGCACGCCAGCGGCACCGACTTTCAGGCCGATCCAGTAGTTCCACAGGGTCACGCCGGCGAACAGCAACAGGAAGTCCACCCGCCACCAGGCATAGAACACATAACTGGCGACCAGCAGCAGCAGGTTGCGATAGCGTTGCCCGCTCAAGTAGTACAAGCCGAGAAAGATCGGCAAGAACAGGAACAGGAACACGTTGGATGAAAATACCATCCCGATCTCTCCATGTTGAATCAACAGTCAAGGGCCAGAGCCCCCCCAAACCCCCCCATGAAAACCGGGGGGCTTCATTACATTCGAAACAGACCACATTCCCTGTGGGAGCAAGCTTGTTCGCGATGACGGAGTGTCAATCGACATCCATGGTGAATGTCAGACCGCAATCTCGAGCAAGCTCGCTCCCACAAGGTTCCCTGCCAGGCAGGGATACGGCATCAGCTTCCTTTTTCGCCTTTCTCATGCGAAGGGTCATACACCTTGGTCAAGTCCCCGCCGAGGCGGAAAGTCTTGAACGGTTGCATTTCATGCTTGCGTTCCAGCACGTCTTCGGAGCAGGTGTAGAGGCTGCAGAACGGTTCGAGCCAGGCGAATTTCGAATCGATCTTCAGATCCTTCATTTCCTGTTCGTCGCCGTTCTTCTCTTCGAAGATGTCCGGATCCTTGACGCCGGCCAGTACGCGGTCACCCAGGCGCTTGAGCGCGCCGTTGTTTTCCTGGCGCAGGTCCACACCGTTGACCTGGGCAAAACTGGCGATCATCGCCAGCGGCGGCAAGGCGTAGTTGTGGTAGGACAGCGCCCGTTGCTTGCGCTTGAGCTCGTTGGGCAAGAAGCCTTCGGAGTCGATCTGATTGACGCCGACCTTGTATTCCTTGACGGCCCAGTCGAACAGGTCGCGGCGGTTGGTTGCCACGGAGGTGGCCATTACCGACCAGGCGGCCCAGTAGGAATGGTTGTTGGTCTTGTCCAGTGGCAGGTTGTCCCAGTCGCTGACCACCTGATCGGCCATCCGGCTGAACCAGCTTTCGATCAGTTGCGCCTGTTCCGGGTGGTTGGCCAGTGGGTGAGAGTCGGAGAACTTCAAGCGTACATAGGCCGAAGCCATGCTGCCCAAGGCCCATTTGCGCATGGACTTGCCGGTGTGGTTGAAGTCCTTGGACATCAACGCGTCGGCCTTGGCCCAGGCAGTCAGCCAGTTCAGGGTGCATTCCAGTTGCTCGGGGCGACCGTCCCGCATGAATTGCATCACTTGCTTGCTGACGCCGCGCTCGATCTTGGTGATGTCGGCGGTGCTGTCACGGAAGGCTTTTTCCGACTGCACGTTCAGGGTCGCACGGGCCTTGTCGGAGCCCTCGTACTTGCTGCGAAACTGCAAGGAGCCGGTATAGGGCGTCGGTGTCGCGTCGCAGCCTTGGGCTGCGTCGCCCGTCTTGATCTTTTCGATCGGTGCGAAGTAACCCTGTGGCGGGCGCAGCGGGGCTGCCGCCTGCGTGGCCCCGGCGAATATCGCCAGGGTCAGCAGGGACGGCGCCAGCAGCGTTTTCAACGTTCGGGTGCGCATGGTTCTAGTCATGAGACGAGACCTCATTGTCCGATTTGAGCCGTTTGTTCGGCTTGCGGAGATACGTTGCGTTTGCAGACTTTCGCCTCGACTTGCAGTGGCTCCTTACCGGCTTCAGGCCCCTGGACTTCGATAGCCAGCAGGTTCTGCGAAGCCCAGTCCTCGTCGGTGCGCAATTGGAAGGCGAAACGTCCGTCGGTGTCGGAGGTATCCGGTTTCTCGATCTTGATATCCTCGTGGCGCCCATTCATGTACCAGAGGGTGGCTTGCAAGGTTTTCACCGACGTATCGGCGAAGCGGATGTCGATCTGGTGACTGCCGTTACGCAGGTCCATATTCTTGCTATTGACCATCAATTCGTTCTTGCCAGGCTTGAGGGCAGTCTTGCTGCTCATTTGTGCCGGCTTGCCTTCGCAACCGTTGTTGTCCAGCAGCGCCATCATCTGGCGATAGATGGTTTCCTGGTCCAGGCGATACAGCGGCGAGAATTCCCAGATCAGGATCTTCGGTGGATTCTTCTGGAATTCCTCACTGCCCAGGTACTGGATCATCGCGCCTTCCAGACCGCCGCCAGGGAAGGCAACGTTGAGGATGTCGGCGCCGATGGCTTCTTCCAGGAACCCAGCGAAGTTGTAGTTCTTGCCGCTGTGGCTGGTGCCCACGAGAGTGATCTGCGGGTTGCCGGAATCGCCGAACAGGTCGCCGTCGCCAGCCTCGCCTTTGGGCTCGGTGGTGAACTGGTCCATGTACTGGATCGCGTAGCTGGTACCGCACAGTTGCCCGGCCATGTTGTGCAGGGTGCCGGTCTTGCCCATGCGGCCGGACTTCTTGGTCTCGAACTCACGCTTGGGGATGTCGGCGAAGGCCGGGATCTGCTTGACCTTCTCGGCGACGATCTTGGCGGTGCGTTGGGCGCCGTACGGCGTCCAGTGCTGGTCGCCACGGAAATAGAAATCGTGGGCCGGCAGGGTCTCGGGCAGGTTTTCGTTGGTCAGCGGTGACAGGTCCGGCACCACATAACCCATCTGGGCGAAACGACCGAGCATGGACTTGTAGTTGCCCAGGGCCTTTTCGTAGTCGAAAGCGGCCTTTTCCTGTGGGTTGAGCTTGTTGCGGTTCACCAGGCCACGGGTCGGCTGGTAGACGAGTACCAGCTCGATGCCTTTTTCCTTGAACGCATCGTGCAACTGCTGCATGCGCTTGTAGCCGGCCGGGGTGGTATTGAATTCGGTACGCAGGTCTTCCTGGGTCCGGAACAGCCAGTCGCCCTGGGCTTGCACCAGCGTAGTGAAGTTCTGCTGGTAGCGCGTGGTGTAGTTCTTCGCATCATGGGCCGCAGGGCACAGGTTGCAGCACGGTTCGGCGGTGAAGGTCGGCGCCTTGATTTCGTCGGCGCGCGCGCCGCTGGTAGCGGCGAGAATGCCGGCAGTCAGGGCGGACAGGCCCAGAAGTTTGATCATCTGTGGGTTCATAAAGGTCATCCTCAGTCCCGCAATTCGGTCTGGCGTTCGACAGGGTCGATCAGCACGGCTTTCTGCTGGCGCACCAGCAGGTCGAGAATTTCATCCTGGCGATCGCCGAGGATTCCCGTGAAGCTGATGCCGCTGGATTTGGTCGGCGCGAGCATGGACACGCGGTACAGTTCGACGCTCAGGGGCGAGTCGATGGACAGCGGGCCGCTACCGTTGGCAGCCAATTCGCCGCCGACCACGATCAGCGAGACTTGAGCGTCGAACGGGTCGAGCTTGATGTTCCGGTCGGTGTCGGACAGGTCCTTGATGTGGCCGTAGATACCAGTCAGGCCGTTGGCCATGGACACGTTTTCGTAAAGGCGGATGTTCACGCTGTTACGAATCCGGATCCCGTGGCGTCGGTTGCTGATCACTTTGTTGTCCCACAACAGGTTGTCACCACTCTCATAGAGCGTGATGCCGTCGGTGTGGTTCTTGTAGATCTCGTTGTAGGCGATCAGGTTGTTCACGCTGTTACGGTCGATCACCAGGCCCGAGAGTTTGTTGTCGTAGCTTCTGTTGTTGATGATGAAGCTGTCGTTGACCTCACGGGAAATAATGATCCCGTGCTTTTTCTTGGTCCCGTAGACGGTGTTGTCGGCGATGATCAGCCGATGGGAACGGTCGTGGGGGTCGATGCCGTAGACGATGTTGTCTTTGTAGGTGTTGCTCTTGACGACAAAGTCGCGGGTCTCGTAGCAGTAGAAGCCGTACCACATGTCAGAGAACTCGGAACCGATGATCCAGCCGGTCGGTTCCGGGCGCTTGAGGACCTTGGCCATGTTCGGCGTGTACTGGGAAATACTCACCCCGTACGACTTACTGTTGGCGTAGCCGAAGCTGGCCATCTTGGTGTTGACGATGTAGGTCTCGGTCCCGCCCCATGACAGCAGGAACGGCCGGAATTCCTTGGGCGAGCGGAACGTGGCGGGGCCATTGTCCTTTTCGCGCCAGCCGGTGACCTTGGTGTCGCGAATGAACATCTGGCCATCGTTGACCAGGAACGCGCCGCCCTCCTGGGACAGGCGCAGTTCTTGGGTTTGCTTGTCGATTTCCAGGATGCCTTTCTGGCCGACGACGATCGGAATCTTCGCCAGGTAGACACCTGGCGAAGATTCGATGACGTACTTGGGCGCCTTCTTGGCCAAGTCCTTGAGGTTCATGTAGCCATCGTCGAGGAAGATGGCCTGTGGGATGCCGTGCTGACGCACGACCCACTCGGCCATCTTGTTATCGCCGCCGATGAAGTCCTTCAAGGCGTTTTCCTGCATCATCCGGCGCACACTGATCTTGCCGGGCTTGGTCCGCACGATTTTCTTCTCGGCCGCTTCGGCGGTGAAGCCGGAGAGGTCGGGCAGGGTCGGCTTGGCCAGTTCCAGCGGTGCGGTCGGTGCGGTGCTGACGGTGTAGGTCTTGGCTTGTTGCAGACCTTTGACCACGTTGCCCGGCTTGACCACCGGTTCAACGTTGGCGAACGCCGGCGAGCCGGCCAGCAGCATCGCTGCGACCAACAGGCTGATCGAACCTTTCATCGCCTGGCTGTTCCTGAGGTAGCGGTTCATATCGGGCACTCCCATGGCCATTCGCATCAGAAGCGCCAGATCACGTCGACAAAGGCGCGATGCATGTACGAATCGACCTCTTTGCCGTAGGCGTCGCCTGGCTTGAACACCCCACCACGCAAACGCACCAGCGCCGACGGCTCGTCGATGGACTGGCTCAGCGCGGCTGGTAGCAGGCCTTGTTTGAAGTACTTGGTGACTACCAGATCGACTTCCTGGCCCAGGTCCTTGTTACCGTCACGCAGCGGCAGGGACGAGGTGGACAGAATTGCGCCTGTCACGTCGTCGGTGTTGTTCTCCACGGCGTTGATGCCGTTGCTGCCCACTGGCTTGTTGCCGTCCACGCGCCAGAACTTGTGGTACACAAGGCTGGCGTCGTATTCGTCACGCAGCTGCCAGGAGCCGAACAGGCTGGCGCTCTGGGTGTTGGCCATTTCGCCGCGGAAAGCCTCGCCGAAACGGTGGACCCGCGAGCGAGTGCCGGTGAAGTTCGAGCGGTTGCTCTGCAGGCCGTTCTGTTGGTACTCATCGCTGGCGCGGGCATAGGCCGCACCGACTTGCCATTGCGGGTCGAGCCGCAGGCGAATACCCAGGTCAGTGGCCCAGCCGTCCACGTCATCGCTGTGCTTGGCTTCTGTCGGGCGCGTGCCGTCGGCGTTGAGCGGGTTGACGGTGTCGCGCTCGCCGCTCATGCCGGTGATGCTGGCCCAGTAGTTGACGGTGTTCGTGTTGCGCCAGTTATAGGCGTCGCTATTGGCTTCCAGGCCCAGCCAGGAGATGTCACCGTTCTGGGTCTTGTCCAGGGTATCGGTAGGTTCGCCCGGGGTCGGATAATCGAGGCTGCCATTGTCATGGGAATGGTGGGCACGGATACCGGCCCATTGGCCGGGCATCCATTGGTAACCCACGTCGCCGTAGACGTGCAGGCGATCCTTGTCCTTGGGGGACAGTTCCTTGAGATCGGTGCGGTATTCGCTGAAACGTTCGGCGACGCCGAGGTTGGCGCGCAATAGCGTGGTATCGAAGGTCCAGTTCAGAGCCTCGATGTTGGTGTCGCGCCATTGGCCGTCGTCGTTACGCAGGCGCTGGCGACCGAACTTCAACTGCTCGCCAGGGTAAGGGGTCAGCCCCCGGTAGCCAATCCAGAATTCGCGCATCGCCAGGTAGCTTTTCTTGGCTTCGCGGTCGCCGCTGTCAGTCTGTTGGGTGGCGTCATCGGACTGTTGCAGGGTGTCGGTCTCGATGATGTCGGTAGACGTCACGGCCTGGGCCATGGCGTAGGCGCTCCAGGCGCCGCTTTCGCCGTAGACCCAAGGACGCAGGTCCAGGCCGATACCGTTGACGTCGCCACCGCTCTGGGTGCCGAGGTCGCGGTCGTCTTCGGATTGGCCAGTGATTTTCACTTCCAGGCCAAAGTTCTTGTCATCGGTCAGGGCCGCCAGGGTGGGGCAGGACCACAACAGGGCAAACGACAGGCCAATACCGGCCTGAACAAAAGGATTGAGCTTCAAAGGCTTCATAGAGGTTCCTCGCCGTCATCTTCTTTTAGGGCTTGCAGTTCCAGCGTATCGGGGCTCATGGCGCCGCGAATGGCCTGCTCTTGTTTTAGCAGGCGTTGGGCTTGTGCAAGTTGTTCCGGCGGTAATTGTGTTTCGAGTGTCTGGGCAAGTTCAGTCGCTTGCGGGGTGTTCTGCGCCTTGGCCAACTGGCTGAACACATAGGCGTTGACCGGGTTGGGCTTGGTCCCCTTGCCCTGGGAGAACAGCTGGGCAATGGCAAAGTCGGCACTGTTCTGGCCGTTGCGGGCGGCCTTGAGCAGGTGGTCCAGGGCTTTTTGCGAATACACCTGGCCCAGGTAACCGCGGCGATAGATCTGGCCAAGGTAATAATCGGCGGCCACTTCGCGGTCGACGGCCTTCTGGAAATGCGCCTCGGCAGCCTTGGCGTCAGCCGGTACCCACTTGCCTTCGTAATAGAGCTTGCCCAACAGCAGTTCGGCACGAGGCTGGTCGGCTGCGCGACCGTTTTCCAGGTACTGCATCATCTTGTCGACGTCGCCCAGCTCGGGGAAGTCGTAGAGCAGTTGCGCCAGGCTGACCCAGGCGGCGGGGTAGGCCGGGGCGATTTCTTCGAGCAGCGACTGGGCGGTTTTCTCGTCGGTCTTGCCCAGGCTGGCGTCGGCCAGTACCCGGGCGACGCTGTCTACGCGCCGGGCGGATACCACGCCAGTGCGGTGGCCGGCCTGCAACTGCTTGAGCAACTCGGCCTGCTGGTCTGGCTGACCCCGTTTCTGATAGACCGTGGCCAGTTCGACGTAGCAGATATCGGTGGTGGCCAGTGCAGCCTTGCAGACCTTTTCCACTTCATCCAGATGCTGGTCGTAAGTGCCTTGGGTGCGATACAGCAGAATCTGCGCCAGGCCCGCTTCCGGGTAACCGGCGCTGCGCCATTGGCTGATCTGCTGCTGGGCATTGACGTTCGGGAAACTGTGGGGATATTGCAGGTACAGCATCGCCAGGGGGATGAGGGTACCGCTTTCACCGTTGGCGAAGGCCTTCTTCAACAGGCCCTCGGCTTCGTGTTTTTCAGCTTCGGTGGAACCAGGCTTGGCCACCAGCAGGCGACCCAGGCGAGCCTGGGCACGTGGCGAAATATCGGCCGCGGCGCGGTAAGTCGCCTCGGCTTTTTTCATCTGCTCGGGATCACGACTGTCCACCTGGATATCGGCCAGGCCCACCTGGGCTTCGCTATAGCCCAGGTCTGCCAGTTGCTGATAGTTCTGTTGCGCCAGCGCCGTGTCGCCGCGCTTGAGCGCTTCGTTGGCCAGGCGCTGGTCGGGCAAGCCGGCGCAGCCGCTGAGGCTGACTGCCAGCGCCAGTGCGCACATCGCAAACCCGGTGTGGGAGTTTCGCGAGCGAGCTCGCTCCCACAGGGTCTGCGGCGTGTTCAGGATTTTTGTAATGGTCACGGGCATATCCTCGACTTAAAGACCGACGGCCATGGCTTTGGCGATCAGCCAGCTCAGGTTCGGGCCACGGTCGCTGTTGACTTCTACCGGACGGCCGGACAGGGAGCTGTCCAGAGGTTCGTCAGGCTTGATCAGCACACGGATATCGGAGGACAGGTCTTCGCTTTTCAGGCTGGTGCTGCTGACGATCTTGCCGGTGCGGATGGCGTCTTCGCCGGCCACCTGGAAGCTGACCGGGGTACCTGGACGCACGTCGCCGAACTGGCGATAGGAGAAGCGCGCCTCGACGTTGGCTTCGGCGCCTCGTGGAACCAGTTGGAAGATCACGTCGCCCTTGCTGGCGTACTGACCGTTGGACACCAGTTGCTGAGCCACGATGCAGTCGCACGGAGAGGTCAGGGTGCCGGTCATTTGCTTGCCGAACAGTTCCTCGACCTTGGCCGGTTGCAGCTGGTTGTCGTCCAGGTGACCTTTGAGCACATCGAGCATGCTGGTGCTGAAGGTCGCCAATGGGGCGCCCTTGGCGGCCACACCGTCAGCCTTGACCAGGCTCTGTACGGTGCCGTCGCGCGGCATGGTGATGGCCATGCCTGGTACGTTCACCAGGCCCGCCTGGGCGTGGCTGACGAAGTACATGCCGTACACCGACTTGAAGATGAAACCGAACGCTGCCAGGCCGACGAGGAAGATCGCCAGGCTGAAGGTCACGGCCCGCAGGCGGGCGAGGGCGCTCATGCCACCGTTCTCGTCCTTTTGCTTGCGCGCCTTGGTGAAGTTGTCGCGCTGCAAGGTCGCCAGCACGTCGCCGACGCCGACGATGTCACCGGCCAGGTGCGAAGTGATGATGTGGCGCAGTGTCGAGATGTCCCGAGGTTCCAGGTTCTGGAACTGGCAACCGGTGCGGCCGGTCTGGCGATCGTAGGAGCGGATCTGCAGTTCCACGTCCATGGCCAGGCCAAGGTTGTCGATCACGAACTGCAGGCGACCCTTGTAGGACTCGCCGACCTTGAGCGGCATCTGGCCGGCGTTGAAGCACAGGCCACCGGCGGACAGGTCCAGGACCTTGACTTCCATCGGCGTTCGGTCGGGGCCGAAGAAACGCAACTTGGCCGGGATTTTCACTCGGGCGTGTTGGCGCTGGGCTTCGGATTCATGCACTACGTTGACATTCACGGCGGTGTTCATAGGGGCGATTTCCTAGTTAATTCATTCAAGTCCGGTCAGACCATCGTCAGCAGCACGGCGACAAAAATGCTGCCGGCGGAGAAGGTCATGGTCCGAGACGACCAAGTGTTGAACCAACGTTGAAAGCTGGCGAGATCACGGGTCAGATGGGTGGGCTGGCGAGTCCAGGACTGTTGGTCGAGGCGGAAGAACACGTAAATCTTCACCAGTGCGCCGACGATCTGGTTGTAATAGAGAATCGCCGGGTAGGCAGGGCCGATCCGGTGTCCGGAGCACGACAGCAGCAAGGTCAGGATCAACCGAGTGATGCCGATCCACAGCAGGTACACCAGGATGAACGCGGTGCCGTATTTGAAGCTGGCGATCAGTGCCACGGTCAGGCCCAGCAGCGAGGTCCACATCGACACGCGCTGATCGAACAGCACCACTGAGGTAAACAGGCCCAGACGCCGCATGCCCAGGCCCAGGGCCCGGGAGTTCTGCCGCAGGTTGTTGCCGTACCAGCGGAACATCAGTTTGCGACTGGCCTTGATAAAGCTTTTTTCCGGCGGATGCTCGACGGTGTTGATCGCCGCATCGGGCACGTAGAAGGTGTCGTAGCCCAGGCGCATCAGGCTGAACCAGCTCGACTTGTCATCACCGGTGAGAAACTTGAAGCGACCCAGGCGCCAGTGTTGCAGCGAGTCGCTTTCCACATCGGCGATGAAATCCGGGTTCGTCACCACAGTGGCGCGAAACACCGACATGCGTCCGGTCATGGTCAGCACGCGCTTGGACAGGGCCATGGAGCACATGTTGATATGGCGCTGGGCGAAACGCAGCTTGTGCCATTCGCTCATGATGTAGCCGCCGCGCACTTCGCAGAACTCGTTGGTGGTCAGGCCGCCGACGTTGCCGAACAGCTGGAACCACGGCACGGTCTTGCGTACCACGCCTTCGGCGAGCACGGTGTCACCGTCGATCACGGCAACCACCGCACGGTCGTCCGGCAAGTGCCGGGAAATGGCGCGGAAACCAAAGGCCAGGCCGTCACGCTTGCCAGTGCCGGGGATGCGTACGAAGTCCAGCTTGACCCGTTCTGGTGGGTTCATGCGGGCCCAGAGGCTCTTGACCAACAGTTCGTCGGACATTTCCACGATGGAGCAAACCACAGTAGTGGGCAGCCCGCAGTCGATGGCTTCGCGGATCACCGAGCTGTAGACCTGGGCGGTGGTGAGCGCGTCGATCCGGAAGCTGGTGACCATCAGGTACACGTGGGACGGATCCGCCGCGTTGCCCAGCTTGCGAACCTTGCGGCGCAGGTGTGGGTAGACGATGTACAGGAAGATCATGCCGCGCACGAAATGCGTCGCTCCCATGGAGTAACGCCAAATGCCCACGGCGCCGATCAGGAAGATAAAGTCCTTGGATTCGGAGTCGAACGTGGACGCAGGCAACGCCGTGGCGATGCCCATCAATAAACTCAAGTAAAACAGCCAACCGGCGGCCTGAAGCAGGCCGTGCTTTAGCCTGTGCATAATCTGCATCCGTCTCTATTCTCGGGCGGGCCTTGTGGGCGGCCCGATGGGTTAAGGCAGGCGAAAGGCCGGTCGGGCCTGAGCCCGACCGGCAAACAGACTTACCAGCAGATGCCTTCGGTCCGGCCACTCGCGGAGGTGGCCTTGGACATGAAGCCAACCAGGTCGATGACCTGCTTGCCTTCCGGTACGTTCTCGGTCAGTGCTCGGAACTTCTCATCGCGGTTGCCCAGGATGATGATGTCGGAGCTATCGATCACTGCGTCGAAATCGGAGTTGAGCAAGGACGAGACGTGAGGGATCTTCGACTCGATGTAATCCTTGTTCGCACCGTGGACGCGGGCGTATTCGACGTTGCTGTCGTAGATTTTCAGTTCGAAACCCTTGCCGATCAGCATTTCTGCCAGTTCTACCAGCGGGCTTTCACGCAGGTCGTCGGTGCCGGCCTTGAAGCTCAGGCCCAGCAGGGCGACCTTGCGCTTGTCATGGCTGGAAACGATGTCGAAAGCGTTCTGCACTTGGGATTCGTTGCTACGCATCAGCGAGTTGAGCAGCGGCGCTTCCACGTCCAGGGAGCCGGCGCGGTAGGTCAGGGCGCGGACGTCCTTGGGCAGGCACGAGCCGCCGAAGGCGAAGCCAGGGCGCATGTAGTACTGGGACAGGTTCAAAGCCTTGTCCTGGCAGACCACGTCCATCACCACACGGCCATCGACGCCGACTGCCTTGGCGATGTTGCCGATTTCGTTGGCGAAGGTCACCTTGGTGGCGTGCCACACGTTGCAGGTGTACTTGATCATCTCGGCGACAGCGATGTCCTTGCGAATGATCGGCGCATCGAGTTCTTCGTACAGCGATTGCAGGACGTCGCCAGAGGCTTTGTCGAACTCGCCGATCACGGTCATCGGAGGTTGATCGTAGTCTTTGATCGCGGTGCTTTCGCGCAGGAACTCAGGGTTGACCGCGACACCGAAATCAACGCCGGCTTTCTTGCCGGAGCAGTCTTCGAGGATCGGGATGACCACGTTTGCCACGGTGCCCGGCAGTACGGTGCTGCGAACTACGATGGTGTGACGGGTGGTCTTGTCGCGCAGGACAAAACCGATCTCGCGGCACACGGCTTCGATGTAGTTCAGTTCCAGGTCGCCGTTCTTTTTACTCGGTGTGCCGACACAAATCATCGACAGGTCAGTATCGCGAATAGCTTCGGCGAAGTTGGTGGTGCCGCGCAGGCGGCCTGTTTCGATACCTTGTGCCAACAGCTCGCCAAGACCTGGTTCAACGATAGGAGATTTACCGGCGTTGATCATGTCGATTTTGTCTTTGGCGACATCTACGCCAACTACATCATGGCCCCGTGCAGACAGGCAACCGGCACATACTGCACCGACGTAACCCAAACCAAATATGCTAATGCGCATCGCATTTACCTCTGTTTTCACGCCATTAAATGGCCGGAGTTAATAGTGTTCAGCGGTCATCGAGCACTCGGAAGTGTGGAATGCAGGCGCCACAGTGCCGTGTGCAGGCATACTAAGTTCCGAGTGTCTAAATAAGTGCACTCAAGTTGTGCGCAAAGCGGCCTAGTTGTTATGACCTGCCCTGTTATGCAGCCAGTCCCTGTTGATCAAGAACGCTCGTGCAAAAAGTCTCTCACCTCTGATCCCTGGCAAAAGCCCACAAAATCAGAAGCTTGTGTGCTCAGGTGAGCACGTTATAGGGGCGCAGCCTTGGCCTTGTAGGGGATAGTAATGGTGCGTTATCTCCTGTCCTTTATAAGATGGATCCAAATAGGCGACCGTTTCGCTAAATTGCCATGACAACTTGGTTACTTGGATCGACGGCCTATGTAAGTCATCTCTTACACGCACGGCGAGAATCGTTACGGGTGGTATGAGCCGTGCAATTTCACATAGTTCCGATCCGCTCATCGCGATTTTCGAAATTTTTCGAAATATTTGCAAAGATGGCACTGGTCTCAAGATGATGGCACTTGCCATTTCATCCTTTATTAATGGGGAGTTAAGAGGGATAGATGTTTTTGTGCCACTACGGTTGAAAATTTTTTGTGCCACTACGCAAAAAACTGACGAGTGTCGAGTGAAAGAAAAGTTAGCGAAGGGGTAGGACGATTTGTTGACGCCATGGAACCGGCGAAGAGGGAGGGGAAGATAGATGACAAGTTGTAGTTTGATCGAGGCCCCCGATGCGGGGGCGGTTATATAGTTATGCTTTATTCAGGGGCATGGTCACGCAGGAATATCAGCTTGTCCGGGCTCGATTGTTCTGCGTTGAAGCGGTAGCCCTGCACATCGAATTGTTTGAGCGCCGCGGGATCGTTGATCCGCTCCTGAATGACAAACCGGCTCATCAAGCCCCGGGCTTTTTTGGCGTAGAAGCTGATGATTTTGTACTGACCGTTTTTCAGGTCCTTGAACTCGGTATCGATGATGCGCGCTTTCAGTGCACTGCGCTTGACCGCCGAAAAGTACTCGTTGGAGGCCAGGTTCAACAGCACGTCATCGCCTTGTTCCGCCAGGGCTTCATTCAGCCATTCGCTGATGCGCGTTCCCCAGAAGGCATACAGGTCCTTGCCCCGGGCGTTGGCCAACTTCGTGCCCATTTCCAGGCGATACGGTTGCATCAGGTCCAGCGGGCGCAGCAGGCCATAAAGGCCGGAGAGCATGCGCAGGTGCTGTTGCGCGTAGTCGAAATCGGCTTCACCAAAGCTCTGTGCATCAAGACCGGTGTACACATCCCCCTTGAAGGCCAGCAGGGCCTGTTTGGCATTGTCCGGGGTGAACGCCGGCGTCCAACTGCCGAACCGCGCGGCATTCAGGCCGCCGATCTTGTCGGAGACGTGCATCAGCGCGCTGATCTGTGCCGGAGAGAGTTCACGCAGTTGCTCGACCAGTTCCTGGGAGTGGTCCAGGTATTGCGGTTGGGTAAAGCGTTCGGTGGCCGGCGGTGTTTCGTAATCGAGGGTCTTGGCGGGGGAAATCACCATCAGCATGCAATCATCTCCTTCAAAGGTGCCGCGATTCTAGGGGGTTGTCTGGGTGGACTCCAGCTATTGGGGCGATAGGTGATCGGTGGTGGCGGGTGTTGCACGAGCTGTATCCCTACGGCGAGTGCTTTATGGGGCTATAGGGCGAGGCGCTTTTGTGGCGAGGGAGCTTGTTCCACTCGATCGCGAAGCGGTCGCTAGCTTGCTTTTGGGGCTGCTTCGCAGCCCAGCGGGAGCAAGCTCCCGCGCCACACAAACCCTCTAGCCACAGTCGCGCCTTTGCCGCGAGGCATTCGCAGGCGGGGGGTTGCCTGGATCGGCTATGATGCCGCGCGGGTTTCGTTATGGAGACATCCCTTTGCGTATCGCTCTTCTGTTATCGGCCTGGCTGTTGAGCCTCGGCGCCATTGCCGCGCCCAACGACGTCGCGACACTGGATCGCCACACCTGGCCGGAGCAACTCACCAGCCCGACCTTGTTCGACGTGGCGTCGCGGGCCGAGATCCTGATGTTCGCCCGGGTCCTGCTGGACACCGACGCCATGGACGAAATCGCCCTGAAGCAGTACCTGGGGCTACGCACGGTCAATATGGCGGCGATCGGGGTTCTTCGCGCGCGGCTCTGGCAGCGTTTGCTGACCAACTACAACTTCGCCCAGCAAAGCTGCGACCAGGATGCTTCCTTCTGCTACCTGGTCGAGGACATGGCCACCCTGCGCGAAGAAGCGGGCAGGTTCCAGCTCGATGACAATTCCTACTACATCAAGTGGGCCGAGCCGAGCCGGGTTTTCCACACTCAATACCGCGATGAATTGCTGCGCAAGGCTGCGTTGTTTCCGCAAACCAGCAGCGAAATCGAACGCTTCGGCGATTATGAGCGTAACGGCGATGGCATGAACGACCGGCTGTTCCTGCTGACCTTCGACAGCGGTGCCAACGTGGCGCCGGACAATACGCCGTGGCTGACCGACTACTTGCGCAAATCGAACATGAGCGGCACCTTCTTTGTGCTGGGCAAAGACATTCAGGCACGGCTGGCGGATAGCTCGGTCAACGATCTCCAGACTTTGTATTCAGGCCAGTGCGTGGGGGTGCAGGGCTGGGAATTCCGTTCCCACAGTTATTGGCAGGACTGGCAAGACTCGATAAAGCGCAGCGTCGAGTTGGTCAAAAGCAAGCTACCGGAAAATTATGTGCCGCTGTTCCGCCCACCCCAGGGCCAGCGTCGTGGCGATGCCGAGGCGTTTTTCAGGACCCAGGGCCTGCAAGTAGCCCTGTGGGATATCGATCCCCAGGACAGCAATCGGCTCAAGCCCGAGCAAAGCGCTCAGCGCGCGCTGACACTGATGCTGTTGTGGCGCCACGGGGTGATCAACTTCAACGCCAAACAGGACGCGGTGAAAACGGCGATACCCTGGCTCATCACGCAAACGGCGCAAAGTGGGATCGGTTGGGAAGATTGTCAGGACGCGTTTCGCTGATATCGCCAAAGGCCTGTAAATGCTGGGGGAGGGGAAAAATCCGGAGCACTTTCATGGCGAGCGGACTTCCGACTTTAACGGTGCAATGGTGGTACGCCAAGGGTTATTCGTCACTCTGAAAAATAAACTTCAAAAAAACGTCAAAGTACTTTTTCCTGTCATCGTTTTTGGAGTATCAAGAAGACAGACCGCCGAAACCTGCAACACAGGTGGCGTCTTCCAAGACCCAGATTGTGTGCAGTTCACCTGATCCTCGCGGGTGAATTCGGTGGCTACCTCGAGGCGCAGCACTGTCACGGTATTGCGTCGAATGGCCCCCACATAGGTGACCGAGTATGGATGACCACGGACGTAGCCTTTCCTCCAACCAGCCAATCCTCTATGTACTCGATACCAACGTATTGATCCACGATCCAAACGCACTGCTGAATTTCGAAGAACACCACGTTGCCATTCCGATGACCGTGCTTGAGGAGCTGGACAAGCTCAAGAGCGGGCACCACAGCGTTGCGGCCGAATGCCGGCAGGCGATCCGCCTGATCGACAAGACCCTGGGCGATGCCTCTCCTGAGGATGTAGAGCTTGGCGTGCCGATCCAGCGTGGCAAGAGTGGTCCCAAGGGCCTGCTTTCGATTTTGATGAGCAAGCGCACCGAACCCAACCTGGTGCTGCCTGAACACCTGAACGACAACATCATCATCAACCAGTTGATCGACCTGCACGCGCGCAACAAGGATCAAGCCGTGGTGCTGGTGACCAAAGACATCAACATGCGCCTCAAGGCCCGCGCTTGTGGGATTGCGGCGGAGGACTACAGCACCGACCAACTGGTTGATGATGTCTCGCTGCTGCCCAACGGCTACCACAACATGACCGGCTCCTTCTGGGACCGTGTGAGCAAGGTCGAGACCCGCCAGGACCATGGCCGCACCTGGCACCAGGTGCAACTGATCGACAACCTGCCGGCGGTACACATCAACGAGTTCATCATCGACGAACAAGGATTTGTCGGCTGGATCAAGGAAATCCACGTCGACAAGCTGCTGATTCTCGACCTGCACCAGGAACCCTTGTTGCATCAGGAAGCCTGGGGCCTCAAGCCGCGTGACATCTACCAGAGCCTGGCCCTGTTCGCCTTGCTCGACCCGGACATCCACCTGGTCAACCTGTCCGGCGCCGCCGGTTCCGGCAAGACCATCCTCGCCTTGGCCGCCGCCATCGAGCAGACCATGGTCAGCAAACGCTACCGGCGCATCATCGCCACCCGCAGCGTGCAAGGCCTGGATCAGGAAATCGGCTTCCTGCCCGGCACCGAAGCGGAAAAAATGGAGCCTTGGCTGGGCGCCATCACCGACAACCTCGAAGCCTTGCACATGGATGACGAAAGCACCCATGGCAGCGTCGACTACATCCTCAGCAAAGTGCCGTTGCAGTTCAAATCCCTCAACTACATTCGAGGCCGCAGCTTCCAGCAGAGCCTGATTCTGATCGACGAGTGCCAGAACCTCACCCCGCACCAGATGAAAACCATCATCACCCGTGCCGGTGCCGGTTCCAAAGTGGTGTGCCTGGGTAACCTGGCGCAGATCGACACCCCTTACCTGTCCGCGACCAGTTCCGGGCTGACCTACCTGACCGAACGCTTCAAGGATTTCCCCAACGGGGTCCACATCACCCTGCAGGGCGTACCGCGCTCGATCCTGGCCGAATACGCCGAATCGCACCTGTAACCCCACCCAAACCGGGCGACCTCAAGGTCGCCCGGTTTTTTACCCTGTCACCATAAGCCCCTGTGGGAGCGAGCCTGCTCGCGATGACGGTGTGCCAGCCACATATTTTTATCTGATACACCGCCATCGCGAGCAGGCTCGCTCCCACAAAGGGATCTACGGTGTTCAGCAAATTACAGGCCGCCGTGGGTGCGACAATCAGCCCTGCCGGAATCTGACCCACAGGTTTACAATCGACGCTCCCGATCAGGAGTAACCCTGTGCTGACTCATCTCGATTCCCAAGGTCGCGCCAACATGGTCGACGTGACCGACAAGGCCGTGACGTTCCGTGAAGCCACGGCCGAAGCCTTTGTGCGCATGCTGCCCGACACGCTGCAGATGATCGTCAGCGGCGGCCACCCCAAGGGCGATGTATTCGCTGTTGCGCGTATTGCCGGCATTCAAGCCGCGAAAAAAACCAGCGATCTGATTCCGCTCTGTCATCCGCTGATGCTCACCAGCGTCAAGGTCGAGCTCAATGCCGAGGGCGAGGACCGGGTGCGCATCGTTGCCTGTTGCAAGCTGTCGGGGCAGACCGGGGTGGAGATGGAAGCCCTCACTGCCGCCAGTGTTGCCGCGCTGACTATCTACGACATGTGCAAGGCCGTTGATCGGGGCATGACCATCGAGGGCGTGCGGGTGCTGGAAAAACTCGGCGGCAAGAGCGGCCACTTCCAGGCGGATGCACGATGAAAATCACGGTGAAGTTCTTTGCCCGTTACCGGGAAGCGCTTGGGGTGGATTCGGTAAAGGTGGAGGGTGATTTCGCCACGGTCGACGATGTGCGCGTGCTGCTCGTTCAACGTGACGGTGCCGAGGTGCTGAGCGAGCAAAACCTGATGTGCGCGCGTAACGAAGACCTGTGCCAGCTCGATGAGCCGCTGGTGGATGGCGACGAAGTGGCGTTCTTTCCCACCGTGACCGGAGGCTGAGCCATGGCGATTCGTGTGCAGGCCGATCCGTTCGATCCGGGCGCCGAAGTCAACGCGATGCACGCGGCCAACGTCGGCGTGGGGGCGGTGGTGAGTTTTGTCGGCTACGTGCGTGACTTCAATGATGGCCTCGAGGTGTCCGGGATGTTCCTGGAACACTACCCAGGCATGACCGAAAAGGCCCTGGGCAAGATCGCCGCCGAGGCCGAGCAGCGCTGGCCGTTGCTAAAACTGGAAGTCCTGCACCGCATCGGTACCCTGGAGCCTGGCGAGCCGATCGTCTTCGTCGCGGCCGCCAGTGCCCATCGTCAGGCCGCGTTCGACGCCTGTGCTTTTGTCATGGACTACCTCAAGACCCGCGCGCCGTTCTGGAAAAAGGAAAACACCGCCGACGGCCCGCGCTGGGTTGAAGGGCGCGACAGTGATCATGCGGCGGCGGATCGCTGGAAGCAGTAATTCCCATGCAGTTTCATCGGTCGTTAGGCCGTCATCGCGAGCAAGCTCGCTCCCACAATGGTTCTTTGTTGTGCACAACATTTGTGTTCGACACAGACCCTCTGTGGGAGCGAGCTTGCTCGCGATGAGGCCATCAGCCTCCCGTCACATTCCTCAGCCTACCGATTGACGATGTGTACATTAAAGTCCAGTATGGATTTATAAGTACATAAAATAGCTGCGCCCACCTTTCTCTGCCAAACCAACAACAACCCGCGAGAGATTGACCATGAACAAATTTCCCCTCATCACCGGCCTGGCCTTGAGCCTGCTGGCCTCCAGCAGCCTGTTCGCCGCGGAGAAAACCTTGCGTATCGGTATCGAGGCGGCGTACCCGCCGTTTGCTTCCAAGACCTCGGAAGGGAAAATCGAGGGGTTTGACTACGACATCGGTAACGCCCTGTGCGCGCAGATGAAGGCCAAGTGCGAGTGGATCGAGGGTGAGTTCGACGGGCTGATTCCATCGCTCAAGGTGAAGAAAATCGACCTGGCGCTGTCGTCCATGACCATCACCGAAGAGCGTAAGAAATCGGTGGATTTCACCCACAAGTACTATTTCACCTCGTCGCGACTGGTCATGAAGGAAGGCGCGGTGGTCGATGACCAGTACGCTAGCCTCAAGGGCAAGACCGTGGGCGTGCAGCGCGCCACCACCACTGACCGCTACGCCACGGAAGTTCTTGAACCCAAGGGTGTGACGGTCAAGCGCTACAGCAATAACGAAGAAATCTACATGGACCTGGCCTCGGGTCGCCTGGACGCGATTTTTGCCGACACCATCCCGCTGGAAGACTTTCTGTCGATGCCCCGTGGCAAGGGCTATGCGTTTGTCGGGCCGGAGCTCAAGGACCCGAAATACGTCGGTGAAGGCGCGGGTATCGCGGTGCGTAAGGGCAATACCGAATTGGTGGCGGACTTGAACAAGGCCATCGATGGAATTCGGGCCAGTGGGGAGTATCAGAAGATCCAGGCCAAGTATTTCAAGTCGGATATCTACGGCGATTGATCAATCGCCATCGCGAGCAAGCTCGCTCCCACAAGGGATTTGCGGTGGACACAGTTTTTGTGTTCAACGAGATCCACTGTGGGAGCGAGCTTGCTCGCGATGAGGCCAGGCCAGGCAACAAAAAACCTCAGCCCTTCAACTCCTTCAAATGCTTGTACACCGTCGCCCGCCCCATGTTCAGCACATTGGCCACATAGTTGGACGCGCTCTTGCCCTTGAACGCACCCTCGGCATGCAGTGCCAGTACCAGCTCG
The DNA here is from genome assembly GCF_017968885.1 of Pseudomonas sp. Tri1. Taxonomy (NCBI): domain Bacteria; kingdom Pseudomonadati; phylum Pseudomonadota; class Gammaproteobacteria; order Pseudomonadales; family Pseudomonadaceae; genus Pseudomonas; species Pseudomonas sp. Tri1. Next base: position 5,502,882 of record NZ_CP072913.1, on the reverse strand, counting down.
CGTTTGTGGTCGCGGGTCAGCAGATTCAGGCTCAATTGGCGCTCGCGCATCCAGGCATGCAGAAAGGTATTGATCCGCTCCTGCCAGTCATCGCGAAACAGTGAGTCCGGCTGCGGGATCAACTTGTTCGGCGACAGGAACAGGTCCAGCGCTGCCTTGGCATTCTCGAACAGTGAAATATTCAAGTTGATGCATAGCACCGCCAACGGATGACCGTCGGCGTCGCGCAGTACGCTGCTGAGGCTGCGAATCTTCTGCCCGTCCCAATTCAGTTTTTCGTACGGCCCGATGTTACGTTCGCTGACGTCTTCGCTGAGCATGTCTTCCAGGGACGAATCATCGCCAATCTCGCGCTTGGACAGGTTGTTAGCGATGTAATCGACTTTCTGCGAGCGCAGGTCGTGCAGCACCACTTCGGCGTGGGGGTAGAACAGCGTGGCGATGGCATCGGCGATGGTGCGGAAATTATCCAGTGCCGGATCGGGTTGCGGGGCGTTCATGACAGGGCTCCAGGCAGCGTCAGCGCCCCGTGAAGCGGGGGCGCGGGGGAGTGTGCCGCAATCGGGACGATGCGTCACCTGGGTGGGTTCAACCCAGGCGTGTCGGCGACAGCATCGCGCTGCTCAGGCCGAAACGGGCCAGGGTCTCGGGCAGCGGCTCGCCACGCACCAGCGCCGCGCTGGCCTGGCCCATGGCCGGGGAGGTCTGGATGCCGTAGCCGCCCTGGGCCGCGACCCAGAACAGCCCAGGTACTAGAGGATCAAAACCGGACACCAGGTCGCCGTCGTGAACAAAACTGCGCAACCCGGCCCAGGTGCGGGTCGGCCGGCGGATGCTCAGGGTGGTGGCCTCTTCGATCTGATAGATGCCCATGGCGATATCCAGCTCTTCGGGCTGTACGTCATGAGGCTCAACCGGATCGGCGTTGGCCGGCGAGCCGAGAAACATGCCTGCGTCGGGCTTCATGTAGAACGATTCGTCCAGGCTTACCAGCATCGGCCAGTCGTGGATGTCCACGCCCTCGGGACCGGCAAAGATGAAGGCCGCGCGCCGCTTGGGTTGCAGGCCCAGCTTCCGGGCGCCGGCCATTGTGGCGACCAGGTCGGCCCAGGCGCCGGCGGCGTTGATCAGTACCGGCGCACTGAAGGTCTGGCTGGCGGTTTTCACCTGCCACAATCCCTGATCGTCGCGGCTCAATTCCAGCACTTCGCTGTCGGTGTGTACTTGGCCGCCGCTGCGCCGGATCCCGCGCAGGTAGCCCTGGTGCAGCGCGTCGGTGTCGATGTCGCAGGCCGTGGGGTCGTAGATTGCACCGTGGACCTTGTCCCGTCGCAGGATCGGCAAGCGCACACAGGCTTCTTCGGCGCTGAGCAGTTGCATCTGCGGCACCGTGGCCTTGGCGCTGAGGTACTGGTTGTTCAGTTCGGCCGGGTCGCCGGTGAAGTCCACCGTCATTTCGCCCCGTGGGGTCAGCAATGGATGCTCGCAGAAGCCGCTTGGCGGGGCGTCGAAAAAATCACGACTGGCCTGGGTCAATGCCCGCACCTGAGGGGTGCCATAGGCGGCGGTGTACAGCGCCGCCGAACGCCCGGTGGAGTGGTAGGCCGGATGGGATTCGCGCTCGAGCACAATGACCCGGCCATGGGGGGCCAGCCAATAGCCGGTGGAAGCACCGGCAATGCCGCCGCCGATGATGATGAAGTCTGCTGAGGTCATGTAGCTCTCCTGTCGAGCACGGTGCCGGGAGTTCGTAGGAACTTGGGGGAGCGAGCCTCTTGCGATGAGGTCAGCACATCCAATATGGATGTTGACCATAAGGCCGCTATCGCGAGCAAACTCGCTCCCACAGGGGACTGGGTGTGTCAGCCAATTTGGTGATTGAGGTGATAAAGCGCCTTCGCCAGCGCGACGTCTTCCAGCCCCAGGCCGATGGAACGGAAGAACACATGGCGTTCGTAGCTCGGGCGCGTGGCCTGCTCGCTGAGCAGTTCGGGCAAATCGCCGACGATTTTCGAGACGTCCCAGCCGAACTGTTCAGCGGCTATCAGCATTTCACCGGCCGAACCTGGGGTGGTCTGACGATAGTCGCAGAACACATCCATGTCATTGAGGCTCTGTGGCTGTACTTCATGAGCGCGTGGGGCGTTGGTACTGATAGAGGTGATCAGGGCCGGTTTGCTCAAGCTCAGCGGGTCGAGCAGCGCTTTGGCGGACGAGGTGCAGAGCATCACCACGTCGGCGTCATGCAGCGCCGCTTCAAGGCTGTCGGCGATGTGCAGGCGTGGGTCCAACTCAGTGATCAACGTGAGCGCTTGCGCCGTTTTGCCCTTCAGGCTCGGCGAATAGAGGTTGATGTCTTGCCAGTCCCGCAGGCCCTTGACGTACTGCACGTGGGCTCGCGCCACCGCACCGCTACCGATGACCGCCAGGCGTCTGGCCTCGCGTGGGGCGAGGGCATCGATGGCGACCGCGGTGGTGGCGGCGGTACGGGCGGTGGTCAGCTCGGCGGCATCACACAGCAGCAACGGCTGGCCGGTCTGCATCGACATCAGCAAGGTCCAGGCGGTTACCAGCGGGCCTTGCTCGCGCACGATGTAGGGCGAGGTCTTGATCCCGTAGACCTGATCCTCAGCCAGCACGCCCAGGTAGTTGATGAAGTCCCCGGCGCCCTGGGGAAATTCCACAAGCTGCTGAGCTGGCTGGACTGCTTGCCCGGCGGCGAGGTCGCGGAACAGTTTGCGCAGGATCTGCGGCACATCGACCTGCGCGAGCAGTTCGCGGGCCTGGGCTTGGGTCATCACGTAGGGCGTGCTGGGCATCGGGAGCTCCGAAGTGTTCTGATTGAACTAATTTGTCTATTATGGACTTTTAGTTTAATCGAGCAATATCCCGGGCCAAAAAAAACGCAGCCTTTCGGCTGCGTTTTTCTGTGCTCTGTAGAGACTGTTAAGGGCGCTTGCGCTCAACCGGCCGAAGCAGATGAGTCGGCGGCGTTTCGCAATTGATCTTTTTCCCCAGCAATGCCTCGATGGATGGCAACTGATAGGAATCATCCTCGCCGGCGAAGCTGATCGATACACCCGCAGCCCCCGCACGCCCAGTGCGCCCGATCCGGTGCACATAGTCATCCGGCACTTCCGGCAGGGTGAAGTTGATCACATGGCTGATCCCGTCGATGTGAATCCCACGGCCGGCCACGTCAGTAGCCACCAGCACACGAATCTTGCCTTCGCGGAAACCTTCCAGCGTCTTGATGCGCTTGTGCTGCGGCACGTCGCCCGACAGTTGCGCGGCGTTGACGCCATCGCGTACCAGGCGTTCTTCGATGCGGCGTACTTCGTCCTTGCGGTTGGCGAAGACCATCACCCGCTCCCAACCGTTGTCGTTGACCAGGTTGTAGAGCAGTTTGTACTTGTCGGCACCGGCCACCGCATAGATGTGCTGTTCGACGTTTTCGCTGGCGACGTTCAGCGCCTCGATCTCGACGATGGACGGGTCGGTGGTCCATTGCTTGGCCAGGTTCATCACGTCTTCGGTGAAGGTGGCGGAGAACAGCAAGGTCTGGCGTTCGCTTTTCGGTGGGGTCTGGCGAATGATCTGGCGCACCTGGGGGATGAAGCCCATGTCGAGCATGCGGTCGGCTTCGTCCAGCACCATCACTTCGACCATGTCCAGGTGCACGTCGCCGCGCTGGTTGAAGTCCAGCAGGCGGCCCGGCGTGGCGACCAGGATGTCGCAATGGCGGGCTTCGAGGTGCTTGAGCTGTTTGTCGAAGTCCATGCCGCCCACGAACGTCATCACGTTCAGGCCGGTGTACTTGGTCAGGTCGGCGGCGTCCTTGGCGATCTGCACCACCAGTTCGCGGGTCGGGGCGATGATCAGTGCCCGTGGCTCGCCCATGTAGCGCTCTTTGGGCGGAGGGGTCTGGAGCAACTGGGTGATGATGGAAATCAGGAACGCGGCGGTCTTGCCTGTGCCGGTCTGGGCGCGGCCGATGGCGTCTTTGCCAGCGAGGGTGAAGCCTAGCACCTGGGCCTGGATGGGCGTGCAGTACGGGAAGCCCAGGTCCTGGATGGCGTGCATCAGTTCAGGGGCGAGCTTGAAATCGTGGAAGCGGGTTTTGCCTTCCTGGGGTTCTACGACGAAGTCCTCGAGCTTCCAGGCGACGACCGGCGGTTTCGGTGCGCGTTCGCGGCGTGGCTTTGGGGCTTCGTGACGTGGTTTTTCCGGTTCAGGGGCCGTAAGAGGCTGGGCGGCGGGCTCTTTATTTGCCTGTGCAACGGGGGCACTCCGGCGCGGTTGTGGCGCATCGGTACGGCTTGGACCGTGGACAGGGGCGCTTGCGCCAGGCGCGAGCTGCTCGGCCTCGCTTTTACCGAACATCTTCTTGAGTGCTTTGAGCACGGTTATCTCATCGATTGGTTAAGGAATGTACGCCGGCCAGTGTAATGCAAGAAACGGGCGCGGCGTAGTGTGATGATCAATGCGTTGACCTGGCAATCAGGCCTTTAGCGCAGCCGTTCGGTCAGCCAGGTGCCGATGTCGCGAATCTCTTCGGGTAACACTTCGTGGCCCATTGGGTATTCCTGCCATATCACGGTGACACCATGCTGCTTTAAATATTCTTTAGCGGTACGTCCCATCGGGTTGAGTACCACTTCGTCGTATTGACCGTGCAGCGCCAGGACCGGAATGCGTTGCTGGCTGGCCGACAGTTGCAGTTCGTCGCTGAATGTCGGTGCATAAGTAGACAGCGCGATCACGCCGCCCAGTGGGCCCTGCCATTTCACGAATGCGGTGTGATAGACCACCGCGCCGCCCTGGGAGAAACCGGCGAGGAAAATCCGCGAGGCGTCTATTCCGCTGGCTCGCTGGGTGTCGATCAAGTCAATGACCCGTTGCGCCGAGGCTTCGAGTTGCTGTTCATCGATGGCCCGCGCCGGGCTCAGAGCGCGGATGTCGTACCAACTGGGCATGGCGTAGCCACCGTTGATCGTTACTGGTTGGGTCGGTGCCTGGGGTAGAACGAAACGCGTGGTGAGCAGGTTTTGCTGCAGCATTTCGGCCACTGGCAGGAAATCATAACGATCGGCGCCCAGGCCGTGGAGCCAGATAACGCAGGCATCGGCGGTGCTGCTGGGCTCGAGAATCAAGGGGTCGGTCATGGTGTGCTCCAAATGTGTGCGGCCGCGCTCAATCAGTGCGTGATTACAGTGCGCGACTGGTGTCTCAGTTAATTAGATGTCGCAAACTTACAACTTTTTGTCTTGACGTGTTTCACAAGGGCTAAGCGCAGCGGTGTGGTACGGGCTTTGCTATGAGGAACCCTGAGTGATGATTCTTACGCTGCGCGGTAACACTATCAGCTAGACGCGACGCATGGGATATCAGAAATCCGGTGATGGATGTTCGCCAATAGCCGCTACGGGCTTCGCGAACGTGAAGGGCTACAGCCCGTTCGGCCGATTGGTGAGAAGTGGGCATGACCACTGTTTGTGGACGTTCTCATTAATAGACTCATAGCGAAGGTCCAAGCGTCGGTTGACCCGAAAAAAAGCCAACAAGGGTCGGCAATGCCTCAAAAGGGTGCGACAGGGCTCGAGCTCCGACACAACAAGAGCAAAACTGGAGGTTTGAATGAAGTTACTGAAATCCACCCTGGCCGTCGTGACTGCAGCGGCAGTGCTCGGTGTCAGCGGGTTCGCTCAGGCGGGTGCAACCCTGGATGCCGTACAGAAGAAAGGCTTTGTGCAATGCGGTGTGAGTGATGGCCTGCCGGGTTTCTCGGTGCCTGATTCGACCGGCAAGATTGTCGGTATCGACGCTGACTTCTGCCGTGCCGTGGCCGCTGCTGTATTTGGCGATGCGACCAAGGTCAAATTCAGTCAGTTGAACGCCAAGGAGCGCTTCACCGCGCTGCAATCGGGCGAAATCGACATGCTCTCGCGCAACTCCACCATGACCAGCTCCCGTGATGCTGGCATGGGCCTGAAGTTTCCAGGTTTCATCACCTACTACGACGGCATCGGCTTCCTGGCCAACAACAAGCTGGGCGTCAAGAGCGCCAAGGAACTGGACGGTGCAACCATCTGCATCCAGGCCGGTACCACCACCGAGCTGAACGTTTCCGACTACTTCCGTGCCAACGGCCTGAAGTACACCCCGATCACTTTCGACACCTCCGATGAAAGCGCCAAGTCGCTGGAATCCGGTCGTTGCGACGTGCTGACCTCCGACAAGTCCCAGCTGTTCGCCCAGCGCAGCAAGCTGGCCTCGCCGAAGGACTACGTGGTCCTGCCGGAAACCATTTCCAAGGAGCCACTGGGTCCGGTCGTGCGTAACGGGGACGACGAGTGGCTGGCTATCGTGCGCTGGACTGGCTACGCCCTGCTCAACGCTGAAGAAGCCGGTGTGACCTCGAAAAACGTCGAGGCCGAAGCCAAGTCCACCAAGAACCCTGACGTCGCTCGTATGTTGGGCGCCGACGGTGAATACGGCAAAGACCTGAAACTGCCGAAAGACTGGGTCGTGCAGATCGTCAAGCAAGTCGGTAACTACGGCGAAATGTTCGAGCGCAACCTCGGCAAGGGCACTCCGCTGGAAATCGATCGCGGCTTGAACGCTCTGTGGAACGCCGGCGGCATTCAATACGCACCACCAGTGCGCTGATGGTTCTATCACCCGGTGGGCCAACCACCGGGTGATGTTCTGTTCCATTCTTTGCGGGGCACTTCATGCAAAATTCAATCGGCGCACCTAAGCAGAGGCTCAGCCTCAGCGATCCACGAGTGCGTGCGTGGGTATTTCAGATCGTCACGGTCGTGGCGGTTATTTCGCTGGGCTGGTTTCTGTTCGATAACACGCAGACCAACCTCCAGCATCGGGGCATTACCTCCGGTTTCGGCTTCCTGGAACGCAGTGCCGGGTTCGGCATTGCCCAACACCTGATCGACTACACCGAAGCGGACAGCTATGCCCGCGTCTTCGTAATCGGGTTGCTCAATACGCTGTTGGTGACCTTCATCGGCGTGATCCTGGCGACCATCCTCGGGTTCATCATCGGCGTGGCGCGACTGTCGCAGAACTGGATCATCTCCAAGCTGGCGACTGTTTATGTCGAGGTCTTCCGTAACATTCCACCGCTGCTGCAAATCCTGTTCTGGTACTTTGCGGTATTCCTGAGCATGCCGGGACCGCGCGCTGCCCATAACTTCGGCGACACCTTCTTTGTCAGCAGCCGGGGCTTGAACATGCCTGCCGCGCTGGTGGCCGAAGGCTTCTGGCCGTTCGTGATCAGCGTGGTGCTGGCCATCGTTGCCATCGTGCTGATGACGCGCTGGGCCAACAAGCGTTTCGAAGCGACCGGCGAGCCGTTTCATAAGTTCTGGGTCGGCCTGGCGCTGTTCCTGGTGATCCCGGCCCTGTGCGCGCTGCTGTTTGGTGCCCCGGTGCATTGGGAAATGCCGAAGCTGCAAGGCTTCAACTTCGTCGGTGGCTGGGTACTGATCCCGGAACTGCTGGCTCTGACCCTGGCCTTGACCGTGTACACCGCGGCGTTCATCGCCGAGATCGTGCGTTCGGGCATCAAGTCGGTCAGCCATGGCCAGACCGAGGCGGCCCGTTCCCTGGGGCTGCGCAACGGCCCGACCCTGCGCAAGGTGATCATCCCGCAGGCCCTGCGAGTGATCATTCCACCGTTGACCAGCCAATACCTGAACCTGGCGAAAAACTCGTCCCTGGCAGCCGGTATCGGTTATCCGGAAATGGTTTCGCTGTTTGCCGGTACGGTGTTGAACCAGACCGGCCAGGCCATCGAGGTGATTGCGATCACCATGAGCGTGTACCTGGCGATCAGTATCAGCATTTCCTTGCTGATGAACTGGTACAACAAGCGCATTGCGCTGATCGAACGGTGAGGAAACGCGCATGACGACTCATACTTTCAAACCTGACATGCCCCCGCCGGGCAGCAGCATCGGCGTGGTGGCGTGGATGCGCGCCAACATGTTCTCCAGCTGGATCAACACGCTGCTGACGCTGTTCGCGTTCTACCTGATCTACCTGATCGTTCCACCGCTGTTGCACTGGGCGATCCTCGATGCCAACTGGGTCGGTACCACCCGCGCCGACTGCACCAAGGAAGGCGCTTGCTGGGTGTTCATCCAGCAGCGTTTCGGTCAGTTCATGTACGGCTACTACCCAGCGGACCTGCGCTGGCGTGTAGACCTGACCGTGTGGCTGGCGGTCATCGGTGTGGCGCCGTTGTTCATCTCGCGCTTCCCGCGCAAGGCGATCTACGGCCTGAGCTTCCTGGTGCTGTACCCGATCATCGCCTGGTGCCTGCTGCACGGCGGCGTGTTCGGCCTGGACGCCGTGGCGACCAGCCAATGGGGCGGCTTGATGCTGACCCTGGTAATCGCCACCGTCGGTATCGTCGGCGCACTGCCGTTGGGCATCGTCCTGGCGTTGGGCCGTCGCTCGAACATGCCGGCGATTCGCGTGGTCTGCGTGACCTTCATCGAATTCTGGCGCGGCGTGCCGTTGATCACGGTGCTGTTCATGTCCTCGGTGATGCTGCCGCTGTTCCTGCCCGAAGGCATGAACTTCGACAAGTTGTTGCGGGCGCTGATCGGGGTGATCCTGTTCCAGTCGGCCTACATTGCCGAAGTGGTGCGGGGTGGCCTGCAAGCCATTCCCAAGGGCCAATACGAAGCGGCTGCAGCGATGGGCCTGGGCTACTGGCGCAGCATGGGCCTGGTGATTCTGCCGCAAGCCTTGAAGATGGTGATCCCGGGGATCGTCAACACCTTCATTGCGTTGTTCAAGGATACGAGCCTGGTGATCATCATCGGCTTGTTCGACCTGCTCAACAGCGTGAAACAAGCTGCCGCCGACCCGAAATGGCTGGGCATGGCCACCGAAGGCTATGTGTTCGCCGCCCTGGTGTTCTGGATTTTCTGTTTTGGTATGTCCCGCTATTCCATGCATTTGGAACGCAAGCTGGACACTGGCCACAAGCGTTAGGAGTTGACTCATGAGTGAAGCGATCAAACAGCCTGTGAGCCCTGAAGGCATTATTCAGATGCAGGGCGTGAACAAGTGGTACGGCCAGTTCCACGTGTTGAAAGACATCAACCTGAACGTCAAGCAGGGCGAGCGTATCGTGCTGTGCGGCCCGTCGGGCTCCGGTAAGTCGACCACCATCCGCTGCCTCAATCGCCTGGAAGAACACCAGCAGGGTCGCATCGTGGTCGACGGTGTGGAACTGACCAACGACCTCAAGCAGATCGAAGCGATCCGCCGCGAAGTCGGCATGGTGTTCCAGCACTTCAACCTGTTCCCGCACCTGACCATCCTGCAGAACTGCACTCTGGCGCCGATGTGGGTGCGCAAGATGCCCAAGCGCAAGGCCGAGGAAATCGCCATGCATTACCTGGAGCGCGTGCGCATTCCAGAGCAGGCGAACAAGTACCCTGGCCAGCTTTCCGGCGGTCAGCAGCAGCGTGTGGCCATCGCCCGTGCCCTGTGCATGAAGCCGAAAATCATGCTGTTCGATGAGCCGACTTCGGCACTCGACCCGGAAATGGTGAAAGAGGTTCTGGACACCATGATCGGCCTGGCCGAAGACGGCATGACCATGCTCTGCGTGACCCACGAGATGGGCTTTGCCCGCACCGTGGCCAACCGCGTGATCTTCATGGACAAGGGCGAAATCGTCGAACAGGCCGCGCCGAACGACTTCTTCGACAACCCGCAGAATGACCGCACCAAGCTGTTCCTGAGCCAGATCCTGCATTGATCCAGCCTTAGGCAGTGAAATGAACCCGGACTTGTCCGGGTTTATTTTTTCTGCTTCGGCTGCTCAGGAAGCCGTGAGGGTTTCGTGCTCCCTGTGCACCGTCGTCTTGAAACCTCTCAAGTCCGCGTCTTCGGCCAGGGCTCGCGCATCTGCAAGCAGATGCGGGTAACGGTCAAGCAGACGCATCAGCAAGATCAACGCCTTGGATGGCACTACCTCGCCGCGCTCGTAGCGGGAAAACGCATTGTGTCCACCGCCCGATAGCAGCAGTACCGCTTCCTTTTGCGATAGATGCAGTTTGCGCCGGACACGTTTGATCTCTTCGCCGATCATTCGCCTGGCCGCATTGACCAGTTCATCACCTGCGTGGTCGTAGCGATCCGAGCAGCTTGAATCGAGTTCGACTTCGCCGCACATCTGACATTCCCAGCCAGACAAGTCATCGACCCGGCGTTCCAGTCCCTTGACGCTCATGGTTTCGCCGCGACCTTCGAAATGCAACATGCCCTCCGAGGCACCACAGCTGAAGCATTGCTGGTGTTTCATGAGCTTTTCTCCTTGAAGGAAATTACCGGTGGGCCTCCGCTGGGGCGGTACGTCACCTTCAGGTAAATCTGCAGACCGTGTGAATTGGCGTGGTAGACGTCACGCCAGACCCGATGATCGTCATAGGTGGTCATCGATTTGTAGAACTGTTTTCGCTCAAGGCCGTGGATGACCTGTTGCATGTCCGAGACGTTTAAACCAAGTGTTCGAGCAGTGTTCTTCGCGGTGCTGGTGAAAGCTTTCCCTTTAAGCCGTCTGACATCCGCCTGTATCGCCACCAAGGCGTAATGGGGTGTGTTCTTTTCCATGGAACGGTGTGCCTTGTCCTTAAAATTACCCTTAAAGGGTAATTTTGGCTAATCGAAAATTTCGCTCCTTTTCCGTCCCATTGACCCTAGGCGGTTGCCGTCCTACATGAAGCTGACTAACATGTCAGAAAATTCATCCTATGATTGGATGAAAAGGCGAATCCAATGTCAGATAGCTCTCCGTTAATAAAGCGCTCCCTGGTCGATCAGGCCCTGGAACAATTGCGTCGGCGCATCAGTGATGGGGTGTGGGTCATCGGCCAGCGCCTGCCTACCGAGCCGGAGCTGGTGGCGGAGCTGGGGATCAGCCGCAACACCGTGCGCGAAGCCATGCGTGTGTTGGCGTTTTCCGGGTTGATCGAGATCCGTCAGGGCGACGGCAGTTACGTGCGGGCGGTGGTTGATCCGCTGGATACCCTCAAGGTGTTGTCGCGCTGTTCGTTGGAGCAGGCCCGGGAAACCCGGCATATCCTGGAAGTCGAGGCCATCGGCCTGGCCGCGCTGCGACGCACCGATGAAGACTTGATTGCCTTGCGCCAGGCGCTGCAAGACAGCGGTGAGCATTACCACGGCGACCTGGAGCACTACATTGCCTGCGACCTGGTGTTCCATCGCCTCCTGGTGGATGCCGCGCACAACCCTGCGCTCAGCGAGCTCTATCGCTACTTTTCCAGCGTCATCGGCGCACAGTTGCGCCAGAGCCTCAACATCACCCCGCGCCATCAACATGTGTTCGACCTGCACGTCGAAATCCTTGAAGCCGTCGAGCAACAGGATCCGCAACGGGCCAAGGCCCTGTGCCGCCAGTTGATCAATGAACCCTGAGCTCTTGAAATCCTGAGCCCCGAACTCGAGTTTTCCATGTCCCGCGATCTGCTTGACCGTACCCACTCGACGACGCCCAAACGCACCGCCGAACTTGAACAACTGTTGATCGACGCCGAGGCCGATGATGAGCAGGCCCAGCGGAGCCAGCCCTTGGTGTGCAGGCCTTGGCTGTTGCTGCTGGGGTTGATCCTGGTGGCGCTGAACCTGCGTCCGGCGCTGTCGAGCATGGCCCCGTTGCTCGGCGAGGTTTCACAAAGCCTTGGCCTGTCGGCTGCCCAAGCCGGTTTGCTGACTACGCTGCCCGTGCTTTGTCTGGGGCTGTTCGCGCCGCTGGCGCCGGTGTTGGCGCGGCGCTTCGGGGCTGAGCGCGTGGTGCTGGGGATCTTGCTGACGCTGGCTGGCGGGATCATTTTGCGCAGCTCATTCGGCCAGGTCGGCCTGTTCGCGGGCAGCATCCTGGCCGGTGCGAGCATCGGTGTGATTGGCGTGCTGCTGCCGGGCATCGTCAAGCGCGACTTCGCCAAACAGGCCGGTGCCATGACCGGTGTCTATACCATGGCGCTGTGCCTGGGCGCGGCGATGGCGGCCGGGGCAACGGTGCCATTGAGCGAGCGCCTGGGCCACAGCTGGACCCTGGGCCTGGGTTTCTGGGTGGTTCCGGCGCTGCTGGCAGCGCTGTTCTGGCTGCCGCAAGTGGGGCAGAAACACGGTGCGCATCAGGTGGCGTATCGGGTTCGCGGCTTGCTGCGCGATCCCCTGGCCTGGCAGGTGACGTTGTACATGGGGTTGCAATCGTCCCTGGCCTACATCGTGTTTGGCTGGCTGCCGTCGATCCTCATTGGCCGGGGCCTGAGCCCGACCCAGGCCGGGTTGGTGCTGTCCGGCTCAGTCATTGTGCAGTTGATCAGTTCTCTGGCGGCACCCTGGCTGGCGACGCGTGGCAAGGACCAGCGCCTGGCCATCGTGATCGCCATGCTCATGGCGCTGGGGGGGCTGTTCGGTTGTCTTTATGCGCCGCTCGAAGGTTTGTGGGGCTGGGCAATCCTGCTCGGCCTGGGGCAGGGCGCGACGTTCAGCTTGGCGCTGACGCTGATCGTGCTGCGTTCGCGAGACGCCCATGTGGCCGCGAACCTCTCCAGCATGGCCCAGGGCTTTGGTTATACGCTGGCGTCGCTGGGGCCGTTCGCGGTGGGCGTAGTCCACGACGTGACCGGCGGCTGGAATGCCTTGGGCTGGATCTTCGGTCTGGTTGGCCTCGGTGCGATCATCGCGGGCATCGGCGCAGGTCGGGCGTTGTACGTGGGGGTCAGCAGCGAAAAAGTTACCGATCTTCGTTGATGTCATTTTCATGGCGAATGACGATAGTCTTCCCTGCTGTGGCAGATTATCGTGCAGGCCTATTGAAGCGAATTTCGGAGTCTGTCCATGAGTGATGCCCATAACGCCTTGATCACCCGCTTTTACCAGGCCTTCCAGCGCCTGGACGCCGAAGCGATGAGCGCTTGCTACACCGACGATGTGGTGTTCAGCGACCCGGCGTTTGGTGAATTGCGTGGACGTGATGCCGGTGACATGTGGCGCATGCTCACCACCCGGGCCAAGGATTTCTCCCTGACCTTCGATAACGTGCGCAGCGATGAGCGTACCGGTGGAGCTCATTGGGTGGCGACCTACCTGTTCAGCCAGACGGGTAACGTCGTGATCAATGACATCCAGGCGCGGTTCGTTTTTCGCGACGGCAAGATCTGCGAGCACCATGACAGCTTTGACCTGTGGCGTTGGTCCCGTCAGGCGTTGGGCACCAAAGGGCTGCTGCTGGGCTGGACGCCGCTGGTGCGCAACGCCGTCAGGGCCCAGGCGCTCAAGGGGCTGCGGGCGTTCCAGGCCAGTCGCTGATAAGATCGCGGCTTGTTTCCTTTGCGCCCGTTGAACCTGTCGTGACGACCACCAATCCATCTTCCGATCTGCCTGTGCAAGCCACGACCGAACCGGGCAAGCCCTGGTTCGTCTACTTGGTGCGGGCCGCCAACGGCTCGCTGTATTGCGGCATCAGTGATGACCCGGTGCGGCGTTTCGCCAAGCATCAAAGTGGCAAGGGCGCGCGCTTCTTTCTCTCGAGCCCGGCGGTGGCGCTGGTGTACACCGAAGCCTGTCGCGACAAGGGCGAAGCCCTGCGCCAGGAGCGACTGATCAAAAAGCTCAGGAAAAGCGCCAAGGAATGCCTGGTGGCGAGTGCCACGCAGCTCCATCAGCCGCACTGATAAGTCTTTATCAGGAGGGTGGGCGCTGCGTCCATGGCGCGCTAAGCTGCGGGACTTCCTTCCAGCAGTGGCCAATCCCATGCCAGAGTTGATTCTTCATCATTACCCGACGTCTCCTTTCGCGGAAAAAGCCCGGCTGTTGCTGGGCTTCAAGGGCCTGTCCTGGCGTTCGGTGAGTATCCCGCCGATGATGCCCAAGCCTGACCTGACGGCACTGACGGGTGGCTATCGCAAGACACCGGTATTGCAGATCGGCGCGGATGTCTATTGCGATACGTCGCTGATCGCCCGTCGGTTGGAGCAGGAAAAAGCCTCGCCGGCCCTGTTCCCCGAAGGTCGGGAGATGCTGGCTGCATCCTTTGCTGCCTGGGCCGACTCGGTGGTGTTCCAGCATGCCGTGAGCCTGGTGTTCCAGCCTGAGTCGGTGGCGGTGCGTTTCGCCAAGCTATCGCCTGAAGCCATCAAGGCGTTCATCAGCGACCGCGCCGGGCTGTTCAGTGGCGGCACGACCACGCGCTTGCCCGCCGATCAGGCCAAGCACCAGTGGCCGACGATCATGGCCCGCCTGGAGCAACAGTTGCAGCGCGAGGAGGGCGATTTCCTGTTGGGTGATCCGTCGATTGCCGACTTCGCCATGGCCCATCCGCTGTGGTTCCTCAAGGGCACCCCGGTAACTTCGCCGCTGGTGGACGCGTATCCGGCTGTTTCGGCGTGGTTCACGCGAGTGCTGGGTTTCGGCCATGGCGCGTCGAGTCAGATGAGTGCCGAAGAAGCCTTGGACGTTGCCCGCAACGCGACACCGGCAGCGCTGCCGGATGAGTCGTTCGAAGAGCCGAACGGGTTTGCGCCGGGGCAACAAGTGAGCATCGCTGCGACTGACTACGGCGTCGATCCTGTGGTCGGGGAGTTGCTGTTTGCCGGTCGCGAGGAGCTGATCCTGCGCCGCGAAGACGCGCGCGGCGGGGTGGTGCATGTGCACTTTCCGCGGTTTGGGTTTCGGATCGAGGCTCGATGAACGACCAATGACCCTGTGGGAGCGAGCTTGCTCGCGATGGCGACAGATCAGTCAATATTGATGTTGAATGTCAGTCCGCTATCGCGAGCAAGCTCGCTCCCACAATGATTCACGGCGGACATGAATCCTGTGGCCACCACAATTTCACTGTGGGAGCGAGCCTGCTCGCGATGAGGAAATCAGACCCCAACATCCCCGTTAGCGAACAACCCTATGTCGCGGACAACGCCTTGAGAATATTCTCCGGCTCAAACCCACGAATCAACGTGCCGTTCACATCGAGAATCGGAATCCCTCGACCGCCCAACGCCTCATAGGCCTTGCGCGCCTCGGCATCCTTCTCGATATCGAACTCGCGAAACGGCACGCCTTTCTCATCCAGGAATCGTCGGGTCGCCTTGCAGTAGCCGCACCAGTCGGTGGCATACAGCACGACCCGGGCATCGGCCCGGATCTGTTCAGGCAGCATCTGCGACGGGTTGAACACCCGCTCGATCTTGCCCCAGTTCTGGTAAGTCACCACCACCAGCAGAACCAGCAGAAACTTCTTCAGTACCCCACCGAGCATCAATTACGCCGCTTGAGCTGATCGGTCAGCGACGTCGGCAGGCCCTTGATGATCAACGTACCGGCTTCTTCGTCATACTCGATCTTGGAGCCCAGCAGGTGCGCTTCGAAGCTGATGGACAGGCCTTCGGCGCGGCCGGTGAAACGGCGGAACTGGTTGAGGGTGCGTTTATCCGCCGGGATCTCCGGCGACAGCCCGTAGTCCTTGTTGCGGATGTGGTCGTAGAAGGCTTTCGGGCGATCCTCGTCGATCAGCTCGGACAGTTCTTCCAGGCCCATCGGCTCGCCGAGCTTGGCCTGGCTGCTGGCGTAATCCACCAGGGTCTTGGTTTTTTCCCGGGCATCGTCTTCCGGCAGGTCTTCGCTTTCGACGAAGTCACTGAAGGCCTTGAGCAGGGTGCGGGTCTCACCGGGGCCGTCGACGCCTTCCTGGCAGCCGATGAAGTCGCGGAAGTACTCCGAGACCTTCTTGCCATTCTTGCCCTTGATGAAGGAGATGTATTGCTTGGATTGCTTGTTGTTCTGCCATTCCGACACGTTGATCCGCGCCGCCAGGTGCAATTGGCCCAGGTCCAGGTGCCGGGATGGGGTCACGTCCAGCTCATCGGTCACCGCCACGCCTTCGCTGTGGTGCAGCAGGGCGATTGCCAGGTAGTCGGTCATGCCCTGTTGATAATGTGCGAACAGCACGTGACCGCCCACCGACAGGTTGGACTCTTCCATCAGCTTTTGCAGGTGTTCCACCGCCACGCGACTGAACGCGGTGAAATCCTTGCCGCCGTCGAGGTACTCCTTCAGCCAGCCGCTGAACGGATGCGCCCCGGACTCGGCATGGAAAAAGCCCCAAGCCTTGCCTTGTTTGGCGTTGTAGCTCTCGTTAAGGTCGGCGAGCATGTTCTCGATGGCCGTGGACTCTGCCAGTTCGGAGTCACGGGCGTGGAGCACTGCGGGCGTGCCGTCGGGTTTTTTGTCGATCAGGTGGACGATGCAATGACGGATCGGCATGGGTTTCTCGGCTGATGAAAGAGAGGAGGAGGGCGCTCCCCAAAAAAGGCCCAGTGTACCGCAATCACTGGTTTTGGAACCCAGCAAAGCCCCTTTCAGGGCCTCGCGACAGGTCATATGCAATTTTTTACCGTTTTAGCGCAAGAAAGCTGACCAAATGGGTAGCTAGAAGCGGATATTTCAGAGGCGTTGTGCTAGTTTTGCCCGGTCTTACGCGAAGTCACTGCGTTAAGCGTGCATTCAGCATCTGTCAGGTCGAACCAAACCCGGTTTTCGGCATCTATTACCCCGATCCGTCGTGGTGATTGCCGAGGGTGCCTGATCCAGAAAGATCGGGCTCGATGGCTGACACTGCACTCTGCAATCCATATGAATTTGATAGGGAAGGAACACTACATGGCTCTTACTAAAGACCAACTGATCGCTGACATCGCTGAAGCAATCGACGCGCCGAAAACCACCGCGCGTAACGCTCTGGACCAACTGGGCCAAATCGTTGCCGATCAGCTGGAAAATGGCGGCGAAATCACTCTGCCAGGTATCGGCAAGCTGAAAGTCACCGAGCGTCCTGCCCGTACTGGCCGCAACCCTTCGACTGGCGCTGCCATCGAAATCGCTGCCAAGAAAGTGATCAAGCTGGTTGTGGCCAAAGGCCTGACCGACGCGGTCAACAAGTAAGATCGCTGCAAAAAAAAACCGTGCTGCGGAGCGATCCGGGCACGGTTTTTTGTTGCCTTGGATAAAGTGGCCTGTGGTGAGGGGATTCAGCCCTTGCGGACCCAGCGCGACTGGCGCCACGCTTGTTGTTGCGCCTCGGTTTGAAAGGTCCAGGCCACGAAACGGCTTTGCTTCTGCCCCTGGGACATTTCCACCACCTGGCTGTGCAGCGCGCCGGCCTTTTTCAACGCACCCTGGATCGCCGGCAGGTTCGACGCCTTCGACACCAGTGTGCTGAACCACAGCACCTGGTTGGCAAGTTGTGCGCTTTCGCTGATCAGTTGTGTGACGAACCGCGCTTCCCCACCCTCGCACCACAGCTCCGCCGCCTGGCCACCGAAGTTCAGCACCGGCAGCTTGCGTTTCGGATCGGCCTTGCCCAATGCTCGCCACTTGCGCTGGCTGCCCTTGGTGGCTTCCTCCAGGGACGCGTGGAACGGCGGGTTGCACATGGTCAGGTCGAATTGCTCGGCGTCCTCCAGCAAGCCCAGCAGGATCTGCTTGCGATTGGCTTGCTGGCGCAACTGGATGACCTTGTTCAGCCCGTTGGACTGGACAATCGCCTTGGCCGAGGCGATGGCCGTCGGGTCGATCTCCGAGCCCAGGAAGTGCCAGCGGTAGTCGCTGTAGCCGATCAGCGGATAGACGCAGTTGGCGCCGGTGCCGATGTCCAGCACCTTCACCGCGGCCCCGCGAGGGATTTCACCGTTGTTGTGGCTGGCGAGCAAGTCGGCGAGAAAGTGCACGTAGTCTGCACGACCTGGCACCGGAGGGCACAGGTAATCGGCCGGAATATCCCAATGGGCGATGCCGTAGAAGGATTTGAGCAGCGCCCGGTTGAACACCCGCACGGCCTCGGGGCTGGCGAAATCGATGCTTTCCTTGCCATAGGGGTTGATGATCACGAACTTGGCCAATTCAGGCGTGGACTTGATCAACGCCGGGAAGTCGTAGCGGCCCTGGTGGCGGTTGCGCGGATGCAGGCTGGCCTTCTCCCGCGGCGCCACGGCTTTGGCCTCGGTGGCGGGTTTGGGCTTTTGCCGGGCGGGTTTGGGTGTGCGGGGGGCAGTCATGGGCGGGTCGATTCGGGGAGGGTTCAAAAAGTGGCGGGTATTGTCCCACATCCGGCCCCTGTGAACCCAACTGCAACGCTCAACACTATCTACTGTGGGAGCGAGCTTGCTCGCGATGGCGGGGCTACATTCAACATTGATGCATGCTGACCCTCCGTCATCGCGAGCAAGCTCGCTCCCACAGTGGGCCACATTGGTTGTAAGAAAGTGCCAGGCATAAAAAAGGAGGTCCATCAGGACCTCCTTCTTCATTGCGAGCCACCGTTACAGGCTGGCAATCCGCGCGTGCTGCTCGGCCAGCTTGCCCAAGGCCTGTTCGGCCTCGGCCAGTTTGGCCCGTTCCTTCTCGATGACTTCGGCCGGGGCCTTGTCGACGAAGCCGGCATTGGACAGCTTGCCGCCGACCCGCTGCACTTCGCCTTTGAGACGCAGGATTTCCTTGTCCAGGCGCGCCAGTTCCGCTGCCTTGTCGATCAGGCCGGCCATTGGCACCAGCACTTCCATCTCACCCACCAGGGCGGTAGCGGACAACGGCGCTTCTTCGCCAGCCGCCAGGACGGTCACCGATTCGAGCTTCGCCAGTTTCTTGAGCAGCGCCTCGTTTTCGTGGAGACGACGCAGGTCTTCGGCGCTGGCGTTCTTCAGGAACAGGGTCAGCGGCTTGCCCGGGCCGATGTTCATCTCGGCGCGGATGTTACGCAGGCCCAGCATGAAGGTCTTGAGCCATTCGATGTCGTCTTCGGCCGCCGGATCGATACGTGTTTCGTTGGCCACCGGCCAAGGTTGCAGCATGATCGTCTTGCCTTGGGCGCCGGCCAGTGGTGCGATGCGCTGCCAGATTTCCTCGGTGATGAACGGCATGAATGGATGAGCCAGGCGCAGGGCCACTTCCAGTACGCGTACCAGGGTGCGACGGGTGCCGCGCTGGCGTTCGACCGGTGCGTTTTCGTCCCACAACACAGGCTTGGACAGTTCCAGGTACCAGTCGCAATACTGGTTCCAGATGAACTCGTACAAGGCCTGCGCGGCCAGGTCGAAACGGAACTGATCAAGCTGGCGCGTCACTTCGGCCTCGGTGCGTTGCAACTGCGAGATGATCCAGCGATCGGCCAGGGTCAATTCGTAGGCTTCGCCGTTCTGGCCGCAGTCTTCGCCTTTGTCGAGCACGTAGCGCGCGGCGTTCCAGATCTTGTTGCAGAAGTTGCGGTAGCCTTCGACGCGGCCCATGTCGAACTTGATGTCACGACCGGTGGATGCCAGCGAGCAGAAGGTGAAACGCAGGGCGTCGGTGCCGTAGCTGGCGATGCCCTCGGCGAATTCTTCGCGGGTGGCTTTCTCGATTTTCTTCGCCAGTTTGGGCTGCATCAGGCCGGAGGTGCGTTTTTGCACCAGGGTTTCCAGGTCGATACCGTCGATGATGTCCAGCGGGTCCAGTACGTTGCCCTTGGACTTGGACATCTTCTGGCCCTGGCCATCGCGCACCAGGCCGTGGACGTAGACGGTCTTGAATGGGACTTGCGGTGTGCCGTCTTCGTTTTTCACCAGGTGCATGGTCAGCATGATCATCCGGGCGACCCAGAAGAAAATGATGTCGAAACCGGTGACCAATACGTCGGTGGAGTGGAATTTTTTCAGGAACTCGGTCTGCTGCGGCCAGCCCAGGGTGGAGAAGGTCCACAGGCCCGAACTGAACCAGGTATCGAGAACGTCGTTGTCCTGTTGCAGCGCCACGTCCGGGCCGAGGTTGTGCTTGGCGCGGACTTCGGCTTCATCGCGGCCGACATAGACCTTGCCCGACTCGTCGTACCAGGCCGGGATGCGATGGCCCCACCATAGTTGACGGCTGATGCACCAATCCTGGATGTCGCGCATCCACGAGAAGTACATGTTTTCGTATTGCTTGGGCACGAACTGGATGCGGCCGTCTTCCACGGCGGCAATTGCCGGCTCGGCCAGCGGCTTGGTGGACACGTACCACTGGTCGGTCAACCACGGCTCGATGATGGTACCGGAACGGTCGCCTTTCGGGACTTTCAGGGCGTGGTCGTCGACGCTGACCAGCAGGCCGGCGGCATCGAATGCCGCGACGATCTGCTTGCGCGCTTCGAAGCGGTCCAGGCCGGCGTATTCGGCCGGAATCTGGCCATCGACGCTGTCGTTCAGCGTGCCGTCGAGGTTGAACACCTGGGCGGCGGGCAGGACGTTGGCATTCTTGTCGAAGATGTTCAGCAGCGGCAGGTTGTGGCGCTTGCCGACTTCGTAGTCGTTGAAGTCGTGGGCCGGGGTGATTTTCACGCAGCCGGTGCCGAATTCAGGGTCGCAGTAGTCGTCGCCGATGATCGGGATGCGCCGGCCAACCAACGGCAGTTCGACGAACTTGCCAATCAGGGCCTTGTAGCGCTCATCATTCGGGTTCACCGCTACGGCGGCATCGCCCAGCATGGTTTCCGGACGCGTGGTGGCGACGATCAGGTAATCCTTGCCTTCGGCGGTTTTCGCGCCATCGGCCAGTGGATATTTCAGGTTCCACAGGAAGCCTTTTTCGTCGTGGTTTTCCACTTCAAGGTCGGAAATGGCCGTGTGCAGCTTGGTGTCCCAGTTGACCAGGCGCTTGCCGCGATAGATCAGGCCGTCTTCATGCAAGCGCACGAAAGCTTCTTTCACCGCTTCCGAAAGGCCATCGTCCATGGTGAAGCGCTCGCGGCTCCAGTCCACGGACGAGCCGAGGCGACGGATCTGGCGGCTGATGTTGCCACCGGACTCGTCTTTCCATTCCCAGACTTTCTCAAGGAATTTCTCGCGACCCAGGTCATGGCGATTCTGGCCCTGGGCTTCGAGGCGCCGTTCCACCAGCATCTGTGTGGCGATACCGGCGTGGTCGGTGCCCGGTTGCCACAGGGTGTTACGGCCTTGCATGCGGCGGAAACGGATCAGGGCGTCCATGATCGCGTTGTTGAAACCGTGACCCATGTGCAGGCTGCCGGTGACGTTCGGCGGCGGAATCATGATGGTGTAGGAATCGCCCGCGCCTTGCGGAGCGAAATAATTCTCGGACTCCCAGGTGTTGTACCAGGAAGTTTCAATGGCGTGCGGCTGGTAGGTCTTATCCATGCGCGGCGGGACCCTATTGGCATTTATTCAGGAAAAGCCGGGAAGTATAGCGGGCGGGGGAGATGCAAGCCACACGCAGCGAGCGGCAAGTGGGGCATATGTGTGGGCACTGTGAGCCCTGTGGGAACGAGCTTGCTCGCGATCGCAGTGGTTCAGCCTGCACCGATATTGGATGTGCCGGCCCCATCGCGAGCAAGCTCGCTCCCACAGGAAGTGCATTCAATCAGGCGTCGAATATTACTCGTACTGACTCAACAACCGCTCCATTCGCGCATCCAGCCGGCGCTTGATCTCGGTCTCGATGTGCGGGGCGAAGTCGTCGATGACGTCTTGCATGATCAATTGCGCGGCTGCGCGCAGTTCGCTGTCCAGGTGCAGCAGGGCGTCAGGACCCTTGGCCTCGGTCTTGGCGGCAGGCTTGGGTTCGGGTTGGCCGGTGATCGGTTCGAACAACAGCGGGATCTGTTCGTCGTGTACGGGGGCGTGCTCCACCGTATCGGTCAACAGCGGTGGTTGCAGGTTGTCGTCGCCGAGCAGTTGGCGAATCGACTCGAGGTCGTCCAGCAGGTGCGTGGGCTTTTGCGGCGGTTTTGGAGTGTCCATCGTAGGCTCAGAGTCGCTGTAAACGGTGGTCTTGCAGAGGATAGCCTTGTTCGCGGTAGAAGCGGAAACTCTCCCGCGCGGCTTGACGGATGGCCGGGTCTTCCACCACCACTTCCGCCACTCGGGCGAAGCGCTGGGCGAAGGCCGGCACCTTCAGGTCAAGGTTGACCAGCAGGTCCTGGTGGTGACCGCAGTCATCCCCCAGCCCCAGCACGATCAAGCCCTCGGGCTCGCTTTCGGCCGGGCCGTGGGGCACGAAGCTTTCGCCCTTGAAGGCCCAAAGGCGTGCATCCAGATCCTCGCGCTGGGCGGCATCGCTGCAATGCAGGTAGATGCGATGGCCCATGCGCCAGGCCTTTTCGGTGAGCTTGCAGGCGAAGTCCAGCCGCGCCGACGGATCGGCGCTGGGCAGGATGTAGAAATCGACTTTGGTCATTGCGGTTCCTGAGTCGCCGATGGCGCCACCGGCAGGCGACGCCATCGGCGGTCATCGGTGTCAGGCCTTGGCGCGGTCCAGCAGGTACTGGGTCAGCAGGGGCACCGGACGGCCGGTGGCACCCTTGTCCTTGCCGCCGCTGGTCCAGGCCGTGCCGGCGATGTCCAGGTGCGCCCAGTTCAGGTTCTTGGTGAAGCGCGACAGGAAGCACGCCGCGGTGATGGTCCCGGCTTTCGGGCCGCCGATATTGGCGATGTCGGCGAACGGGCTGTCCAGTTGCTCCTGGTACTCGTCGAACAGTGGCAACTGCCAGGCGCGGTCGTCGGCTTGCTGGCCGGCGCTGAGCAGTTGGCCGATCAGTTCGTCGTTGTTGCCCAGCAAACCCGAGGTGTGAGCGCCCAGGGCGACGACGCAGGCGCCGGTCAGGGTGGCGATGTCGATCACCGCTTGCGGCTTGAAGCGCTCGGAGTACGTGAGGGCGTCACACAGCACAAGGCGGCCTTCGGCGTCGGTGTTGAGGATTTCCACGGTCTGGCCGCTCATGGTGGTGACGATGTCGCCCGGACGCGAGGCTGTACCGCTTGGCATGTTCTCGGCGCAGGCCAGAATGCATACCAGGTTGATCGGCAATTGCAGTTCGAGCACGGCCCGCAGGGTGCCGAACACGCTGGCGGCGCCGCCCATGTCGTACTTCATTTCATCCATGCCGGCACCGGGCTTGAGGCTGATGCCGCCGGTGTCGAAGGTGATGCCCTTGCCCACCAGCGCGTAAGGCTTCTCGGATTTCTTGCCGCCGTTATATTGCATGACGATCAGGCGCGGCGGCTGGGCGCTGCCCTGGCCGACGGAGTAGAACGAACCCATGCCCAGGTCTTTGATTTTCTTTTCGTCGAAGACTTCGACTTTCAAGCCCTTGAATTCCTTGCCCAAGGCCTTGGCCTGTTCACCCATGAACGTCGGGTGGCAGATGTTCGGCGGCAGGTTGCCCAGATCGCGGGTGAAGGCCATGCCATTGGCAATCGCGGTGGCGTGGGTCACGGCGCGCTGGACTTCGGCCTGGGCGGCCTTGATGGTCAGCAGGGTGATTTTTTTCAGGGCGCGGGGTTCGGCTTTCTGGCTCTTGAACTGGTCGAACTGGTATTCGCCATCCACCAGGGTCTCGGCCAGCAGTCGGTTCTTGCCGTAGCTGTCACGACCCTTGACCACCAGTTCGTCCAGCGCCAGTGCGGCATCAACGCCACCCAGGCCCTTGAGGGTGCTCAGCACGCCGGCGATGATTTTACGCAAGGGACGGTCGCCCAGTTCGGCATCCTTGCCCACGCCTACCAGCAGCACGCGTTCGGCCTTGAGGTTGGGCAGGTTGTGCAGCAACAGGCTCTGGCCGACTTTGCCGGCCAGGTCGCCGCGCTTGAGCACGGCGCTGATGGCGCCGCCGCTAAGGGTATCGAGCTGGGTGGCGACCACGCCGAGTTTGCGGTTTTCACCGACGGCGACTACCAGTGTGGCGGTTTTCAACGTTTCTGGGCTGACGCTTTTTACAACCAGTTCCATGTCCGGATCCCTGAGTCAATGGTCAAGATGCCAGGCGCCTAGACAATGGCGCGCTGAGCGAGCTTCTTCTATATAAAAGAAGCGCCGGTATTGCCGGCGACAAAGGCCGCAGTTTGAACCCCGGCGCCCGAGCCTGACAACCCCACTAGCAATGCTACTTTGCGGCTTTAAGCGGCGGTTTAAAGCGTGCGCAGTGACAGGCGCCTCCAATCACAGGATAATGCGGCTCTTTTTTCGGCGGTTCGCGTTGGCGGACCGGCTCGATACGTTTGCTTGTTTGGCCGCCTTAGCCTGACAACCTTGGAGTGTCTGGTTTGATTGTCTTTCGTTATCTATCCCGTGAAGTCCTGCTGACCCTGAGCGCCGTGAGCGCCGTGCTGCTGGTCATCATCATGAGCGGACGCTTCATCAAATACCTCGCCCAGGCGGCCTCTGGCGCTCTGGATCCGGGCTCCCTGTTCCTGATCATGGGCTTTCGCCTGCCCGGCTTCCTGCAACTGATCCTGCCGCTGGGGTTGTTCCTTGGCATTCTGCTGGCCTATGGTCGCTTGTACCTGGACAGCGAAATGACCGTGCTGTCGGCCACCGGCATGAGCCAGCAGCGCCTGTTTCGCATCACGCTGTTCCCGGCCACGCTGGTGGCGTTGGTGGTGGCCTGGCTGAGCCTGAGCCTGTCGCCCCAGGGTGCCAACCAGTTCCAACTGCTGATCAACAAGCAGGACGCCATGACCGAATTCGACACCCTGGTGCCTGGGCGCTTCCAGGCGTTGCGCGACGGTACCCGCGTCACCTACACCGAGCAGCTGTCGGACGACCGGATCGACCTGGGCGGTGTCTTCATCACGCAAAAGAACCTGTCTTCCGATACCAAGAAGGATCGCGGCATTTCCGTGCTGGTGGCCGAGAAGGGCCGCCAGGAAATCAACCCGGACGGCAATCGTTACCTGATCCTGGAAAACGGCTACCGCTATGACGGCAAGCCTGGCCAGGCCGACTATCGAGCCATCAAGTACGACACCTATGGCGTGCTGCTGCCCAAGCCCGAGGCCAGTGACGAAGTCACCGACCGCGATGCCATGCCTACCGCCAGTTTGCTGGGTAGCAACGACATCCGTGCGCGCACCGAGCTGCAATGGCGCCTGTCACTGCCGCTGCTGGTGTTCATCGTCACCCTCATGGCGGTCCCGCTGGCGCGCGTCAATCCGCGCCAGGGGCGTTTCCTCAAGCTGTTGCCGGCGATTCTTCTCTATATGGCCTACCTGACCATCCTGATTTCCGCCCGCAGTGCGCTGGAGAAAGGCAAGATCCCGCCAGCCCTGGGCTTGTGGTGGGTGCATTCGATCTTCCTGGCCATCGGCCTGGGGTTGCTCTACTGGGAGCCGCTACGCCTGAAGCTGGCCAGTCGCCGTAGCGCGCTGGAGGTGGCCCGTGGTTAAACTCGACCGCTACATCGGCAGCAGCGTGTTCATGGCGATCCTTGCAGTGCTGGGGATCATTCTTGGCCTGGCGACCCTGTTTGCCTTCATCGATGAAATGAGCGACGTCAGCGACACCTATACCCTGGCGGACGTGGCGAGCTACGTGCTGCTGACTGCGCCGCGGCGTTTGTACGACATGCTGCCGATGGCCGCGCTGATCGGTTGTCTGATCGGCCTGGGCAGCCTGGCCAGCAACAGCGAGTTGACCATCATGCGCGCCGCTGGCGTGTCCATTGGTCGGATCGTCTGGGCGGTGATGAAGCCGATGCTGGTGCTGATGTTGGTGGGGGTGTTGATCGGCGAATACATCGCCCCGGCCACCGAGAATACCGCCCAGGCCAACCGCTCCCTGGCCCAGGGCGGTGGCGATGCGCAAAGCGCCAAGCACGGCCTGTGGCACCGCCAGGGCGATGAGTTCATTCACATCAACTCGGTCCAGCCCAACGGCATCCTGTATGGCGTGACCCGTTATCGCTTTGACGGGCAGCGGCACATGTTGTCGTCGAGCTTCGCCAAGCGCGCCAAGTTCGCCGACGATCACTGGCAACTGAGCGATGTCACCACCACCCTGTTCCACGACAAGCGCACCGAGGTGGTCACCGCCCCGCAAGAGCGATGGGATGTGTCGATCAGCCCGCAATTGCTCAGCACCGTGGTGATGGCGCCGGAGTCCCTGTCGATTACGGGGTTGTGGGGGTATATCCACTACCTGGCGGACCAGGGCCTGAACAACGGCCGCTACTGGCTGGCGTTTTGGGTCAAGGTGTTGCAGCCGCTGGTCACCGCTGCCCTGGTGCTGATGGCGATTTCCTTCATCTTTGGCCCGCTGCGTTCGGTGACCCTTGGCCAGCGCGTGTTTACTGGTGTGCTGGTGGGCTTCACTTTCCGTATTGCCCAGGATCTGCTGGGGCCATCGAGCCTGGTGTTCGGTTTCTCGCCGCTGTTTGCGGTGCTGGTGCCGGCCGCTGTCTGTGCCTTGGCAGGGCTCTGGTTGCTGCGTCGGGCCGGTTGACCCCAATTTCCTGTGGCGGGGGAGCTTCTGTGGCGAGGGGATTTATCCCCGGTGGGCTGCCAAGCAGCCCCCTGCGTTCTGCCTGATACCTCGCAATGGCTGATAGATCCTGGGACTGCTACGCAGTCCAGCGGGGATAAGTCCCCTCGCCACAAGTGCTCATCGACAGGCGAACGTGACGCTTGCGCGCTGTATCAGGTACAATTCCCGGCTATTTTTCGGCGGGCCATGCCTGCAGCCTTTTTGAGTGTTGATCCGTGAGTGATTTGAGTCATATCCGCAATTTCTCCATCATCGCCCACATTGACCATGGCAAGTCGACGCTGGCTGATCGCTTCATCCAGATGTGCGGCGGCCTGGCCGAGCGTGAAATGGAAGCCCAGGTCCTGGATTCCATGGATCTGGAGCGTGAACGCGGGATCACCATCAAGGCCCACAGCGTTACCCTCTACTACAAGGCCCGCGACGGCATCACCTATCAGCTGAACTTCATCGATACCCCGGGCCACGTTGACTTCACCTATGAAGTCAGCCGGTCGCTGGCGGCCTGTGAAGGTGCCTTGCTGGTGGTCGACGCCGGCCAGGGCGTCGAAGCCCAGTCGGTTGCCAACTGCTACACGGCCATCGAGCAGGGCCTGGAAGTCATGCCGGTGCTGAACAAGATCGACCTGCCCCAGGCTGATCCGGACCGCGTGAAGGAAGAAATCGAGAAGATCATCGGCATCGACGCCACCGACGCGGTCACCTGCAGCGCCAAGACCGGCCTGGGCGTGGACGAAGTGCTCGAGCGCCTGGTGCACACCATTCCCGCGCCGACCGGCAACATCGAAGATCCGCTGCAAGCGTTGATCATCGACTCCTGGTTCGACAATTACCTGGGTGTGGTGTCCCTGGTTCGTGTGCGCCATGGCCGCGTGAAGAAGGGCGACAAGATCCTGGTCAAATCCACCGGCAAGATCCACCTGGTGGACAGCGTCGGTGTATTCAATCCGAAACACACCGCCACGGTCGACCTGAAGGCCGGTGAAGTAGGCTTCATCATCGCCGGCATCAAGGACATCCACGGGGCGCCGGTCGGTGACACCCTGACCTTGAGCTCCACTCCCGACGTCGATGTGCTGCCCGGTTTCAAGCGGATCCAGCCGCAGGTCTACGCCGGCCTGTTTCCGGTCAGCTCCGACGATTTCGAAGACTTCCGCGAAGCCCTGCAAAAGCTGACGCTGAACGACTCGTCCCTGCAATACACCCCGGAAAGCTCCGACGCCCTGGGCTTCGGCTTCCGTTGCGGGTTCCTGGGCATGCTGCACATGGAAATCATCCAGGAGCGCCTGGAGCGCGAGTACGACCTGGACCTGATTACCACGGCACCGACCGTAATCTTCGAGCTGCTGCTCAAGAACGGCGAAACCATTTACGTCGACAACCCGTCCAAGTTGCCAGACCTGTCCGCTATCGAGGATATGCGCGAGCCGATCGTGCGAGCCAACATCCTTGTGCCTCAGGAGCACCTGGGCAACGTCATTACCCTGTGCATTGAAAAGCGCGGCGTACAGCACGACATGCTGTTCCTTGGCAGCCAGGTCCAAGTGACCTACGACCTGCCGATGAACGAAGTGGTGCTGGACTTCTTCGATCGCCTGAAATCCACCAGTCGCGGCTATGCTTCGCTGGACTATCATTTCGATCGTTATCAATCGGCTAATCTGGTGAAGCTGGATGTGCTGATCAACGGTGAGAAAGTCGATGCCCTGGCATTGATCGTGCACCGTGACAACGCGCATTACAAAGGTCGTGCATTGACCGAAAAGATGAAGGAACTGATTCCGCGGCAGATGTTCGACGTGGCAATCCAGGCCGCCATTGGCGGGCAGATTGTGGCGCGTACAACCGTCAAGGCGCTCAGAAAGAACGTATTGGCCAAATGCTACGGCGGCGACGTCAGCCGCAAGCGCAAGCTGTTGGAAAAGCAGAAGGCCGGTAAAAAACGCATGAAGCAGGTCGGTAACGTGGAAATTCCACAGGAAGCCTTCCTTGCGGTGCTCAGGTTGGATAGTTAGGTCCTATGTCGCTAAATTTCCCGCTGTTGCTGGTAATCGCCGTGTTCGTCTGCGGCCTGTTGGCGTTGCTTGATCTGTTGTTCCTGGCGCCTCGGCGCCGGGCAGCCATCGCCTCCTATCAGGGCAGCGTCAGCCAGCCTGATGGTGTGGTGATCGAAAAGCTCAACAAGGAACCGCTGCTGGTCGAATACGGCAAGTCGTTCTTTCCGGTGTTGTTCATCGTATTGGTGCTGCGCTCGTTCCTGGTGGAGCCGTTCCAGATCCCATCCGGTTCCATGAAACCTACCCTGGACGTGGGCGATTTCATCCTGGTGAACAAGTTCTCCTACGGGATCCGCCTGCCGGTGATCGACAAGAAAGTCATCGAGGTCGGTGACCCGCAACGCGGCGATGTAATGGTGTTCCGCTTCCCCAGCGACCCGAACGTCAACTACATCAAGCGTGTGGTCGGCCTGCCGGGCGACAAGATCCGCTACACCGCCGACAAGCGTCTGTTCGTCAACGGTGAACTGGTGGCCGAACAGCTGATCGGCTCCGAGCCGGGCACACTGGGCAGTGCCGAGCTCTACCAGGAAAAACTCGGTGAGGTCGAGCATTTGATCCGCAAGGAAATGAGCCGCTACCGTGCTACGCCGGACCATTCGTGGACCGTGCCGGCCGGGCACTATTTCATGATGGGCGACAACCGCGACAACTCCAACGACAGCCGTTACTGGGATGATCCAAACATTCCCAAGGACATGCTGGGCATGGTCCCCGACCGGAATATCGTCGGCAAGGCCTTTGCGGTCTGGATGAGCTGGCCGGAACCCAAACTCAGTCACCTGCCGAATTTTTCGCGGGTTGGCCTGATCAAGTAATCACACACGGCGCTGTTGAACACAGCGCCGAATGCATTTCTGGAGCCTGCACAAGGCTGCCCGAAGGCATGAAGCCAACGATAGTCAGGACGTCATTTTTGAACACAGCGTTAATTGTCCCAAGCCAACGGCGCCTTGCCGCCGTGGCGGTGGAATCCAGCCACGAACTCAGCGTGGGTAAACCGTGAGCGTTTCTCTCAGTCGTCTCGAGCGTCAGCTCGGCTACACCTTCAAGGACCAGGAACTGATGGTCCTGGCCCTCACTCACCGCAGTTTTGCCGGGCGCAACAACGAACGCCTGGAATTCCTCGGTGATGCCATCCTCAACTTCGTGGCTGGCGAGGCGTTGTTCGAACGTTTCCCGTTGGCCCGCGAAGGCCAGTTGTCGCGTTTGCGCGCGCGCCTGGTAAAAGGTGAGACCCTGGCCGTACTGGCCCGTGGTTTTGACCTGGGTGAATATCTGCGCCTGGGCTCCGGTGAATTGAAGAGCGGCGGTTTCCGTCGTGAGTCGATCCTGGCTGACGCCCTGGAAGCGTTGATTGGCGCGATCTACCTGGATTCGGGCATGGAAATGGCGCGCGAGCGCGTGCTGGCCTGGCTGACT
The DNA here is from genome assembly GCF_017968885.1 of Pseudomonas sp. Tri1. Taxonomy (NCBI): domain Bacteria; kingdom Pseudomonadati; phylum Pseudomonadota; class Gammaproteobacteria; order Pseudomonadales; family Pseudomonadaceae; genus Pseudomonas; species Pseudomonas sp. Tri1. The sequence goes on along the minus strand of NZ_CP072913.1, from coordinate 5,473,051 downwards.
TCCGAGATCGACAGCCTGACGCTGGTGGACACCAACAAGGACCCGAAAACCCGTTTGCAGGAATTCCTGCAATCACGCAGTTGCGAGCTGCCGCGCTACGAAGTCGTGGACATCCAGGGTGAGCCGCATTGCCGAACCTTCTTCGTCGAATGCGAAGTGGTCTTATTGAATGAAAAAAGCCGAGGTCAGGGTGTGAGTCGTCGTATTGCCGAACAGGTAGCGGCCGCCGCAGCACTGATTGCCCTGGGCGTGGAGAATGGCAATGACTGATACAACCGTCACCCGCTGCGGCTATGTCGCCATTGTCGGCCGGCCGAACGTGGGCAAGTCCACGCTGCTGAACCACATCCTGGGCCAGAAGCTGGCGATCACCTCGCGCAAGCCCCAGACCACTCGCCACAACATGCTGGGGATCAAGACCGAAGGCGCCGTGCAGGCGATCTACGTCGACACCCCGGGCATGCACAAGGGCGGTGAAAAGGCCTTGAACCGCTACATGAACAAGACCGCTTCGGCGGCGTTGAAAGATGTCGATGTAGTGATCTTCGTGGTCGATCGCACCAAGTGGACTGACGAAGACCAGATGGTTCTCGAGCGCGTCCAGTACGTCACCGGTCCGCTGATCGTGGCGCTGAACAAGACCGACCGCATCGAAGACAAGGCTGAGCTGATGCCGCATCTGTCCTGGTTGCAGGAACAGCTGCCGAACGCCCAGATCATCCCGATTTCTGCCCAGCATGGGCATAACCTCGACGCGCTGGAGCGGGTGATTGCCGAGCACCTGCCGGAAAACGATCACTTCTTCCCCGAAGACCAGATCACCGACCGCAGCAGCCGTTTCCTCGCCGCGGAACTGGTGCGCGAAAAAATCATGCGCCAGATGGGCGCCGAGCTGCCGTACCAGATCACCGTGGAAATCGAAGAGTTCAAGCAGCAGGGCAAGACCCTGCATATCCATGCGTTGATCCTCGTCGAGCGTGACGGCCAGAAGAAAATCATCATCGGCGACAAGGGCGAGCGCATCAAACGCATCGGCACCGAAGCGCGCAAGGACATGGAGCTGTTGTTCGACTCCAAGATCATGCTCAACCTGTGGGTCAAGGTGAAGGGTGGCTGGTCCGATGACGAGCGGGCGTTGCGTTCGCTGGGTTACGGCGACCTCTGATCGCATAACCGGATACACCGAGAACCATTGTGGGAGCGAGCTTGCTCGCGATGAGGGCCTGATATTCAACATGGATGTTGACTGAAAGTCCGTTATCGCGAGCAAGCTCGCTCCCACATTGGTTTGGGGTTGCTTGTAAAACTGTGCTCGCTCATTGAGAACTGCGATTCCCATGTCCCCCACCCAACCCATCGCCCAACCCGCCTACGTCCTGCACTCGCGCGCCTACCGTGAAAGCAGCGCCCTGGTGGACTTCCTCACGCCGCAAGGGCGGTTGCGGGCGGTGTTGCGCGGGGCGCGGGGCAAGGCCGGGACGCTGGCGCGGCCGTTCGTGCCGCTGGAAGTCGAATTCCGGGGGCGGGGCGAGCTGAAGAATGTCGGGCGCATGGAAAGCAATGGCGTGGCGGCGTGGCTCAACGGCGAGGCACTGTTCAGTGGCTTGTACCTCAATGAATTGCTGATCCGCCTGCTGCCCGCCGAAGATCCTCATCCTGCCGTCTTCGACCACTACGCTGCCACGCTGTTGGCCCTGGCCGAAGGCCGTGCGCTGGAACCGCTGCTGCGCTCGTTCGAATGGCGGCTGCTGGACGACCTCGGCTATGGCTTTGCCCTGAACACCGACCTGCATGGCGAACCCATCGCCGCCGACGGCCTGTACCGCTTGCAGGTGGATGCGGGCCTGGAGCAGGTCTATCTGCTGCAGCCCGGGCTGTTCAACGGCGCTGAGCTTCTGGCCATGGCCGAGGCCGACTGGAGTGCGCCGGGCGCTTTGTCGGCGGCCAAGCGCCTGATGCGCCAGGCCTTGGCGGTTCATTTGGGTGGCCGGCCGCTGGTCAGTCGCGAGCTGTTTCGCAAGCCCTGATCAACCCGTATGCTGTGGGCCGACTATTTGTCCCTTCAGGAGTCTTTTCGTGAGCACCAGCAATCGCATTCTTCTCGGCGTGAACATCGACCATGTCGCCACCCTGCGCCAGGCCCGCGGTACGCGCTACCCGGATCCGGTCAAGGCTGCACTGGATGCCGAAGAGGCGGGCGCCGACGGCATCACCGTGCATTTGCGTGAAGACCGTCGCCACATCCAGGAGCGCGATGTGCTGCTGCTCAAGGACGTGCTGCAAACCCGCATGAACTTCGAAATGGGCGTGACCGAAGAAATGATGGCGTTCGCCGAGCGCATCCGCCCGGCGCACATTTGCCTGGTGCCGGAAACGCGCCAGGAATTGACCACCGAAGGCGGCCTGGACGTGGCAGGGCAGGAAGCGCGGATCATGGCGGCGGTGGAGCGACTGTCGAAGATCGGTGCCGAGGTATCGTTGTTCATCGATGCCGACGAGCGGCAGATCGCAGCCTCCAAGCGTGTTGGCGCCCCGGCCATCGAACTGCACACCGGCCGTTACGCCGATGCCGAAACGCCAACGGACGTGGCTGATGAGCTGCAGCGCGTAGCCGACGGCGTCGCCTTCGGCCTGGCCCAGGGCCTGATCGTCAATGCCGGCCATGGCTTGCACTACCACAACGTTGAAGCCGTCGCGGCGATCAAGGGTATCAACGAACTGAACATCGGCCATGCACTGGTGGCCCATGCGTTGTTCGTCGGGTTCAAGTCGGCGGTATCGGAAATGAAAGCGCTGATCCTGGCTGCCGCCAAATCCTGATCCCGCCATCAACCTCCTGTGAGAGCGAGCTTGCTCGCGATAGCGGGCTGACAGTCAACATCAATGCTGAATGTCAGGCCCTCATCGCGAGCAAGCTCGCTCCCACAGGGGGGTATGACTTAAAGTGGCGGGGTTTCCTGGTTCGGCTTGCTCTTGTCGACGCCCGGCACGTGCAGGTTGCCCTCGGCCACCTGGTTGCCTTCGAGTTGCGGCTGCGTGACCCAGGTCAGGATGTCGTAGTAGCGACGGATGTTCGCCACGAAATGCACCGGCTCGCCGCCCCGGGCGTAGCCGTAGCGGGTCTTGCTGTACCACTGTTTCTGGGACAGGCGCGGCAGGATCTTCTTCACATCCAGCCACTTGTTCGGGTTCAGCCCTTCCTTGGCTGCCAGTTTACGGGCGTCGTCCAAGTGACCGCTGCCCACGTTGTAGGCGGCGAGGGCGAACCAGGTGCGGTCCGGCTCCTCGATGCTCTCGTCCAGTTGATCCTTCATGTAGGCCAGGTACTTGGCCCCGCCCATGATGCTCTGCTTCGGATCCAGGCGGTTGGACACGCCCATGGCCTGGGCGGTGTTCTGGGTCAGCATCATCAGGCCGCGCACCCCGGTCTTGGAGGTCACAGCCGGTTGCCACAGCGATTCCTGATAGCCAATCGCGGCCAACAGGCGCCAATCGACTTTCTCTTTCTTGGCGGAGGCCTTGAAGTGTTGCTCGTATTTGGGCAGCCGTTGCTGCAAATGCTGGGCGAAGGTGGTAGCGCCCATGTAGCCGAGGACATCGACGTGCCCGTAATAACGGTCTTTCAAGCGCTGTAGCGTGCCGTTCTTCTGCACCTTGTCGAGGTAGGCGTTGATTTCGTTGAGCAGGCTGTTGTCTTCGCCGGGCGCCACTGCCCAGCTCTGGCTGCGGGCGTCGCCCAGGTCGAAGGCCACGCGCACGTTGGGGAAATACACCTGGTTCATCGCCACTTCGTTGGAGTCCACCAGGGTCAGGTCGATCTGGCCCTCATCGACCATGCGCAGCAAGTCGACCACTTCAACCGCGTCGGACTCTTCGTATTCGATGCCTGGATATTGCTGTTTCAACTGCGCCAGCTGTTCGGCGTGGGTGCTGCCCTTGAGCACCATGATCTTCTTGCCGGCCAGGGCGGCGGCATCGGTAGGGCGGGACTGACCGTTGCGGTAGATGACTTGCGGGGTCACTTCCAGGTAGGGGTGGGAAAACCGCACCTGTTTCTTGCGCTGCTCACTGCTGACCAAGCCGGCAGCCGCCAGCACCGGGCCATTGGGTTTGCCGATCTGGTTGAACAGGTCGTCGAGATTGTCGGCGGCCTCGATTTTCAGCTCTACCCCCAAATCGTCGGCGAAGCGCTTCACCAGCTCGTATTCGAAGCCGGTTTCACCGTTGCGATCCTCAAAGTAGGTGGCAGGGCTGTTTCGGGTAACCACCCGCAGCACGCCATCCTCCTTTACGCGCTCCAGTGTGTTGGGTTTCTCAACACAACCACCGAGCACCAGGAAGAGTCCGGTAGCGATCAGCCATTTGGCATATCGCGGACGCAAAGCCGTTGGGGAAAACATCTGCGCAGTATACGCAAACGGCCCCTGCCGCCATATCTCGACAGCAAAAGGCCAGTCTGCTAGCCGTTGCAAAACATGTCCGTAACGCAGGCGGGCCGGCGTGGGACGAGCTTTGCACCGCTGAAAAATATCTCGCCAGGATCAGGGTAATAGGCTCCCGACAGGGCCGTTGGCGCAAAGACCGACATTCGGCCTGCACCGCGCGTGCCGTTTCGGGTGCCGTTGCCGGCGGTTTAGGCTAGAATGCACGGCCTCAAAGCACACCCCCTTCCCGAGGCTGTCCCGAAGATGTTGATCCTGCGCGGCGCTCCTGCCCTTTCTGCCTTTCGCCACAGCAAACTCCTTGAGCAACTGAGCCAGAAGGTACCGGCTGTCAGTGGCTTGTATGCTGAATTCGCTCACTTCGCCGAAGTCACCGGCGGTTTGACCGGCGACGAACAGCAGGTGCTCGCGCGCCTTCTGAAGTACGGTCCCAGTGTTCCCGTCCAGGAGCCGACCGGTCGCCTGTTCCTGGTGCTGCCACGTTTTGGCACCATTTCGCCGTGGTCGAGCAAGGCCAGCGACATTGCCCGCAATTGCGGCCTGGCGAAAATCCAGCGCCTGGAGCGCGGCATTGCCTTTTATGTCGCCGGTGAGTTCAGCGAGGCTGAGGCCCAACTGATCGCCGACGGCTTGCATGACCGCATGACCCAGGTCGTACTGGGTAACCTGGAGCAGGCAGCCGGCCTGTTCAGCCACGCCGAACCCAAGCCACTGACCGCCATCGACGTGTTGGGCGGCGGCCGCGCCGCGCTGGAAAAAGCCAACGCCGAGCTGGGCCTGGCCCTGGCCGAAGACGAGATCGATTATCTGGTCAACGCCTTCCAGGGCTTGAAGCGCAACCCCCACGACATCGAACTGATGATGTTCGCCCAGGCCAACTCCGAGCACTGCCGCCACAAGATCTTCAACGCCAGTTGGGACATTGACGGCCAGAGCCAGGAAAAAAGCCTGTTCGGCATGATCAAGAACACCTACCAGATGCACAACGAAGGTGTGCTGTCGGCCTACAAGGACAACGCGGCGGTGATCGTCGGCAACGTCGCCGGTCGCTTCTACCCGAACCCTGAGACCCGCCAGTACGGTGCGGTCCAGGAGCCGGTGCACATCCTGATGAAAGTCGAGACCCACAACCACCCGACCGCCATCGCGCCGTTCCCGGGCGCGTCCACCGGTTCCGGTGGCGAGATCCGCGACGAAGGCGCCACCGGTCGCGGCGCCAAGCCCAAGGCTGGCCTGACCGGCTTCACCGTGTCGAACCTGCAGATCCCGGGCTTCGAACAGCCGTGGGAAAAGCCGTACGGCAAGCCTGAGCGTATCGTCAACGCCCTGGACATCATGATCGAAGGCCCTCTTGGGGGCGCTGCGTTCAACAACGAATTCGGCCGTCCGGCCCTGACCGGTTACTTCCGTACCTTCGAACAGTCCATCAGCACCCCGCGCGGTGAAGAAGTTCGTGGTTACCACAAGCCGATCATGCTTGCCGGCGGCATGGGCAACATCCGCGCCGACCACGTGCAGAAAGGCGAAATCCTGGTTGGCTCCAAGCTGATCGTCCTCGGTGGCCCGGCCATGCTGATCGGCCTGGGCGGCGGCGCGGCTTCCTCCATGGCTACCGGCACCAGCTCGGCAGACCTGGACTTCGCCTCGGTCCAGCGGGAAAACCCGGAAATGGAACGCCGTTGCCAGGAAGTCATCGACCGTTGCTGGCAGTTGGGCGAACACAACCCCATCAGCTTCATCCACGACGTCGGCGCGGGCGGTCTGTCCAACGCCTTCCCGGAACTGGTCAACGACGGTGGCCGTGGCGGCCGCTTCGAACTGCGCAACATTCCGAACGACGAGCCGGGCATGGCCCCGCACGAAATCTGGAGCAACGAATCCCAGGAACGTTACGTCCTGGCGGTCGGCCCGGCTGACTTCGAACGCTTCCAGGCCATTTGCGAACGCGAGCGCTGCCCGTTCGCCGTGGTCGGTGAAGCCACCGCCGAGCCGCAACTGACCGTCACCGACAGCCACTTCGGCAACAGCCCGGTGGACATGCCACTGGAAGTGCTGCTGGGCAAGGCCCCGCGCATGCACCGTTCGGCCGTCCGTGAAGCCGAGCTGGGCGATGATTTCGACCCGTCGACGCTCGACGTTGCTGATTCCATCGAACGCGTACTGCACCACCCGGCCGTGGCGAGCAAAAGTTTCCTGATCACCATTGGCGACCGCACCATCACCGGCCTCGTGGCCCGTGACCAGATGGTCGGCCCGTGGCAGGTGCCGGTGGCCGACGTTGCCGTGACCGCCACCAGCTTCGACGTCTACACCGGTGAAGCGATGGCCATGGGCGAGCGCACGCCGCTGGCATTGCTGGACGCTCCGGCGTCGGGCCGCATGGCGATTGGCGAGACCCTGACCAACATCGCGGCCTCGCGCATCGGCAAGATCTCCGACATCAAGCTGTCGGCCAACTGGATGTCCGCCGCTGGCCACCCGGGTGAAGACGCCCGTCTGTACGACACCGTCAAGGCCGTCGGCATGGAGCTGTGCCCGGAGCTGGGCATCACCATTCCGGTCGGCAAGGACTCCATGTCCATGGCCACGCGCTGGAACGATGAAGGCGTGGACAAGAGCGTGACCTCGCCACTGTCGCTGATCGTCACCGGTTTCGCCCCGGTCACCGACATCCGCCAGACCCTGACCCCGCAACTGCGCATGGACAAGGGCACCACCGACCTGATCCTGATCGACCTGGGCCGTGGCCAGAACCGCATGGGTGCCTCGATCCTGGCCCAGGTGCACGGCAAGCTCGGCTCGCAAGCGCCGGACGTCGATGATGCCGAAGACCTGAAGGCGTTCTTCGCCGTCATCCAGGGCCTCAACGCCGACGGTCACTTGCTGGCCTACCATGACCGTTCCGATGGTGGTTTGCTGACCACCGTGGTGGAAATGGCTTTCGCCGGCCATTGCGGCCTGAGCTTGACCCTCGACAGCGTTGCAGAGTCCACCGCAGAAATCCCGGCCATCCTGTTCAACGAAGAACTGGGTGCGGTGATCCAGGTTCGCCAGGACGCCACCCCGGACATCCTCGCTCAGTTCAGCGCCGCTGGCCTGGCCGACTGCGTCTCGGTGATCGGTCAGCCGATCAACAACGCCCACATCAACATCACCTTCAACGGCGACACCGTCTTCGAAGGCCAGCGCAGCCTGTTGCAGCGCCAGTGGGCGGAAACCAGCTACCAGATCCAGCGCCTGCGCGACAATGCCGACTGCGCCGAGCAGGAATTCGACGCGCTGCTGGAAGAGGACAACCCAGGCCTGAGCGCCAAGCTCAGCTACGACGTCAACCACGATGTGGCCGCGCCTTACATCAAGAAAGGCATTCGCCCACAAGTAGCGGTACTGCGCGAGCAGGGCGTCAACGGCCAGGTGGAAATGGCGGCGGCATTCGACCGCGCCGGTTTCAGCGCGATCGACGTGCACATGAGCGACATCCTGGCTGGCCGTGTCGACCTGAACGACTTCAAGGGCATGGTCGCCTGTGGCGGTTTCTCCTACGGCGACGTGCTGGGCGCCGGTGAAGGCTGGGCCAAGTCAGCGCTGTTCAACAGCTGCGCCCGTGATGCGTTCCAGGGTTTCTTCGAACGGACCGACAGCTTCACCCTCGGCGTGTGCAACGGTTGCCAGATGATGTCCAACCTGCACGAGCTGATCCCGGGCAGCGAGTTCTGGCCGCACTTCGTGCGTAACCGTTCCGAGCAGTTCGAAGCCCGCGTGGCGATGGTCCAGGTCCAGGAGTCGAACTCGATCTTCCTGCAGGGCATGGCCGGTTCGCGCATGCCGATCGCCATCGCCCACGGCGAAGGCCATGCCGAATTCGAAAGCGAAGAAGCCCTGCTCGAAGCCGACCTGTCCGGTTGCGTGTCGCTGCGTTTCGTCGACAACCACGGCAAGGTCACCGAAACCTACCCGGCCAACCCGAACGGCTCGCCGCGCGGGATCACCGGCCTGACCAGCCGCGACGGCCGCGTCACGATCATGATGCCGCACCCCGAGCGGGTATTCCGCGCGGTGCAGAACTCGTGGCGTTCGGACGACTGGAACGAAGACGCGCCATGGATGCGCATGTTCCGCAACGCCCGCGTCTGGGTGAACTGAGGCGGTGTACAAGCTCTGCTTCTTCGTCCCGGCCAGCCACCTGGACGTGGTCAAAAGCGCCGTATTCGCCGCCGGTGGCGGGCGGATCGGCGACTATGACCACTGTGCCTGGCAAGTGCTGGGCCTGGGCCAGTTCCGCCCGTTGGACGGCAGCCAGCCGTTCATTGGCGAGGCGGGGCAGGTCGAGCAGGTCGAGGAATGGAAGGTGGAGCTTGTCGTTGCCGATGAGTTGATCCGTTCGGTGGTGGCGGCGTTGAAGCAGAGCCATCCCTACGAGACACCGGCGTATGAGGTGTGGCGGTTGGAGGATTTCTGATCCTTCTGGCGCTTGAATGAAAAACCCGCTGATTGATTCAGCGGGTTTTTTATTGTTGTGGCGAGGGGTGGTCTGTCAGATGTGTTGGGTGTGTGCCGGCCTCATCGCGAGCAAGCTCGCTCCCACAGTGGATGGGTGTTGTTCACAGAACAAGTGATCGACACCGAACCCTGTGGGAGCGAGCTTGCTCGCGATAGCGGAGTTTCAGGCAACGAACACTCAGGCTTTGACATCCGCCCTACGATTCAGCACCACCGCCTCCAACGCCTGCCACAACCCCGGCGCTTTCTCCCCAAGCAGCAAGTGCCAGACTCCCCCCTCCAACGGACTAACCCCCTGGCAACCCAGTGTCTTGAGTTGGCTTTCCGACAACCCTTGGCCATCGGCCAGTCGCACCCGTAACCGGCTCGTCGCCACGCAATCGAGCTGCAACACATTGCCAGCGCCACCCAGCGCATCCAGCCACTGCTGCGCTTCGTCCCCGGACACGGCGGTCGGTTCAGCAGGTTCAGCCAGCGCAACCACGGGCGCAGTGGCTGGACGCTCGGAAGAGGGCAACGCCAAGCGGATTTCATCGGCAATGCTGTCGGCCATCGGCCCGACCACTACCTGCAAGCTCCCGCCATTGCCGGGACGCACCACGGCCATGGCGCCAAGGGCTTTGAGTTGCGTGTCGGACGCTTTGTTGCGATCGACCATGTCCAGGCGCAGCCGTGTGGTACAGGCGCCGACGGTGATCAGATTGTCCGCACCACCCAAGGCCTGGATGTAGGCCTTGGCGCGCTGGTTCTGGGCGATGACCGGTTTGTCCCCGGCCGGCACGTCTTCACGCCCCGGGGTCTTCAGGTCGAAGCGGCGAATGCAGAAGTCGAATACAACGTAATAGATCACCGCATAGACCAGGCCCACTGGTACCACCAACCAGCCGTTACTGGACTTGCCCCAACCCAGGACCATGTCGATGAAACCGCCGGAGAAGGTGAAGCCCAGGCGGATGTTCAGCAGATCGGTGATTGCCATCGACAGCCCGGTGAGCAAGGCATGCAACAGGAACAACAGCGGCGCGAGAAACATGAAGGCAAATTCCACCGGCTCGGTGACCCCGGTGAGAAACGACGTCAGCGCCATGGACAGCAAAATACCGCCCATGACTTTGCGCCGCTGGGGCAGGGCATTGCGGTACATCGCCAGGCACGCGGCGGGCAGGCCGAAAAGCATCACCGGGAACATGCCGGTCATGAACTGGCCGCCATTGGGATCACCGGCAAAGTAGCGGGTCAGATCGCCCGTGACCACCGCGCCGGTTTGCGGGTCGGTGAAGCTGCCGAAGATGAACCAGGCCATGTTGTTGAGGATATGGTGCAGGCCGGTGACGATCAGTAGCCGGTTGAACACGCCGAACACAAACGCACCGACGCTGCCGCTTTCCATCAGCAAGGCGCCGAAGCTGTTGATGCCCTGCTGGATCGGCGGCCAGATCAGGCCGAACACCACGCCGAGGCCGACGGCGCTGAAGCCGGTGACAATCGGCACGAAGCGCCGGCCGCCAAAGAACGCCAGGTATTCCGGCAGCTTGATGTCCTTGAAACGGTTGTACAGCGCACCGGCCAAGAGGCCACTGATGATCCCGGCGAGCATGCCCATGTTGATGCTGGCATCGAGAACTTTCAGGGTCGCAATCATCACCAGATAACCGATGGCCCCAGCCAGCCCCGCCGTGCCGTTATTGTCCCGGGCGAAACCCACGGCGATGCCGATGGCGAAGATCATTGCCAGGTTGGCGAAAATCGCCTGCCCGGCATCGTGAATGATGGCGATGTTCAAAAGGTCGGTGTCGCCCAGGCGCAGCAACAGGCCGGCAATCGGCAGGATCGCGATCGGCAGCATCAGCGCGCGGCCGAGGCGTTGCAGCCCTTCGATAAAATGTTGGTACATGGTGTCCCTTCCTTATCGTTCTTCGATGTGGGCTCAGGCCTGGGGCCAGTGTTGATGACAGGCCTGGCGCACGGCGGCGGCACTGCCCAGGTTCAGCAGTTCGGCGCTGAGGCAAGCGCACTTGACGGTGTCGAGCTGGCGCACGCGCGCCTTGATTTCAGCGATCTGCGGCGGGCTGACCGATAGCTCGCGTACGCCCAGCCCGATCAGCACGGGCGTGGCCAACGGATCGGAGGCCAAGGCGCCGCACACGCCGACCCAGCGTCCATGCTTCGCCGCGCCAGCGCAGGTCTGGGCGATCAGCCGCAGCAGTGCTGGGTGCAGGGCATCGACCCGGGCGGCGAGGCCCGCGTGGTCGCGGTCCATGGCGAGGGTGTATTGCGAGAGGTCATTGGTGCCGATGGAGAGGAAGTCCGCGTGTTCGGCCAGTTGTTCGGCCAGCAACGCGGCGGCCGGTACTTCGATCATCACCCCCAGTTGCGGGCGCTCGCTCAGGCCCAGCTCGCTGCCCAAGGCTTCGAGACGCTGGCGGATATGCAGTAACTCGTCGACCTCAGTCACCATTGGCAACAGGATTCGGCAGCGGTTCAGCGGGCGGGTTTGCAGCAAGGCCCGCAATTGCTGATCGAGCAGTTCCGGCCGCAGTTGGGCCAGGCGAATACCGCGTAGGCCAAGCACTGGGTTGGCTTCGGCCGGCAGCGGCAGGTAATCCAACTGCTTGTCGCCGCCGACATCGATGGTGCGGATGATCACCGGCTTGTCGCCCATGGCATCGAGCACGGCTTGATAGGCCTGGCGTTGTTCTTCTTCATCGGGCGCGGTGTGACGGTCGACGAAGAGGAATTCAGTACGCAACAAGCCAACCCCGTCGGCACCGCTTGCCAACGCCTGGGCCGCATCGCCACTGGAGGTGACATTGGCCGCCACTTCTACATTCACGCCGTCGCGGGTGTGCGCCGGTGTGTGGGCGAGGGCCTGTTGTTGCGCGTGTTGGGTCGTTCGCCGCATTTGTTCTTGCTGCACTTGGGCCAGGCGCTCGGCGGTTGGCGCGAGTTCGAGACGGCCGCCATCGGCATCCAGCACCACCGATTGCCCTGGCACCTGTACCAGCAGTGCATCGCCCAGCGCCACCAGGCACGGCAGGCCTTTGCCGCGGGCCAGGATCGCTACATGGGAGGTTGCCCCGCCCTCAACCATGCACACGCCGGCCACGCCTTGGGCACTGAGTTGCAGCAGATCCGACGGGGTCAGTTCCTGCGCGGCAACGATGGCGCCCGCAGGCACGTCGAATTGCCAGGCCTCGCCCAACAGCGTCCGCAAGACCCGCTGGCGCAGGTCGCGCAAATCATTGGCGCGCTCGGCCAGCAGCGTGCTGCCCAGTTGCTGCAACACCTGGCATTGGACGTCGATGGAACGGCTCCAGGCGTGGGTCGCGGCACTGCCCTGGTCGATGGCAAGGTGCGCGGCGTCCAGCAAAACCGGGTCTTCCAGCAGCGCCAGATGGGCGCTGAAGATCGCTTCTTCGTCGCGCTGGCGGCGGGCTTTGGCGTTTTCCAGAGTGAATTGGATTTCGCGACGGACGTGGACCAAGGCATTGCTCAGCCGCTGTCGTTGTTCTTCGACGTCGTGGCGGCCAGCGTCCTCGGGCAATTGAATGCCATTCAGCCGAACCAACGGCCCGGCCACCAGACCGGGAGCGGCACACACACCGTGTAGCACGCCGTCTTCGGCGCTACGGTTTTGTGCTTTTACCGCAGGCGCCACCGCATGGGCTTCTTCAATCAGGGCTGTGGATAACGTGCTCAGCAAGGCATGCAACGCCGCCTCCGCATCGCTGCCCCGGCAACTGACATGCACCTCGGCCTGCTCGGTAATGGCCAGGCCCATCATCCCCATCACGCTGTCGCAGGACGCCGATTTGCCTTGGAAATGCAGTTGCGAGCGGCTTTTGAAACCCTGGGCGGTCTGGCGAATCAGCGCTGCCGGGCGGGCGTGCAGGTCGCCGCGATGGGCGATGCGGACCTGGCCGAAGACTTCGTTGCCAATGTCCTGGTCTTCGTCTTGCCTCTCACTCGGGGTCTTGGCGACCACATGCAACAGCGGCTCGCCGACCTTCACCCCTTTGAGGGTGATGGGCCGCGCCAGGAAATGCTCGCCGTTGGTGATGACTAACAGGCTGACCAAGCTCTTGCAGCGCAGCGCCACTTTGTCCACGTCATAGCGCAGCAGCGCTTGGCCGTTGCTGACCCGCGCACCTTCCTTGACCAGCATGGAAAACCCCTCGCCTTGCAACTCGACCGTGTCCAGGCCCAAGTGCAGCAGCAGTTCGGCGCCGTTGTCGGCCCGCAGGGTCACGGCGTGGCCGCTGCGGGCGACGTGGATCACTTCGCCGGCGCAGGGCGCGTAGAGGGTGTCATTCAGCGGGTCGATGGCAATCCCGTCACCCATCGCGCCGCTGGCGAACACCGCGTCCGGGACGTTGGCGAGGGTGAGCACCGGGCCGCTGAGCGGGGCGCTGAGGATCAGCTCTTTATTATTGTTGGGCATGGGCTCGCTCTCATCATCAGAAGAACTGTCGGTTCAGTGCGTACGGGTGACCTTGCTCAAATGCCGTGGCTGGTCCGGATCCAGGCCTCGGGCCACGGCCAGGCTCGCGGCCATGCCGTAAAAGCTCTGGATCGCCAGGATCGGGTCCAGGGCCGGGTGTTCGGCGCGGGTCAGCGTCAGGTCGCGTTCGGCGATGTCATCCGGTGCCGCCAGCAGTACCCGGGCGCCGCGTTGGCGCATGTCCGCGGCCAGGCTCAACACTCCGGCCTGCTCGGCACCGCGCGGGGCGAACACCAGCAGCGGGTAGTCGGTGTCGATCAGTGCCATCGGCCCGTGGCGGACTTCGGCGCTGCTGAAGGCTTCGGCCTGGATCGCCGAGGTTTCCTTGAACTTGAGCGCGGCTTCCTGGGCGATGGCGAACCCAGCGCCCCGGCCGATCACCATCAACCGCTGGCAGTTGCGCAGGGCTTCGACGGCAACGCTCCAGTCCTGACGGGCGGCATCGCGCAAACCTTCGGGCAGGGCATTGCCGGCTTCGAGCAACTCGGCGTCGTCCTTCCAGTGGGCCACCAGTCGCGCACTGGCGCTGAGGGTGGCAATGAAACTCTTGGTGGCGGCGACGCTGCTTTCGACGCCGGCGCACAGCGGCACGCTGAATTCACACGCCGCTTCCAGCGGTGAATCGGTGGCGTTGACCAACGCCACGCTCAAGGCGCCACGCTTGCGCAGCAGGCGCAGGCTGTCGACCAGGTCCGGGCTCTGTCCCGACTGGGAAAATGCAAAGGCCACTTGGCCGCTGACCTTGAGCGGCGCCTGCTGCATGGTCACCACCGACATCGGCAACGATGCCACCGGCAAGCCCAATAGCTGCATGGTCAGGTAGGCGAAGTAGCTGGCGGCGTGGTCGGAACTGCCCCGGGCCACGGTCATCGCCACTTGCGGCGGCTGACGGCGCAGGCGCCCGGCGATTTCCTGCAGCGCCGGGTCCAATAGCTGCAACTGGCGCTCGACGGCTTCGAACGAGCTCAGGGCCTCTTCAAGCATTTTGCAAGTCAATGGCTTCTCCTTCGACCATCACGTCGGTCAGCGTCAGGGAACGGTCAAGGCGCACGCAGTCGGCCCAGGCGCCGGGTTGCAGGCGTCCGCGCTCGTGCAGGCCGAGGTAGTCGGCAGGGAATTGGGACAGGCGTTGCGAGGCCTCGCGGATGGGCAGGCCGATTTTCACCAGGTTACGCAGGGCCTGGTCCATGGTCAGGGTGCTGCCGGCCAGGGTGCCATCGGCCAGCCGTACGCCGCCCAGGCACTTGGTCACGGTGTGGCTGCCCAGCTTGTATTCGCCATCGGGCATGCCAGCGGCGGCGGTGGAATCGGTCACGCAGTACAGGCACGGGATCGAACGCAGGGCCACGCGCATAGCGCCGGGGTGTACGTGCAGCAAGTCCGGGATCAGCTCGGCGTATTGCGCATGGGCCAGCGCCGCGCCGACGATGCCCGGTTCGCGGTGGTGCAACGGGCTCATGGCGTTATACAGATGGGTGAAACTGCTGGCCCCGGCCGCCAGCGCGGCGACGCCTTCCTCGTAGCTGCCCAGGGTGTGGCCGATCTGCATGCGCACGCCCCGGGCGCTGAGGGTGCGAATCAGGGCGTCGTGGCCGGCGATTTCCGGGGCGATGGTGATCACCCGGATCGGCGCCAGGGCCAGGTAACTTTCCACCTCGGCCAGCAACGCGGTGTGGGCGAAATTCGGTTGCGCGCCCAGTTTGCCCGGGTTGATGTAAGGGCCTTCCAGGTGCACGCCGAGGACCCGGGCGTTGCCGTGGCGCCGCTGCTCACAAAACTCGCCGAGGCCCTTGAGCACGCTGGCGATCTCGTCGCTGGGCGCGGTCATGGTGGTCGCCAGAAACGACGTCGTGCCGAAACGCACATGGGTGCGGGCGATGGTTTCGAACGCCGGGGCGCCTTGCATGATGTCCATGCCACCACCGCCGTGGACGTGCAGGTCGACGAAGCCGGGCAGCAGGTAGGGCAGGTCGTTGCTCGCCGGATCGCAGGGCTGGCCTTCGATGCGCGCGACTTTGCCGTGTTCATGGATCAGGCGGCCGCGAACCCAGCCATGGGCGGTGAGGATGTTGTCTTCGGACATGGGCACTCTCTAGTCGTCTAACGCCGCAGCTCTGCGACAAAGTCGTAGTAGTCGTTGCGGCAATAGGTGTCGGTGACTTCGATGGGGGTGTTGTCTTCCAGGTAGCCGACCCGAGTCATCAGCAACATCGCGGTGCCGGGGGCGATGCCCACCAGGGCGGCGAATTCGTCCGAGGCGTTGATCGCCTGGATGTGCTGCAGCGCGCGCACCACCGGTTTGCCAATGCCGTCGAGGAATTCGTAGAGCGAATCGCCCACCGCTTGCGGCTTGGGGATGATGCTGGCGGGCAGGGTGCTCATTTCGATGGCCATGACCGTGTCGTCGGCTTTGCGCAGGCGCTTGAGCCGCGCGACTTTGTCGGTGGGCGACAGGCCCAGGCGGATCAGTTCTTCGTGGGTTGGCGGAGTGATTTCCCGTTCCAGCCAT
Source organism: Pseudomonas sp. Tri1 (assembly GCF_017968885.1). Lineage (NCBI taxonomy): Bacteria > Pseudomonadati > Pseudomonadota > Gammaproteobacteria > Pseudomonadales > Pseudomonadaceae > Pseudomonas > Pseudomonas sp. Tri1. Next base: position 5,457,099 of record NZ_CP072913.1, on the reverse strand, counting down.
TGCGAACCGGGCACGAAGCCCTTGAGCCGTAGCATCTCGCTGAAGCCGCTGAGGCGTGACAACGGTTGTTCCAGACGCGGGGTGATGAACGTGCCCGAGCCCTGGTTGCGGCGGATCAGGCCTTGTTCGAACAGCACTTCCAGCGCTTTGCGGGCGGTGACCCGGGAAATGCCCAGTTGCTCGCTCAAGCTGCGTTCGGATGGCATCGCTTGCTCGGCTTTCCACTGGCCGGCGTGGATGGCGGCTTCCAGGTTGCGGGCCAGTTGCAGGTAGAGCGGGGTGGGTTGGGTGTCGTCGGGGCGCAGGGCCAGGATGTCGTTCATTGATGTATCCGATGCGGATTTGTAGGAGTTTTCGCTCGGTGAGTGGGGTGAAAACTAATACCACTTGAATACCATGTCAACGTTGGTTCTGGTGGGTTGCGCGTGTTTATGGGGTGTTTTTAGAAGGGTTGTTTGAAGTGGTATTAGGGTGGTGGGGATAGTGCGTGAAATTACTTGCTTTGGGCTGGGGGGTTAGAGGTCAGTGGTATGCATGGGGCGCGGGTTTTGAAATTTGATATTTATTTTTGTGGTGACCGGCGGTTGTTTGTTTTGTGTGTATATCCGTTGCTTCGGTAACGGCGGCTTAGGGTTCCGCCCTTACGGCGGCTCACTTTTGAGAAGCCCGGAAGCCGGCCCAGTCAAAAGTAAGCAAAACGCTTTTGCCCCACCACTTGGCACCTCGCTTAGGCTCGGTGTGCCCTCACTCCGGCATTGCTCCGTGGGCCCGCCGCGAAGGGCCATCCATGGCCCAGCGCGGCTACCTCGGCATCCATGCCGAGGTACCCACTGCGCAATACCTGCGTTCGGCCAGCGTGGTTAACGGGGCGCTGAGATCAACGTCCACCCCACCACGAGGCGGCCTGATAGCCGACCTGGCGCACCCAGTCGTACACCCGTCAGATCTGTGGGAGCAAAGCTTGCTCGCGAGGCGGCCTGACTGCCGACCTGGCTCTCCCGGTCGTACTCCGATTCCCCTGTGGGAGCGGGCTTGCTCGCGAAGGTGGCATAACAGCCAACGAGGATGTTGAATGTACTGTCCTCTTCGCGAGCAAGCCCGCTCCCACAAGGTGTTTGCGGCGTATATGAGTGTTGTGGCTGCTGAAAATCCAATGTGGGAGCGAGCTTGCTCGCGATGGCGGCGGTTCAGTCACATGGATATTGGGTTTGCTGGCCTCATCGCGAGCAAGCTCGCTCCTACAGGAGAAACGCGGTCCCACCAAGAACCAGGTCGGCTGTCAGGCCGCCTCGCGGTGGACGTTGATCTCAGGCGCCCCGTTAACCACTATGGCCGAACGCAGGCATTGTGGAGTGGGCATCCCGGCATGGATGCCGGGATAGCCGCGCTGGACCATGGATGGTCCTTCGCGGCGGGCCCACGGAGCAATGCCGGAGTGAGGGCATGCCGAGCCTAAGCGAGGCACCGAGTGGTGGGGCAGAAGCGCTTTGGTTACTTTCGACTGGGCCGGCTTCCGGGCTTTTCGAAAGTGACCCGCCGTCAGGGCGGAACCCTAAGTGGCCGTTACCGCAGCAATGGATATGTACCCAATTCAAACCAAAAAAAGCCTATCTGGGATTTTGTCTGAAACATCCTTGATCAAGTGGACGGTCTGTCAGACGCACCGAAGTTTCTGACAAGCTTTTAAGGTTGTCCCTCGGAAGCGGGGACTTCAGCCTTTGGATACCGCTGTCGATGCGGCAGTTTTCAAATTATCAAGGAATCAAATGGAGAAGGTTGTGAACAGCCCAGGCCTCTTGTTTGCTCTCGATACGTTGGTCAAAAAACCATTAAATAGAGCAAATGATGCGGCACTTGTGAATGCAGCGAATGCTGTCTGGTATTCCCATTCGGACTTGATAAATGCGGCTCAGGTTTTCTTGAGCCAGCACACTGATGAACTCGAGATTCGTCGCGCAGGTTATTTACTCGAACGCTTCACCCGTTTTTCATGCGTAACGGATATCCGCGTGTCGGAAGTCTTTAAGGCTCTTGACCTGTTCTTGCGTTCGGCGCCCAAACAAGAAGTGACTCCACAAACCGCTGCTACGCTTCGCAAACGCCGCGATGAACTCGCTCTCTCTTGGGGACTGAATGAAGGTCTTGGCTTGAAGGTGCAAACCCTCTTGCCTTTTCAAACTCGGCATTATGAGGCTGAGCAGCGCGCAGCGTTTGTGTAAACCCAAATGTCATCATCGAAAACCGGCTTAGGCCGGTTTTTTGTTGTGCGAATGATCATCCCTTGGTCTGTCAGACGCCCCGAAGTTTCCGACATGTTTTTAAGGTTGTCCCTCGGAAGCGAGGGCTCTAGCCTTTGGGTGTCGCTGCCAATTCAGCGACCGGATTTGACCGTCCGAACTCACAAGACGCACCAGCGCACCAGGCCCTATTTCAGGCGTTTTTCTTTCGTCTGAGGTATCGTGTCGCGGCGGCTGTGCGCGGGACGTCTTCGGACGTGCCGGTTTCCTTGTGAATCGGTCGGTCAACCCGCGTACAGCTGCCACTTTTTTGTTTGACCGCGAAATGGTGGTGGCTCCATCAACACAAGGAGCTGCACATGATCAAAGAAACCCCCAACCCTCCAAAACCCGCTTCCACCTTCCCCTACGGCGACTACGCCCCCGACAAGCTGAAAGAAGCCGCCGACCGTGCAATGGACCATTACCTAAAGCCTGACGACAGCGAACCAGAACCCCAACCCTCGATGCAATTGTTCACCGTATCAGACAACGTCGATACCGAAGCCCTGCTAGCCAACCTCAGTGAAACCCTGGCCTCGGCCAATGCGATGCTCAGCGACCTTGCTTTCGACCTGGAAGGCTCGCGGCGGCACATGTTGTTGGGAGTGGCGCAGATAATTGAATTAGGGACGTTGTTGGCGAACAAGGCTTTGGACCGGGTAGAGCTTCGGACCTGATGCAGTAAGTGCTGGCCTCATCGCGAGCAAGCTCGCTCCCACAAGGGACGGGGTGTCGACCACAAGTTCTGTGAACACCACAAATCCACTGTGGAAGCGAGCCTGCTCGCGATAAATCGAAAGACGAATACAACAATCCCGGCAGAGCACTGAACCTGTGGCGAGCAAGCCTCAAGTGACAGCATCAGCCACTCTGCCGGGCAGATGGCATGGGTTTGAAAATTACTGGTGGATGTTTTCGAGCCGGCAAGCTTCTTTCTCGATGCCAATGCACTCGACCGGTTCACTCACGCCTTTCTCGAAGCGGCGTGCATTCATCAACAGGCCTCCCTTGATACCGCCGATGAACGCGAAGGCACCTTCACGGGAACCAGCGTTACGTACCGACAAATCCACCGCCACGACATTGGGCCTGACCTCATACACCCAAGCGCCGTTTGTTGATTCCTGGGTTGCCCAGAGCTTGGCTTCGCTATAGTCGCGAAATGCCAAAACAACCGATTTGGCCTCGGGAGATTCCGGACGCCTCACCGATCTCAAATTCGCCGGCAAAGAGTTCCAGCTCCGTAATCCATGGGCAAGCGCATCGGCGCCCTGCACGGGGTTGATCGTCGTGGAGCCGATTGCCCAGAGGGATTGCTTGGTCGTTACCCATGTCAGCCCCACTGGAGGCGTCAGCCGGTTCCAGTTAATGGAAATCGCGGCGATGTCCTGCATCGACTCGCGGCCGGTGGGTTCTCGGTAGTTTGGGTTCGGCCTGCATTTGGAAAGATCGTCTTTGTGGCAGGCCTGCTTGATGAAGTGCGCCTTGACCCCGCCTGGGAAGCTGATTTCCTGCTCTTTTGGAAACGGCCCTCCCGATGTCACCTGATCGACTCCGTGGGGAGCGGTGAACTCGTACACCCACTCGATGGCGTAGTGTTGGGCCCAGATCAGGCTGCGCGTTGTGCTGCTGAACACCGACCCCGCGCTTGCGCTTGCGTGGTTGAACCAGTCATATTTCCATTCGCTTTCGGGGATATCCACGGCTTTGGGCAACAGCCCTTTCTCGAAGGCACCGAGGCCTTGACCTGTCGTATCCCCCCGGTAGAGCGTGTCCATGTCGGTACGCCAGCGCAACGAGGGCGTGGTTTTGTGGATATCCACGCTTGGATCCGCCGTGACCTGAAGCCAGGCGGTATACCACTGCTCCTGTTTTTCATCGGCCCCCCACGCGTTGGAGCCCGACTGCCACACACACGCGCACGCTACCGCGACGACAGCTGTCGCCCGGGTAAAACCGTTATGAGTTGTCATGATTTGATGTCTCATCTGGAACGGTGAAGCCCTGTCGAATCACATACGTCATGACTACCTATGCTTCGACGTGACACGTCTCACTTTGAATTCTGCGGGGCGACCTACTGGGCAGAGCCTCGACCCACCGCATCAGTTCTGAGAGTAGATCAAGGCTGGGGGAGGGATTACGTTGCGGTGCCTGGACTTGTAACAAAAGGCTGATAGCCACCGACTTCTGTGGCGAGGGGATTTATCCCCTCGCCACAGGGAACTCATGTGTGGTCGGGTGCTACGGGCGGATCTCGATCATCGTCCCATCCGGCACCAGGTTCCAAACCTCGCGCATGTCCACATTGCGCATGGCAATGCAGCCATCGGTCCAATCCAGCGTGTGGAACAGCTGCTCGGGGTTTTCTTCCGAATCCGGGGTGCCGTGGATCATGATCATGCCCCCCGGTTCCACGCCTTCACGGCGGGCGCGGGCGGAGTCGCTGATGTTGGGGTAGGAGATGTGCATCGACAGGTAGAAACGGTCGCTGGTCTTGCGCCAGTCGATCCAGTAGAAACCCTCGGGAGTGCGCTTGTCGCCTTCGATCAGCTTGGGGCCTTTCTTGGCGCCCTTGCCCAGGGAGATGCGATAGGTCTTGAGCGGTTTGCCGTCGTTGATCAATTGCAATTGATGGGCGGACTTGAGCACCAGCACTTTTTCGATGGTTTTGCCGTTGTAGGTTCCCAACGCAGAGGCCTGGGACACAGCGGTGAACGACAAGCAGAACAGGACAAGCAACCAGCGCATTGAAACGATATCCCTAGAGGTGTCGCGGCTATATTGATTTTTTATGTATTGGCAGGCTGAGCCAGCGGCGGGATCGATTCGGATCGCACCGGGTAATCCTCGGCTCGTCGGTCCGCGTAGAAATATTCCAAGGTGCGGCCCACCGTGCGGAACGCCAGTTCATCCCAGGGAATCTCCGCTTCTTCGAACAGTTTCACTTCCAGGCTCTCGGGGCCGGCGGCGAAATCCTCGTCTACCAGCTCGGCGCGGAAGAATACATGCACTTGGCTGATGTGCGGTACGTCGATCAGCGTATAAATGCTCAAATTTCGCACGCGGGCGCAGGCTTCTTCGGCGGTTTCGCGCACGGCAGCCTGTTCGACCGTTTCGCCGTTCTCCATGAAGCCCGCCGGCAGGGTCCAGTAACCGCGCCGTGGCTCGATGGCGCGTCGGCACAACAAGACTTTGCTGCCCCAGGTCGGCACGCAACCGGCGACGATGTTGGGGTTCTGGTAATGGATGGTGTGGCAGGTGTCGCAGACAAAGCGCAGGCGCGAGTCGCCTTCGGGTATGCGCTGGGTCACCGGGTTACCGCACTGGCTGCAGAATTTCATGCTTGGATTCCTGAATGCTGCGCCTATCTTGGCGTGCGAGGGCGGGGTCGGCAAGTTGTCGTTTCGCGACACGACGCGGTGCGGGGGTTGGGCACCTTGCTCGATTGGTGCATGATGCAAGGTAGCGAATGAATCGAGAAGTCTCATGCTGGACGAGCTACTGCATCGAGTAAGCAACCATACCCCGCGAACCCTGGAGACCGACCGACGTTTCCCTGAAGCGGCGGTGCTGGTGCCGATTACCCGCAGTGACGAACCGGAACTGGTCCTGACCCTGCGCGCCAGCGGTCTCTCGACCCATGGCGGCGAAGTGGCGTTCCCCGGCGGGCGCCGCGACCCGGAAGATCCGGACCTGATTTTCACCGCCCTGCGCGAAGCCGAGGAAGAAATCGGCCTGCCCCCCGGCCTGGTGGAAGTGATCGGTCCCCTCAGCCCGCTGATCTCACTGCACGGCATCAAGGTCACGCCTTATGTCGGGGTGATTCCCGATTACGTCGAGTACCAGGCCAACGATGCCGAGATCGCCGCAGTGTTCAGCGTGCCGCTGGAGTTTTTCCGCAAGGATCCCCGTGAGCACACGCACCGCATCGATTACCAGGGTTGCAGCTGGTACGTGCCCAGCTATCGCTTTGGCGAATACAAGATCTGGGGCCTGACGGCGATCATGGTGGTCGAGCTGGTGAACCTGTTGTACGACGCTGGCATCGATCTGCACACACCGCCCAAGAGTTTCATCAATACCTGAAGCCCCGAGGATTCCCATGAAATACCGCCTGGGCGATGCCCGTGTCGAAACCCACCCACAAAGCTGGGTCGCGCCCAACGCCACGCTGGTGGGCAAGGTCCGCCTCGAAGAGGGCGCCAGTGTCTGGTTCAACGCCGTACTGCGTGGCGACAATGAACTGATCCTGATCGGCAAGCACAGCAACGTGCAGGACGGCACGGTGATGCACACCGACATGGGCTACCCGCTGACCATCGGCACTGGCGTGACCATCGGCCACAACGCCATGCTCCACGGCTGCACGGTGGGCGACTACAGCCTCATTGGCATCAACGCGGTGATTCTCAACGGGGCGAAGATCGGCAAGAACTGCATCATCGGCGCCAACGCGCTGATCGGCGAAAACAAGGAGATCCCCGACGGTTCCCTGGTGATGGGCTCACCTGGCAAGGTGGTGCGGGAATTGACCGAGGCTCAGAAAAAAATGCTCGAGGCCAGCGCGGCCCACTACGTCCACAACGCGCAGCGCTATGCCCGCGACCTCGCTGAGCAAGAACAATGAATGCCCCCGAACGCCCGGTGCCTTCGCCCTGCGTGAACATCTGCGCGCTGGACGATGACGACATCTGTACCGGCTGCCAGCGCACCGTGGCGGAAATCACCCGTTGGAGCCGGATGGACAACGAGGAGCGGCGCAGCGTCTTGGCGTTGTGTCATGAGCGGGCCAAGAGCAGTGGGTTGGTGTGGATGTTGCCGGCCAGACGCTGATGTCCATTTGTGAACACAACCTCCTGTGGGAGCGAGCTCCCACAGTGGATCAGCGATTTGGCTTAACTGAGGCGTCGGCCCAACCACCGATCAACCCCCATCACCGCCAACGCAATCCCGATAAACCCCACCAATATCCCCCCGGCATTGATGAACACCTGTGGATAACCCAGGGTCGCTACGTCGATGAAAGGGTAGGGGTAGGCCGCCAATAAGTCCCCGCGTAGCAGCAGATAGGCGAAATACACCAAGGGGTAGATCACCCATAGCCCGATGTGGCCCAGGCGCAAGGTGCCTTTGGGCACGTACAGCCACCAATAGGCGAGGTACAGCAGCGGCATCACATCGTGCAGCAACTCGTCGGCCACGAACTGCCAGCCCTCGGGTTGCCACAGGTGCCGCAACAGCAGGTTATAGGCCAGACTGACCAGGGCGATGCTCACGGCGATGCCGCTGCGTACGCCAGGCTGCAGGAACCAGCGCCGCGCCGCAGATTCGCGAGGGGTCAGTTCCCAGGTCAACACCACCGCCACCAAGATGTTGGTCAATACCGTGAAGAAGCTGAAGAAGTTCACCAGCCCGCCCAGCAGGCTCGCCCCCAGTTCCCATCGGCCCAACAGAATCAGGTACAGCTGGACGCTCAAACCCGTCCAGCCGAGCAGCGCCGCCACCGCCACGAGCCGTGCGGGAGGAAGACGCAGATCCATGCCCACCGCTCAGACTGGCCGCTTGGTGCGCATCAACTTGATGTACAGGCGCTCGACTTTTTCCCGCGCCCACGGCGTCTTGCGCAGGAAGGTCAGGCTCGACTTGATGCTCGGGTCGCTCTTGAAGCAACGGATATCGATGCGCTCGGCCAGGCCCGACCATTCGTAGTGTTGCACCAGGGCGTTGAGGATCTGCTCCAGCGTCACGCCGTGCAGCGGGTTGTTGTTCGGTTCGTTCATGGCAGGCCTTTGCGCGAATAGGGATAAAACCGCGCACCTTAGCCGAGGTGCCCTCGTGGTGGAAGCATAGCCTTCATAGGCTCGTCTCAAGGCCAGGATCGTGCCTGGCACACTGTTACCAAAACCGAAATGATCCATGTCAGCAAAAGCGCTTTCTCTATTGATAACAGGCCATTATCCTTGCGCGGCCTGCTGAAACGCTTCTGCTGTTGTGGTGAAGCTTCTGCGCTCGGCTCATTCCCAGTCAAATATCAACGAAAGCCCGATGTTCGGATTCTGAAAGACAGCGCTGTCTTCGAGTGTATGACGAACTGGTTTTCTGTGGGAGCGAGCTTGCTCGCGATAGCGATTGCACATCCAGCATTGAAGCCAACTGATACACAGCCATCGCGAGCAAGCTCGCTCCCACAAGGGATCGTGGCAACGAATTGCCTATTGCAACTGAACCATGCCCCCGCAAGATCGTCATCTACAGTGACTACTTGCGCGGGACTCCTTAAAACGTCACGGAGAATCACACTATGAGCACTGAGGGTGCTTTGAGTCGAAGCCGTCTGCTACCGAGCCTGCTCGGCATTCTGCTTCTATTGATGGGCCTGGCCCTGTTGGCCGGGGGAGTCAAGCTGAGCACGCTTGGCGGCTCGTGGTATTACCTGCTGGCCGGTATCGGCCTGGCGCTGACCGGTGTGCTGCTGATCATGGCCCGTCGCGCAGCCCTGGGCCTGTACGCGCTGGTGCTGTTCGCCAGCACCGTGTGGGCGTTGTGGGAAGTGGGCCTGGACTGGTGGCAACTGGTGCCGCGCCTGGCGCTGCTGTTTGCCTTGGGCATCGTCATGCTGCTGCCATGGTTCCGCCGCCCGTTGTTGACCGCCGATGCCCCGGCCATGGGAACCCGCGCATTGGGCGCCGCCGTGGTCATCGCCGGTATTGCCGCACTGGCCAGCCAGTTCACCAACCCGGGCGAGATCAAGGGCCAACTGGACCGCGACAGCGTGCCGGGCATGGCCAACACCGCACCGACGATGCCCGATGGCGACTGGAATTCCTACGGCCGCAGCGCCCATGGCGACCGTTATTCGCCGCTGGCGCAGATCACCCCCGAGAACGTCAGCAAACTGGTGCCGGCCTGGACCTATCGAACCGGCGACCTGCCAGGGCCGAACGACCCGGGTGAGACCACTGCGGAAAACACCCCGCTGAAGGTCAACGGCATGCTCTACGTGTGCACGCCCCACAGCCAGGTGATTGCCCTGGAGCCGGAAACCGGCAAGGAAATCTGGCGTTTCGATCCGAAGCTTTCCACGCAAAAAGCGGAAAACTTCAAAGGTTGGGCCCACATGACCTGCCGTGGCGTGACCTATCACGATGACGCCGTCTACGCCTCGGCCGAACAGAGCCCTACCGGCACCGCCAGCGCCACACCGGCCAGCAGTGTGTGCCCACGGCGGATTTTCCTGCCAACCGCCGACACCCGCCTGATCGCCCTCAACGCCGACACCGGCAAGATGTGCGAAGACTTCGGCGACAAAGGCCAGGTCGACCTGACCGCCAATATCGGTGGTTTCACGGCGGGTGGTTACTACTCGACGTCGCCACCGGCAGTCACCCAAAACCTGGTAGTGATCGGCGGTCACGTCACCGATAACGTTTCCACCGACGAGCCAAGCGGTGTGATCCGCGCCTACGACGTGCACACCGGCAAGCTGGTGTGGAACTGGGACAGCGGCAAACCGGACGACACCACGCCGATTGCCGAAGGCCAGACCTACACCCGCAACTCGCCGAACATGTGGTCCATGTTCAGCGTCGATGAAAAACTCGGCATGCTCTACCTGCCGATGGGCAACCAGACCCCCGACCAGTTCGGTGGTAATCGCACGCCGGAATCGGAGAAATACTCCGCCGGCCTGACCGCCCTGGACATCGCTACCGGCAAGGTGCGCTGGTACTTCCAGTTCACTCACCACGATCTGTGGGACATGGACGTCGGCGGTCAACCGACCCTGATGGACATGAAGACTGCCGACGGTGTGAAGCCGGCTGTGTTGGCTTCCACCAAGCAAGGCAGCATCTACGTGCTTGACCGTAGTAACGGCCAGCCGATCATCCCGATCAAGGAAATCCCGGTGCCACAAGGCGCGGTGGAAGGCGATCACACCTCGCCGACCCAACCGATGTCTGACCTGAACCTGGTGCCGCCGGTCCTCAAGGAGCGGGACATGTGGGGCGTGACCCCGTTCGACCAGATGCTGTGCCGGATCGACTTCAAGTCGCTGCGCTATGAGGGCATGTTCACCCCACCGTCGTTGCAGGGTTCGATCGTTTACCCGGGCAACTTCGGCGTGTTCGACTGGGGCGGCATTTCGGTCGACCCGCTGCGCCAGATCGCCTTCGTCAACCCGAGCTACATGGCGTTCAAGTCCAGGCTCGTACCGGCGGCAGAAGTGGCCGGTGGGCCGGGGCGCAAGAGCGAAACCGAAGGCGTGCAGCCGAACAAGGGCGCACCGTATGGCGTGATCCTCGAAGCGTTACTCTCGCCCATGGGCCTGCCTTGCCAGGCTCCGGCCTGGGGTTATGTCGCCGCAGTCGACCTGACCAACAACAAAATCCTGTGGAAGCACAAGAACGGCACCGTGCGTGACAGCTCGCCGGTACCAATCCCGCTGAGCATGGGCGTACCGAGCCTGGGCGGCACCTTCACCACCGCCAGCGGCCTGGCGTTCCTCAGCGGCACCCTCGACCAGTACCTGCGTGCCTATGACGTGAAAAACGGCAAGCAACTGTGGGAAGGCCGCCTGCCTGCCGGCGCTCAGACCACGCCGATGACCTACACCGGCAAGGACGGCAAGCAATACGTGCTGGTCGTCGCCGGTGGTCATGGTTCCTTGGGCACCAAGCAGGGTGATTATGTGATTGCGTACAAGCTGCCGGATTAAGCAAAACCGGCGCTCATGAAAAAGGCGACACCTTTGCGGGTGTCGCCTTTTTTTGCGCCAATTTCACTCAGGTTGAGGTTGCACCCGGCTTTGTGGCGAGGGGACTTATTCCGCCCCAGGTTTTACAACTCGATCTTGACGGCCTGGGACGCCCGGGTCGCCTTGGCGCGGGCAGCGTCGATGGATTCGTCACGGGCCAGGGCCACGCCCAGGCGGCGCTGGCCGTTGACTTCCGGTTTGCCGAACAGGCGCAGGGCGGTGTCCGGTTCGCTCAGGGCGGCGCCGAGGTTGGCAAAGGCGGTCTGGGTCGACTGGCCTTCCACCAGGATCACCGCCGAGGCCGATGGGCCGAACTGGCGGATCAGCGGGATCGGCAGGCCGAGGATGGCGCGGGCGTGCAGGGCGAACTGCGACAGATCCTGGGAAATCAACGTCACCAGCCCGGTGTCGTGGGGGCGCGGCGAGACTTCGCTGAACCACACCTGATCACCCTTGATGAACAGCTCGACGCCAAACAGGCCGCGACCACCCAGGGCCTCGGTCACCGCCTTGGCCACGCGCTCGGATTCGGCCAGGGCCGCCGGGCTCATCGCCTGTGGCTGCCAGGACTCCTGATAGTCGCCTTTTTCCTGACGGTGGCCGACCGGCGCGCAGAAGGTGGTGCCGCCGACATGGCGCACGGTGAGCAGGGTGATCTCATAGTCGAAATCGATGAAGCCTTCGATGATCACCCGGCCCTTGCCGGCACGGCCGCCTTCCTGGGCGTAGTCCCAGGCTTTCTGCACGTCATCGGCACTGCGCAGCAGGCTCTGGCCTTTGCCCGACGAACTCATCACAGGCTTGACCACGCAGGGGAAACCCAGGGTTTCGACGGCTTTGCGGTAGTCTTCGACGGTGTCGGCGAAGAAGTACGGCGAAGTCGGCAGGCCCAGCTCTTCGGCGGCCAGGCGCCGAATGCCTTCGCGGTTCATGGTCAACTGCGCGGCACGGGCGGTAGGGATCACGGTGAAGCCTTCGGCTTCCAGTTCCACCAGGGTAGCGGTGGCGATGGCTTCGATTTCCGGCACGATGAAATGCGGCTTCTCGGCCTCGATCACCGCACGCAGGGCGGCACCGTCGAGCATATTGATCACATGGCTGCGGTGGGCCACTTGCATGGCCGGCGCGTTGGCATAGCGATCCACGGCAATCACTTCAACGCCCAGGCGCTGCAGCTCGATTACCACTTCCTTGCCCAGCTCACCGCTGCCACACAACAAAACGCGGGTCGCGGTGGGCGACAATGGAGTTCCGATACGGGTCATCTGAAGGTCCTCAAACAGGAGCGGATCATCGCGGGTTGCGCGCCGGGCGTGCTTCCCATAGGGAGAAAGCGCGGCATTTTACATGAACCACGGGGTTTGGCTTCAGCCGGCGACGGTTTGCTTGCGTAAACGCCAGGCCATGATCAGCCAGACCACCGTGACCCCGGCGAACTTCGAGGCCAGGGCAGTGACCACCACGGGCGGCGTCAGGGCGTCGATCAGACCGAAGAAGATAAAGGTGTCCAGGGGAATGCTCAGGGCTGAACTTATCCACAGCCGATCGTGCAGCGGACGCTTGGTGATGGTGAACACCAGCCAGTCGATGCACTCGGACACTGCGAACGCCGTGGCGCTGGCCAGGGCGATGGTCGGATCCGAGGTGAGGTAGGACAACACCAGCGCCGCCAACATCGCCACGATGGCGCCATGGCCGAAGCGGGTCTGCACCATGTCCCGCAGGATAAACACCAGGCCACCCCAGGCCGACCAGATGATGTCCAGGTGTGGCGCGGCGGAGAACGCGAAGTTGATCAGCACGACGCTGGCGATGTAGGCGAGCAGGAAAAGCATGGGGGTGGGGTACCTGGTGAGATGTTTGATCAAGACATTAAAGGACAGCGATTGCCCTGTGGTGAGGAGATTCAACTCTGGCGAGGAAATTTATCCCTGCTGGGCTGCGAAGCAGCCCAAAACCAGACAACTCGGTAGATCAGATAGAGTGAGGTAACTGTTGGGGGGGCTGCTTCGCAGCCCAGCGGGGATAAATCCCCTCGCCACAGGGGGGCGCTCAGTGGATGAAGGGTACTTCAGCCACTGCCAGTCCCTCAATCTTCCTCACTGTCATCGGCCTTCCAATACCCCACCGCCTTCAAGAACTCCTGATTCAACCCCTTCTCCTCGAGCAACACCTTGCGAATCTGCCGCGATACCTTGCTCTCGGTGGCGACCCAGGCGTACAGCTTGCCACTGGGCATTTCCAGTTGTTGAACGGTGGTCAGCAGGTTGTCCTGACGACCTTCGCGCAGCACCCATATCACCTGCACGTGTGCCGGGCTCTGGAGAATCTGCTGCTCGGCACCGTTTTCCACTTCCACCACCACCAGCGCCCGGCGGTTGGGCGCCAGGCCTTCGAGGCGGCGGGCGATGGCGGGGAGGGCGGTTTCGTCGCCGATCAGCAGGTAGCTGTCGAAGATGTCCGGCACGATCATCGAACCTCGTGGCCCGCCGATGTTGAGGTATTGCCCGGGCGTCGCCTGGGTCGCCCAGGTCGCGGCAGGGCCGTCGCCGTGGAGCACGAAATCGATGTCCAGCTCCAGGGTGTCCAGGTCATAACGGCGCGGAGTGTAGTCGCGCATTTCCGGCATCGGGCCCTGGGCCTTGCCGGCGCTTGGGTCGATGGTGTCCAGGGCGGCGCGTTCCTCGGCGTTCTGCGGGAAAAACAGCTTCACGTGATCATCCGTGCCCAGGCTGACGAACCCGGCCAGTTCCGGCCCGCCGACGGTGATGCGGCGCATGCGTGGGGTCAGGTCTTGCACGCGCAAGACTTCCAGGCGGCGGCGTTTGATCTCGTGGTTGACGCGGTGAATGGTGTTTGGATCGACTTCAGTCATTGCTTGACTCCGAAACAGGTGGACGGTCGGGGCCGTCGATGATGGCTTTGGCGGTGTCGTTGAGCAGGTCGCGCACCCGCTGGGTTTCTTCCGGGCTCCAGCGGCCGTGGTGCTTTTGCAGCGCATGTCGCAAGTTATACACCGCTTCGTGGATTTCCGGGGGGCGATCCTGCCCGCGCAACGTGCGCTTGCTGGTTTCAATGCGCATCCGCACCTCCTCCAGCGCCTCGGCCTGGTCTTCAAGGGATAGACGTCCGGCGTCGGTCACGCTGTAGCATTTTTTTCCGTCGTCGACCCCGCAGGTGACCATTGAGCTCATTTCCAGGAAGGTCAGGGCCGGATAGATCACGCCGGGGCTGGGGCTGTAGGCGCCGTCGAACATCTGCTCGATCCGGCGGATCAGGTCATAACCATGGCAAGGCTGTTCGGCAATCAGCGCCAGCGACAGCAATTTCAGGTCACCGGAGGCGAAGATCCTCGGTCCACGGCTGCCACGCTCACGGACTGCCGGGCGACCTTCGAAGCCATCGTGTTTGGGAAGGGAATAAGTAACTGTCATATGCCTGTTCTCCATTCTGCATAAGATAGAAGTGAGATATATCTTTATCCAAAGATGTATCTTCGATATATTCTGGAACTAAGATGTATTTTTATTTACCGGGGCTTACTTCAGGTTTGCAAAAAAACCTTACACGAATGCTCTATGTCCGGGGTCGCCGGGAATAGGGGTTGCATAGATTTGTAATGATTAAGTCCCGTGTGGCCTGGTTATGTGGGTTGTTTCTGACATCCAAACTTCTTTTTTATCAAACTTAGTGTCTTTTTCTCTGTTTTATATGCCGGATGTACTACATGCTTGTGGGAAAGTGCCTGCTTATTTTTTATTAAAGAGAGCCGATCATGCCCCGGCGTTGAAGGGGCAGGCCAAGCGGTTGTTGGGCTGCAACTTCAACCCTCTCTTTATGCCAAGAACAGGTGTTAACAACATGCTCAAACAATTCGTAACCGCTGCTTCCCTGACCGCCGCTGCCTTGAGTTCCTCGTTGGTCTTCGCGCTCGATGATGCACGTTCCTCCATCCACATCACCGCGAACATCCCGACCCTGCAGTTCCACGTGCAGCCACGTGACCCGAACTTCGGTAAAGACGAGGTCATGAGCTACAACACTGTCAGCGGCACCTTGACTTCGCTGCGCCAGACCTTCGACGTGAAGAACACCAACGGTTCGGTTCATGCCTACATCGAAGGTGGCCCGGCATCGCTGTACAACGGCAGTGATGCCATCGCCCTGACCACCAAGTTCAACGGTGTCACCCTGACCGCCACCTCTCAAGAAGTGGTGGATGACGCAACGTCCACTCCAGGTACCCAGGCTGACATGACCATCGTCGCAGCCAAGCCTCTGGATACCCAGAACGGCCTGTACACCGCCGACATGACCGTGATCTTCGACGCCGTGCCTCGTCCGTGATGCTGTTCGATGCCCGGTGAGTTTCACCTCATTCCACGGGCATTGCCGCAGGCCGTCCGGCGCTCCCCTGCCGGGCGGCCCGCACCTGAAACGCCCTGATCGTTCGCTGATTATGAGAATCCGTTGATGTTTCCGATGACACCCATCGCGGGTGCCCTCGCGCTATTTTTGTGCGCGAGTGCATTGGCTGCGCCGACTGCCCCCGGTACCACTCCCAGAAGTCTGCTAGCCCAGGCCAAGGGGCTGCCGGCCGAGTTTGAATCGCACTTTTTCGATGTGCCTCTGGCGGTTCGTGTCGAACTCAATCAACAGTATCTCGGTGAAGCCATGGTGGTCTTGACCCGGGATGATCGTATTACCCTGCTCGAATTCAACGACACCCAGGACAGCCCGATAAAAGCTGTCGAGCGCGAGCAATGGGAACAGCATCTCAAGCAAGGACAAAAGCTGGGCGCCTGTGAAGGCAAATGCCCGGCCGGGCTGTTGGCTGTGCACTACAGCCTGGAAAACTCATTGGTGTCGATCCTGACCAGGGACGTGGAACGAGCCAACGAAATCAAGCGTTACCACGATCAGCCGGAAGGCGGCAGCCTCGGCCTGATCTTCAACAACCAACTGAATATCAATGGCGGCCAGGAGCAGGACACGGGCGGGCGTTATGGCCTCAACGCCAGTTCCAGCCTGGGCAACTGGAGCCAGTCACTGGACCTTCAGCTTTCGCGCCTTGGCGGCCCGGACGACAAGCTGTACCACGCCGTCCATGAGCTTTACACCCAACGGGAGATGGAAGGGAGTTTTTTCCGCCTGGGTTATTTCACTCCCAGTTCCGATGGCTTGAACCGTCAGATCCGTTCGTTCGGTGCCAACCCGGACACCGCACTCGGCGTGATGTACGGCAGCTCCGACAGCCTGGTGGTCGAAAACCCCAAGCCCAGCGTCTACCCCATTTATGTCACCGCCAGCCGTCAGGCTTCGGTGGAGATCTATCGCAACGGTCTGTTGATCAATACCCAGGCGGTCAGCGCCGGCTTGCAGAGCCTGGACACCCGGCCCTTGCCTGGCGGCATCTATGAAGTGGAAGTGCGCCTGGTCGAGGACGGGCAAACAACCGCCACCAGCCAGGAGCTGGTCTACAAGCCCAATAATTGGAGTAATTCCGAGGATCGCTGGCGCTACAACCTGTTCGCCGGGCGCGAAACCAGGCTCTGGAGCAACTGGGAAGACCAGCCCTCGGGTTTCACCACGGCAGGCGTGGGCCTCAATTACCTGCTGCATCCCCGGGTGATCCTCGGCGCCTCCACGCGCCAGGTGCAGGACAAACTGCAAGTGGGCACCTCGGTGGACTGGACGCTAGGCAGCAACACCAGCCTGTACGCCAACGTCTATCAGACCCAGCAGTACGGCACCGGCATGGACGTGCAAGGCCTGTACAGCTATGGCCAGGGCAGCGTCGTGGCGAGCCACAACCGCAGCTGGCTGGACACCCGCAACACCTATGAAACCCTGGCGGACGGCACCCGCATCCGCCAACGCAACGTGTTCGTCGGCCAGACCAGCAACTCCTCGCTGTCGGTCAACCATCGCTTGAGCAACAAGACCTCCATCAATGGACGATTGGCCTACAGCGAAGGCAACGTCCAGGGCACCGGCCTGGATCTGGGCTGGACCCAACGCGGCAAGTTGCGTGGCAGCGATGCCAACTGGCGGGTGTCGGTGTTTGACCGCCCTGGTACGTCGAGTACCGCCGAGCGGCGTAATCGTGGCATCGACCTGAGCGTCAGTGTCGCGTTGGGCGGGCCGGGCGAGTACTGGTCGGGCAGCATTGGCACCCGCACATCACGGGACGGGGATCGGGACAACAATGCCTCGGTAACCTATCGCCGGGACCTGCAGGACCACGTATTGCAAAGTGTCTCCGCCACGGCGTTGGCCGACACCTATGGCGTGGGTCTGTCCGGCATCGCCAGTTTCATGACTGACTCGCTGTACGGCGACGGCTTCGTCCAGCGCTCGTCCTATAACGACAACCTTACCGGCGGCTTGAACCTGAGCAGCACCGTAGCCGTGGGCGGCCAGAAAACCGCCTTCACCGGGGTGCCCCAAGGGCGCGGCGCGGGGATGATCGTCGACGTGGAAACCGACCTGGACGATGTCGCCTTGCGTGCCGACGACTTGACCGGTGGCAGCACGACATTGCGCCCGGGCCGCAACTTCATCCCCATCACCGCTTACAAGAACAGCATGGTGACCTTCGACTTCGACGGTGTGCATCCGCCGGCGGCGAATATCGAGCCCTCACGTACCCGTTATCACCTGAATAAAGGTGGCGTGGACTACCGCAAGATCCAGGTGATGAAAACCGTGACCGTGCTCGGGCGTCTGGTGGACGAACAGGGCGAGCCGCTGCGGGGCCATCACGTGATCAACCACGCCAGTCGTGGAGTCAGCGAGGCGGACGGATTCTTCTCCATGGAAATGAATGCCAGCTCGCCCACCCTGGAAGTGCGCTACGGCAGCGAATTGTTTTGCCGGTTCCGCCTTGACCCGGACAACGCCGAGCGCGAAGGCGATGTGTTGATGATCGGCGACTTGCGCTGCACCCCGGACACCCTGGCCGATACGACGGTGGCCGGCGCCGACAGTGCGAAACAGCGCTCATGAAGCTGTGGGAGCAAAGCTTGCTCGCGATGAACGATAAAGCGATTCAGTTGAAGACCGGGGCGCCTGCATCGCGGGCAAGCCTTGCTCCAACAGGTGAGTCTCTCACCGCCTATTTGCCGTGATTTGTCTTGATGTATGAGGTTGTATAAATGAAACCCTTTTCGGTTGCGGTGCGCAGTATGGCCTCGGTGTTGTTGTTTGCCTGCGTACCGGTGGCCAATGCCTTGACTCGGGATATCACTGCGGTCTTCAGACCGGATCCCTCGAAACCCCAGGAAAATAAATTCCTGAATACCACGCCGGTCAGTGGCTACTGTTCAACCTACCCGGGGCAGTGCGGGCAGACGATGTTCAGTATTCGATTGCCCATCACCTTCAGTTCAGCCGGCCCGATCGAGGCGAACCATGGAGACGTCCGGCAAGGTGCGATGTTCAAGGTGCCCACCGACTGGCGCACCACAGAAGTAACCCATGCAAGTACCGGCGAGACCGAAGTTGTCCAAATGCGCGTGACCGCCATAGGTTCGATGTATGAACTTCCTCGCTCCGCGGTCGAGTTGGTAGGCGGAGGGGTCAGCGACAGACAAGCCCATGGCATGTTGTGGGGCTCAACATGGGTCACTCCTCCATCGCCATGTCAATTCGGGGGAAACTCACCCATGACCTCCGTTAAGTACGGTTTTTTCTGGAAAACCCCGGTTGAAGGTATATGCGCCAAAAGGGCTCGCTACCATATTCCCAGCATGATGTACCGCCACTTGGATTACACCTATGAGCTGCGTACCCCCAATCCTTTGAACATGTCGTCCGGCCAGTACACAGGAGCGCTGACCTATAGGGTTGGTCCGAGACAGGACTTCGACATGGGCGATGTCATGCTTCCCAGTGATTCGGTTATTACATTCAATTTCAAGCTCGACGTCGAGCATACGCTCAAGGTGGATGTTCCTCCCGGCGGTAACCGCGTGGAACTTGTCCCCCAGGAAGGTTGGCAGTCCTGGCTCAACAGCGGTCGCAAACCGACCCGGCTGTTCCGTGACCAACGCTTCCATATCTCCGCTTCTTCGCGTTTCAAGATGGCGCTCGAATGCCAATACGTCAGTGGCAATACCTGCGCGATCGCCGAAACCGCCACCGGCCACGCCGTGCCGGTGGATGTCAGCGTCAGCCTGCCCGAGGGCTTGACCGACGCCGCTGGGCAACCGGTCAACCAGCGTCGGCTACTGCGTGATGGCAGCGGCACCGAACTGTTCCAGCCAAGTTTTTATGTCGATCGTCGATCAGGGACCCTGCACTTCGAAGTAGGGCGCAGCCAGGTCGAAGAGATGCTCGACAGTGGCGCCAAGGCTTATAGCGGCAATGTCACGGTGATCTGGGATTCCGAGGTATAGGCCATCCCCTGTGGGAGCGAGCCTGCTCGCGATAGCGGTGGGTCAGCTTGTATCGATTTTGAATGTGCCGCCGTCATCGCGAGCGGGCTCGCTCCCACAGTTGGGTGGCTTACCTGTCGCAGTTTTATTGGAGTGAACATGAGTCGTTCAAACATCCTCAAGCGAGGTGTTTCTCTATATCGAGTAGCCACGGTATTTGCCTTGTTGTTTGCGGGCATGCCGACGGCCTATGCCTTGAGCCAGGACATCAGTGCAGTCTTCAGGCCGGATCCTTCCAAGCCCAACGAGAATACCTTTCGCAATACCACGCCTGTCAGTGGTTATTGCGCAGATAGGCCGTCGGATTGCAGGGCGACGGGAATGTTCAGCATTCGATTGCCTCTCTCTGCCAATTCGATCAGCGCTATCCAGGCCGGTCATGAGGATCCACGGCAAGGTGCCATGTTCAAGGTGCCTGCCAATTGGCGCCCGATACAAGTTACCCATACGGGTACGGGTGAAATAGAAGTCGTTGAAGTGCGCTGGTCCGGCCTTGGGGCGAGACAATGGTTTCCCGATAGGGATGTGGTCCAGTTGGTTGGTGGTGGCGTAAGTAGTTTAAGAGCCCACCAGATATTATGGACCGGCCTTGATTGGGTATATGCGCCCTCGCCATGTCGATACAGCGGGGTTGGAATCTATGGCATCAGAAGTTATGCCTTTTTCTGGAAGACGCCAACGGAGGGCGTATGTGCGAAGAAGGCCAATTACGAGATCCCTCTCGGAGGTATGGACTACAACTATCTGGACTTCGCTTACGAACTACGCACTCCTAACCCCTTGAAGATGTCGTCCGGGCAATACACTGGGTCGCTGACCTATAGCATCGGGCCGGGGCAGGACGTGGACATGGGCGATGTCATGATCCCGAACGATTCGACGCTTACACTCAACTTCAAACTTGACGTCGAACACACCCTCAAGATCGAAGTACCCCCCGGCGGCAACCGGGTCGACCTGGAGCCCCAGGAAGGCTGGCAATCCTGGCTCAACAGCGGGCGCAAACCGACCCGGCTGTTCCGCGACCAACGCTTCCATATCTCGGCGTCCTCGCGTTTCAAGATGGCGCTCGAATGCCAATACGTCAGCGGCAATACCTGCGCGATTTCCGAAACCGCCACCGGTCATGCCGTGCCGGTGGATGTCGGCGTCAGCCTGCCCGATGGCTTGACCGACGCCGCCGGGCAACCGGTCAACCGTCGCCGGTTACTGCGCGACGGCAGTGGTACCGAACTGTTCCAGCCGGGTTTTTATGTCGATCGCCGATCCGGAACCCTGCACTTTGAAGTTGCCCGCAACCACGTCGAAGACATGCTCGACAGTGGCGCCAAGGCGTACAGCGGCAATGTCACGGTGATCTGGGACTCGGAAGTCTAAAACGATCTATTCAACGGATTTGAATACGAGGTTGTACCCATGAAAGGAACACCGACAGTTGGTATCTGTGTGGTTTCAACAACGTTGTTTGCCTGCATGCCCGTGGCCCAGGCCCTGACTCGGGATATCAGCGCGGTATTCAGGCCGAACCCCTCGAACCCCCGGGAGAATATATTTCTCAATACCACGCCGGCCACTGGTTATTGCCAGCGATATCCGGAGCAATGCAGGGCCTCGGGGATGTTCAGCATCATGTTGCCCATAGCCGTTAATTCGACCCAGCCTATCCAGGCCAATCATGGCGATCCCCGACAAGGTGCGATGTTCAAGGTGCCGGCCAATTGGCGCCCGATCCAGGTCACCCACTCCGAAACGGGCGAAACCGAAATCGTTGAAGTGCGCTGGTCGGGTGTCGGTGCGCAACAACGACTCCCTGACGGCGTGGGCAACCTGGTCGGTGGCGAGCCTAACGCCGCTGTCGCTCATCGAATGTTATGGGGCGGGGCTGCCTGGGACGAGGCTCCCTCGCCCTGTCGATACAGTGGCCTGGGCTTTTACTCCGATGTGACCTACGACTTTTTCTGGAAGACGCCTTCGGAAGGAGTGTGTGCCAAAACAGCCCATTACCCGATCCCCAGGATGAGTTACTACAACATGGATTTTGCCTACGAGCTGCGCACCCCCAACCCGCTGAAGATGTCGGCCGGCCGTTACACAGGGATGCTGACCTACAGCATCGGGCCGGGCCAGGATGTAGACCTGGGCGATGTCATGGTTCCGGATGATTCGGCGCTCACGCTCAATTTCAACCTTCTGGTCGATCATGCCCTCAAGGTGGAAGTGCCTCCGGGCGGGAACCGGGTGGAACTGGTGCCTCAGGAGGGCTGGCAAGCGTGGTTGAACAGCGGGCGCAAGCCGACGCGGTTGCTTCGGGACCAGCGCTTCCATCTTTCCACGTCCTCGCGTTTCAAGATGCAGCTTGAGTGCCAGTACCCCAACGGCAATACCTGCGCTGTGTCGCAAGCTGGCTCCGGCCATGCCGTACCGGTGGATATCAGCGTCAGCTTGCCCGATGGCTTGACCGATGCCGCCGGGCAACCGGTCAACCGTCGCCCGCTACTGCGTGACGGCAGTGGTACCGAGCTGTTTCAGCCGGGTTTTTACATCAATCGTCAGGCGGGCACCCTGCACTTTGAGGTGGCTCGCAGTGGCGTCGAGGAAATGCTGGACAGTGGCGGCAAATCCTACAGCGGCAATGTCACGGTGATCTGGGATTCGGAAGTTTAAGTGGGCCAGCCGGCAGCCATATTTGGTGAGTTGTGTTTAATGCATGAGGTTGAAAAAGTGATGAAACATTTATTGGCATGGGTTGGGTTGTATCTGTTTTGCGGCGTGGCCCAGGCCGGGCCGCAGATTGGTGTCGGGGTGGTCTACGACTACCTCGATGGTGACAAAAGTACCTACATGAAGCGGGTGTTCAACGGGGGAACCTCCACGGCATTCGTCAAGGTCAACATCCTCGAGATTATCTACAACGAGGATGGCAGCTATCAGGAAGTGCCCCTGCAGGACCAGGCCAGCGCCACGGCCAAGGATGGCCTGATGGCCAGCCCGGCCCGGCTGATCGTGCCGGCCAACGGTATGCAGGGCACCCGGTTGCTGTTCATGGGCAACCGCGACAAAGAGCGTTACTTCCGGGTGCGTTTCGTGCCGGTGGTGCCCGAAGCCGAGGATGAATTTGCCGTCAGTGCCGAGGAGCGCGAAGCGTACAAGAAGGAACGCGTGGCGGCGGGGGTCAAGGTCCTGGCGGGCTACGGCACGGTGTTTTTCGTGCGGCCCAAGGACACCCGTTTCGAGACGGTGATCGATGACAGCGCCAATCGTTACCTGATGCGCAACAACGGTAATAGCGTCGTGGTGATCGATGAGTTCAAGGATTGCGTAGCGAAGCAAGAAAACGACTGCCGGCCGACCACCAAGCACCATGTCATGGCCGGTCGCACGTTTTCCTTCGACAAGGAGGCGGGGCGTGAATATCGCTTCACGCTGATCGAGGGCGGCAAGAGCAAAGCCGTCGAGATCAAGGGTTGACGGTTGCCGTCGCCCAACCGTCGCAGACGCCACAGGTAATCAATATGTCCAAGACACTGCTATGCCCCCTTGCGTTGACCGCCCTGATGTTGCCCTGGGTCCCGGCCTGGGGCGCGGTCGAGCGGGAAACGTTCGAACTCCACGTGACCATCCCGACGAACGATTTTTATGTGCTGCCCCTCGATCCGCAGCTGGTCCAGCGTGAGCAACGCTTGCCTTTCAGCACCATCACCAGCGAGCTCAGCGCGCTACGGGCCACCTACGAGGTGAAGAACACCAACGGCGCCATCGGTGCGCGCTTGGGGCAAGAGGCCTATTTATCCAATGGCCGTGAGCGTATCGATTTGAAGGTGAAGTTCAACGACGTCGAACTGACCCTGGACTCGACCCAGGTGGTGTCGGCCCTCGACGCCAGACCCGGCCGCCAGGTGCCGCTGGAAATCGCCGCGATCAAGCCCGATGACGGCTATAAGACCGGTGATTACTACGGCACGGTGCACATGGTGTTCGATGCGGTTGCGCCGTGAGCCAGGTTCCCCGAAGGCGTCAGGGCAACGAGTCTCCTGTGGCCAGGGGATTTATCCCCGCTCGGCTTCGAAGCAGTCGTAACACAGGCGATGCGGTTTATCTGTTGCACCGCGCTGCCTGGGTTTTTGGGGGCTGCTGCGGTGCGACGTTTCGCTAAATCCCCTCGCCACGGAATCTGTCTTTCGTTTTATTACTAAAAAGAGGTGTCAAAAATGTTAAAAAAAATGATATCCGCTGTGGCCTTGGGCGTTGCAGTCCTGAGTCCTACATGGGCATTGGCGGCTGATGATGCTCGCGCAGCCATCCATATCACCGCGAACATTCCGAACAAGCAATTCCATGTGCAGCCACGCAACCCGGACTTTGGCAGGGATGAGGTGATGCATTACGACCCGGTGAATAACTCCCTGAGTTCCGTACGCCAGACCTTTGATGTGAAGAATACCGACGGCTCGGTCCATGCCTACATCCAAGAGGGCAGGGTCTATTTGGACAATGGCCTGGATCGCATTCCCCTGAGTGTTACGTTCAACGGCGTATATCTGGATGGCACGCCTCAAGAAGTTGTGGACGATGCTTCATCCACGCCAGGTACCCAGGCCGAGATGCTCATCCGTCCGAATGCAATGTCGGTCGATCGCTACCCGGGCTTGTACACCGGCCAATTCACCGTGATCTACGACGCAGTTCCTCGGTCGTCAGCGCTTTAACTCGCATTGCCCCGCCATGATTCATAGATCGTTCCCTCTCTCTGCGTGGGAAGGCATCCCATGACGCTTTGCGTCACCTTCCGGAAGCGGAACGCGGAGCGTCCCTGGCGGCATTCCCACGCGGGAGCG
The DNA here is from genome assembly GCF_017968885.1 of Pseudomonas sp. Tri1. Lineage (NCBI taxonomy): Bacteria > Pseudomonadati > Pseudomonadota > Gammaproteobacteria > Pseudomonadales > Pseudomonadaceae > Pseudomonas > Pseudomonas sp. Tri1. The sequence goes on along the minus strand of NZ_CP072913.1, from coordinate 5,432,789 downwards.
TGGGAATGATCGAGCCCTGTAGCTCGTAGTGCCACGGGTATTTTTTGTCTATTACTTAGAAGAACAAATATGTTTAAAAAAATAGTGTTCGTTACGGCCTGGGCTGTTGCAGCCCTGAGTCCTTCATTAGTATTGGCCGCTGATGATGCACGCGCCGCCATCCATATCACCGCGAACATTCCGAACAAACAATTTCATGTGCAGCCGCGGGATCCGGAGTTCGGTAAGAACGAGGTTATGCACTACAACCCTGTGAATAACACATTATCCTCGGTGCGTCAGATCTTTGATGTGAAGAACACCGACGGTTCGGTCCATGCCTACGTTGAAGGGCGACGATCGCTGTACAACTCTGCCCATCATACTGCGATTCCCCTTCAAGTCGTGTTCAACAACGTTTTCCTGACCAGTTTGCCGCAGGAAGTGGTGGATGACGCAACGTCCACGCCAGGTATGACGGCAGAGTTGCACATCTTGTCGTGGTACCCGATTAATCCCGACGGACATAATGGTTTGTACACCGGGAATTTCACCGTGATCTTCGATGCGGTCCCTCGGGTAACCCTGTAACTCACTGCGCCACACCGTGACTCATTGCCGTGCCACCAACGGCTTGCACTGGGTATGACTCCCCGGTTGCAGATAAGGCGATAGAAACGGCGCCATGCCCTTGAGCACTTGCACCGGCAGGGCCGAGGTGAACTTGAAGTTCTGCGCCGAAGCCCCCGGGACAAAGGCGGTGAGGGTGCCGAAGTGGCTGTCGCCGATGTAGAACACGAAGGTGGCGGTGCGGTTGATCGATTTTGAGCTGATCACCCGCCCACCGGAACCGACGGCTTCGATACGGTTGTCGCCGGTGCCGGTCTTGCCACCCATGGCCAGCGGCGTCCCGTCGGCCAGTTTGAAACTGCCGGCAACGCGTTTCGCGGTGCCGGCATCCACCACCTGGGACAGCGCGCCGCGCAGGGCCTGGGCCACTTCCACCGGCATCACTCGCTTGCCGTTATCCGGGTTGCTCACCAGCCGTGTCTCGTAGGGCGTATCGACGGCAAAGTCCAGGCTGTCAACGCGCAGGGCGGGTTGGCGGATGCCGTCGTTGAGGATGGTGCCGACCAGTTCCGCCAGTGCAGCAGGGCGGTCGCCGGAGCTGCCGATGGCGGTGGCCAGCGACGGCACCAGATGGTCGAACGGGTAGCCGACTTTTTGCCAGCGCTGGTGGATGTCCAGGAAGGCTTCGATTTCCAGCATGGTGCGGATGCGACTGTCGCGAGCGCTCTTGTGCCGGCTCTTGAACAGCCAGCTGTAGACTTCCTGACGCTCGAACTCACTGGCCTTGACGATCTGGCTGAACTTGGCGTCGGGGTTGTTCAGCAGGTAGCCCATCAACCACAGGTCCAGCGGGTGGACCTTGGCGATAAAACCCTGGTCCGGCAGGTCATAGGCACCGGGGCCGTAGCTTTGGTAGAGCCGTTCCAGGCGTTCGTCGGTGATCTTTTCGGTGCTCTTGACCGACTTGAGGTGCGAGCGCACGAAGAGGTTGAAGCTCTCCTGGCTGTCGCCGGGAAAGAAGTAGCGGTGCACGGCGGCCAGGCGGATCGCGGTGGGGCGCATGCCGTCGAGAAAGGTTTCAAGGCGTTGGCCGGTGTCTTTCTTCTGGTACTTCTTCCAGAACTTGAGCAGAAACGACGTGCCTTCGCGGTCAGCGAACTGGGCCAGGTATTCCTGGCGGCGGGGGTCCTGGTCGTCCTTGAGCAGTTCGGAGCTGTTGCTGGGCCCGGCGTAAGTGGCGTAGCGCACCAGGTCGCGCATCAGGCGGATGAACGGCAGGTTGATCGATTCGCGCAGGGCGTCGCGCAGGGTGGGAATCCGGCCGTTGTCCTCGTTGCGGAAGTTATGGAAGGTGTGCAGCCCGCCACCGGTGAAAAACGCCTCGCCGGGGCTGGCGGAATAAGTACGATCCAGCGCGGCCTCAAGCATTTTCGGCAGGCTGCGGTCGCTGTTCTGAATCAGGTAGTCGACAGCCCAGCGCGAGAGGTGGTCTGGCTCGGCGATCTCGATTTTTTTCAACGCCGCCGGGGTCTCCTGGGCATAGCGTTCATGCAGTTCGGCGATGATCTGCAGGTAAGTGGTGAGTACCCGCAATTTGGCGGTGGAGCCCAGTTCCAGTTTGCTGCCTTCGTTGATATCGAAAGGTTGGTCGGTGCTATCGGTTTGCACCCGAACCCGCGAACCATCCGGGGTCAGCTCCAGCAGGGTGAAGCTGTAGCGCACCTGGGTGGTGCTGGTGGGGGTCAACAGACGCTCGCCCATCAGGCCGATCTCGGCGGCGAACGCCGGGTCGGCCAAGCGCTTGAGGTACTCGGTGGCCTGGGCCTGCAAGTCGCTTTGCAAGGTGCTGGTGGCCGAGAGGTCCAGGCGATCGAGGTCGTACAGCGGGCGGTTGAGCAGCGTGGCGAGGCGACTGCGGGCGGCGCTGATGCCTTTGTTGGTTTCGTTGGGCTGCACCGTCGGGTCCTGGACCCAGTCGCGATAACTGACCTTGCTCGCCAGGGCCGCCTCGGCCAGCGCGGCGTCGATCACGCCGTTCTGCGCCAATAGCCGGACGTGGCTGTCGGTCAGGCGCGCCAGTTCTTCGCGGCCCTTGGACAGGTAATGGGAGGGCCGGCGCTGGGCGATCATCAGCGACAGCATTTCCCGCAGGGCCAGGCCTTTTTCCGCCAGGCTCTGGGGATCCGTCGCGGTGCTGAACAAGCGTTCATTGGCGCGGTTGAAATCGGCGCCGTACCAGACCCGCAGGCCCTCAGCCATGCCATGGACCTCACCATGCCCGGGCACGGCGGAGAGCGGCACGCTGTTGAGGTAGTCACGCACGACCCGCTGCCGCGCTTCGAGGGTTTGCGGGCCGGCCTGATAGGCGCGCACGCTGGCGGAAATCATCTGGCGGATTTTCTCCGCGCCCGACACGGTGAGGCCTTCGGGGGAGTGGCGGTATTTTTCCAGCTGCGTCGCCAGTGTGCTGCCGCCGGCGGACTGACCGGGCAAACTCAACAACTTGGCCACTTGCGACCACGCCGCCATGCCGAAACGCGGCCAGTCCACCGCCGGGTTGGCCAACGGTTGCTTGGGGTCGAGCAGAAAGCGGTTTTCGATAAACAACAGGCTTTGCACCACCACCGGCGGGATCGTTTCGAAACTCGCATACAGCTGCTGCGGGTACTTGAACTGGTACACCGGCGCTGCGCGGCAGTCAGTGATGGTCAGCCCGGCCTGGATTTTCTCCGCATAGGGCACGAACAGACCTCTTCCGACGTAATCCATCAAGGCCGGCGAAAAACGCGCCTGGGCCTGGATCACGTAATCGCGCTTGAGCAGGCGCGGCAGGAACTCCCCCAGCGAGCTGTAGCCCAACCGCCGGTCGAACGGCCCCGTACCCGGATAGACGATGGCATCGCTGGCCCCCGGCTGCACTGAATAACTCAAGGACGCGGCGTACTTGCTGATCTCCCGGGCCTGAAATCGCGACGTGCGCATTTCCTTGGCCACAGCCAGGCCGACCACCACGACGATAATCAACAGCAACAACCAAAACGCTCGCCAGCCATGTCGTGCGCGGCGTTTTTTTGGGGGTAAAGGCGCTTCTTCCATACGTTCAGTCGGGACCACAGGTGTATTCGAATCGGTTTGCCACAAAGCGCCCATAGTCGACTGATCCATTCACGCAGATTGATCGGACTTGCTTGAAGCTTAGACGGTGGTTGGCGTGGGGGGAGGGGAAATTATGGACAAGCCCATACACGGATATTTGTTTGAACGCAGAGCATGGAAACGATCAAAGCTGTGGGAGCGAGCGGCAGGGGAGTGATCTCTGAAAGCCTTGCACTAGAGCCATCGGTCCATGCTGAAGCATGACGCTGCACCATCACTGTGCAATACTTGGCGGCGTTTTCTGAATGACCTGGTTCCCAGACAACACCTCTCAAAAAACCGATCCTGGCTGAAGCTTTCCCTGGATTTACCAGGTTTTACAGTGAAACTCTCTATCCCTGGCTTTTTATACTGCACGACCCGCTGATCCTGAGGGCGTTGTTCTACAGGGCGGTCTGTCCACGAAGCAGACCGGTTTCGGCAAGGCGGCAGGTTTACCCACCTGCGGCTTTGGAGACTCGGTGGCTAATCCAATAACAAGACGAGGTTATCCCTATGCCTGTAGGCAATCATCTGCCCCATGGCGAGACCGCCCAGGGTGGTCCGCTCAAACGTGAACTCGGTGAGCGGCATATCCGCCTGATGGCGCTCGGCGCCTGTATCGGTGTCGGGCTGTTCCTCGGCTCGGCCAAGGCCATCGAAATGGCCGGTCCGGCGATCATGCTGTCCTACATCATTGGTGGCCTGGCAATCCTGGTGATCATGCGCGCCCTCGGTGAGATGGCCGTGCACAACCCGGTGGCCGGTTCGTTCAGTCGTTATGCCCAGGATTACCTCGGTCCGCTGGCCGGCTTCCTGACCGGTTGGAACTACTGGTTCCTGTGGCTGGTGACCTGCGTGGCGGAGATCACTGCGGTGGCGGTGTACATGGGCATCTGGTTTCCCGACGTGCCCCGCTGGATCTGGGCCTTGGCCGCACTGGTCAGCATGGGCTCGATCAACCTGATCGCGGTCAAGGCCTTCGGTGAATTCGAATTCTGGTTCGCCCTGATCAAGATCGTCACCATCATCGCCATGGTCATCGGTGGCGTCGGCATCATCGCCTTCGGCTTCGGCAATGACGGCGTGGCCCTGGGCATTTCCAACCTCTGGTCCCACGGCGGCTTCATGCCCAACGGCGTGCAGGGTGTGTTGATGTCCCTGCAAATGGTGATGTTCGCTTACCTGGGCGTGGAGATGATCGGCCTGACTGCCGGTGAGGCGAAGAACCCGCAGAAAACCATCCCCAACGCCATCGGCTCGGTGTTCTGGCGGATCCTGCTGTTCTACGTCGGCGCGTTGTTCGTGATCCTGTCGATCTACCCATGGAATGAGATCGGCACCCAGGGCAGTCCATTCGTGATGACCTTCGAACGCCTGGGCATCAAGACCGCCGCCGGTATCATCAACTTCGTGGTGATTACCGCGGCGCTGTCGTCCTGCAACGGCGGGATCTTCAGCACCGGGCGGATGCTCTACAGCCTGGCGCAGAACGGCCAGGCCCCGGCCGGTTTCGCCACCACCTCGGCCAACGGCGTGCCGCGCCGCGCGTTGCTGCTGTCCATCGCCGCGCTGCTGCTGGGCGTGCTGCTCAACTATCTGGTGCCGGAAAAAGTCTTCGTCTGGGTCACCTCCATCGCCACCTTCGGCGCGATCTGGACCTGGGTGATGATCCTGCTGGCCCAGCTCAAATTCCGCAAAAGCCTGAGCGCTTCGGAACGTGCGGCCCTGAAATACCGCATGTGGCTGTACCCGGTCAGCTCGTACCTGGCGCTGGCGTTCCTGGTGCTGGTGGTGGGCCTGATGGCTTACTTCCCGGACACTCGCGTGGCCTTGTACGTAGGCCCGGCGTTCCTGGTGCTGCTGACGGTGTTGTTTTATACCTTCAAGCTGCAACCGACCGGTCACGTGCAGGGAGCGGTGCGTTCAGCGTCGTAAGTTAACCGCGATGTAAAACAGAGCCCCGGTCGAATGATCGGGGCTTTTTGTTGGGGCGGCCGATGAGCCCGCAAGGGGGGGCACCTGTTAGTTCTTACAGTAGACCGGGTACCGACAGAACCCTAGATTAAGTACCGCCTGAAACGCCGACCCGTTCGGGAGCGTGTATGAAAGCGATATGGAAAGGTTTTCTCAGCTACGCACTGGTTGGACTGGCCAATACGCTGATCCATTGGCAGATATTTTTCGTGCTGCGGGTGGCTGTCGGCCTTAGCCAGGCCACGAGTAATTTCGCTGCTTTTTGCGTGGCTGCCTCGTTCTCCTTTTATGTCAACGCGCTCTACACCTTCGAAGCCAAAGTCTCAGCGTTGGGCTATGTTCTTTTCATAGGCGTCATGGGCGCCCTCAGTTTCATCGTCGGTTTTCTGGGGGATCGCTGGCATGTCCACGGCCTGCTGACCGTGGCGGCTTTCTCGCTGTTGAGCCTGGTGATCGGTTTCCTGTTGTCCCGGTTTGTGGTGTTTCGCGGGCATCGCCAATGAACGTTTCGTTGATCGTTCCGGTATTCAATGAAGAACAGGCCATCAACCTGTTTTACGAAGGTGTCCGTCAGCATCCGGCATTGAAAGACCATGTCGTCGAGATTGTGTTCATCAACGACGGCAGCGCCGACCAGACCGCATCCATCGCCCGGGATATCGCACTGATGGACAGCCGGGTCCTGTTGATCAGCTTCTCCCGTAACTTTGGCAAGGAGCCGGCCCTGTTTGCCGGCCTCGAGTAATTTACGAAGGTTTTAAGGGGGACTATCTGAATAACCTGGAGACACTAAAGTGTCACGGGCGCAGGGTTTGGTGGGTCGCCTTCAAAACTGATTCCAAGCCGTTTTCAGCACAAGATTGGGAACAGACTCTAATCCTTGTTGATGGGGAAATGGCTGCTTCTCTATTCACCCTAAAAACGCCACCAGCCTCAGATGAGGCTGGTGCTCAAGTGACTATTACGCAGCCACCACCTCCCGCGGCTCAAAACTGTCCGCCCGCGCCATCTGCCACATCCGCGAATAAAACGCCCCATTGACTTCTCCGGTCAGTAACTCCCCCGGCTGCAAAAACACATGCAACTGTGAAAACAGCTTGATCTCAGTGGCTGACATACGCCGCACCAAATGCTTGGGCTGCAATTGCGACGGATGCTCGAGGCCGGCGGCGGCGAGCATTTCGGCCAGGGCCTTGAGGGTGTTGCGGTGAAAGTTGTAGACCCGCTGGGCCTTGTCCGGGACGACCAGGGCGCGCTGGCGCAGGGTGTCCTGGGTGGCGACGCCGGTGGGGCATTTGTTGGTGTGGCAGCTTTGGGACTGGATGCAGCCGATGGCGAACATGAAGCCGCGCGCGGCGTTGGCCCAGTCGGCACCGATGGCCAGAACGCTGGCGATGTCGAAGGCGCTGACGATCTTGCCGCTGGCGCCGAGCTTGATTTTGTCTCGCAGGTTCAGGCCCACCAAGGTGTTGTGTACGAACAGCAGGCCTTCGCGCAGCGGCACGCCGATGTGGTCGGTGAACTCCACCGGTGCCGCGCCCGTGCCGCCTTCCTTGCCGTCCACCACGATGAAGTCGGGCAGGATCCCGGTTTCCAGCATGGCCTTGGCGATGCCCATGAATTCCCACGGGTGGCCCAGGCAGAATTTGAAGCCCACCGGTTTGCCGCCGGACAGTTCACGCAATTGCTGGACGAACTGCATCAGTTCGATCGGCGTGGAGAAGGCGCTGTGGCGTGACGGTGAAACGCAATCCTCGCCCATGAGGATGCCGCGGGTTTCGGCGATTTCCCGGGTGACTTTGTGCTTGGGCAGAATTCCGCCATGGCCGGGTTTGGCGCCTTGGCTCATCTTGATTTCAATCATTCGCACCTGAGGATTCTGCGCCTGGGCGGCGAAGCGTTCCGGGTCGAAGCGCCCGTCGCTGGTGCGACAGCCGAAATAGCCGCTGCCCAGTTCCCAGGTCAGGTCGCCGCCATGTTCGCGATGGTAGGGGCTGATGCTGCCTTCACCGGTGTCGTGGGCGAAATTGCCCAGCTTCGCGCCCTGGTTCAGCGCCCGGATCGCGTTGGCGCTCAGGGAGCCGAAGCTCATCGCCGAAATGTTGAACACCGACGCTGAATACGGCTGGGTGCATTGCGGGCCGCCAACCGTCACGCGGAAACCGCTGGGGTCGCTCAAAGGGGCTGGGCGCATGGAATGGCCGATGAATTCGAAGCCGGTCTGGTAGACGTCGATCAAGGTCCCGAACGGTTTGTCGGCGCTTTCGTTCTTGGCCCGGGAATACACCAGCGAGCGTTGGGCGCGGGAAAAGGGCAGGGCGTCGCTGTCGGATTCGAGCAGGTACTGGCGGATCTCCGGACGGATGCCTTCGACCAGGTAGCGGATATTGCCCAGGATCGGGTAGTTGCGCCGCACGGCGTGACGGCTTTGCAGCAGGTCGAACAGCCCCAGCAGACTCAACAGCCCGGTCACCAGTGTGATTGGCCAGAGCCAGTCGTGTTGCAGAAACGGCAGGCTGGCGAGGGTGAAGATCACACAGCCAGCAAAGAAGGCGTAACGGCTCAACAGAGACAGGCTCATACGGGTTCCTTGGGTTTGAGCGTTGGATAGGGGAGCAGGCTCCCTCGCCACGGTGATGTGTGGGTCGTGGCATTCTGCGCTGCTGGCGAAACGGCGGGCAACCTGTGGCGAGGGGATAAATCCCCTCGCCACAGGTTTGTGCCTTTCAGCTGGCCTGTTTCATTTGGCGCATCGGCAACTCAACGCGGAACGTGGTGCCGACGCCGACTTCGCTGCTAACCGTTATCTCGCCATGGTGTTTTTTCACGATGCCGTAGGACAACGACAGCCCAAGCCCCGTGCCCTGGCCAACGGGTTTGGTGGTGAAGAAGGGGTCGAAGATTTTTTGCAGGGTTTCCGGCGGGATGCCCGAGCCATTGTCGGCCACTTCGATCCACACGGTGTCACCCTCCACACCGTTGCGCAGGGTGATGGTGCCGCGCTCCGGGCCGATGGCCTGGGCGGCGTTGACGATCAGGTTCATGATCACCTGGTTGATCTGCGACGGCAGGCATTCCACTTCCGGCAGCGGCGTGTATTGCTTGACCACGTCGGCCTTGTATTTGATTTCGTTGGCAACGATGTTCAACGTCGAATCGATGCCTTGCTGCAGATTGGCCATCTGCCATTCCTGGTTGGAGTCCACGCGCGAGAAGTCCTTCAGGTCCTTGACGATCTGCCCGACCCGGCCAATGCCATCCTTGGATTCCTTGATCAGCAAGGGAATGTCTTCGACGAGGAAATCCAGCTCCACCTGTTCGCGCAGCCGTCTCAATTGCACGACCAGTTCCGGCGACGCAATGGCCTCCTCGGCGCTGCCATAGGCCGTGAGCATTTCCTGGAGTTTGCTGAAGTAACCGTCCAAGGCTCCCAGGTTGGAAGAAATGAAGCCGATCGGATTGTTGATTTCGTGGGCTACCCCGGCCGCCAGCTGACCCAGCGAGGCGAGTTTTTCCGACTGCACCAACTGGCTTTCCAGCATCTTGCGTTCGTCGATTTCCATTTGCAGCAGCTCGCTGGCCTGTTTGAACGCCAGGGTCCGTTGTTCCACCAGGTCTTCGAGCTTGTTCATTTTCAACTGCGCGCGGGAGGTCATTTCCCATTTTGTGGTCAAGGTGTTGGCCATCTGCTGGACTTCGATGTTGTCGAAGGGCTTTTTCAGGATCAGCAACCGATCATGGCCGTTCAGGCGGTCCAGCAGTTCATCCCAGGAATAATCCGAATACGCGGTGCAGACCACCACCTGCAACAGCGGGTCGCGCTTCCAGAGCTCTTCGATGGTCTTGGCGCCATCCCAGCCTTCGGGCATGCGCATGTCGACAAAGGCCAGGGCATAGGGCCGCTCTTTGGCGGCCGCTTCCAGCAATTTGTTCAAGCCTTCCTGGCCGCCGTAGGCCGAGTCGAGCTCGAACACTGTGGTGACAGGTTTCGGCGCATCGCCGAACAGTGCGCTTTCCATGTCTTGCAGGTCGGCGTTGCCCTCATCCTCCGGCGTGAGGATCTTGCGGAAATCTTCATGAATGGCGGGCGTATCGTCGATCAGCAGGATGCGGCGGTTACTCATGCTATTCATGGTTCACCTTCTGCGAGTTTCAGGGGCACTTGCAATTGGAACGTCGCCCCCTTCCCTGGCCCCTCACTGTGGGCAGTGAGCTGGCCGTTCATTTCAATGGCCGCCAATGCGCAGCTGTGCAAGCCAAAACCGTGGCCTTCCTTACGGGTCGTAAAACCGTGGGCGAAGATGCGTGTCATGTTTTCCTCCGGGATGCCTTCGCCTTCGTCCTTGACGCTGATTTGCAGGGTCTCGCCATCAATGACAGCGGCCTTCAGGGTCATGTTCCGTGCATGGTTGGAAATCCCCGCCATGGCGTATTTGGCGTTGCTGATCAGGTTGATCAGGATCAACAGCAAGCGGTGCTTGTCGCCCATGATCCGCGGCACGTCACCGTATTCCTTGATCACCGTAACATGATGGCGGGTCAGGGCGCCGGAGTTCATGCGCAAAGCGTCTTCGAGCAATTCGCTGACCACCAGCGGCTCGAGCAGGCTGCTGGCGCCGGCATAGGATTGCTGGGTGGAGACGATGTCCTTGATGTGGTCGACGCTCTTGCTCAGTTGAGCCAGTTCGTCGGTAAGGCTTTGCTGCTCGAGCGCGATGGCCTCCACCAACTGGTTGAGGTAACCGGGCAGCAGCTTGCCTTTCTCGTCTTCGGTGAGGAAGTGCCCCAGGTCATGGGGATGCTCGTTGATCAACTGCATTGCCTTGCCCAGCCCCAGGGACTTGCTGGTGCGCAGTTTGCGGCTGACCAGGTCGGCGGAGATGTTCACACTGTTGAGCACATTACCCACGTTGTGCAGCACGTTGGTGGCGATTTCCGCCATGCCGGCCTGGCGGGCGGTGTCCATCAGTTCGCTCTGGGTGTCCTTGAGCTGGCGGGTGCGTTCCTCGACCCGTTGTTCCAGTTCGTCGTTGGCGGTTTGCAGGGCGTTGTTGACCCGCTTGATCTCGGCGAAGCTGCGTATCAGCCGGATCGCCAGCCAGATCAGGATCAGCACCAGGAACGTGGCGAACACCAGCAGGTAAACGTGGTTGCGCTGGTACTTGGCGGCGGCTTTTTCCTGGTCTTTTTCGAGCAGGTTGGTGATGGTGTCCAGGCTATCGGCCAGGGGGACCGCTTCGATGCCCAGTAACAAGGCATTGACCTGTGGCTGTTCGCGCAGGATCACCCCGATGTGCCTGCGCAGGATTTCAACGGAGTTGCGCAGCCCTTCAGGCAGGCGCTCCTTGTTGACATCCAGCTGGTTCAAACCCAGCAGGACCTCGGCGGCTATGTCGCTGGTGCTGAGCTGGGCGAACTCCATGCTGCTGAGCAACAGGTCGTAGGTGTCGATGGCAACGTTCTGCAACTCCAGTCTGTAGGTGTCGGGCAGCCGGGCGAACTGGCCCTGGATGTCGTCCTCGGCGGTGGGCAGGAAGTGCAGGGAGTTGCGCAATATCGCGTTGTGAGACTTGAACTGTTCCACCAGACGGGTTTTTTCCTTGACCGCCTTGAGGTATTCGTCGCGCTGGGTCTCCCAGGCCGAAGACGCGTGGCGACCCGGCTCCGACTCTATGGCGTCCAGGCGTTGCCAGAGGCGCGCCATCTCGTGCAGCGGCGAGACGAGGGGATCGTAATTGTGGCTCAGGGCAATCCGCGCCTTGAGCACTTCGTTGTCCCAGATAGCATCCTGTTGCTTGAGCAGGCGGATAAGGTCCCGGGATTCGATGTAAGAGGCCGCCTGCTGGGCACCCGAATTGATGTACATGAACAGCAGGACGGAAGCCAGCAACAGGCCGATGAATGCCAGGCCGGCGCGACGAAGGAGTGTCATAGGGGCTTGCCCTCCCGCTCTCCGGTCAGGGTCTTGAGGAATTCGACGATCAACTCCGTATCGTTCTTCATCGGTTCACGCCCGAGTTGGTACTTGAACATGACCTCCACCGCGTGCTCCAGGGTCGACGCGGAGGCATCATGGAAATACGGGGCGGTGACGGCCACGTTGCGCAGGCTGGGCACTTTGAACACCTGGCGATCGGCTTCATCGCCGGTGACGTTGAAGCGCCCCTCATCGGCCCGGGAGGGGTTGCCCCGGTCCTTGAAGTAATCGCCCATGACGCCGAATTTCTGGAACATATTGCCGCCGATGTTCACACCCTGGTGGCAAGTGATGCAGCCGTATTCCTTGAAGCGCTGGTAACCGAATTTTTCCCGGGGCGTCAGGATGTCGGTATTGCCCAACAGGTATTGGTCGAAGCGCGAGTTGGGGGTCAGCAGGGTGCGTTCGTAATCGGCCAGGGACGCCTGGATGTTGAGTTTGGTTACGCCGTCGGGGTACGCATCCTTGAAATCCTTGGCATAACCCGGGTCCTCGGCGATGCGCTTGACCACCGTTTCCCAGGTATTGCCCATTTCCGTGGGGCTGGTGACCACGGCGTGCACCTGGTCTTCCAGGGTGTCGACGCGGCCATCCCAGAATTGATGAAAATTCAGGGCGGCGTTGAACACGGTAGGCGTATTGACCTCCACCGGTTTACCGTCAAAACCCAGGGAAAACGGCTTGTCGTCGGCTCCGCCCCTGTCCAGGCGATGACAGCTGGCGCAGGACAGGGTGTTGTTGACCGACAGGCGCGGGTCATTGAACAGCCGCAGGCCCAACTGGACGCGCTTGGGGTCCAATGATGGAACAGGCGGCAGCGGTTTGAGAGGTTCGTCCAGCGGCGCAGCATGGGCGGCCACGCTTGATCCCAAGAACAGGCCGAAAGCCAGAATCAGTCCATGTGATGCCATGGGATGTTTTCCTTGAAACCTTTGGTTTATGAAACTCGGATGTTCATGAGAACGGGTTCTGGCGTGTTTCCCATTCAGTCACCCATTCAAGGAAGGCTTGCGGTTCCACTGCCTTGCTGAAGTAATACCCTTGGGCTTCCTCGCACTGGTGAATCTTCAGGAACTCCAGTTGCTCACGGGTTTCTACGCCTTCGGCAATGATGTGCAGGTTCAGGCTCTTGCCCAGGCTGATGATGGTGCTCACCAGTTTGGCGTCGTTGCTGTCGATGCTCAGGTCGCCAACGAAGGATTGGTCGATCTTCAGCACGTCCACCGGAAACTTTTGCAGGTAGCTCAGGCTTGAGTAGCCGGTGCCGAAATCGTCGATGGCCAGCCGTATCCCCAGGTGCTTGATGGCCTTGAGGGTGGCGACGGTGGTGTCGATGTTCTGCATCAGCACGCTTTCGGTGATCTCCAGTTCTAACTGTGTCGGGTCGAAGCCGGTTTCCTTGAGCGTGCGTGCGATGCCTTCGACGAAGCCGCGCTGGCGAAAATCGATGGCCGAGATGTTGACCGATAGGTAGAGCGCTCGCATGCCCTGCGCTTGCCAACGGCAGGCCTGCTGGCAGGCTTCCTGGAGCACCCATTGGCTCAGCGGCACGATCAGCCCGCTGTCCTCGGCCACCGGGATGAAATCCGAGGGGAAAACCAGGCCGTGGTTGGGTCGGTTCCAGCGCACCAGCGCTTCGACGCCGACCACTTTGCCGCTGGTCAGGTCAAGCTTGGGTTGGTAGTGCAACACGAACTCCTTGCGTTGCAGCGCCAGGCGCAAGCCGGATTCGATGGTCTGCTGGTGCCGGGCCCGGCGGTTCATGTCTTCGGTGAAAAAACGGTAGTCGTTGGGGCCGTTTTCCTTGACGTTACGCATTGCTGTCTCGGCTTTCTTGATCAGCGCCACCGCATCGAAACCGTCGGTCGGGTACACGCTGATCCCCAAGCTTGCGGTGACGCTCAGGTCATGGCCGTCAATGGGCTGGGGCATGCTGATGGCCGCCAGGAGTTTTTCGGCCACGCCTTTGGTTTGCTGCGCGTCGACGATGTCCCCCACGATCACCACGAATTCATCGGAACCGTAGCGAAACACCGAATCGGACTCACGCACCACGGTTGACAGTGCCCGGGCCACCCGCTTGAGCATTTCGTCGCCCACCGGATGCCCCAGCGCGTTATTGACCCGCTTGAAGCGGTCCAGGCCGATGAACATCACCGCCAGTTGCCGGTCATGCCGGCGGCACTGGGCCATGGCCTGGGTCAGGCGATCACCCAGCAACATGCTGTTGGGCAGTTCGGTGAGCACGTCGTATTGCAGCAGGTGGGACACCTTGAGCAGTTCCTGGACGCGTTCTTCAATCGTGCGTTCCAGGCTGCGCATTTTTCTCGCCGCGTCCTGGGCCAATTGCCATTTCCAGGTCATGGCGCTGGCCATCTGGCGTATTTCCAGGGTGTCGAACGGTTTCTTGAGGATCAGCAACTGGTCATCGAACTCGATCCGCTCGGACATGGTTTCCCAGGAGTAATCCGAGAACGCCGTACACAGGGCGATCTGCAGGCGCGGGTCGGCTTTCCACAGTTGCTCGATGGTTTGCAGGCCGTCCCAGCCCGGGGGCATGCGCATGTCGGCGAATACCAGTGCATAAGGCTGGCCTTCGGCCTGGGCACGCTTGACCAGTTCCAGCGCTTCTTCGCCCTGGTAGGCCGAGTCGATTTGAAATTGCAGCCGGTTGATCTGGGGCGTGCCGAACAGCAGGCTCTCGGTATCGTCCAGTGAATCATCGCTGTTGACAGGGGAGCTGAGGATCTTGCGAAAGTCCTGGTGAATCGCCGGCGTATCGTCCACCACCAGGATCCGCCGGTTGGCGGGTACCGACATGGGATTCATGGGTTGCTCTCCGATAGCTGGCTCGCAGGCCGAGTCCAGTGGTCCGTTACCGGGACGATGGTGCCGGCCTTGAGCAGTTCGGCGGCCTGGCCGCTGTCGACCACAGTGCTGAAGTAATGCCCCTGGGCCTGCATCGCCCCGCCGCTGGACATCAACGTGGAGCGTTGCTCCTGGGTCTCGACGCCTTCGGCGATGATGCCGATACCCACATCCTTGGCAAAATTGATGATCGCCCGCAACGTCACGGCGTTCTCGGGATCGTCGTTGGCGCTGTCAAGAAACCGCTGGGCGAGCTTGAGGTGGTTGACCCGGTAGGTCTTGAGGTAATCGAACGAGGAATACTCGGTGCCGAAATCATCGATGGCGATCTGCACGCCCAGTTCGCAGAGGCGTGGAAGCACGTCGTTGTGGGTCCATTTGGTCTGGGCCAGGGTCGCTTCGGTGACGTCGAAACGCAGGTCCCACGGCGCCAGTTCCCAGCGCGCGGTGGTGCGCAGCACGTCGTAGATCAGTTCCGGGCCGGTCTTGAGTTGGGTCAGGGACAGGTCGATGGCGATCACCGGAGGCGCCATGCCCTGGTCGCGCCACTGGCGCATCTGTTGGCAGGCCTGGTCCAGTACCCAATGACCGAGACCGACGATGATCCCGGTTTTCTCGGCCGCCGGCATGAACGCCGCCGGTTCCAACCAACCTCGCTGCGGGTGGTTCCAGCGTACCTGCACACCCATGCCGAGGATTTTTCCGGTGCCCAGGTCGACTTCCGGCAGATAGTGCAGTTGCAGCTCGTTATTTTCGAGGGCCTGGCGCAGGTCGTTGGCCAGGGCGACGCGGTCCGTGACCTCCTGATTGATTTCTTCATTGTGGAAATGGTACTGGTTGCGGCCCTTTTCCTTGGAGCGGTACAGGGCCATGTCGGACTGCGCCATCAGGCTATCGGCACTCAGGCTCTGGGGGGTGTACAGGGCGATGCCGATGCTCACGGAGATCCGTACGTCGTTACCATCCAGGGAGTAGGGCGCCACCAGGGTGTCGCGGATCTTGGCCGCCAGCGCAGCGCAATGGGTCGCTTCATGGACATCCAGCTGCAGGATGGCGAACTCGTCGCCACCCAGGCGTGCCACCACGTCGTTTTCCCGGGTACAGCCCTTGATGCGCATGGCGACTTCCTGCAACAACAGGTCGCCGATGGGGTGGCCCAGGGTATCGTTGATGCGTTTGAAGTGGTCCAGGTCCAGGTAAAACATCGCAAACCGCGCCGCCCCCCGGCGAGCGGCGGCGAAGGCCTGGTGCAAGCGCTCGACCATGGTGGCGCGGTTGGCCAGCCCGGTCAGACCGTCGGTGCGGGCCAGCAGGGCGATTTTTTCTTCGGCCAGCTTGCGCTCGGTGATATCGAGAATGATGCCTTCCACTTCCAACAACAGGCCCTGCTCGTTGCGCACCGGTATGTAACGGTTTTCCACCCAGCGGAAGTTGTCATCGCCGGTGCGCATGCGGAACTCGATGGAAGCCCCCGCCGTATCACGGTCCAGGACGCGCACCATGGCTTCCTGGACTTTGCCCTGGTCGTCAGGGTGGATCAGGATTTGCGCCCAGTCCGGCGAGCTGATCAGTTGCGATGCGACATGGCCGAACTTGGTGATGTTGTGGGAGATGTACATCAATGGGAACGGCGGCTCGCCCCGCAGGCGATAGAGAATGGTCGGGCTGTTCTGCACGATGATGTTGGCGTCGGCCAGTTCCCGGGTGCGTTCTTCCACCGCCCGTTCGAGCATGTCCATTTTCAGCGCCGCGTCTTCGGTCATTTGCCATTTGACGGTCAAGGCGCTGGCCATCTGGCGGATCTCGATGGCGTCGAAGGGTTTTTTCAGGATCAGCAGGCGGTCGCCCAGGTCCAGGCGCTCGGAGATGTCTTCCCAGGAATAGTCCGAGTAGGCGGTGCACAGGGCCACTTGCAGCTTGGGATCGGCACGCCACAGCCGCTCGATGGTTTCCAGGCCATCCCAGCCCGGCGGCATGCGCATGTCGATGAAGGCCATGGCGTAGGGTTGCCCCTGGGCCAGCGCCGACTCCACCTTGTTCAGGGCTTCCATGCCCTGGAAAGCCGAGTCGAGCACGAAACTCTGGGCGGAAACCGCCACCGGCGCGCCGAACAGGGCTTCTTCGGCGCTGCTCAGGCTGTCTTCGCTGGTCACCTGGGGGCTGAGGATCTTTCGGAAATCCTCATGGATTGTCGGGGTGTCGTCGACGATCAGGATCCGCCGATTGCCTTTCTCCATCGGCAGGCTCATGGCCGTGCACCGTGAAGATGCTGACTATAGAACCGTGGGAACATCTGATATCCCTTTCTGTGGCATGAGTCTTCTGGCCTGTACATGGCCCTTCATGGGGTACAGCATAGACGTCTCATTGGGATGCGCTCGGCCAGTAGTGGCAAATTGTGTCTAAATTTACGCTATCTACTAGCCTGTGCTTCAGGGGTGCGGTAGAACGGTTGTGGTTAAGAGGAGGGGGCAGAAATGGAAGATCAATCGCCGGACGTTCCGGTCAATAAACCCACGGTGCTGCTGGTCGATGACGAAGAATCGATTCTCAATAGCCTTCGTCGGCTGCTGCGCAGCCAGCCGTATGAAATCCTGCTGGCCGACAGCGGTGCCAAGGCCCTGGAAATCCTCAAGGAGCGGCCGGTCGACCTGGTGATGACCGATGCGCGCATGCCGAATATGGATGGCGCCACGTTGCTGGCGCAGATTCGCAAGCTCTATCCGTCGACCTTGCGCATCCTGCTCACCGGTTATGCCGATGTGGAAATGATGACCAAGGCCATCAACGAGGGGCAGCTCTATCGCTACCTCAGCAAGCCCTGGAACGATGAGGAACTGGTCCAGGCCCTCCGGCAGGCCTTGGCCCACCAGCATTCCGAAAGCGAGCGCCAGCGTCTCGAAGCGCTGAACCGCGAACAGAACCAGCAACTCAAGACCCTCAACGCCACCCTGGAAAAGCGCGTGGCTTCGCGCACCTCCGAGTTGCAGCAGACCGCCGACATGCTCGACCTGGCCTATGACGAGCTCAAGCGCAGTTATGTGACCAGCACCGAAGTGTTTTCCTTGATCGCCAACCTGCGCCTGCCCAAGGCCAAGCAGACCAACCGGCAGATCATCGAGTTGATCAGGGTCTACAGCCGGCTGCATTTTTTGGATGAATCCACCGACCGCGACCTGACCATGGCCGCGGCGCTGTACAACATTGGCAAGCTGAGCTGGACCGACAACATGATGGTCACGCCCGCTGACATGCTGCACCACACTGAACTCGAGCTGTACCGCGCCTATCCGAAGCAGAGTGAGTCACTGCTGATGACCCTGGACCCGATGAAGGACGCGGCGCGGATCATCCGCCATCACCAGGAGCGCTGGGACGGTAGCGGTTTCCCCGAACACCTCAAGGGTGAGGCCATTCCGTTCGGTTCGCGGCTGTTGAAACTGGCGGTGGACTTCATCGAGCTGCAACGCGGCTTGATCCTCGAACGGCAGATGAACAGCGACGAGGCACTGGTCTACATCCGCAAATACGCCGGCAAGCTGTACGACCCGGATATGATCGAGGACTTCATCAAGGCCTGTGGCGAATACCTGGACGACGTGACCTTGTCCGACCCGACGGTGCAGGTCATGAACACCCGCGAGCTGGTGGCCGGCATGGTCCTGGCGCGCAACCTCAACGCCGACAACGGCATGCTGCTGCTGAACGCCGGCAAGGTCCTGAGCGGTCCATTGGTGGAAAAACTCATCGCCTTCGAAGCGATGGAGGGGGCCCGCTACAGCGTGTTCGTCAAAATTCCCGAGGAGGCGGACCCTGCGGTGCCGAAGCCGATTTTGGGCTGACACCACAAATCCCCTGTGGGAGCGGGCTTGCTCGCGATGGCGGTCTTCCAGTTAGTGCATTGTTGACTGACAGGATGCTATCGCGAGCAAGCTCGCTCCCACAGGTGAATGTGCTGCTTTTGAGATAGGCCCCAGGCTTTGCCCTCGCTCCCCCTGGCCTGTAATCTCCCCGGCATTTTCCCGCCCAAGGCTTCGATCACCCATGACCACTTCCCTTATCCGCATAGCCGCCGCCCTGTTGATCGGGCCTGACGGTCATACCCTGCTGGTGCGCAAGCGCGGCACTCGGGCCTTCATGCAGCCGGGTGGCAAGATCGAGGCCCATGAACAACCGGTCCAGGCCCTGGCGCGGGAGCTGGAAGAGGAACTTGGCCTGACGATCGACCCGGCACAAGCCCGTTACCTGGGCCTGTTCAGCGCCCCAGCCGCCAACGAGCCGGGTTTTACCGTGCAGGCCGAAGTGTTTTTGCTGAGTATCGACGTCCCGGTGTCTCCTGCTGCTGAAATCGAGGAAGTGCGCTGGATCGACCCGGCCGGCGACAGCGATCTTGTGTTGGCGCCATTGACAGGCGAGGTGATCCTGCCGTTTTATCGAGCCACACATCTCGTGACCTGCTGACTCAAGGATTGATGCTCATGATTCCATTGCCGGACCTGCTGGTTTTTGCCGCCGCGGCGTTGTTGATGGTGCTCACGCCCGGCCCGAACATGATCTACCTGATTTCCCGTTCGATCTGCCAGGGCCGCAAGGCCGGCGTGACTTCCTTGCTAGGGGTGGTGGCCGGATTTTTCGTGCACATGTTCGCCGCGGCGGTGGGGCTGACGGCGGTGTTCCTGGCAGTGCCGGTGGCCTATGAAGTGTTGAAATGGGCCGGCGCGCTGTACCTGCTCTGGTTGGCTTGGCAGGCCGTGAAGCCCGGGGCGCGTTCGCCTTTCGAGGCCCAGCAACTGCCTGCGGACTCGACGCGTAAGTTGATCACCATGGGTTTTCTTACCAGTGCCCTGAATCCAAAGATCGCGGTGTTTTACCTCTCGGTGTTCCCGCAATTCATCAGCCCGGAACACGGTTCGCTGTTCACCCAGAGCATCATTCTGGGGCTGACCCAGATCAGCGTCAGTTTCAGCGTCAACCTGCTGATTGCCCTGTTCGCCGCCGGCATTGCCTCGTGGTTTGTCCACAACCCTACCTGGCTGGCCGCCCAGCGTTACTTCATGGGGTTTGTGCTGGGTGCACTGGCGTTGCGCCTGATGCTTGAGCAACGGCGTTCGGCGTGAACATTCGACGGCTGCGGGCGGGCGATGCCCAGGCGTATCGCGAGCTGATGCTCCAGGCTTACGCGCTTCACCCGCAGGCCTTCACCTCCCATTTCAACGAACGGGCGGCGCTGCCCATCAATTGGTGGGAGTCGCGCCTGACCAGCCGGTTTGATGTGTTGTTGGGGGCGTTTGTCGAGAGTGAACTGGTCGGCATTGTCGGGTTGGCCCTGGAGTCTCGGGAAAAGGCCCGGCACAAGGCAATGCTGTTCGGCATGTACGTCACCGCTACCCATTGCCATCGGGGGCTCGGTTTCCAACTGGTACAGGCCGCCCTCGACGAAGCCCGTCGCCACAGCTTTTTGCGCCTGGTGCAACTGACCGTCACCGCCGGCAACGACCCGGCCGTCAAGCTCTACCAGCGCTGCGGTTTCGTACTGTACGGCCTCGAACCCATGGCGATACGGGTGGGCGATGAATACCTCGACAAGATCCACATGTGGCTCGAGCTCTAACCCCACCGACACACCGCCATCGCGAGCAAGCTCGCTCCCACAGGGATTTGCTGGGTGGCATCGATAGTGTTCACAACACAAATCCCCTGTGGGAGCTTGCTCGCGATAGGCGCAACGCGGTATCACCGAACGGCACTGACCCCGTCCAACGTGGAAAACGACGTGTCCTTGGCCGTCAGCAAAAAGTCGCGCATGTATGGCGCGTCGAGCATGTCGGTACGCACCGCCGCATACAGCGTGGCAAACAAGCCTTTCTCCCCCAGCCGCTTGGCCTTCACATAACCCCGTGAGCTGTATTCATGCAGCGCCCAGTGCGGCATGCCGCACACACCTCGGCCGCTGGCCACCAGTTGCATCATCATCACCGTCAGTTCGGAGGTGCGCACCTGGGCCGGTTCGATGTCGGCCGGCTCCAGGAAGCGGGTGAAGATGTCCAGCCGGTCCCGTTCCACCGGATAGGTGATCAGGGTTTCGCTGATCAGGTCTTCCGGCACGACGTAGGGCTTGCCCGCCAGGCGATGCTGGTTGGCCACGGCCAGCATCGCCTCGTAGGTGAACAGCGGCACGTAGGTGATGCCGGCCAGTTCCAGCGGGTCGGAGGTGACCACCAGGTCCAGGTCACCCCGGGCCAGGGCCGGCAGCGGGGCGAAGGCAAAGCCTGAAGCCAGGTCCAGTTCAACTTCCGGCCAGGCGTCGCGAAACTGGTCGATGGTCGGCATCAGCCACTGAAAGCAACTGTGGCATTCGATCGCCATGTGCAAACGCCCGGCGGTGCCACCGGCCAGCCGCCCGATGTCTCGCTCGGCGCTGCGCAGCAGCGGCAGGGTGGCGTCGGCCAGTTGCAGCAGGCGCAGGCCGGCGCTGGTGAAGCGCACGGGTTTGGTCTTGCGCACGAACAACTGCATGCCCAGGCGTTCCTCCAGTTCCTTGAACTGGTGGGAGAGGGCGGACTGGGTAAGGTGCAGGCGTTCGGCGGCTTCCACCAGGCTGTCGGCCTCGCGCAATGCGTGCAGGGTCTTGAGGTGGCGGATTTCAAGCACGGCGGCCTCCATGAGGAAAACTTGTGATCAACACGAAAAGGTTGAGTTTGTCTCATGTAGGCTCGGCTGTCGACAATGGCGCCATCTTTTACAGGAGGACACACACCATGGCCCTGGCCCATACCCTCGGTTTTCCCCGCATCGGCGCCGACCGCGAACTGAAAAAAGCCCTCGAAGCCTATTGGAAGGGCGATCTGGCGCCGGCCGCGTTGCAAGCGGTGGGCCGCGAGCTGCGGGCCCGGCACTGGCAACTGCAAAAAGACGCTGGTATCGATCTGCTGCCGGTTGGCGACTTTGCCTGGTATGACCAGGTGCTCGGCCACACCTTGACCCTGGGCGCCGTTCCGCCGCGTTTCCACAGCACCCTGGATACCCAGGGTAAACCGACCCTCGACACCTTGTTCGCCATGGCCCGTGGTGCCACGACCGCCTGCTGCGGCGCCGAGCACGGTCAGGCGCAATACGCCCAGGAGCTGACCAAGTGGTTCGACACCAACTACCACTACCTGGTCCCGGAGTTTTCCGCCGACCAGACTTTCGCCCTGAGCTGGGAGCAACTGTTCGACGAAGTCGACGAGGCCCTCGCCTTGGGACATCAGGTCAAGCCTGTAATCATCGGCCCGCTGACCTACCTGTGGCTGGGCAAGGCCAAGGGGGTGGAGTTCGACAAGCTCGAGCTGCTGGAGCGTCTGCTGCCGGTCTACGGTGAAATCCTCAATCGCCTCAAGGCCCAAGGCGTGGAGTGGGTGCAGATCGACGAACCGATCCTCACCCTCGACCTGCCCCTGGCCTGGAGAAGCGCGTTCGAACGGGCCTATCACATTCTTCAGTACTCGCCGCTGAAAAAACTGGTGGCGACTTATTTCAGTGGCCTGGAAGACAACCTCGGCCTGGCGGTGAGCCTGCCGGTGGACGGTTTGCACATTGACGCCGTGCGTGCGCCGGAGCAACTGGGCCAGGTACTGGACCGCCTGCCGACCTACAAGATTCTGTCGGTGGGCCTGGTCAATGGTCGCAACGTCTGGCGCTGCGAACTGGAACAGGCGCTGGCGCAGTTGCAACCGGCCCAGGAACGTTTTGGCGACAACCTCTGGGTCAGCACGTCTTGCTCATTGCTGCATAGCCCGGTGGATCTGGAGCGTGAAGACCGGCTCGATCCCGAGCTCAAGAGCTGGCTGGCCTTCGCCGTGCAAAAGTGCGGTGAAGTGGCGGTGTTGCGCGATGCGCTCAACGATCCGCAGGCCCCCGGCGTACAGCAGGCCCTGGCCATCAGTCGTGACGTGCAAACCCGCCGTGCCGGCTCCCCGCGGATTCACAAAGCCGAGGTTCAGGCTCGTCTGGCGGCTATCGGGCCACAGGACAGCCAGCGGCGTTCGCCGTTTGCCAAGCGCATCGAACAGCAGCGTGCCCGGTTGCAACTGCCTACGTTTCCCACCACCTCTATCGGCTCCTTCCCGCAGACCCCGGCAATTCGCCTGGCGCGTCAGGCCTATAAGCAGGGCAAGCTGTCGGCCAATGATTATCAGGACGCCATGCACACCGAGATCCGCCATGCAGTGCAGATCCAGGAGCGCCTGGGCCTGGACGTACTGGTGCACGGTGAAGCCGAGCGCAACGACATGGTGGAGTACTTCGCCGAGCAACTGGACGGCTACGCCTTCACCCGTTTCGGTTGGGTGCAGAGCTACGGCTCGCGTTGCGTGAAACCGGCGATCATCTACGGCGACATCAGCCGGCCGAGCGCCATGACCGTCGACTGGATCCGCTATGCGCAAAGCCTGACCGACAAGGTCATGAAAGGCATGCTCACCGGTCCCGTGACCATGCTGATGTGGTCGTTCCCGCGCGAGGACGTCTCGCGTCAAATCCAGGCCCGCCAACTGGCCCTGGCCTTGCGTGACGAAGTGCTGGACCTGGAAAAGGCCGGGATCAAGATCGTGCAGATCGACGAGGCGGCGTTCCGCGAAGGTTTGCCGCTGCGTCGCGGGCAATGGCAGGAGTACCTGGACTGGGCCGTGGAGGCTTTCCGCTTGAGTGCATCGGGAGTGGCTGACGAAACCCAGATCCATACCCACATGTGCTACAGCGAATTCAACGACGTGATCCAGGCCATCGCGGCCATGGATGCCGACGTCATCACCATCGAAACTTCGCGTTCGGACATGGAACTGCTCGAGGCGTTCGAGGCGTTCGATTACCCCAACGACATTGGCCCGGGCGTCTACGACATCCACTCGCCACGGGTGCCGGACACGGCGGAGATGGTCGCGCTGATGAGTAAGGCAGTGAAGCGGATTCCCGCCGAGCGGTTGTGGATCAACCCTGATTGCGGGCTGAAAACCCGGGCGTGGCCGGAGACGGAAGCGGCGTTGGTGAACATGGTGGCGGCGGCGCGGCAACTGCGTAGCCAGCTGGCTTGAAGCCCTAATACTCTTATAGGCACTCCTCTTGTGGCGAGGGGATAAATCCCCTCGCCACAAGAGGAGTGCCTGGCTTCATTGCGTCATTCAACCACGGCTCGCAACCCTAGGGGCTGGAACACACCCATCACGCGGTCCGCCCCCAAGCACTTCAGCGACCCAGTCGGCGATGTAATGACCGGCATTGATACTGTTATCGAAGCTCGAATGTTGGACGCCGCCTTCGCGTTCGGTGAATATTTTCAGCTCGCGCTTAGGGCTGTTGACCAACTGCTCGTAGGTACGGTGCGCCCACTTCAATGGAATCTGCGAGTCCTTTTCACCGTGGGTGACGAGGAACGGCACCTTGATGCGATCCAGTATGCCGTCCAGGTGGACATTCTCGGCGATGGCCATGAATTGCTCGGTGTCCTTGGCGCCCCATACCCAGGCCACATGCGACCAGTAATGCGGAACCGGGAAGCTGCCTTCTTTTTCCATGCGCCGCTTCTGTACATCACGCCAGTCATGGTTGGCCCCCCAGACAACCCCGCAGGCGAAGCGCGGTTCGAAGGCTACCGCGCGCGGGCAGTAATAGCCGCCGAGCGACACGCCTTCCATGCCGATGCGTTTGGCGTCGACATCGCTGCGGGTTTCCAGCCAGTCCACTACCCGACTGGCCCAATGTTCGCTGTCAAAACGCGCCGTCAGGTTATGCAGGCGCAGGGCTTCGCCGGTGCCCGGCTGGTCGATGACCAGCGACGACACGCCACGTTTGGCCAGCCAGGCGGGTAGGCCGACGCGATATTTCATTTCTTTGGTGGAGTCCAGTCCATTGACCTGCACCAGAATCGGCGCCGGGCCGCTGACGCCTTCGGCGCGAACCAGCAACCCGGAAATGTGTTTGCCTTCGTAAGGGATTTCAACGCGCTCGCAGTTTTCTTGCGCCAGTTCGATACCGCGCTGGAAGGTGTGAAGAAAGCGCTGGTACAGCTCCGTCCGGCCGGGGCACCGTGGGCCTGCAGGCGTTCGCAGCTCAGGTAATAGGTCGCGGCGCGGTTGTATTTTTCGCCGGCTGACAACATTCGGCCTTTGGCTTCGTCTTCTTCAGCCAAGCCGCAAAGCTTGTCGGCCATTTTTGCCCAGGTATCACGGAAGGCCTTGCTGCCGGCGGCGTCCGGCTGCTTGGCGGCCTCCTGTAGCGGCGCGCACATTTCTTCGATTTCGCCGATGCGGGCACCCATTTCAATGGCGAGGTCGACGGAAAGATTCCACACGTAGTTGGTCGGGAAGTAGCGGAACATGATTGTTATTGTCCTTGTGCAAGCAAAGGCAGGCAGCCAGGTCCGGAGCGGGTGACAGCCCGACCTGGCGGTTCGAAGCAGGCTAAGGGGAGGGCAATTGTTTGGCCAATCGCAAGTCGGGATGGGTGGTATTGCGAACGGCGATAGAGCGTCTGTGTCATTGGCCTAAGGGTTTTCTACTCACAGCTCAAGCAGCAAATCCAGATACCTATCATCGTACTTTGCGATTGCTCATAACGCGGGATGCGATTGGTGTCGTTGAGGGACGACTCACTAGAGTTGGCGCTACACCGCGCGATTGGCTGGAGCCCTGGGCGCGCATAACAACAAGAATAAGGTATCGGCAAATGAGTGAGTCTAATTGCGGCCCAGCGATCAGCCTGGGTGCCAAGGGCTGGACGTGTTTGCACTACCGTGGGAGGAGTTGGACATGCCTGTACTGAGCCGTGTGCTTGGCGATTTATCGGTGGGCGCCAAGCTGTCGCTGGGTTTTGGCCTGGTGTTGCTGGTTACCCTGGGGGTAGCGGCCACTGCTTTTCGTTCTTTGGGTGTGTTGCAGCAGCGTGCTGAGCAATCGCGCCAGGAGTCATCGATCCAGGCATTGATCCTGCGTGCCCGCATCGACGAAAAAGCCTTCGCCCTGGACCTTGCTCCGCAGCATCTTGAGCAGGTGCGCGAGACGATCGGGAAACTGAGCCAGCATCTGGATGAAGAACCGGCCAATAGCGCATCGCACGCCACCGTGCGCACGGCCGCCAGCGCTTATCTGGAGCAGTTTCTCGGCTATGCCGATTCGTTGCGTCGGGCTCGCGAAGCCCGCCTGCGCATGCAGACGCTGGCGCAGACCGCAGGCGACAGTTTCACTCTGCTGTTTCTCGATCAACTGGATGCGCTTAACACCCGGTTGGGGCAGGGCACACCCCCGACCAGCAATCAGATGGTGCTGCTCGAGCAGACCGCTGCATTGCGCGACAAGCTCGCCAAGCTGCGTGACAGTGAACTGTATTATTCGCTCGATGGCGAGGAACGTTACCGCAGTGACTGGGAAATGAGCATGAGTGACCTGCTGGCCGCCATGCAAGCGCTTGATCTTGGCGAGCTGCAAGGCGAGTCGCTGCAGGAGGCAAGCACGGCCCTGGGCGACTACCGCAAGGCTTTCGTCGAGTTCGTCGGCAGCCGTGGGCAAAGCACGCAGAGCAGTGCAGCGATGAACGCGCAAACCGAGCAGGTGAGCAAGCTGTTGGCCCTGGCTGATGAACAGCAAAGGCAGGCGGTACTGGACGATAATCGCAATGCCGATCGCCAATTGGGCTTGATCACTTTTCTGGCGCTGGCCTTGGGGATCGGGGCCAGCCTGCTGATCCGCCATTTGATTGTGCAGCCGCTGCGCCAGGCCGTGCAGTTGGTCCAGCGCGTGGCAGCGGGGGATCTGAGTGATCCGCCACCAGACAGCGTTCGTCGTGATGAACTGGGGCAGCTGTTGGGCACAGTGGGCAGCATGCTAGGCAGTTTGCGTGCCTTGGTCGGGCGCATCGACCGTGGTGTTGGCTCGCTCAACGGCATGGCCGGCAGCCTGGCCGAGGTGACCCAGAACAACAGCCGAGGTGTCGAGCACCAACGCCAGGAAACCGAACTGGCCGCCACCGCCATGCAACAGATGGCCGCCACGGCGCAGGAGGTTGCCCGCAATGCGGGTGAGGCCAGCGCAGCGGTGGCGCATGCCGACGAGCAGGCGCGTGAGGGCGATGAGCTGGTGCGCCAGGCGGGTGACAAGATCGACCATCTGGCCGTGGAAATGAGTGGCTGCGCGCAAGCCATGCGCTCGTTGCTGGTGGAGAGCGCAGCGATCGGTGGTGTGCTCGATGTCATCAAGGCGGTGGCCGAGCAGACCAACCTGCTGGCCCTCAACGCCGCCATCGAAGCGGCGCGTGCTGGCGAACATGGTCGTGGTTTCGCCGTGGTTGCCGATGAGGTGCGCGGCCTGGCACGGCGCACCCAGCGTTCGACCACGGAAATCGAAGGGTTGATCGTTCGTCTGAGCAGTGTCGCCCAACAAGCCGCCGAGCGTTTGCAAGGCAGCCATGTGTTGAGCGATGAAACGGTGGTGCTTGCCGCGCAAGCTTCCCAGGCGCTGGCGCGGATCACCCGGGCGGTGTCCAGCATCGAGCAGATGAACCAGCAGATTGCCGCGGCTGCCGAACAGCAGAGCGTGGTGGCCGAGCAAGTCAGCCAGAGTATGACGCGGGTGCGTGAAGTGGCCGAGGGCAGCGCCAGGGAAAGCCAGCAACTGCAAGTCTCCACGGCCGACTTGCAGCAGGTTAGCGGTGAGCTCAAGGCGGCCGTCGGGCATTTCCGAACCTGATCCGGTTCCGGGCAAGGGAAGCGGCTACTGCTCCAGCTCATTGATGATTTGACTGATTTTCGCTCGCAGCCAACGGTGCATCGGATCCCCGTCCATGGTGCGATGCCAGAGCATGAACTCACGCATCACCGGGATTTTCACCGGCGGCTGCAAGATGCGCAGTGGCAGGTAGTTGGCGTAGAGCCTGGCCATGCGCTGGAGCATGGTGGCGACGCGTTGGGTGCCGACGATCAACTGCGGCAAGGTGTTGAAGTCGTGGGTCACCACTTCCATGCGACGCGTGAAACCGTACTGGGCCATCAGCCATTCTTCGACGCTCAGTTGTCGGTTGCGACCAAAAATCACCGAGACATGACCCATCTCGATGTACTGATCGAGGGTGATGCTGTCGCCCACTTGGGTGTTGCCGTCCCACACCACGCAAACGTGCTCTTCTTCGAACAGTAAGAGCGATGGGTGGCCTTCGATGAGGTAGTGCTCAGGCACGATCATCATGTCGGCCTCGCCGCGCATCAGCAGCTCGGTGGAGGTGTCGCCGGGGCCCAGCAGTTCGAAGGTGATGTGCGGGGCTTCCAGGTAGATCTTCTGGATGACCCGGGCAAACAGGACGCTGATCAGGTAGTCCGAGGTGATCAGGCGGAAATGGCGCTTGCTGGTGGCGGGGTCGAACACCGGTTTGGCGGTGATCGAGGACTGGATCGTCAGCAGTATCTGGCGCACTGGCGCCGCCAGTTCACGGGCATAGGGCGTGGGCTGCATCTTGCGCCCGACCTGCGCCAGCAGTTCGTCTTCGAAGTAGAGGCGCAACCTGCCCAGTACGCCGCTGGTGGCGGATTGGGTCATGTGCAGGCGTTCGGCGGCGCGGGTGATGTTCTGCTCTTCCAGTAACACATCAAGCGCCACCAGGAGATTGAGATCCAGGTGGTTAAAACGCATGGCGGTCTCGATTCTTGTATTTATTTTGTAAATACCTTCCGACCTTCCTATCGCGCAGTCAAGCCCCCTGACGAGATGTGTCGATCGACGTCTTTGTGTTTTTTCGCGTCGTTTGGCGCTGCGCAGCCAGGTATTGCGTTTGCCGATAGGTCACATCCTGACAAGCGATTAGTCAGTGAGTTTTCGCCCCTTCAGTATCGGCCCACAGTCGGTTGGCCGTGACGCTTGATCGACTCCAAGACCCGCCTCGGCAGCGCTTCGCCTGGCACGGCTCTCGTAAACGGGGTGCTGGCCTGCGCTGAATAATTACAATGGAGTGGTAACTCAATGAACATCATTGGCCTTGATGCCTTGATTTTTGGCGTCGACGACATTCAAGCCTGTACCCATTGCCTGCGTGACTACGGCCTGCAACCTGTCGATGTCGACAGCGAGGGCGGTCGTTTTGAAGCCCTCGACGGCACTGCCGTGATTATCCGCCGGGCTGACGATGCCAGTCTGCCGGCGGCCATCGGGCCTGCACCCTCGATTCGTGAAACCATTTATGGCGTGGCCAGCGGGGCGGATCTCGAGGCCATCGCCGATGAGCTGGGGCGCGATCGCCTGGTGACCCGCGGTGCCGATGGCTCCGTGCACAGTGTTGACGACATGGGGTTCGCCATTGGTTTTCAGATCAGTGTGCGGCGCCCGTACAGCGCGCCAGCCGACTTGACCAATGCACCGGGCCATGCCCCTCAGCGCCCGGTCAACCAACCGGGCATCACCCCCGACATGCAGGCCCTGCCACGCACCCTTTCCCATGTGGTGTATTTCGTGCCGGATGCGCTGAAGGCCGAAGCCTTTTACAAGCGCCTGGGCTTCATGACCACCGACACCTTCGTTGGCGCTGGCCCGTTCATGCGTCCGGCCGGTTCCGATGACCACCATTGCCTGTTCATGATCCAGACGCCACCGCACATGAAGGGTTGCGAGCATTTCACCTTTCACATGGGCAGCGGCACGGAAGTGCTGCTGGCCGGGCGCCGTTTCGAACAGCAAGGCTGGACCAGCTTCTGGGGCCCGGGCCGTCACCTCTTCGGCTCCAACTGGTTCTGGTACTTCAACAGCCCGTTGGGCTGCCACATCGAATACGACGCCGACATGGACAAGCACGATGACGCCTGGCAAGCGCGCCAGGCGCCGTTGTCGGCGGACAACTCGCAATTGTTCCTGTTCACGTCCAGGGAAAAATGGTTCCCGAGCGGTCCGCCGCCCAAGCAGGCCTGAGTGCGGAGTTCGTCCATGAGTCACGACGCCCTTGCGCTATGTCGCCTGGATGAATTGCTCGAAGGGCAGGCCCGCGGATTCGATCCTCTGGACACAGGGCAGGACAGCGTGTTTGCCCTGCGCCATGGCGGCGAGGTGCGGGTCTATCGCAACAGTTGCCCGCATCTGCAGGTGCGCCTGGAGTACCGCAAGGATCGTTTTCTCAGTGTCGATGGCAGCCAGATCGTCTGTTACGCCCACGGTGCCCGGTTCCTTCCGGACAGTGGCCTGTGCGTCTACGGGCCGTGTCTGGGCGAACGCCTGAGTGCTTTGAAATGGCAGGCGCAGGCCGACTGGCTGGTGCTCGAGGCGGGTCAATTGGAGGCGTGTGCACCTTAGTTAACGTATCGCGGTTGCTGATACATCGTATCCCTACATGCGATTAGTCAAACGCCTGCTTTGCCGAGAAAGTGAACACAACGCGGTAGCGAATGCGTGCAGAAACAGCCGTGGGTGCAGCCTGGGATCGCTCCGGCAGAACGCTTGCGTGAATAACAAGAATAAGAGTGAGACAAGCATGAACTCAGTGAAAAAAGTGCTTATTGTCGGTGGTGGTATCGGTGGTCTATGCGCCGCAATCGCTTTGCGTCGCCAGGGCATCGAAGTCAATCTTGTCGAGCTCAAGACACAATGGACTGTCTACGGCGTCGGCATCATCCAGCAGAGCAATGTCGTGCGCGAGATGGCCAAGTTGGGTGTGTTGGACGGCTATCTGGATGCCGCCTACGCGTTCGAAGATGTGACCATCTATAGCACTGCCGGTGAACAGCGGGCGCGAATTCCCGGCCAGCGCCTGGCTGGCCCGGAATATCCGGCCAACGTTGGCATCTCGCGCCTGGCCCTGCATCAAGTCCTCAGCCAAACCACCATTGCCCTGGGCGCCTCGATTCGCCTGGGCTTGAGCGTGCAAACCCTGGAGCAGGTGGACGAGGCTGTTGATGTGCTGTTCACCGATGGCAGTCGCGGCCGTTACGACCTGGTCGTGGGAGCCGATGGCCTGTACTCCCAGGTACGCGGTTTGCTGTTCGGCGAGCAGTACCAGCCGCGTTTCACCGGTCAAGCGGTGTGGCGCTACAACTTGCCGCGTCCAGCTGGAATCGATCATCTGGCCACCTTCCAGGGGCCCGCCGGCAATGCCGGGCTGGTGCCGCTGGGGCGCGATCAGATGTACATGTTCGTCACCTCCCATGAACCCGCCAACCCCAGGATGGATCCCGCCACGCTGGCGACCCAGATGCGCCAGCGCCTGGATGGTTTCACCGGCCTGATCGGCGAGTTGCGCGAGCAGATCCGCGACAGCGAGCAGGTGATCTACAAGCCGTTGGAGGTGGTGTTCGTCAGCGAGCCCTGGTACCGCGGCCGTGTCGTGCTGATTGGCGATGCGGTGCACGCCACGACGCCACATCTGGGCCAGGGTGCCGGCATGGCCATTGAAGATGCTGTCGTGCTCGGCGAAGAGCTGGTTGCCGGTGGCAGCGTTGAGCAGCAGCTCGAACGCTTCATGGCGCGCCGTTATCAGCGCTGCAAATTCATCAGCGAAGCCTCGGTGCTGGCCGGTGAAAAGGAAATGGCCCACGACAGCGGCTTCGACCGGATCGGCCTGGTCCGGCGGATGCTCGAGGTCACGGCCGAGCCCATTTGAGGCACCGCTAGGACTGATTTCGCTCTCCCATGGATGTTTCATGCCCGTGCAGGCTTGGCCTGGCTCGACGGCGGGCGCTGTTCATCAGAAGAGCTGACATACAACAACAATAAAGAGGGTTACTTCGATGGCTACTCGCAAGATCGCTGCGTCACGGCGCGTCCCCTTCACTCTGACCCTTGCGGCCAGCCTGGGGCTTGGCGCTTCAACTGCCCAGGCATTTCAGATCGATACCGGCAATCCCGACCTCAGCTTGCGCTGGGACAATACGCTCAAGTACAGCGCGGCCTGGCGCCTGAAGGACCCCAGCAGCAAACTCAGCGAGGGCCAGACGGCGCTGAACCAGAATGACGGCGATCACAACTTCAAGAAGGGGCTGATCTCCAATCGCCTGGATATTCTTTCCGAACTGGACATCGGTTTTCACAACTTCGGTGCCCGTCTGAGCGGTGCGGCCTGGTACGACACCGTCTACCAGGACCGCAACGACAATAACGACGCGGCCAGTGCCAACCAACGTTCGGTGGGTTTTGACGAATTCACCAGCGACACCCGTCAACTGCACGGTGGTGACGGTGAACTGCTGGATGCCTTTGTCTACTGGAACGGTGAACTGGCCGAGCGTGCCTTATCGGTTCGCGCGGGGCGCCACGGCCTGATCTGGGGCGAGAGCCTGTTCTTCGGCGGCAACGGCATCGCCGGAGCCATGGCGCCGGTGGACGTGGTCAAGGCGCAATCGGTGCCCAACACCCAATTCAAGGAAATCACCCGGCCGGTCAACCAGCTCTCGACCGCCTACCAACTGACCGATGACGTTTCATTGGGCGCCTTCTACCAGTTGGAGTGGGAAGCCACCCGCTTGCCGGGCGCCGGCAGCTACTTCTCCACCAGCGATACCATCGGCGACGGCAATGAACGGCTGATCACTGGCGGGCCATTCCCGGATTTCCTGGGTGGGAATGCCAACAGCCCGGCCGCGTTTTTCCATGGCAAGGACAAAAAGGCCAGGAGCTCCGGCCAAGGTGGCCTGCAGCTCAAGTACAACACCGGGACGACGGATTACGGTCTGTACGCGCTCCAATATCACGAGAAAACCCCAACGTTGTACTTGAAGCCGAATGCCACCGGGCCGAATTTCAGTACCGGGCAAGTCGGCGAATATTCCTGGGTCTACCCGGAAGATATCCGTGTCCTGGGCGCCAGCTTCGCGACCTCCGTGGACGAGTACAGCTTTGCCGGCGAGGCATCGATGCGCTGGAACATGCCGCTGGTGTCCAACGCCCAGACCGTCCTGCCGGGCGTCGCGGCGGACAACAACGATGACGCCCTCTATGCCGTCGGCCGTACGGCTCACGTCAACCTCAACGTCCTGGCATCGCTGGGCCCTTCCTTCGTCGCCAATGAAGCCAGCCTGACAGGGGAAGTGGCCTGGAACCGCCTGCTGGCCGTGACCAGGAACCGCGCAGCCCTGGACCCTAACGCCACCGATGACGGCCTCGGTCTGAAGCTGGTTTACACGCCCACCTATCGCCAGTTCTTCCCGGGCGTGGATATCAGCGTGCCGCTGGGCATCAGTTATTTCCCCATGGGCAAGTCGGCTGTGATCAGCGGGTTTGGCCCGGATAGAGGAGGGGATATGAACATCGGTGTCTCCGCCACCTACCTGGACCAAGTGACCGTGGGACTGACCTACACCCACTTTTACGGGCCCGAGGACACCAGCCTCAACGCCGCCAGCCAGTTCAATTACAAGCAGTCGTTGAAGGACCGGGATTACCTGGCTTTCTCCGTCAAGACCACGTTCTAAGAGGATTTGCGCATGACCATTCAGTTCACTCTAAAGGCCTTGTGCTTAACCCTGCTGGCCGCTGCCGCGCCGATGGTCTTGGCCGCCAGCGCCGAACAGGCTGCCGCGCTGGGCAAGACCCTGACGCCTTTCGGTGCCGAGAAAGCCGGTAATGCCGATGGCAGCATCCCGGCCTGGGACGGTGGCTACACCAAGGTCGATCCGGGCTACGTTCCGGGGGTAAGCGCGGCGATCCGTTTGCCGCGGACAAACCCTTGTTCAGCATCACCGCGCAAAACGTGGCGAAGTACGCCGACAAGCTCAGCGACGGCACCAAGGAGTTGTTCAAGCGCTTCCCGGACACCTATCGCATCGACGTCTATCCAACCCGGCGTACGGCGGCCGCGCCGCAGTGGGTCTATGACAACACGCTCAAGAATGCGACCCGCGCCAAACTGGTCGACAGCAGCGCTGGCCTGATCCCCGACGGCGCCTTTGGCGGGATTCCGTTTCCGATTCCACAGAACGGTACCGAAGCCATTTGGAATCACTTGTTGAACTGGCGCGGCACCTCGGTGGCGGGACATTTTCGCCACTATCTGATGACGGCCGACGGCAACCAGGTGATGACCAGCGACGGCCTGTTGACCCAGGAAATGCCCTACTACTTCCAGGAAGGCGGCCCTGAAAATTACTCGGGTGATTATTGGCAGGTGCGCTTTGTCAATCTCGGCCCGGCGATTCGCGCCGGTGAGCAGATCCTGGGGCGTGAGAACATCAACGGCGACAAATCCCAGGCCCATGTCTATCTGGCCGGTCAACGCCGGGTGCGCACGCTGCCCAACGCCTGCTGCGATACCCCTACGCCTTCCACTGCCGGGGTCATGTCCTTCGACGAACTGTTCGTGTGGCAGGGACGTACGGACCGGTTCGACTGGAAACTGGTGGGCAAGCAGGAAATGTATGTTCCGTACAACACCAACAAGATGCAGGCCGCCGCCCAGCCGCAAGACCTGTTCGCCAAGCACCATCTGAATCCTGACTACGTGCGCTGGGAGTTGCACCGCGTCTGGGTCGTCGAGTCGACGTTGGCTGCCGGCAAGCGTCACCAGTTGCCCAAAGGTCGCTACTACCTCGACGAAGACAGCTGGCAAGCCCTGCTCGGCGACCGTTGGGACGCCAGCGGCCAACTGGCCAAGACCCTCTGGTCCCTGCCTTCCGTACTGCCCGACTTGCCAGCCGTGGTGCAACTGTCTGCCGGTTTTTATGACCTGACTTCGGGGGCCTGGTTTATCCAGAACGTCTACGCCGGATTGCCGGAGCAGTATCACGAGGTCGATCGCTACAAGGCCTCGGAGTTCTCGCCAGCGGCGATGGCCGGGCGCGGCGTGCGTTAAGTCTGAGCGCAGAGTGAAGGGCAGGCCTGTCGGCCTGTCCTTGGGATGCGAGTGTTTTTCCGAGGTAGGTTATGAACAGAATTCGTCAGGCGGGCGCTGTGCTCTTGGCCCTGTATTTGCCCTTCGCCACGAGTGAGTGCCTGGCAGGGCCGACTGCCGTGGGCGCGCCACTGAGCACCCCGGCCATGCCGGTGCCGGCCGCGCAGAAAAGCGTATTGATCGATCTGGCGCGGGCCGGCACACGTCTGGTGGCCGTGGGCGAGCGCGGCCTGGTGCTGCTCTCCGATGACAACGGGCAAAGCTGGCATCAGGCCTCGGTGCCGGTATCGGTGAGCCTGACGGCAGTGCAGTTCGTCGATGCACGCAATGGCTGGGCAGTCGGTCACGCGGGCGTGGTATTGGCCACGCACGATGGTGGCGAGCACTGGGCGCTGCAACTCGACGGCGCGCGTGCGGCACAGCTCGAACTGGACGCGGCCAAGGCCGACCAGGCCACGGCAGCCAACCCGGATGACGCATCGGTACGAGTACAAAATGCCGAGCGTCTCGTCGCCGATGGGGCGGACAAACCCTTCCTG
This sequence comes from Pseudomonas sp. Tri1, assembly GCF_017968885.1. Classification (NCBI taxonomy): domain Bacteria; kingdom Pseudomonadati; phylum Pseudomonadota; class Gammaproteobacteria; order Pseudomonadales; family Pseudomonadaceae; genus Pseudomonas; species Pseudomonas sp. Tri1. The sequence goes on along the minus strand of NZ_CP072913.1, from coordinate 5,397,923 downwards.
GCACTCGAATTCATCGATGCCCAACACGGGCTGATCGTCGGCGCCTACGGCCTGGCACTGTGGACCACCGATGGCGGTGCCACGTGGCAGTCGCTGATGGGGCATATCGCCAACCCGAACGGGATGCACTTGTACGCCATCAGTCACCAGGGAACGCGCTGGTTCCTGGCTGGCGAGCAGGGTTACCTGGCGCGCTCGGACGACGATGCAGTTTCGTTCAGCCCATTGGAAAGTCCCTATGAAGGCAGTTTCTTCACCTTGCAGAGCCGCGCCGATGGCGCCCTGCTGGTTGGCGGCCTGAGGGGCAACGCCTTTATCTCCAATGATGGGGGCGAAAGCTTCCAGCACCTGTCCGTCCCTCTGCCGATTTCCTTCAATGACGCTACGCGCCTGGCCGACGGCCAGGTGCTGCTGGTCAACCAGAGTGGTGCGCTGTTTCTCAATGGCGAGCAGACCGGGGCGGCGCTGCTGCCACTGGGCAAGCCCCTGGGGAGGCCCGTTTCAAGTCTGGTCGAGGCCGCCGATGGCAGCCTGATCGTTGCCGGTTTCACCGGGCTGCAGCGTATTGCGCAGCCATCGATTGCCGTTGCGGAGTGAGGTTATGACGTCCCCTAGCAAATTCCCCCAGCCCCCTGCGAATGCGTTCGAAGACTTTGATCCGCGTTCCGGCTCGGTGCTCGAACGAGCACTGTTCAATCATCGCCTGTGGGTGTTGCTGCTGTGCCTGGCGACCACGCTGGTACTGGGTTGGCAGTCCAGTCGTGTCGAGCTCAATGCCAGTTTCGAAAAAATGATCCCCACCCATCATCCCTATATCGCCAACTACCTTGAGCACCAGCAGGAGCTGAGTGGGCTGGGCAACGCGGTGCGCATCGCGGTGGTCAACAAGCGGGGCGACATCTACGACAGCGCCTACCTCAAGACCCTGCAGGCGTTGAGCGACAAGATCTATCTGTTGCCCGGTGTCGACCGTGCGTACATGAAGTCGCTGTGGACGCCGGCCACGCGCTGGGTGGCGGTGACCGAAGCGGGCCTGGACGGTGGGCCGGTCATTCCGGACAACTACGATGGCGGCGCCGCCAGCCTCGCGGCATTGCGGCGCAATGTGCAACTGTCCAACGAGATCGGCCAGTTGGTGGCGTTCGATCAGGCATCGAGCATCATCCATGTGCCCCTGCTGCAGCGCACCCCCGACGGCCAACCGTTGGACTACACCAGGCTGTCGCAACAACTGGAGTCGCTACGCAGCCAATACCAGAGCGACAGCATCGACATTCGTATCACCGGTTTCGCCAAGAAAGTCGGTGACTTGATCGCCGGTCTGCGGCAGATCCTGATGTTCTTTGCCGTGGCCATTCTGATCACCGCCGTGGTGCTCTACTGGTATACCCGCTGCATCCGCAGCACCTTGCTGGTGGTGTTCTGCTCACTGGTGGCGGTGGTCTGGCAGCTTGGCCTGCTGCCGCTGCTGGGCTATCAACTGGATCCCTATTCGGTGCTGGTGCCGTTCCTGGTGTTTGCCATTGGCATGAGCCATGGCGCCCAGAAGATGAACGGCATCATGCAGGACATCGGTCGTGGCATGCACCGCGTGGTCGCCGCGCGCTTCACCTTCCGCCGCCTGTTTCTCGCCGGCCTCACCGCGCTGCTCTGCGATGCGGTCGGCTTTGCGGTGCTGATGATCATCAAGATCCAGGTGATCCAGGACCTGGCGATGATCGCCAGTATCGGCGTGGCGGTGCTGATCTTCACCAATTTGATCCTGCTGCCGGTATTGCTCTCCTATGTTGGTGTCAGCCGCCGCGCCGCGCGTCTGAGTCTCAAAAGCGAGCATGCTGAACAGGCCGGCCTGAGTCGCCACGGCTTCTGGCGCTTTCTCGACCTGTTCACCCAGCGGCGCTGGGCGGCGTTGTGCATTGCCCTGAGCCTGGCACTGGCGACGGTCGGCTTCGTGGTCAGCCTGCAATTGAATATCGGTGATCTCGATGCCGGCGCGCCCGAGTTGCGGGCCGACTCGCGCTACAACCAGGATGATGCGTTTCTGACCCATCACTACGGTGCCAGCAGCGATCTGTTCGCAGTCATGGTCAAGACGCCAGCCAGCGCTTGTTCGCGCTACGACATCCTGCGCAAGGTCGACGCCCTCGACTGGCAGTTGCGCACCTTGCCAGGGGTCGATTCGACCAACTCGCTGGCGCTGCTTAACCGCCGGATGCTGGTCGGCCTCAGCGAAGGCAGCCCGAAGTGGTATGAGCTACAGAACAACCAGGCGATGCTCAACATGGTCACCGCCGGTGCGCCGCGCGGGCTCTACAACGAAGACTGCAGCCTGCTGACACTGTACGTCTACCTCTCCGACCACAAGGCGCAAACCCTCAACCGCCTGGTGGATCACGTCGAACAGTTCGCTGCGGCGAACAATACCGACGAGGTCCAGTTCCTCCTGGCCGCTGGCAATGCCGGGATCGAGGCGGCGACCAACATTGTCGTCAAGCAGGCCAATCGCGAAATGCTGTTCTGGGTCTACGGCGCAGTGATCCTGCTCTGCCTGATCACCTTCCGTTCCTGGCGCGCCACGATTTGTGCGGTGATTCCGCTGATGCTCACATCGATCCTCTGTGAGGCGCTGATGGTCTGGCTGAACATCGGCGTCAAGGTCGCGACCCTGCCGGTGATCGCCCTTGGCGTGGGCATCGGCGTCGACTATGCGTTGTACGTGATGAGCATCCTGCTCGGTCATATGCGCCAGGGCACAAGCCTGTCGCAGGCGTATTACCGGGCACTGCTGTCCACCGGCAAGGTGGTGATGCTGACCGGTGTGACCCTGGCGATCGGCGTGGCCACCTGGATGTTTTCGCCGATCAAGTTCCAGGCCGACATGGGCGTGCTGCTGGCCTTCATGTTCGTCTGGAACATGGTCGGTGCGCTGGTGCTGTTGCCGGCCCTGGCCCACTTCCTGTTGCCGAGCAAGCGTATGAGCAAGGGGCCGGTTGGGCACAAATCCTCGGAGGAGCCCCGTTGCCTGGTGAGTGCGGTGCTGACGCCCGCCACCGCCGAGGAACCCACCAGTGGGCAGCACTCATCGTGCAAGAAGACAGTTTCTGCGGCGGCTAATCCGGTCGCGCCATAACAACAAGAAAGGACGTTGCCATGCCTCGTATGTATCTGTTCCAGCAGCCTCTATGGCTTGACCTTATCGCCGGCTTGAGCGCCTTTGGCATGGCGTTCTGCGCGGCCCAACCATCGGAGGTGCACGATGAGCGTTGAACGCCAGGCAGGTTTGCCACAGTCGTTGTTGCTGTTGCTTGGCAGTTGCCTGCCGGTGCTCGGCGCGGTGCTGCTGGCCCCCATACTGCCGCGTATGCAGGAGCACTTCGTTGACTCTGCGGGTGTGGCCGTGCTGGTGCCCATTGCCCTGACGCTACCGGCGTTGATGATTGCGCTGTTGGCACCTGTGGCCGGGATCATCGCCGACCGGCTCGGGCGCAAGCCGTTGCTGATCGGTGCGATGTTTCTCTACACCCTTTGTGGCGTGTTGCCGCTATGGCTGGACTCGCTGCAGGTCATCGTTATCAGCCGGGCCGGCATCGGCGTGGCGGAGGCGGCGATCATGACCTGCTGCACCACGATGATGGGCGACTACTACAGCGGCGCGCGGCGTGAACGCATGTTCGCCCTGCAAATGGTTGCGACCTCGTTGTCGGCGGCGATTTTCATTGCTGTGGGCGGCGTGCTCGGCGAGCACGGCTGGCGCACCCCGTTTGCCCTGTATGGGCTAGGGCTGGTGTTTCTGCCGCTGATGGTCTGGTTGCTGTGGGAACCGCGCGCCCAGGTCGTCACGGCGACAGCGGCGGTGAAGAGCGCATTCTCCTGGCGCCCCCTGGCTCCGTTGTATGCCCTGTCATTCCTGGCTGGCTTGAGCCTGTTTATCGTGCCGGTACAAGTCGGTTACCTGCTCAACCTGCTGCATGTCGAAGGGTCGCAGCAGATCGGCATGACCATGGGCGCCAGTCAGTTCGGCGTACTGATCGGCGCCCTGAGTTTCCGTTTGTTCAGGGGGGTAGCGGCGTACCGACAGGTATTCCTGGCCTTCGTCGCGGCCGGTATCGGTGGCGGGCTGCTGGCGGTGGCCGACAGTCATGGACTGGTGGTGATCGCCGTGCTGATCAACGGCCTGGGCATCGGCTTGATGATGCCGACCCTGCTCACCTGGATCATGGCCCAGATCGACTTCCAGCAGCGCGGTCGCGCCGTCGGCGGCTTCACGGCGATGTTCTTTGCCGGTGAGTTCTCCAGCCCGCTGGTGGTGCTGGCGATTACCGGTGGGGTGAGCAGCGCTTTGCCAACCGCGCTGGGGATCGTTGCGGGCCTTCAACTATTGGTGGCCTTGGCGTGCATTCGGCTGCGTGGCCGCGGGGTAGCTTTTCCCGCCACTGTCGCCGTGGACCCTGATAGCTGATCCGGCCCATTCGACGTTTATCAAAATAAGAAAACGAGGAGAACATCATGAGTTATTTGCTCAACACCTGGTACATCGCTGGGTGGGCGGACGAGCTGGCGCAAGGCGAGATGCTTGGCAGAACCATTGTCGAGCGCCCCATTGTGTTCTTTCGCGATAGCCAGGGCGCCATCCAGGCTCTGGCTGATCGCTGCCCTCACCGTTTTGCCCCGCTGCACATGGGCAAGATTGTCGGCGACAGCGTTCAGTGTCCGTACCACGGCTTGCGTTTCGATGGCAGTGGCCAATGCACTCACAACCCCCATGGCGATGGGAATATCCCCAAGGCCGCCTGTGTTCGCTCCTTCCCCGCCGTTGAGCGCCATGGGGCGATCTGGGTCTGGCCTGGCGAGCCAACCCTGGCCAGCGATGCGCTGATCCCCGACTTTTCCTTTTTTGAACAGGCGCTACCCCATGCCAAGGGGCATGGATATTTGCCAACCCGCGCGCACTACGAGCTATTGGCCGACAACATCATGGACTTGAGCCACGTTGACTTCCTGCACCCCGATACGCTGGGTGGTGGAGCGTTGTCACGCACGCGCGCCAGCATCGAGGAGTTGCCCAACGATCGCGTGCGCATCAGTTGGTGGGCGCCTGATGACGTCCCTCCACCGGCTTTCGGCGCTCATCTTGAAGACCCGACTCGAGCGGACGTCTGGGCCGAGGTCATCTGGCACGCACCTGGCCTGATGCTGCTGGGCAGCGGTGCCACTGCGCCAGGGCGCCCGAGGGAGGAGGGGGCCGTGACATGGAACCTGCATCTGATGACCCCGCAGGACGCGGCGAACACCCATTACTTCTTTGCCAATACGCGCAATTTCGAGCAGCACAATGAGCAGTTGAATGCCTTCGTCCAGAACATGTTGATCGGTATTTTCGCCGGTGAAGATAAACCCATGGTCGAAGCTCAGCAGCGTCAGATTGGCGAGGTTGAATTGCTGGGCCTCAACCCTGTGCTGCTGCCAGTCGATGCAGGGGCCGTGCGTTGCCGGCGTGTCCTGCGTCGGTTGATCGAGTCGGAGCGGGTGGCCGCACAACAGTCAGTGGGTACCCGGTGATGATCGATGTCGTTGTGACCCGCAAGCGTCGCGAAGCCGAAGGCATCTACAGTTTTGAACTGGCTCCGGTCGAGGGTTCCATGCTGCCTGCTTTCAGTGCCGGCTCGCATATCGACGTGCACCTGCCCAATGGCCTGGTGCGCCAGTACTCACTGTGCAATCACCCGGAAGAACGCCACCGCTACCTGTTGGGCGTATTGCTCGACCCGGCGTCTCGTGGCGGTTCGCAGGCCATGCACGAGCACGTGCACGAAGGCAGCCGGCTGCGTATCAGCGAGCCACGCAACCTGTTCCCGTTGGAGCATGCGGCGGGGTACAGCGTGCTGTTCGCTGGCGGTATCGGTATTACGCCGATCCTCTGCATGGCCGAGCGCCTGGCGCGGATCGGCGCACCTTTTGAGCTGCACTACTGTGGTCGTTCGGCCGGGCGCATGGCTTTTATCGAGCACATCCGCCATTCGGCGTTCGCCGATTGCGTGCACGTTCATGTGGACGATGGCGAGGAATCCCAACGCCTCGACAGCGCTTGGGTTTTATCCGCGCCAGCCAGTGACCGTCATCTGTATGTCTGTGGCCCCAATGGCTTCATGGAGCACGTGCTCGGCACTGCGCGTGAGCAGGGTTGGGCCGAGGCGCAACTGCACCGTGAGTACTTTACCGCCGCCGCCGTCCCGGCGGGTGAGGCGGGCGGCTTCGAGGTGCAGCTGGCTAGCACCGGCCAGTGTTTCCAGGTGCCCGCCGCGCTTAGCGTTGCCCAGGTACTGCTGGAGGCCGGTATCGACATCCCGTTGTCTTGCGAGCAGGGCATCTGCGGCACCTGCATCACGCGCGTGTTGGCGGGCGTGCCGGACCATCGCGACATGTTCTTGACCGATGCCGAGCGAGCCCGCAACGACCAATTCACGCCTTGCTGCTCGCGTGCCAGGAGCGCTCGACTGGTGCTCGATCTTTAAGGTTTTTCCATGAATCCATCTCTACCCGCTGTCGCGTCATTCTTTCGCCAAGCCCGTTGGCAAACTGATTGAGGAGTCGAATATGCAACAACTTCCTGGTTTCAAACGCGTGGTCACTGGGCACGATGCCCAGGGCCTGGCGGTGGTCGCGCTCAGCGGGCCGACGCCCAATAGCTTCCCGCTCAAGGCGGTACCCGGCACGGTCTTCCATGAGATCTGGAACAGTGGCGCCAGCCCGGCCGTGCTGGATAACGGTGACGACCCCACCAGCAAGCCGCTTCAATTGAGCCCGACACCGCTGGGCAGTGTCATTCGCGTGGTGGATATTCCGCCTGACAGCGTGCAGAACCAGGTCAGCGCCGAGGATGCCGCGGCGGCTTTCGCCGAAATAGGCCAAGCCCATGCCGGTACGGGACAGGCGGATTCCAAGCACAAGCTGATGCACCGCACCGAAACGCTCGATTACGGCGTGGTCACCGAGGGCGAGGTCTGGCTGGTGCTCGATGGCGAGGAGGTGCATCTCAAGCGCGGTGACATCGTCGTGCAGCGAGGCACCAACCACGCCTGGAGCAACCGCACCGAGCAGATGGCACGCATGCTGTTTGTCCTGCTCGATGGGCGCTTCGCCCCCGAGCTGCAAGGAGAACACGCATGAAGCTCGGTACCCTCAAGCATCACAGCCGCGACGGTCGCCTGCTGGTGGTGTCGCGCGACTTGGCCTGGGCGGTGGATGCCAGCGATATTGCCGCGACGCTGCAGGATGCCGTCGATCGTTGGTCCGACGTCGAGAGCGCTTTGCGCGCTCGCTATGCCGCCTTGAATGCGGGCTCCCAGGCCGGTGCCTTCGCTTTCGATCCGCAGCAGGCCGCTGCGCCGTTGCCGCGTGCCTGGCAATGGTTGGATGCCTCGTCTTTCCTCAGCCATGGGGAGCGGATGCAGAAGGCTTTCGGGCTCGATCCGATCGAAGGCGTTGAACACACCCCGCTGATGTACCAGGGCTGCGGCGATGATTTCCTGGGCCCCCACGACGACATCGTTTTACCGAGTGAAACCCATGGCATCGACTTTGAAGGGGAGTACGCGGTGTTGGTCGATGACGTGCCCATGGGCTGCTCGGCTGAACAGGCCGCAAGCCATATCCGGCTCATTGTGCAAGTCAACGATGTCAGCCTGCGAGCGCTCGCACCACGTGAAATGAAGACCGGCTTTGGTTTTATCCAGGCCAAGTCCTCATCAAGTTTTGCCCCGGTGGCGGTAACCCCTGACGAGCTGGGCGAAGCCTGGCGTGATGGGCGTGTGCATCTGCCGTTGCGGGTGGATTGGAACGGTCAGTGGTTTGGCCACGCCAATGGCGGTGCCATGCATTTCGGCTTTCATCAGTTGATTGCTCATGCGGCACTGACCCGGCGCCTCAGGGCCGGCTGCCTGATCGGTTCCGGCACCGTTTCCAATGCCGACCCCAGCGTGGGCGCCGCCTGCATCGCTGAGCGTCGTGCGGTTGAGATGATTGAGCATGGTGCGCCACAGACGCCATTCATGTGCTTTGGTGATCGCGTGCGCATGGAAGTCTTCGATCTGCAAGGGCAGTCGGTATTCGGCGCGATAGACCAGCGTGTCGTGCGCGGAGACCTCCCATGCGCGTGATGATTACCGGGGCCAATGGTTTTGTCGGGCGGGCGCTGGTGAAACGATTGCTCGAAACCAATGAATTACAAGGCCGGCCGATCAGCGCGTTGATACTGCTGGATAAAGAGTTGGTGGGGTTTGCGGAGGATAAGCGTCTGCGCCGGCATTGCGGCAGTGTGACCGACGCTGCGTTGTTGCGTCGCGCCCTGGCCGATGGCATCGATGTGGTTTTTCATTTGGTCAGTATCCCCGGTGGGGCGGCCGAGCAGCACTATTCATTGGGCTACCAGGTCAACCTGCTGGCCAGCCTGGAGTTGCTTGACCAACTTCGAGTGCAACCCGGCCGGCCGGTGCTGGTGTATGCCAGCAGCGTGGCGGTGTACGGCGGCGACCTGCCGGCACGCATGGATGAGCGTGCCGTGCCCAGCCCGCAGTTGAGCTACGGTACGCACAAGGTGATGGTGGAAATGGCGCTCAACGACCTGGCCCGCCGGGGCGAGGTGGACGGTCGAGCGGTGCGCTTGCCCGGCATTGTCGCGCGGCCACGTGAACCCAATGGACTGCGTTCGGCGTTCATGAGCGATCTGCTGCACGCCTTCGCTGAAGGCCAGCCATATTGTTGCCCGGTTTCGCCGCAGGCGCAGGCGTGGTGGATGTCCGTGCGGTGTTGCGTGGATAACCTGTTGCGGGCCGCCGAACTGCCGGCCGCCGAACTCGGCGAGTCACGGGTCTGGCAGTTACCGCTGTTGCACTTGTCCATTGCCCAGGTCATCGATGCCCTGGCCGCTGCCTATGGCCAGGAGCGCCGCGCGTTGATCAGCTTCGCACCGGATGCTGGTCTGCAAGCGTTGTTCGGCAATTTCCCAGCGATGAAAACGCCCCAGTCCCGTGCCCTTGGCTTTCGTCATGACGGCTCTGCCGGTGCCTTGATACGTAACAGTTTGAACGCTGCTACCCCTGCGCGCCGTGCGCGTGGGCGGGTGGGGCTTGGAGTGAGCGAAAATGCAATCGACTAAACGTCGTCTGGTGGACCTGTCCGTGACCCTGGACAACAACCCATACACTGATCCTCCGCCATTGCTGCCGAAAATCGACTACATGGACCACCAGCAAGGTTGGCCGGAGATGGCCGCGATGTTTCCCGGGCTGTCCAAGGAACAACTGCCGGGCAATGAGTCCTGGGCCGCCGAGCGCCTGCAGATCACGACGCACAGCGGTACGCATATGGATGCCCCCTGGCATTACGCCTCGACGACCGACGGCGGCAAGCCGGCTTTCGGCATCGACGAGCTGCCGTTGGACTGGTGCCTGCAACCGGGCGTGAAGCTGGACTTTCGTCACTTGCCGGATGGCCATGTGGTCAGCGCCGCCGAAGTGCAAGCAGAGTTGGAGCGCATCGGCCACGTGCTCCAGCCGCTGGATATTGTCCTGGTCAACACCCGCGCCGGGGCGCTGTTTGGCCAGCCGGGCTATCTGGATGCCGGGGTTGGCATCGGTCGCGAGGCCACGTTGTTTCTGCTGGAGCGCGGTGTGCGCGTGGTCGGTACCGATGCCTGGAGTTGGGATGCGCCCTTCAAGTACACGCGCGAACGCTTCGCCGCCAGTGGCGATGCCTCGATCATTTGGGAAGGGCACAAGGCCGGGCGCGATATCGGTTACGGTCAGATGGAGAAACTGGCCAACCTGGAATGTTTGCCGGCCCATGGTTTCCAGGTGTCCTGTTTCCCCTACAAGATCAGGCACGCTTCGGCCGGTTTCGTCCGCGCCGTGGCGATTTTCGAAGAATGAGCGTGCCTGCGGCCACTGCGCTGACGATTGTCGATCCTCGATGGATATTGTTCGTGCGGGTCGCGGCGGCCGGCAGCCTGAGCAAAGCGGCGGTTTTACTGGATATGCCGCAGTCGATGGTGAGTCGAAATATCGCTCAGCTCGAATCGCAGTGTGGCGAGCGGCTGTTCCAGCGTACCGGACGTGGAGTGGTCCTGACCGAGTTTGGCGAGCAGTTGCTGCCTTGCGTATCGAATCTGCTCGCAGACGCTGAAGGCCTGGCCGACGATATTCGTACCCGGCGTGGCAAACCGGTGGGGGAGGTGGTCGTAGGGATGCTGCCGTCCGCGGTACGGCGGTTTGCCGGTACGCTTTTTGCGGCGGTGCAAGCACAGATGCCGGGCGTAAGGTTGCACCTGATCGAGGGCGCGAGTGCGCAACTTGAAGAGCAGCTGCACGATGGTCGTCTCGATATGGCGCTGGTCCTGCGCGAGAGTGAAGCAAGCATCGGCGAGGCGTATCTGCTGGCCAGGTTGCCTCTGCATTTGATCGGGCCGGCCAGTGATCCAGTCCTCGCTGACCGGGACATTGCATTGAAGCAGCTATCTGGATTGCCATTGGTGGTCCCAGGGCGTCCCCATTTGTTGCGAGCCAGGCTCGATCACCTGGCGCTCGAGCATTTCATGGAACTGAGCGTTGCCGTGGAAGCAGACTCCGTCCAGCTCCAGTACGAAGTCGTTGCGGCAGGCGGAGGCTATGCGATTGCCTCTGTGCTACCGGGCTCGCTGGATCAACGATTGATTTCATCGCGCATCGTCGAGCCCGTTCTCGAGCGTTTTGTCGTGCTTGTCGAGTCTCCCCGTCGTCCTGTAACGCGTGCCTCCCGTGAAGTGCGACGGTTGATCTGCAATCTGTCCATGCCATCGACTTGAGCGATAGCTGCTTTCGATTCCCAGCAGTATTCGGCGTGGTGCGCGGCTCGTAGGGTGTCAGTCAATCAATGGCTGATACCCGATTGCGAGGTTAGCGACATGCATGACTCCCCAGTGCCCCTGTAATTGCCCCGACGCTTTTTCTCAGCGACGCCGATGTGGCCGCGCTCGCCGACTGGAGCACAGCCGTTGCCGCACTCGCGCAGGCGTATGCCTGCACCACCTCGGATGCCATGGTGCCGCCGCGGTCCATGGCGCGCGGCGACGGCATCTGGCTGCGCAGTTTGACTGCCGTCCCCCCACTGGCGGCCATATGGGATGCAAGTTGATCGCAGCCTCCATGCGGGCCCGCTGCGCCAGCTACCTGATCGCCTTGTTCGATCAGCAAACCATGGCCCTCAGTGCGCTAATCGACGGCAATCGGGTGACGGGTTTGCGCACCGCTGCAACCGCTGCGCTGGCGGTCGATTTGCTGGCGCCTCAACGCGCGCTGCGGGTGGGAGTGATTGGCGCGGGGTTTGAAGCACGTGGCGCGCTGGACTGCCTCAAGTCCGTACGCGATGTGGCCCATGTCCGGGTGTTCAGCCCAACGCCCGCGAGCCGTGAGCGGTTTGCCGAAAGCTTCAGGCCGGGGCTGGATATCCACGCAGTGAACACTGCGCAAGAGGCCGTGCAGGGCTGTGATGTGGTGATTTGTGCCGCACGCAGTCGTGACGAGTCTCCCGTACTGCAAGGGGCATGGCTTTCTGCGGGTACCACGGTCGTGTCATTGGGTTCCACCCTGCCTGAGCAAAGGGAGGTTGACCCGGCCACGATGGATCGAGCCGTCTGCATCGTCGCGGATATGCCGCAGGAGGTGCTTCACGACACCGGCGACGCCATTGCTGCGATCAATGCCGGTGTCTATGTCGCCGACAAATTAGTCGCGCTGGCGGATCTGGTGGCGGGTCATGTCACTGCGCGCCAAAACGAAAGCGACATCGTCCTCTACAAGTCGGTTGGCTCGGCTTTGCAGGACGTCGTCATTGCGCAGGCGCTGTACGAGCGCGCCAGGCAACAAGGCCTTGGCATCGAGCTACCCGCCAGCATTGTCCCTGTCTCGAAATAACCCCTCCACTGAACGAAGGAAATCATCATGGCCACTTACAAGAAAGCTGATGCCCGTGCCTGGGCGCGTGAAAACCTGGTGGGCTGCTCGGCAGTCACCATTCCAAGCTTCAGTGCTGATCTCAAGCGGCTCAATGAGCGCGGCATACGCCACGACGTAGAACACACGGTTGGGCTGGGCTACAGCAGCACATTGCTGTGCAGCGAGCTGGCGATCTCTGCCCAGGAAAACGCGCAATTCACCGCTTGGGCCCGTGAGTCGGGGAAAGACCTGATCCTGTTTTTCCACGCGGCGTTTGGCACGCTGGCGGAGAACATCGAGGCAGTGAAGCTCGCCGAGAATGCCGGTGCCGACATCGTCCTGCTCTCTTATCCACCGCAGTTCTGGCCGACCAACGAGCAGGAAATCTACGACTACACCAAGTCATTGTGCGACGCGACAGAGCTTGCCGTCATGCTGTTCCCGATTCCGCTATGGGGCTTTGAGCGCGTGCATCCAGCGGGGATGTCGTTGGAGTTGGTCCGTCGTCTGTTGGCCGATTGTCCGAATATCGCGGCTATCAAATCGGAGCAAGGGTTTCCGCTGCCGGCGGGCATTTGCGAGATGTATTACCACTTCCGTGATCAGGTCGTGATCAGTTGCCCGATCGAAGGTGATGCCATTCCCTTGATGAGCCTGATGAAGCTGCAGTTTTCCGGCACCAGCAACACCGCCTGGATGAGCGATTACTACCCGAAGGCTTTCGAACTGGCGCGCACCGGGCGATTCGAGGAGGCGATGGAGTTGTATTGGAAGGTCAATCCGGCACGCAGCGCCAACGGCGCCGCCGCACAAACCTATGCCGGCGGTACCGGGGTGCTCAACCGCACGATGTGGAAATACCAGGACTGGCTCGCCGGTTTCAACGGCGGCCCACTGCGTGCCCCGGCGATGCGTGTGCCGGATCGCTTGATGAAATCCCTGCGTCAAGGGCTGGTTGCCGCGGGCCTGCCGGTGACATCCGATCCCGATAGCGCCTTCATGATCGGGCGTCACCCTTGCTGATGATGAGGATTGCCAAATGAAGCATTTATTGAAAGATCCCACGCTGTGGCGTACTGGTGCCTACATCGCGGGTGAGTGGTTGAACGAGACGCCGCACGGTCAGTACACGCTGCGTAATCCGGTGGATCAAACGGTGCTCGCCGAGCTGCCGCGCTGCCGCGTGCCCGAGGTCCGCCGGGCAATCGATGCAGCGCATGAGGCCTTTGGTCCGTGGCGACGCTTGACGGCCAAACGCCGTGGCGAGGTGTTGCGCCGCTGGTATGAGTTGATGGTCGAACACCGTGAGGACATCGCCACGCTGATTACCCTGGAGGAGGGTAAGCCACTGGAGGAGGCCCGTGGTGAAGTCGATTACGCCGCCTCTTTCGTTCGCTGGTTTTCGGAAGAGGCCACGCGTGTGCGCGGTGACATGATCCCCGGTGTGAAAGACACCCAGCGTATCGTCTCATTGCGCGAGCCCATCGGGGTCTGCGCCGCCATAACGCCGTGGAACTTCCCGGCCGCCATGATCACCCGCAAGGCCGCTCCGGCGCTCGCTGCGGGCTGCACGATGGTGGTGAAACCGGCAAGCCAGACGCCGATGACGGCGCTAGCCCTCGCCGAGCTTGCCCAACGTGCCGGAGTGCCGGCGGGTGTCTTCAGCGTGATCACCGGTAATGACACCCGGGATATCGCCGGCGAACTCACCGCCAACCCACTGGTGCGCAAGCTTACGTTTACCGGTTCCACTGAAGTGGGCCGGCTGCTGTTGGCGCAAGCGGCGCAGACCGTCAAGAAATGTTCGATGGAACTGGGCGGCAATGCACCCTTCATCGTCTTTGACGATGCTGACCTTGATGCGGCTGCCGACGGAGTGATGTTGGCCAAGTTTCGCAACAGCGGCCAGTCGTGCATCGGCGCGAATCGGGTGTTGGTGCAGGCCGGGGTTTATGACGCACTGGCCGAGCGCATTGTCGAGCGCGTGGCACGGCTTACAGTAGGCAACGGTCTGGAACCCGGTGTGCAGGTGGGGCCGTTGATCGACGAAGCTGCGGTACAGAAATCCCAAGCGCTGGTCGACGATGCGCTGGCGCAGGGGGCGCGGCTGTTGGCCGGCGGTAGCCGTTATGCAATCGGTGGCGGGTTCTTCCAACCCACGGTGCTTGCGGATGTGACGCATACGATGAAGGTTGCCCGGGAGGAGATCTTCGGCCCGGTCATGCCGCTGTTGCGTTTCGAGACGGATGACGAGGCGATCACCATGGCCAACGACAGCGAGTATGGCCTTGCTGCCTACTTGTTCAGTCGTGATGCGGCGCGAATCTGGCGTAACGCTGCACGCATTGAATCAGGCATGGTCGGGATCAACTGCGGGTTGATCTCGAATGAGGTCGCCCCCTTCGGTGGCGTGAAGCAGAGCGGTCTTGGGCGGGAAGGATCTCATCTGGGTATCGACGAGTTCCTTGAGGTGAAATACCTCTGCTGGGATGGCTTGGAAAGCGTTTGAGCCAACGCAGTTAAAGCCCCTGGAGGCTCGCTCCCACATTGGGTTCACGGGTGCTCACAACAGCTGCACACGACACAAAACCTGTGGGAGCGAGCTTGCTCGCGATGGCGTAGGCACATCCAGCATCACCTCAAGCCGACCCTCAGCTTTCGCGAGCAAGCCCGCTCCCACATTGGGTTCACAGGTGTTCAGAGCATTTGCACCCGACACAAAAACCTGTGGGAGCGAGCTTGCTCGCGAAGGCGTAGGCATATCCAACACCACCGCCACCTGATTCTCCGATGCCCCCGCGATACCCATCTTCTCCAGCGATACCTCGGATTGTGGAAAGCGATTTCAGCGCGGATAGCCGATTCGATAGTCTCGTTGTTGCTCCGGCTTTGTCAGTCGGAATTTTATGAACTTGCGGCAGTGAGTCGATAGCGCTGCAGAGCTCGTCGGTGCGCCATGCAATGTCAGCCCGATTGAAATAAGAATAATTAGGAGAGCGTGATGAGTGCAGCAGTCAATAAGGTCCTGATCGTCGGAGGCGGTTTTTCCGGCATGACCGCGGCGATCCAGCTTGCCCGTCAGGGCGTCGAAGTCGACCTGGTCGAAATAGATCCTTTGTGGTGTCCCCTGGGGGCAGGTATTACGCTCAGTGGGCCGACGTTGAGAGCGCTCGATACAGTCGGAATCCTTGAAAGGGTGGCCAGCGAAGGGTATCTGTCGACCGATTTCGATGTGTTTTCACCCGCAGGCGACCTGATCGTACAGTTGGCGCTGCGACCTCCGGTCAGCCATAAACCGATTCCCTGTGGTGGCGGCATCCTGCGCCCGGTGCTGGCGCGAATCTTTGCCGATAAGACCCGGGAAGTCGGCACCAACGTGCGCCTGGGCATTACGTTCGCCAGCGTCGTCGAGCGTGGTGATGGCGTTGACGTGTCTTTCACCGACGGCACCTGCGGTCGCTATGACCTGGTCATTGCCGCCGATGGCGTGCATTCGCATATGCGAAAGGACTTTTTTCCAGAAGCACCCTCGCCAAAACCCATTCACCAGAGTGTCTGGCGTGCGGTGCTCAAGCGTCCGCCGGAAATCGTACGCCCCAGTCATTGGTTGGGACGCACCAAGGTCGGCGTCAATCCGATATCCGAAACGCACATGTACATGTTCCTCATGGAAAACCGCGAGTTTTCCGAGTGGATTGATCCGGCCAATTGGGCAAGCGAAATGGCGCGTCTTCTGGCTGAGTTCCCCGCACCGATCCTGCAAACGCTCGTGCCGCAACTGTACGAGCCGGGCGCCAATATCGACTACCGTCCACTGGCCAATCTGTTGGTTCCGCTGCCCTGGCATAAAGGCCGCATCGTGATGATCGGGGACACGGTGCATGCCACCACGCCACATCTGGCTTCCGGGGCTGGGATTGGAATCGAGAGTGCCATCGTGCTTGCCGAAGAACTGTTCGCCGATAGCGATCTACAGGCCGCCCTGAGCCGGTTCGAAGCGCGGCGTTGGGAACGTTGCCAACTGGTGGTCGAGAATTCCGCACGGCTGTGCGAGATAGAAAAAAGTGCCGGTGACAAGGAAGAGCATGCTCAGATCATGCGAGATTCCACGGCTACGTTGGCTGAGCCTATCTGAGTCAAATGAGTCGCTGTTCTACATCCGCTGCGCAAAACCCGCGTTGAAGTGATGTAGAACAGCCGCCCCATCGATCAAGTTGTTACTGGCTCAGGTCCATAATGACCACTTCTTTGACATACACAAAAAAGGACTCTGATGCCAGCGCGACCCCTTCGTCAGAAAGTTGTTGGAACAGTGCTCGCTGATACTGGCGAAAGATAGAGAAGTCGGCTTCATGTTCAAACCACATGCTGCTAGCCCCTTCGTATACCGCGATGTTTGGCCCGAAATAGGAGGTCACTCTGTCACCTTCGGGCAGGTACCTGGAACGAACATGCCGGCGTAGGACATTTTGAAAGTTTGGGTATTGATTGGCGATCGCATCGTGCGCCACATCCCATGCGGTGAAAAAGCTATCCAGGTTCACCGCGGGGTTCTTTTTCAGAAAGATCATCGCCTTCCATTGGAGGGGCGTGGTACCTGTGCTGGAGGTCTCTACTTCATCCATCAACTGAGCGGCCTGGTTGGCCAGGTCAGCGAAATTTTTTGCGTCAGGTCCAACGGTTTGTTGGGTATAGGGATCACTGAAGGTTTGGATCAAACCTGACATGTCGTCAAAAAATAACTCGGTGATGGAGTCTCTGTGAAAGCCTGTTGCGTAGGTCATGTCGGCGTCAACGCCGAAAGCAGAGTCGATGACATGATTTTGCACGTATCGTTTGACACCTAAAGGTTTGGCTCGGGCGATTTTTCCATGCTGGTGCTCTATATAATCCAAAAACTCAGCATGTGTCATTCCGGGCTTCCGGCGTACGGCGGCTAGCATTTTAATCATGATGACTCTCGCGTCTGGGAGGGTTTAATTGAATTGTTCTTGTCGTTCTAAACACCGAGGCGTGTGGTTTTCTAGAGGTTGGCTCCACCTTAGGTTTTTTAGAAATAAAAGATAAGGCCAACGTTGCCTGGCAAACCAATCGGTGTTTCTGCTGGCAGGTATCACTAAAAAACATGCATGACGATTGAGTTGCTGGTGTGGGCCTGCCGCGCCGTCCGGCGGGGCGCTGTGACGTTTCGCTAAATCCCCTCGCCACAGCAGCAATGCCCGGCTCGCTGCTTCATTCGTCCGGAGGAAGGCAACCGCTCGGCAATCTTCATCAAACTGTCACGTAACTGTGGCAGCGCGCTTGAACAAACTTCATCAGACTCGCGCTCTACTGGGGTTCTGCGTTTCGGTGTTTCTTCATGCGTGTATTCATTTTCCTGGCCGCGTTGTTGTTCGGCCTGCCGTCGATGGCGGCTTCTCGGTGTGACGTCAACGTTGCGACCCAACGGGTCGATCTGGATCAGGTCAGCCTGGCGTACCAGAGCATTGGTCGTGCCTCGGATCCGGCGTTGCTGCTGGTGATGGGGCTTGGCGGGCAATTGATCCATTGGCCGGATGAGGTGGTGGTTGCCCTGTGCGAGCAAGGTTTCCGGGTGATCCGCTACGACAACCGCGATGTCGGCTTGTCCACCTGGCGCCAGGCGCCCGGCAGCGCCAACCTGACCTTCGAAGCCTTGCGCTACAAGCTCGGCTTACCCGTGGCCGCGCCTTATACCTTGACCGACATGGCTGACGACGGGTTGGGGCTGATGGACGCCTTGCACGTGCAAAGCTTCCACATATTGGGGGCCAGCATGGGCGGGATGATCGCCCAGCACATGGCGGCCATGGCGCCCGAGCGGGTCGAAAGCCTGACCTTGATCATGACCAGCTCCAGCGCCGCCGGCCTGCCCGCACCCAGCGAAAGACTGGTGCAACTGTTGTCCCGGCGCGGTGCGCCGAATCGCGAGATGGCCCTTGAACAGCAGGCCGACCTGCTGGCCGCCCTGGGCAGCCCGATGGTGGTCGACGACCGTCAGGCGCTGCTGCATCAGGCGGCACTGGCCTATGACCGGGCTTTCAACCCTGAGGGCGTGAAGCGCCAGATCATGGCAATCATGGCTGAGCCGAGCCGGGTGGCGTTGCTCAACCAGCTGCGGGTACCGACCCTGGTCGTTCACGGCACTGCTGACCCGCTGCTGCCGGTGATGCATGGGGTGCATCTGGCGGCGCATATCCAAGGCAGCCAGTTGAAGTTGATCCCGGGCCTGGCCCATCGTTTCCAGGATGCGTTCAAGGCGCCGTTGCTGGGGGCGGTGTTGCCCTATCTGAAGCAGCACCGCGAAGACACCTCGCATTGGGCGCAGATCGAACCGGTGCAGGCGCCGAATTTGCTCTGATTTGATCGTTCCCACGCTCTGCGTGGGAACGCATCCCTTGACGCGCTGCGTCACCTTCCAGAAGCGGAACGCGGAGCGTCCCTGGCAGCATTCCCACGCGGGGCGTAGGAACGATCGAGATCCCTGCCTCTACCGCGCCTGAGCCTGCTCCACCAACCACTCCATCAATTCCTGCAATTGCGCCGAGGCCTGGGGTTTGCGCGGGTACACCAGGTGATAGCCCAAGCCGGTCTTGACCTTCAGCTCGAACGGCATCACCAGCCGCCCTGCGCTCAGGTCGTCGCCGATCAGCGACCAGTCGCCAATCGCCACGCCCGTGCCCTGGGACGCCATGGACATTGCCAGGTCCAGGGTTTCGAAATGCTGGCCTTTGTTGAGATTGCTCAAGTGCACGTCGGCAACCTCCAGCCAGGCGTTCCAGTCGCGCTCGTCACGGGTGGGGTGCAACAGCAGGTGTTGTTGCAGGTCGGCGGGTTCACGCAGCGGCACGGCGCCCTCCAGGACCGGGCGGGAACACACGGGCGTCAGTTGTTCGTCGAACAGGTGCAGGCACCCCAGTGAGGCGTCGGGTGGCGGGCCATAGATCACTGCGGCGTCGAAGGCTTCGCGCTGGAAGTCCACGCCGTGCCTGGCCGTGGTAGTCAGTTCCACCGGCACGTCCGGGCGTTCCTTCTGCCATTGCAGCAGGCGTGGCAGCAACCAGCGCATCACGCAGGTCGGGGCCTTGAGTTGCAGGCTCTGACGCTTTTCGCCGATCTGCTCCACCGCCTCGCCGATCAGGCTGAACACCTGCTGCACCCGAGGCAGCCACGCCTGGCCCTCGGCGGTCAGGCTCAGTCCGCGGGCCTGGCGCTGGAACAGTGCATAACCCAAGTGATCTTCCAGCCCGGCGATCTGCCGGCTCACCGCGCCCTGGGTAATGTGCAGCTGTTCGGCGGCCCGGGTGAAGTTGCAGCATTGGGCCGTGATCAGAAACGTGTGCAACGCCGGCAGTGGGGGAAGTCGTTTCATTTCGGATCCAAGCCATGACGTGAAGACATGGCTAGTATGACTTTTTATCCATTGTTGCCGCTATGGTCGGACCGTTCCAATAACGCCATTACCAAAGATAAAAAGGGCTCGCAGCGCATTGCGCGGGGCCCCGTCCAAGACAAGAAAAAGGGCAGTGGCAATGGCAACGTGCGGCGAAGTATTGGTCAAGTTACTCGAAGGCTATGGCGTGGAGCAGGTGTTCGGCATCCCTGGCGTGCACACCGTCGAGTTGTACCGCGGGCTGGCCCGTTCCAGTATCCGCCATGTGACCCCGCGTCATGAACAGGGCGCAGGCTTCATGGCCGACGGTTATGCCCGGGTCAGCGGCAAGCCCGGCGTGTGTTTCATCATCACCGGCCCCGGCATGACCAACATCACCACCGCCATGGGCCAGGCCTATGCCGATTCGATCCCGATGCTGGTGATCTCCAGTGTGCAGTCGCGCAGCCAGTTGGGTGGAGGACGCGGCAAGTTGCATGAACTGCCGAACCAGAGTGCATTGGTAAGCGGGGTGGCGGCGTTTTCCCACACGCTGATGTCCGCCGCTGAATTACCCGCCGTGCTGGCCCGGGCTTTTGCCTTGTTCCAGGCTGGGCGTGCGCGGCCAGTACACATCGAAATTCCGTTGGACGTTTTGGTCGAGGACGCCGATGCCTTGCTCGCCAGCGTGCCGGTGAACATCAGCCGCGCTGGCGCTGCACCCAATGCCGTGGAGCAAATGACGGCCATGCTGGCATCGGCCAAGCGGCCCTTGATCCTGGCCGGTGGCGGCGCCCTTGACGCGGCGGTCGAATTGAGCGAACTGGCCGAACGCCTCGGCGCGCCGGTAGCGTTGACCATCAATGCCAAGGGGCTGTTGCCATCCCGACATCCTTTGCTGATCGGCTCGACCCAGAGCCTGGTCGCCACCCGGGCGTTGGTGGCCGAGGCGGATGTGGTGCTGGCCATCGGCACCGAACTGGCCGAAACCGACTATGACATTACCTTTGCCGGCGGCTTCGAGATCCCAGGTGCGTTGCTGCGTATCGACATCGACCCGGACCAGACCGTGCGCAACTATTCACCGCGCTTGGCCCTGGTGGCCGATGCACGTACGGCTGCCCGGGCCCTGCTCGACGGGTTGAACGCGCACCCCTTGGCCGAGCGCTGCGGCGATTGGGGGCCGGCGCGCGCTGCGCGGTTGCGGGCCGATCTGGCAGGGAGCTGGGACGCTGCGGCTCGCGCTCAGACGCTATTTCTCGACACCGTTTTGCAGGCGCTGCCCGACGCGGTATTCGTCGGCGACTCCACCCAACCGGTGTACACCGGCAACCTGACCTTCAACCCGGAACAGCCACGTCGCTGGTTCAATTCGTCGACCGGCTACGGCACCCTCGGCTATGCGTTGCCGGCGGCCATCGGCGCCTGGCTCGGGGCAAGGACCTGGGGCACGGTCGCCCGCCGGTGGTGTGCCTGATCGGCGACGGCGGCTTGCAGTTCACCCTGCCGGAGTTGGCCTGCGCGGTGGAAGCGCGGACCCCGGTGATCGTGCTGCTGTGGAATAACCAGGGTTACGAAGAGATCAAGAAATACATGGTCAATCGCGCCATCGAACCGGTGGGTGTGGACATCTACACCCCGGATTTCATTGGTGTCGCCAAGGCCTTGGGCTGCGCGGCCGAAACCATCGACGGCGTGGCGCAACTGTACGCCGCGTTGCTCGCCGCTTGCGACCGGCAGGGGCCGACGCTGATCGAAATCGATCAGGCACGCTGGATGGCTGAGGTGTCGAAATGAGTGTGCTCACAACGCAAGACGGGCTGTACATCAACGGCCAATGGTCCGCAGGTGACCAACCGCTACGGGTGATCAATCCGGCGACCGAGGCACTGCTGACCACTGTTTATGGCGGCGATGAACACGCCGTCGATCAGGCCTTGGAGGCCGCTACCCAGGCTTTCGGCCCGTGGTCGAACACTTCTGGCCGCGAGCGCGGTGCGCTTCTGCGCCGTATCGCCGCCGGCGTGCGGGAGGCGCGTGAGCGGTTGATGCACCTGCAATCGAGCAACAATGGCAAACCGCTGTTCGAAGCGGCCATCGATGTCGACGATGTGGTTGCCACGTTCGAGTATTACGCCGAACTGGCCGAAGGCTTGGACGTTCGGCAAGACAATCCGCTGGCATTGCCCAGCGCTGATTTCAGCGCACGTCTGCGCCGCGAGCCCTGCGGTGTGGTCGGCTTGATCGTGCCGTGGAATTTCCCGATGGTCACCACCGCCTGGAAACTCGCCCCGGCCCTGGCTGCCGGCTGCTGTGTGGTGCTCAAACCCTCGGAAGTCACGCCGCTGCCGGAGCTTGCGCTGGCGTCGATCATCGCCGAATGCGGCTTGCCCCACGGGGTGTTCAATCTGGTCTGTGGCACCGGCCTGGCTGTCGGAGCGCCGCTGGCGGCGGACCCGCGTGTAGCGAAGATTTCCTTCACCGGCAGCAATGCGGTGGGTGTGCAGGTGATGCAGCGGGCGGCGGAAACGGTCAAGGGCGTAAGCCTGGAATTGGGCGGTAAATCGTCCTTGCTGGTGCTGGCCGATGCCGACTTGGACCTGGCGGTGGAACTGGCCTGCGGCGGCGGTTTTTTCAATGCCGGGCAGATGTGTTCGGCCACCAGCCGCGTACTGGTCGCCGATGAACTGGCCGATGAGTTCCTGCAGCGGCTCAAGACCCGCGCCGAGGCGATCCGCGTGGCCGACCCGTTCGACGCGGACGTGGAGATGGGCGCGTTGGTCAACCAGGCGCAATACCAGCGCGTGCTGGGGCATATCGACCGTGGCTTGAGCGCCGGGGCGACGCTGGTGTGTGGTGGACAGCGGCCCGCGCATCTGCCGCGCGGCTTTTTTTTACAGCCGACCGTCTTCACCGATGTGCCCCTGGACAGTGCGTTGTGGTGCGAGGAGATCTTCGGACCCGTGCTGTGCGTACGCCGTTTCAGCACCCAGGCGCAGGCCATCGCCCTGGCCAACGACAGCCGTTTCGGCCTGGTGGCCAGTGTGGTCAGCCGTGATACGACGGCTGCCGAACAGGTGGCCAACGCCTTACAGGCAGGGTTGGTGTGGATCAACGCCCCCCAGGTGATTTTCCCCCAGGCAGCTTGGGGTGGTTACAAGCAGAGCAGCCTTGGCCGCGAATTGGGGCCTTGGGGATTGGCGGCGTTTCAGGAAATCAAGCATGTGATCCGGGCGGTCTGACGGCGCGTTATCAGGTCACGCATGCCTCGAAAAAAGGCATGCGCCAGGAACATGGCTTCAATGAGTTTTTTTCGATAGTCAGGGATTTTGCACAACCCCAGGATGGCCGCAGGCGGCGGCAGAGCCCAAGCAGTACGGGGCTTTGCTCGATGTCGAACGGTGCGGGCGCAGCGGTTTTTACCCACCTCATACTTAAAAGAATAAAGGGAGTCCTCCATGGGCGAGCATGATCTGAACAGACGTCAATTCATCAAGACTGCAAGTGTGGTTTCGGTAGCGGCGGCCGCCATGAGCGTGCCCTTCATCAGCGCCCGGGCCAGTGACACGCGGTTCGTCGGCAAGACCCTACGCCTGCTCACGTGGTCCGACGACACCGGGCTGGCGGCGTTGCGCAATATCGCGGCAACCTTCGAGGCCAAGACCGGGGCCAAGGTCATTGCCGACCGCACCGGCAGTACTTCGGAAATGGTGGCCAAGCTCAAGGCCGGTGGCGACCGGCCGCAGTACGACATCATCACCCTGGCTGGCGTCGGCGCCGAGGGCCTGGCCGTCGCCGGGTTGCTGGAAAAGCCTGACCTCAACCGCATTCCCAACCTGGCCGATGTGCCGGCGCAATATCGCACGGGCGCTGGTGGCCATGGCATCGGTTACCTGCTGTGGTGCAACAGTCTGGTCTACAGCACCCGAACCTTGAAACAGGCGCCGGACAGCTACGCCGCACTGTGGGACGCGGACCTGGCCCCGAACATTTTCCTGCCGCCGCCGAACTGGACCGAGGCCATGGACCTGATCATCATCGCCGCCAAGCTGGCCGGTGGTGACGAACACAATATCGAACCCGGCTTCAAGAAACTCGCCGAGCTCAAGGACCGGGTGGTGACCCTGGGGGAAAACCCGAACCAGATCGCCGAGCTGTTCCGTACCGGTTCCCTGGACATGGGGGGCTTGTACGCGCCGGCGTTTTTCCCCAAGCAGATCCGCGACCCGGCCTACGGCCTGGGGGCGACGTTTGGCATGAAGGAGGGGTTCTACACCGACCTGATGCTCTCGGTCATGCCGAAAAACCGCCCGGGTGACACTGATCTGGCCTACGCCTTCATCGACCACTCCCTCGACCCGCTGGTGCAGGGCAAGATGGCCGAAGACATCTTCAACGGCCCGGTCAACGCCAAGGCCATCATCTCCGCCGAAGCGCGCAAGAGCCCGTACATCCTCACCCCGGAGCAAATTGCCGATAAGGCGATCATGCACGACAACGCCTTCCTGGCGACGGTGCATGACCAGTGGATTCGCCGGTACACGGAAATCTTCTCTTCCTGATTCGAGCACCACTGGGTATGTGCATGGACTCTGTCTCCACCGCCGATCCACTGCGGGAGCGAGCTTGCTCGCGATAGCGGTGGGTCAGTTGGCTGGGATGTCGCCTGTGCCGCCGTCATCGCGAGCAAGCTCGCTCCCACAGGGAATAGGGGGGGGCATGGATTCTGTGACCACTGGAGATCCAGTGTGGGAGTTGGGGTGTGCATGGATTCTGTAATCACTGGAGATCCACTGTAGGGGTTGGGCTGTGCATGGATTCTGTGACCACTGGAGATCCACTGTAGGAGTTGGGGTGTGCATGGATTCTGTGACCACTGGAGATCCACTGTGGGAGCGAGCTTGCTCGCGATAGCGGTGGGTCAGTTGGCTGGGATGTTGCCTGTGCCGCCGCCATCGCGAGCAAGCTCGCTGCCACAGGGAATCGGGGCGTTTTGAGATTTGTGTTTGTTCTGTCGTTTTCCACTGACGAGACCTTGCCATGGAACACCAACCGTTAACCCATCCCCAGAGTGTTGCGCCCATGCGTCCAACCCGGGGCATTTCACCCACCAGCCGAGCCTGGCTTTTCCTGTCGCCGTCGATGTTGTTTCTCGGTGTGCTGATCGCTGCCAGCCTGTTGGTGCTGCGCATGAGCGTCGGCACCAAAGGCGCGGAGTGGAGTGGTTTCAGCCTCGCCAGTTACGGGCAGTTGCTGGAGCCCTATTACCTCAAGTCCCTGCTGCTGACCTTGCGCCTGGCATTGATTAGCGCGGTGATCGCCGTACTGTTGGCGATCCCCGTGGCCTACACCATGTCGCGCTTGGCTTCGCCGTTGTTGCGGCGGGTGTTCCTGGCGGCGGTGCTGCTGCCGTTGTTGGTCAACCTGCTGCTGCAAAGCTATGGCTGGCTGGTGATCCTCGGCCCGGCCGGCATGCTCAACCAGGCACTCATGGGCCTGGGCCTGATCAAGCGGCCGATCATGTTGCTGTACAACCAGAATGGTGTGTTGATGGGCCTGGTTCAGACGGCTTTTCCGCTGGCCGTGCTGCCCATCGCCAGCGCCATGCGTGGCGTTGCCCGTAGTTATGAAGAGGCTGCCGCCACCCTCGGCGCCAGCCGCTTCCAAGTGTTTCGCCAAGTGGTGCTGCCCATGAGCTTGCCGGGGATTATCACCGGCGCGACGCTGGTGTTTGCCTACAACGCCAGCAGCTTCGTCGTGCCGCTGCTGCTGGGCGGTCGACGGGTGCCGATGCTGGCGGTGATGGTTCACGACCAGATCGCCCCGTTGATGAACTGGCCCGCCGCGTCCGCCGCCGGGGTGGTGCTGATTGTCACCACGTTGATGATCATGACCCTGTCCGAATATTTCACCGGCCGTCGTCGGCGAATGCTGGAGGCCTCTCAATGAGCGTGTCGGGTAAAAAACGCCAGTCGCTGTTGCCGGGTGAAACCGGGCGTGCAGTGGGGCTGCTATCGGGTTTCATCCTGTTGCTGGCGGTATTGCCGATCCTGACCATGATCGTCATGTCCTTCAGCGGCGCCGCGAACCTGGACTTTCCGCCGAGCAGCTACAGCCTGCAATGGTATCGGGCCGCCTGGCACACCTTTGTGTCGCCGGATGCCAGCGATGTGCTGAGCCTGGGCCAGGCCATGGCGACCAGCCTGTTGGTGGCCTGCCTGACCATGGTGTTCGCCACACTGATCGCAGTGCCGGCGGCCTACGCGCTGACCCGTTGCGAGTTCCGTGGCAAGGCCGTGGCGCTGCAACTGATGTCGCTGCCGCTGGTGTTTCCCATGGTGGTGCTGGGCTTGGCACTGCTGCTGGTGTTCGACAGCCTGCCGTTCCAGATGACCACCTCGCGGCTGGTCATTGCCCACGTCATTTTGGCCTTGCCGTTTGTGGTGAAGAACTGCACCGCCGCCATGCTCGGCATCGGCAGTGAAGTGGAAGAGGCCGCGCGCATGCTGGGCGCCACACCGCAGCGGGCCATCGTCGATGTGGTGGTGCCCTTGATGAAGTCGGGGATTCTCGCCGGGATGCTGTTGGCGTTCATCGTCTCGTTCAACGAGTTCACCGTGACCTATTTCCTCTACACCATCGATGTCATGACCGTGCCGATCTGGATGTACAGCCGCACCGTGTCGTCGCTGGACCCCACCGTTTTTTCGTTTGCCGTACTCATCGTGCTGATCGACTTCGTGTTGATCTGGGCGTTGGAGAAACTGGTAGGCGAGGGCGGTGTTTCCTTTTGATTTCGAGGTGAAGACATGACTGGACTGATACTGGAAAACGTCGAGAAACACTACGGCTCGGCCTGTGCGGTAACGGACGTGAACCTGCATTTGCCCGAGGGCAAGCTGGTGTGTTTCCTCGGACCTTCGGGCTGTGGCAAGACCACGCTGCTGCGCATGATTGCCGGCCTGGAAAGCCTCAGCGGCGGTGAAATTCGCCTGGATGGCCAAGACATCGGCCATACCCCGGCGCACCTGCGCAATTTCGGCATGGTGTTTCAATCGTTGGCGTTGTTTCCCCACATGACCGTCGGCGAGAACATTGCCTATCCACTGAAACTGCGCGGCGTGAGCAAGGTCGAGCAACAGGCGCGGGTGGTGGAGTTGCTGGAACTGATCCAGCTCCAGGCGATGATCGACCGGCCAGTGGCGAAGCTTTCCGGCGGCCAGCGCCAGCGCGTGGCGATTGCCCGGGCCATTGCCGCCCGGCCGAAAATCCTGCTGTTGGACGAACCGCTGTCGGCCCTGGACGCCAAGTTGCGCGAGTCGATGCAAGTGGAAATCCGCCAACTGCAACAGCGCTTGAACATCACCACCATTTTGGTGACCCACGATCAGCGCGAAGCCATGACCATGGCCGACATCGTGGTGGTGTTGGGTGAGCACCGGGTGCAACAGGTCGGTACGCCGATCGAGATCTACCGGCACCCGGCCAATGAATTCGTCGCCGATTTCATTGGCTCAGGCAACATCTTCCCCGCGACCACACTGGGCAACGGGCAGGTCGGGCTGCCGGGCGGGGACACGCTGCAAGTGCCGGCCAGCCATAGCATCGTCGTTGGCGAGAAGATCAAGTTGCTGGTGCGCCCCGAAGACCTGCAACTGTCCGCGCCCCAGGCCACGGCGGGCAATCGCTTGTTGGGCAAGGTGACGTTCGTGCGGGACATCGGCGCGACCGTGGAGACCACGGTGGAGTGTTCCGGAATCTCCTTCACCGCGCTGAGTACGCCTTGCCAGGGCATGGACCTGGGGATCGGGCATGCGGTGTCGGTGACCATACCGGCGCAGGCGTGTCGGTTGCTCAGTGCCTGAGTTCAAGAGATGAGGCGCTTCTACTGGCCCCATCGCGAGCAAGCTCGCTCCCACAGGGGATCTTCAGTGAACACAGATTCTCTGTTCACAACAGACCCAATGTGGGAGAGATGAGGCGCTTCTACTGGCCCCATCGCGAGCAGGCTCGCTCCCACAGGGGATCTTCAGTGAACACAGATTCTCTGTTTACAACAGACCCAATGTGGGAGCGAGCTTGCTCGCGATGAGGCCGGCCCAGTCAACAAAAAAAAACGGATCAAACACTCAACCGCAACCGCGCCAGATCCCGCAGCGGCGGGGCGCCGAACAACCGGCTGTACTCGCGGCTGAACTGCGAAGGGCTTTCATAACCCACCCGATACCCCGCCGCCGAAGCTTCCAGCCCTTCGGCCAGCATCAGTCGCCGGGCTTCCTGCAGGCGCAGTTGCTTCTGGTATTGCAGCGGGCTCATGGCGGTCATGGCCTTGAAGCGGTGATGCAGGGTCGAGACGCTGAGGTTCACTTCCCGGGCCAGGTCATCGATGCGCAATGGCTGTTCGAAATGGCCGTTGAGCCATTTGATCGCCTGGCTGATGCGATGGCTCTGACTGTTGGCGATGGCGATTTCGTACAGCCGGTAGCCCTGAGGACTGCGCAGCAGGCGGTACAGAATCTCCCGGCGTACCAGCGGCGCGAGCATGGCGATGTCTTTCGGGCTGTCCAGCAACCTGGCCAGGCGCAGCACGGCGTCGAGCGTCGGCGTGTCCAGGCGTTCGACATACAACCCACGCCCGGCGGGTCGGGTCGGCACACCCAGGGGGCCGGCGTCGGCGATCAGTGCGGTGATTTCCGCCGGGTCAATGTCCAGGCGCAGGGCCAGGATCGGTTCCTCGGGCGAAACGTCGGCGATGCAACCACTCAACGGCATCGACACCGAGACCACCAGGTAATGGAGCGGATCGTAATTGAACAATTCGTCGGCCAGGCGCACCTGTTTACTGCCCTGGGCCATGATGCACAGCGCGGGTTGGGCCAGCACCGGGGCGAACTTTTGGGGTTTGCTGTGACGCGACAGGTTCAGCGAGCCGATGGCCGTGGCGTAGCTGCCGTCTTCGCTGGTGTTGCGGTCGATGATCGACGCCAATTCGGCGCGCTGTTGTTCCAGGTGCGTGTCCAGCGGGACGTGGGCGTGGTCGAGCGGCGACATGCCGGAATCCTCAGGAGATAGGGGCGATGGGCAAAGCTTATGTTTGTGCAAGGCGCTGCGGTAGCCACATCCTGTCGAAAGCTTGCCTGATCCTGCACGGCGCTGCGGGACGGGACGGTACAAGGCGGTGGAAACTTGCTTGAAACCTTTTGTTTCAACTTCCCGGCTTCCAACCGGATCAATGTCGGATTTTACCCTGCACGTGCGCAGGATTGTGCAATGGGTCGGCAGGAATCGACTAACGAAGCTGGCATCGCGGCGCTTAACCTTTGATCCTGTCGCAGCCTGTCCCCGGCTGCACAACGGATCACCTGGGAGGGTTGAACATGACTACACAGATCCCCGTCAGTCACATGGCTTTTGTCCGCGCCCGTGCCGGTTGTTCGAAGCAATTGGGGGCACGCCTGAGTACCCTGATCGCGCCTTCGCGCCAGGCGCCCGGTTGTCTGCACTTTGCCTTGCAACATTCCCAGTGTGATGCGGATTTGTGGCTGGTGTCCGGGCTCTGGGTCAATCAACTGGCGATGGATGCCTACTTCAATTCACCGGCCATGGCGATTTTCGCCGAGCTGGTGCAGGACCTGGTGGTGAGCAGCCTGGATTTCCACACGTTCCGCGAAGTCTCCGTCGCCCAGGCGACTGAAGGATGCCTGGCGCAGGTACACAAACTGGCCGGTTGAAGGTTTAATGAGCATCATTTTCCACTGCCAGGATGCACAAGACATGGCACGTAAAGCCTTTGAAACCTTTGAAGCTGTTTCCGCTGTGATCCCCAGAGAAGGCGGCTACCATGCCGCCATTGCCACCAAGGCCATCGGCGGCTCGGGTGCGCCGCGTTTTACCAAGGTGCTTGAACTGCAGAGCTTCAAGACCGCTCACGAGGCTGATGATGCTGCTGCAAAGGAGTTGACCCGTCTTCAGGGTGTCGACGCCGAGGGCGGATTGGTCTGGTAAACCCGCATCGATGGGAATGGCCTTGTGGCGAGAGGATAAATCCCCTCGCCACAAGGCAACCTTCTACTGGGGGCGATACATCTTGAACAGCGCCTCAGGCCCCAACTGGAAATAATCCGCCGGCCCGCCGCCGCGCAGGATTGGCTCGGCGGCGGCGGTGTCGTACACCCCGTCCTTCAACAGCCACTTGGCGATATGCACGGCGACCACTTCGCCGAGGATCAGCCAGCTTGGCACCAGGCCTTTATCCGCCCGTTGCAACTGAATGATCTGGGTAACCTTGCATTCGAAGGACACCGGGCTTTCGGCCACGCGTGGCACCTGGATCAGCCGTGACGCCACCGGCGTCAAACCCGCCAGTTCGAATTCGTTGACCTCAGGCGCGACCATCGCGCAGCTCTGGTTCATCTGCTCGGCCAGCGGTCGCGTGGCCAGGTTCCAGGCGAATTCGCCGGTCTGTTCGATGTTGTTCAGGCTGTCTTTGCGCCCGACGCTGGAGAAACCAATGATCGGTGGGATGTAGTTGAAGGCGTTGAAGAAACTATAGGGCGCCAGGTTCAGGCGGCCTTCGGCATCTTGCGAAGAAATCCAGCCGATGGGGCGCGGGCCGACGATGGCGTTGAACGGGTCGTGGGGCAGGCCGTGGCCGTTGGCCGGTTCGTAGAAATGGATGTCATCGGGCATGGCGGGGGATCCTGGAGGGCCGTTCGTAGGCGGCCAATAGTGCAAGGCTGGGCCTTTTATTTCCATATTTGGTTGATGCAAAAGATCGCAGCCTTCGGCAGCGCCTACAGGACCGTATTCAATCCGTAAGCGCTGCTGAAGGCTGCGATCTTTTTTGCTTCAACAATCAACTAATCGCTTCAGCGGTACCGGTCTTGTCGAAACCGTCAGCGGCGATGGCATCGGCAGTACCGGTCTTGTCGAAACCGTCAGCGGCGATGGCGTCGGCGGTGCCGGTCTTGTCGAAACCGTCAGCGGCGATGGCGTCGGCGGTGCCGGTCTTGTCGAAACCGTCAGCGGCGATGGCGTCGGCAGTGCCGGTCTTGTCGAAGCCGTCAGCGGCGATGGCGTCGGCGTGCCGGTCTTGTCGAAGCCGTCAGCGGCGATGGCGTCGGCGGTGCCGGTCTTGTCGAAACCGTCAGCGGCGATGGCGTCGGCAGTGCCGGTCTTGTCGAAGCCGTCGGCAGCGTAGCTACCGGTGTGGCTGCGTTCGATGGCAGCGCTGGCACCCGAGCCAAAGGAGGCGGTACCGGTTTTGTCGAAACCGTCGGCGGCGAAGGTGTTGGCGGTCAATACGGACAAGGTCAGGGCGAGGATCAGTTTGGTTTTCATGGTTGTCACTCCAGGTTCGTTGGCGATGTGTCTTGCATGGGGTGAATGCTACGCCAATTAAATTGATTGAAAATCTCAAAATAATGCTAAAACTAATCGATTAAATAGATGTTAAGGGCGACGCATATCATCGCTTCAGAGTTGCAGCGAACGTCGCGCAGATGATCGATCAGATGAGCTCAGGGTGCAGCGCCAGCATTAACGGGTGATTAATCGCTCCGTGTGACAGATTTTTCATACATTCCCGACCTGTTTTTCACCGCCGTATCTCCAGTCTGCCCCCATGGCCACCAAGAGCCCGCCATCACACACTGGAGCTTGCCCTGCGATGAATAAATTGCCCCAAATTACCCTGGCCTTCTGGGTCATGAAAATCTGCGCGACGACCCTTGGCGAAACCGCAGGGGATTTGTTATCGATGACCCTCAATGTCGGTTACGCCATCAGCTCGCTGATTCTGATCAGCGTGTTTGTCCTGACGCTGGTTACGCAACTGATGGCCAAGACCTACAAGCCGCTGCTGTATTGGATAGTGATCCTGTCCACCAGCACGGCGGGCACCACAATGTCCGATTTCATGGATCGCACCCTTGAGTTGGGGTACGCCACCGGGTCGATGATCCTGATTGCGATTTTGTTGGCGATCTTCGCCGCCTGGCGCCTGAGTGGTGATTCGCTCAACGTCACCAAGGTGCAGACCTTTCGCGGCGAGATGTTCTACTGGATGGCGATTCTGTTTTCCAACACCCTGGGCACCGCGCTTGGCGATTACTTGGCCGACGATTCGGGGCTGGGATTTGCCGGCGGCGCATTGTTGATCAGCTCGGCCATTGCCGCAGTCGTGCTACTCAAGTACTTCACCAGGATTTCGTCGGTGGTGTTGTTCTGGATAGCGTTCGTGCTGACGCGTCCCCTTGGCGCGACGCTGGGTGACTTGATGACCAAGCCCCATGACCAGGGTGGTCTGGACTTCGGCACCGTCGGCTCATCGGCGGTGTTGGCAGGGATACTGATTGTGATGATCGCTGGCGCGACCTATGCGCAGAACCGTTACGGCAACGGGCAGCGTGCCGCTGAGTTGACCTGATTACCGCGCCGCCGCGCCCACAGGTCCAGCGCAAATCCTGTGGGAGCGAGCCTGCTCGCGATGGGGCCACCACAGTCACCGTTGCAGTGACTGTGGAACCCTGTCAGTCGGTGACGATCCGCGAGTGCTTACGGGTGTCTTTCATGGTGATGTACACCAGCAGCGACACGGCGATGCACGCCGTCACGTACCAGTAGTAGCCGGTTTCCATACCGATGCTCTTGAACCACAGCGCGATGTATTCAGCGGTGCCGCCGAAGATCGACACAGTCAGTGCGTACGGCAGGCCGACACCCAGGGCGCGGATTTCGGTGGGGAACAGTTCGGCTTTCACCACGGCGTTGATCGAGGTGTAGCCGCTGACGATGATCAGCGCGGCCATGATCAGGAAAAACGCGCCCCACCAGCTCTGGATAGTGTGCAGGGCAGTGAGGATCGGCACGGTGCACAGCGTCCCGAGGATGCCGAAGGCAATCAGGATCGGCCGGCGACCGATCTTGTCCGACAGCCCGCCGATCACCGGTTGCAGGCACATGAACAGGAACAGCGTGGCGGCGGAAATGGTGGTGGAGTCGGAGATGCTCATGCCGACGGTGTTCACCAGGTATTTCTGCATGTAGGTGGTGTAGGTGTAGAACGCCAGGGTGCCACCCATGGTCAGGCCGACCACGGTCATCAGTTCCTTGGGATGGCGCAGCAAGGTGCGCATGGCGCTTTCCTTGGACTTCTCTTTCTTGGTGAACGACTCGGTTTCTTCCATGCCGCGTCGCAGATACAGCGCCACGATCGCACACAGCGCGCCGATGGCGAACGGAATGCGCCAGCCCCAGGCATACAGCTGCTCGGTGGTGAGGAACTGTTGCAGCACGATCAGCACGCCAAGGGCGATGAGCTGGCCGGAGATCAGGGTCACGTACTGGAAGCTGGAGAAGAAGCCGCGACGTTCCTTGGTGGCCATCTCGCTCAGGTAAGTCGCCGAGGTGCCGTACTCGCCACCCACCGACAGGCCCTGGAGCAAACGGGCAAACACCAGCAGGATCGGCGCGCCGACGCCGATGGTTTCGTAGCTCGGGCTCAGGGCGATGATCAGCGAGCCGAAGCACATCAGGTACACCGAGGCCATCAAGGCGCGTTTACGACCGGCGCGGTCGGCGTACAGGCCCATCAACCAGCCGCCGATCGGGCGCATCAGGAAGCCTACGGCGAAAATCGCGGCGGTATTGAGCAACTGGGCGGTAGTGTCGCCCTTGGGGAAAAAGACTTTGGCGAAGTACAACGAGAAAGCGGCGTAGACGTACCAGTCATACCACTCGACCATGTTGCCGACCGAACCGCTGAAGATCGATTTGATCCGGCTGGTGGTGGTTCTTTCACGGGCGGGCACGGCGGCCGACCCAAGGGGCAGGGCGTTGGAGTTATCCATTGAAGGATCCTTCGTTTAATTGTTTTTGTGGAGCGCGTGGGAACGCAGCCTGACAGGGCTATAGCAGGAGCTGTGCCAGCGGCTGGAGGGCCGGGCTAGAGGGGTTTGCGGCGCTGGGTGAGCGGAAATCCGCTCATTATGGCTGGGGTGTGGGCGGGAATCCGCTTATGCAGGGGGAGGTTTGTCGTCTGTGCAGGCCTCATCGCGAGCAAGCTCGCTCCCACATGTTTTGACCTGCACGCATAACCCCTGTGGGAGCGAGCTTGCTCGCGATGGCGTCAGTCCAGGCACAGAAAATTCAGCGGCTCTACAAAAACATCTCCCGACTCAACCCATGCCGCTGCATCTTTTCATTGAAGGTGCGGCGTGGCAGTTGCAGCTCTTCGAGCACCGCTTTCACATCACCTTTGTGCCGCGTCAGGGCGGCGCGCAGGCATTGGGCTTCGAAGGCCTCCTGTTGGGCGGCGAGGGACTGGCCGGGCTCGGTCTCCAAGGCGTGCGGTTGATCGAGCCCCAATACCTGACGCTCGGCGACGTTGGCCAGTTCGCGCACGTTGCCCGGCCAGTCGTGGCTGAGCAGGTGGCTCAGCTGCGGGCCACTCAGAGGTGCGGCGGCGCGGCCCAGGCGTTCGGCGGCGCTGTGGGTGAAGTGTTCGAACAGCAGGGGAATGTCCTCGCGGCGTTCACGCAGCGGCGGCAGGCGTAGCTCGGCGACGTTCAGGCGATAGGCCAGGTCTTCGCGGAACCGTCCGGCCCGGGCTTCGTCCAGCAGGTCGGGCTTGGTGGCGGCGATGATGCGCAGGTCCACGGGGATGCTCTGGTTCGAACCCAGGCGTTCGAGTTTCTGTTCCTGCAACACCCGTAGCAGCTTGACCTGTTGCGCCAGGGGCATGCTCTCGATTTCATCGAGAAACAGCGTGCCGCCGTCGGCGTATTCGAGCTTGCCGATGCGCTTGCCTTGGGCGCCAGTGAAGGCGCCGCTTTCGTGGCCAAACAGCTCCGCCTCGAACAGCGCTTCGGGAATGGCCGCGCAATTCAACGCGACGAAGGGTTTGCTCGCCCTCGGGCCGAAGTCGTGCAGGCAACGGGCGACCAGCTCCTTGCCGCTGCCGGTTTCGCCACGGATCAACACATTGACCGGCAGTGTCGCCAGGTCCAGTACTTGGCGTCGCAGGTTCTGCAGCGCTCGGGAAACCCCCAGCAGCGTCCCGTCGAGGCGGGCCCTGGCATCGGCCTGTTCATGCAAGCGACGGTTCTCCAGCACCAGCGTGCGCTTGTCCAGGGCCCGGCGCAGGCTGCCGAGCAAGGCTTCGGGGCTGAAGGGTTTTTCCAGGAAATCGTAGGCGCCGTCGCGCATGGCCTCCACGGCCATCGGTACATCGCCATGGCCGGTCAGCAAAATCACCGGCAGGTCCGGATCG
Organism: Pseudomonas sp. Tri1; assembly: GCF_017968885.1. Classification (NCBI taxonomy): domain Bacteria; kingdom Pseudomonadati; phylum Pseudomonadota; class Gammaproteobacteria; order Pseudomonadales; family Pseudomonadaceae; genus Pseudomonas; species Pseudomonas sp. Tri1. Next base: position 5,363,296 of record NZ_CP072913.1, on the reverse strand, counting down.
CGCCGCCGCACTTCGGCCAGCAGGTCGAGGCCGCTGAGCCCGGGCATGCGCACATCGCTGAGGATCACCCCAGGAAAATGTTCCGGCAACTTTGCCAGGCATTCGTCGGCGCGGCTGAACAGCTGCACCTGGAACCCCGACAGGCTCAACCATTGCTCGACGGCACTGCGAATGCTGCCTTCGTCATCCACGACCATGACTGAATCAAGCATGTAACTGCGCCTCCTGATCGATGGGCAAGGTCACGCAGAACACTGCGCCGTGCTCATGGTTGTCCGCCGTCAGCCGCCCACCGGACTCGTGAATGATCGCAAACGAAACCGCCAGGCCCAAGCCCAGGCCATCACCCACGGCCTTGGTAGTGAAAAACGGATCGAACACCTGGGCCAGGTGTTCCTCGGCGATGCCGGTGCCGCTGTCATTGACGCTCAGGCGCCACAATTGGTCATCGGCCTCCAGGCGCACTTCCAGGCGCTTGATAGGTTGGCCGGCCATGGCGTCGAGGGCGTTGCGCAGCAGGTTGATCAATACCTGCTCGAGGCGGATCGCATCGCCGCGCACCCACGCCGGGCGAGTCAGGTGCAACACGGTGCTGACCTGTTCGTCGCGCAGGCGTGTGTCCAGTAGTTGCAGCGCCTGATCCACCACCGCCGCCAGGTCCAGGCGTTCGCGCAGGCCGCTGGGGCTTTTGCGGGCGAACGTTTTCAGGTGGCCGGTAAGGGCTGCCATGCGGGTCAGCATGTCATCCACCGGCTTGAGGGCCTTGTAGGCATCGTCGACCCGTCCGTGATCCAACAGCAGGCGCAGGGTTGCCAGTTGCATGCGCTGGGCGGTCAGCGGCTGGTTGATTTCATGGGCCAGGGCTGCCGACATTTGTCCCAGCGCTGCCAGCTTGGCCGATTGCACCAAGCCGTCCTGGGCCGTGCGCAGATCCCGAGTGCGTTCCTCTACCAAGCGTTCGAGTTCTTCGCGGCTGCGCTGTCGCAGTTTGGCCAGGCGCCAGCGCTGGTTGAGGAACAGCAGCAGGAACACCAGCGCCAGCCACAACCCAGCGGCTGCCAAACCGGCATTGCGGCGGTCTTCGAAGGCGATTTGCGGGCGACGCAGCAAGTGCAGTGTCCAGCCTTCGGCACTCAGCGGCAGGGATTCCCACAGATAGTCAGCCGGGCCATCGGGGGCTTCGACCCGGGCCAGACGGCTGTTGTCGCCAAAGTGCCGCAAGGGCTCAAAGGCCAGCGGCTGCAACGGCTGCTTGTCGTATTGGCGGGTGGCCTTGAGTTCAGCGCGGTCGCTGTCGGTCAGCGGCTGCAGGTGCCGATAACGCCATCCCGGGCGATTGGCGATGAAGACGATGCTCCGGGCATCGCTGACCAACAGGGTGTCACTGCCCTGGCGCCATTCGCGCTCAAGCTCCGGAAACTCGAGCTTCACCACCATCGCGCCGAGGAACTCGCCGTTATCGCCGGTCACCGCGCTGGAGAGGAAATACCCGGGGATGCCGCTGGTCACGCCCACCGCATAAAACCTCCCGGTACCTTGGGTGCGGGTCTGGAGGAAATAGGGGCGAAAGCCATAGTTGTGCCCCACATAGCTGCTGGGCAGGCGCCAGTTGCTGGCTGCGACGGCCAGGCCGGTGTGGTCGAGCAGTTCCAATGTCGAGGATTGCGCGGCACCGTTGATCTGTTCCAGTTTGCGGTTCAAGGCGTCCTGCTGCGCCGCACTGACCGGGCCCGTGAGGGCTGAGCGCAACTGCGGGTCCAGCGCCAGCACGGCGGGCAGGGCGCGGTAGCGTTCGATCAGGGTGTGCAACGAATTGGCATACAACGCCAACTGCTGGTTCGCCCGGCTGGCGTCTTCCTCCAGGGCCTGGCGTTCGGCGTGACGCACTGCCAGGGTGGCGGCAACCGCCGCGCCGGCAAGGATCAGCAAGGTGTACAACGACAGACGCAAGGTACGGGTAGTCGGCAGCATGCTGGCGTAAACCAGTGGAAAGTCGGGCGGGCACGATAGCATGGCGCTCGCGAAGACGGCTGCCCATCCAACATGGATGCAAGCTGACCCGCCGCTATCGCGAGCAAGCTCGCTCCCACAGGGGATCTGTGGTGATCAGCAATTTTTGTGAGCAAGCTCGCTCCCACAGGGGATCTGTGGTGATCAGCAATTTTTGTGAGCAAGCCCGCTCCCACAGGGATCTGTGGTGGACATCAAATGTTGTGAGCACAAAAAAAGGCCGGTGAGCTTGTCGCCCACCGGCCTTTTTCATAGCGGCAAAGTGCGTGTTACTGCACTTCTACCGCCAGGCTTTCACTGATCTTCTTCTGCCAGATGGCTGGACCGGTGATGTGCACCGACTCGCCTTTGCTATCGACCGCGACGGTCACCGGCATGTCCTTGACCTCGAACTCGTAGATCGCTTCCATCCCCAGTTCGGCGAAGGCCAATACCTTGGATTTCTTGATGGCCTGGGCCACCAGGTAAGCGGCACCGCCAACGGCCATCAGGTAGACAGCCTTGTTGTCCTTGATCGCTTCGATGGCGGTCGGGCCGCGCTCGGATTTGCCGATCATGCCCAACAGACCGGTTTGCTCGAGGATCTGGCGAGTGAACTTGTCCATCCGCGTGGCTGTGGTCGGGCCGGCCGGGCCGACGACTTCGTCACCCACCGGGTCGACTGGGCCGACGTAATAGATGAAGCGGCCCTTGAGGTCCACCGGTAAGGTTTCGCCCTTGTTCAGCATCTCGACCATACGCTTGTGCGCCGCGTCGCGACCGGTGAGCATCTTGCCGTTGAGCAGCACGGTTTCACCCGGTTTCCAGCTCTGCACTTCTTCCGGGGTCAGGGTGTCGAGGTTGACACGACGAGCCGACGGGCCGGCTTCCCAGACGATTTCCGGGTAGGCGTCCAAGGGTGGCGCTTCCAGCGATGCCGGGCCGGTGCCGTCCAGTACGAAGTGGGCGTGACGGGTGGCGGCGCAGTTGGGGATCATGCACACCGGCAGGGAGGCGGCGTGGGTCGGGTAGTCCATGATCTTCACGTCAAGCACGGTGGTCAGGCCACCCAGGCCCTGGGCGCCGATGCCCAGTTGGTTGACCTTCTCGAACAGTTCCAGGCGCATCTCTTCGATACGGTTCTGCGGGCCGCGAGCCTTGAGCTCGTGGATGTCGATGGACTCCATCAACACTTCCTTGGCCATCACCGCGGCTTTCTCGGCGGTACCACCGATGCCGATACCCAGCATGCCCGGTGGGCACCAGCCGGCGCCCATGGTCGGAACGGTTTTCAGCACCCAGTCAACGATGGAGTCGGACGGGTTGAGCATGGCCATCTTCGATTTGTTCTCGGAACCGCCGCCCTTGGCCGCCACGTCCACTTCCACGGTGTTACCCGGGACGATGGAGTAGTGGATGACCGCCGGGGTGTTGTCCTTGGTGTTTTTACGCGCGCCCGCCGGGTCGGCGAGGATGGATGCGCGCAGGACGTTTTCCGGCAGGTTGTAGGCGCGGCGCACGCCCTCGTTGATCATGTCGTCCAGGCTCATGGTCGCGCCATCCCAACGCACGTCCATGCCCACGCGCACGAACACGGTCACGATGCCGGTGTCCTGGCAGATCGGCCGGTGGCCGGTGGCGCACATGCGCGAGTTGATCAGGATCTGCGCCATGGAGTCGCGAGCCGCCGGCGATTCTTCGCGCAGGTAGGCCTCGTGCATCGCCTGGATGAAATCCACGGGGTGGTAGTAGGAAATGAACTGCAAGGCGTCGGCAACGCTCTGAATCAGGTCATCTTGCTTGATCACGGTCATGAGTCGCGCTCCTCTCTAAAGACGGGAACATTCAATAAGGTGCCGGCCGTTTGGGTGCATCGGTCGACGGGCGGCACCTTTTAAGGCACGCCGGGCATGCTGGCGCGACGCTAAAAAGGCGCGGCAGTATATCGCAGGCGGGCACCCTGTGGGAGCGAGCTGTCTGGATGGCGAAGGGATTTGTGTGGGAACAGGGCTTGCCCGCGATGAAGGCGATGCGGTCTTTGAGGTATCGCGGCGCCTGTTTCGCGGGCAAGCCTTGCTCCCACATGTACCCCCTCGCCACAGGTAAGCGTTCACCACAGACATCAGACAACTGCGTCATTTTGGGCCATTGCTTTGACGCCATTTTTCTGCTCCAGAATTGAATGGTCATTTGCCCTACACGCCACTAAAGTGGCGTCTGGCCTGTAGCGTAGGACGCCTCCTGTCAGTTTCCTTTCCCATGGTGAGTCAACGATTGACCCATAACGCCATCCAACGTCTTTTGCTGAAACGCTTCGCTTTGGCGGCCGCGACTTACGCGCTGGCACTGGTGTTGTTGTGGCTGGCATTTTTCAGTGGTCATTACCTCGATTCGTTGCGCGATGTGATCATCGGCAGCGTGTTGGTGGTGCTGTGCCAGGCAGGGCTGTTCGCGCTGTTTATCACCGACCGCAACCTGCGCTTCGCCGACCCCAGTCTCACTGAAATACAGGTATTGATCGGCCTGGGCTGGCAGACCTGGATGATGGCGCACCTGGACCAGGCACGGGGTGTGTTTCTGGTGTTCTATGTGCTGATCCTGCTGTTCGGGCTGTTCCATCTGTCGCGCCGGGCTTTTGTGCGCTGCGCGATGTTGGTGTTCATCAGCTTCACCGGCATTACCCTGTGGGACGGCTACTTCTTTCGGCTGTCTGACCCCACGTTGGCCGGTTTGCAGGTGTGCGTGCTGTTTATCGTTCTGGTGTGGCTGGTGTTCTACGCCCGCTACGTCCAGACCTCGCGCCAACGCATGCGTCAGCGACGATTTGCCTTGCAGGCGCACCAGGACACCTTGCGCGGCATGATGCGTCAGCTCGAAGACCTGGTGGCCACCGACGAATTGACCGGCCTGTTCAACCGCCGGCATTTCCTGCGCCTGGCGTCCCGTGAACTCAACACCCTCAGGCCTGGCATCGCCCATGGCCTGGCCTTGATCGACCTCGACCATTTCAAGCGTATCAACGACCTGCACGGCCACGCCGCCGGCGATCAGGTGCTTCAGGCCTTTGCCGGCGTTGCCACGGCCTGTCTGCGTGAAGGTGATGTGCTGGCCCGTTATGGTGGCGAAGAGTTTGTCATGTTGTTGCCTGCCTGCGATCCTTTGCGCTTGACCGCCTGTTGCGAGCGATTGCGCCTGGCGTTTACTGAGGTCGAGCTGGTCGGGCTGCAGTTGGGTTCCCTGAGCCTGTCGGCGGGTTTGACCATGCTGGAAGTGGGGGACGACCTGGATAATGCCTTGCAACGGGCCGACCAGGCCCTGTACCGAGCCAAACGAGACGGCCGCAATCGGTGTGCCGCCGCCTGGGAGAATGTCGATGCCTGAACTGACAGTCGCCGGTCGGCAATGGACGGTGGCCGCAGGCAGCAATCTGCTGGATGCGTTGAATCAGTCCGGTGTGCCGGTGCCCTATAGTTGTCGCGCCGGCAGTTGCCACGCGTGCCTGGTGCAATGCGTGGAGGGCGATGTGCGCGACAGTCGGCCCGATGCCCTGAGCCCGGCGCAGCGCGATCAAGGTTGGCGGCTGGCGTGCCAATGCCAGGTGGTCGAGGACGTGCAGATCCATACCTTCGACCCGCAGCGCGACGGCCAGGCTGCCCAAGTGGTGGCGGTGGATTGGTTGGGCCCGGATGTGTTGCGCTTGCGGATTACGCCTGAGCGGGCGTTGCGTTACCAGGCTGGCCAGCATCTGGTGCTATGGGCCGGTGACGTGGCCCGGCCGTATTCCCTGGCGAGCTTGCCGGAAGAAGACCGCTTCCTGGAGTTCCACCTCGATTGCCGCGAGCCCGGCCGATTCGTCGATGCGGCTCGGAAAATGAAAGGCGGCGATCCGATCCGCCTCGGCGAACTGCGCGGCGGAGCTCTGCATTACGACCCCGACTGGCACACCAGACCCCTATGGCTGCTTGCTGCCGGTACCGGCCTGGCACCGCTGTTCGGTCTCTTGCGTGAAGCCCTGCGCCAGCGTCACCAAGGCGCGATTCGCCTGATTCACGTGGCCCATGATGCCGCCGGGCATTACCTGGCCAAACCGCTGGCGGCGTTGGCAGCCAAGCATGAAAACCTCAGTGTCGAGCTGCTGACCGCGGCCGAGGCGCCGCTTGCGTTGGCGCAACTGCGGCTTGTTTCCCGGCAAACCCAAGCCTTGCTCTGCGGCCATCCCGACCGGGTCGAGGCGTTTGCCAAGCGCCTGTACCTGGCCGGCCTGCCGCGCAATCAATTGCTGGCCGACGTTTTCCTGCCCCGTGGTTGAGCGCTGATTTTCAGGCGCGAGACCAACCATGATGGAAAACCTTGCAGCCCCCGCAGGGTTTGGCAGTGGTCGATAAATTGAATAACCACCGCAGACCCACTGTAGGAGCGAGCCTGCTCGCGATGAGGCCAGTCCAGGCAACGCATTTATCAGAAGATAAAAACCAAAAAGCCCCGCCATTCACATGGCAGGGCTTTTGTTTTTCGAGCAGCAGGTCACTCAGACCATCGGGTCGCCAACGTGCAGGATTTTCATCCCATTGGTACCGCCGATGGTGTGATAGCTGTCGCCTTTGGTCAGGATTACCCAGTCGCCGGTTTGTACCACGCCGCGCTTGACCAGTTCATCCACCGCCGCCTGGCTGACTTCGCCCGGTTGCAGGGCGGCCGGGTCGAATGGCACGGTGTAGACGCCACGGAACATGGCGGCGCGGGCCTGGGTTTCGCGGTGCGGGGAGAACGCGTAGATCGGCACCGAGGAGCGGATGCGCGACATGATCAGCGGTGTGTAGCCACTTTCGGTCAGGGCGATGATCGCTTTCACGCCCGGGAAGTGGTTGGCGGTGTACATCGTCGCCAGGGCGATACTCTCGTCGCAGCGCTCGAAGGTCTTGCCGATGCGGTGGCTGGAGGTCTTGCTGGTCGGATGCTTCTCCGCACCGATGCAGATGCGCGCCATGGCTTGCACCGCTTCGAGCGGGTAGAGGCCGGCGGCGCTTTCGGCCGAGAGCATCACGGCGTCGGTGTAGTCCAGCACGGCGTTGGCTACGTCGGACACTTCGGCGCGGGTCGGCATCGGGTTCTGGATCATCGACTCCATCATCTGGGTCGCAACGATCACCGCTTTATTGTGGCGGCGTGCATGCAGAATGATCTTCTTCTGGATGCCCACCAGCTCGGCGTCGCCGATTTCCACGCCCAGGTCGCCACGGGCCACCATCACGGCGTCGGACGCCTTGATCAGGCCGTCGAGGGTTTCATCGTCGGCCACGGCTTCGGCGCGTTCGATCTTGGCCACCAGCCAGGCAGTACCGCCGGCTTCGTCGCGCAGTTGACGGGCGTATTCCATATCGGCAGCGTCACGCGGGAAAGACACGGCCAGGTAATCGACTTCCATTTCCGCGGCCAGCTTGATGTCGGCCTTGTCTTTTTCGGTCAGGGCCGGCGCCGTCAGGCCACCGCCACGACGGTTGATGCCTTTGTGGTCCGACAGCGGGCCGCCGATGGTCACGACGCAGTTCAGTTCGGTGGCGGTGGCGGTCTCGACGCGCATCACCACGCGGCCGTCGTCGAGCAGCAACTCGTCGCCCACGCCGCAGTCCTTGACCAGGTCCGGGTAGTCGATGCCGACCACTTGCTGGTTGCCTTCGGTCAGCGGATGGCTGGTGGAGAAAGTGAATTTGTCACCGATCTTCAGCTCGATGCGCTTGTTGGCGAATTTGGCGATGCGGATCTTCGGGCCTTGCAGGTCACCCAGCAGGGCGACGAAGCGGCCGTGCTTGGCGGCGAGGTCGCGCACCAACTTGGCACGAGCCTTGTGCTCTTCGGGGGTGCCGTGGGAGAAATTCAGGCGGGCAACGTCCAGGCCAGCCAGAATCAGCTGTTCGAGAACTTCCGGCGAATTACTGGCCGGGCCAAGGGTAGCGACGATTTTGGTGCGACGGACGGACATGCAAGACTCCTCAAGTTCAAGCGCCAGCGAAGGCTACTATGCTCTTTGGGTGTAGTCATTGTTCATATGCACTACTTTTTCGTTTGTTTTTCGAAATGAACATTCCTGAAAATTTTTGCGCCTCTATGGCTTTCACATCTGTGGCGAGGGGATTTATTCCCGCTGGGCTGCGAAGCAGCCCCAAAAAGGCCGATGCACATTAACCTGACACACCCAGGTGGCAGGCTTGAGGTCTGCTGCGCAGCCCAGCGGGGATAAATTCCCTCGCCACAAGGCACCATTTTCAGGCTGAAGATTTCTCCAGCCAGGTCGATACAGAGCTCAAGACAGGAGAACCTCCCATGCGATTCGTGCTTTTTGTTGCCCTGGCCCTGAGTGTCACGGGCTGCACCCGTTGGTCGATGAACCATCACATGAACCTGGCCTACAAGGCCTATGACCGTGGCAATTGCGAGCAAGTGATGCTCGAGTTGTCCCAGGTTGACCGCGCCAGCCGGGCCCGTCGCTATATGCAACCGGAAGTCTCGATGCTGCGCGGCCAATGCCTGGAACGGCAGAAACTGTTCGTCGATGCGGCGCAGACCTACCAGTTCATCATCACCCAATACCCTAACAGCGAATACGCCTTCCGTGCCCGCGCGCGACTCGAAACCTTGCAGAGCCTGGGGCATTACCCGACCCGCAGCGCCTCCGCGATGCGCCCCTCGGCGTCCTGACAGGGCATTCTGGGTAGTGGCCAGGAGCGCTTCCTGGCCACTACCACCTTGTATATTTTTTGTTGATGAAATGTGTCGGCATGGACTGGCCTCTCTTCCACCATGAGCTATATTTGTACAAGTCGTATTAGAGCTAAATCTCTAATGTCAAGGAGCACCTGTGACCGGCAGAGGTACAGCCTGGGCGCTTTACAAGTGTCTGGCACCGGGATCGGGGAGAGCGGGCTGGCTTGGGTTCGTTCCGAAGTATTCGTTTACCCCTGTTCGGGGTCGTTCAAAAAGCGATACAAGACATGTACAAAAAAAGGCGAATCGAGCGGCACCAGTTGCCGTGTTTCCTGCGTGTGTTTAACGGCGTCAATGACAGGCCCATCGGCTTTCTGGGCAACGTCTCTGAAAACGGCCTGATGCTGATCAGCCATCTGCCCTTGATGGTCGGGGCAGACTTTGAACTGCATTTGAAAATTCCTTCCGACGAGGGGCCGCAGCAAAACATCAAGCTGAAGGCCAATTGCCTGTGGTGCCATGAAGACGTGACGCCGATGCATTTCGATGCCGGTTTCAGCCTGCAATGGGCGCCACCGGAGTACGTGCAATTGATCAGCGCGTTGCAGCAATATTTCAGTTTTTATCCGTTGCCGGAATCGGCTTAAACCGCGGGTGTACTCAATCCAACTGTGGGAGCGAGCTTGCTCGCGAAGGCGGCGACACATTCAGCATTGATGCAAGCTGATCCACCGCTATCGCGAGCAAGCTCGCTCCCACAGGGTGAATCAGCGGTGTCGTTGGAATTGTGATTACCCGCGATCCAATGTGGGAGCGAGCTTGCTCGCGATGACGATCTCAACCACGCCATCGCAGCAGTTGTGCTCCCACTGATCCGATCAGCGCTGAGTCTTCGCCTCGTTATCCAGCAGCCTCTCCAGCAACAACACCCCCATCTCGCCCATCTGGTGAATCGCCAGGGCCAGGTTGCGCGGGGCGCCTTCGAGGTCTTCGGATAAATCCAGGATCAGCGTGCTCACCGAGCAGAAGGTTTCGTAACTGTGGGCGAGCATGCCTTCGGGGTCGGCGTCGGGGGCGACGATGAAGTAGTCCAGTTGCTTGTCGGTTTTCTTGTCGGCTTGGCCGTTGTCCGGCTTGAGGTAGTAGTCCAGGGCCCTTTGGGCGGCCTGTTCGAGTTTTTCGGGGTCGAGGGTTTCGTGGGGGATAGTGGGTCGGTGTGTGGTGGGTTGGGTGTAGCCTTGAACATGATAGGTCTCCTTGATGGGGCCTCCACCCGGTTCGCGACTAAACGAATGTAGGGTGGCGGCTGGACGCAGGTTAGTCGACCGGCGGAGACACGAAGTCCGGCGCGCCCGGGGGCGCCCTGCGTACAGCCACCATCAAGTAGGGGATAGGGGAACCCCACTGGATGACGCTTGTGCACATCGTGTCAAACCGCCGGGCGACTAAACCCGATCGCTGGATATCAGCGACGCGAATCAAGTTACGGGGCAAGACCAAGGCGCACAAGCCGGCGGATTCTGGCGGATCTGTAGTCCGTTGCGCAAGGCGCTGTAGTCACCCGGACCTCTGCTTGCTCGCTGTAGGACCTAGGCGGTCCCCGCCTTTTTCCAGGCCAGATATTGCGTCACCAATTGCGCCCCCAATTCACTGGGGCGCGCATCCAGGGTCGGGATGCCATGGGCGCCCAGTTGCTGATGCAGTTCGGCCCGCGCATTCACATAGTCCACCGTGCCGCAGTAAGCCAAGGCCTCAGGCAGTGTTTGCACCGGCACTTGGCGCAAGCGGTCGAGCGCCTCTTCCCGCAGGCTGGCCACCAGTACCCGGTGGTGTTGGCCCAGCCGTTTCACGGCGGCCAGCAGTTCCTCGTCGTCCTCATCCCGCAGATTGGTCACCAGTACCACCAGCGCGCGGCGTTTTTGCCGGGCCAGCAGTTGGGTCACGGCCGCCTGGTAGTCGGCGGGGCGTTGGCTGCTGTCGAGGTCGTACACCGTGTTGAGCAAGACGTTGAGCTGGCCGGTGCCTTTGACCGGCGCGAGGTAGCGGGTTTGCTCGCCGGCAAACGTGCTCAGGCCCACGGCGTCGCCCTGGCGCAGGGCGGTGTAGCTGAGCAACAGACAGGCGTTGAGGGCGTGGTCGAAATGCGACAACTCGCCGTCCTGGCTGCGCATGCGCCGGCCGCAATCGAGCATGAAGATGATCTGCTGGTCGCGCTCGTCTTCGTACTCCCGGGCAATCGGCGTGCGGTGGCGTGCGGTGGCCTTCCAGTCGATCTGGCGCAGGCTGTCACCTTCGCGAAATTCGCGCAGTTGATGGAATTCCTGGCCCTGGCCCCGCCGTTGCCGCTGGCGGATGCCGAGCTGGCTCAGCCAGTTGTCCACCGCCAATAACTGGCCTTCGTAGAGCCTGGCGAAATCTGGATAGACGCGGGTCCCATCGGTCGCGTCCAGCAGGCGCTTGTCGGTCCATAGGCCTAACGGGCTCGGCAGGTTGATTTCGCACTGTTCGAAGGTGAAATGACCACGCTTGAGCGGGCGCAGGCGGTAGCCAACCTGGTTGTGCTGGCCGGGTTGAAGCTCGACCGATAGGGGCAGGTTTTCGAAGTCCAGGCCGTCGGGTACGTGATCGAAGACCTGAATGTCCAGCGGTTGCGCAAAGTCGTGGCTGATCTCCAGGCGGACTTCACTCCAACGACCCAGCGCCAGGCTACCGGGCATCTGCCGTTGCACACGGGGCGAAGGCAAGCGCCTGAGCCGCACGGCGTCGAGCAGCGCCAGGGCGAGCAAGGCCAGCAGCAACCCCCAGTTGATCGACAGCAGCGTCGAGGGCAGCGCAACGCCCAACGCCCGCAGCGTGCCCAGCGCGATGCCGAGGGCCAGGAGGATGGCGAGCCAGGTTAGCAGCAGGCGGGAGGGTTTCATGGCCTCATCACAACCGCGGCGCCGGCACTTGATCGAGCAACTGTCCCAACACCTGATCCACCGTCAGCCCTTCGATGTCCAGCTCTGGCGCCAGTCGCACTCGATGGCGCAGCACGGCCAGGGCGCAGCCCTTGATGTCATCCGGCACCACGAACTCGCCGCCGCGCAATAACGCCCGCGCCCGGGCGCAACGCACCAGGGCAATCGAGGCGCGAGGCCCGGCGCCGAGGGTCAGCCCCGGCCAACTGCGGGTGGTGCGGGCCAGGCGCACGGCGTAGTCGAGCACCTGCTCGTCCATCGGCAGATCGCTGGCGATGCGTTGCAGTGCTTGCACGTCCTTGGCCTGCAACACCGTGCGCAACGGCTGCACGTCAAGCATGTCGGCACGGGTCGAGCGGCTGACCTGACGCACCATGTTCAATTCCTGGTCAGCATCGGGGTAGTCCATGCGCACCTTGAGCATGAAACGGTCGAGCTCGGCCTCCGGCAGCGGATAGGTGCCTTCCTGTTCGATGGGGTTCTGGGTGGCGAGCACCATGAACGGTTGGGTGATGGGCAGGGCGCGGCCTTCGAGGGTGACCTGACGTTCCTGCATGGCTTCGAGCAGCGCGGCCTGGGTCTTTGCCGGCGCGCGGTTGATCTCGTCGGCCAGCAGCAGGTTGGTGAACACCGGCCCCTTGCGCAGCTTGAACTGCTCGGTCTGCAAGTCGTACACCGCGTGCCCGGTAACGTCGCTGGGCATCAGGTCGGGGGTGAACTGGATACGGGCGAACTCGCCACCGAAACAGCGGGCCAGGGCACGCACCAGCAAGGTCTTGCCCAACCCGGGAACTCCTTCGAGCAGGACATGACCGCCGGCGATCAGCGCCGTGAGCACATCGTCGATCACCGCGCTCTGGCCGACCACCGCCTTATGCAGCTCGTTGCGGATGGCCTGGGCCAACTGACTGGCGCGCTGGCGCTGTTGGACGGCGTGGGTCTGGCCGTCGGCAGGTTCGTTCTGTTCAGTCATAAGGCATTCCTGAGGGTTTGCAAATGGGCGACCTGGCGGCAGAACTCAGCGCTGGACATACGCTGTTTCGGCCGCGGGCTTAAAGCCTGGCTGATGGCTCGCGTGGGCTGGCGGGTCAGGCGGGCGAGCACCTGCCATTGTTCGGCGACGACCAGTTGTTCGAAGCCGGGATGAAGATGGCGGGCCCGGCGCAGCACGTCCTGTTGCAAGGTCTGCAACAGTTGCTGCTGGCCGTTGTGGCGCAGATGGAAACCGGCGCTGGCCTGCAAGTGTTCCTCCAACTGACGCCGCGCCTTGGGGGCCGGTTGTTGCAGCGGGCCATGGCGCACCGCCGAGCGCCAGAGCCACAGGGCAATCAACGCCAGCAGCGCCACCAGTGCCTGGGGGAAATAGCGCAGTAGCAGGGTCAGCAGGTTGTCGTGGTCAGTGTTGAACAGCAGCGTGACGTCTGTGTCGGCGCTCAAATACCAGAGCAGCCAGGCGTTGTCGTACTGGTCGATATGCTCGTTCTTCCACAGCTCGGCGTCGGTGATCACCGTGACCGAGCCCTGGCCGAGGGGCAGTTGCATCATGTGGGTCGCCCGGGCGCTGTTGGCCCAGGCCTGGGCGAGGTTCTGCGGGTCCTCGAGGTGGAAGTCGGTGTCGAAGCCGATATACGCCGGTGCCTCCTCGTCCTCCAGGTACAACTTGGTCAGCTCGGGGTAACGGTCCTTGATGAGCTCGGGGGCCGGCTCCTTGAGGTCCTTGCTCAGCAGTTGGTGCAGGTGCACGCGGTCCAGCAGCAAATCGCCGCTGCTGCCGGTGTTGTCATCCCACAAGGCCTCGGCGACAAACAGCAATCGCCCACCGGCGCGGGTCCAGTTCAGCAACTGGTCGGCCTCCCGTGGCGTCATGTTGGTTCGCTCACCCAGCAACAGCAGGCTGCGCCGACGGGGTTCCAGGGTGGGCAGCACGCTCAGGCCATTGGCGTGCTCGACGTTGATACCCTGCTGGCGCAGGAAGTGTTCGGCGGCCAGGTAAGGATTGGCCTGGGCTTCGGGGGAGGGGCCGTGGTCGACGGTTTCCTGGTACGGCACCGCCTTCACGGATAGGTAAACCAGCAATGCACCCACCAGCGTGGTCAGCAATACGCCGGTCAGCAGCCCTGCACGCCGGCTCATCGAGACACTCCCGGACCGAACAGCCCACGCCAGCCGTCACACAGCTCCTGCCGCAGCTGCGGCGGTGGTGCCCGATGCCCATAGGCAATGTTCTGCCAGTGCAGGGTCAGGCTTTTGCTGAACCCCAGCAGGTTTTCCTGTTGCAGCTGTTCGACGCGTTGCAGCACCTGGCCTTCGGTGTCGGCCGGTTTCAAGGGGACCTTGAAGTCATGGTGCAAGCGACTGAGCAGGGCTCGATACAGCAGGCCCAGGGCCTCGCGGGGGTTGCTCGACCACAACTGCTCGACGCTGGCGGCCACGTCGATCGGCAGGCTTTCTTCGCGGATATCCAGGCCGAACATCTGCGCAGGTCCCGGGCGTTCCACGGGCTGGCGTCGGGTTGGCCGGCGATTGGCCAGGGCCTTGAGCCGTTCCCGGTAGCGCCAGGCCAGCCAGACAATCGCAGCCACCAGGCAGGCCCAGAGCACGATCTGGATCAGTGCCGCGGCGAGTTCGAAGCGCTGGCTGCCCATCCATTTGAACAGTGTCTTGAGCCAGCCCGGGGTTTGACCCTTTTCGTTGGTGTCGACGGTTTCTTCGCCGAAACGATAGCGAGTGACCGTTTCCGGGTTCTTGAACGGCGGCGCATCGAGGATCGTCTTGATGCTGTCCCGGGCGGCTTCGCTGGTGAGGGGCTGGTTGAGCAGCCGCGGGCTGTCGGGGCCGATGCTGTCCTCATCGGCCCACGCCGGGGGGCCAGCGGTAGCAGCATCAAGGCCAGCAGCATCAGTACCGGGGCTACACCGCCCAGGCGTTGGCGCAGACGGCGGAACGCCAGTTCGATGTCCCAGCCTTCGAGGATCGTGCGTCGGTTCAGGTACAGGCTGAAGCCGCAGGCGACGTAGATCGGTTCCCAGACGATCAGCACCAGGGGGTACAGGAAGTTCACCAGGTGTTCGAACCACAACCAGCCGTATTCGGTGGTGTCGAACAGTGCCTGCCAGTCCCACTCCAGTTCGACCTGTTGCGGCACGAACAGATAGAACAGCGCCATCAGGCCAAACCACAGGGCGGTCTCCAGGTGCACGCCGATGATGGTCAGCCATTGCGCCGCACCGCCATTGCGTTGCAGCAGGACCCGCAAGCGCTGCTCCCGCGCCTCCCCGGCGAGCCCTTCCAGTTGCACCACGGGCATCAGGAAACTGCGGCTCAAGCTTAGTCGTCGCCAGGTCAGGCTCGCCAGCAACTGGGGCTTGAGTAGCGCCGGCCACTGACGCAAGGCCTGCTTCAAGGTGGGGGTTTCGCCAAACAATGCCTTGGAGAGAATGTACAGTGGCAGACGGTCAAAGGCCGGTTTCAACCACCAGAACACCACCACGACCAGGGATGGCGAATCCCACAGCAACAGGGTCAGCAACATATACACCGGCAACGTGACGATGGCCCAACTGGTCATCAGCAACCTTCGGTGTTGCTGGCTCATCAGCACGCCGAGGTCCATGGCTTCCCAGGTGGTACGCGGGCGGATGACTACGGTGGCGTCACTCAGGCGCATGGCGAACCCGTCCGGCAAACAGCAGGTAACTGATCACCAGCAGCCACAACAACCCGCCGACTGTGTATTTGGTGGCGGGAGTCGCGGCGCTGGAGGACCAGTAGGCCTCGATGAATGCGGCAATGAGCAGCAATAGCATCACCCCGCCGATCATCAACACGCTTTTGCCCGCGGCGAGCCGCAAGGCCTCGCCGCGGGTCAGTCGCCCGGGTGCGATCAAGGCCCAGCCCAGTTGCAGGCCCGCGGCGCCGGCCAGGGCGATGGCGGTGAGTTCGAAGGCGCCGTGGCCGATCACGAACGACCAGAACGTTGCACCCGAACCGATCTGGGTCAGATGCCCGGCCACCGCGCCAATGGTCAGGCCATTGAAGAACAGGAAGAACGCACTGCCCAGGCCAAACATCAAGCCGCTGGCAAATGTCTGAAAGGCAATGCCGATGTTGTGCATGATGTAGTAGCCGAACATGGCCCAATCTTCGCTGGAGGCACGCTCGATCGAACGCCCCAGGTGCCCGGCGACCGGGTCGTACATGCCGCGTATCTGGCTGATTTCTTCGACGCTCAGCAAGCTGTAGACCAGGTCGGGAAACAGGTAGACCAACAGCCCGATGCCCACCAGGCTGCCCAGGAACATCAGGCTGGCGGCGAGCACAAAGCGCCATTGTTCACGGACCAGGCGGGGAAAGCCGGAGAGGATAAAGGTGGAAAGACTGGCCGATGGTCGGCTGCGATCCCGGTAGAGTTGCTGGTGGCCCCGCAGCGCCAGTTGCTGCAGGGTGTCGATCAGCAAACTGCTGTAGCCCCGGGCCTGGGCCAGCGCGAGATGGTGGCAAAGCCGTCGATAGGCAGGAGGAAAATCGCTGCTCTGGGGAACGTTGCGGCTGCGTTCCAGTTGGTCGAGCAAGCGCGACAAATCTTCCCATTCCCCCTGGTGGCGGCTTTCGAACTGGCTTTGCTTCATGTTGGCCCCAGCAGGCCGCGGGCAATGCCATTGAGTTCGACCACGGCGTTGGGCGCCTGGACCTTCAAAGGCGCGGCCAGGATGGCAGCCAGTTCGTTGACCCGGGCTGGGGAAAGTTCGGCCTGTCGCTCGGCGAAGCTCAGTACCGCGCGCTGTTCGTTAAGGCTCAGGGCAAATGGCGGCCGTATCGGTTGTACCAATGGCAAGGCGGGGCGCTTGACCGGCTGCTCGCGGTACACCACCAGCGTGCCGGCGGCGAGATCGCCCAGGCGTTTGAAGGTCGGATGTTGCAGGCAACTGATTGCGCCGAAGGCATAGGCGAAAGGCAGCATGTCGACGAAGCGCAGCAGGTTGCGGATCAATGAGGCAGACCAGCCGATGGGACGGCCGTCGTCCTGCACCACGCGCAGCCCCATTATTTGCTTGCCGGGGGAGCGTCCCTGGTTCAGCACCTCGAACAGCACCATGTACCACCAACTGATAACAAACAGCAGGATGGAACCCAGGCCGATGCCCAGCTCGCCGAAAAACGCCAGGATGAGAAAGAGCAGGCCCAGGACCAGCCCGCGTATGCCCAGGTCGATGGCAAAGGCCAGTGAGCGGGGCATCAAGCCCGCCGGACGCAAGGGCAGGTCGATGCCTTCGGGCGTTTCAACCTGATAGCGCGTGTCCAGAGGCGCAGGCAGCGTCGCGTTCCTTTGCAGTGCTGGTGTCTCGAGCATGGGCAACCTGAGTGATGGGCCGGTTCGAACGTTCAATGTCGCTTCGATGCTAGCAGCCTTCGTGCGGGCAAACGATATAACTGTGTATGTCATTTTATGGATCGCGTCAGGATTGAGGGGGCGAACACGGTTTGTCGTGTCCAGCGGCCTTCCTGATGCTCAGGTGTCCGCAGATCCTACAGCCACCACAGATCCCTTGTGGGCGAGCTTGCTCGCGATGACGGCGGCACATTCAACATCGACGCAAACTGACCCACCGCTATCGCGAGCAAGCTCGCTCCCACATGGGGTCCCCAATGTTTACAGAACCAGTGCCTGCCACAGATATCACGCTGGATTTTTCAAAAGTGACAGGACCGCTGGCCTGGGGCAGGTGCGAGCGCCTAGACTTCGCCAGTCTTTAGCTCAGGAACAGCCCGTGACTTCCATCTTCTGGTACGACTACGAAACCACCGGCATCAACCCGCGTTGCGATAGGCCC
This sequence comes from Pseudomonas sp. Tri1, assembly GCF_017968885.1. Lineage (NCBI taxonomy): Bacteria > Pseudomonadati > Pseudomonadota > Gammaproteobacteria > Pseudomonadales > Pseudomonadaceae > Pseudomonas > Pseudomonas sp. Tri1. The sequence goes on along the minus strand of NZ_CP072913.1, from coordinate 5,345,814 downwards.
TTGCAGGTGGCAGGTATCCGTACCGATTTCGAACTCAATGAAATCGATGCGCCGGTGAATCTGTACTGCCAGCCCAGCGAAGACATTCTGCCTCATCCGGCTGCTTGTGCGATCACCGGCATCACCCCGGCATGCCTGGCCGAAAAAGGCTTGAGCGAGGCCGACTTCATGACCCGTGTCCACGCGCAACTGGCCGCCCCCGGTACGTGTGGCGCCGGCTACAACACCCTGCGCTTTGACGATGAAATGACCCGCTACAGCCTGTATCGGAATTTTTTCGACCCCTATGCGCGGGAATGGCAGGGTGGCAACAGCCGCTGGGATCTGATCGACCTGGTACGTGCCGCCTATGCGCTGCGCCCCGACGGCATTGTCTGGCCGCAGGAGGAGGGCCGCGTCACCCTCAAGCTCGAGCGCCTGACCGCCGCCAATGGTATCGACCATGGCCAGGCGCACGATGCGTTGTCAGACGTGCGCGCGACGATCGCCCTGGCCCGCCTGATTCGCCAGAAGCAGCCGCGACTCTACGACTGGCTGTTTCAGTTGCGCAGCAAACAGAAAGTGATGGACCAGATCCGCCTGTTGCAGCCGATGGTGCATATTTCCGGACGTTTCTCGGCGGCGCGAAACTACGTCGGCGTGGTCCTGCCGTTGGCCTGGCACCCGAAAAACCGTAACGCCCTGATTGTCTGTGATCTGCACCTGGACCCCCAAGGCCTGCTGGACCACGATGCCGATACGCTGCGCCAGCGTTTATATACCCGCCGTGAAGAACTGCTCGACGGTGAATTGCCGGTGCCCCTCAAGCTCATTCATATCAACAAGTGCCCGGTGGTCGCGCCGTTGTCGGTGCTGCGCGCCGAGGATCAGCAGCGATTGCAATTGGACATGGACGGCTATCAGCAGCGGGCATTGCGGCTAACTGACGCACAGAAAGTTTGGCAGGATAAACTTCAGGCTATTTATGGGCGCGAGGACTTCACCGCCAGCGAAGATCCGGAGCAACAGTTATACGCAGGATTTATCGGAGATCGCGATCGTCGTTTATGTGAACAAGTTCGCACTGCGGACCCGGCTCAGTTGGCTCGAGAACGCTGGCCGTTCGACGACGAGCGTTTGCCGGAATTATTGTTTCGATATCGCGCGCGCAACTTTCCAGAGACGTTGAGTGCCGAAGAGCAGGGGCGCTGGAGACTTTTCTGTCAACAACGTCTGTCATCCCCGGAATGGGGGGCGCCTAATACCTTGAAAAGTTTTGACGAGGCAATGGGCGAGTGGATGAGCCTTTCTACGCCATTGCAGCGAGAGGTACTCATTGAATGGCAGGGCTACAGCCAGCAATTGCGCAAACGTTTAAGCCTTTGAGCCGGTGCCGAGAAGTAAAGAGACAGGCATAAAAAACGCCAGCAATCGCTGGCGTTATTGTGTTCGCAAAGAACGCTGCGAACCGGTGGTGCTTAGCCCAGCAGTGTTGCCCAGCCTTCAACCACGTCACCGCCCCACTTGGCCTTCCACTCTTTCAAGGTCTTGTGGTTGCCACCTTTGGTTTCGATGACTTCGCCGTTGTGCGGGTTTTTGTATTGCTTAACTTTGCGAGCGCGTTTGGTGCCAGTAGTTTTTACGGCGCCACGTGGTGCTTTGCTCGATTTGGCTTCTGGGTCCAGCAGGGCAATGATGTCGCGCAGGGACTTGGAGTACTCGCCCATCAGGGTGCGCAGTTTGCCTTCGAATTCCAGTTCTTTTTGCAGTTTGTCGTCTTTGGACAGGTCTGCCAGGCGCTGTTGCAGATCTTCAATGGCTTGCTTTGTGGCGTTGTATTCGTTGATCAAGGACATGGGGACTACCTTATGTAGGACGCAGGGTGACATTGCGACAATAGTAATCAGACAGTTTCATCAAGTAAACATTTAAGCCGCGTTTTATTTAATTAATTAGTGCAATGCCACAAAAAACGGGCGGTACAGTTAAATACCGCGCAGTCTCACATCTGTTCACAAATATAGCGTGTCACCACAGGCCATGCCGTTCGCGGCCTCGGGTTGTCTCGAGGAAGACGGCGTGTCATCGATACTGCAGTTTTTCTGCGCAATGGCTAGAATGGCCGCCTTTGCGAAGTTCTGGAGTTCCCCTAATGCGCACTTTTCGGCTGGTGATTGCTTGCCCGGACCGCGTCGGTATCGTTGCTAAAGTCAGTAACTTTCTGGCGTCCCATAACGGCTGGATCACTGAAGCAAGCCATCACTCGGACAATCACAGTGGCTGGTTTTTCATGCGTCACGAGATACGTGCCGACTCGCTGCCCTTCGGTATCGAAGCTTTTCGTGAGGCGTTCGCACCGATTGCCGAAGAGTTCTCGATGGACTGGCGCATCACCGACACCGCGCAGAAAAAACGTGTTGTGCTGATGGCCAGCCGCGAGTCTCACTGCCTGGCTGACTTGTTGCACCGCTGGCACAGCGATGAACTCGATTGCGATATCGCCTGTGTGATTTCCAACCATGACGACTTGCGCAGCATGGTGGAGTGGCACGGCATCCCGTACTACCACGTACCGGTCAACCCGCAGGACAAGCAGCCGGCGTTCGCCGAAGTCTCGCGGCTGGTCAAGCAGCACGAGGCCGAGGTGGTGGTGCTGGCGCGCTACATGCAGATCCTGCCGCCAGCCTTGTGCAGCGAATACGCCCATAAGGTCATCAACATCCACCACAGCTTCCTGCCGTCGTTCGTCGGTGCCAAGCCGTACCACCAGGCCTCGATGCGCGGTGTGAAGCTGATTGGCGCCACCTGCCACTACGTGACCGAAGAGTTGGACGCCGGCCCGATCATCGAGCAGGACGTGGTGCGTGTCAGCCACAGCGACAGTATCGAAGACATGGTCCGTTTCGGTCGCGACGTGGAGAAGATGGTGCTGGCGCGGGGCTTGCGTTATCACTTGGAAGACCGAGTGTTGGTGCACGGCAACAAGACCGTGGTGTTCTGACTTACACTACAAAGGGCCTGGACGAGCGATCGCCAGGCCCTTTTTTCATGAGGCTCGCCATGACCGATCCACTGGACAAAGCCACCTCCAAGGCGCCGGCCACCCTGGGCGAGGGCTGCCTGAGCCGCTATGATCCTGATGCGTTGAGCCCGGAAAATGGCACTGAGTTTCCCGATGCCGCCGAGCTTTGGGAGCAGATGCAAAAACAACCGCATCCCCAGGATGATCCCGAACAGAAGTCCTGACCTCTCAAGCTTGCCTGAGCTTGATCAGCTTCTTGATCAACGGTCGCCCGACCATCAAAAAGAACACCGGCCCGCCGGCCACCAGATAAAAGTAGTAGGTCACCGCTCGCCAGATCAGGATCGCCGCCGCCGCGGTGGATTTGCCCACCATGGGCGCGAGCAGCGCCGCCGATGTCAGCTCTGCCGCCCCGGCGCCGCCCGGTAGCAGGCTGAACTGCCCGGCGCTCAAGGACAGCATCTGGATCAGGAAACTCCAAGCCCACTGCACATCCGCCCCCAGCCCTTTCAATGCCAGGTACAGCACGCTGTAGCGCAGTGCCCAATGCAGGCACGTCAGGCCGAAGACCTGGAACAGGGTCTGGCGTGGCAACTTCAAAGTGTCGGTGAACGCCGCGAGAAAATGCAGGATTTTGCGCGCCCAGCGTCGGCGGGTGCTGCTCTTTACACGCAAATGGCACAGTAGCCGAGCGCCCAGAAGAATCAGCCGGCGGTGGTAGCGGGCCGCCAGCGCGCAGGCGAACAGCCCGCCAAACAATGAAACCGCGCTCAACGTCAGCATCCATTCCAGGCGCTGGCTGAGGTTCTGAAACAGCGCGTAAAACAGGATGGCGACCAAGGCGCAGAGGAAGAACAGCAGGTCACTCAACTGATCCATGGCGAACACCGCGCTGCCATGGGCCGGACGCACGCCGTTGCGCGCCAGCAGGGCCATCAACGTCAGTGGCCCGCCGCTGCCGCCAGGCGTCGCGCACATGGCGAACTCGGTGGACATCACCACGCCCATGCTTTTCAGCCCACCGATGCGCCCGCGATGTTCGCCCAGCAACAGGCGCAGGCGCACCGAATTCAAGCCCCAGCACAGCACGATCATGCCGAGCATGGTCAGCAGCAGCGATAAGGGAAAGCGCTGCACGCGAGCCCACATGTCTGCGCCGCCCACCAGCAACGGAACCAGCAACGCCGTGAGCAGGGCGGCGGCCAGCCAGATCAGCCGTTTCATGCCGCGCTGCTGACCGGCAGCCCCTGGGTCGCCAGCCAGCCGGCCTTGGTCAGCGGCACTCGGCCGTCATTGAGCAGGCGCTCGAGGGTTCGGAGCCAGTAGTCGCGGGAAAAACCGTGGCGCATGTCCACCGGGTGCAGGCCCAGGCGAATCACCGGGGCCTGGCGCCAGCGCTGTTCACGTTGGTCGCTGATGACTTTCGACAGGCCACGACGCCAGGCACTGCGGGCGCTCCAGACCAACCCGGGGGCGTCGATGACGGTGAAGTCCGGCAGGCGATAAAGGTGTTGGCTGTCGCTGGTGTAACTCAGGGGCAACTGGCGCAAGGCCTGGCGTGTGCCTGCGCTCATCAGCCAGGCCGGGGCAACGAAACCTTCCAGTGGCCACTGGTAACGCTGGAAGGTTTCGATACCGGCACGCAGGCGGGCGAGGGCGGCTTGCTCGGACAAGTTGTAGAACTCGCCTTCGTGGGTATAGACCCGGCGCATGAACCAGTCCTTGGGGTGCAGGGCCAGCGGCCCCTCGTCGCAATGGTAATAGCCATGCAGCACCAGTTCGTCGCCGCGCTCGACCCGACTGTCGAGCAAGCGCCGAAAGCCGGGGTGATCCTCCAGCGCATTGGCACGGTGGAAGTCGGGCACCACCAGCCAGGTCATCGGCACATGGCCGAGGGCGTCGACGGCTTCGACGAAGGGCTGGTAGTCGGGCCAGGTTTGCGGCGCCACGTCGTGCAGCACCAGTAACACGCTGGGCGAGTGATTCATCGATAACCCCTCGCCTCAACCATTGGCCAGCAACGGCATCTGTTCGCCGAGCACAGCGTAATAATGCCCCAACAAGCTGTTGACCACGGAGTCCCATGCGTAATGGCGCTCCACATGCTGGCGCGCCAGCACCCCGCGCTGCTGACAGCCTTCGGAGAAAAGTTGCCGCACAGCGTTGGCCATGGCCTGTGGATTGTTGGGGGTGCACAGCAAGCCGCAGTTCTCGTGGACGATTTCAGTAAAGGCCCCGGCCGCCACTGCCACCACCGGGATACCGCTGGCCATGGCTTCGAGGATCACCAGGCCGAATGTCTCCTGGTCACCGGCATGGAGCAGGGCATCGGCGCTGGCCATGAGCCGGGCGACCTGCGGTGCCGGGCAGAATTCATCGACCACCGTGACGTTGTCCGGCACCACGGCGGGCATTGACGAGCCCACCAGCAGCAGGTGGTAGCGCTCGCCCAGGCGTTTCATGCACTTGAGCAACACCGGCAGGTTTTTTTCCTTGGAACCGCGACCGGCAAAAATCAGCAGGCGCGTGTCCTCGGCAATGCCCAGCTCGGCACGCAACTCCGGGTCGCGGGCGGCGGGGTTGAAGGTCTGCAGGTCTACGCCCAACGGTTGCACGTAGACGTTCTTGACGCCCAACCCGATCAGTTTGTCGGCCATGACCTGGCTCGGCGCCAGGACCCGATCGAAGTTGCCATACAACTTGCTGACATAGGCTTCGATATTGGGCGTGAACCAGTTGCCCATGCGGTTGCTCACCAGCAGCGGCAGGTCGGAGTGATAGAAACCGATAACGGGCACGTCAAGCTGGCGCCGGGCATCCAGGGCAGCCCACGCGGTAAGGTAGGGATCGCCGACTTCAATCAGATCCGGCTGTAAATCACGCAGGACATTGCGCCAGGGTGCCAGGCGAAGTGGGAAACGATAGCCCTTGCCGAAGGGCAGGGCGGGGGCCGGAACCTTGTAGATCCCATCGTGCTCGCTCAAATGCGCGCCGGGGATCAACAGGCTGTGGCGAATTCCGGGCCGATCACCCAGGCGCCGGTGCTTGGCATCCAGATAAGTGCGCACGCCTCCGCTGGCGGGGGCGTAGAACATGGTTATGTCCGCTATATGCACGATGAACATCCCTCCGGTCAGTGTTCTCCTGTGTTGACCCTTAGTAAGAATAGATGTTCGGTTGGGGTTGTGGCGGTGGGGTGTCAGGGCAGTCATGCTTTGTTTGGCAGGGCCTCATCGCGAGCAAGCTCGCTCCCACATTGGATCTATGTTGTCCACAACCGCCCCTGTGGGAGCGAGCTTGCTCGCGATGAGGCCAGCCCAGGCGCCGCCTGCTGTTCCAGGCCAACCGCAAGTTTTTATTCATGGCTCGGAACTGCGCCAAGGCCTTATTGTTCCGGGCGTGCTTTTATATAAGCGTGCAAAATGGCGTCATATCGTAAATATCACAGGTGACCACATGCCTGACTCATCGCAACTCGTTATCGGGGCCGACCTTGCTGGCCAGCCCATCGCCCAGGCCATGCGCCTGGCGAACCGTCATGGTCTGGTGGCAGGGGCCACCGGCACCGGCAAGACCGTCACCTTGCAACGCCTGGCCGAAGCGTTCAGCGACGCCGGCGTGGCGGTGTTCGCCGCGGACATCAAGGGCGACTTGTGTGGCCTCGGCGCTGCCGGAAACCCCCAGGGCAAAGTCGCCGAGCGCATTGCCGGTATGCCCTGGCTTGGCCACAAGCCTCAGGCTTATCCCGTAACGTTGTGGGACATCCATGGTCAATCCGGTCATCCATTGCGCACCACGCTGAGTGAAATGGGCCCCCTGCTGATCGGCAGCCTGCTCGAGCTGACGGACAGCCAGCAGTCGGCGTTGTACGCCGCCTTCAAGGTCGCTGACCGCGAAGGCCTGTTGCTGCTGGACCTCAAGGATTTGAAGGCATTGCTCAATCACCTCAGGGACAACCCCGAGTTGCTGGGCGACGATGCGGCCCTGATGACCACCGGTTCCAGCCAGGCCTTGTTGCGACGCTTGTCCACTCTGGAGCAGCAGGGCGCGGACGCGTTGTTCGGCGAGCCGGCCCTGCAACTGGAAGACATCCTGCAACCGGCCAGCGATGGTCGCGGTCGCATCCACTTGCTGGACGCCAGCCGTCTGGTCCATGAAGCACCGAAGGTCTACGCGACGTTCCTGCTGTGGCTGCTGGCTGAGTTGTTCGAGCAGTTGCCCGAGCGCGGCGATGCGGACAAACCGCTGCTGGCTCTGTTCTTCGATGAGGCACACTTGCTGTTCGCCGGCACGCCCAAGGCTTTGCAGGACCGCCTGGAGCAAGTCGTACGGCTGATCCGCTCCAAAGGTGTCGGGGTGTATTTCGTGACCCAGTCGCCTGGGGATTTGCCAGACGACGTGCTGGCGCAGTTGGGTTTGCGCATCCAGCATGGCCTGCGGGCCTTTACCGCCAAGGAGCAGAAGTCGTTGCGGGCGGTGGCGGAAGGTTTCCGGCCGAACCCGCAATTCGATGCCCTGGCGGTGCTCACTGAGCTGGGTATCGGTGAGGCCTTGGTGGGCACCTTGCAGGAAAAAGGCACGCCGGAAATGGTCCAACGTGTGCTGGTGGCGCCACCGCAGTCGCGTATCGGGCCGCTGAGCGAGGCCGAGCGCGCCGGGCTGATCGCCAGTTCGCCGTTGCAAGGGCGCTACGACAAACCGATCGATCGCGAATCGGCCTATGAAGTGCTGATGGGGCGCAAGGGGCTGGAGCCGCAGGCTGAAGTGGCCCCAGGCAAACCGACGGCCGAAGAACCGAGCTTCACCGAACAGGCCGGGGAATTCCTTGGCACGGCGGCCGGCCAGGCGCTTAAATCGGCGATGCGCCAGGCGGCCAATCAGTTGGGGCGCCAACTGGTGCGCGGGTTGATGGGGTCGTTGCTGGGGGGCAGCAAGCGCCGGTAGGTCTGGACTCAACCTGTGGGAGCGAGCTTGCTCGCGATGGCGGTTTAGCAGGCGAAGAATGTGCCGGCTGATCGGCCGTCATCGCGAGCAAGCTCGCTCCCACAGTGGATCTGTGCTGTACACAAGATTTGTGTGCGCTGAAGACCTATGGTGGGAGCGAGCTTGCTCGTGATGGCGATTCAACAGGCAATGAAAATCTCAGTCCTTGGGCCGCGCATGCGCCGCCAACCGCTCCAGTGCCGCCCGCAGCTTGGGATCGGTGATGCCGTCCGCCGTGGCCTGGATGGTCGCGGCGGCATCGCTGGACAAGTCCAGCGTATGCCCCTTGGCGCCGACCTGGACGGTGGGCGGCTGGACCTTGAACAGAATCCGCGTCAGGTTGGCGAACTCTTCGAACGCCTGCAATTGACGCAGCAGGCGCTTTTGCTGGTAGCGCAAACGCGTGGCCCAGTGGCCGTCGGTGACGATCAGCAACAAACTGCCTTCGCGCCAGGACGCCACGTGACAATGCTCGCGGGCGGCTGGCTGCAGCTGACTGTCGAGCAAGCGCTGCAAGTGGCCCAGGCGTTTGGCGTGGCCGAAGATGGCTTTCAGCGGCTTGGCTTCGCGCAGCAGAACGGCGGGCGCCTTGGCTGGAAGAGGGCGGAAGGCCATGAACTAATACCGCAAGTGACAGAGGCGCCATGGTAGCAGAAAGCGCAGGGAGCGCCTGAACCCTGTCGCCCAGCGCCTTTTTACCCGCACAATCAACGCGTAACTTCTGTGCTTTGTGGGTTGAAGTTCGTGCAAAAGCCCTTATTTTAGGGAGGCCCCGTCACAGCGCTGTGCCAGCATCGTGGAATAACGCCACTTTCCTCTCCATCGTTTCCGGGTAGAATGCTCGTTCGCATGCGGCCATGAGGGCTGCACGGGCGACTCATGGGGCCGCCCTCCATCCCTTTAGTGTGGAAGATCCTGCCGATATGTTTGCGCCTTTGTTAAAGAAACTTTTTGGAAGCAAGAACGAGCGTGAAATCAAACGCATGCTCAAGACGGTACAGACTGTCAATGCCTTCGAAGAGCAAATGGTGGCCCTTTCGGACGATCAGTTACGCGCCAAGACTGCCGAATTCAAGGACCGCATCGCCAAGGGGGAAACCCTTGACCAGATCCTGCCCGAAGCCTTTGCGGTCGCCCGCGAAGCCGGCAAGCGGATCATGGGTATGCGCCACTTCGACGTCCAGTTGATCGGCGGCATGACCTTGCACGAAGGCAAGATCGCCGAAATGCGTACCGGTGAGGGCAAGACCCTCGTGGCAACCCTGGGCGTGTACCTCAACGCGCTGTCCGGCAAGGGCGTGCACGTGGTGACGGTCAACGACTACCTGGCTCGCCGCGACGCCAACTGGATGCGTCCGCTCTATGAATTCCTCGGCCTGACCGTCGGCGTCGTCACGCCGTTCCAGCCGCCGGAAGAGAAGCGCGCCGCCTACGCCGCCGACATCACCTACGGTACCAACAACGAATTCGGTTTCGACTACCTGCGCGACAACATGGCGTTCAGCATGGAAGAGAAATTCCAGCGTGAACTCAACTTTGCCGTGATCGACGAAGTCGACTCCATCCTTATCGACGAGGCCCGTACCCCGCTGATCATTTCCGGTCAGGCCGAGGACAGCTCCAAGCTGTACATCGAGATCAACAAACTGATCCCGCAGCTCACCTTGCACGTCGAGGAAGTCGAAGGCGAAGTCACCAAGCCCGGGCACTACACCGTTGACGAGAAGACCCGCCAGGTCGAGCTCAACGAAGCCGGTCACCAGTTCGTCGAGGAAATGCTTACCCGCGTCGGCTTGCTGGCCGAAGGCGAGAGCCTGTACTCGGCCCACAACCTGGGCCTGCTGACCCACGTTTATGCAGGCCTGCGTGCCCACAAGCTGTTCCATCGCAACGTCGAATACATCGTGCAGGACGGCCAGGTCGTGCTGGTTGACGAACACACCGGTCGTACCATGCCGGGTCGTCGCCTGTCCGAAGGCCTGCACCAGGCCATCGAAGCCAAGGAAGGCCTGAACATCCAGGCCGAGAGCCAGACCCTGGCCTCGACCACCTTCCAGAACTACTTCCGCCTGTACAACAAACTGTCCGGCATGACGGGTACCGCCGACACCGAAGCGTTCGAATTCCACCAGATCTATGGTCTGCAAGTGGTGGTGATTCCGCCGAACAAGCCACTGGCCCGTAAAGACTACAACGACCTGGTGTTCCTGACCGCCGAAGAGAAGTACGCGGCGATCATCAACGACATCAAGGAAGGCATGGCCCAGGGGCGTCCGATCCTGGTGGGTACCGCCACCATCGAAACCTCCGAGCACATGTCCGCCTTGCTCAACAAGGAAGGCATCGAGCACAAGGTACTCAACGCCAAGTTCCACGAGAAGGAAGCCGAGATCATCGCCCAGGCCGGTCGCCCGGGGGCGCTGACCATCGCCACCAACATGGCCGGCCGTGGTACCGACATCCTGCTGGGCGGCAACTGGGAAGTGGAAGTCGCTACCCTGGAAGACCCGACCCCCGAGCAGATCGCGCAGATCAAGGCCGACTGGCAGAAGCGTCACCAGCAGGTACTGGAGTCCGGCGGTTTGCAGGTCATCGCTTCCGAGCGTCATGAATCGCGCCGTATCGACAACCAGTTGCGTGGCCGTGCCGGTCGCCAGGGTGACGCCGGTTCCAGCCGCTTCTACCTGTCTCTGGAAGACAGCCTGATGCGCATCTTCGCCTCTGACCGGGTGAAGAATTTCATGAAGGCCCTGGGCATGCAGCCGGGCGAGGCGATCGAGCACCGCATGGTGACCAACGCCATCGAGAAGGCCCAGCGCAAGGTCGAAGGTCGTAACTTCGATATTCGCAAGCAACTGCTCGAGTTCGACGACGTCAACAACGAACAGCGTAAAGTGATCTATCACATGCGTAACAGTTTGTTGGCCGCCGACAACATCGGTGAAACCATCGCCGATTTCCGCCAGGACGTGCTCAACGCCACCGTCAGCGCCCACATTCCGCCGCAGTCGCTGCCGGAGCAATGGGATGTTGCCGGCCTGGAAGCGGCCCTGCAGAGCGACTTCGGCGTGGCGCTGCCGATCCAGCAATGGCTCGACGAAGACGATCACCTGTATGAAGAAACCCTGCGTGAGAAGCTGCTGGCCGAGTTGATCGCTGCCTACAACGAGAAAGAAGACCAGGCCGGTGCCGAAGCGCTGCGCTCCTTCGAGAAGCAGATTGTGCTGCGGGTACTGGACGATCTGTGGAAAGACCACCTGTCGACCATGGACCACCTGCGTCACGGTATCCATTTGCGCGGTTACGCCCAGAAGAACCCGAAGCAGGAGTACAAGCGCGAGTCCTACACGCTGTTCTCCGAACTGCTGGATTCGATCAAGCGCGACTCGATCCGGGTCCTGTCCCACGTTCAGGTTCGTCGCGAAGACCCGGCCGAGGAAGAAGCTCGCCTGCGTCAGGAAGCCGAAGCCCTGGCCGCGCGCATGCAATTCGAACACGCCGAAGCCCCGGGGCTTGAAGTGGTCGCCGAGGAGGGCGTCGACGTCGATGTCGCCCTGGCAACCGCACCGGTGCGTAACGAGCAGAAGCTGGGCCGTAACGAACTGTGCTACTGCGGTTCGGGCAAGAAATACAAGCATTGCCACGGGCAGATCCAGTAACCCCGTTTCAACGCTGAACTACCCGCGCCGCGACAGGCCACCTAGCCGTCGCGGCGTTTTGCCATTTTGATTCGCCGTCTCGCTGCAGGCGGTGTTGATTTATTTATTAAGGAGCGCATTCATGGCTGTTGGTCTTGGTCCGTTGCCAACGTTGCACCCGGTTGCCGGTTTTGAACTCGGTATCGCCTCGGCGGGCATCAAGCGCCCCGGGCGCAAGGATGTCGTGGTGATGCGTTGTGCCGAAGGCTCGACGGTTGCCGGGGTGTTCACCCTCAACGCTTTTTGCGCAGCTCCAGTCATCCTGGCCAAGCAACGCGTGCAGGGGCCGGTGCGTTATCTGCTGACCAACACCGGTAACGCCAACGCCGGTACCGGCGCGCCAGGCCTGGCCGCCGCCGAGCGCACTTGCGCCAAACTGGCCGAGCTGACTGGTGTCGATGCCAGCCAGGTGCTGCCGTATTCCACCGGGGTGATCGGTGAGCCGTTGCCGGTCGAGAAGATCGAAGGCGCGCTGCAGGCCGCTCTCGATGATCTGTCGGAAAACAACTGGGCCGCCGCCGCCACCGGCATCATGACCACCGACACCCTGCCCAAGGGCGCGAGCCGCCAGTTCCAGCACGACGGCGTGACTGTCACCGTCACTGGCATCAGCAAAGGCGCCGGCATGATCCGTCCGAACATGGCGACCATGCTCGGCTACATCGCCACCGACGCCAAAGTTTCCCGGCAGGTGCTGCAAGACCTGATGCTCGACGGCGCCAACAAGTCGTTCAACCGCATCACCATCGACGGCGACACCTCCACCAACGACTGCTGCATGCTGATCGCCACCGGCAAGGCCAACTTGCCGGAAATTACCGAGGCCAGTGGTCCGCTGTTCGCCGCCCTGAAGCAGGCGGTGTTCGAGGTGTGCATGGAAGTGGCCCAGGCCATCGTGCGTGACGGCGAAGGCGCGACCAAGTTCGTGACCGTGCAGGTCAACGGCGGTGGCAATCACCAGGAATGCCTGGATGTCGGCTACACCGTGGCGCACTCGCCGCTGATCAAGACCGCGCTGTTCGCCTCCGACCCGAACTGGGGCCGGATCCTTGCCGCCGTTGGCCGTGCCGGTGTGCCGGAGCTGGACGTGAGCAAGATCGACGTGTTCCTCGGTGAAGTGTGCATCGCCAGCCAAGGCGCCCGTGCAGCGACCTACACCGAGGCGCAGGGGGCGGCGGTGATGCAACAGGAAGAAATCACCATCCGTATCGAGCTGGGGCGTGGTGCTTGCAGCGAAACGATCTGGACTACCGACCTGTCCCACGAGTATGTGAAGATCAACGCTGAGTACCGGACTTAACCGGTTCGGGACCGAGTTGCTGCCATCGCGAGCAGGCTCGCTCCCACAGGGATTTGCTGGGTGGCTTAGAAAGTGTCTACACCGCCGATCCCCTGTGGGAGCGAGCTTGCTCGCGATGGCGCCAGTACAGACTCCACAAAACCAAAAGAAAGGAATCCACATGAGCCTGCACCTGATCATCGGCGACAAAAACCTTTCTTCCTGGTCTCTGCGCGGCGCTTTAGCCCTGGCGCTGACCGGCGCGAAGTACACCGAAGAGTTGGTCAGGCTCGACCAACCCGACACCCGCGAGAAACTGCTCAAGTATTCGGCCACGGCCAAAGTCCCATTGCTCAAGACCGAATTCGGCGTGATCGCCGATTCCCTGGCGATTGCCGAATACCTGGCTGAGCAATTCCCCGCCGCCGGCCTCTGGCCCAAGGATGTGGCTGCCCGGGCCCAGGCGCGCTCGGCCTGTGCGCAAATGCACAGCGGCTTCTTTGCCATTCGCAGCAACATGCCCTTTGCGTTGACCCGCAATGCACCGCTGTCGCCGATGCCACCTGAGGTCCAGGCGGAGATCCAGCGGATGCTGGCGCTGTGGGCTGAATGCCGTGCTGCTGCCACCGAGGCCGGCCCTTACCTGTTTGGTACCTTGAGCCTGGCCGACGCGTTTTTTGCGCCAATTGCCGTGCGCCTGCGCACCTATCAGGTGGAATTGCCCGAGGTCGATGCGGCCTATGTCGAAACCCTTTATCAATGGCCGGCGTTCAAGGCGTGGCAACAGGCCGGCCTGGAGGAAACTGCGCGGTGAAACGAGTACACGTAGCGGCGGCGGTCATTCGTGACGCTGCTGGCAAGATCCTGATCGCCCGCCGTGCCGACACCCAGCACCAGGGCGGTCTGTGGGAGTTTCCTGGCGGTAAGGTCGAGGCCGATGAGTCCGTCGAAACCGCCCTGGCCCGGGAGCTTCATGAAGAGCTGGGCATCGTGGTCGGCACCGCTCGGCCGCTGATCAAGGTGCGCCACGATTACCCGGACAAACAGGTATTGCTGGATGTCTGGGAAGTCTCGGCGTTCAGCGGCGAGCCCCATGGCGCCGAAGGGCAACCGTTGGCTTGGGTGACGGCCCGTGATCTGCCGAACTACGAGTTTCCGGCGGCCAATCAACCGATTGTCGCGGCGGCCCGCTTGCCGGGCGAATACCTGATCACGCCTGAAGGCCTCGAAACGCCCAGCTTGTTGCGCGGCATGCAGAAGGCTATCGCTGGTGGGATCAGACTGCTCCAGCTACGCGCCCCCAACGGCTACGACCCGCAATACCGCGACCTGGCGGTGGATGCGGCGGGGTTGTGTGCCGGCAAGGCCCAACTGATGCTCAAGGGACCGTTCGAATGGCTGGGGGATTTTCCTTCCGCTGGCTGGCACATCACCGCCGCACAACTGCGCAAGCATGCGGCGGCAGGGCGCCCTTTCGGCAAGGACCGCTGGTTGGCTGCTTCCTGCCATAACGCCGAGGAACTGTCCCTGGCGCAGCAGATGGATGTGGACTTCGTCACCCTTTCGCCGGTGCAACCGACCCAGACCCATCCAGACGCCCAGCCGTTGGGGTGGGCAGAGGCGGCGCGGTTGATCGAGGGTTTCAACAAGCCGGTCTACCTGTTGGGTGGGGTCGGGCCTGGCGAACGGCAAAAGGCCTGGGAGGCTGGGGCGCAGGGTGTGGCGGGGATTCGGGCGTTTTGGCCTGGGGCTTGATTTTGTGGTGTGCTGCTGACGCTATCGCGAGCAAGCTCGCTCCCACAGGGATCTACCGGGTGACATAGATAACATGTACACCGCGGATTACTGTGGGAGCGAGCTTGCTCGCGATGAGGTCCTCACAAACGATACACCTCTGTGATCACTCCCCCGGCTTGGTCGCCGCCACCCAAAGTACCTCCGCCACCCCCTGCCGCCGTGCGATGACCCGAGCGGCCACGAACAACAAGTCCGACAACCGATTGATATAGGCCAACCCTGGCCCGGCCAGCGGCTCCATGGCGTTCAACTGCTGGCAACGGCGCTCGGCGCTGCGGGCCAGGCTACGGCAGACATGGGCCTGGGCTACCAGGGTCGAGCCGCCGGGCAGGATGAAATTCTCCAGCGGCCCCAATTCCTCGTTCCACACATCAATCGCCGCTTCCAGTCGTTCGACTTCCGTCGTGTTCAGCGCCTGATAGGCCGGCATAGCCAGTTCACCGCCGAGATCGAACAGCCGGTGCTGACAAGGCGTCAGCACTTCGATGACCTCCTTGAGTGCCGGGTATTGAGCCATTTCAGCGGCAAGGCCGGCCAGCAGCAACCCCAGCTGACTGTTCAGCGTGTCCACTTCGCCAATGGCCTCGACCCGCGGGTGATCCTTCGGCACGCGGCGACCATCGCCCAACCCGGTTTCACCTTTGTCGCCGGTGCGGGTGTAAATCTTCGACAGGCGAAAACCCATGCTCAGCGCTCCAGTTGCTTGTTTTCCTGCGCCACCATCGAAGTGCCCGTCAGGGGCAGGCGCAAGGTGAAGCAGGTGCCTTGGCCCGGCGCTGACTGCACTTCCATCTGGCCCTTGTGGTTGTTGGTGATGATGAAATACGAAACCGACAGCCCCAGGCCCGTGCCTTGGCCGATTTCCTTGGTGGTGAAGAACGGTTCGAAGGTGCGTTTGCGCACGTTTTCGCTCATGCCGATGCCGTTGTCCTCGACCTGGATTTCCGCCCACGGTGGATTCAACCGCGTGCGCAGGATAATGCGCCCGGGCTCGCTGTCGTCCTGGCGTTGGTGGATCGCCTGGGCGGCGTTTTTCAGCAGGTTGAGCAGTACCTGCTCCAACTCGTTGGCCGTGCCGGGCACCGGGCCCAGGTTCGGGTCGAACTGACGGATGATCGCCTGGCCCTTGAAGTCGAAACCAATCGCCAGGTCGAAGTCATTGCCGGCGATTTCCACCGCTTGGTCGATCAGTGCCGGCAGGTCGCATGGCGCCATTTGCCGGGTACTGCGCCGGCTGAAGCTGAGCATGTGGGTGACGATTTTCGCCGCCCGGGCACCGGCCTGTTGAATGCCGTCGAGCAACTGCGGGATCTCTCGGCTTTGCAGGTAACGATTGACCACCGGTAGCTCGATACCCAGTTGCTCGGCCTGTTCGAGGTTCTTGGGCAATTCCGGCGACAGGCGCCGACGGATGTTTTGCACGTTGTGCAGGATCGCCCCCAGCGGGTTATTGATCTCGTGGGCCATGCCGGCTGCGAGGCCGCCGACCGAGAGCATTTTCTCCGATTGCACCATCATTTCTTCCAGCGACAGGCGCTGGGTGATGTCATCGATCCGGATCACCACCCCGCGCCCGGCGCCGCCCATCAGCGGGTAGAAGGTCAGGGCGTAGTGCCGGGCTTCGTCGTCCTTGGTCCAGGTGACGCGTTCGATTTTGGCCACCGTGTGCTGCTCGACCGTCTGCTTGAGCTGCGGCAGGTAGGGCTTGAGCGGTTCGAAAGCGAGGAAGATCGGTTGGTTCAGCGCCTCGTCCAGTCGTGTGCCGGAGAGGGCACTGGCTTCCTGGTTCCATTGGGTGACGTAGAGCTGTTCGTCGAGGGCGATCAGCGCTGACGGCATGGAGTCGATGATGCTGTTGAGGTAGTTCTGGAAGCCCGTGAGCTTCTTCTCGATCTTGCTGCGCACCTGGACTTCCAGCTCCAGCTTGCGGTTGGTGTGGCGGGTTTCTTCCGCCAGGCCCTGGGCCTGGTCGTAGGCGGCCTGGGAGTCGTCCCTGGCGCGCTTGAGTTGCTGTTCCCGGGCTTCGATACGCGAGAGCATGGTGTTGAACGCCTCGGCCAGGCTGCCGATTTCATCGTGGTTGCCGCGAGCGGCGCGCAGGGCATAGTTCTCCTCGCGGGTGACCTGGCGCGACAGCTCTTCGAGCTGATGAATTGGCTGGGTGATCAGGCGTTTGATCTGCTGGGCAATGATCAGCCACAGCAACACGCTGAAAATCAGGATGCCCAGGCTGGCGGTCAGGGTGCCGGTGTAGAACGCCGTGGGCAGTTCGCTGCTGGCCACCAGCAACAGGTGACCGGGCTCCGTGCCGGGACGGGGTAGGGTGATGACCTGGTTGCTGCGGAATTCGCCAGCCTGCCAGGCCTGCATATGGCGGTAGTGGTCCGGCAGCTTGAGTTTTTCGGCATGCTGAAGCTGCGCCAGGCGTTCGCCCTGGCCGTCGTATAGCGCCGCTGCCCGTAGCGGTGCATAGCTGTTGAGTTCATCGAGCAGGCGCTTGGCACTCTGTGGCGATTGCAGGGCATCGGAGATCAGGCTTGGATTGGCCACCAGCCGGCCGATGGTCTGCAGGGCCTGGGGCGCCATGCTTTCCTGGGAAATGTAATAGGCGGCGCTGATAAAGGTCAGGTTGGCCACCAGCAGGACAGTGGTCAACAACACCAACAGGGCGGCCAGCAGCTTCTGGCCGACCGGGAGGTTTTCAAGGCGCTGGCGCAATGGCATCAGACTCATCATTAAAGAAGGAACACGAGGGCCAGCGTAGCCGCTGCTCAGTCGCTGGGCAATCCGAGGTTGTTCAAGTGGGCAATCAGTCGCTGGCGCAGCTGTTCCAAGTGCGGCACGGTCAGCTCATGGCGCTGGGCGACCTTGCAGGCGTGGCCGAGCAAATAGCTGATTTCGGTGCGACGGCCGTTGGCAACGTCCTGGTACATCGAGGAGTAGTTGGCGGCGGTGGCCTGGATCACCCGTTCCACTTCGGTCGACAAGTCTTCGGCTGCGGCGGGCTGACCGCAGCGCTCCAGCAAGTCCGTGAGCTCGGCGCAGAGGGTCGCCACTTCGCAGTGATGCGCCTGCAAGCCACCATTCTTGCAGTGATGCAGCACGGTCAGCGGGTTGATTGCGCAGTTGAGCGCCAGTTTGCGCCAGAGCCGCGTGAGGATGTCGGCGCTCCATTCGTGGGGAATGCCGGCGGCGCTCAGGTCATCCAGCCAGAACGGCGCCACCGGGTGCGCGGGGTCGCCCAGCCAGGTGTAACCGTGGCCGGCGAACACCACGCGCCAGTCACCGTCGCGGAACGCGCCTTCGGTGCTGGAAGCGCTGATACAACGGGCTTGGGGGACGCGGTTTGCTACCGCGTCCTGGCTGCCGAGGCCGTTCTGCAACAGGATCAGTTCCGATTCGGCACTCAGGCGATGGGCCACCGAGGCCACGGCCGCTTCGGCATCATAGGCCTTGCAGGCCACCAGCAGGCGCTTGATCGGCTCAGGGCTGTCCGCCATTTCGCCAGGTACCGGGTAACACTGCGCTTGACCCTGTTCCACCAGCGTCAGCCCCCCGGCCGCCCGATAAGCCTGCAAGCGGGTGTCATTGCGCAACACCAGCCGCACCGGCAGGCCGGCCCGGGCCAGGCGAGTGGCCCACAAGGTGCCGAGGCTGCCAGCCCCGAGGACGTGCCAGGTGGTGGACATCAGTTTTTTACTCGGTTTGGCGCAGGCATCTGCGGGGCTCGCGGTATCGGCAAGAAAAGACCCGTTATAATGAGCCCGATTTTAACCACAAGCCAAGCGCGCGCCTTTGTTACAGCGCGCCTTTTTATTTGGAGAACACTACATGCCGTCATTCGACGTGGTATCCGAACTGGACAAACACGAAGTCACCAACGCCGTTGAAAACGCCGTCAAGGAACTCGACCGTCGTTATGACCTTAAGGGCAAAGGCAGTTTCGAGTTCAAGGAAAAGGACCTGACCGTCAACCTGACCGCCGAGGCCGATTTCCAGCTCGAGGCGATGATCGAGATTCTCAAGCTGGCCCTGGTCAAGCGCAAGATCGACGTGCAGTGCCTTGAGGTCAAGGACGCCTATGCCTCGGGCAAGCTGATGAAGCAGGAAGCCGTGCTCAAGGAAGGCATCGACAAGGAACTGGCGAAGAAAATCGTCGCTCATATCAAGGACGCCAAGCTCAAGGTACAAGCCGCCATCCAGGGCGAGCAGGTGCGCGTTACCGGCAAGAAGCGTGACGACTTGCAGGAAGCCATCGCGGCACTGCGGGCCAAGGAATTCGGCATGCCATTGCAGTTCAATAACTTCCGCGACTGATACCGGGTTGTCTGAAATTACGGTGGCCAGAGATTGCTCCCGCTTGGATGCGCAGCGCCCACCTATAAAAGGGGCTGCTACGCAGCCAGCGGGAGCAATCTCTGGCCACGATGCCGCGTGCAACAGGAATAGGAGAGAAAGATGGACTTGAATGCTGAAGTGGACAACCTGGTCAAGGCTTCCCAGACCTGGATCCCGATGATCATGGAGTACGGCAGCCGGGTGCTGCTGGCGGTCATCACCCTGGCCATCGGCTGGTGGCTGATCAACAAGGTGACGCAGAAGCTGGGGGCTTTGCTGGCGCTGCGTAACGCCGACCTGGCACTGCAAGGGTTTATCAGTACCCTGGCCAATATCATCCTGAAGATACTGCTGATCGTCAGCGTCGCATCGATGATCGGTGTGGAAACCACCTCGTTCGTCGCTGCCATCGGTGCCGCCGGCCTGGCCATCGGCCTGGCGTTGCAGGGCAGCCTGGCGAACTTCGCCGGCGGCGTGCTGATCCTGCTGTTCCGTCCGTTTCGCATCGGCGACTGGATCGAAGCCCAGGGTGTGGCCGGTACGGTCGACAGCATCCAGATCTTCCACACGGTGATTCGCACCGGTGACAACAAAACCGTCATCGTGCCCAACGGCAACCTGTCGAATGGCATCATCACCAACACCAATCGCCAGCCGACGCGCAAAGTTGTGTTCGACGTGGGTGTGGATTACCAGGCTGACCTGCAAAAGGCCCGGGAAGTGTTACTGGACTTGGCCAAGGATGAGCGCGTGCTGGCGGATCCGGCGCCTGAAGCGGTGATTTCCACCTTGGGCGACAGTTCCATCACGGTGTCGTTGCGGATTTGGGTCAAGACGGCGGATTACTGGAACGTGATGTTCATGCTCAATGAGCAGGCACGGGATCGTTTGAAGGACGCGGGTATTGATATCCCATTTCCACAGCGAGTGATTCGGGTCGTTCAGGAATCGACTTCGGCGTAATGTTCTATTGGTTGTTGTTTGACCTTCAGGTCAGACCTTGCGTAAAAGTTGACCCAATGAAAAAGGCCCATCCGAGGATGGGCCTTTTTTTGATTACCGCGAACTAACTTTCGGCAATTACAGAACCGAAATCGGATAGTCGACGATCAGGCGGAACTCTTTGATATCGCCTTCGCCTTCGTCAGCGTTAGCGTAGTGCCAGGCTTGACGAACACGGAAGGAAAGATCTTTGGCCGGGCCAGACTGAACAACGTACTTGGCTTCGAAGTTGGTTTCGTTGTGCTTGCCATCGGCGCCGTAGAACGGGTTACCTTGACTATCGCGGTACTGGCTGTTAGCCGACAGGTTGGTACCGTCGATGTCCCAACCTTTGACGTAACGGGTCATGAAGCTCAGACCTGGAACGCCGTACTCAGCCATTTTCAGATCGTAACGGATCTGTGCAGACTTCTCGCCAGGGGCGTTGAAGTCAGAGTACTGGATGGAGTTGGCGAGGAAGATCGAGTCGCCGCCGCGGTTGTTCGTGCCCACACCGATGTAGTCGAACGGGGTGTCGCCGTTGATTTTCTGGAAAGCAACGGTGATGGTGTGCGCTTTCAGGAACGAGAAGGCAGCTGCCAGGGAGTACGCGGTGTTGCTGATGTCACCGGCCTTGGAGCTGCCAGTGTCGGTGGTGCGGTAGATGTTACCGTCCAGGTTCAGCGACTGATCGCCACCCATTGGGATGGTGTAGTTCAGGTTGCCGTAGTACTGGTTCCAGATGTCTTCCAGCTGGGCGCCGTAGAGCGATGCGCTCAGGTTTTCGGTGAAGGCATACTTGCCGCCAGCGTAGTCGATGGAGTTGGCTTCTACGCCGGCGTAGGTTGCATACAGGCCGCCATTGCGAGCGTTGCGGTCCTGGCTGGTACCCGAGTAGAAGTGACCGGCTTCGAGGTCAAGATCTTTGACTTCGCTGCTTTGCAGTTGGAAACCGCTGGCAGTTTGAGGCAGAACGCGGGAACCACCTACAGCGAACACTGGGGCAGTGCTTGGCTGCTGGTCACCAATTTTCAGCTCGGTCTTGGAGACGCGGAACTTGATAGCTGCGCCTGCTTTACCTTGGCTGTCGTTGACGTCGCCATCGGCATCGCGGCTCATGTTGCCAGTGCCGCCGGTACCGTCGCCACCGTCCAGTTTGACTGCCAGGTAACCGAAGGCATCGACGCCTACGCCTACGGTGCCTTGGGTGTAACCGGAGTTGAAGTTACCCCAGATACCTTGGGTCCAGTCTTTCTGATCGGTTGAACCATCTTTGCGGTCACGGTTGAAGTAGTAGTTGCGCAGCAGCAGTTTAGCGCTGGCATCTTCAACAAAACCCTTGGCTTCAGCCTGGTCACTTACGAAAGGTGCGGCCGAGGCCATTTGAGTACTGGCGGCTGCTGCAACTGCCAGTGCGATCATGCTCCACTTCATCACGCGCATCGTGATTTGCTCCTTTGGTTTTAGAAGAGTACTGCCGTCCCACCTGTTTTATTATCTGGGCGGCTCTTTCTTTTTGTGTCGGCGCAAACTTATATCACGCCGACCCTATTGGCGATACTTGCCCATGTAACCTTTCAGCTTCTTTACGACCATGTCGCCAATGGCTCGATCCATGTCGCATTTCAGCTGGCCCGACGCAATCGGATTCACAACTTTAATGTTGTTTTTCTTTTCCGGCATCGGTGTAAAGAGTCCGTCATTACCGCGCTTGAAGCTCCTGAGGGCAGCCTTGCCACTTTAATTTGTATGTCTGCAGGGCCCCGCTTCCGGTAGGGCCCTTTGGACGATGTGGGGATGAATGCAACAAGCATGCACAAACCCGAGTTTCGTTTACATTTTTTTCACATTTTAGCTGCTGTCGTGGTGAAACCTCATGAAACCGGGCCCCAAAGGCCTTGTTTTAAATAGGGTTGACTGCCGTGCAGCTATCGTGTTTGGCACCGACAAATGTCGCGAGACAACCAAAAACGTTACCGGTTCACCCTGCCAGGTGAGTAAATCCCGGATGCTTCGTGCACTGAGCGTAGACGCACTGTGCTGTTTTGGTGCAAAAAATTTTCAAGCTGTACGAAAATCATACAGGTCCGACGTTTTGCCTAACCCTTTGGGCGGTCGTTTCAGGTGTTCACGGTATCTTTGCGCTGTGTTGGTGCGCGAGGCTGCACTTGTTAATGCCAGGCGCCGAAAAAGACGGCTCGAATATTGGCCTCAGGCCAGGGCCCGGGCGGTACACAGTGAACGAGCCGGCATTCGCGGGTATGCTGCCAGTCTGTGCCCGGCGCAGGCCTGCGGGCCGCCAGACCGGGCAGAACCGATAACGAGCGAGGAGTACGCGCGGTGTTTGCCTTAGATCCACGATTGCAACAAGACACATTGCCCATCGGTGATTTCCCGTTGTGCCGGCTGCTCTTGTCCAACGATTCGAATTACCCGTGGTTCATCCTCGTACCGCGGCGGGAAGATATCAGCGAATTGTTTCAATTGGATGACGCTGATCAACAACAGTTGTGGAAAGAAACCACAGCGCTGGCCGAAACCCTCAAGGACTCGTTCGATGCCGACAAGTTGAACGTTGCAACCTTAGGTAACGTTGTCAGTCAATTGCACATGCATGTCATCGTCCGCAAGCGTGATGATGCTGCTTGGCCGGCCCCAGTCTGGGGCAAGCATCCGGCCAAGCCGTATAATGACGAGCAGGTGACGGCCATTCGCGAGCGATTGCGAGTGGCCCTGACCAATGATTTCAAGTTTCTGGAGGGCTGAAACCATGAACCTTGAAGCGCGTGTAACCGATCTGGAAAGCCGCCTGGCGTTTCAGGATGACACCATCCAGGCATTGAACGACGTGCTGGTGGAACAACAGCGAGTCGTCGAACGCCTGCAACTGCAGATGGCGGCGCTGCTCAAGCGCCAGGAAGAAATGGTTGGGCAATTCGAATCCTTCGAAGAAGAGGCGCCACCGCCTCATTACTGAGCAGGCCCCGAACGGCAGGCAATAAAAAACCGCGAGCAGCCAGGCTGCATCGCGGTTTTTTTACGCTTGGATCAGCGGCGCGGGAGCGCGGCGATCACATCTTCGGCCTGCAGGCCTTTGTCACGGTTCATCACGGAGAATTCCACGCGCTGGCCTTCTACCAGGACGCGGTGGCCTTCGCCACGAATGGCTCGAAAGTGCACGAAAATGTCATCGCCGGAGTCACGGGAGATGAAACCGAACCCCTTGGATGTGTTGAACCACTTCACGGTGCCGGTATCGCGGTTGGACATGTCGTAGTTCTGAGGTGCGGCGGCTGGTGACGACTTTTTGTAGAAGCTGACAGCCAAGTGCAGTGCCACCGCCAGCAGTGCCGCGGCCAGGCTGAACACAATGGCCGGTTGACCGCCGATTTCCGGCATAGGTGCCAGCAGGGCCAGGGTTTGCAGGGCAACGGCCAATACCAGCAAGGCGCTGACAAGGTTTTGCAGTTGATGACGTGGACCTTTGTTCCAGTAAGGGATAACAGGTGCGAGGGTCAGGTTGAGCAGGCCGAAAAAGGCCAGGTACAGCGCGTCGGGGTGTTGCAGGTAAGGTGTGGCTTCGGAACCCAGGCTAGGGATGAAGGACAGCAGCAGGGCAGCTGCGCCCATTAGCAAGTGGACGATTTTCAACATTTTGATTGGCTCACGGTTAAGACGGATCACAAGGAAGAGCTGGTCGGGGCGGTTCGCTTCGGAAAAATTAAGAGGCGTTGGACACGTACCCGAATCAGCCTATGCGCCACACCTGGAAAAATAGGCGTAGCGACACACTGCCTATTTAACAGCAAAGCCCTGGCCTTCTCAAACTCGTTACCGACGCGTGCCGCGCTGTTCGTCGGCCAGGAAAATCCCGCCGGCGCTTGAAGGTCCCTGGTAAAGGGCGTTGAATTTCCCCGGCTTGCCGGAACCGTTCGGTGTCCCGGCTTGTCGGTTCAGGAACGTTGGCAATTTGTCGCAGGCTACAGACGGCGACATCCACTAGAGTCATTGTCAAATTCATCACCATCAGGAGATCAACCCACATGGCAATTGATATCGGTATCAGTGAAGAAGATCGCAAGTCCATCGTCGACGGGCTGTCACGCCTGCTGTCGGACACCTATGTGCTGTATCTCAAGACCCACAACTTCCACTGGAACGTCACGGGGCCGATGTTTCGGACCCTGCACCTGATGTTCGAGGAGCAATATAACGAGCTGGCGCTGGCGGTGGACCTGATTGCCGAGCGAATCCGCGCGCTGGGCTTCCCGGCACCGGGCGCCTACTCGGTGTATGCGCGCTTGTCCTCTATTAAGGAAGAGGAGGGCGTGCCTGGGGCCGAGGACATGATCAGGCAACTGGTCGAGGGCCAGGAGGCAGTGACGCGTACGGCCCGCAGCATCTTTCCCCTGTTGGACAAGGTCAGTGATGAACCCACTGCCGATCTGCTGACGCAGCGTATGCAGGTCCATGAAAAAACCGCGTGGATGTTGCGTTCATTGCTGGACGAGCGGTAAACATCGCGCGGGTGATGAACGGGGCGTAGGTATCGTTGCCTGCGCGCCGCGTGTAGGACAGCGTAATTCGTCGCCTGCGTGCCGTTGGCTTGTCCTACGTCGATGGTCATAAAGTCATCTGGATCTGGCGATGCCGTTGAGCTTCCATAGAGCCACAGATTGGTTGTTCCAACTGAGAGGTTCGTATGGCAAAGGAGTGTCAACGGTATGATTCAAGGAAAAGCAACCAGGGAGGGGCGACAGGGGCGTTTTCGACCCATCGACATCGACCCGTTCGTCAGTGGGTTCGATATGCAACTGGCCTGTCCCTCGGCCCGATCCATCCGCCTGAACGGGTTCGCTACCTGTCTGCGGCTGGAGCAGATCTATTGGGATATTCTCGGTGCCATGGCCCGGCTCAACAGCTGTTCTGTCAGCACGTTGCTGTCCCATGTGGACCGGGAAGTGCACCTGCGTCACGGTGGGGTGCGCAATTTCAGTGGCTTGGTGCGCGTGGTCTGCGTGGTGCACAGTTTGAAGGAAACCGGGATGGAGGTCGTGCAACCCACATTGGCTGGGTGAGCGCATAGCCCCATCGAAGATGGTGATGGCCTGTGCGGTCTTACGGCTGCACAGGCTGCATTTAATGGATATAATCCCGCTCTTTGCCGCAAAGCCCAACCTTTGCGCGAGTAACCTGATCGCCGAGACAACCCCCATGCCGATGTACGACTATCAATGTGCTTCCTGTGGTCATCAGATGGAAGCCATTCAAAAGATCAGCGCGGCACCGCTGGTCGACTGCCCTGCCTGCCAGGCGCCGGAACTGAAAAAGATGCTGTCCATGCCAGGTTTTCGCCTCGGCGGCACCGGCTGGTATGAAACCGACTTCAAGACCGGCGCCAAGAAGAACCTGGCCGGTGGCGACAAAGCTGATTGAGTTGAACACGCGCGAGTGCTTGCACGGGCAGGTCCTCCAACCGAATTTCGAATTACGAGAAGTGAAACCACTACCATGATGCGCAGCCATTATTGCGGCCAACTGAACGAAAGCCTGGAAGGTCAGGAAGTTACTCTTTGCGGATGGGTCCATCGTCGCCGTGACCATGGCGGGGTGATTTTCCTCGATATCCGTGATCGTGAAGGCCTGGCGCAGGTGGTGTTCGATCCGGACCGCGCTGAAACCTTCGCCTCCGCCGACCGCGTGCGCAGCGAATATGTGGTCAAGGTCACCGGTAAGGTCCGCTTGCGTCCGGCCGGTGCCAGCAACGCCAACATGGCGTCCGGCATGATCGAGGTGCTGGGCTACGAGCTGGAAGTGTTGAACGAGTCGGAAACCCCTCCGTTTCCGCTCAACGAATATTCCGATGTGGGCGAAGAAACCCGCCTGCGCTACCGCTTCATCGACCTGCGTCGCCCGGAAATGGCCGAGAAGCTGCGTCTGCGTTCGCGCATGACCACCAGCATCCGTCGCTACCTGGACGAGAACGGGTTCCTCGACGTCGAGACGCCGATCCTGACCCGCGCCACGCCGGAAGGCGCTCGCGACTACCTGGTGCCGAGTCGTACACACCCCGGCAGTTTCTTCGCCTTGCCGCAATCGCCGCAGCTGTTCAAGCAACTGCTGATGGTGGCCGGCTTCGACCGCTACTACCAGATCGCCAAATGCTTCCGCGACGAAGACCTGCGTGCCGATCGTCAGCCTGAGTTCACTCAGATCGACATCGAGACCAGCTTCCTCGATGAAAAAGACATCATGGGCCTGACCGAAGGCATGATCCGCAATCTGTTCAAGGAAGTGCTGGGTCTGGAGTTCGGCGAGTTCCCGCACATGACCTTCGAAGAAGCCATGCGTCGCTACGGTTCCGACAAGCCGGACCTGCGTAACCCGTTGGAACTGGTGGACGTGGCCGACCAGCTCAAGGAAGTCGATTTCAAGGTATTCAGCGGCCCGGCCAACGACCCGAAATGCCGTATCGCGGCGCTGCGTGTGCCAGGCGGGGCAAGCATGCCGCGCAAGCAGATCGACGACTACACCAAGTTCGTCGGCATCTACGGTGCCAAGGGCCTGGCGTACATCAAGGTCAACGAGCGCGCCGCGGGTGTTGACGGCCTGCAATCGCCGATCGTGAAAAATATCCCTGAAGCCAACCTGAACGTGATCCTCGATCGGGTGGGTGCGGTTGATGGCGACATCGTGTTTTTCGGCGCCGACAAGGCCAAGATCGTCAGCGAAGCCTTGGGCGCACTGCGCATCAAGCTGGGTCACGACCTGAAGCTGCTGACCTGCGAGTGGGCGCCGATGTGGGTCGTTGACTTCCCGATGTTCGAAGAGAACGACGATGGCAGCTTCTCTGCGCTGCACCACCCGTTCACCGCGCCGAAGTGCTCGCCGCAAGAGTTGGAGGCCAACCCGGCCACCGCCCTGTCGCGCGCTTACGACATGGTCTTGAACGGCACCGAGCTGGGTGGCGGTTCGATCCGTATCCATCGCAAGGAAATGCAACAGGCGGTCTTCCGTCTGCTGGGCATCAACGAAGCGGAGCAGGAAGAGAAATTCGGCTTCCTGCTCGATGCGTTGAAGTACGGTGCCCCGCCCCACGGTGGCCTGGCCTTCGGCCTGGACCGCCTGGTGATGCTGATGACTGGCGCCCAGTCGATCCGTGAAGTGATCGCGTTCCCGAAAACCCAGAGCGCGGCCGATGTCATGACCCAGGCCCCGGGCGTGGTGGATGCCAAGGCACTGCGCGAGTTGCACATCCGTCTGCGTGAACAGCCAAAGGCTGAGTAAGGCTGACCCTTGAGGGCGCATCTTCGGATGCGCCTTTTCATTGGGATCGATATTTCTGCTTGCCGGCTGCTGCGTGAGCGCAGGGCGGGCAATGTTTCAAAGAAAAACCGGAGCGAGTTATGGCAGGTCATTCCAAGTGGGCGAATATCAAGCACCGCAAAGAACGTCAGGATGCCAAGAGGGGCAAGATCTTCACCAAGTGGATCCGTGAGCTGACGGTCGCGGCTCGCCAGGGGGGCGGTGATCCGGGGTCCAACCCGCGTTTGCGCCTGGCCCTGGACAAGGCGCTGGGTGCGAACATGAGCCGCGACATCATCGACCGGGCCATTGCCCGTGGCGCGGGTGCGACCGAGGCCGACAACGTTGAAGAGCTGACCTACGAAGGTTACGGTCCGGGCGGCGTGGCGGTGATGGTCGAATGCATGACCGATAATCGCAACCGTACCGCGGCAGCCGTGCGTCATGCCTTCAGCAAGTGCGGTGGCAACCTGGGTACCGATGGCTCGGTGGCTTATCTGTTCGAGCGCAAGGGGCAGATCAGCTTCGCGCCAGGCCTCGATGAAGATGCTCTGACGGAAGCGGCCCTGGAAGCCGATGCCGATGACGTGGTCAGCCATGAAGACGGCTCGTTTGACGTGTTCACGTCCTTCGCCAGCTTCTATGCCGTGCGTAATGCCCTGGAAGCGGCCGGTTTCAAGCCTGCCGATGCGGAAATCGTCATGCAGCCGACCACCAGCGCCGAACTGGACCTGGAAGGTGCCGAGAAGGTGCTCAAGCTGATCGACATGCTTGAAGACCTGGACGATGTGCAGAACGTCTACTCTAACGCCGACATTCCGGAGTCGGTGGCTGAACAGCTCGGCTGAGAAGGCCTGTTCAAATATTGACGATTGCGAATGACCCAGATGTGGGAGCGAGCTGGCTCGCGATAGCGGTACTTCAGTCAAAGCTCTGCTTGCTGATTCGACGCCATCGCGAGCAAGCTCGCTCCCACAGATCTGGATAACTCCCCTTCAAACCGCAGGCGCTATGACTTTAATCCTTGGCATCGACCCCGGTTCGCGCATCACCGGCTACGGCGTGGTTCGCGACACCGGGCGCGGCTGCGTGTACGTGGCGTCTGGCTGTATCCGCACCGGTGCTGGCGAGTTGCACGAACGTTTGCAGATTGTTTACCGCGGCGTGCGTGAGGTCATCCAGACCTACGGCCCGGTCACCATGGGCATCGAAAAGGTCTTCATGGCGCGCAACGCTGACTCGGCCTTGAAACTGGGGCAGGCTCGGGGCGCGGCGATCGTGGCCGGTGCCGAGGAAAGCCTGGAGATCGCCGAATACACCGCGACCCAGGTCAAGCAGGCGGTTGTCGGAACGGGGGCGGCGAACAAGGAGCAGGTGCAAATGATGGTCATGCATTTGCTGAAGCTGGTCAGCAAGCCGCAAATCGACGCCTCCGATGCCCTGGCCATCGCCATTTGCCATGCTCATACCCGTTCCAGTCTGTTGCCTCACGGCCTGGGAGCCGCACGCAGTCGTGGCGGGCGCCTGCGTCTCTGATAGCATCAGCGCAATCTTTCGTGAGCCTGAGCATTTTGCGCCTGTGTTGTCGGCGTTGCTGCTCCGGCCGTTACTCGCCAGCCAGCGGCTGGCCTACGCCCAAGGATCTGAAACGTGATTGGACGCTTGCGCGGCACCCTGGCTGAGAAACAGCCGCCGCACCTGATTCTGGATGTAAACGGCTTGGGTTATGAGCTGGAAGTGCCCATGACCACGCTGTATCGCTTGCCGTCGGTCGGTGAGCCGCTGACGCTGCACACCCATTTGGTCGTGCGCGAGGATGCGCAGTTACTCTATGGCTTCGTCGGCAAGCGCGAGCGGGATTTCTTCCGCGAGCTGATCCGTCTCAATGGCGTCGGCCCGAAGCTGGCCCTGGCCTTGATGTCGAGCCTTGAAGTCGACGAACTGGTGCGTTGCGTGCAGTCCCAGGACACCTCGGCGCTGACCAAGGTGCCGGGTGTGGGCAAGAAAACCGCCGAGCGTCTGTTGGTCGAGCTCAAGGACCGTTTCAAGGCTTGGGAAGCGGTGCCGGCCATGTTCGCGCTGGTGCCGAACCAGCCCGACGCACCGGCACCTGCGGTCAGTGCCGAAAACGATGCGGTCACCGCGCTGATCTCCCTGGGCTACAAGCCACAGGAAGCCAGCAAGGCGATTTCCGCTATCAAGGAAAAAGGCCTGAGCACCGAAGACATGATTCGTCGTGCCCTGAAGGGAATGATTTAAGTGATTGAAGCTGACCGTCTGATCGCCGCCACGGGCGCGCCCCGTGACCGCGAGGAAATCCAGGACCGCGCAATTCGCCCCGTCAGCCTGGCCGACTACATCGGTCAACCGACCGTGCGTGAGCAGATGGAGCTGTTCATCCAGGCGGCCCGTGGGCGCAGTGAGTCGTTGGATCACACCTTGATCTTCGGTCCGCCAGGCCTGGGCAAGACCACCCTGGCCAACATCATTGCCCAGGAAATGGGCGTGTCGATCAAGAGCACGTCCGGTCCGGTCCTTGAGCGGCCGGGTGACCTGGCGGCGCTGCTGACCAATCTTGAGCCCCATGACGTGCTGTTCATCGACGAAATCCATCGGCTGTCGCCAATCGTCGAGGAAGTGCTGTACCCGGCCATGGAAGATTTCCAGCTCGACATCATGATTGGCGAAGGGCCGGCGGCGCGCTCGATCAAGTTGGATCTGCCGCCCTTCACCCTGGTGGGCGCTACCACCCGCGCCGGCATGCTGACCAACCCGCTGCGCGACCGTTTCGGTATCGTCCAGCGCCTGGAGTTCTACAACAACGCGGACCTGGCGACGATTGTCAGCCGTTCGGCGGGCATTCTCGGGCTGCCGCTGGACCCGGATGGCGCTTATGAGATCGCCCGGCGAGCCCGGGGTACGCCGCGGATCGCCAACCGCTTGCTGCGCCGGGTCCGGGATTTCGCCGAAGTTCGGGCCAAGGGGCACATCACCAAGCCGATTGCCGACCTGGCGTTGAACCTGCTGGACATCGACGAACGCGGCTTCGACCACCAGGACCGACGCCTGCTGCTGACCATGATCGAGAAGTTCGACGGTGGCCCGGTCGGCGTGGACAGCCTGGCCGCGGCCATCAGCGAAGAGCGTCACACCATCGAAGATGTGCTGGAGCCGTACCTGATCCAGCAGGGCTACATCATGCGCACTCCGCGTGGCCGGGTGGTGACCCGCCATGCTTATTTGCATTTCGGCTTAAACATCCCGACACGAATGGGGGAGATGCCGGTGCTAGACGAATTCCTCGATGCCGTGGACGATTGAACGAGCTCTGTGCAACGACTTTTTTCGAGTTCGTGCTGTCCCAGACGACACTCGGAGCGTCAATGCCTTCGAGAATGAAAAAACAGTTGCCTGGCCGATTGGCAACCTGAGGAGTAAGCACTAGAGTATGCGCGCGCAAAACGGGCTGGAGTCGTTCGCACATCGCTGTCGCGTTTATTACGAGGACACTGATGCCGGCGGCATCGTTTACTACGTCAATTACCTCAAGTTTATGGAACGGGCTCGAACCGAACGGCTGCGGGAACTGGGTTTTGCCCAATCCGCGCTGGCAGGGGAGGACCTGTTATTCGTCGTGCATTCCAGCGAAGCGCGTTACCACGCGCCGGCGCGACTGGACGACGAGCTTCTGGTAAGTGCCGATGTCATCGAATTAAACCGTGTCAGCCTGCGTTTCAAGCAGCAGGTCAGGCGGGCTACGGATAATGTGCTGCTCTGTGAAGGGCAGTTTTTGGTGGCCTGTGTGCGCACCCATAGTTTGAAACCCCGGGCCATTCCCGAAGCTCTACGTGCGGCCTTTGCCGGCGTGAGCGGCGCGGGTACACACTCAGAGCAGGAGATAAAGCGTGGAAGCTAACGTCGTCGACCATACCTCCATGTGGAGCCTGGTCAGCAATGCCAGCGTCGTGGTGCAGTTGGTAATGCTGATCCTGGTAGCCGCATCGGTGACCTCATGGATCATGATTTTTCAGCGCAGCAATATGCTGCGCGCCGGTCGCCGTGCCCTGGAGAGCTTCGAAGAGCGCTTCTGGTCCGGTATCGACCTGTCCAAACTCTACCGTCAGGCCGGGAGCAACCCGGACCCGGATTCGGGCGTGGAGCAGATTTTCCGTGCCGGCTTCAAGGAATTCTCCCGTCTGCGCCAGCAGCCAGGCGTTGACCCGGAAGCGGTGATGGAAGGCGTGGCCCGTGCCATGCGCGTCGCCATCTCCCGTGAGGAAGAAAAACTCGAACAAGGTCTGTCGTTCCTGGCCACCGTCGGCTCGGTCAGCCCGTACATCGGTCTGTTCGGTACCGTGTGGGGGATCATGAACTCCTTCCGTGGCCTGGCCTCTGCTCAACAAGCGACCCTGGCCACCGTGGCCCCGGGTATCGCCGAGGCACTGGTCGCCACTGCCATCGGCCTGTTCGCGGCCATTCCGGCTGTTATCGCCTACAACCGCTTCGCTGCTCGCAGCGAAACGCTGACCAGCCGCTACTACACCTTCGCCGATGAATTCCAGGCGATCCTGCACCGCAAAGTGCACACCAGCGAAGAATAAGCAGGTATTTCCCCATGGCTTTAATCGCTCGAGCCCGAAACAAGCGCAAGCCGGTTGCCGAGATGAACGTGGTGCCCTACATCGACGTGATGTTGGTGTTGCTGGTCATCTTCATGGTGACCGCGCCGATGCTCAATCAGGGCGTGAAGGTCGATCTGCCCAAGGTTTCCAGCGAAGCCTTGCCGCAGGACAACAACACCCAGGTACTGACCATTTCGATCAAGGCTGACAAGACCTACTACTGGAACCTTGGCAGCGAAGTCGATACCGAGAAGCAGCAGGACCGGGCCATGACCTTGCCGCAGATGACCGACGCGGTGACCAAGATCATTCGTGTCGGCAACGATGCCGGCAAGCGCACCCAGGTCTTCATTCGCGGCGACAAGACCGTCGACTACGGTGCCGTGATGGGCGCCATGGGCGGTTTGCAGAAAGCCGGGGTCGGTAACGTTGGCTTGATCACTGAGGCGCCCTGATGCAGCAACAGCGAGAGCCGTCCGCCTCGGAAAGCTACTTCTGGCCTAGTGTTCTGGCAATCGGCCTGCATGTGCTGGTGTTCGGCATGCTGTTCGTCAGTTTTGCCATGACCCCGGAGCTGCCGCCGGCCAAGCCGATCGTGCAGGCGACGTTGTACCAGCTCAAGTCGAAAAGCCAGGCCACCACGCAGACCAACCAGAAGCTGGCGGGCGAGGCGAAGAAATCCGCCGCGCGCCAGACTGAAGTCGAGCAGATGGAACAGAAGAAGGTCGAGCAGGAAGCGATAAAGGCAGCGGAACAAAAGAAAGAGGAAGCGGCTCAAAAGGCCGAGGAAGCCAAGAAGGCCGATGAGGCGAAGAAAGCTGACGAGGCGAAAAAGGCTGACGAAGCCAAGAAAGCCGACGAAGCGAAGAAGACCGCCGAGGCCAAAAAGGCAGAAGAGAAACAATTGGCTGATATAGCCAAGAAGAAAGCCGAAGAAGAAGCCAAGAAAGCCGCTGAAGAAGAGGCCAAGAAAGCGGCCGCTGAAGAAGCGAAGAAAAAGATCGTCGAGGACGCGAAGAAAAAAGCGGCCGAAGACGCCAAGAAGAAAGCTGAAGCTGAAGAGGCGAAAAAGAAAGTCGCCGAAGACGCGAAGAAGAAAGCCGCCGCCGACGCCGCCAAGAAAAAGGCCCAGGACGCAGCGCGTAAATCCGCCGAAGACAAAAAGGCCCAGGCCCTGGCAGATTTGCTTTCCGATACGCCGGAGCGCCAGCAGGCATTGGCCGATGAGCAAGGCGATGAAGTCGCCGGCAGTTACGATGATTTGATTCGCGCCCGAGCGGCAGAAGGTTGGGCTCGTCCACCTTCGGCGCGCAAAGGCATGACGGTAGTATTGCAAATCGGCATGTTGCCCGACGGTACGGTTACCTCGGTCAGCGTCGCCAAGTCCAGCGGTGACGGTCCGTTCGACGCTTCGGCGGTCGCAGCGGTCAAGAACATTGGGCGATTGACGGAAATGCAAGGAATGAAACCGAGCGACTTTGCTCCCTATCGTTCATTCAAGATGACATTCACACCTGAGGATCTAGCCTTGTGAGAAACCTTCTTCGAGGAATGCTTGTCGTTATCTGCTGCCTGGCAGGGATAGCGGTAGCAGAGGAAAAGAACATTCTGGTCACCAGCGGCAGTGATCGGGCTACCCCGATCGCCGTCGTACCGTTCGGCTGGCAGGGCGGTAGCGTCCTGCCGGACGACATGGCGGAAATCATCGGCAACGACCTGCGCAACTCGGGTTACTACGCGCCGATCCCGAAGCAGAACATGATCAGCCTGCCGACCCAGGCCAGCGAAGTCATCTACCGTGACTGGAAGGCCTTGGGCGCCCAGTACATCATGGTCGGTAGCATCGTTCCGGCCGGCGGTCGCTTGCAGGTGCAGTACGCCCTGTTCAACGTCGCTACCGAGCAGCAAGTACTGACCGGCAGTGTGTCGGGCAGCGTTGATCAGTTGCGCGACATGGCGCACTACATCTCCGACCAGTCGTTCGAGAAACTCACCGGCATCAAGGGAGCATTCTCTACCCGCATGCTCTACGTGACGGCTGAACGCTTCTCCGAGAACAACACCCGCTACACCCTGCAGCGCTCCGACTATGACGGCGCTCGTGCAGTGACCTTGTTGCAATCGCGCGAGCCGATCCTGTCGCCGCGTTTCGCCCCTGATGGCAAGCGTATCGCTTATGTCTCGTTCGAGCAGAAGCGTCCACGTATTTTCATGCAGCACATCGATACCGGTCGCCGTGAGCAGATCACCAACTTCGAAGGCCTCAACGGCGCACCAGCCTGGTCGCCGGACGGTACCCGCCTGGCGTTCGTGCTGTCCAAGGACGGTAACCCGGACATCTACGTGATGAACCTGGCTTCGCGTTCGATCTCCCGCGTCACCAACGGCCCGGGCATCAACACTGAACCGTTCTGGGGCAAGGATGGCTCGACCATCTACTTCACCTCCGACCGTGGCGGCAAGCCGCAGATCTACAAGACCAGTGCGGGTGGTGGCGGTGCCGAACGCGTGACGTTCATCGGTAACTACAACGCCAACCCTAAGCTGTCGGCGGACGAAAAGACCCTGGTGATGATCCATCGTCAGGACGGTTTCACTAATTTCAAGGTGGCGGCCCAGGATTTGCAGCGCGGAAGCGTAAAAATCCTCACTGATAGCACTCTGGACGAGTCACCTACTGTTGCGCCCAACGGCACCATGGTAATCTACGCCACCCGCCAGCAGGGCCGGGGAGTCTTGATGCTCGTGTCCATCAATGGACGCGTGAGGCTCCCGCTTCCTACCGCACAAGGCGAAGTCAGAGAACCGTCCTGGTCCCCTTACCTGAACTGACGCGGCGCTATACGTTTTACTTAACACACTGGGGTTCATTAGGAGTTTCACGATGGAAATGCTGAAGTTTGGTAAATTTGCTGCGCTGGCTCTGGCCATGGCTGTAGCTGTAGGTTGCTCGTCCAAAGGCGGCGACAATGCCGGTGAAGGCGCTGTTGATCCAAACGCTGGTTACGGCGCTAACACTGGTGCAGTCGATGGCTCCCTGAGCGAAGAAGCTGCTCTGCGCGCAATCACCACCTTCTACTTCGAATACGACAGCTCGGACCTGAAGCCAGAAGCCATGCGCGCTCTGGACGTTCACGCCAAGGACCTGAAAGCCA
The DNA here is from genome assembly GCF_017968885.1 of Pseudomonas sp. Tri1. NCBI lineage: Bacteria > Pseudomonadati > Pseudomonadota > Gammaproteobacteria > Pseudomonadales > Pseudomonadaceae > Pseudomonas > Pseudomonas sp. Tri1. The sequence goes on along the minus strand of NZ_CP072913.1, from coordinate 5,310,655 downwards.
ACGGCGCTCGCATCGTTCTGGAAGGCAACACCGACGAACGTGGTACTCGTGAGTACAACATGGCACTGGGCGAGCGTCGTGCGAAAGCCGTTCAACGCTACCTGGTACTGCAAGGTGTTTCCCCAGCTCAGCTGGAACTGGTTTCCTACGGCGAAGAGCGTCCAGTTGCTACCGGCAACGACGAGCAGTCCTGGGCTCAAAACCGTCGCGTCGAACTGCGTAAGTAATTCGTCATGCGAACGTGCCGTCGTGCTGTAACTGTTCTGGCTCTCAGCCTCGCGCCGCTTGCGGCGTGGGCTGCGGTTCCTGTGGTCGATAACGATGCCGGCTATAACAATAGCGGGAGCAGCTATCCGCCTGCGGGTTACGGTACGAACGGCGCCTATGCCGGGGGAGGGGTTTCGGCCCCTGTCTCGGCACAGGGCGAGCTGTTCAACCAGCTCCAGCAAATGCAGGATCAGCTTTCGCGCCAGCAAGGCGTGATCGAAGTTCTGCAAAATGATATTGCGCGCATGAAGCAGGAAAACCTGGAGCGATACCAGGATCTTGATCGGCGCATAGGATCCGGCGTTGCACCTGCACCTGCCGCGTCTCCTGAGAATTCTCCTGCCGGTGGCGATTTGAACGCCCCCGGTGCAGCCGCGGGCGCTGGGGCAACGGCTCCAGCACCTGCCGCCAATGGTGAGCCGGCTGATCCGGCGAAGGAAAAGCTCTATTACGACGCTGCCTTCGACTTGATCAAGGCCAAGGATTTCGACAAGGCCAGCCAGGCTTTTGCCGCTTTCCTGCGCAAATACCCAAACAGCCAGTACGCGGGCAACGCCCAATACTGGTTGGGCGAAGTGAACCTGGCCAAGGGTGACCTGCAAGGTGCCGGCCAGGCGTTCGCCAAGGTGTCACAGTTGTATCCCAAGCACGCCAAGGTGCCGGATTCGCTGTACAAGCTTGCTGATGTAGAGCGCCGCCTCGGTCATACCGACAAGGTGAAAGGCATTCTGCAGCAGGTGGTGGCCCAGTATCCGGGCACATCCGCTGCTCAATTGGCCCAGCGTGATCTGCAACGCATGTAATAAGCCGGCTTGACCTGTTTTGAAGAAACCCGCGCCTGTCGCGGGTTTTTTCGTTAGAATTCACGCCCTTTTATGAAACACGCTTTTTGGGATCTGCGCGTTGGCGGGGTTCCTTGAAGTGCCTGACGGAGGCGGACAGCCTGTTTAGCTGTTACGCCCGTGGCGACTATGCAAGACACATTGAGAATCACCGAAGTTTTTTACTCGTTGCAGGGTGAAACGCGAACGGCTGGGCTGCCCACAGTTTTTGTGCGCCTCACCGGTTGCCCGCTGCGTTGCCAATACTGTGACAGTGCCTACGCATTCAGCGGCGGCACTGTGCGGACCCTCGACGATATCCTCGAGCAAGTGGCTGGTTACCGCCCGCGCTACGTCTGCGTCACCGGTGGTGAGCCACTGGCGCAACCCAACGCCATCCCCCTGCTCAAGCAGTTGTGTGATGCCGGTTATGAGGTTTCGCTGGAAACCAGCGGTGCCCTGGACATCTCGGCCGTCGACCCGCGCGTCAGTCGCGTCGTGGACCTGAAAACCCCAGGCTCCAAGGAAGCGCATCGCAATCGTTATGAGAACATTGAACTGCTGACACCTAACGATCAGGTCAAGTTCGTCATTTGTTCGCGGGAAGACTATGACTGGGCCGTCTCCAAGCTGATTCAATACGGTCTCGACCAGCGGGCCGGCGAAGTGTTGTTGTCGCCGAGTCATCACGATTTGAGTGCGCGGGAACTGGCGGACTGGGTGGTGGCGGACAATTTGCCGGTGCGCCTGCAATTGCAGTTGCATAAATATCTTTGGAACGACGAGCCGGGGCGCTGATATGACTGAACAATCGAACACTGCAGAAAAACGTGCGGTTATCCTGCTGTCCGGTGGCCTGGATTCGGCGACTGTCGTGGCCATGGCGCGCGCCGAAGGCTACCGTTGCTACACCATGAGTTTCGATTACGGTCAGCGTCACCGTGTCGAGCTGCAAGCCGCTGAACGGGTTGCCCGGGATTTGGGCGTGGTGGAGCACAAGGTAATTGGCCTGAACCTCAACGGCATTGGCGGTTCGGCTCTGACTGACAGTTCCATCGATGTCCCCGAGGCGCCGAGCGAAGGCATTCCGGTGACCTATGTACCAGCGCGTAACACCGTATTCCTGTCGTTGGCGCTGGGTTGGGCCGAGGTGTTGGGCGCCCGTGATATTTTCATTGGCGTGAATGCCGTGGATTATTCCGGCTATCCAGACTGCCGCCCGGAGTTTGTCGAAGCCTTCGAGCGCATGGCCAATCTGGCGACCAAGGCCGGTGTAGAGGGGCAGGGCTTCCGTATCCAGGCGCCGCTGCAGAATCTCAGCAAGGCCGATATCGTCAAGGCTGGGGTGAAGCTTGGCGTGGACTACGGACTGACCGTTTCCTGCTATCAGGCCGACGATCAAGGCCGCGCTTGCGGCAAATGCGACAGCTGCCGCCTGCGTGCAGAAGGCTTTGCAGCCGCGGGTGTGAGCGATCCAACCCCTTATTTTTGATTTATTTCAAATTAAGTGTTGAATAGTCCTTAGAAATCAGTATTATACGCGCCACCACACAGCGGGTCGTTAGCTCAGTTGGTAGAGCAGTTGGCTTTTAACCAATTGGTCGTAGGTTCGAATCCCACACGACCCACCATTTTTAGCAGTTTTAAAAGTCTGGAAGGCCCACGAAAGTGAGGATTTCCGGATTTTTTTTTGCCTGATGAAAAGTCGGCAGCCGAAAAGCCGGGAACCACTCGACGATTCGAGCGGTTCCCAGGCTGATTAAAGCAAGCCGTCTTCAGCGCAGACTTTTACGATTTGTTCGCGAAACCAGCTGTTGGCGCTGTCCTGGGTCGGTTTCTCGCTCCACATCATTTCCAGCGTGAAGCTCGGTAGACCTGCCGGTGCTCGGCGATGACCGAACCTGTGTTCGTCGCAGGTCAATGCCTGAATACGCTTAGGCAGGGTCAGGATGAAGTCGGTCCCGCTGATCATATTGAGTGCCGCTACGTAGCTGTTGGCCCGAGCGACAATCTGTCGGCTGTAGCCTTGGCGAGTGAGCCATCCATCTATCATGTTGGTGTCGGATGTCCAGGGTGTCGGGAAAACGTGCTGGCACGCGACGAACGTCTCCAGGCTGAAGTCCTCTTGCGTTAGCGTGAAGTTTTTATCGACCACGCAGACCAATTCATCTTCCAACAAGACCTGCGAGCGCAAACCTTTGACGCCGCGATGAAAGTTCGGGCCAAAACAAATGACCAGGTCGAAGCGGCCGTCCATCAATTCCTCGGCGGGAATATCCCTGTGAAACTTGGTTATGTTAATGATGACCGGAAAGCGACTGCCAATAAAACACTTGACCAATTTTGGCAGGATTAGAAGTTCAAAGTACTCGGGTGCGCAGACATTGAATGTTATCTCTTTCTGGGTGGGGTCGAATGTCTGAATGCCGGAATGGCATATGTTTATTGTTTTGAGAATCTTCAGTATATGACTGTACATGGCGGTGGCTTTGCTGGTGGGACGCATGCCACTGCGGGTATTAACGAAAAGTTCATCTTCGAAGCTTGTGCGGAGCTTCTTCAAGCAGTAGCTCACGGTTGACTGGCTGACACACAGGGCCTCGGACACCTCGGTGACGCTGCTCTGCTCGTACACCGCGACAAACACCATCAAGTCCTGCATGTCCAGCTTTCTAAGCAAATTACTATTGAGCATAAGATCCTTCTTGGCGCAATCCATGGACTAGCGTCCTATGTTTTTATGACAAAGACGTTTATTTACATATTAGCGGAAGCAATTTATTTTTTAAATGGTCTGTAGGACTTTTCCCCAATATGCTCGCCTCGCTTTTTACAGGAATCCTGCACAAGGACGGAGGAGGACGAAATGCAAATACGTGTCGCTGAAACTAAGACGCCGTTATGGGTGCAAGCCACAGAAGTAGTGAAGGAGAAATTTCGCAGTTCTTATTCCGCTTCGGTTGAACCGAATCCGCAATACTTTGCGGTTACTCAGGATCCGGCGGATCGTATTCTTGCTTGCGCCGGTATTACGTTTGCGGACCACCGCACGTTATTTTCCGAGCAATACCTGACACAACCGATAAACGAGATATTGTCCCAGCGTTTCGAAAAAACCATTGATCGCTCGAACATTGTCGAGATCGGTAACCTGATCTCCCATCACCTGACGGCCGGAATGATTCTGGTCAACATGATTCCGTTGTTGGCCTGGTGCATGGGTGGGCACTACCTGTTGTGCACGGTGACTCCTCGAGTCCGGCAAATGATGGAGAGTTGCCAGATCGATTTCGAGCCACTGTTGACTGCGGACCCCACGCGCCTGGCCGACGACGGCGGCAAGAAATGGGGGAGCTATTACGCCAAGTTGCCAGTCACCGGTTTCATCCGGGTGGACCCGCAACGTTCACGCTTCGCTGCCATGACTCTCAATACCTCATTCACTCAATTGCCGGGTGACTCTCTGGCGAGGGCGCAGCCATGAGCGGTGGGTTTATCAGCCAATTGCAACGTGCGTTGCTGGAAAACCGCGAGGCCGTCTGTGCGGTTGACTGGCCGCAAGTGGGCAATGAACCGACGCAGTTGACCTATGGCGAGCTGGAACAGCGCTCGCTCAATCTGGCGGCAACCCTGCAGCGGCGTTTCGCAAGCCGAGCCCATGGTGATCATGTGGTATTGGGGATTGCGACGCGCAACAGCAGTGACTGGCTGGTGGCCGACCTGGCCTGCCTGTTCGCCGGTATCACTGCGCTGCCGCTGCCGCTGGCGTTCAGCCAATCCCAGGCGGAGCACCTGGCCGGCGGTTGCGATGGGTTTCTGGTGGATGCCGCCGGGCAGCAAACCCTGGCGCAACGCTGGAAGCTGAATTTCCCCGACAGCCGCCTGCAACGCATCAACGAGCCGGTACCCGAGCAACCATTGCTCTATACGCCGGAAAGTGAGGGTGACTGGATCTGCAAAATCATTCACACCTCGGGCACCACCAGCCGGCCAAAGGGGGTACGCCTGAGTGCCCAGGCGGTCGGCGCGGTGCTGGCGTCGCTGCGCCAACGCATGCCAGCCAATGCCCATCGTCGTTACCTGTCGATGGTGCCCTTGAGTCTGTTGCTGGAACAGGTGACCGCCGCGTATCTGCCGCTGCTGGCAGGCGGGACTGTGCATTTTTTACCGCCAAACGAGCCCTTGCTCGGCGAGCCTGGCGCGTCACCGCAGCGCCTGGTCGACTGGATCCTGCAAGTCCAGCCAACGGCCCTGACGGTTCCGCCGGTCATGGTCAATCGTTTCCTGGAGCAGATGAACGAAGGAGGCGAGGCGGGCGAACGGCTGGCACGGTACCTGAAATCGGGCGCGCACATCACCTGCGGCGGCGCGGCAGTGAGTATCGATGTCTTGCGCGGCCTGGCTGAACAAGGCATCGAGGTGTACCAGGGTTACGGGCTTTCGGAGAACGCCTCGGTCGTCAGCGTGAACACCTTCGAGCAGCAACGCCTTGGCAGCGTCGGCAAGCCGCTGCCCCACGTCCAGGTACGTATCGGCGCCGACCAGACCATCGAGGTCAAGAGCAGCTCGTTGTTCAGTGGCTATTCCGGCACTGACCCCAGCGCCTGTTCCATGTCCAGCGACGGCTGGATGGACACCGGCGACCTGGGGATGCTGGATGATGATGGTTACCTGTACGTGCACGGGCGCAAGAAGAACGTGATCTGCCTGCCCAATGGTCGCAACGTCAGCCCCGAGCAGGTTGAGCTTGAGTACCGCAAATACCCGGGCGTCAACGATGCCGCGGTGTTTTTCGATGAGCTCCATGGTCTCGTGGCGTTGTTGTGCGTCGAGGCGACACCGGCGCGCGATGAACTGCTCGCCTGGTCGGCGGGGCGCTTCTCCGACATCGAGCGACCGAATCGACTCTGGTTGTTGACCAAGGATGACCCGTTGCTCGAGCAGCTCTATACCGTCACTGGCCGGCCGAAACGCGCCGATATCGCCACTGTTTTTTCCACTCTGCAAAGGAATGCATCCAATGAGCACACCTGCCTTTCACTTTGAAAACCCGGACGTATCCATCGTCGAGTCGCATCACTTCGCCAACTTGGGCAAGGGCGAGTTGTATGAGTTGCTGGGGCATTACGGCGTCGTGCTGTTTCGCAACTGTATTCACAATGCCGAGGATTTCAGTGCCTACGTGAAGCAAAACAGTTCGCGGCTGAGCCTGGATCCGGCCCGGATCATGGTCGGTGGCGCGGCGCAGTTGGTGGATGCCGGGCATCAGGCCGTCGGTTTGCATTGCGAGAACGGCAACTCCCCATTCTGGCCGGACATGACCTGGTTCTATTGCCAGGAAGCGCCGCGCAAGGGTTCGCAAACCACCTTGTGCGACGGTGAGAGGGTGCTGGCGAAACTGTCCCCAGGCTGTCGCACCTTCTTTGAAGAAAATCCCATTCGCTACAGCCGGACCGTGGCCGGGGAGAAATGGCGCCGGCTGGTTTGTCACTACTCGCCAACGCTGTCGGACCCGGCGGCCGTCGCTATCGAGGACCTGTTGCAAATCATCGGTGACGATCCGCAAACCCTGATTTCCTTCAACCCGGCCGATGATTCGATCCACTACGCCTTCAGCACCTCGGCGATCCTGACATCGGCCTTCAGCGGGCGTCCGGCTTTTGCCAACAGCATCCTGGGGCCGTCCTTCAACTACGAAGCGCCGGTGATCGATACGCTGGCCGGGCAGCCGATTCCCGCCGAGTACCTGGCTGAGATCGCCGAGGTGTCCGCCCATTACACCTACCCGGTGGGCTGGCGTGACCATGACGTAGTGATGATCGACAACCGTCGGGTCATGCACGGTCGGGAAACCATCGTCGACGAGCGTCGGCGCATTTTCAACGCCTTGAGCTATCGCTGAGAGATCTCATGAAACACGACAAATACATTATCGGAGGACAGTACGAGACCTATCTCGACGGTGATGGTCGCTCGATCATCGACCTGACCGGCGGGTTTGGCTTTCAGGTGCCGTCCGTGATCGAGGCGGTCAGCCGTCAGGCCCAGATCATGGGCCTGTCCAATCGGGTGCTGATGTCCGAACCGTTGCTTGCCTTGTGTCGGCGCCTGGCCGAGCTGCTGCCCGCGCCGCTGGAGAGCTCTTATGTGTGCAGCTCCGGCGACGAGGCTTTTGAGGGGGCCTTGAAGTTGTGCAAGGGGCTCAAGCCCAAGGGCAACACCATTGTGTTTATCCAGGGCGGCGATTATGGCTCGCTGACTTACGGGCGTTGCCTCAACGCAGCGCAGGGCGATCTTGGCCTACAGAGTTTCCTGGGATTCAAGCGAGCGGCGATTCGTCATGTCGCTGACCTGGACTCGGTGGACTGGAGCGATTGCTTTGCGGTGTGCCACAGCAGCACCCGTACGGATGCAAACGGTCGACTGCAACTGCTCGAACCGGCCTTGATCGAGCAGTTGCATGCACGCGCTGCGCGGGCGTCGGTACCGGTCATCGCGGTCGATACCCACAGTTGCCTTGGCAGCCTGGGTTCGCTGTTCGGTTTCCAGCGCTATCGTCCGGTTCCGGACATTGTCGTGCTCGGCGGGCCCCTGGGCGGCAGCGCGATTCCCATCGGTACCTATACCTGCAGCGAGCATATGGCCTGGCAGGTCTATGGGCGCAGCAGCCCAGCCAAGCATGGCAGCACCACCGCCGGTAATCCAATGGCCTGCGTGGCGGCCCTGGCCGCATTGGATTATGTGCAAGCCCACGACTCGCCCCGGCAATGCCAGGAAAACGGCCAGTACCTGGCGCAAACCCTGGCTTCATTGGGGGCGGTGGCTGTGGGCGCCTGGGTCAGCCTGCCGCTGGCCGATGACCTGCAACCGGCCGTGGTTTGCGAAGCGCTTTACCAGCAAGGCGTCTATGTCAGTGCGCCTCGTGGCCGCGAATTGGTTTTGCGCTGCCCGATCAGCGCTCGCCCTGAGCACATTCAACGTGCTGCGCACATCATCAAGGAGACGTTAAGCCATGTCCTTACTCAGGCCGCATGAACAACTGTTGGATGACTGCCAGCGACACTGGAGCGCGTCGGCGGCCAAGCTGTATCGCCTGGGCAAGACCAGTGTCGAGCAACAGGCCGAAGGCATCCATGTCACCGACCACGCCGGCAAGCGCTTTATCGATTGTGCGTGCAGTTATGGGGTGTTTATCGTCGGGCATCGCAATCCGACGGTGCGTGAGCGGGTGCAGGCGCAATTGAATCAGATGGCCTGGGTGCCGGAAGGTCGGCGCCACCCGCTTCAAGACACCCTGCGCGAGCGGCTGTGCCAGTTGGTGCCGGGGGAGTGGGGCGATGTGCAGTTCATGGTATCGGGTGCCGAAGCCGTCGAGCAGAGCCTGCGCTATGTGCTGCGAATCCAGCCTCAGCGGCGTCGGATCGTGGTGATGAGCGGTTCCTACCATGGCAAGACCCTGGCGGCGATGAGCATTCTGGGCCAGCAACAGAACCATGCTAGCTACGGTATCGATCCTCCCGAAGTGACCTGCGTGCCCTACGGCGATTTCGCCGCTCTGCAAAAGGCCGTGGGCGAGGGCGTGTGCGCGGTGTACGTCGAACCGATTCTGGGCGGCGCTCATTTGCAAGTGCCGCCGGTGGGCTATATGGCCAATCTCCGGGCCTTGTGCGATGCCACCGGTACACTGTTGGTGGCCGATGAGATCCAGACCGGTTTTGGACGCTGTGGCAAATGGTTCGCCGTGCAATATGACGAAGTGGTCCCCGACATCATGATCCTTTCCAAGGGCTTGACCGGCGGCTACACCTCGTTTGCCTGCGCCATGTACAGCCAGCGCCTGGCCAGCCAGTACCCGCTCGGTGAAATCGAGCCTGACACGCGAACCAACGGCGGGCACCCGGTGGCGTGCGCTTCGGCGCTGGCAGCCATCGACTACATCGAGCAACACAACCTGGTGGAGCAGTCCCGGGTCAATGGCGGCTTGTTGCGTCATGGCCTGCAACGGCTGGCCCTGCGCTATCCGCACATTGTCGAGGACGTGCCTGGCGTCGGCTTGATGACGGGCCTGCGCTTGCGCGGCTCGGTCTATGAGGCCTTGATGAGCATGGAGCTGAGCAAGCGCGGCGTGCATGCCGGGCATTCGATGAACGAAAAGGCCGAGCGCCCGGTGCTGCGGTTCTATCCGCCGCTGACCATCACGCCTGAAGCCTTGCACCATGTCCTGGCGATGATCGAAGAGGCCCTGGAAGCCATCGACCGGCGTCCAACGCTGGCGGTGAAGGCGTTTTCCCTGGTAGTGCGCAATATGTACCAGTTGCCCAACAAATGGCTGCGCAGCCAGGGGGCGTCATGAGCATGTTCAATCCTGACACGCTGACCCTGCGGGAAATGGCCGGTCTGCTGCGCCGTGGCGCGCTGACCAGCGTTACGCTGCTGGAGTTCTACCTGCAACGCATCGCCGAGCGTAACCATCAGATCAACGCATTGATCCAATTGGCGCCGGTCGAGGAGCTGCGGCGCCAGGCCCGTGAGGCCGACGAGATGGCGCGCGTCGGGCAGATCAGCGGTCCACTGCATGGCATTCCCATCACCGTCAAGGACGTCCTCCATGTTCGCGGCTTCAAGATGTCCCGCGGCGTCGGGGAATTAATGGGCGATACCAGCCAGGAGGACGCGACGGCGGTCGCGCGGCTGCGGCAGGCCGGCGCGATCATCATGGGCATCAGCAACGTGTCTGAGCTGTGCATGGCTTTCGAGACCGAGAACCTGGTCTACGGCCGTACCCTCAACCCTCACGATCTGCGGCGCTCCGCTGGGGGCAGCAGTGGTGGGGAAGCGGCCGCGATCGCCGCCGGGTGCTCGCCGGCCGGGTTGGCGTCCGATGCCTGTGGCAGTGTGCGGATTCCGGCGCACTTCAATGGCATTTGCGGCTTGAAACTGACCCAGGGTCGGGTGCCGTTGACCGGCCAGTTTCCCAATGACCGGTCCGGCCTGTTTCATATGACGTCGGCCTTTGGCGTGATGGGGCGCTATGTCGATGACCTGGCGCTGCTCGGCCAATTGATCAGTGGTGCCGACGGCCATGACCCGGATACCGTCGACGTGCCGTTCGCCACCAGCGAGCCGCTGACCCATCTGCGTGTCGCGCTATTTTCGGCGTCGAGCCGGACCCCCGTCAGCGCAGCGGTGAGCCAGGTGTTGCAGCAGGTCGAACGGTGTCTGGAACCGGTGGTGGCACAGGTGGATACGGTGGCACCGCCGATGCTCGGCGAAGCCTGCGATGTGCTTTGGCGGGTATTCATCACCGGCGCTGATGCCGGGCGCGGCTGGCGGCAATTGTTCGATACCATGAACAAGCGCGACTTCACGGCGCCCATCGCCCAGTTGTTGGACATGAGCGAAGCCGTGACATTGACCGTGGATGACGTCAAGCGCGACTGGATCATGATCGATACATTCCGCTATCAATTGGCCAAGTTCTTCAAGCAGCACGATCTGTTCATCTGCCCGGTATTCCCTGACGTTGCGTTTCGGCATGGGGAGTCCCTGCAAGATCGCGACCGCTATGCCTTCGTGTTCCCGTTCAGTCTCAGCGGCTCCCCCGCGGTGGTGATCCGTGCCGGATCAGACCCGGCCACCGGGCTGCCCATCGGTATCCAGATTGTCGGCCCTCACTGGCAAGAGGAGCGGTTGCTGGCGGTGGCCGGTTTCCTTGAACGGGAGCTGGAGCGTTGGAGCGCGGTGGCGCCTGGCGAGGCCTCGACGTACTGACGGGTTTCAAGCCGTAGCAGTCTTGGCGTTACGGCTGCTGACCACCAGGGCCAGCATGCCGCCGCCCACCAGAGTGGCACCGATGATCTCGATCAGCATGGGTTGCTCCCTGAGCCAGAACCAATGCAGCAACGTCACGAACAGGGTGTTGAGGTAAACATAGGAAATCACCGTGGATGGCGTGATCACCCCAATTGCCCGGTGCAACAGCCAGAACGTGGCGAGGGTGCCGAACAATGCCAGGTACACCAGCCAGCCGATGTCCAGCATCGACAGCTGCAGGCCGCTGCGCCAGCCGCCGCTGAACAGGCAGAACACCAGCAGGAACAGCGAACCGAACAACATGTTCCAGAACGTCATCGCCACCGGTTCCCGCCCCTTCAACACCGAAGCTTTGAAACGCTGGCTCAGGGGCGAATACAACGCCATTGCCAGGCAACCAGCACCGAAGACCAGCGTCGGATAGAGCGCCGGCAACTGACCCGGGGCCGAGCCTTTGAGGGTCAGTAATATCGCGCCGATTGCCGCCACCAGCATAGGCAGCAAGCGGGTCTTGAGGCTCGGGCTGGGCAGCAGGAACACCTCGAAAAACAACGTCATCAAGGGCACTAGCGTGTAGAGCGTCGCGGTATTGACCGCCGAGGTGTAGCGCAGCGCTTCGAACAACGAGCCAAAGTAAGTCGCCAACAGCAGGCCAAGCACGGCATGGGCCAGCAGGCCTCTGATGGAAATGGGCGACGTGTTTTTCAGGAGCAGCAGTGGCAGGAACATCAGCGCGGAAAACAGCAGCCGCAGGCCGGTGAGCAGGATCGGGTCGATCGTCTGGCTGACCTGTGCTGCTGCGAAGAACGATGAGGTGATCAGCATCGCCCAGATGAGCATGCCCCAGTGAGCGGCTGCAAAACCGACGTGTTTCATCAAGATATTATTCCTGCGTTGCAGACCGAAGCGTCGTGATGGACGTATCGGGCTGCCGTCATGGGTGAGTGATAAAAAAAACGGGCTGCAATGCATGCAGCCCTCGAAGCCTGTTTGCGGGGCTGTCCTCGGCCATCAACTGATATGCCGTGCGTAGTGCTTGGGATTGAAGCGCAGGACCATCAGGATCATCAAAGCCATGACGGCGGTGAGCGACCACCAGGCCCATTCGAAGCTGCCCAACTGGTCGCGAATCATCCCGGCAATCAACGGCGAGAGCCCGGCGATCAGGTAGCCGATGCCTTGCACGAATGCCGTCAGGCCACCGGCCCGGCGTGGGTTGTCCAAGTGATCGAGGGACACGATCAGGCTCATCGGAAACAGACCGCCGATGCCCAGCCCCAACAGGCAGGGCCACAACAGGCTGAAGCGTTCCGGGCTGAGGATCAGGCCGCAGAAGCCGCCCATGATCAGGGCCAGCAATACAGCGAGGACCAGGCGTTTATCCTGGCTGCGGTTGGCAATCGCCGGGGTGACGAGGCCGGATAACACTTCCATCGCGGTGAGGAACCCCAGCAGCAGGCCCGCGTGTTGTTCGCTCCAGCCCTTTTCCACGTAGTACGGCGCCAGCCAGGCCAGCACGCAGGTGTAGGATGCGGTGCCCAGGCCGAAGAAAATCGCCAGCAACCAAGCCCGGGAGTTGCTGAAGAATGACTCTTGCTGCCGGGCAGGGGCTTCGGGTAACGGTGTCACGCTTGAGCGCTGGGCGTACCAGCAACCCAGGGCAACCAACGCCAGCAGTGCCCAGATCGCCAGGCCGATGCGCCAGCTGCCGGTCTGCGACAGGACAAAAGGCGAAAACGATGCGGCAATCGCTGCCCCGCCCATGATCGACGTGACATACAAGCCCATGAACAGTGACACGTTGTCGGCATAGCGCGACTTGATCAGCGCCGGCATCACCGCCTGGATCAGCGCGATGCCAAGCCCGGCCAACACTGCACTGACGATCAACTCGACGGCGCTGTCCAGGTACAAGCGCGAAGCCGTGGCGATGCCGATGATCAACAGCGACAACACAATGGTGCGGTGTTCGCCGATGCGCAGGGCAATGCGCATACCCAGGAACATCGCCAGGCCCATCGCCATGACCGGCAGCATGGTCAGCAGCGAGGCGGTGCTGAAGCTCAACGGCACCTCGCCACGAATGGCCGATAACAACGGCCCGATCGCAGCCATGGAGGGCCGCAGGTTCAGCGCCACCAACACGATGCTGACCATCAGCCAGACGGCGTGGGTGCTTGAGGTTCGAACGTTTTCCATAACAGAGCCTTGGCTTAACAAAGCGCTATTTAGGCTGTGGCGCCATGCTATGGGCAAACTGAAAACTGGCGCAGCGTATTGAATAATTAAATGCCGTGCCCCCACCACGGGGTTGGTAGGGGGCATAAGGGTGGTTTGCCCCCTCGGTTATTCCATCGCCGGACTCAACGTCCCCAGCCATGCCACCAACCCCAGGATGATCACTGCCACGCAGAGCTCCAGCACCATGCTGCGCCGCAGGGCATTCACCGCAACGCTGTGCTCACCGGTCTGTCGGGATCGTTCCAGCAGCGGGCTGAGGTGAAAGCGATTCAGCGCGGCGAACACCAGCATGGCCGCGAACAACACCAGTTTGAGCGCCAGCAGCTGACCATAGGTACTGTCCAGCAGCCCTTCGACATTCGGCCCGACGATGAACAGATAATTCACCACCCCCGTCACCCCGACCACCAGCACAATCACTGCACCGGCCGTTTCAAACCCGGTCAGGGTTCGCGCCAGTACTGGCAGCCGAGGCTCGGCCTGGCGCAGCAGTAGGGCAAACGCTGCCAAGGCGCCGACCCAGCTTCCTGCGGCCCACAAATGCAAAAAGTCGGTGATGAAGTGCCAATTGCGGCGCTCACCTTCGTCCATGGCGCCATGCCCGGCCCAAGCCAGCGTTGCCAACGCCACGGCGCCGCCCAGCATGACCAGCCACAAGCTGGCGGTCGGCCAACGTGTATTGAGCGTCACGGCGAAACCGGCCAGCACGAGCGCCGCGATCCGCAGGTTCCAGCTCAACCCCACATCGGTCTCGAACACCATCATTTCAATGTGCGGCCAGAGCTCGGCCCAGTCCGAAACGCCACTCATGGCGCGAGCCATGCACAGCAGGGCGGCGACGGACAGCAGCCCGCCGAGCACCGCCGTGGTCAGCAGCAACGACTTGAAGTGCAACACCGAACCGGAATGCCGCTCCTCGCCACGCAGGCTATACAAACCAAAAGCGGCCAGGCCGAACAGCAACATCAAATCCAGGTAGAGGGCAAAGCGCAGGGCGATGTTGAAGGAGTCGCTCATCGAATCACTTCACCTTGAACGTGACGTTGCCGGTGATCGGGTGGGTATCGGACGACACGGCGCGCCACTGGACCTGGTAAGTGCCGGCGGCAAGCGGGGCATTGGGCATGATGACCATGGTCTTGGGATCGTCGCTGCCGGACACCTTGGCTGGCATGGGCATCGGCGAATGGGCCGACATACCGGGCATCTCGGTCATCATCAGCTTGGCGCCGGAGAATTTGGTCATCAGGTTTTCGGAAAAATGCAGTTCGATTTTTTCCGGTGCCGCCCCAACTGCCCCTTCGGCGGGGGTAGAGGACAGCAGTTTCGGATGGGCCTGGGCCAAGCCACTGACTAACAGGCCGGTGGACAAGGCAACAGCGACAACAGCGGTTTTGATAAATGACATGCAAGGACTCCTACAGCTTGGTTTTAGTTTTTTAGTGAAACAGGTCAGTGGCTCAGAACCACATGCGCAAGCCCAACACCAGGCGCGCTTCACTGCGGTCGTCGCCTTCTTCGCGGGCGTAGTCGGCGGTGTTGCCGTAGACCCGGTTCCAGGTGACGCCAATGTACGGGGCGAATTCACGGCGTATTTCATAACGCAGCCGCACGCCGAGTTCGGTGTCTGACAGCCCCGAGCCGACACTGCGGGCCGGATCGTTCTTTGTGTAGAAGTTGGCTTCGGCGCTGGGCTGCAGGATCAGCCGGTTGGTCAGCAGGATGTCGTAGTCGCCTTCCAGGCGCGCCGCGCCCTGGCCGCCTTCACCGATGAACGCCGTGGCCTGGGTTTCGAAGTTGTACAGCGCCATGCCTTGCAGGCCGAAGGCGGCCCAGGTCTGCGCATCGCCGGGCTTGAAGTCCTGGCGCACGCCGGCCACGACGTCCCACCAAGGGCTGATGGCGTGCCCCCACAGGGCCTGCAGTTCGGCTTCTTCGGTCTTGCCGTTGAGGCGCTCACCTTCAGAGCGCAGCCATAAACGGTCGATATCGCCGCCGATCCAGCCGGAGGCGTCCCAGCTCAGGGCGCTACCGTCGTCGGCGTCTTGCCACTCCAGCTGGTCGATGAGAAAAAACGAATTGATGGCGCTGTCATGCACCGCATGTCCGCCGTGATCCTCGTAGACGGCGGCGCGGTCGGCGGCGGTCAGTTCCGGGATCGGCGTGCGGCTGGTGGTCGACGCCGATTGCATGGGTTCCATGCCCTGCATTGAGTCCATGCCTTGCATCGAATCCATGCCTTGCATCTGGCTGTGGTCCATCCCCGGCATCTGGCTGTGATCCATGCCTTGCATGTCATTACTTGCCGCCCAGGCCGAGGTGGTGGCGCCGAGGGTAAGGCTGGCAATGAGTGCCATGGGGTATTGAAAAACAGTGGTCATGCTCGACTCCTCATTCCTGCACCCGAACTTCACGGAACATCCCCATCTCCATGTGAAACAGCAGATGGCAGTGGTACGCCCAGCGCCCCAGGGCATCGGCGGTGACCCGGTAGCTGCGCCTGGAACCCGGTGGCACATCGATGGTGTGTTTGCGCACCATGAACTGGCCGTTTTCGTCCTCCAGGTCGCTCCACATGCCGTGCAGATGAATAGGGTGGGTCATCATGGTGTCGTTGATCAGTACGATGCGCAGGCGTTCGCCGTACTTGAGCAGCAGCGGCGCGGCGTCGGAGAATTTCACGCCGTTGAACGACCAGGCGAATTTCTCCATGTGCCCGGTCAGGTGCAGTTCGAGGGTGCGCCCCGGCTCGCGGCCGTCAGGGTCGGAGAAGGTGCTGCGCAGGTCGGCGTAGGTCAGCACCTTGCGCCCATTGTTGCGCAGGCCCATGCCCGGGTCGTCGAGCTTGGGCTTGACGCTCATGGCCTGCATGTCCACCAGCGGGTTGTCCTTCTCGGTGTCTGGATGGGACTGCATGTCGCCCATGCCTTGCATGGCACCGTGGTCCATGCCGGCCATGTCGCCCATGCCCTGCATCTGGCTGTGGTCCATGCCCTGCATCTGGCTGTGATCCATGCCTTGCATCTGGCCGTCGTCCATCTCCGACATGCCCTGCATCGCCCCATGGTCCATGCCGCCCATGCCCATGTCATCCATGGTCACCAGTGGCCGTGGGTCCAGCGGTGGCACCGGCGCCGAAAGGCCGGCCCGTGTCGCGAGGGTGCCGCGGGCGTATCCGCTGCGGTCCATCGATTGAGCGAACAAGGTGTAGGCTTCTGCGCTGGGCTCGATGATGACGTCGTAGGTTTCGGCCACGGCAATGCGCAATTCATCGACACTTACGGGATTGACGTATTGCCCATCCGCCGCCACGACGGTCATTTTCAAACCAGGGATGCGCACGTCGAAGTAGGTCATGGACGAACCGTTGATCAAGCGCAGGCGCAGGCGCTCGCCGGGTTTGAACAGGCCGGTCCAGTTCATGTCCGGTGCCTGGCCGTTCATCAGGTAGGTGTAGGTGGCGCCGCTGACGTCGGCCAGGTCCGTGGGGTTCATCTTCATTTCAGCCCACATCTTGCGATCTGCCACGGTGGCGGCCCAGCCGTTCTTGCTCACATCGTCGATAAAGTCGCCGACGGTGCGTTTGTGGTAGTTGTAGTAATCGGACTGTTTCTTGAGCTTGCGGATGATGTCGCCAGGCTCTTCGTCGGTCCAGTCGGTGAGCATCACCACGTAGTCCCGCTCGTAGTGGAACGGCTCGGGTTCCTTGGCGTCGATCACCAGCGGGCCGTAGACCCCGGATTGCTCCTGGAAGCCAGAGTGGCTGTGGTACCAGTAAGTGCCGTTCTGCCGGACCTTGAACTGATAGACGTACATGCCATCGGGCTCGATGCCCTTGAAGCTCAAGCCCGGTACACCGTCCATGTTGGCTGGCAGCAAAATGCCGTGCCAGTGAATGGAGGTGCTGTCCTTCAAACGGTTGCGCACCCGCAGGGTCACGGTGTCGCCTTCACGCCAGCGCAGCAGCGGGCCGGGAATGCCACCGTTGATGGTCTGGGCCGTGCGTGGATGCCCAGTGAAGTTGACCGGGCTTTCGCCGATGAACAGGTCGAATTCAGTGCCCGTCAGCATGGTGGGCTGGCCGGGGCTGGTGACTGCCCAGACGGGCGAGCGCCATAGCCCCAGGCCACCCAGGATGCCGCCGGCGGTCAGGCCTTTGACGAAGGTTCGCCGGGAAGTTTTTGTTTGCATCGATGGAAGTCCGTCAGTCGATTCGCAGCGAGTACAGGGACTGCTCCCTGTGCAGGTTTGAAAAGAAGATGACATAAGCCGGCGCGGCGAGTGATTACATTTCAGTCAGCTTGGCGGGGGGGGAGAGAGCCCACAGTGGACCCCGTCCGGTTCTGTGGTCGGGTGCAGGTCAGAATGATCTTTTGCAACGGCGGGATATTCTGTAGCCTTGCCGGCTTCACGCTGTCCCGTGCCTGATTGATACCCACTTTCCCGGCGGTACCCGAGTGGTCCGGAGCCGGGTGTATACTCGACTTTCGCGCAAACGCGCTTGCAGGTCTTGCGAACATGACGCAAATTTCCGAACGCCTTCTGGTCCAGGCCCACCTCGACGCCAAACAGCCCAAACCGCTGAGCGCCGAGCAAGAGGCCTGGTACCGCGCCGCCATCGCTGCCGAGCTCAAGGCTCAGGACGCGGTGCTGGTCGCGCACTTCTACTGCGACCCGATCATCCAGGCCCTGGCCGAAGAGACCGGGGGCTGCGTGTCCGACTCCCTGGAAATGGCCCGCTTCGGCAACGCCCACCCGGCCAAGACCGTGGTGGTGGCCGGGGTCAAGTTCATGGGCGAGACCGCCAAGATCCTCAACCCTGAAAAACGCGTACTGATGCCGACCCTGGAAGCCACCTGCTCCCTGGACCTGGGGTGCCCGGTGGACGAGTTCTCGGCGTTCTGCGACCAGCATCCTGAGCGCACCGTGGTGGTGTATGCCAACACCTCGGCGGCGGTCAAAGCCCGGGCCGACTGGGTGGTGACGTCCAGCTGTGCGCTGGAAATCGTCGAGAGCCTGATGGACAACGGCGAGACCATCATCTGGGGCCCGGACAAGCATTTGGGCACCTACATCCAGCGCAAGACCGGTGCCGATATGCTGCTCTGGGACGGCGCCTGTATCGTCCACGAAGAGTTCAAGTCCAAGCAGTTGGAGGACATGAAGGCGTTGTACCCGGACGCCGCGATCCTGGTGCACCCGGAATCGCCGACCGCGGTGATTGAACTGGCGGACGCGGTGGGCTCCACCAGCCAGTTGATCGCCGCGGCCCAGAGCCTGCCGAACAAGACGCTGATCGTTGCCACCGACCGCGGCATTTTCTACAAGATGCAGCAGCTGTGCCCGGACAAGGTCTTCATCGAAGCTCCTACCGCCGGTAACGGCGCGGCATGCCGCAGTTGTGCACACTGCCCGTGGATGGCGATGAACACCCTGGAGCGTACCCTCAAGAGCTTGCAGGAGGGCACCAACGAGATCTTCGTCGACCCGGCGTTGATCCCCCAGGCCATTCGCCCACTCAAGCGCATGCTGGATTTTACCCAGGCCGCGCGGATGAAGTTGGCGGGGAATGCCTGATTGTCGGGAGACTTGATCGTTCCCACGCTCTGAGTGGGAACGTCTCTGCGGACGCTCCGCGTTCGGCTCTTTGGGCCGCAGAGCGTCCCGAGCAACATTCCCACGCAGAGCGTGGGAACGATCTATCCGCTGATGCGGTGTTTTTACTTGGTCTTCTTGGGAATCCGCACCAACTGCGTATCCGAGTAGATGTCATGCCAGCTGCGCTTGCGCTTGTCGAACAGTGCCCAGATAAAGCCCAGCCCCACCAGCAGCAATGACGCGATCGACACCACAAAGCGCAACAGCGCCTGCCACAGGCTGATGGCCGTGCCATCGGCGTTCTGCACCCGGATGCACCACACCTGCATGCCCAGGGTCTGGCCGTTGTGGGTCCAGAACTTGGCGAAGAAGCCGAACAGCACGAAAAGCAGCACGGTGGACAGCAACGGGTCGCCATCCAGGGCGCCAGCTTCCGTGAGGGCGCGCATTTTTTCTTCGCCGATGATCGCCATCTGGATCATCTTGTAAACGCCGCTGGTGACAATCAGCAGCGCCGTGCACAGCAAAAAGTCATAGAACATCGCGGCCAGGCGACGGCCAAGGCCTACGGGGGGGAAGTCGCCCTGGGGAGTGAGCAGGTGTTTCGGCATGACGGCCTCGGACGAAAAAAGAAGCCATTTTACGGATTTACGCCCATAAAAAAGCCCCTGATATCAATCAGGGGCTTTTTAGTTCGCGAAAGCCTCAGGCTTCAGCTTGTACTTCGTCAGCTTGCATGCCTTTCTGGCCTTGCACGGCAACGAAGGTGACTTTCTGGCCTTCTTTCAGGCTCTTGAAGCCATTGCCCTGGATGGCGCGGAAATGGACGAACAGATCCGGACCGCTTTCAGGCGTGATAAAACCAAAACCCTTCTCGTCGTTGAACCACTTGACGGTACCGCTCTGACGTTGAGACATTTTCTTATTTCCTTTGACGCTAAAATTGATGACAGCCTCTTTCACATGAAAGAGTACTGGGGCTGGGTTGCAGGAAAGTAAGAGACGTCGAACGGGATGTAGCGGACTTCATAAGCTACTGCCCAGGTCACGATTCCAAGCGACCCATGCAAACACAGTGACCAAACTCTACGCCAACTCCGAACGAAAAAACAACCCCCCTGGGGAGCCCGTATTTCCTCAGGTTGCTGGCATTTTACACACTACGCCGGCCAAGGCTTATTCGACAGGCTAGTTCAATTGTTATCGATCGTTATAAGCGCAATTGAATGTCTGAAAGATGCACCTTTTTATGGCGGTTGCGTTACACATTAGTGCACGTATAACGAAACCGCGTTACTTATAGAAACAGTCAATCAGCCACGGTAGTAGCGTTGTGGAACAAATGGCGTTTTGCTTACAAGCAAAGGCACCTTCTTCCCACGAACAATGGCCCAAACTGGCGTATCCAGTGCGACATAAGCACTGTCCAGATAACCCATTGCCAGCGGACCGCCCAAGGTCGGGCCGAAACCGCCGCTGCACACTGCTCCAATAATCTCGCCCGCTTCGTTGACGATCTCCGCGCCTTCGCGCACTGGTGTGCGTTCTTGGGGCAGCAGGCCGACACGTTTGCGCTTCACCCCGCTCTGCTGCTGGGTGAACACGATATCCGCGCCGGGGAAACCACCGGCGCGGGCGCCATCGGCACGGCGCACTTTGGAAATGGCCCACAACAGGCTGGCTTCGATTGGTGTCGTCTCGCTGTTCATGTCATGGCCGTAGAGGCACAGGCCGGCTTCCAGGCGCAGGGAGTCCCGGGCGCCAAGGCCGATGGCGGCGACTTCCGGTTCGGCCAGCAGGGCGCGGGCGAGTTTTTCCGCGTCGGCGGCGGGCACGGATATTTCGAAACCGTCTTCACCGGTGTAGCCCGAACGGCTGACAAAGCAGTCCACGCCCAGCAGCGTGACGCGTTGGAACTGCATAAACGTCATCTTCGCCACGTCCGGGGCCAGGCGCGCGAGCACGGTGACGGCCGCCGGGCCTTGCAGGGCGAGCAGGGCGCGGGCCTCGAACAGTGGCTCGATGCTGCACTGCTCGCCAATGTGCGCACGCAGGTGGGCCAGGTCTTGCTCCTTGCACGCCGCGTTGACCACCAGGAACAGCTCATCGTGGCCCAGGTTGGCGACCATCAGGTCGTCAAGGATGCCGCCGTTGTCGTTAGTGAACATGGCGTAGCGCTGCATGCCCACTGGCAGGTCGATGATATCCACCGGTACCAGGGTTTCCAGGGCCTTGGCGGCGCCTGCGCCGGTCAGGCGGATCTGGCCCATGTGGGACACGTCGAACAGCCCGGCCTGGTCGCGGGTGTGCTGGTGTTCTTTCATCACGCCCAGTGGGTACTGCACTGGCATGTCGTAGCCAGCGAACGGCACCATGCGCGCGCCGAGTTCGAGGTGCAGGGCGTGCAGCGGGGTCTTCAACAGTGGTTCGGTGGACATATCAGCTCCTGGAAAAAATGTAGAAGTGAGGCAAGCGCATCAGCATTCGATGATGTTGACCGCCAGACCGCCGCGGGCGGTCTCCTTGTATTTGCTTTTCATGTCGGCGCCGGTCTGGCGCATGGTGCGGATGACTTTGTCGAGGGAGACGAAGTGATGCCCGTCGCCGCGCATGGCCATGCGCACCGCATTGATGGCTTTCACCGAGCCCATGGCGTTGCGTTCGATGCACGGCACTTGGACCAGGCCGCCGATGGGGTCGCAGGTCAGGCCGAGGTTGTGTTCCATGCCGATCTCGGCAGCGTTTTCCACTTGTTGCACCGTACCGCCCAACACTTCGCACAAGGCGCCGGCGGCCATGGAGCAGGCCACGCCGACTTCGCCCTGGCAGCCGACCTCGGCCCCGGAGATGGAGGCGTTTTCCTTGTACAGGATGCCGATGGCGGCGGCGGTCAGCAGGAAACGCACCACCCCGTCTTCGTTGGCCCCGGGGATGAAGCGCATGTAGTAATGCAACACCGCCGGGATGATCCCTGCCGCGCCGTTGGTAGGCGCAGTGACGACGCGCCCGCCGTAGGCGTTTTCTTCGTTGACCGCCAGGGCGTACAGGTTGACCCAGTCCAGCACTGACAGTGGATCACGCAACGCGGCTTCGGGGTTCTTGCACAGCTGGCGATGCAGCGCCGCCGCTCGGCGCTTGACCTTCAGCCCGCCCGGCAAAATCCCTTCGTTGCGACAACCGGCCGCCACGCAATCTTGCATGACCTGCCAGATCTTCAGCAGGCCGGCGCGGGTTTCGGACTCGGGGCGCCAGGCGCTTTCGTTGGTCAGCATGACCTGGCTGATGGACAAGCCATAAGTGGTGCAATGGCCCAGCAGATCCTTGGCGCTTTTGAACGGGAAGGTCAGGGGCGTGGTGTCTTCGACAATACGGTCGGCACCGGCCGCGCCTTCGTCGACGACAAAACCTCCACCCACCGAGTAGTACTCGCGGCTGCGCACTTGCAGGCCCGCGGCATCGAAGGCACGGAAGATCATGCCGTTGGGGTGGAAGGCCAATGGTTTGCGGATCATGGCCAGGTGCAGTTTTTCGTTGAATTCGATGGTGTGCTCGCCGAGCAGGTTCAGTCGACCGTTGCTGCGGATCGCTTGCAGGCGGGCATCGACGGTTTCGGTGTCCACGGTATCGGGGTGTTCACCTTCCAGGCCCAGAAGCACGGCCTTGTCGCTGCCGTGACCTTTGCCGGTGGCGCCGAGCGAGCCGTAGAGCTCGACTTTGACGCTGGTGGTGACATTGAGCAGGTCATCACGACGCAACCCTTCGGCGAAACGGGCAGCGGCACGCATCGGGCCGACCGTATGGGAGCTGGAAGGGCCGATGCCGATCTTGAACAGGTCGAACACGCTTAACGACATGGTGTTTCTCCGGTTTCTTTTTATGAGGATCGACGATTATGAAGTCGGGTACTGGTCCCTTGTGGGAGCGAGCTTGCTCGCGATGGCGGAGTGTCAGTCAACATCTCTGTCAGCTGTCACACCGCTATCGCGAGCAAGCTCGCTCCCACAGGGGGATTGGATTTCCTTGAGGCAGTGATCTTCCACAAGGTTTGCGGTGTTGAGAGAGGAGGCGAGTAAACCCGCCCCTTCACAGATCAAGCGTAGCTTTCGATCGACGGGCAGGCGCAGACCAGGTTGCGGTCGCCGAACACGTTGTCGACCCGGCCCACCGGCGGCCAGTATTTGCCGTCGATCAACGACGCCACCGGGTATACGGCCTGTTCGCGGCTGTAAGGGTGAGCCCACTCGCCGACGATTTCCGCCGCAGTGTGCGGGGCGTTTTTCAGTGGGTTGTCGTCTTTGTCCAGGCTGCCGTTTTCCACCGCGCGGATTTCTTCGCGAATGCAGATCATGGCGTCGCAGAAACGATCCAGTTCTTCCTTGGATTCGCTTTCGGTCGGCTCGATCATCAGCGTGCCGGCGACCGGGAAGGACATGGTCGGGGCGTGGAAACCGAAGTCGATCAGGCGCTTGGCCACGTCATCGACGCTGATGCCGCTGCTGTCCTTGAGCGGGCGCAGATCGAGGATGCATTCGTGGGCCACCAGGCCATTGCTGCCGGAGTAGAGCACCGGGTAATGCTCTTCCAGGCGCCGGGCGATGTAGTTGGCGTTGAGGATCGCCAGTTGCGAGGCACGCTTGAGGCCTGCGCCACCCATCATGCGGATGTACATCCAGGTGATCGGCAGGATGCTGGCGCTGCCAAACGGCGCCGCGCACACCGCGCCTTCCTTGCGTTCCATGTTGGCATGGCCGGGCAGGAACGGTGCCAGGTGGGATTTGACGCCAATCGGGCCAACGCCCGGGCCGCCACCGCCGTGGGGGATGCAGAAGGTCTTGTGCAGGTTCAGGTGCGACACGTCGCCGCCGAACTTGCCCGGGGCGCAGAGGCCGACCATGGCGTTCATGTTGGCGCCGTCGATGTACACCTGGCCGCCATTGTCATGAATGATGCCGCAGATTTCGCGGATGCCTTCTTCGAACACGCCGTGGGTCGACGGGTAGGTGATCATCAGCGCCGCGAGGTGTTCGCGGTGCTCGATGGCCTTGGCCCGCAGGTCTTCGATGTCGACGTTGCCGCGGGCATCGCAGGCGGTCACGACCACGCGCATGCCGGCCATGTTGGCGGTGGCCGGGTTGGTGCCGTGGGCCGAGGACGGGATCAGGCAGATGTCGCGGCGCTCTTCGCCACGGCTCTGGTGATACGCGCGGATCGCCAGCAGGCCGGCGTATTCGCCCTGGGAACCGGCGTTGGGCTGCAGCGACACCGCGTCATAGCCGGTGGCGGCGCAGAGCATCGCTTCCAGCTCGTCGGTCAGTTGCTGGTAGCCGGCGCTTTGCTCGGCGGGGGCGAACGGGTGCAGGGCACCAAACTCGGCCCAGGTCACCGGGATCATTTCACTGGCGGCGTTGAGTTTCATGGTGCAGGAACCCAGCGGGATCATGGTGCGATCCAGGGCCAGGTCCTTGTCGGCGAGCTTGCGCAGGTAGCGCATCAGCTCGGTCTCGGAGTGATAGCGGTTGAACACCGGGTGACTGAGAATGGCCGACTGGCGCACCAGTTCGGCCGGTATGCGGCTTTGCACGGTAGCGGCCAGCGCGGCGAAGTCCGGCAGGGCCTTGCCGTCGGCCAACAGGCTCCACAGTGCCTGGACGTCAGCCTGGCTGGTGGTCTCGTCCAGGGACAGGCCCAGGCGTTCAGCGTCCACCACGCGCAGGTTGATGCGCTGGGTGCGAGCCTTGTCGTGCAGGGCTGCGGTTTGCGGGCCAGTGTGCAGGGTCAGGGTGTCGAAGAAACTGTCTTGCTCGACGCTCAAGCCCAACGTGCCCAGGCCCTTGGCGAGAATCGCGGTCAGGTGATGGATGCGGTTGGCAATTTGCACCAGGCCTTTGGGGCCGTGATACACGGCATACATGCTGGCGATGTTGGCCAGCAGCACCTGGGCGGTGCAGATGTTGCTCGTGGCTTTCTCGCGGCGGATGTGTTGCTCGCGGGTCTGCATCGCCAGGCGCAAGGCCGGCTTGCCGAAACGGTCCACGGAAACACCCACCAGGCGACCCGGCATGTCGCGCTTGAAGGCGTCCTTGGTGGAAAAGTACGCCGCGTGCGGGCCACCGAAGCCCAACGGCACGCCGAAGCGCTGGGCGCTGCCAATGGCCACGTCGGCACCGAACTCACCCGGTGGGGTCAGCAGGGTCAGGGCCAGCAAGTCAGCGGCCACGGCCACCAGGGCGTTGGCGGCGTGAAAGCGTTCAGTCAGTTCGCGGTAGTCGAACAGGTCACCGTTGCTGGCCGGGTATTGCAGCAGGGCGCCGAAAAAGCTGTTGACGTCGGTCAGTTCGCGTTCATCGCCGACCACCACGTCGATGCCCAGGGGCTCGGCACGGGTGCGCAGTACATCGAGGGTTTGTGGGTGGCAGTGGCGGGAGGCGAAGAAGGCATTGCTGCCCTTGTTCTTGCTCAGACGCTTGCAGAAGGTCATGGCTTCGGCGGCGGCGGTGGCTTCGTCCAGCAAAGAGGCGTTGGCGATTGGCAGGCCGGTGAGGTCGCTGATCAGGGTCTGGAAGTTCAACAACGCTTCGAGACGGCCCTGGGAAATTTCAGGCTGGTACGGTGTGTAGGCGGTGTACCAGGCCGGGTTCTCCAGCAGGTTGCGCAGGATCGGCGCCGGGGTATGGCAGCTGTAGTAGCCCTGGCCGATGTAGGTCTTGAACAGTTGGTTCTTGGCGGCAATGGTCTTGATCGAGGCCAGTGCATCGGCTTCGCTCTGGCCGTCACCCATGTCCAGCACGCTGGTGCCCTTGATGCTTTCCGGGATGACGCTGGCGCTCAACGCTTCCAGGGAGTCGTAGCCCAGACGCTCGAGCATGGCTTGCTCGTCGCTGGAACGCGGGCCGATGTGGCGGGCGATGAATTCGTTGGCGGTGCCGAGATTAACGGTCATGTTGCGCTCCTCAGGCTTCGGCGTTGGCTTTGATCAGGCGGTCGTAGGCGTCCTGATCCAGCAGTTGGTCAACTTGGGCGGCGTCGGCAGGCTTGAAGCGGAAAAACCAGCCTTCGCCCAGCGGATCTTCGTTGACCAGTTCCGGACTGCTTTCCAGGGCCGGGTTCACTTCGAGCACTTCACCGTCCAGTGGCATGTAGACACCGCTGGCCGCTTTCACCGATTCCACGGTGGAGGCTTCGGCACCCTTGTCATAGCTTTGCAGTTCCGGTAACTGAACATAGACCACATCGCCCAAGGCGTTCTGCGCAAACGCAGTAATACCGACGGTAACGCTGCCGTCGGCTTCGGTGCGCAGCCATTCGTGATCTTCAGTGAAACGCAACTCGCTCATGGAAACTCCTGGGGCCAGATTCGTCTGGTGGACGCGAAGAAAGGCGCGGGACTTGGCCCGGCCGAATGGCTATACCCATAGCAAGAATACGGCCAATGTTGATAAATGTTTATAAATCAACGAGTTGTGCGATTTACTCGCGACGCGAATCAATTCATCTGTAGCGAAATCGCTACAGATGAAGGCCCGGATAAAATCGTTGTGGGATCAAAGCCTTACTTGGCGCCGCTTAGCGGCTACTGTATCGATATCGTTCCACTGTAGCGCTTTCAGTACAGATGGAGGTCGGTTTTGGCTCGGTCTCAAATACACCACAGGTCCTTGTGGAAGCGAGCTTGCTCGCGATAGCGGAGTGTCAGTCAACATTTCTGTCACTGTTGGACAGCCATCGCGAGCAAGCTCGCTCCCACAGGGGAACTGCGGCGGGCTTATGGCTTCCCGGAAATCCCATACTTGCGCAACCGATGGGCGATCGCGGTGTGGGAGGTCTGCAGGCGGCTGGCGAGTTGGCGGGTGGAGGGGTAGTTGACGTACAGGCTTTCGAGCAGGTGTTTCTCGAAGGTTTCCACGGCCTGTTCCAGGCTTTCGACTTCGACATCGCCCTGGCGCGCCACGGAGGTGCCGGCGATGTCCAGGTCGCCGATGTCCACCAGGCTGCTTTCGCAGATGGCGGCGGCGCGGAAGATCACGTTCTGCAATTGCCGCACATTACCCGGCCAGCGATTGCCCAGTAGCGCCGGGTAGGTGCCTGGGGCCAGGCGACAGACCGGGCGCTGGATCTGTGCGCAGGCCTGCTGCATGAAGTAGCGCGCCAGCAGCAGGATGTCCTGGCCGCGCTCACGTAACGGCGGGACTTCGACATTGAGTACGTTCAGGCGATAGAACAGGTCTTCGCGGAATGAGCCTTCGCTGACCATTTTTTCCAGGTTGCGGTGGGTGGCACTGAGGATCCGCACATTGACCTTGATTTCCCGGTCGCCACCGACCCGCCGAAAGCTGCCATCGTTCAAGAAGCGCAGCAGCTTGGCTTGCAGGTACGGCGACATCTCGCCGATTTCATCGAGAAACACCGTGCCTTGGTTCGCCAGCTCCATCAGCCCTGGCTTGCCGCCCCGTTGCGCGCCGGTGAAGGCGCCGGGGGCGTAGCCGAACAGTTCGCTTTCGGCCAGGTTCTCTGGCAGCGCGGCGCAGTTGAGGGCCAGAAACGGTGCGCTATGACGGGCGCTGATGGCGTGGCAGGCCCGGGCCACCAATTCCTTGCCAGTGCCGGTTTCACCCTGGATCAGCAGCGGTGCATCCAGGGCCGCGACCCTCTGGGCACGGGCCTTGAGGGTGCGGATCGCCGGGGATTCGCCGAGCAGCGCATCGAAGCCCTCGGCGTGGTCGTGGTGCAGCGCCGACAGGCGTTCGCCGATGCGGTTCGGCTGATAGAGCGTCAACAGCGCCCCGGCGTCCGTAATAGGCGTGGCGTCCAGCAGCAAAGTCTGGCCGTTGAGGGTGATTTCCCGCAGCGGCAGGCGAAAACCGCTCTCCAGCAAGGCACCCAACAGGGCTTCGTCACCGAACAGCTCGGCGACGCTTTCCCCGGCCGGTTCACGACCGTACAGGGCGATCAGCGCCGGGTTGGCCAGCAACACCTTGCCGGCACTGTCCAGGGCCAGTACCGGGTCGGTCATCGCCGCCAGCAGGGCATCGAGCTGCAAGTGCCGACGTTGGCCCGGCAGGATGTCCACCACGGTGACCGCTTGCACGCCGCGGACACTGAACAGCGCCTCGCGCAACTCGTCCAGCACCTGCGGGCTGAGAGTCGGGGCGTCGATGTAGACGTTGGGCGGCACCATCTCCACGGCATCCAGATTGAGATTGCGCCCACCGAGCAAAGCCAGGACTTCCTGGGTGATGCCGACGCGGTCGATGAAACTGACATGGATACGCATGGGGCGGTTCTGGGTTCTGGACGGCGGAGGGTGGCAAGTATGCCTTGGGGCGGGCTATTGGTGAAATCCTGGCGAAAAGCTTGAGGTCGTACAGAGATCCCCTGTGGGAGCGAGCTTGCTCGCGATAGCTGTGAGCCAGTCAATAAAAGGGTGACCGACACTCGGCCATCGCGAGCAAGCTCGCTTCCACAAAGGCCTGCAGGCGACAGCTACAACCCCACATCCCACTCCGGTCTCTCGGGAAACTTGAGCACCAGGAAATCCAGCAGGCTGCGCAGCGCCGACGGCATGTGCTTGCGAGATGCATACACCGCGTACATGTTCATCCGACGGGGTTCGGCGTGGGGCAGGAGACGGATCAGTTCGCCGTTCTTGATGTGGGCGCCGGCCTGATAGCTGGGCAGCATCGCCACCCCGGCGCCGGCCATGGTGGCCCGCAGCAGCGTGCTGGCCTCGTTGGCGCTGATGTTGCCCTGCACCGGCACCGAGACCTGTTCGCCGTCCTGCTCGAAATGCCACAGGCTCTTGCCCACGTAAGAGTGGGTCAGGCAGTTGTGCCGGCTCAAATCCTCGACCCGTTGGGGCGTTGGGTGTTCACGCAGGTAACCGGGCGAGGCGCAGATCACCGAGCGACAGACCGTGAGGCGGCGGGCGATCAGGTTCGGGTCCAGGTCGTTGCTCATGCGGATCGCCAGGTCGATGCGCTCATCCACCAGGTTCACGGTGCGGTCGAGCATTTGCAGATCGACGCTCACCCCAGGGTAGCGGATGACGAACTCGGTCATGGCCGCCGCCAATTGGGCCTGGCCGAACGAGGTGCTGGCGCTGATGCGCAGCATGCCCCGTGGCGCGTCGCCCTGGGTGGTGACCGCTGCTTGCATGTCGCCAGACAGCTCCAGCATCTGTCGGCACCGCGGCAGGATCTCCGAACCTGCGGCCGTCAGGCTCAGCTTGCGGGTGGTGCGGTGCATCAACCGGGCACCGACCCAGTCTTCCAGCTCCGCCAGATACCGTGACACCACCGGGCGTGACAGGTCCAGGTGCTCGGCCGCCGCCGACTGGCTGCCCAAGTCGACCACCGTGACGAACACCCGCATTGCTTGTAGACGATCCATGATTTGCCCGATTTCAGAAACAAACTATGTTTGATCATCGCATTTTTTGAAGCGAGTCAGGCCACTAAGCTCCGTCTCATTCCCTTTCGGGCTTTTTGAACAACGGAGCACTGCATGACTGCATTCACCCCACTCAAGCGCCTGCTGCTGGCGACCGCCTCGATGGCGTTCGCTGCCCACACCTGGGCCGCCGACCTGACGCTGGACGTCTACAACCCGGGCGCGGCTGCGGTTTTCCCGGTGACATCGGTATTGGTCAGCGGCGAAAAGGACGCGATCCTGGTGGATGCCCAGTTCGGCAAGACCCAGGCCGAGCAGGTCGTGGAAAAAATCCGCGCCAGCGGCAAACGATTGACCACGATCTACATCAGCCACGGTGATCCGGACTACTATTTTGGTCTGGAAACCCTGACTGCCGCGTTCCCCGAGGCCAAGGTCCTGGCGTCCGCGCCGACCGTCGAGCACATCAAGCAAACCGTCGATGGCAAGCTGAAATATTGGGGGCCGATCTTGAAGGCTGATGCACCGGCCAAGGCTGTCGTGCCACAGGTACTCAAGGGCGACAGCCTGACCCTGGAGGGCAAACGCTTGCAGATCGTCGGCCTTGAAGGCCCGCAACCGGACCGCAGTTTCGTGTGGATTCCATCGATCAAGGCGGTCGTCGGCGGCGTGGTGGTGGCCGAGAACATCCATGTCTGGATGGCCGATACCCAGACGCCGCAGTCTCATAAGGATTGGCTGGCGACGCTCGCTGGCATTGAAAAGCTGCAACCGAACACCGTGATTCCCGGCCATTACCTGGGTAAAAGTGCCAGGTCCCTGGCCCCGGTGACATTCACTGCCGGCTACATCAAGGCTTTCGACAAAGAAACCGCCAAGGCCAAGGATTCCGCCGCTCTGATTGCCGCCATGAAGCAACGCTACCCGAGCCTGGGTGAGGACAGTTCCCTGGAGCTCAGTGCCAAGGTGGCCAAGGGCGAGATGAAGTGGTGAACCCCGATCTGTGATCGGAGCACCGTTGTGCTGAGGGGATTTGTCCCCGCTGGGCTGCAAAGCAGTCCCATGATTCATCAACCGCGGCGATGTGTCAGACAGGACGCAGGGGGTTGCTGCACAACCCAGCGGGGCTAAATCCCCTCGCCACAAGAGCATGCATTTCAGACATCGCTAACCAATGGAGAACATCATGAGCAAAATCGCAATCATCGGCGCCACCGGTCGGGCCGGCAGCCAACTGTTGGAAGAAGCCTTGCGTCGTGGTCACAGCGTGACGGCCATTGCCCGCAACACCGCGAAAGTCGGTAAAAGGGCCGGGGTGGTCAGTCAGCAGTTGGACGTATTGGACAGCGAGGCGCTGATCGCAGCCATCACCGGCCATGATGTGGTGATCAGTGCCGCTCACTTTGCCACCGTACCGGCCGACAAGCTCATCGCGCCGGTAAAAGCCGCCGGGGTCAAGCGTTTGCTGGTGGTCGGCGGGGCCGGTTCGTTGCTGCTGCCGGACGGTACTCGGGTGATCGACAGCGATGGCTTCCCGGAGGAATACCTGGCAGAAGCCAGCGCCGGCGCGTTGTTCCTGGACGTGCTGCGCAAGGAGCAGGACCTGGACTGGGCCTTCCTCTCGCCTTCGGCGGAGTTCGTCGAAACCGAGCGCACCGGCCAGTTCCGTCTCGGCAAGGATCACCTGCTGTTCGACGACGCCGGACGCAGTTGGATCAGCTTTGCCGATTTCGCCATCGCGATGATCGATGAAGTGGAAACGCCACAGTTTTCGCGGGCGCGGTTCACCGTCGGTTACTGATCCACCCTTCACCGTGCAGGAGCCCGCGACGGCTCCTGCCGGGCGGCATCAGCCGTGGACCCTCACCCAGACGCTGACCAACACCGTCGCGGCCATCAGCCATGCCACCGCCGCCACGGCCAGGGAAGCCTCCAGGCGCATGCGATCGACCATCACATAAAGCGTCGCCAGATAGACGAAGTACGGAATGATCGACCACATGCCAAACACGATGGTGGTTTTCAAATCGTCCAGCGAGCGGCCTTTGCCAACAATGTAATGGGCGATCAGGGCGAAGGTCGGGAACAGTGGCACCAGCCCGGCGATGTAATAGTTTTTGGTCTTGGCCAGCATCGCCAGGATGACCACCACGGCCGCACCGAGGGCCGCCTTGAAAATCAGATCCACAGGTTTACGCCCCGGTTAATGGCTCAGGCCATATTTTTTGACTTTGTCGAACAGCGTGGTCTTGGCCATGCCCAGTTCCAGGCTGGCCTGGGTCAGGTTGCCACCGCTGCGTTGCAGGGCATCCACCAGCAGGTTGCGCTCGAAGGCTTCCACCGCTTCGGCGAAGGCCAGGCCCTGGCTGCCGCTGCTGGCGCCGGACTTCTTGAAGGCCGGCAGGCCAAGGGCATAGCGCTCGGCGACGTTGCGCAGTTCGCGCACGTTGCCCGGCCAGTCGTGGCTCATCAGGTTCGACAGGGTCTGGTTGTCCAGCTCCGGCACCGTACGGTCGAAGCGCAGCGACGACTGCTGAAGGAAGTGCTTGAACAATTGCAGGATGTCTTCGCGCCGCTCGCGCAGTGGCGGCAGTTCCAGGGTCACCACGTTGAGGCGGTAATACAAGTCGCTGCGAAACTGCCCGGCCCGCCCCATCTCGTCCAGGTCGGACTTGGTGGCGGCGATCACCCGGCAATCCACGGCCACGCTCTGGTTCGAGCCCAGGCGCTCGAGGGTGCGCTCCTGCAACACCCGCAGCAGTTTGATCTGCAAGGGCAGGGGCATGCTTTCCACTTCATCGAGAAACAGCGTGCCACCGTCGGCGTGCTCGATCTTGCCGATCCGGCGTTTGCCGGCACCGGTAAAGGCGTTGGCTTCGTGGCCGAAAATCTCGCTTTCGAACAGGTTTTCCGGCAGGCCGCCGCAGTTCAGCGCGACGAATTGTTTGTCGTGGCGGCGGCTGAAGTCATGCAGGCAGCGGGCGACCAGTTCCTTGCCGGTGCCGGTTTCGCCCTCGATCAGCACGTTGGCCGAGGTGTCGGCGACGTTGGCGATCAGCGCTCGCAGGTGTTGCATGGCCGGTGAGCGGCCAATGATCCGGCCTTCCAGGGTGTCGCGTTCGGCCAGTTGCCGGCGCAAGGAGGAAACCTCGCGCGCCAGGCTGCGCTGTTCCAGGGCGCGGCGGGCCACATCCACCAGGCGTTCCGGGGAGAAGGGTTTCTCCATGAAGTCATAGGCGCCTTTTTGCATGGCACCGACCGCCATGGAGATGTCGCCATGCCCGGTGATCAACACTACCGGCAGGCTGCGGTCCCGTGCCTTGAGGCGCGTCAGCAGTTCCAGGCCATCGATGCCCGGCAGGCGAATGTCACTGATGACGATGCCGGCAAAGTCATCGCCGACCCGCTCCAGGGCTTCTTCGGCGCTGCCCACACCGATGCTGGGAATGTCTTCCAGGGTCAGCGCCTGCTGGCAGCCCAGCAGGACATGGGGGTCGTCTTCGACGATCAGTACGCTCAGGTCGTTGTTCATAGTGGCTCGGCAGGTAAAAGGCTTACCAACGGTAAACTGAGGACAAACGTGGTTCCACTGCCCTCGACCGGGTGCTCGACGCCCAGGTATCCACCCGTGGCGGCGGCCAGGCTGGCGGAGAGCGTCAGGCCCAGGCCCAAGCCCTGTTCGCCGGGTTTGGTGGTGAAGAAGGGTTCGAACAGATGCTTGCGTGCTTCTGGATCGATGCCGTGGCCGTTATCGCGCACGCGCAGGCGATATTTGCCGTCGCCGGCCTGGCCTTCGAGCCACAGTTGCGGCTCGGGTTGGGTCTGCATGGCATCCAGGGCATTGCCGATCAGGTTCACCAGGATCTGTTCCAGGCGCGTCTGGTCGATTTGCACCTGGACGTCGTCGAAACTGGAATGAATCTGGATGTTCAAGCTTTCCAGGCGAGCGCCCAGCAGTTGCAGCGCGGCCTCGACGCCCTTGCCGAGGCTGGCCTGGCCCTGGTCGTCCCCGCGCCGGGCAAAGGAGCGCAGGCTGGCGGTGATCCGGCCCATGCGGTCGATCAAATCGTTGATGGTCTTGAGGTTGGCGCTGGCGATATCCAGCTGGCCACGCTCCATGAAACGCACAGTATTGCCGGACAAGGTGCGCAGTGCCGCCAGCGGCTGGTTGAGTTCGTGGGCGATGCTGGTGGACATCTGCCCGATGGCCGCCAGTTTTCCGGCCTGCACCAGTTCGTCCTGGGCCCGGCGCAAGGTCTCTTCGGCCTGGCGCCGTTCGCGGATCTGGCCCTTGAGTCGTTCGTTGCTGGCGCGCAGGTCGGTAGTGCGTTCGGTAATCCGACGCTCGAGCTGGTTGTTGGCTTGCTGCAAGGCTTCCCGGGCGGCGAGGCGGGTGGCGATGACTTTGCGTCGCTCGTTCCAGGCGATCAGCAGGAACGCCACCAGGGCGAACGCCACGGCCACCAGGATGCCCTGGTTGATTGCTTGGCGACGCAGATCTTCAAGGGGAGTCAGCAGGGTGAAATTCCACGGTGTGTCGCTCAGGGGCCGGGTCTGCGACAGGTAGCTGATGGCGCGTTCGTCGGCCACCAATTCGCTGTTGGCCGGGAAGGTCAGCTTCTCCATGCCTTCGGCCAGGCGTTCCCGGGCCAGGGGTACCAGTTCGTTCAGCGGGAACCAGTAATATTGCAGGCTGCGGGCCAGGCGCTCCTTGGTTTCATCACTGAGCGGGCGTACCGACTTGAGCCGGCGCGCCGGGTCACTGGACAAGATGATGATGCCGTTCTCGTCACTGACGAACGCTTCCAGGCGCGCGCGCTGCCAGCGCTCCTCCAGCGCTTCGAGGCGCACCTTCACCACGGCGACGCCGATGATTTTGCCCTGTTGTTCCAGGCCGTGGGCCAAGTAGTAACCGGGCTCACCGTTGGTGCTGCCGATGCCGTAGAAGCGCCCCGGCTGGCCGCGTACGGCATTCTGGAAATAGGCGCGGAAGGACAGGTCTTCACCCAGGTAACTGTCGACGTCGCGCCAGTTGCTGGTGGCCATGACCCGGCCAGTGGTGTCCATCACATAAATGGCCCGGCTGCGGCTGCGCCGGTTCAGGCCTTCGAGGTATTCGTTGACAGTCTTGCGGTGCTCGGGCGTCGGATCGTCGAGCAATTGCGAGACACTGGACTCCAGCTCCAGCAGGCTGGGCAGGTAGGTGTACTTGCTGATCTCGCTCTCCACCGCACGGGCGTGCAGCTCCAACTGGCGCTCGCCGTTCTCGGCGAGGCTGCGAACGCCGTAGTGCTCGCTGATCCAGAAGCCGAGATAACCCAGGCCGACCATCAACGCGATGATCAGGGGCGGCAAAAACAGATGGCGGACCAGGCGGGGTTTCACGGCAAGTGATGGCGGCGCGGCGCGATAGAGGGTGGGGTCGCATTTCATCACAGAAGCCTTGGGTCAACCACAACACAAATCGACAAACCAACACTGGCCCCTTGTGGGAGCGAGCTTGCTGGCGATGACTGCTGACCAGACGACAATGATGTTGACTGGCAGTCCGCTATCGCGAGCAAGCTCGCTCCCACAGGAGCGGTGTGGGTTGTTTAGTGCTGCAGGATTTTCTCAAGGAAGTGCTGCGCACGTTCGGAGCGGGCGCTGATGTCGCCGAAGAACTCTTCCTTCTCGCAGTCTTCGATGATCTGGCCCTGGTCCATGAAGATCACTCGGTTCGCCACTTTGCGGGCGAAGCCCATTTCGTGGGTCACGCACATCATGGTCATGCCTTCGTGGGCCAGTTGCACCATGACGTCGAGCACTTCGTTGACCATTTCCGGGTCAAGGGCCGAGGTCGGTTCGTCGAACAGCATCACCACCGGGTCCATCGCCAGGGCGCGGGCGATCGCCACGCGTTGCTGCTGACCACCAGAGAGCTGGCCCGGGTGCTTGTGGGCATGGGCCGAGAGACCGACCCGCTCAAGCAATTGCAGGCCTTTCTTGGTGGCCTCTTCCTTGCTGCGGCCCAGGACCTTGATTTGCGCGATGGTCAGGTTTTCGGTGATGGTCAGGTGCGGGAACAGCTCGAAATGCTGGAACACCATGCCCACGCGCGAACGCAGTTTCGGCAGGTTGGTCTTCGGATCGGCGATGGAGGTGCCGTCGACCACGATGTCGCCTTTCTGGAACGGCTCCAGGGCGTTCACGCACTTGATCAGCGTGGACTTGCCCGACCCCGAAGGGCCGCACACCACCACAACCTCACCCTTGCTGACCTCGGTGCTGCAATTGGTCAGTACCTGGAAGTCCCCATACCACTTGTTGATGTTCTTGATAGAGATCATACGGCGAACCTTTTTTGCAGACGCTTGACCAGCAGCGAGGCGGCAAAGCTGATTGTGAAGTACACGAGACCTGCGATGATCAGGAACTCATTGGAGCGGCCGATGATGTCGCCATTGGCCCGCGAAGCATTGAGGAAGTCCACCAGGCCGACCGTGTAGACCAGCGAGGTGTCCTGAAACAGGATGATGCTTTGTTGCAGCAGCAACGGGGTCATCTTGCGAAACGCCTGGGGCAGGATGATCAGGCGCATGGTCTGGCCATAATTCATCCCCAGTGCCTGGGCGGCACCCATCTGGCCTTTGGGGATCGACTGCACGCCGGCCCGGACGATTTCGCAGAAGTACGCCGCCTCGAACATCATGAACGCCACGACGCAGGAGCCGAACGCGCCGATGGGGGTGTCCTCGCCGGTGATCCAGCGCAGTACGAACGGCACTGCCAGGTAGAACCAGGTGATTACCAGCAGCAACGGGATCGAGCGGAAGTAATTGACGTAGGCGCCGGCGATGTTGGAGACCAGCTTGTTATGGGACAGGCGCATCAGCGCCAGGATCGTCCCCAGGATGATCCCGCCGACGACACCCATGGCCATCAGCTTGAGGGTCATCAGCATGCCGTTCCACAAGCCGGGAATGGCCGGGATGACGCCACTGAAATCGAATTCCATTATTTACCCCCCACGGAAATCAGGCCGGGCACCGCGACTTTCTTCTCAACCATGCGCATGAGCAGCATCAGGCTCATGTTCAGGGTGAAGTAGATCAGCGTCGCCAGGGTGAAGGCTTCGAACAGGTTGGCGGAGAACTCGGCGGTCTGCTTGGTCTGCGCGAGCAGCTCCATCAGGCCGATCAGCGAGGCCACGGAGGAGTTCTTGAAAACGTTGAGAAATTCCGAGGTCAGCGGCGGAATGATGATCCGGTAGGCCTGGGGCAGCAGCACGTTCCAGTAGATCTGCGGCAGCTTGAAACCCATGGCGCGGGCTGCGGATTCCTGGCCGCGCGGTAGCGCCTGGATACCGGTGCGCACCTGCTCGCAGACCCGGGCGGCGGTGAACAGGCCCAGGCACACGACGACGCTCAGGTAGGCCGAGGTGGTCGGGTTCAGGTCCTGTTTGTACCACTCCTGCATATCGGCGGGCAGCAGGTCCGGCACCAGGAAGTACCAGATGAACAGCTGGACCAGCAGCGGCACATTACGGAAGAGTTCCACGTAGCAGGTGGCGATGCCCGACACCAGCCGGTTCGGCACGGTGCGCATCACGCCCAGCACCGAGCCCAGCAGCAGGGCGATGATCCAGGCCACGACGGCGATGGCGATGGTCCAGCCCAGGCCGGCTACATACCAGTCGAGATAAATCTCGCTGCCGATGCCGGTGGACTTGAAGAACACGCCCCAGTCCCAGTTGTAATTCATTAGGGTCTCCCCTCAGATCGTTCGATGTACAAGTGCCCGCCTGGGGAAACTCCGTTCCCATCCCGACTTGATGGTCGGGCACACGCGATCGGCTCGACAGCCACCGGTTCGAGTGTTTCCAGAATATGCCAGCAGGGAATGACCATCCCCTGAAAGGGCCAGGCCCCTTCAGGAGATAAGGTTAGTCAGAAATCAGGATTTCTTGTCGTCAGCCGCTTTGTCGGTCGGCTTGGCGATCAGTGCCTTGAGTTCGTCGCTCATTGGGAAGTTCAGGTTCAGGCCTTTTGGTGGGATGGGCTGCATGAACCATTTTTCGTAGATCTTGTTGATCTCGCCCGACTTGTAAGTGGCCACGATGGCGTCATCGACAGCCTTTTTGAACGGCTCGTCGCCCTTGCGCATCATGCAGCCGTAGATTTCGTAGGACTGCGGGGTACCCGTCACGGTCCAGTCATCGGCTTTCTTGGCCTTGGCCGCTTCGCCGGCCAGCAGGGCGTCGTCCATCATGAAGGCAACGGCACGACCGCCTTCGAGCATCTGGAAGGACTCGCCATGGTCCTTGGCGGAGATGACGTTCATACCCATTTGCTTGTCGGCGTTCATGGACTTGAGCAGGCGCTCGGACGTGGTGCCGGCGGTGGTCACGACGTTCTTGCCCTTGAGGTCGTCGAAATCCTTGTACTTGGAATCTTTCTTGGTCAGCAGTCGGGTGCCGATCTCGAAGATGCCAACGGAGAAGTCAACCTGCTGCTGACGCTCGACGTTGTTGGTGGTGGAGCCGCATTCCAGGTCCACGGTGCCGTTCTGCACCAGCGGGATACGGGTTTGCGAAGTCACCAGGTTGTACTTGACCTGCAGGTTAGGCAGGTCCAGGTCTTTTTTGATCGCTTCGACGACTTTCAGCTGGATGTCGTGGGAGTAGCCGACCGGTTTGCCGGACGCGTCTGCAATATAGGAAAACGGAATGGAAGCGTCGCGATGCCCAAGCGTGATAACGCCGGACTCTTTGATCTTTTTCAGCGTGCCGGTCAGTTCGGCTGCAAAAACCGGAGTGCTGATCAGAGCGGCAGCAATGGCTGCGCCCAGGAGATGGGGAACGATGCGCATCTATATTTCCTCGACATTGTTTTTCTTATTTAGCCGGTTCGTCGGCCCTGAGTGCTTCGAATGCCTGGCAGCTCCTGTTGTGTTGGCATGCAGGTATTCGTCTCCAGGAGTGTAGAGCATGACTCGTGCCAGGCCAGGGCTGTCCTTATAACCTGTTGTTTTGCTTGGTAATTAATGTTTTGTTTCAGGTTTGATGCGGGCTGTTTTATCCGGTTAGCCGAACTGACTGGCAGGTCGTGTTCGGAAAACCGAATGGCTTGAGCCTGCCTCGATCCATTGTGGGAGCGAGCTTGCTTGCGATAGCAGTGTGTCAGTCACATGGATGTTGAATGGGCTGGCCTCATCGCGAGCAAGCTCGCTCTCACAGGGGCATCGGTGGACTTCAGATAGCAAAAAGCCCCTGAATCGCAGGATTCAGGGGCTTTGGGTTTAGCAGGCTATCGATCAGGCCGCTTCGATCTTGCGGCGGTTTTGCTCAACTTTACTCAGGTATTGCTGCAGCTTTTCCTGTTCGCCCTGAGTGGTAAACAGCCCCAGCTTGCTGCGGCGCCACAGGATGTCCTGGGCATCGACGGCCCATTCGTCGCTGCACAGGTAGTCGACTTCCCGGGTGTAGAGGCCTGCGCCGATGTGTTCGCCCAGGTCGCCGAGGTTGTGCACGCCTTCGAGCATGCGCCAGGTGCGGCTGCCATACGTGGTAGCCCAGCGGCGGGCGATGTCGGTCGGCAACCAGTCGAATTTGTCGCGCAGGGCCGAGCACAGCGCCTGCGGGGTGGTCATGTTTTCGCCTCCGGGGAGGGCCTCTACGGCGGTCCAGCTCGAGCGCATCTGCGTAAAAAATGGGGCCAGCTGCGCCATGGCCGATTCGGCCAGTTTGCGATAAGTGGTCAGCTTGCCACCGAACACCGACAGCAACGGCGCTTCTTCACCATTACCGGAGAGTGCCAGGGTGTAATCCCGGGTGACGGCTGAAGGATTGTCGGATTCGTCGTTGCACAGTGGGCGCACACCGGAATAGCTGTGCCGGATATCGTCGCGGCTGAGCTGCTTTTTGAAGTGAGCGTTGACCACCTTCAACAGGTAATCGGTTTCACCTTCGGTAATGGCTACTTTGGCCGGGTCGCCGGTGTATTCGCGGTCGGTGGTGCCGATCAGAGTGAACTGGTTCAGGTATGGAATGGTGAACACAATGCGCTGATCTTCGTTTTGAAGAATGTGCGCATGCTCGCCCTCATAGAGTTTCGGCACGATCAGGTGGCTGCCCTGGATCAGGCGGATGCCGTAAGGCGATTCCATCTTCAGGTCATCGCGAATGAACTTGGCGACCCATGGGCCAGCGGCGTTCACCAGTGCCTTGGCGCGAATCGAAAACAGACTGCCGTCGGCACGTTCCAGATGCAAGTGCCACAGGCCTTTGCTGCGGCGGGCGTTCACGCAGCGGGTGCGGGTGTGGACATGCGCGCCTTTTTCCCGGGCGGCCATGGCGTTGAGCACTACCAGTCGTGCGTCATCGACCCAGCAGTCGGAGTATTCGAAGCCCTTGGTGATCTCGCTTTTCAATACGCTATCGGCACCGAATTTCAGGCTCTTGGAACCGGCGAGTTGCTCACGTTTACCAAGGTGATCGTAGAGAAACAGGCCGGCGCGAATCATCCAGGCCGGACGCAGGTGTGGGCGATGGGGCAGCACGAAGCGCATTTGCTTGACGATGTGCGGGGCCTTGGTCAGCAGCACTTCGCGCTCTGCCAGCGCTTCGCGCACCAGGCGGAATTCGTAATGTTCGAGGTAGCGCAGGCCGCCGTGGATCAGCTTGCTGCTGGCCGACGAGGTGTGGCTGGCCAGATCGTCCTTTTCGCAAAGGAACACCGAAAGACCGCGACCGGCAGCGTCCGCGGCAATCCCCACGCCGTTAATACCGCCACCAATGACGGCGATGTCGTAAACCTCGGCGAGAGGGGGCGTAGGCAAGGTAGAAGTGGGCATCGGCTGGCCTCGGGCTCTTTTTGCAATATTTGAATTCGAACATTAATGTTCATTTGCGAAAATACTAGCCCATAAACTCGGCAACAGCCAGTCGGCTTCGATTGAAAATACTGATCAAAGGAAGCTGAAAGGAAAATTTTCGAACATAAAGAGATATTGAGGCCTACAGGGAGGCAGTTGTGGCAAGGAGGCTAGCGAAGCGTCGCCCCGCCCCGCTGGGCTGCGAAGCAGCCCTAAATCCCGGGCGAGGCGGTGCATCAGGCAAATTGAGTGACTGCATTGGGTTGCTGTGCAACCCAGCGGGGCGGTGCGACGCTTCGCTAAATCCCCTCGCCACACGGGACCGGGGGTGAAGTCAGACCACTTCCAGGCGAATCTTGTGCTGGCTCAGCAATTGCGCCAAAGCCGGCACCGGTTGCTGGTCCGTCACCAGGCAATCGATCAGGCTGATAGGCCCCAGTCGAACCATGGCGTTGCGCCCGAATTTACTGGAGTCCGCCGCCAGCAATACCTGCCGGGCGTTGGCGATGATCGCCTGGGAAACCCGTACTTCCTGGTAGTCGAAGTCCAGCAGGCTGCCGTCTTCATCGATACCGCTGATGCCTACCAGGGCAAAATCGACCTTGAACTGGTTGATGAAGTCTACGCTGGCCTGGCCCACCACGCCCCCGTCGCGTCGTACGTTACCGCCGGCTATCAGGACTTCGAAGTCGTCCTTGGCGCTGAGGATCGAAGCCACGTGCAGGTTGTTGGTGATGACCTTGAGATGGTTGTGATTGAGCAGCGCTCGGGCGATGGATTCGGTGGTGGTGCCAATGTTGATGAACAGCGAGGCGTGATCGGGGATCTGCGCGGCGATGGCTTCGGCGATGCGTTGTTTCTCGTCGCGCATCTGGTCGGCGCGCATGGCGTAGGCGGTGTTTTCCACGCTTGAATCGTAGGCGGCGCCGCCATGGTAGCGGCGCAGCAGATTCACTTCCGCCAGTTGATTGATGTCGCGGCGGATGGTTTGCGGGGTGACGACGAAGAGCTGCGCCATTTCCTCGATGCTGACATAGCCGCGTTCGCGAACCAGTTCGAGGATTTGCTGCTGACGGGGAGGCAGATTCATGGGGCTTCCTTTGGGCTGCCGTACAAAATTTGCCCATGATGCCGCAGGAATCCACTCCCGACCAGTTTCTGACCGTTCTCGTCTCCAGCTTCGGTTTATTCGGCGTCTTCGTGAGGCTCCCAGTCACGGGTGCGGCTGACCGCTTTTTTCCAGCCAGCGTAGAGTTTTTCCTTCGCCTGTTCGTCCAGTTGCGGTTCGAATTCGCGCTCGATCACCGCTTTACCGCGCAGCTCTTCCAGGCTACCCCAGAAGCCGCAGGCCAGGCCGGCCAGGTAGGCCGCACCCAGGGCGGTGGTTTCACGCATTTTCGGACGTTCGACCTGGGTGCCCAGGATGTCGGCCTGGAATTGCATCAGGAAGTTGTTCGCCACTGCGCCGCCGTCCACCCGCAGGGCCTTGAGGCGTTCGCCTGAGTCCTGCTGCATGGCGTCGAGTACATCGCGGGTCTGGTAGGCAATCGACTCCAGCGCCGCACGGATGATGTGATCGACCCGTACGCCACGGGTCAGGCCGAACAGCGCACCACGGGCGTAGGGGTCCCAGTACGGCGCACCCAGGCCGGTGAAGGCGGGCACCAGGTACACACCGTTGCTGTCCTTGACCTTGTTGGCAAAGTATTCGGTGTCGTGGGCATCGTTGATGACTTTCAATTCATCGCGCAGCCACTGAACCGTAGAGCCCCCATTGAACACCGCGCCTTCCAGGGCGTAGGCCACTTCGCCGCGAGGGCCGCAGGCAATCGTGGTGAGCATGCCGTGATTGGATTTGACGGCCTTGGCGCCAGTGTTCATCAGTAGGAAGCAACCGGTGCCATAGGTGTTTTTCGCCTGGCCTGGCTCCACGCACATCTGGCCGAAAAGGGCGGCCTGTTGGTCGCCGGCGATGCCACCGATGGCAATGCCGCTTTTGGTGCGGCCGTAGATTTCCGAGGACGATTTCACTTCCGGGAGCATTTCGCGGGGGATGTCGAGGATGTCGAGCATCTTCGCGTCCCACTCCAGCGAGTGAATATTGAAGAGCATGGTGCGCGAGGCATTGGTGTAGTCGGTGACGTGGACCTTGCCGCCGGTGAATTTCCAGATCAGCCAGCTGTCGACGGTGCCGAACAGCAATTCACCGTTGCGGGCACGCTCGCGGCTGCCTTCGACGTTATCCAGGATCCACTTGAGCTTGGTGCCGGAAAAGTACGGATCGGTGACCAGGCCGGTGGTTTCGCTGATGTACTGCTCGTGGCCATCGCGCTTGAGCTGCTGGCAGATCTCGGTGCTGCGGCGGCATTGCCAGACGATGGCGTTGTAGATTGGCCGACCGGTGGTCTTGTCCCAGACTACGGTGGTTTCACGCTGGTTGGTGATGCCGATGGCGGCGACCTGGTCGTGGTGCAGGCCGGCCTGGGCCAGGGCTTCGACCATGACCGCGCTCTGGGTGGCGAAGATCTCCATCGGGTCGTGTTCGACCCAGCCGGCCTGCGGGTAATGCTGGACGAATTCGCGCTGGGCGGTGCAGACCACGTTGGCGTCACGGTCGAAAATGATCGCGCGCGAGCTGGTCGTACCCTGGTCGAGGGCAATGATGTAGTTCTTGTTCTGTATGTCGGTCATGTCGATTGCCTTGGGACGTAAAAAGAGGGGAGGCCATGGCGCACGCCCGAAGGGCAGGAGCATGCGCCCACGTTTCAGGACGTTCTGGGCTTGCCGTCAATGGCGGGTGTTGCATCCTTTGTAGCAGTTGTGGCGCTGGGCAGATGACGGGCAATCAGCCCGCGATAGGCGGCAGCACCCAGGCACGCACCCACAATCGGTGCAAAAATCGGAACCAGGAAGTACGGGATGTCGCGTCCACCCGTGAAGGAAATTTCACCCCAGCCAGCGAAGAAAGTCATCAGTTTAGGGCCGAAGTCTCGTGCCGGGTTCATCGCGAAACCGGTCAGCGGGCCCATCGAGCTGCCTATCACTGCAATCAGCAGGCCGATCAGCAGCGGCGCCAGTGGGCCGCGGGGCAGGCCATTGTTGTCGTCGGTCAACGACATGATCACGCCCATCAGGATGGCGGTGATGATCATCTCCACCACAAAGGCCTGGCCGGTGGACAGTGCCGGGTGCGGATAGGTCGAGAACACCGAGGCCAGTTCGAGGCTGGCTTCAGTCCCCCGGATCATGTGCCGGGATTGTTCGAAATCGAAGAATAGATTGCTATACAGCGTGTAGACCAGCAGTGCACCGCAGAAGGCGCCGGCCACTTGGCAGATGATATAGAACGGCAATTTGCGCTTCTGGAAGTCGGTGAACAGGCACAGGGCAATGCTGACGGCGGGGTTTAGGTGTGCGCCGGAAACACCCGCGCTGAGGTAAATCGCCATGCTGACGCCCACGCCCCAGATGATACTGATTTCCCACAGGCCGAAACTCGCACCCGCGACCTTGAGCGCCGCGACGCAACCGGTACCGAAGAAAATCAGCAGGGCAGTTCCAAGGAATTCAGCCAGGCATTGGCTGGAAAGGGATGGTTGTTGTAAAGCAATTGTCATTCAAACCTCAGTTTTTGTTGTTGTCTGGCGCGTTCGATATACAGCTCGATAGCGCGATTTTGCCGACGCAGGAGGGCGGTCCTGATTTCGGGGTGTTGCTTGAGACATGCGTTATTGCTTTCAGTTTCGAAAAAATATAGACAAGAAACGCTGGTGTCAAAGGTCGAAAGTGAACCGTCGGTCACATTTCAACTATTCGTAGCGTGAATGACGCCTCTTCAACACGGCCTCACCATGACTGGCCGTGCTGCCCCGCGCTTTTTTTGCTGGCGATGGCTTAGAATCCGCCCATTCTTTTTGATTTCCTTGCCAGGAGCGGTCATGACCCCCGCGTTGGATCTGTTGAAGAAAGTACGTGCCGAGCATCGCATTCACAGTTACGAACACGACCCCAAGGCCGCGTCCTATGGGCTGGAGGCGGCGCAAAAGCTCGGACTGGATCCGGCGCAGGTGTTCAAGACGTTGTTGGCGGCCAGCGAAAAAGGTGAGTTGTTGGTGGCGGTGGTGCCGGTGGCAGGGACCTTGGATTTGAAAGGCCTGGCCCATGCCGCCGGGGTGAAAAAAGTCGAAATGGCCGACCCGTCCGCCGCGCAGCGCTCAACGGGTTATTTGCTCGGCGGCATCAGCCCGCTGGGGCAGAAGAAGCGTCTGCGCACGTTTATCGACAGTTCGGCCCAGCCACTTGCGAGCATTTTTGTCAGCGCCGGACGCCGGGGATTGGAGGTGGAGCTAGCTCCTGCGGTCCTGGCGGAGCATACCGGGGCGACGTTTGCGGATATCGGGCGGGTCTGAATCCAGGGGGCCGCT
Source organism: Pseudomonas sp. Tri1 (assembly GCF_017968885.1). Classification (NCBI taxonomy): domain Bacteria; kingdom Pseudomonadati; phylum Pseudomonadota; class Gammaproteobacteria; order Pseudomonadales; family Pseudomonadaceae; genus Pseudomonas; species Pseudomonas sp. Tri1. The sequence continues at coordinate 5,266,251 of NZ_CP072913.1, read as the reverse complement.
TCGCCCCCCAGCGCGAGCAAGCTCCCTCGCCACAAGAGTGCAGGGCTCAAGCCTGGCAGGATTCTCACGCTAAGCTGTAGGGTGAAAATTGCGCTGATCTGTCACTGGAAATTCGGCAGCTCGGGCCCTCATGCTGGCGCATCAATAAAAAGGAGAAGTGCCATGCAGCTTGCGTTTCATCAAGTCGATGCGTTCAGTGATCGGCCGTTTGGCGGTAATTCGGCGATGGTCTATCGGCTCGACGCCTGGCTTGCCGATGACTTGATGCAAAAGATCGCCGCCGAACATAACCTGGCTGAGACCGCTTTCCTGGTTCGCGAAGGCCAGTATTGGCATATCCGCTGGTTCACCCCCACCACCGAAGTCCCGCTCTGTGGGCATGCCACTTTGGCCAGTGCCTATGTGCTGTTCGAGGTCTATGACGAAACGGTTGGGCAGCTGGATTTCATCTGCAAATCCGGGCCGCTGAGCGTCACTCGCGAAGGCGATCGGTTGTGGCTGGATTTTCCAGCCGTGATGCCTAGCGAGTTGGGAGCGTCCCTGGCCGTGCAGAGTGCCCTGGGTGTCGAAGCGGTGGATGTGCTGAGCTCCCGCGAACTGTTCGTGGTGCTGGAGTCGGAGCAAGCGGTGCTCGATTGCAAGCCGGACATGGCGGCCTTGGCGAAACTGCCGTGGCCGGGCGCTATCGTGACCGCCCCGGGCAGCAAGCATGATTTTGTCTCCCGCTATTTTGCCCCGGCCATTGGTATCAATGAGGATCCGGTGACGGGTTCGACCCATTGCAGCCTGATTCCGTACTGGTCCAAGCGCTTGGGTAAGCATGGGCTGACGGCTTACCAGTGCTCGGCCAGGGGCGGGGCGTTGTTCTGTCGATTGGAGGGTGAGCGGGTGAAGATCGGCGGGAATGCGACGTTGGTGGCCAGTGGGACGTTGATGCTGGGGTAACCTCAAGCCAACGAGGTTACTTGTGGGAGCGAGCTTGCTCGCGATAGCGGTGGTTCAGCTTGCATCGATGCTGAATGTGCCTACGCCATCGCGAGCAAGCTCGCTCCCACAATGGTCAGCTGGCGGTGCTGTAGCGCCGCACTCCACTTTCCACCGGTGGTATATGCGCCGCGGTACTGCCCGAGGCCTGGAACAGTACCAGGTGTTCAGCCGCCACGCGGATGCCGACATGGTCCCCGACCTGATGGTCGGCGTGGCTTGGGAAGATCGATTCCAGCTGCGCCCCCGTCGGCAATTGCAGGCGATACAGCGTGGAAGCCCCCAGGAACGTCTTGCCGACGATTTGAGCCGTGAGCGGGCTGTCCGGTGCGTAGACGATATCGTCCGGGCGCAGCAGCAGGTCCACCGCGCCGCCAATGGGCCAGGTATAGGCCCGGTTGCCGCGCAGGATGCCCAGCTCGGTCTGCACCGATTCCGGGCTTTCGAGCCGGCCACGAATGAAATAGCCCTGGCCAATGAAACTGGCGACGAAAGGCGTCAGCGGTTCGTGGTAGAGATTGTAAGGCGTGTCCCACTGCTCCAGCCGACCTTCCTTGAACACCCCGACATGGTCACTCACGGCGAAGGCTTCTTCCTGGTCGTGGGTGACCAGGATCGCGCTGGTGCCGCGGGCCTTGAGGATGTCCCGCACCTCATGGCTGAGCTTGCGTCGCAGCTCGCCATCGAGGTTGGAGAACGGTTCGTCGAGCAACAGCAACTGTGGCTCCGGTGCCAGGGCTCGGGCCAATGCCACGCGCTGTTGCTGGCCACCAGAGAGCTCATGGGGAAAACGCTTGCCCAGGCTCTTGAGGTTGACCAGTTCCAGCAGTTCTTCGACGACGCGGTCCTTGTTTGGATGCTTGCGAATACCAAAGGCAATGTTCTCGGCCACGCTCAGGTGAGGGAACAGCGCGTAGTCCTGGAACACCATGCCGATTCGGCGTTTTTCCGGGGCGAGGGTGAAGCCGGCGCGGGAGATGGTTTCCCCGGCCAGTTGGATCTCGCCCTCGTGCACCGGTTCGAAACCGGCGATGGCGCGCAACGTCGTGGTCTTGCCACACCCGGACGAACCGAGCAGGCAGCCGATGTCGCCGGCATTGAGATGCAGGTTGAGATTCTGCACGACCCGCTGGTTTTGGTAGCCGCAAGCCAGGTTATGCAAATTCAGTAGCAGCGAATGGCTCATGCGTGGTGGTACGCCGGCTCGACAAGAAACTCGAGCAGGGCCTTTTGCGCGTGAAGGCGATTTTCTGCCTGGTCCCAGGCCACCGAGCGCGGGTCGTCCAGCAAATCGAAGCTGATCTCCTCGCCGCGGTGGGCTGGCAGGCAGTGCATGAACAGCACTTCGGCATCCGCCAGGTCGAGCAGGGCCCGGTTGACCTGGAACGGCGCGAACAATTTGAGGCGCTTGGCGGTTTCTTCTTCCTGGCCCATGGAGGTCCAGACGTCGGTGCTCACCAGGTGTGCGCCGGCCACGGCCTGTTTCGGATCACGAACGATGGTCACCCGATCCCCGGCCCTGGCGACCAGTTCGGCATTCGGGTCGTAGCCTTCAGGGCAGGCGATGCGTAGCTGGAAGTCGAATTGCATCGCCGCTTCTATATAGCTGTTGCACATGTTGTTGCCATCGCCGATCCAGGTCACGGTCTTGCCCTGGATTGGGCCACGGTGCTCGAGGAACGTCTGCATGTCGGCCAGCAATTGGCAGGGATGCAGGTCGTCGGACAGACCGTTGATCACCGGCACGCGGGAGTGGGCCGCGAATTCGGTCAGGGTGCTGTGGGCAAAGGTACGGATCATCACGGCATCCAGCATGCTCGACATGACGATGGCGCAATCGCTGATGGGTTCGCCGCGGCCCAACTGGGTGTCGCGCGGCGACAGGAAGATCGCCTGGCCGCCCAGCTGGATCATGCCGGCTTCGAAAGAGATGCGGGTGCGGGTCGATGACTTCTCGAAGATCATCCCCAGCACGCGGTTTTTCAAGGGCTCGAACAGTACGCCGCGGTTACGCAGGTCCTTGAGCTCCACGCCTCGACGGATCACGCCGAGCAACTCATCGGGCGTGAAATCCATCAGGGAGAGAAAGTGCCTTGCGCTCATGATTGACTACCTTTTTGTAACTGACCGCAGATGCTCAAAGCCTTGTTTATTCAAAAAACGGGCGAGACCTGCGGCAAAAGCCGCACGGGGCGACGAAATAGGGGAAGGCGCGATCTTATAAGGAAATGTCGCGTCTTACCAATAGGGCTACAGTTTTAGGGGATTTCAGCGAGGTCATCACAGGTCTGCGATGACATGTATGAAGCCGGTTTCCTGATAGCAGTGCCCCATTTGTACACTGGCGTTGCGCAGCTTGGCAATCAAGCCGGGCGGGCATGGCGTGGTTGATAGTCGGCCTTTGGCCCGTCATTGCCGGGGTTTGCCTGCTTGTTGTCGGGTGTGAAACATTTCCTAATGCAAGGGGCTGGGTTATAAATGAGCCTCTAGACGCAGGAGCCCCCGAAATGGATTCGAAAGAGCAACAATTGATGGAACTACTGGGGCTGACGGCACGTTCCCTGACTCATTTGACCGCTTCGGTGACGTCCATGTCATTCGAATTGTTGCGCAGCGACGACGAAGTGACCAAGGCCGCAGGCCGCAGAATGATCGATCGCATGGCCACTATCAGCAACGGGCTCGACGAGCATTGGCGGCTGATCGGCGAGCTGACGGGCGTGCCCATCGCCCAGGAGCAGGTGGAAACCGTCGAAGAAATCCAGTTGCTGGCGCCGCCTCCCGAGCGCCCTTGATGCCACTTCATCGGCGGGCCTGATGCCCGGCAATTCACAGGACGAACGTCGCTGGCGCTGCCGGGGATCGCGCGCCATAGTTTTGTTCCCGCGGCCGAAAGCGCCCGCCACGAATAAAACAGAGACTGGCCATGACCAAGACTCTCCACCACCGTGCGTGCCATCTGTGTGAAGCCATCTGCGGCTTGACCCTCGAAACCACCGAAACCGACGGCCAGGGCCTGGCGATCACCTCGATCAAGGGCGATGCGCTGGACAGCTTCAGCCGAGGGCATATCTGTCCCAAGGCAGTGGCCCTGCAAGATATCCAGAATGACCCCGACCGCCTGCGCCAGCCCATGCAGCGGATTGGCAGCGAGTGGCAGCCCATTGCCTGGGACGATGCCTTTGCGCTGGTAGCCGAGCGCCTGGCGGGTATCCAGGCGCGCCATGGCCAGAATGCGGTGGCGGTCTACCAGGGCAACCCCAGCGTGCACAACTATGGGCTGATGACCCACAGCAACTATTTCCTGGGCCTGTTGAAAACCCGCAGCCGTTTTTCGGCGACCTCGGTGGATCAACTGCCTCATCACCTGACCAGTCATCTGATGTATGGCCACGGCCTGCTGCTGCCGATTCCAGACATCGATCACACCGACTTCATGCTGATCCTGGGCGGCAACCCGCTGGCGTCCAACGGCAGCATCATGACCGTGCCGGACGTGGAGAAGCGCCTCAAGGCTATCCAGGCCCGTGGCGGTAAAGTGGTAGTGGTCGATCCGCGCCGCAGCGAAACGGCGGCCATCGCCAACCAGCATGTGTTCGTGCGCCCTGGCGGTGATGCCGCGTTGCTGTTTGGTTTGCTCAATACGTTGTTCAGCGAGGGCCTGACCCGTGACAGCCACCTGCCGGTGGATGGCCTGGAAGAGGTGCGCCAAGCTGTTGCCACCTTCACGGCTGAGGCGATGAGTCCGCTTTGCGCAGTGCCAGCGGAACAGATCCGCCGATTGGCCCGGGACTTTGCCGCAGCGCCGTCCGCGGTGTGTTACGGGCGGATGGGGGTTTCGACCCAGGCATTTGGCACGCTGTGCCACTGGCTGATTCAACTGATCAATCTGGTCACCGGCAACCTCGATCGGGTGGGCGGGGCGCTGTGCACCGAGCCGGCAGTGGATCTGGTGGCCACCACCTCGGGAGGGCATTTCAACCGTTGGCAGAGCCGGGTGTCCGGGCGTCCCGAGTACGCCGGGGAGTTGCCGGTGTCGACCCTGGCCGAGGAAATGCTCACCGAAGGCGAGGGCCAGATTCGTGCGCTGGTTACCGTGGCAGGCAATCCGGTACTGTCCACGCCCAACGGGCGACAACTGGAGCAGGCGCTGGACGGGCTGGAGTTCATGGTCAGCATCGACTTGTACATCAACGAAACCACGCGCTATGCCGACCTGATCCTGCCCTCGACCTCGGCGTTGGAAAACGATCATTACGACACCACGTTCAACCTGTTCGCGGTGCGCAACGTGACCCGCTTCAACCGGGCTATTCTGCCCAAGCCAGAAGGGGCGCTGCATGACTGGGAGATTTTTGTCGGGCTGGCCAAGGCCTTTGCCGCCAGAACCGGTAAGGAACTCAAACCGACCATGCCGCCAGCGCAAATGATCGATTTCGGTCTGCGGGCCGGGGCTTATGGCGATGCTTCGCCACACAAACTGTCCCTGGCGACCTTGTTCGACCATCCCCATGGCATTGACCTCGGAGCTCTGAAGCCCAACCTGGCCCCACGGTTGAAAACCGAAAACCAACGGGTGCAAGCCGCGCCGGCGGTGATACTTGCCGACCTGGAGCGTTTTGCCGCGTTGCGGGCTCCAGCGGCGGATGAGTTGCTGATGATTGGTCGTCGCCATGTGCGCAGCAATAATTCCTGGATGCACAATTTCCATCGGCTGGTGAAGGGCAAGCCGCGTCATCAGCTACTGATGCATCCGGATGACCTCGCCAGTCGCGGTCTTGTCGATGGGCAGCGGGTGAAGGTCAGTTCGCGGGTGGGTATGATCGAAGTCGAGGTGCAGGGCAGCCTGGACATGATGAAGGGTGTGGTCAGCTTGCCCCACGGCTGGGGCCATGCCCGGCCGGGCGTGCAGATGACCATCGCCAGCGGCCAGCCGGGTTCCAGCGCCAATGACCTGACCGATGATTGTCAGCTCGATGAGTTGTCCGGTAATGCGGCGCTCAACGGCGTACCGGTGAAGGTGGCGGCTGCGTAAAATTGTCTCTGGAGCACGTTCGGCTTTCCGTTACAATGCATCACCGTGTCGACAACTTAAGTCGCAAAAGTTTTAAGCCGAGGTGCTCCATGGATATCATCGAAACGATTAAAGACCAGATTGCCAACAACACCATCCTGCTTTACATGAAAGGCTCGCCGAACGCGCCACAGTGCGGTTTCTCGGCCAAGGCTGCTCAGGCTGTGATGGCGTGTGGCGAGAAGTTTGCCTACGTGGACATCCTGCAGAACCCGGAAATCCGCGCCAACCTGCCCAAGTACGCCAACTGGCCAACGTTCCCACAGCTGTGGGTGGGTGGTGAGCTGGTCGGTGGTAGCGACATCATGACCGAGATGGCCGCTGACGGCTCTCTGCAGGCCACGATCAAGGAAGCGGTAGAAAAAGCTGCGGCGAACAAGACTGAAGCCTGATGTGTGATGGTTCTGTTCACCACACAAGTTGTGGTGGACAAGAACCTTGTGGGAGCGAGCTTGCTCGCGATAGCGGTGTGTCAGTCAGCATTTTTTTATCTGATCCACCGCTATCGCGAGCAAGCCCGCTCCCACAGTGGATTTCGGTAGGGTCTGAAACTCAGGCAATAAAAAGCCCCGCCTCTCGAAAGAGGGCGGGGCTTTTTAATGGGTTAGCCGCGAAGAATTACTCTTCACCCATCTGCGATTGCAGGTAGTTCTCAAGGCCGACTTTGTCGATCAGGCCCAATTGGGTTTCCAGCCAGTCGATGTGCTCTTCTTCGGACTCGAGAATGTCCTCAAGCAGTTCACGGCTGCCGAAGTCGCCAACGGTCTCGCAATGGGCGATGGCCGCCTTCAGGTCGGCGTGGCCAGTGCGCTCGATGCGCAGGTCGCACTCAAGCATTTCCCGGGTGTGTTCGCCGATGTGCAGCTTGCCCAAGTCCTGGACGTTCGGCAGGCCTTCGAGGAACAGGATGCGCTTGATCAGCTTGTCCGCGTGTTTCATCTCGTCGATGGACTCGTGGTACTCGTGCTTGCCCAACTTGTTCAGGCCCCAATCCTCGTACATGCGCGCATGCAGGAAGTATTGATTGATCGCGACCAGCTCATTGCCGAGGATCTTATTGAGATGCTGGATGACTGTGACGTCGCCTTTCATGATGAGACCTGCCCTGTAATAGCTGTATATAAGGCGGAGTTTGAGCCGCGTACTTGCGAGTGTCAAACCTAAGTTGTTGAATAATAAATGAAAATTAATCGGAATAAGAATGTTTGTGTTCCGCGTCTGAACGCTAAGCAATTGATTTACAGGCATAAAAAAACCGGACATTGAGTCCGGTTCCTTTGAAAGCTGTTTATTACGCGGCGGTAAATTCTACCGGGTAGGGGATCGAGGCCTGGGCGGTTTGTACTTTGGCGAGGGTTTCGCGGACCACGTCCTTGGCCAGGCAGGCACATTTGCCGCATTGGCTGGCTACGCCGGTGGCCTGGCGGACTTCGCGGTAGCTGCAGCAACCTTCATAGATCGCTTCGCGGATTTGCCCGTCGGTGACGCCAGTGCAGAGGCATACATACATAAGTGAGAACCGTCGCTGGTTGTGACTCAATTGAGACGGATCTTAATGTTAACGAGAATGATTGTCAAAGTGGTTTCTGAAACCCTTGCGCCAGAGCGGCGCCTGGCTGACGAACGGTTTCTGCCCTTGGCCCGTGAGGTGTCATGAAATGCCACAGCGATTTTTCAATACCGCCGAAAAACCGTTGAAGACAGTCCAAATTCGCGGTGTATGATGATCGGCCCTTGCAAGCGGGTTCGTGTCACAGGGCTGTCGCCTGAGGGTGGCAGGCTGGCCCGGACCTTGTTTTCACGTTACTACACCAGGAGATATCCAATGAGCGTACTCGTAGGCAAACAAGCCCCTGACTTCACCGTCCCGGCCGTGCTCGGCAACGGCGAAATCGTCGACAGCTTCACCCTGTCCTCGGCCATCAAAGGCAAATACGGCCTGGTGTTCTTCTATCCGCTGGACTTCACCTTCGTCTGCCCGTCCGAGCTGATCGCACTGGATCACCGCATGGACGACTTCAAGGCCCGCAACGTTGAAGTGGTCGCTGTTTCGATCGACTCGCACTTCACCCACAACGCCTGGCGCAACACCCCGATCAACAATGGCGGTATCGGTCAGGTGAAATACACCATGGCTGCCGACATGAAGCACGAAATCGCCAAGGCCTACGACGTTGAGTCCGAAGGCGGCGTGGCTTTCCGTGGCGCGTTCCTGATCGACGACAAAGGCGTTGTCCGTTCGCAGATCATCAACGACCTGCCACTGGGCCGTAACATGGAAGAGCTGATCCGTCTGGTCGACGCCCTGCAATTCCACGAAGAGCACGGCGAAGTGTGCCCGGCCAACTGGAAGAAAGGCGACAAGGGCATGACTGCATCGCCTGAAGGCGTTGCCGCCTACCTGGGTGAGCACAGCGACAAGCTGTAATCGCACAAGGCATAAAAAAACCGGCCCTCGATAGGGCCGGTTTTTTTATGGGTGTTTCAAACCGGATCATCTGCTGGAACACGAAGCTTTGTGGCGAGGGGATTTATCCCCGCTGGGCCGCGAAGCGACCCAAAACCCGCCAATTGATTTGGCCTGGCTCACCTTTCGTGGGACTGCTGCGCAGTCCCACGGGGGATAAATCCCCTCGCCACAAGAGCCATAGCTGGTCCGATGTCAGTCGTCGAAATCCTGCCAGCCACCCATCTGCTTCCAGCGGTTGACGATGCCGCAGAACAGCTCGGCCGTCTTCTCGGTGTCGTAGCGGGCCGAGTGGGCTTCACGGCCATCAAAATCGATGTCGGCCGCCTGGCAGGCCTTGGCCAGGACGGTCTGGCCATACGCCAGGCCGGCCAGGGTCGCTGTGTCGAAGCTGGAGAACGGGTGAAACGGATTGCGCTTCATGTCCAGGCGCGCGACAGCGGCGTTGAGGAAGCCCAGGTCGAAGCTGCTGTTGTGGCCGACCAGGATTGCTCGCTTGCAACCGTTGGCCTTCAGGGCCTTGCGCACACCGCGGAAAATGTCGGTCAGGGCGGTCTCTTCACTCACTGCCATGCGCAAAGGGTGATCGAGCTTGATCCCGGTGAACTCCAGGGCCGCCGCTTCGATGTTGGCGCCTTCGAACGGTTCGACACGAAAGAAATAGGTGTGGTCAGGGAACACAAAACCTTTTTCATCCATGCCGATGGTGGTCGCGGCGATTTCCAGCAACGCATCGGTGGCGGAGTTGAAGCCGCCGGTTTCTACGTCGACGACGACCGGCAGATAGCCCCGGAACCGGGCAGCCATGGGGTGACGGGCGCCGCCCGAACCACCGTTGCCGTCCTGTTCGTCGTCGAAATGATCTTCACTCACACGTTTTCCTCCAGCAGGCGCCAGCGCAGTTTTTCACCGGCGCGCAGCGGGATGACAGTCAGCTCGCCGAAAGGCAGGCTGGCGGGGGCGGTCCACTCGTCGCGGACCAGGGTAATACGATCGGTGTTCGCTGGCAGACCATAGAAGCTTGGGCCGTGCAGGCTGGCGAAACCTTCGAGTTTGTCCAGCGCGTTACGCTGTTCGAACGCCTCGGCGTACAGCTCGATGGCCGCGTAGGCGGTGTAGCAACCGGCGCAACCGCAGGCGGCTTCCTTGGCGTGGCGGGCGTGGGGCGCCGAGTCCGTGCCGAGGAAAAACTTGGCGCTGCCGCTGGTGGCGGCGACGAGCAGAGCTTCCTGATGGGTATTGCGCTTGAGGATCGGCAGGCAATAGAAGTGCGGACGGATCCCGCCCACCAGCATATGGTTGCGGTTGTACAGCAGGTGATGGGCGGTAATGGTCGCGCCGACGTTGGCCGGAGCCTCGTTGACGAACTGCACGGCATCGCCGGTGGTGATGTGTTCGAACACCACCTTGAGCGTCGGGAACCGTTCCACGACGCGGCGCATGTGCTCGTCGATGAAGATTTTCTCGCGGTCGAACACGTCGACGTCGCCCCGGGTGACCTCACCGTGGATCAACAACGGCATGCCGACTTCGGCCATCGCCTCCAGCGCCGCAAAGATCTTGTCGATGCTGGTGACACCGGAATCGGAGTTGGTGGTGGCACCGGCCGGGTACAGCTTGGCGGCATGGACGAAGCCGCTGGCCTTGGCCTCGCGGATCTCTTCGGGCTGGGTGCGGTCGGTGAGGTAAAGCACCATCAGCGGTTCGAAGCGGCTGCCAGCCGGGCGTGCGGCGAGGATGCGCTGGCGATAGCCATCGGCCTCGGCGGCGTTGCGCACGGGCGGAACCAGGTTAGGCATGATGATTGCGCGCCCGAAGGTGCGCGCGACATCGGCGACGGTATGGGTCAACACAGCACCATCGCGAAGATGAATATGCCAGTCGTCGGGACGCAGCAGGGTCAGGCGGTCGGACATGGGGGGGGCTTCCAGGCGGGTCAAACTCTGGGGAATGCTACCGGAAAAGACCGATTCAGGCACCCGCTATCAAGTTCTGCCGCAACTTACCGATAGCCCCTACAGGTGTGCCACGAATCCGTGCAGTGCCCCGGACAAGCGTCATGCCCTCGGCATGCGTCGATCTTTGTATAAAAGTCAGTGGAGCCTCCCGTGCGCCAGCGTTATCTAGCCTTGCTCAGTGTGTTTGCCAGCTTTCCCGCCATGGCGCTCACTTTCCAGACCCGTCTGGAGAGCATTGAGTGGACGGTCGAAGGCGATAAGTTCGAGTGTCGGCTGAGCCAGCCGATTACCGACTTTGGCAGTGGCGAATTCGTGCGTCGGGCGGGCGAGCAGGCCACATTTCGGCTCAAGGCCTACAACCCGATGCTCGGAGGCGGTTCGGCGACTTTGCTGGCGGCCGCGGCGCCCTGGCAACCGGGGAGGGGTGACATCAACCTGGGCTCGGTCAACATTGGCAGTGGCGATGTCTTGTTCAACAGCTCCCAGGTCCAGGCCGGTCGCTTGATCAGCGGGCTGATGGACGGTCGCAGCCCGGTGGTACGACGCAACACCGAGGACGGGCGGGTATCGGAAGTCCGCCTGCTGCCGGTGCGCTTCAACAAGGCCTTCAGCGACTATCAGAGCTGCGTGGCCAAGTTGCTGCCGAAGAATTTCGAACAGGTGAAGCAAACCCAGATCGGTTTCCCCGGGGAAGAAGTCGAGCTGGATGCGCAGGCCAAGGCTCAGTTGCAGGTGATGCTCGACTTCATCAAGGCTGATCCTAGCGTCAATCATGTCGAGCTCGATGGTCACTCCGACAACAGTGGCAACCGCTTGACCAACCGTGAGTTGTCACGGCGCCGGGCCCTGGCGGTCCAGGACTTCTTCAAGGCCAATGGTTTCCAGGAGTCGCAGATCACGGTGCGTTTCCACGGCGAGCGTTATCCGCTGGTACCCAATACCAATGCCGCCAACCGGGCCAAGAACCGTCGGGTGGTCGTGCGCCTGGAGCGGGTGGCGCCAACCGAGGCACCGGCACCGCAACCGACAACGGCGCCGGCACCTGCGGCAGCCCCTGGCAAGGTCCCGGCACCGGTCGCGGCTCCGGTCAAGGCGCCCGCTACCACCGCTGCGCGGACATCCTGATCCGCGATACCCGTCGCTCGCTCGACATAATCTGTCGCTTCGTCGTCATAAGCTGTCGCGCCCCTGTAAATTATCCGCATTGGACGTTAAACTTCCCGGCTTTCCGTACAACCCGTGGAGTGATGGCATGGCGGACGTAAACAAGGTCGTTCTGGCGTATTCCGGCGGCCTGGACACTTCGGTGATCCTCAAGTGGCTGCAGGACACTTATAACTGCGAAGTGGTGACCTTCACCGCTGACCTGGGGCAGGGCGAAGAAGTCGAGCCTGCACGCGCCAAGGCTCAGGCCATGGGCGTCAAAGAGATCTACATCGATGACCTGCGCGAAGAGTTCGTCCGCGACTTCGTGTTCCCGATGTTCCGCGCCAACACTGTTTACGAAGGCGAGTACCTGCTGGGTACTTCCATTGCCCGTCCGTTGATCGCCAAGCGCCTGATCGAAATCGCCAATGAAACCGGTGCCGACGCCATTTCCCACGGCGCTACCGGCAAAGGCAACGACCAGGTGCGTTTTGAACTGGGTGCCTATGCCCTCAAGCCTGGCGTGAAAGTCATTGCCCCATGGCGTGAGTGGGACTTGCTGTCCCGTGAAAAACTGATGGACTACGCCGAGAAGCACGCGATCCCGATCGAGCGCCACGGCAAGAAAAAATCCCCGTACTCGATGGACGCCAACCTGCTGCACATCTCCTATGAAGGCGGCGTGCTGGAAGACACCTGGACCGAGCACGAAGAAGACATGTGGCGCTGGACCGTGTCCCCGGAGAAGGCTCCCGATACCCCGCAATACCTGGAGCTGACCTATCGCAATGGCGATATCGTTGCCCTGGACGGCGTGGAAATGAGCCCGGCCACCGTGCTGGCGACCCTGAACCGTATCGGTGGCGAGCACGGCATCGGTCGTCTGGACATCGTCGAGAACCGCTATGTGGGTATGAAGTCCCGCGGCTGCTACGAAACCCCGGGCGGCACTATCATGCTGCGCGCTCACCGGGCGATCGAATCGATCACCCTGGACCGCGAAGTGGCTCACCTCAAGGACGAGCTGATGCCCAAGTACGCCAGCCTGATCTACACCGGTTACTGGTGGAGCCCAGAGCGGCTGATGCTGCAGCAGATGATCGACGCATCCCAGGCCCACGTGAATGGCGTGGTGCGCCTGAAGCTGTACAAGGGCAACGTGATCGTCACCGGGCGTAAGTCCGATGAGTCGCTGTTCGATGCCAACATCGCGACCTTCGAAGAAGACGGCGGCGCCTACAACCAGGCCGACGCAGCCGGTTTCATCAAGCTCAACGCCCTGCGCATGCGTATCGCGGCGAACAAGGGTCGCAAGCTGTTCTGACCCTGGCGATGTGAAAACGGCCTGCCATGAGCAGGCCGTTTTTTTTGCGATCGCCCTGTTATGCGGCGCTATTCCCCTGAGCGCCCACCCTCCTGCCTGTCCGGTACCACGTCTGCGTCGTCGCGGCTGTAAATGACGTACAGGACAATTTCGGTGTGTCCCGTGGCGCGCTTCAAGAGTTTGGCCCGATAGGCTGCAATCAGCTCTCCCGATGGGCTGCACACCAGAAGAATGACCCGTTGTGGATCGTGTTTGCGTCGATGACAGCGCATGACTGACTTTCTGACTTTGTCGGCCCGACGTAACACTCGTCTACGTCGGCAGGTCGAGTCATCCATGGTCTTTATGAAGTGCTTGCTCTTGTGAAAGTCGGACGGTGAATATAACGAGCGATAGTTGAAGTTTAGGGTGATAAAAAAAAGCAGCAGTAGATAGAACGGAAAGCTGATCAGGAACCACAGATAATATTCACGATCCTGATCATCCAGGAACGGCAGGGAAATCGCCGCGGACGTTTCAGATAACGTGGCAAATATAGCGATAAGGGTCATTGGGTTGGTGATGGTTTTCAAAGGTTTGTTCATGGTGAAAACTCATGGTTATGTAAGCTCGATGACTGAATGGAATGGCTGAGTGTTAGTCGTTCGGGTTTGCTAATTGAAGACGGGTATGCCCTGCATTAAGCACGTTGGTTTTATATAGGTTTTAGCTGGATTAATGAGGTTGTTGCTGTTTTATCGATAGATAATTCAGTTACTTTTTATGAGTGCAGTCACTTCTATTTCCTTCCCGCGCGACAGCCAGGAGGGGAAAGTCACAATATCCGAAGGGGGGGCGGCTCGTTAGGAAGGGGAGGCTGAGCCCTGTGAGAAAATTCATGGCACATTATTTCCAGGGGAATTTGTAGGATTTTTCTGTATTGCTTGTAGGTTGCGTCTCTCGGTGCGAGCACTCAGGGGGGGCAGCATGCCAAGGTAGAAATGACTAGGCTATTGTGCGTGCTCTAAAAATTCGAACAGCGAAGTTGGATTTGCCCATGAATAAAGTGCTGATCGTGGATGATCATCCCGTCATTCGTCTTGCTGTACGTCTACTAATGGAGCGTCATGGCTATGAAGTTGTTGCCGAAACAGATAATGGTGTCGATGCCTTGCAACTTGCTCGTGAACTTGCGCCTGACATTGTCATTCTCGATATCGGCATTCCGAAACTGGACGGGTTGGAGGTTATCGCGCGCCTGACCGCCAATTCTTCGCCCCTGAAAGTACTGGTACTTACTTCTCAGGCTCCTGGGCATTTCTCGATGCGTTGTATGCAGACGGGGGCCGCTGGTTATGTGTGCAAACAACAGGACCTCACGGAACTGTTGAGTGCGATAAAGGCGGTATTGTCAGGTTACAGCTACTTTCCCAACCAGGCACTGCATACGGTACGTTCGAGCCTTGGAAACGCCAGCGAGTCCGATATGGTGGATCGTTTATCCGGGCGAGAAATGATGGTCCTGCAGCAACTGGCGCGTGGAAAAACCAACAAGGAAATTGCCGATGGGATGTTCTTGAGCAACAAGACGGTCAGTACTTACAAGACGCGCTTGTTGTTGAAACTCAATGCCCGTTCGCTGGTCGATCTGATCGAGCTGGCACAGCGCAATGGGTTGGTGTGAGTTGTTCGGTCACGCGTACTCAGTAAAAAGCCTCCGTTAGGGAGGCTTTTACGTGTCAGAGGTCAAAATCGTAATCGGCCAGTTGCTTCTGCAGGCGGCGCTCTTCCAGCAGGTTATCGATGGTGCGGCGTTTGCTCAGATTGGTTTTCGCCACTTCCACTACCACAGGTTCCGCGTCGTCGGCCTCAACGGCGATGAAATCGTCTTCTACATCCAGTTGTTCTTTGCCAGTACTCATGGGTTCGACTCCAGGCTAAGACTGCCATTGGCGCTCCTTATATCGATAAACCACGGGCGGGTAAAAAAGATTTTTTCAATCGATGGATCAATAAAATCAATAGTGTCTCAATCGTCAGACGTCTTGTGCTTGTATTCGCATAAATCTTCGATTCGGCAGCTGCCACAGCGGGGCTTGCGCGCCAGGCAAACGTAGCGCCCGTGAAGGATGAGCCAGTGATGGGAATCCAGGAGAAATTCCTTGGGCACGAACTTCATCAGTTTCTTTTCCACTTCCACGACGTTTTTCCCAGGCGCCAGCCCGGTGCGGTTGCTCACGCGGAAGATGTGGGTGTCGACCGCCATGGTCAACTGACGAAATGCGGTATTGAGTACGACGTTGGCGGTTTTGCGGCCCACACCTGGAAGAGCTTCCAGTGCTTCGCGAGTCTGCGGGACCTCACCTGCGTGACGCTCGATCAGCAAGCGGCAGGTTTCGATCACGTTCTTGGCCTTGCTATTGAACAGGCCGATGGTCTTGATGTACTCGGAGAGTCCTTCGACGCCCAGGGCATGGATCGCCTCTGGCGTATTGGCCACCGGGAACAGCTTGGCCGTGGCTTTGTTGACGCCGACATCGGTGGACTGGGCCGACAGGATCACCGCGATCAACAACTCGAACGGCGAGGTATAGGCCAGTTCTGTTTTCGGTTCCGGGTTGTCTTCGTGAAAGCGACGAAATATTTCCAGGCGTTTTGCGGCGTTCATGGGCGCGGCGTTTCCTCAACGGATGAATGGGGTTTGGCGGCCGTCCAAGCCTGGTAAGCCGCCAACAGCAGACCGAGCAGGATGAACCCGCCGGGGGCGAGCCTGGCCAGGGGGATGCCGCTGCCGATCAGCTCGCGCAGGGTGCCCAGGCCGATCATCCAGAGGCCGAACAGCCCCGCGAGCCTGAGGTGTCCAGGCAAACGGGAGTCGATGCAGTGATCTTCGTGTTCCAGCGCCACGCAGCTCAAGGCGACCCAGCCAATGTAAAGGCTCAGCGCTCGATACAGTTCCAGCGCCCAGGCCTGGAAGGCAAAGCCTGCGCAGGCGGTCAGGGTCGCGGCCAGCACAATCGAGGCGAGCAAGCGCTCAGGTGCTGTCAGGCGGGACCGTAGAGCAGCCATTGCCAAGCCATGGGCAAGACTGATCAAAGCCCAGGCCAGCCACAGTCCCAGTGCGTTTACCAGCGAGTCGCTTGCGCCGACCAAGGGCACCAGCAGCAGGCCGCGAGTCAGTACCCATGGCTTATTCATTTGCGGCCACTCTGGTCAGTTGAGCCTTGTGCTCGTCGAAATAACGCAGCGCATCGTGAACCGCCTGGAGCACCGCCCGGGAGGTGACCGTTGCGCCGGCCAGTTGATCGAACTGCCCTTGATCCTTTTTCAAGGCCCAACCGTTGTCGTCCGGGGCTTGGCGCGATTTCCCATTGAACGTCTGCAACCAGGCGTTTGGCCAACCGGCAATCGCCGCGCCTAGCCCGGGTGTTTCGGACTGGCGCAGGGTTTTCACGCCCAGCAACCGGCCCTGAGGGTCGATGGCGATCAGCAACTCGATACTGCCTTCATAACCCAGCCCCTGACTGCGTAACAACACGGCGCTGGGCTGGCCGTTGCGGGTCGCCAGGTAAGCGCTCAGCAGCGTGCTATGGGCCAAGGTCTGCGGAGTCGTCACGACAGGCTGCGTCAACGGCTGGTTGTCATAGTGGTCGGCTGGCAGTACGTCGAGCAAGCTTCTGCTGGCGATGGCCTGTCGTTGGGCCTCGATGTGACCGGCAGTGCTGATTTGCGTGACGTAAGTGGCTCCTACGCCGAGGGCTGCCAGAATGATCAGGATCGCAACGCCGCCGGGGTTGTTCATGTCAGTTGCCGCCGTTGTCGTGCCTCGGCAAACCGATCCAGCGCCGGCACACCGAGATTCATCAGCAGCACCGCAAATGCCACGCCATCAGGATAACCACCCCAGGTGCGGATCAGGTAGACCAGCAGCCCCACGCCTGCGCCAAACAGCAGCCGGGCAAGCGCGGCTTTGGCGCCAGAGACGGGTTCGGTCACGATGAAAAATGCGCCGAGCATGGTCGCCCCGGTGAGCAGATGAAACAGTGGCGAGCCATGAGAGTCGGAGCCCGAGCCGTTCCAGTACAGCAAGCTGACGATGAACAGGCTGGTCAGCATGCCCACTGGCGCATGCCAACTGAACACGCGTTGTTGCAGCAGAAACAGGCCGCCCGCCAGGAACCCCAGATTGACCCATTCGACACCGCGGCCACCGAAACGCCCGAACGCCGGATCGTTGGCGAACAGTTCATCGACCGTCAGGCTTCTGTTGATGCGCAGGCTATCCAGTGCGGTCGCGCCGGCCCAGGCATCGGGGGACGGGTGAGCGCCAAACACCTGTTGCAGGCCTTCGAGCAAGCCCATGCCATGAAGGCTGGGCCATTGACTCATCTGTGAAGGGAACGCCACCAGCACCAAGGCATATCCGAGCATTGCCGGGTTGAACGGGTTAGTACCGACACCACCCCATAGGTGCTTGCCGAACAACAAGGCGCAGGCGGCCGCAGTGACGGTCAGCCACCAGGGGCAATAGGCCGGCAACGCCAGGGCCAGCAGAGTGGCGGTGACCAGCGCACTGCCATCGTTCAGGTCGGGCATCAGAGGCCGACGCCGCACACGCAACACCAGCGCTTCGACCGCCAGGGCGGTGAGGCCGGACAACAGCACGTTGAGCGCTACGCCCCAGCCATGGAACCACAGCAACGCCAGCGCGCCGGGCAGCGTCGCCAGCAACACTCGCTTCATCGCTTGGCGCAGCCGTTCGTCCACGGGCTCAGGGACTGGCATGGGCGTCCACCTGACGTTCGGCCTCTTTCACCGCTTGTTCCAGCAACTGCATGTGCTCATCCGATGCCCCGCCTGTCCGTGCTTTGCTGAGTTCGGCGCGGCGCATCGCCAGTTGGATCTTGGCCCGCTTCAGTTCGGCGTTTTGCGCCGGTGCGGGGGCTTCAATGGCCGGCGGTGCGGTGTTTTCCAGTTGCGCCAGGGCCTGCTCCGCGGCTTCGAACTGGCGCTGCAACAGGATCAATTGCGACTGCTGCTCAAAGGTCGGTGGGTGACCGAACGCTTTCAAGGATTTGTTCAACTGCGCCCGGCTCATGGCCAGGTCGATTTTGGCTTTCTTCAGGGCCGCATCGGCGTTGGCGGCTTTCTGCGCACGCACACGTTCCAGTGCGGCTTGTACGGGGTCGAGGGCTTGGGGCTGGACCTGGGCCGCGCGTTGGCTACGCGCCAGGCGCTCGGCCAGACGCTGTTCTTCCTCGTGCCGCAAACGCGCATTGCGCCGTTCGAAACGCTGCCGGGCGTGATTACGCTTGGCGGTTCGTGCCTGCTGTTCCTCGGTGCTGAAGGCCAGGCCGCCGACAATCGGCAGCACCGTGGCCAGCGGCAATGGCCGCATCTCGATGCAGTCGACCGGGCAGGGCGCCACGCAAAGATCGCAGCCTGTGCATTCGTCGATGAGAACGGTGTGCATCAGCTTCGCCGCGCCGACAATCGCGTCCACCGGGCAGGCCTGGATGCACTTGGTGCAACCGATGCATTCGGCTTCACGGATAAAGGCAATCTGCGCCGGGGCACTGCCGCGGCTGGTGTCCAGCTCCACTACCGGCACTTTCATCAGCTCGGCCAGGGCGGCGATGGTTTCGCGCCCGCCAGGCGGGCATTTGTTGATCGGTTCGCCCTGGGCGATGCCTTCGGCGTAGGGCTTGCACCCGGGATGGCCGCATTTGCCGCATTGGGTCTGCGGCAGCAGGGCATCGATACGTTGAATCAGACTCATGTTTTGACCAACCCGCGCAATCCGAGAAATGCCACCGCCATCAGCCCGGCGCTGATCAACTGAATCGGCAGGCCCCGAAAGGGCAAGGGAATATCGTTATTGAAGGTGCGCTGGCGCAAATCATCGAACAGGCTCAGTACCAGCCAGAATCCCAGCCCGGCGCCCAGGCTCGCGGCGAGGGCGTGGCCCAGGCCCTGGTCCTCCTGACCGTTGAGCAGCGTGACGCCGAGGATGCCGGCATTGCCGAGCAACAGTGGCCACAACCCCTCGAACGGCAACGCCGGCAGCCAGCGCGCGAGCAAGCGCAGCAATGGCCCGATCAACAGCACGCTCAGCGGCAGCCAAGCAAACAGACGCATGGATGTCAGGTTTGCCGGGACCAGCAACCAATGATCCAGCAGATAGCCCAAGGTGCCGACAATCGGCATCAGGCACGCGGTGGCCAGGCCCAGGGCGTGTATTTGTCTTCTACCGTTCGCCGCCAGCAGCGGATCGACGCCCAGCGGCCAATGCAACACGAGGTTGTTGATCAGGGCGGCGCTGAACAGTGTAAGGACAATTTCGGTCATGGGCGTGCCGGCGACAAAGAGCCTGTTACAAGATTAGGCATTATCCGGCACGCCGGGAGGGCGGGCCAGATATGAAAATCCCACAGCCGCCTGTGAGGCGACTGTGGGATCGGTGCAGCGTGTGGTCGTGTTACTTGATCCGCTGACCTGGCTTGGCGCCGCTGTCGGGGCTCAGCAGGTAGATTTCCTCGCCGCCAGGGCCCGCTGCCATCACCATGCCTTCAGAGATGCCGAAGCGCATTTTGCGTGGCTTGAGGTTGGCGATCATCATCGTCAGCCGGCCTTCGAGCTTGGCTGGGTCCGGGTAAGCGCTCTTGATGCCGGAGAACACGTTGCGTTGCTCGTCGCCAATGTCCAGGGTCAGGCGCAGCAGTTTGTCGGCACCTTCCACGGCTTCAGCCTTGACGATCAATGCCACGCGCAGGTCAACGGCGGCGAAGGCGTCGAAGTCGATTTCCGGCGACAGCGGGTCCTTGGCCAGTTCGCCGTTACCGGCCGGCGCGCCGGTGTCGGTCTGGCTGGCGGCCAGGTCTTCCTTGGAGGCGTCGCTCATGGCTTGCACCTTGGTGGCGTCGATACGGGTCATCAACGGCTTGAACTCGTTCAGCTGATGGTTGCTCAGCAACGTCTGGTGATCGTTCCAGGTCAGCGGCGCGACGTTGAGGAACGCCTCGGCATCGGCAGCCAGCAGCGGCAGCACCGGCTTGAGGAAAATCACCAACTGGCGGAACAGGTTGATGCCCAGGGCGCAGATCGCCTGGACTTCATCCTGCTTGCCTTCCTGTTTGTTCAACGACCAAGGGGCCTTGTCGGCGATCCAGGCATTGGCGCGGTCGGCCAGGGCCATGATTTCGCGCATGGCGCGGGCAAAGTCGCGGGTTTCATAGGCTTCGGCGATGCTGGGAGCAGCGGCCAGGAAGGCGTCGGTCAGCTCTGGCGCGGCGTTGCCGGCGACCAGGACACCGGCGTTGCCCTTGTGGATAAAACCGGCGCAACGGCTGGCGATGTTGACCACCTTGCCCACCAGGTCGGAGTTGACCTTCTGCACAAAGTCTTCGAGGTTCAGGTCCAGGTCGTCGACGCCGCGGCTGAGCTTGGCTGCGTAGTAGTAGCGCAGGTACTCCGGCGACAGGTGGTCCAGGTAGGTCCGGGCCTTGATGAAAGTGCCGCGGGACTTGGACATCTTCTGGCCGTTGACGGTCAGGTAGCCATGGACGTTGATGCCGGTCGGTTTACGGAAACCGGCGCCTTCAAGCATGGCGGGCCAGAACAGCGCGTGGAAGTTGACGATGTCCTTGCCGATGAAGTGGTACAGCTCGGCGGTGGAGTCCTTGCCCCAGAACGCGTCGAAGTCCAGCTCCGGCGTGCGGTTGCAAAGGTTCTTGAAGCTGGCCATGTAGCCGATGGGCGCATCCAGCCACACGTAGAAATACTTGCCCGGTTCGTCGGGGATCTCGAAGCCGAAGTACGGCGCATCGCGGGAGATGTCCCACTGTTGCAGGCCGGCGTCGAGCCATTCGGCGATCTTGTTGGCCACGGCGTCCTGCAGGGTGCCGCTGCGGGTCCAGGTTTGCAGCATTTGCTGGAAATCCGGCAGCTTGAAGAAGAAGTGCTGGGAATCCTTGAGCACTGGAGTGGCCCCGGAAATCGCCGATTTCGGGTCTTTCAGGTCGGTCGGTGCGTAGGTGGCGCCGCATTTTTCGCAGTTGTCGCCGTACTGGTCCTCGGTCCCGCATTTCGGGCAGGTGCCCTTGATGAAACGGTCGGCCAGGAACATTTTCTTTTCCGGGTCGAAATACTGGGTGATCGAACGGGTCGCGATGTGTCCGGCGTCACGCAGCTTCAGGTAGATCTGGCTCGACAGCTCACGGTTTTCTTCGGCGTGGGTAGAGTGGAAGTTGTCGAAGTCCACCAGGAACTCGGCAAAGTCGGCGCTGTGTTCAGCCTGGACGTTGGCGATCAGTTGTTCCGGGGTGATGCCTTCCTTTTCCGCGCGCAGCATGATGGCCGAACCGTGGGCGTCGTCGGCGCAGACATAAATGCATTGGTTGCCGCGATGCTTCTGGAAGCGCACCCACATATCGGTCTGGATGTATTCCAGCATATGGCCGAGGTGAATCGAACCATTGGCATAGGGCAGGGCGCTGGTGACGAGGATCTTGCGTGGCTCGGACATGGGGCTCGGCTACTTGATGAAACGGAGGTCGGCCACTATAAAGCGCTGGCGGCTTTTTTTCACCTTTCGGGGCTGTTTCGGGATGCATCGTCTGTGAACGGCGTCGCCACAAAAGGTGTTCGCCCTGCTGTAATCGGGTCGCCACGCGGGAGCGTGGGGCGTAGGATAGCGGCCTGTTTTTCAAGTCTTGCTATCGGAGTTGCCCATGAGCGCCGTCAATCGCGCAGCGGTGGAAGCCGTCCTTCGCCAGTACACCGACCCTTATCTGAACCAGGACCCGGTCAGCGCCGGATGCGTGCGCGCCATCGACATCCAGGGCGAGCGTGTCAGCGTCCAGCTGGAGATCGGCTACGCCGCCGATCTGTTCAAGAACGGTTGGGCGCAGATGCTGCAAATGGCGATCGAGTCCCTGGACGGTGTCGCCAGCGCCAAGGTTGAAGTCACCAGCGTGATTGCGGCCCACAAGGCCCAGGCGCAGGTACCGGGGCTGGCGAATGTGAAGAATGTCATCGCCGTGGCCTCGGGCAAGGGCGGCGTGGGCAAGTCCACTACCGCCGCCAACCTGGCCCTGGCCCTGGCCCGTGAAGGGGCGAAGGTCGGGATTCTCGACGCGGACATCTACGGTCCGAGCCAGGGCATCATGTTCGGCGTGGCCGAGGGCACCCGGCCGCAGGTCAAGGACCAGAAGTGGTTCGTGCCGATCCAGTCCCATGGTGTGGAAGTCATGTCCATGGCCTTCCTGACCGATGACAACACGCCGATGGTCTGGCGCGGGCCGATGGTCTCCGGTGCCCTGCTGCAACTGGTGACGCAAACCGCCTGGGGCGACCTGGATTACCTGGTAATCGACATGCCGCCAGGCACTGGCGATATCCAGCTGACCCTGGCGCAAAAAGTCCCGGTGGCCGGTGCGGTGATCGTCACCACGCCTCAGGACCTGGCCTTGTTGGACGCGCGCAAGGGCGTCGAGATGTTCCGCAAGGTCAACATCCCGGTGCTGGGCGTGGTGGAAAACATGGCCGTACACATTTGCTCGAACTGCGGGCATGCCGAGCATCTGTTTGGCGAAGGGGGCGGGGAGAAACTGGCGAGCCAGTACGGCGTCGAACTGCTGGCCTCGCTGCCGTTGTCGATGTTGATCCGCGAACAGGCCGACGGCGGCAAACCAACGGTCATCGCCGAGCCGGACAGCCAGATCGCCATGGTCTATCAGGAACTGGCCCGCCATGTGGGCGCACGGATCGTGTTGCAAGAGGCAGCATCACCGGCGATGCCGAATATCACTGTCAGCGACGATTGATGCTTGAAACACCATCCAATGTGGGAGCGAGCTTGCTCGCGATAGCGGTGTATCAGTCACATCAAGACTGACTGATCCGACGCCATCGCGAGCAAGCTCGCTCCCACATTTGGTTTGCGGCGACTTTAGATCCGCAACCCGCCATCCATCTCCAAGATCCGACCGGTGTAATAGTCGTTCTCGAAGATATACGCCGCCGAGTGAGCAATCTCCTCCGGCTTGCCCATGCGCTTGAGCGGAATCCCCGAAGTCATTTTTTCCAGGGCCTCGGGTTTCATGCCCAGGGTCATCTCGGTTTCGATGAAGCCCGGGGCGATGCCGGCGACACGGATGCCATAGCGTGCCAGTTCCTTGGCCCAGGTGACGGTGGCAGCGGCCACGCCGGCCTTGGCGGCCGAGTAGTTGGTCTGGCCGACATTGCCGGCGCGGGAGATCGACGAAATGTTGATGATCACGCCGCTATTGTTCAGCTCGACCATTTTCGCCGCCACTTCACGGGTGCACAGGAACACCCCGGTAAGGTTGACGTCGATCACCGCCTGCCACTGGGCCAGGCTCATCTTGGTCATTTCGCCATCCTTGACCTTGAGCAGCAGGCCGTCGCGCAGGATCCCGGCATTGTTGACCAGCCCATGGATCGCGCCAAAGTCCTCGGCGACCCGGGCGACCATGTCGCTCACCTGCTCTTCGTTGGCCACGTTGCACAGGTATGCCCGGGCCTCGACGCCCTTGGCCGTGCACGCAGCAACCGTTTGATCGAGTTTTTCCTGGTTGAGATCCACCAAGGCCAGCTTGGCGCCTTTGCCGGCAAAATACTCGGCCATGGAGCGCCCCAAACCCTGGCAACCGCCGGTGATAATGATTACTTTGTCGGTGAGTTGCATTCTCATGTCCCGGTGCAGAGCGGTGAAGGATGTCCTTTTGGAAGGCTTCTCGATCTGACGGTATAGCCCGGCTGCACGAGACTTGCCCAAGGCGTACTGGAACACAGCCCAGCTGCCTGACCGTTTTTTAGACGGCTTTCATCAAAGGAGTCATAAATTGAGCGTTGAAGCTGCCAAGCATGCCCGAGAATTACTGCTCAAGGAATACCGTGGAATGCTCTCCACCCATTCCAAGTCCATGCCCGGGTTCCCGTTCGGTTCCGTAGTGCCATATTGCTTGGACGCCCAGGGCCGGCCTTTGATCCTGATCAGCCGCATTGCCCAGCACACCCACAATCTGCAAAAAGACCCCAAGTGCTCGATGTTGGTGGGTGAGCGGGGCGCTGAAGACGTGCAGGCCGTCGGGCGCCTGACCTATTTGGCCGAGGCCCGGAAACTGAACGACAGCGCCGCCATCGACGCTGCCGCTGAGCGTTACTACCGCTATTTCCCTGATTCGCAGAACTATCACAAGGCCCATGATTTCGATTTCTGGGTGCTCGATCCGGTGCGCCATCGTTACATCGGCGGCTTCGGCGCCATTCACTGGATCGACCAGATCACCCTGGCCAACCCCTTCGCTGGCAAGGCCGAGGCGAGCATGGTCGAGCACATGAACGCCGATCATGCCAAGGCCATCGCCCATTACGTGGAGTTGGCCGGGCTGCCGAAAACCGAAGCGGCGCAACTGGTGGGCATCGACAGTGAAGGCATGCACCTGCGCATCGGCCAGGGCCTGCATTGGCTGGCGTTTCAAGAGACTTGCAACACGCCGACACAAGTTCGCGAAGCCTTGGTTTATCTGGCTCACGCCGAGCAATGGCCGAAAAATACAGTGGCCGACGCTTGAATTCACGAAAGGGCGACGTCATTTAAGGCCTACTAGCAAGGCATTCTTGCGTTGAGGAACCATTTGATGCGCCCTTTTTTGTTGCTCTTTCTGCTGTTCCCGGTGTTGGAGCTGTTCGTATTCGTCAAGGTCAGCGGTGCGATCGGGTTTTTCCCGGCGCTGTTGCTGGTCATTCTCGGCTCGATGCTCGGCGTGTTCGTGCTGCGTATCGCCGGCCTCGCCACGGCATTGCGTGCCCGTGAAAGCTTGAACCGAGGCGAGCTGCCTGCCCAGACCATGCTTGAAGGCCTGATGCTAGCCCTGGGTGGCGGTCTGTTGATCCTGCCTGGCTTCATCAGCGACGTGCTGGGCCTGGTCATGCTGTTGCCATTCACCCGTCGGATGCTGGCCAATAAAATGCGCCAGCGCGCCGAAGAGCAGGCGATGCGCCAGCGGGCCTTTGCCGACGACCTGCAGCCCCGTGGCGGGCCAGCTCCGCGCGAACCTCTGGGCCGCGAGCCCAACGTGATCGAAGGCGAATTCGAACACCGCGACCCTCGGTAAAAACCAGCGACACGGCACCTTCTGGTGCCGTGTTCGTTTTTGGCTGCGTGAAGTAAAAAATTTCATACCCGGCCCTTGTAATCGGCTTGTCCGCCCTTATGTATGGGTCACCGCAAGGTTTCCGGTGGCAACACCGGACAGACTTCTGCGGTTCGCTTGACGAACCGCACCCGGCACCGCCGGATTCGTTAAACCCGCCGGGACTACACCGGCCGATGAAAACCACAATTAGGAGAGATCGACAATGAAGCTTCGTCCTCTGCATGACCGCGTCGTCGTCCGTCGCAGCGAAGAAGAAAAGAAAACCGCTGGCGGTATCGTCCTGCCAGGTTCGGCTGCTGAGAAGCCAAACCAGGGTGAAGTCCTCGCTGTAGGCCCAGGCAAAGCACTGGAAAACGGTGAAGTACGTGCGCTGTCCGTGAAAGTGGGTGACAAGGTTGTTTTCGGCCCTTACTCCGGTAGCAACACTGTGAAAGTTGATGGCGAAGACCTGCTGGTTATCGGCGAGAGCGAAATCCTCGCTGTTGTCGAAGGCTGATTCCCCGCTCATTTTTCCGCGACTACAAAGTATTTAAGGAATATCGATCATGGCTGCTAAAGAAGTTAAATTCGGCGATTCCGCCCGCAAGAAAATGCTCGCCGGTGTCAACGTCCTGGCTGACGCAGTAAAAGCGACCCTGGGCCCGAAAGGCCGTAACGTGATCATCGAGAAGAGCTTCGGCGCTCCGACCATCACCAAGGACGGCGTTTCCGTAGCCAAAGAAATCGAGCTCAAAGACCGCTTCGAAAACATGGGCGCGCAACTGGTCAAAGACGTTGCCTCCCGTGCCAACGACGACGCTGGCGACGGCACCACCACTGCTACCGTCCTGGCTCAATCGATCGTCAACGAAGGCCTCAAAGCCGTCGCTGCCGGCATGAACCCGATGGACCTCAAGCGCGGCATCGACAAGGCGACCATCGCCATCGTCAAGGAACTCAAAGGTCTGTCCAAGCCTTGCGCTGACACCAAGGCAATCGCTCAGGTCGGCACCATTTCGGCCAACTCCGACAGCTCCATCGGCGACATCATTGCCGAAGCCATGGAAAAAGTTGGTAAAGAAGGCGTGATCACCGTTGAAGAAGGCTCGGGCCTGGAAAACGAACTGTCGGTTGTAGAAGGCATGCAGTTCGACCGTGGCTACCTGTCCCCGTACTTCGTCAACAAGCCAGACACCATGACCGCCGAGCTCGACGGCCCGCTGATCCTGCTGGTCGACAAAAAGATCTCGAACATCCGCGAAATGCTGCCAGTGCTGGAAGCCGTTGCCAAAGCCGGCCGCCCACTGCTGATCGTGGCCGAAGACGTTGAAGGCGAAGCCCTGGCGACCCTGGTTGTGAACAACATGCGCGGCATCGTTAAAGTCGCAGCCGTCAAGGCTCCTGGCTTCGGCGACCGTCGCAAGGCCATGCTGCAGGACATCGCCGTACTGACCGGCGGTACCGTTATCTCCGAAGAGATCGGCCTGAGCCTGGAAAGCACCACCCTGGAGCACCTGGGTAACGCCAAGCGCGTGATCCTGTCCAAGGAAAACACCACCGTGATCGACGGTGCTGGCGTCGAGGCTGATATCCAGGCTCGCGTTACTCAGATCCGCGCCCAAGTGGCCGAGACTTCGTCCGACTACGACCGTGAAAAACTGCAAGAGCGCCTGGCCAAGCTGTCCGGCGGCGTTGCAGTGATCAAGGTTGGCGCCGGTTCCGAAGTTGAAATGAAAGAGAAGAAAGCCCGCGTTGAAGACGCCCTGCACGCTACCCGCGCAGCCGTCGAAGAAGGCGTGGTGCCTGGCGGCGGCGTGGCACTGGTTCGTGCCCTGCAAGCCATCAGCGAACTCAAAGGCGACAACGATGACCAGAACGTCGGCATCCAGTTGCTGCGTCGCGCTGTAGAAGCCCCTCTGCGCCAGATCGTTGCCAACTCCGGCGACGAGCCAAGCGTTGTGGTCGACAAGGTCAAGCAGGGTTCGGGTAACTACGGTTACAACGCTGCTACCGGCGAATACGGCGACATGATCGAAATGGGTATCCTGGACCCAGCCAAAGTGACTCGTTCGGCCCTGCAAGCGGCTTCGTCGATTGCTAGCCTGATGATCACCACCGAGGCGATGATCGCTGAAATCAAGGAAGACGCTCCAGCTGGCGGCGGCATGCCAGACATGGGCGGCATGGGTGGCATGGGCGGCATGATGTAAGCCAGCCTTACCCCTGTAGCGAAAAACCCCGCCTGCGAAAGCAGGCGGGGTTTTTTATTGCCTTGGTTTTTCCCGGCGTTGAGATCGCGCCAATCCCTGTGGGAGCGGGCTTGCTCGCGAAAGCGGCGGGTCAGTCAATCAGGCATCGACTGATACTCCGCTTTCGCGAGCAAGCCTGCTCCTACATTGAGATTTATGCTCAGGCATTGACGGGGTGGGTGACGGCCATACGCTCAGCTGTAAAAGCCGGCCGGTACAGCACGTAGTAATAACACCCCAGGCAAATCAGCCAACAGAACACCGCGGTCCACACGTTGTGGGAAAAGAAATGTGCCCCTTGCATCATCCGCCCCACGGAGAAGACCGTTCCCAAGGTGAGGGCCGATATGAAGGCCAGGCGGGCCAGGCGCGGGCGACGGTCGCGCAACACGAAGAACAGCGCAAACAGCGTGAAGCCGGTGGCGGCGTGACCACCAGGCCAGCAACGACCGGGTTTGTCGGTGGCCGGACGCGGGCTCAGCAACTCACTGTAGGTTTCCTTGCCGCCGAACTCTTTCAAACTCCAGGGGCATTGCACCGCCGTCACCGCTTTCATCGGCGTGACGAAGGATGTCGCCAGGGCCAGGGACAGCACCAGGCAACCCAGTTCGCGTTTGAACGGTTTGAGGCCGGTGATGAAAAACGAGCTGATGAACCCCAGGATCGCCAGCACCGAAAAGGCGATGACGACTTGTTTTGCCCGGTCATGGAGGATGTTTTCCAGAAAGTAGCTGTGGCGCCCGATAAAGCCGCTGGCGGCCGGGTCATAGAACAATCGGGCCAAATACATGTCCAGGTCGGTCCACTCCAACAAAACCAGGGTGATTGCCGCAACGGCGGGAATGGCGAGGCACAACCAGAAGTTCAGCGGGCGGGGAGTGGGGCGTATAACGCTTGATGGCATGACAGATCCTGAACCAAGAAAGCGCCCCAGGGCATCAGCCTGGGGCAGTTCGATTAACGTTCGCTGACTTGCTCGACACCCTCCTTGGGTGTTCTCCAGCCAAGCAGCTGTTGCTTGAAGCCATAACTGGCGGTTTGGTAATACGTGATGGCGCGGCTGACCAGAGGGTCTTCGCTGTTCGCCCGGGATTCGCGACTTTCGGTCAGCGCATCGTCGTGCCGTCGCAGGCCCTGGCGTGGACTGAGGATTGCCAGATCCTTGCCGTCGAACAGACCCAGATGCTGATAATTGCCTACGACGACGCGAGGCGGCAACGGGTTTTCCTGTAGCAGGTTGCGACCGAAGAACGTCGACTGGTAATCCATGTTCAGCAAACCGAGCAAGGTTGGGGCGAGATCGATCTGGCTGGCCAGTTGGCCGCTTTCCCGCGGCTCGATCAGCTTCGGTGCGTAGATGAACAGAGGGATCTGATAATTGCTGATCGGCAGGTCTTCCTTACCGGCGCTGCCGGCGGTGTGGTCGGCCACGAAAACGAAGATCGTGTTATCGAACCACGGTTTTTGCCGTGCCTGCTCCAGAAACTGACCAATGGCGTAATCGGTGTATTTGACTGCCCCATCACGACCGTTGCCGGACTTGATGTCGATCCGATTGTCCGGATAGGTGTAGGGACGGTGGTTGGACGTGGTCATCAACTGCAATAGAAATGGCTGCTGCCTGGCGTAATTGGCATCGGCCAGTTTCAACGTCTGTGTGTACAGATCCTCGTCGGCCATGCCCCATGCATTCTTGAAGTGGATGTCGGATTCATCGACGCTGCTTTGATCGACGACCCGATAGCCATTGCCGCTGAAAAACGCGTTCATGTTATCGAAGTAACCGCGCCCGCCATACACGAATACGCTGTCGTAGCCGACTGCGTTCAATTGCTGGCCAAGGCTGGCGAAGCCGCTTTCTCGGCCAATGCGCTTGACGATCGAGCGTCCTGGGGTCGGTGGAATAGCCAGGGTGATGGCTTCCAGGCCTCGGTCGGTGCGGGTGCCTGTGGCGTAGAAATTATTGAAATACAGGCTCTGTTGGCGCAAGGCGTCCAGGTTGGGCGTCAAGTTGCGTTGGTCACCATTGCTGCCCAGGTATTTGGCGCTGAGGCTTTCGATGGTCACCAGCACGATGTTCGGTTTACGAGCGGTGCCGGGGTTGTCGATCATTCGGCGGATATCTTGCGGATCCTCGCCGATGAAGCGCGTATTGGGCTCGCTCAATTCGGCACGTATCTGCTGGGCAACGGTCGCTGGGGCCAGGCTGCTGTAGAACTGCCCATAGTCCAGCTCGTTATTGCGAAACGCCGCAAAGAACTGATACGGGCCGTTGCTCGCCAGTTCGTTCCGATAGGCATTGCCGCCCTGAGCGCGTGGCGCATCCTGACTGAGCAATTGTAAGCTCAGGCCTGTGATAGCCAGCAGGCCTAATGCACTGAACAGGCGTCCGCGCAAGGGAGGCAATGGCGCGGCCAGCGCGGCATTGAATGGTTTGCCCAAAGCCAGGCTCGAGCCCGCGGCCAGTACCGCGAGAATCGTCAGCAGGGTGCCGATTGGGTATGACTCCAGCACGTTGTTCAGCACTTCATCGGAATAGACCAGATAGTCGACAGCGATAAAGTTGAAACGCACGCCGAATTCATCCCAGAACAGCCATTCGGCGACGGCGGTGAACAACATGATGAACACGCTGACTGTCAGCAGCGCCCGAAGAAACCAGCGGTGACCGCGCCGATGCCATAGCGCCGGAGGGCAAAGCAGCAAATACAGCCCCATCGGCAAGATTGCGTAGGCGAGAAACCCCAGGTCATACAGCAGGCCGGTGCCAAACACGGAAAATGCGACGCCGCCAGCCTCATTCAGGTGAGTGAGCAGCAGAACGGTTCGGGTCAGGAGAAATACCACCAGCCAGACGCTGGTGATCAACAGCAGAAAGCGCATGGGCGCTGCTTTGATAAAGTCCATTTACTACTTTCCTTATATATCAATCCGATAGCGCGAGAGTGTCGCCCCTTCACTGTAGTCAGGTCGTGAATCGATAGTGAAAAATCCATTTAAAAGCTGATAAGTGGTCGGCGTCGATTTGCGCAGCGGCCAGCCCTAGCCCTGAATCGGCATTGGCCGTAAGCTGCGCGGGCCAAGATGGCCGTTAACCGTATACGCAGGAGGTGCCCATGCGAATTCTATTGGTTGAAGACAACCGCGACATCCTGGCCAATCTGGCCGATTACCTGGGGCTCAAGGGCTATACCGTCGATTGCGCCCAGGATGGTTTGTCGGGGTTGCACCTGGCCGCTACCGAACACTACGACCTGATCGTGCTCGACATCATGCTGCCGGGCATCGACGGCTACACCCTGTGCAAGCGCCTGCGCGAAGACGCCCGGCTCGATACGCCGGTGATCATGCTCACCGCCCGGGATCAGTTGGACGATCGTCTGCAGGGCTTCAAGTCCGGGGCCGATGATTATCTGATCAAACCCTTTGCGTTGTCGGAATTGGCGGCGCGGATCGAAGCCGTCATGCGTCGGGCCCAAGGTGGTGGCCGGCGGGCCTTGCAGGTTGGCGACCTGAGTTACGACCTCGACACCCTGGAGGTGACCCGTGAAGGCAAGCTGCTCAAGCTCAACCCCGTAGGCCTGAAGCTGCTGGCGGTATTGATGCAGAAAAGCCCCCACGTGTTGCGCCGGGAAATCCTTGAAGAAGCGTTGTGGGGCGACGATTGCCCGGACAGCGACAGCCTGCGCAGCCACGTCCATCAACTGCGTCAGGTGAT
This sequence comes from Pseudomonas sp. Tri1, assembly GCF_017968885.1. NCBI lineage: Bacteria > Pseudomonadati > Pseudomonadota > Gammaproteobacteria > Pseudomonadales > Pseudomonadaceae > Pseudomonas > Pseudomonas sp. Tri1. The sequence continues at coordinate 5,235,191 of NZ_CP072913.1, read as the reverse complement.
CGACAAACCGTTCGACAAGCCGTTGTTGCATACCGTGCACGGCGTGGGTTATCGCCTGGCCGAGGGCCGTGATGGAGTTTAAGCAGAGCCTTGCCCAACGGATCATCATCGCCTTTGCGCTAATGAGCGCGTTGGTGGCCGGGGCATTTGCCATGGGCATCGTGGCGACGGTCCACCTGGTGGAAGAAAAACTGATTTCCGCCGGGCTTGGGGGCGACCTGCAACGCTTGCTATTGATGGACAGCGTCTCGGACTGGAACCATCGTCCGGAGCCCGACCAGTTGTTTTATTTCAGTGGCGGCCCGGGAGACTTCGAGTTACCCAAGGATCTACGGCATCTGGAGCGTGGCTTCCACGAGGTGTTTCGCGAACAACTGTCGTATCACGCCATGGTCGAGATCGTGGACGGTCGGCACTACGTGCTGTTGCAAGACCAGAGCGACTTCGAGGAGCGTGAGCGGGTGCTGTTTGCCGTGGTGCTGGTGGGCTTCGTGCTCAGCCTGGCACTGGCGGTATTTCTGGGGTGGATCCTGGCACGCCGGGTGATGGCCCCCGTGGTTCGCCTGGCTCGGCAAGTACGACATCGCGACCAGCTCCTCGGGCTTGCCCCTCCGCTGGCTCCGGATTACGCCGCCGATGAAGTGGGTGAACTGGCCGTGGCGTTCGACGCGACACTGGGGCGGTTGCGCCAGGCCCTGACCCGCGAACGCTTGTTTACCAGCGACGTGAGCCACGAATTGCGCACGCCGTTGATGATCCTGGCGACCTCTTGCGAACTGCTGCTGGAAAACCCGGCCCTGGATCAGCGTGGCCGCACCCAGGTCGAGCGCATTAACCGGGCCAGTGAAGAGATGCGCGAGCTGGTGCAAACCTTCCTGATGCTCGCCAGGGCCCAGCGCGAAGACAACGGCATGTCGCCTCGACTGACCCTGGAACAGGTGGCCGAGAACCTCCTCGGAGTGTGGCGCAGCCCCATCGAATCCAAAGGCTTGACGCTGATCTTCGAACCGGGACAAACCCTCGATACCCTGTATAACGCCACCTTCCTGACTGCCGTCATGGGCAACCTGCTGCGAAATGCCTTGCACTACACCGACCAGGGCTTCATCCGTCTTTCGTTGACTGCCACCGGGTTCGTGGTCGAGGACAGCGGTGTGGGCATCCCGGAGGAGAAGCGCGAAGCGATGTTCGAGCCATTCGTGCGCGGCAACGAAAAGCGCGGTGAGGGCCTGGGATTGGGGCTGTCACTGGTGCAACGGATTTGCGAGAACCAGGGCTGGACGGTGAGTCTCAGCACGATGGAACCCAACGGTTGCCATTTCGAGGTGGAGTTGAATCCGAAGGCGTGATCGCCAGGGTTGGAAAAATCTTGTAAAGATTCGGTCATTTACATGACAAAGTTTTCACAAAGTGATGACCTGACCCTGACATATCAATTCATAAGGTGGGGCTATTCAGACATGGAGGCCCCCATCAATGCCCGATCCCATCAAGCTCGATTTTTCCGAGAAGTACGACGAGCAGCATGCCCAAAGATATTTTCATAAGCATCGAGGCAGCTTGAGTCGCCGCCTTTCCAATCAACGAGACCAGCAACTGGCCCGCCGCGCATTAGCCCTTGTGGGCGACCCCGGCCTGGTGTTGGACCTGCCATGCGGTGCGGGGCGATTCTGGCCCTTGTTGGCCGAAAAGCCGAATCGGGTCATCATCGGCGCGGACAATTCCGAAGCCATGCTCAAGACCGCAATGGAGTCTCAGCCGGCCGATGTCGTGAAACGGGTACAACCCTTGCACACTTCTGCGTTCGACATTGCCTTGCCTGATAGCGCCGTCGACAGCATTTTTTGCATGCGCCTGTTGCACCACATTGGTGAACCCGAGCATCGACTGGCGATTCTTAGGGAGTTCGAACGCGTTACCCGTGATAGCGTGATCGTTTCATTGTGGGTCGATGGCAATTTCAAGGCCTGGAAACGCAAACGCCAAGAACGTACTCGTGGGCAAAAAGGCTACCAGAATCGCTTTGTGTTACCGGTTGCTACAGTAGAGGAAGAGTTTCGACAGGCAGGGTTTCGTATTCAGGAACGACTGGACTTTCTACCGCTCTATGCCATGTGGCGAGTTTACGTATTACGCAAGAGGTAAAGGCATGGGTGTACAGGCAGCAGGGACATCAACGATTCTCCTCGACGACTTCGAACATTTCTGGAGTCAGCAGGGGGAGTGGGTGGAAGAGCCCAATGTGCGTCGCGGCGGTGAAAGCGGTGTGCAACGAATCAAGGGCAAGGACGGCAAGCTGCTTTATGCCAAGCGTCAGACCGGCCATATCTATCGCAGTTGGCTGCACCCGTTTGGTAGACCCACCGTGCTGCGGGAGCAAGACGCACTCCTGGCGTTGACCCGACTGGGTGTCCGCGTCCCCCAACTCGTTTTCTGTGGCGCCCAGCGGGACCCGGTTCACAAGTGGCGCGCGCTGCTGGTGACCCAGGCGCTGGAAGGTTTTGAAGAGATCGAGCACTGGTATGCCGCAGGTGGCCGTGAGCGCCATGGCGAAGCAGTGCATGATCAAATCCTCCTGGCGCTGGCGGAAAACCTGGCCCGCATGCACAAGGGCCGTTGGCAACATGGCTGTATCTACATCAAGCACGTCTTTGTGCGCGTGACCGGAGAAGGTGAGGCGGCCAAGGCCGAAGTGGCTTTGCTCGATTTTGAGAAGTGCCGCCAGCGCCTGACCGCCCGGCGTGCGGCTTCCCATGACATGAAGCAGTTGCGGCGCCATTCGTCGTTCAGCGACGCTGACTGGAAAAAACTCGTCTACCTTTACGAGGCGGCGTTTGGCAGCGCTATCAAAGGTTTATAGCGATGAAATTAGAAATTGCTAGAGGTTTGTTTTTAGTAGGGGCCCTGGCAGTTGCATCGATGGCGGTGGCTGTATGGGAGCAGCCACGTTCGCAGATCCTCAGCGCTTCCACCGTTGACGCTCATTGCCCTTTGCCAAGGGTGGCCAAGGCCAGCGAGGCGATCCGACCGGACAACGATCTGCTGCTGTTCATGTTCAGTCTTTCCCAGGGGATGAGGCCGCAGAGTTGAGCATCACGAAACCTGGATAAAGGCCTCGCATATGCGAGGCCTTTGTTTTTTAACGACAGAAATCCCCTCGCCACAGAAGCCCCACAATCTCTCCAACAGCCTCAGGGTTGGTCCGGCTTGGCCAGCAGGGTATAGACGCAGGGCAGCACGAACAGCGTGAACAAGGTCCCAATCGACATCCCGGTGGCGATTACCGTACCGATGTCGAAACGGCTCACCGCGCCGGCACCGGTGGCCAGGATCAACGGCACCATGCCAAACACCATCGCCGCGGTGGTCATCAGCACCGGCCGCAGGCGAATCGAGGCCGCTTGCTCCACTGCGTCCCTTGGCGTCAGTCCCTGTTCCTTGCGCAACTGGTTGGCGAATTCGACTATCAGGATCCCATGCTTGCTGATCAGGCCGATCAACGTCACCAGCCCCACCTGGGTATAGATGTTCATGCTCGACCAGCCGAGGAACAGCGGAATCAACGCTCCGCAGATGGATAGCGGTACTGTCACCAGAATCACCAGCGGATCCCGGAAGCTTTCGAACTGGGCTGCCAGTACCAGGAAGATAATCGCCAGGGCCAGGGCAAAGGTCACCCATAGTGCACTGCCTTCCTGTACGAACTGCCGCGAAGCCCCCGCGTAATCGAAGGCGAACCCGGTCGGTGCTTCTTCCCGGGCGATCTGGCGAACCGTCTCGATCGCCTCGCCCATGCTCACGATGGGAAAGCCCGAAATCGTGACTGCGTTGAGCTGCTGGAACTGGTTCAGTTGTCGTGGTCGCGCTCGGTCGCTGACCTTGACCAGGGTCGAAAGCGGTAGCAGTTCGCCCTGGGTATTTTTCACGTAGTAATTATTCAACCAGCCCGGGCTATCCCGAAATGGTCGTTCGACCTGGGCGATGACCTTGTAGCTGCGCCCCTCGATGGTGAAGCGATTGATTTCGGCCTCACCCAGCAGGGTTGCCAGGGTGCCGCCCAGGTCCTGCATCGAAACCCCCATCTGGGCTGCCTTGGCGCGATCGATGTCGACCACTACCTCGGGTTTGTCGAACGCCAGGTCTATGTCCATGAAGGCGAACTTGCCGGATTCCATGGCGCGTTTTTTTACGCGTTCGGCAATCTGCAGCAGTGTGGTGTAGTCCTTCGGCGAGTTGATGACGAAGGCGAATGGCAGGCCCTCGCCAGTGCCCGGCAGGGAGGGCAGGTTGAAGCCGAAAATCTGCAAGCCGGGAATGCTCTCCAGCTTGGCCTGGACTTCAGGCAGGATTTCCATCTGGGTGCGGCTGCGTTCGTTCCAGGGCTTGAGCAGGAAGCCGCCGATGCCCGATTGCACACCGTTGTAGCCGTTGATCTGGAACGAGGAATAGTACTCGGGGAATTCCTTGAAGATCGTGATGAAGTGATCGGTGTAGGCGTTGAGGTAGTCAAGGTTGGTCGTCTTCGGCGCATTGGCCATCATGAAAATGATGCCTTGATCCTCGTCGGGCGCCAGTTCGGACTTGGTGAACATGATCAGCACCGGAATCAGCAGCAGTACGATTGCGGCGAATACCAGCACCACCGGCCGGGCATTGAGCGTGCCGTGAAGCAGGCGCTGATAGCGACTCTTCAAGCGTTCGAAGACCGTATCCAGCCGATGGGCCAGCCCCGAAGGGTTCTCATCATGACGCAGCAGCAGGGCGCACATCATGGGGGATAGGGTCAGGGCGACGATTCCGGAAATCACCACCGCGCCGGCCAGGGTCAAGGCGAACTCCTTGAACAACGCCCCGGTCAACCCTTCGAGCAGGCCAATCGGCGCGTAGACTGCCGCCAGTGTGATGGTCATCGAGACCACCGGCATGGCGATTTCCCGAGCACCTTCTATCGCGGCGTCGAACGGGTTTTTGCCTTCCTCGATGTGCCGGTGAATGTTTTCCACCACCACGATGGCATCGTCCACCACCAGGCCGATGGCCAATACCATGGCCAGCAGTGTCAGGAGGTTCATCGAGTAACCCATCAACTGCATGAAGAACATCACGCCGATCATCGACAGGGGGATGGTCACCACGGGGATGACCACCGAACGCAGGGCACCGAGGAACAGGAACACCACGACGACGACGATCAGCACTGCCTCGAACAGGGTTTTTACTACTTCGTCGATGGACGCCTGGATGAACAGGGTGGCGTCGTAGGCGATCTCGGCCTTGAGATTGGTGGGCAGTTGGGCCTCCAGCTCCGGCATGATCTTGCGCACTTCCTTGATCACATCCAGCGGGTTCGCGCCGGGTGTGGCCTTGATCCCGATGTACACCGAGGGCGTGCCGCCGAAGGAACTGATGGTGTCGTAGTTCTCGGCGCCCATTTCCACCCGGGCCACATCCCGCAGCAACACGCGGCTGTCACCGTCGGTCTTGAGCGGAATCGCGGCAAAGGCCTCGGCAGACTTGAGTTCGGTGTTGGCGTTGATGCTGGTGACCACGTACTCGCCTTTCACCTCGCCGGCCGCCGAGAGGAAGTTGTAATGGCGCACGGCATTGGTCACGTCAGCGGCAGTCAGGCCGAAACCGGCGAGCTTGACCGGGTCCAGCCACAGGCGCATGGCGAAGACCTGGTTGCCGAGGATTTCCGCTTCGGCCATGCCCGGCAACGTCGCCAGTTTGGGCTGGATCACCCGTGACAGGTAGTCGGTGATCTGCGGGTTGTTCAGTTCCTTGCTGAAAAAACTGATGTACATCAGCGCCGAAGCATCGGCGGCCTCGCGGCTGAGGACCGGGTCCTCGGCGTCCTGGGGCAGTTGGTTCTTGACCTCGTTGGCCTTGGCCAGCAGTTCGGTAAAGAGTCGGTCGCTGTTGGAGCCGATACGGGCATAAACCGATATCACCGAGAAATTCTGGCGACTGACCGAGGTCATGTAGTCGATGCCCTCGGCGCTGGCCAGGCTCTGTTGCATCGGTTGGGTGATGTAGCCCTGGATGGTCTCGGCGTTGGCCCCGGGGTAAGCGGTGGTCACCGTGATCAGGGCGTTTTCCATCTGCGGATACTGTCGCAGGGGCAGCTTGCTCCAGGCCTGGAAGCCCAGGAGCACGATCAGCAGGCTGACCACGGTGGCGAGCACCGGACGGCGGATGAACGGATCGGTAAAAGCCATGGGGGTTCCTTGATCAGTCCGCGCGCGGCGGGCTGTTCTGTTCGGTCAGGGTCTTGTCGTCGCTGATGGCGATGGGCGTACCGTTGTCGAGCTTGATCTGGCCGGCGATCACCACCTGTTCGCCGCTCTTCACACCCTTGGAAACCAGTACCTGCCCGTCGCGTCGCTCGCCGGTTTCGACGGAGCGCCGTTCGGCGATCAGGATCGGCTGGCCCTTGTCGTCTTTCTCGATACTGCCGTCGGCGGCTTTTTTCTGCGTCACCACGTACATGGAGTTGCCATAGAGGGTGTAGGTCACCGCGCTTTCCGGCACGACAATGGCGGCAGTCACGTCCGGCAGGATCACCTGCAGGTTGGCGAACATGCCGGGCAACAGTTTGCCGTCTGGGTTGGCCAGGGTGGCGCGCACCAGCACGTTGCGAGTGCTGTCCTCGACCTTGGGGTTGATCGCACTGATGGTGCCGACGAAGTTCTGCCCGGGATAGGCCGAGACGCTGACGTCGACCGGCTGGGCAACCGCGAGCCTGGGCACGGTTTGCTCGGGAACGTAGAAATCCACATAAAGGCTGCTGAGGTCCTGCAGGGTGGCGATCACCGTGCCGCTGGCCAGGTAGTCGCCGACGTCCACCTGGCGAATGCCGATGGTGCCGCTGAACGGTACCAGGATCTGTTTCTTGGCCAGGGAAGCCTTGAGCTGATTGACCGTGGCCTGGTTCTTTTTCAGTTGCGCCGAGAGCCGGTCGAACTCGCCCTTGGAGATCGCCTGGCTGCCCACCAGTTGTCGGCCGCGACCGAAGTCCAGTTGTGACAGGTCAAGGTCGGCCTCGGCGGTTTCCAGCAGGGCTCTTTCGACGTCACTGTCCAGTTGCAGGAGCGGCTGGCCAGCCTTGACCTTCTGTCCGGACTGGAACTGCACCTTTTGCACCGTCCCGGCAATTTCCAGGCTCAGGTCCACGCCTTGCAATGCCTTGAGGCTGCCAACGGTGGGCAGGCGTGCTTGCCAGGGCTGCTCGACGGCTGTGGCCACGGCGACGCTGACGGGTGGTTTCGGTACGGAAAACATCTGGATCTGCTGGTAAATGGAGAAGGCCTTGTAGCCGGCGAGCAACAGCACCACCAGCAGGACAACACCCAACATGATCAGCATGCGGCGTCGCAGCATGTTCCACTTCCTTGGAAAAGAGCTGAGAGAAAATACAGATAGGCGGGCACATTACTCCGAGTGTGCGGGCTATTCCAGATCCTGCAGGGCCGGTGGAGTGTGGGACTTTTCCGAAAAACCAGGGAGCTCGGCGCCGAGAGGCTTCGCTCCCTTGCTCAGGCCAGATGCAAATGGTTGTCCCAGAGCCCTGCTGGTAGATCCAGCGGCTTTGCAACCAGTTGTGTCTGCCGACAATCGTAATAGCGGCACCGCCCTTGGCCCGACGTCACGACGAAACCGTCGGCCACCGCGCCCACGCCGGCACAATCTGGCAGAGGCGCATCCAGGCGCACTTCGCCGCTGTCCAGGTCCCAGATGAAGAAGCGGTTGCCGCGCGGAGCGGTCAGGGCCACCAGGCGCAGGTCGCTGTGCACGGCGACGCTGGCTGTGTAGTGCCCCATGGCTTGCAATTGCTGCTCGGGCACCGCAAACGCTTGGAACGGTTGGCCTGGCCGCTTGATCGCCAGCAGCTCCGAGGGCTCGTGGGCAGGGCCCATGAACTGCTGGCCCGAAACGATGGTACCGTCGCTGGCGATACCCAGGTGACGCACGCTGTTCATTGACTGGGCGAGGGTTTCCTTGCTCAGCAAGGTGCCATCGCGTTGCATCAGCACCAGGCTCGGCTCCATGGCGTCGAGGTTCATTTCGACCCGGCTTTCGGCCTCGGTGCGAATGCCGCCATTGGCCACCACCAGCGTCTCGCCGTCAGGCATCCAGGACACCTGGTGCGGGCCGATGCCGTGGGTGGAAATCTCACCGCTGTGCACCAGCCGCTCGCCTTCGAAACGGTACACGCCCAACAGGCCGCGGCCTGGGTCGGTGGTGTCGTTCTCGGTGGCGTACAGCCATTCGCCACCTTTATGGATGACCGCGTGGCCGTAGAAATGCCGGTTCGGTAACGAGCTGATGGTTTGCAGCAGCGCACCGTCGCGCAGGTCGATCAGGTAGCTTTCGGTACCTGGACGACGAGCGACGAACAGCGCAACCGGCAACGTCGGGTGGTTGATGATGTCATGGCAACGCTGGCCGACCTGGGTGGCGAACACCCGGCTACCGTCCAGCCGATAGCCCACGGCGTAGTGCTTGCCGTCGCCATCGTCCCGTGCCGAAAGCAGGAGCGGACTCTTGTCCTTTTGCTTGAACAGCGTCCAGCCGCCCAGGGTAACGGCGCCGAGCAGCAAGCTGCCCAATGCCAGGGCCTGACGTCGAAACATGATCAGTCACCGTCGTTGGCGTTGAAGCCCAGTTGAATGCCCAGCGCCTTGGCCAGTTCGCCTTCGTGCAGGCGATGGACGACGTTGAGGCTGTCATACAGATCGTTGAGTTGCTGGCGCCCGGCGTCGTCGTTGAGCATTTCGGTCAGCGTGCGCTGGCTGCTGGCGAACAACTTCAAGGATGCCTCGTAGGCTGCATCGATTTTGTCAGCCAATGGTTTCTGGTCGTTGGGCAACAGGCCGCGCAGGCCTTTGTTGTCCACGCCCACCCAGACGGTCCTGGCCGCGCTCAGGCTGGCCTCCAGGCCTTGCAGCGACGACTGGCTGCGCCAGGCATCGGCCTGGAACGGTTGCGGCACGCCCTTGCTCTGGCGGCCCATCGGCGTACCAAGTTTTTTCTTCAAGGTGTCGAGGGCGGTGACCTGGACCCGCAGCAGATCGGCGATGGCTTCGTGAGAATCAGCGTAGCGCTGGTTCGGGAACTTGCTCATCTGGGCGAGCATGCCGTCGTTGGTGTTCCAGCGCGACAGGATCTCTTCGGCCAGTTGTTTCTGGCGTTCACCGATGGCGGTCAGCAGCGGGCAGTATTTGGCTTTCTGCGCACTGTCGGCCATGTCGATCTTGGCGTCGAACAGCAGGTACTCGTAGGCCGAAAGACCTTGGACCACGACGCTGGACTTGGCCAGGCCGGCGGCGTCGATCTGCGGCTCGCTGTTGACCAGTTGTTCGACCTGACGGCCCACGAGGTTTTTCTTGTCCGGCCAGAACTGCACCTGCCAGGCACGGTTGCCCTCGGCCAGTGGACCGATCAGCAGCGGTTGCAACTCGGCCCAGGCTTTTTGTGCCTTGAGGAAATCGGCGCGGGCAGTCTCCAGGTTTTCCTTGCCTTGGCAGAATGCCAGGGCGCTGCTCGCCAGTTGCCGGTCGGCATCGACCCAGCGGCTGTAGGTCGGCAGGATCACTTGCTTGGCGATAGCCGCGGAGGTGATCGCTTGCGGGTCTTGGGGCGAACAGGCTCCGAGGGCGAGGGCGGCGAGGCTGGTGAACAACAGCTTGGGACGGAACATGTCGGGCTCCCGGTTCTGGAAAGTGCGTTTAAAGGGAATTGAGGAACGCCAGTAGCGCGGCACGCTGCTGGGCATTGAACGATAAAACCTGGCGCTGCGCCGCTTGCGCTTCACCGCCATGCCACAGCACGGCTTCGAGCAGGTTGCGGGCGCGACCGTCATGCAGGAACTGGGTGTGGCCATTGACGGTTTCGGTCAGGCCGATGCCCCACAGCGGCGGGGTTCGCCAGTCACGGCCGCTGGCCTTGAATTCGCTGCGGTTGTCGGCCAGGCCTTCACCCATGTCGTGCAACAGCAGGTCGGTGTAAGGGCGGATGACCTGGTTCGCCAGCTCCGGTTCGGCAGCGTTGGCGGAGGTGGTGTATTTCGGTGTGTGGCAGGACTGGCAACCGGCCTGGAAAAACAGATTCTTGCCGGCCAGCACCTGGGGCGAGTTCACTTCGCGACGGGCCGGCACCGCGAGATTGCGGCTGTAGAACAGCACCAGACGCAGGATGTTGTCGCTGACTTCCGGCTCACCGTCCGAGCCGTTGCCGCTGGGCGCGCGCTTGCAGTCGACTTGGGTCTCGGTGCAGTCGTCGAACGGCCGCAGGCTGGTGGTCAGGCCCATGTCGCCGGAGAAGGCGTGGACGTTCTGCTGATTAAGATTGGGTTGCCCGGCCTTCCAGCCGAACCGTCCCAGGACGGTTTTTTGCTGGGCATCGTCCCAGACCTGATTGGGGCGGCCGGCGATGCCGTTTTTCTCCCGCGCCTGAGCCTCGGCGTTCGCCAGGATGGCTTCGTCAGGGATGGCCTCCAGCAGCCCGAGGCCGATCATTGGCGGGGCGACGCGGGCGGAAAAGCGCGTGTCGGGGTGCATCGGCCCATAGGCCAGTTGGCTGATCTGCAGGTTCGGCTTGCGCAGTTCCACGACAGTCCCGTCCTTGAAACGCACGGGGACGGGGTTGTAGTCGACCCGCACCTTGCCTTCGGGGGCTACGCCCGGGATGGACATATCCTGCAATTGCCCGCCGTAAACCGGTTCCGGCACGACCCCCAGTTGTTCGATGACCTTGGCATAGGGCGGCGCATCGGGGATCGACAGGCGCACCAGCATCGACACTGCGCTGCTTGCGTCTGGGGCCGGCGGATGACCGCGACCATCCTTGATGTGACAGTTCTGGCAGGCATTGGTGTTGAACAAGGGGCCGAGGCCGTCCCGGGCCGTGGTAGTCGAGGGAGCGATCACCCAGGGGCTGCGGAAGAAGCTGTTGCCGACACTGAAGTCCACGCGCCGCGACGGTGGCAGGTTGGCCGAAGGCAGGGAGAAGGCGTTCTGATCGGTCTTGCGTACCGTCGCGGTGCCACCGGACCGGGCTTCGCCGGGTTCGGCCTGGGTAAAACGCGGGGCATCATCGCAGGCACTCAGGCCCAGGGCCATGAACAGAGCGCATAAACGAAGAGGCAACGACGGCATCGGGCATCCTGGAAGATGAGTGAAACGAGGGCGCAAAGTCTAACAGGACGGGGCAGTTTGAATAAGAGGAATTATCGTTTAGTTTGATGAAGGCTGCTTTGATATGAGAGAGGAAAATGTGGCTCACTCAAGGGTGGTTTGATCCCATTGTGGCGAGGGAATTTATCCCCGTGGGGCCGCGCAGCGACCCCCTGGTTTATCTGCTACACCGCGGTGACAGACACATTTGGAGGCGCTGCGCACCCTAGCGGGATAAATCCCCTCGCCACAGATAGATCCTCTGCCACTGTTTGGTTTTCTTCCGCCGCGGGGTTAAGGCTGGACAACAGCTCCCGGCACCAATGGCAACTCCAAGGTCGCGATGAATCCGCCGCCTGGGTGATTGGCCAGCACCAGCGTGCCGCCATGACGCTCGGCGGCGCGGCGCGTAATGGCAAGGCCCAGGCCATGGCCGGCGGCGGTCTGGCCGGGCGCACGATAGAACGGCTCGCCCAACTGACCCAGGTGCTCGGCCTCTACCCCCGGCCCGTGGTCGCGCACGCTCACCAGAATCCGTTCGCCCTGGCGCACCGCGCGCATCTCGATCGATTGCCCGGTTGGGTTGAACCGCTGGGCGTTGCGCAGAAGGTTATCCACCGCCCGCTCGATCATGGTCGGCCAACCCTTGAGGGTCAGGTTTGGCTCTGCTTCCAGTTGCACACTTTGTTCCGGTGAGGCCAGTTGCGCATCTTTTTGCACTGTGACCAGCAAACCATTGAGGTCCACCTCTTCGGCGCTGGCGTTGTCGGCATCGACCCGGGCCAAGACCAGGATTTCGCTGATCAGCGCTTCCAGGCGATCGCATTCGCGGGTCAGGCGCGGCCAAAGCTTTTCCCGTTCCTCGGGGTTGGCCCGTTCAGCCAATGCCAAGGCGATGCGCAGTCGGGCCAGGGGCGAGCGCAATTCGTGGGACACGTCTCGCAATAGCTGCCGTTGGCTGCCGATCAAGCTCTGCAGGCGTGCGCCCATGCGGTTGAAGTCGGTGGCCAGTACGCCGAACTCATCCCGGCGATTGGCCAGTTTGGCCAGGCTGTTCTGCTGGTAGGTGGCTTGACCCAGGTCATGCACGGCGCCACGCAGGCGGCTCAGCGGGCGGGTGATAGAGAGGGTCACCAACAGGCTGAACAAGGTCAACACCACCAGGGCGATCCCCAAGGCACTGAGGGGCCAGAGCAAACTGTCGCGGTGCCAGGCGTCCAATTCGGGATGGGGGATGCGGTAGATGAACAGGTAGGTGTCGCCGGTTTTGGCGCTGGTGAATTCATCGGTCAGGCGCCGCCAGGGCAGGCGTCGGTCGTCATTGTTCTGCCGCGCCTCGAAGGCCGCGGCGCGGCGGGGGAAGGTGCCACGCACCACCGGGTCGCCGCTCTCGTTGAGCACCTGGACGTCGATGTGATACTGGCGCTTGCGCTGTTGCAGGATCTCCTGCGCCGCGTCTTCGCCCTGGCTTTCGTAGGTTTGCGTCCACTCTTCGGGCAGGGTGTTGAGGCCCGGATGGCGACTGAGGATCCAGGCGTCCTGGTTGAGCATGTGGCCCATAAGAATCGAAAGCCCTGCTACCAGGGCGATGGCCAGCCAGAAACTGGCCAGGATGCGCCAGAACAATGAACGCACGGTAAATCCTCGAAAACAAAGAAAGCCCAACGGCGGTTGCCGTTGGGCTGGGGGCATCTCAGTGCATTATTGCGCTTTTTGCGGTTGCTGCGCTTTCCAGGCCTTGAACTCGGCCCACTCGGCGCGGCGCTCGGCTTGCTTCTTCTGGATCGCGTCGAACTCTTTTTGCTGTTCAGGCTTGAGCAAACCGCGGATCTGGGCGTCGACTTTCTGGTGACGGGCTTCCATTTCGTCTTTCATGGCTTTCTGATCGGCTGGCGACAATTTGGCCAGGTATTTCTCTACCAGTTCGCGACGTTCATGGCGCTGCTCGCCCATGATCTTGCGGATCTGCTGGCGCTGTTCGCGGCTCAGGTCCAGGTCACTGAGGGGACCTTTGTCATGCATCATGCCGCCGTGGCGCGGGCCCTCCATCGGACCCATCGGGCCTGCATCTCCAGGCATGGCCATGGCGACGGTGGGCAGGGCGGCAGCGAACATCAGAGCGATAAGGGTCTTGCGCATGGGGTATCTCCTTGTCTCATTCCCGGTCAGTTCCGGATGAGTGCAGATTACGGAGATCAAGGTCAGCGGCGGTCAGGGGTGGGTAAAGCTTGGGTAAAGACGATTTGGTGCAGGCCTGACAAAACAGTGTGGGCCAAACACAAAAAGCGTGGCGAGAGGATTACCGTGGCGAGGGGATTTATCCCCCCGCCACAAGTAATCGGTGCCGTGTTCAGAGGCTGTAGTAATAGCCACGGCTGCGCAGGGCCACGATGCGTGGGCGGCCGTCGGGGTGGGGGCCGATTTTCTTGCGCAGGTTGCTGACGTGCATATCGAGGCTGCGATCGTACAGGGTGAGCTTGCGACCCAGGGCGATCTGCGCCAGTTCCTGCTTGTCCAGCGGCTCGCCCGGCTGCTTGAGCAGCGCTTCGAGCAGACGGCTTTCGGATACGGTGAGGGTCTGTTCCTGTTCGTCGATGCTGACCACGCCACGCACCGGGCTGAAGGTCAGGTCACCCAGTTCGATCTGGCTGGACACCGCCGCCGGGTGGCTACGGCGCAACACAGCGCGCAGGCGGGCGGTCAGTTCTCGCGGGTCGCAGGGCTTGGCCAGGTAATCGTCGGCCCCCAGTTCGAGGCCAAGGATGCGGTCCAGCGGTTCGCCACGGGCCGAGAGCATCAGCACCGGCAGCTCCGGGTGATCGTTGCGTAGCTGCTTGAGCAGTTCCAGACCGCTGCCGTCGGGCAGCATTACATCCAACACCACCGCCGCCGGGGCGGTTTCGGCCAGTGCCTTGCGGGCACTCTGGCCGTCGTGGCAGGCGCGGACCTGGAAACCTTCCTGGCCCAGCCAACTGCCAAGGAGCTCACACAGCTCCTGGTCATCATCAATCAGTAACAGCTCGCTCATGACTCACTCAATTTAGCCATTGCCGACGTTGTCTACGTCCACCGCTGGCAAAGATACCGCAGAGCAGGGCCAATAGCGCTACCCCGGCGCCAATGACGAACCATTGCTGTTGATCGGTCAACAGGCGTGGCAGGGGGTTGGCCTGGGCTTCCTTGAGTTGCAGTTTCAAGCGCTGATTCTCCTGGCGCAACCGCGCCAGCAAGGCGCTCTCGCGTTCGCTGTCGGCGCTTTGCAGTTGTTTGCTCAGTTCTTCGCGCTGGCGTTCGCTGTCTTTCAAGCGTTGCTGCAATTCGGCGATCTGGCTGCCGGCGCTCAGGGACAAGGGGGTCGAATGACTGCCCTCGGTGCTCTCCTCGCCATGGGCGGGTGCCCCGATCGCCAACGTGACCCATAACAGGCACAACGGACCTTTGCGCATTGCAACTCCTGAATTCCAATCGAGATTAGACAGGTTGTCGGCCGGCGAGCGAGAAAAATGAGCAACTGAACGCAATGAGCCGCGAAGGCTCATTGCGCGTGGAGGATTACGGCAGGACTTGCTTGAACGGTTTGACCACGACATTGGCATAGACGCCGGCTGCGACGAACGGGTCTGCCTCGGCCCAGGCTTGGGCGGCGACCAGCGAGTCGAACTCGGCCACGATCAGGCTACCGGTAAAGCCAGCGGCGCCCGGGTCATTGCTGTCTACCGCCGGGTGCGGGCCGGCCAGGACGACACGGCCTTCGGCCTTGAGCTGCTGCAGGCGTTCCAGGTGCGCCGGGCGGTTGGCCAGGCGTTTTTCCAGGGAGTTGGCGACGTCGGTGGCAATGATTGCGTAGAGCATGTCAGTCCTCGGTTTTTGGCGTGGTGGAGTCGGCATCATGCAAATGACGGGACAGGTAGATGCCCTGGCCAATCAGGAACAGCAGCGTCATGCCCAGGCTGCCGAAGACCTTGAAGTCCACCCAGTAGTCCTGGAATGTGAATGCGACGAACAGGTTGGCGGCGCCGCAGAACAGGAAGAAGGCGATCCAGGCGATGTTCAGCCGGGTCCAGATCAGGTCTGGCAGGCTTATGGCGTGGCCCATGATGCGCTTGATCAGCAGGCGATCACCGATGAAGTGGCTGCCGATGAAGGCCAGGGCGAACAGCCAGTTGACCACCGGAGCTTTCCATTTAAGGAAGGTTTCGCTATGGAAGGCCAGGGTCAGGCTGCCGAACACAAGGCAGGCGATCAGGGTCAGCCACTGGCTCTTCTCCAGCTTGCGCTGGGACACGAACAGCGCGCCGTAGACCACCAGCGAGCTGATGATCAGCACCGCTGTGGCGCTGTAAATACCGCCTACAGTCAAGGAATGACCGGCGATGTCGACGGCCCGTGGATCAAGTTTGTAGACGATGAAAAACAGCAGGAGCGGGATGAAGTCGATGAATTGTTTCACAGTGGCAGCCAGAAGCAGGATGTGGCGGCATAATAACAAACATCCTTGGCCGCGATAGGGCCAGCTGATTTGAGGTAACAAACTCTCGTGAATGTTGATTTGCACTGCCATAGCACGGCCTCCGATGGCGCCCTGGCGCCTGCGGTTCTGGTGGCGCGGGCGTTCGAGCACGGCGTGCGAGTCCTGGCCCTGACCGATCACGACACCCTCGAAGGCCTCGACGAGGCCCGCAGCGCCGCCACGGCGCTGGGCATGCAGCTGGTCAACGGGGTCGAATTGTCCTGCACCTGGGGTGGGGCAACCATCCACGTGCTGGGCTACGGTTTTGATGTGCATGCGCCGGCGCTGGTCCAGGCCATCGCCGACCTGCGCGATGGTCGCTGGCTACGCTCCGAGGAGATCAGCCGCAAGCTGGCCCTCAAGGGCATGCCCGGAGCGCTGGAAGGCGCCCGGCAGATCCAGCAGGAGCTGGGTGACAGTGGCAACGCACCGGCCCGGCCGCACTTTGCCGACTGGATGGTGCGCGAAGGGTTCGTCAAGGACCGCGCCGAAGCGTTTCGCAAATGGCTGGGGGCCGGCAAGCTGGGGGACGTCAAGCAGCATTGGCCGACGCTGGAGCAGACCGTCGAAACCCTGCGGGCCGCCGGCGCCTGGGTCAGCCTGGCGCATCCGTGGCACTATGACTTCACCCGCAGCAAGCGCCGTCGCCTGGTTGCCGACTATATTCAAGCAGGGGGCCATGCCATCGAGGTGGTCAACGGCCATCAGCCGGCCGAGCAGGTTGGCAGCCTGGCGATCCTGGCCCGCGAGTTCGGTCTGCTGGTTAGCGCCGGCAGTGATTTCCATGGCCCTGGGGGCTGGTCCGAGATCGGCGAATATCGCCCGTTGCCGGAAGATCTGCCACCACTATGGTGTAGATTCAAACATGATCCCGTTACCGCCGCCGTCTGAACAGGTAGAACACGTGAGTCAATTTTTCCAGATTCATCCGGAAAACCCGCAAGCGCGCCTGATCAAACAGGCCGTGGAAATCATCCGAGGCGGTGGTGTGGTGATCTATCCCACCGATTCCGCCTACGCCATTGGTTGCCAGATCGGTGACAAGAACGCCGTGGAGCGGGTAAGACGCCTGCGTCAGTTGGACGACAAGCACAACTTTGCGTTGATCTGCAGCGACCTGTCGCAGCTTGGCCTGTTCGCCAAGATCGACACCGGAACGTTCCGGCTGCTCAAGGCCCATTTGCCAGGGCCGTACACCTTTATCCTCAACGCCACCCGGGAAGTGCCGCGATTGTTGCTGCACCCGAAAAAACGCACCATCGGCCTGCGGGTGCCAAGCCATCCCATTGCCCTGGCACTGTTGGCGGAACTGGGTGAGCCGCTGATGAGCGTGACGCTGATCATGCCCGGCGAGACCGAGCCGCTGACCGATCCTTACGAGATGCGCCAGATGCTTGAACATCAGGTCGACCTGATCATCGACGGCGGTTTTGGTGGCATGAAGGCGTCTACCGTGATCAACCTGGCCGACGGCGAGCCGCAGGTGGTGCGTGTCGGGTGCGGCGATCCGGCGCCGTTCATGGTCGAGGCTTGAATGTCGGCTGTGGAAACCGCCGTGGACAGCGCAGATAGCCAGGCCGGCGCCCAGCAGGAGCTGCCGTTCGCCATGGTCTATGGCCAGGCGGTCATGGAAATGCCCCTGGACCTGTACATTCCGCCGGATGCGCTGGAAGTGTTCCTCGAAGCCTTCGAGGGGCCGCTTGACCTGCTGCTGTACCTGATCCGCAAACAGAACATCAATATCCTTGATATCCCCGTGGCGGAAATCACCCGCCAGTACATGGGCTATGTCGAGCTGATGCAGTCGGTGCGCCTGGAACTGGCGGCCGAATACCTGGTGATGGCGGCCATGCTCGCCGAGATCAAGTCGCGGATGCTGTTGCCGCGCTCGGCCGAGGTCGAAGCGGAAGAGGACGACCCACGGGCCGAGCTGATCCGCCGCTTGCAGGAATACGAGCGCTTCAAGGTCGCGGCTGAAGGCCTCGATGGCTTGAACCGGGTCGGCCGCGATGTGGTAGTGCCCAAGCTCGACGCCCCCGAAGCGCGGGCGCGCAAGTTGTTGCCGGATGTCAGCCTGGAAGAATTGTTGATGTCGATGGCCGAGGTCCTGCGCCGCGGCGATATGTTTGAAAGTCACCAGGTCAGCCGCGAAGCGTTGTCCACCCGCGAGCGCATGAGCGATGTGCTGGAGCGGCTCAAGGGCGGCGGCTTTGTGCCGTTCGTCGAGCTGTTCACCGCCGAGGAAGGGCGGCTGGGCGTGGTGGTGACGTTTATGGCGGTCCTGGAATTGGTCAAGGAATCCTTGGTCGAGCTGGTGCAGAATGAGCCGTTCGCAGCGATCCACGTGCGGGCACGAGCCGAATAACGAGCAAATCAATGAATCTGACTGAACCCCGCGAGCTGGCCCCCTTGCTTGAAGCTTTCCTGTTGGCCTCGGGAAAACCGCAATCGATGGAGCGGCTGTTCGAACTCTTCGAAGAAGGCGAGCGGCCTGAGCCGGCCGTGTTCAAGAAAGCCCTGACACTCCTGGGCAAGTCCTGCGAGGGGCGGGCTTTCGAGCTCAAGGAAGTGGCTTCCGGTTATCGCCTGCAGATCCGCGAGAAGTTCGCACCCTGGGTCGGGCGCCTGTGGGAGGAACGGCCGCAGCGCTACTCGCGCGCCATGCTCGAAACCATGGCGTTGATCGCTTATCGCCAACCGATCACCCGGGGCGAGATCGAAGATGTGCGGGGCGTGGCGGTTAACAGCCATATCGTCAAGACGCTGTTGGAGCGTGAGTGGATCCGGGTCGTCGGCTACCGGGATGTGCCGGGCAAACCGGCGATGTTCGCCACCACCAAGGCCTTTCTCGATCACTTCAACCTGAAAAATCTTGATGATTTGCCGCCGCTGGCCGAGTTGCGGGAGCTGGAACCCGAACCGATGCTGGAGTTCGACGACGCCCCGGTGCCCCAGGGCTTGCAGGAACTGGCCGACGCCAGCGCCGAGCCTGAGGAGCCCAAGGAGGAGACCAGTTTCCACTCGTTGTTGCTGGAGCTGGACACCATGGAAGAAGGCTTGAAGACCGACTTCGACGACTTGCTGCGTGAGGGGCCGGGGCCTGAAGGCGAGACGGATGAGCCCTTGCAGCCCGACGGTGAAGCTGAACTCCAGACCGAGCCTGAGCCTGAGCCTGAGCCCGAAGAAGACATTCTTGGCGTTGCCGAAGCTCGGGAGAAACTCCTGGCCGCCGTCGCCGCCCTCGAACCGCGCGAACCCGAGCCGGAACTGAGCGACGAAGAAGCCGAAGCCCGGGCTTTGGCTGAAGCGATTGAAAACGAACGGCGCCAGTTCGACGACTAATCCCGTCTGACACACCGCCACTCCCACACCAAGTAGTGCGGTCCAATGATCATGAGCTCCACCAAAGACCCCTGCATCAGCCTTTGCAAATTCGACGACGACATCTGCATCGGTTGCGGGCGTAGCAAGCGCGAGATCAAGGCCTGGAAAAAACTCGACAAGGATGACAAACGCACGGTGCTGGCCGAAGCGGCGTTGCGCCTGATCAAACTGGGCACCACCGGTCGGCGGAAAAAGCGCTGAGCGCGCATCGATCAACTAGTCTCTGATGCGCAAACGCCACAACGAGCGTATGATTCGCGACCCTTTGGCGATCCCTTCGCCAAGGACCCGTTTTCAAAGTGTCAGGCCAGGCCTGACCCGACCACACCGGGAGGTGCCCAGAATGAAAGACCAAGACCAGAACGACAGCCAGGAAATCGGCCCAGCAGGCGAGAAACTGCAGAAAGTCCTTGCCCGTATCGGCGTCGGCTCGCGCCGCGACGTAGAGGCCTGGATCACCCAGGGCCGGATCAAGGTCAACGGCAAAGATGCCACCTTGGGCCTGCGTGTCGACATGCACGACGCCATCACCATCGATGGCAAGGTGATCAAGCGCGAAGAGGCCGCCGAAACGGTGCGCCGCGTGATCATGTACAACAAACCCGACGGCGAGATCTGCACCCGTGACGACCCGGAAGGCCGTCCGACCGTGTTCGACAAGATGCCGCGTCCTAAAGAAGGCCGTTGGATCAACATCGGTCGCCTGGACATCAACACCACCGGTCTGCTGATGTTCACCACCGACGGTGAGCTGGCCAACCGCTTGATGCACCCGTCCTATGAAATGGACCGCGAATACGCCGTGCGCGTACGTGGCGAAGTCGACGACGAGATGATCGAGCGCCTCAAGGCTGGTGTCGTGTTGGAAGACGGCCCGGCGCGTTTCACCGACATCAAGCAGGCACCGGGCGGCGAAGGCTTCAACCACTGGTACCACTGCGTGGTGATGGAAGGCCGTAACCGTGAAGTGCGGCGTTTGTGGGAATCCCAAGGGCTGGTGGTCAGCCGCCTCAAGCGCGTGCGTTTCGGCCCGGTGTTCCTCAATTCCGACCTGCCGATGGGCCGCTGGCGCGAAATGAGCCAGTACGAAGTCGACATCCTGGCGGCCGAAGTGGGTCTCAAGCCGGTGGCGATGCCGCAGATGACCGCCAAGAGCAAGGACAAGCTGGAGCGGATGCAGCGTAAGTCCTCGCGCCCAATGGGCAAGACCGAGCGCGTGCGTACCCTGCGTCCGGCTGCTGAAGGTGCGCCGACCGGCCCACGTCCTTCCCGCGAGCCGCAGATCGAAGGCGAACGCCCGGCCCGCAAGCCGGCGCCACGTCAGGACGGCGAACGCGGCCCGCGCACGCCACGCCCGGCCAACGGTCGGACTGAACGCGGCGAAGGTCGCGGTGCTCCTGCTGGTCGTGGTACGCCAGTGGCCGATCGCCCGGCCGACACCAAGCGCCCGGCCAAGCCAGCGCCGAAAAAGCGCCCGGGCATCGTTCTGGTCGACCGTGACACGCCATCGGGCAAGCGCCGCGGGGCACCGGCAGGTTCGGGACAACGTCCGGGGTTTGGGCGTCGTAAGCCGGAGTGAGGCCGCTGTGAGCTTCTAGCTGCAAGAAAAAACGCCAACCCCTTGTGGTTGGCGTTTTTTTTTCTTGGCTTTAGTGATGCGGTGCAGATAGTCCGCCATCGCGAGCAAGCTCGCCTCCACACTGGTGCGGTGCCGACCGCAGTTGTTCTATTCACTGAAGACCAACTGTAGGAGCGAGCTTGCTCGCGATGGCGGCATCAGCCTTGCAGAAATCCCAAGCTAAAGCACAAACCGCCCATCAAACATCGGTTCGTTATCCAGGGCCAACATGCCCCCCTCGAAAATCAGGTCCAGGTGATGGCTCCCCTTGGCCCCGCCACCCAGCCCCAGGTGCAGGCCGCAATGGCGCTCCTCGAAGCCGGCATTGCGGGCATACAGGCCCTTGACCCCTTCGTTGGTGCCGATCCCCAGTTCCTCGATGCGACGGTTGGATGGATTGGCATCCAGGTACTTGTTGAAATCGTGCTCCAGGCCCGGTACATCGGTGGCGATTTTCTGGATGGTGGAATCTTCGATCCACAGCTCCAGCGGCGATTGCAGCACGCCATATTTGCGCGCGAACGGGATGGTGCCCAGGAACGTGCCGAGGAAATTCACCCGGCCATTGATGGTATCGCTGTGGGTGGCGATTTCGCCGGGGGCCAGGTCGTAGTTACCAAGGCCGTTGATGTCGGTCCATTTCTTGACGCTGGAAAGGGCCGTATCGAAATACGAGCCGTGGTCATCCTGGAAGCTCAAGGTCGTTGCCTGGGACATACGCCGGATCAGGTGGCTGTTGAGCCCCGCGATGCGTTGGGGAATGACGCTGAAGGTGTCGTAGAAATAATCGCCGTAGTCCTTGAACAGCAGCGATTTCTTCCAGTTGTCTGCCATCACGCCTTGCAATGCACGAACGAAGTCCGGGCCGTCGGGGCGCGGGTTGGGCAGGGTGGAGGAGTCGTAGAAGAAAATATACAGATCGCTTTCGGCAATGGCCTTGGACAGGCGCTCGGTGGATTCAAGGTCCAGGCGCATGGTGCTGAACCGAAAGGGCGAGGCGCTGCCAGCCTGTTCGGCAATGGCCCCGGTCAGTGCTTCGTAGTCGACGGTATGGCCGAGCAACACCTTGGCGGGCTGGATGCCGGCCAGGGCGGGATGGTGTTCGAGGTAGTAAAGGAAATGTGAGATGGCTCGTTGTGTGTCCATGCTTATTCTTCCCCTGACAAATGTAATTGGCTTCCCTGACACATCAGTAACAGTGGCGGAGCTGACCGGCCGGATCAGCTCCGCGGGTTAATGCCTACAGAGGCCACATGGCCGTGCCGAATGGAACGACGGCGTCGGCTTGCATCATTTCAACGGCGGCTTCATGGGTCGGTGCTTCAAACCATTCGTCCAGTTGCAGTTCGGTTTCCAAGTCTTTGTCCAGTGCTTGCATAGTGAATCTCCTAGATGACTTTTACGGAAAGTGCGGCGCGAGACAGCGAGTGAAAACTGGCCAGAAGCGGCACCGCAGAACTTGCCGGCACGATGCGTGGGCAAGTCGCTGAAACCTAGTCCAGGGTTTTTTGGAATGCAAAAAATTATTTTATTTTTTTCTTTTGAATTTTTTATTCCATTTTCGGGTGGGGAATTTACTCATTCAAAAACAGCTGTCTGGCGATTTTTTTTAATAGGTAGCTACCTACCGTCAATTTGCAGGCAGTTGACGGAAAATTCCTACTTGGAAATTCTGCGTTACAGGTTGTAAAGAATTACTGACGATTTCGCCTTGTCGAGTTGGCCGCAAATGACGATTCCAGATGGTGTAAGAAAAAGCTTCCGCCGCGTCCGTCGTAGTGGGCCTTCCAAGGCCCTGGCCCGCTTGTTTCAAATCGCCGGGAAGGGTGAGATGCGCCCCATGCCTGTCGTGCAGGTGAATAACAAGAAGGAGGCGCAATGAACGCCGTAGCTCAATTCCATTTCTCCCGTCGTGGCGTTTTTCACGCCATACCCATCGAGGGCTCGCAAGAGCCTGGACGCATTTTTGCAGCCGCCCGAAACCTTCGAGGCGGACACGCGCAATCCCGGCGAATGACACGCTGATCTGGTGGTGTCTGGCAGCAGGGGGTCGGCGGTGTACAATGCGCCGCGTTTTACTGTGACCCTTCGCGTACCCACGCACTTTCAAGGTTATCCGCCTTGTTCACTCCGCCACGCCACAAGCGTGTCGGGTTCGATTTCGTCACAGATAAAAACAAACAGGTGACGCATGACCGTTGAAAAAACGCTGAACTCCTGGTGCCTGCGCTGGGGTTTGATCGGCGCTGCTTGAGATCCGATTCGAGTGGCAACGTCTAACGAACATCATCAAACCTTGCGTGAGACCCTTTCATGAGTGGACAAAATTCGCATTCAGGCGAGCTGAAGCGCGGCCTGAAAAATCGCCACATTCAACTGATCGCCCTCGGCGGCGCGATTGGTACAGGCCTGTTCCTCGGTTCGGCGGGGGTGCTGAAGTCAGCCGGCCCGTCGATGATCCTCGGCTACGCCATTTGCGGCTTCATCGCCTTCATGATCATGCGCCAGTTGGGTGAAATGATTGTCGAAGAGCCGGTGGCCGGTTCCTTCAGTCACTTTGCCCACAAGTACTGGGGCGGTTTTGCTGGTTTCCTGTCGGGCTGGAACTGCTGGATTCTCTACATCCTGGTGGGTATGTCGGAACTGACCGCGGTTGGCAAGTACATTCACTACTGGGCGCCGGACATTCCGACCTGGGCGTCGGCCGCTGCGTTTTTCGTGCTGATCAACGCCATCAACCTGGCCAACGTCAAAGTCTTTGGCGAGGCCGAATTCTGGTTCGCGATCATCAAGGTCGTGGCGATTGTCGGCATGATTGCCTTGGGCAGCTACCTGCTGGTCAGCGGCCATGGCGGCCCGCAAGCGTCGGTGACCAACCTGTGGTCCCACGGTGGATTCTTCCCCAACGGCGTGAGCGGGTTGGTGATGGCGATGGCGATCATCATGTTTTCCTTCGGGGGCCTGGAGATGCTCGGTTTCACCGCCGCCGAGGCGGACAAACCGAAAACGGTGATCCCCAAGGCCATTAACCAGGTGATCTACCGGATCCTGATTTTCTACATCGGTGCCCTGGTGGTGCTGTTGTCCCTGACGCCTTGGGACAGCCTGCTGACCACCCTCAATGCCTCCGGCGATGCCTACAGCGGTAGCCCGTTCGTGCAGGTGTTCTCGATGCTGGGCAGCAACACCGCAGCCCATATCCTCAACTTCGTGGTGTTGACCGCCGCGTTGTCGGTGTACAACAGCGGTACCTACTGCAACAGCCGCATGCTGTTGGGCATGGCCGAGCAGGGCGATGCGCCCAAGGTCCTGGCCAAGATCGACAAGCGCGGCGTGCCGGTGCGTTCGATCCTCGCTTCGGCGGCCGTGACGCTGGTGGCGGTGTTACTGAACTACCTGATCCCGCAGCACGCGCTGGAGCTGCTGATGTCCCTGGTGGTCGCGACCCTGGTGATCAACTGGGCGATGATCAGCTACTCGCACTTCAAGTTCCGCCAACACATGAACCAGACCCGTCAGACACCGTTGTTCAAGGCGCTGTGGTACCCGTACGGCAACTACATCTGCCTGGCGTTCGTGGTGTTCATCCTGGGCGTGATGTTGTTGATCCCCGGCATCCAGATATCGGTCTATGCGATTCCGGTGTGGGTGGTGTTCATGTGGGTGTGCTACTTGATCAAGAACAAGCGCAGTGCCCGGCATGAACTGGCTGTGGCGGCGGCTGCCAAGTAAAAACGTCCTGGGAACATGACAAACCCGGCCTGGCGCCGGGTTTGTTGTTTTAAGGCAAGACACAATCCCCCTTGTGGGTGCGAGCTTGTTCGCGATGGCAGCGGTACAGCAGCCTATATCTTCACCACTGACACACCGCTATCGCGAGCAAGCTCGCTCCCACAAGGTTGATCGTTGGCTGGGGGATTCGCGGTATCCTGTAGGGCCTGATACCGGACGCTTTCCATGCTGGTGATTTCCAACGCTGTGCACATCCCGGACGCCGAGATCGAGCTGACGGCTATCCGCGCCCAGGGTGCCGGGGGGCAGAACGTCAATAAGGTGTCCAGCGCCGTGCACTTGCGCTTCGACATTCCGGCCTCGTCCTTGCCCGAGTTCTACAAGGAGCGCTTGCTGGCCTTGCGCGACAGTCGTATTACCAGCGACGGCGTGCTGATCATCAAGGCCCAGCAATATCGCACGCAGGAACAGAACCGGGCCGATGCCCTGGAGCGCCTGACGGAGTTGATCCTCAGCGCCACCAAGGTCGAAAAGAAGCGTCGCCCGACCAAGCCGACCCTGGGCTCGAAAAAGCGTCGCCTGGAATCCAAGACCAAGCGCGGCTCGATCAAGGCTGGGCGTGGCAAGGTGGACTTCTAGTTTTTCTCGCGTTTTTCGCGGTACTTCGGCGCCTGCCGGTACAGGTAGATGCTCAATGCCAGCCCACCCAGGGCCGCCAGAGCGGCGAACAGAAAGATCGAGGCAAAGCCGAAGCCCGCAGCGACTGCACCGGCCAGTGGCCCGGTGATCCCCAACGACAAGTCGATGAATAGCGAATAAGCGCCCACCGCCGCACCACGGCTGGAGGCCGGCACCAGATTGACGGCCTCCACGCCCAGCGCCGGAAACACCAGGGAAAAGCCAAAACCGCTCAACGCCGCGCCCGCCAGGGCCCAATGGGCGTCCGGTGCGAGCCACAGCAGCAACAGCCCCAGGGTTTCCACCGACAGGCAGGCAATCGCCACGCGAAAGCCGCCCAGGCGGTTGATCAGGTTGCCAAAGAGCAAGCGCGCGCCGATGAAGCTGGCGCCAAACAGGCTCAGGCACAGCACGGCGTTGTCCCAGTGCTGCGTTGCGTAATACAGGGTGATGAACGTGGCGATGGTGCCAAACCCGATGGAGCCCAGGGCCAGGCCGCAGCCGTGGGGCAGGACGCGCCCCAGCACGTGCATGAACGGCAGGCGCTCGCCAGCGACGATGGGCGCGGCGGTCTTGCGCCAGGCCAGTGCCAAGCCCAACAGACCCAGCATGATAATGCTGACGCCCATGCTCCACAGGCCCAGGCGATTGACCAGCCATACCCCCAGCGGTGCACCAATGGCCAGCGCGCCGTAGCTGGCAATACCGTTCCAGGAAATCACCTTCGCGGTATTCGCCGCACCGACCCGGCCGATGCCCCAGCCAATCGAGCCGGAGCCCACCAGGCTTTCCGCGCTGCCCAGCACCAGGCGCCCGATCAACAGGCTGATCAGGCTGAACGTTGGCAGATGGGGCGTCCAGGCAGACACCAGCATGAACACACCGCTCAGCCCGCAGCCGGCGAGGCCGAACATGACCGCACGCTTGCTGCCCAGGTTGTCGATGATTTTTCCTGAGTAAGGACGGCTGAGCAGGGTGGCCAGGTACTGCACGCTGATCACCAGCCCGGCGATCACCGCGCCGAAACCCAACTCGCCGTGGACATACCCAGGCAGCACGGCCAGGGGAATGCCGATATTCAGGTAGCCAATGAAGGTGAACAGGACGATGGAAACGACTTGCAGCGTGACCGCCAGGGGGCGCTGGGAATCTGTCATGGGGTAAAGGTCCACGGAGCAGCAGGATAGATAGGCTGCTTATGATAACGGCGACCGTGGTGGCTGCGCGTGGAAAAGTAAAACTATTTGCCCAATGGTTGCTCAGCGGTCGTTTTGCCCGCCGACCAGGTGCGTGGTGACCAGTGCCGCAAGGGCGTTTTCTTCGGTGCCGAAACGAGCCAGCAGGGCGGTTTGCTTCTCGGGAGAAAGGCGTGTCCAGATATCGACCATTTTCTCGGCGGTGCCGATCAGGACGCTGGCTTGGGCTTCGCTGAAGGTCGGGGAGTCATCGGTCATGGTGCGGGGCTCAGGATTCAGGCAGTGTGGAAAGCGCATATTAGCGCTTTCCACACGGTCTGGTGGTGCGGGTCAATCAGTCTTCGCTGTCAGCCTGGCGGCGTTCAGTGGCTTCTTTCGGCTCGGGTTGCTGGGCGTCTGGTTGCCCCCCGGCTTGTAGCGTGGTCGTCTGCTCAGTGTCGTGCAGGCTTGGGAAGGGGAGATTAGGGATCTCGTGCATATCGCGCTCCTCGCAAAGTCTGTTGATAGATCTGGTAGATCCGCGCTTTTAAAAAGCCTGGGCAGGATACCCCAGGAGAAATGACAAAAAGACTTTTAAATCCCGCTGTGCCGACAAAAGGGGTTGTCTGGACAGGTCATGTTCAATAGTCGCGGCGCTTGCGAAATGCCCAGCGGCCAGCAATCAGCGTGAAGGTTGCGACCAGCGCCACCAGGATCCAGAAGCCTTCTGGATCACCAGCAAGCGGCACGCCACCGACGTTCATGCCAAAGAAACCGGCAATGATGTTGATGGGCAACGCCAACACCGTGACCACCGTCAGGGTGAACAGGGTGCGGTTGCTTTGTTCGTTGAGGTTGGCGGCGATTTCTTCCTGTAGCAGTTTGATCCGTTCGCTCAATGCGGTGAGGTCGTTGATGATCAGGGCGAATTCCTCGGTGGATTTGCGCAGCTCCTTGACGTCTTCTTTCTGCAACCATTGCGGCGGGCGGTTGAGCAGGCGCAGCAATGAACCTGGCTCCAGGGCCAGCAAGCGTTGCAGGCGCACCAGTACCCGACGGTTGCTGCCCAGCTCGGCGCGGTTGGTGGACAGCCGCGAGGACAGCAACTGATCTTCGACCTGATCGACGCTGAGGCTGGTCTTGCGCACGATCTGGGTCAGTACTTCGCCTTGGTCGCGCAGCAGGTGCACGAGTAATTCCACTGGCGAGCGAAAACGCTCGCCGGCCTTGACCGACGAGCGCAGCTTGTCGACCGAGTGCAGGGGTTGCAGGCGCGCGCTGACGATCAATCGGCTGTGCACGCAAACCCACAATGTGGAGACATCCGAGGACACCATGTTGCTGAGGTTGAACACGACATCGTTCACCACGGCCAGCAATGCCGAGTCGACATGCTCGATGCGGGTCGAGCGCGAGCCTTCGTGCAGGGCTTCGAAAAACTCATCTGGCAAGGTCAGATGGCTTTTCATCCAGCGCTCGCACGCGGCATGAGCCAGGTTCAGGTGCAGCCAGAGGAACTCATCGGCCTCTTGCGGGTGTTGCAGGCTCCGTAAGGCCTGAGCCGAATCTATCTCCTGCCCGCGCTCGCCGGGTTGGAAACGGAATCCGTAGAGCAGGCCGAACAGGTCCGGATCGCGGTGGCTTTGATCAATGCTGTGGTTCATGAAGTCTCGCTGGCGGGAAGTGCCTGTCGCGGCTACAGGTTCACTTGAGCACCATCTTCGCAAGCTTTCTTGATGGTTTTGTGACAGTTGTGCAGCGCCGCCAAACCGGCAGTTACCGGGAGTTGCAATGTCCATCGATGATGGATGGCGCAGATCGCTGCGCTTTGGTTGTCGCATCGTTTTTTTGAGGTCAGACAACCGATCACTCCCGCTGGCTACCGATGGTCGGGAAGGCTCAAGAACGCCCCTGGCAGGCCGATGGTGTGTACATATTCCCGCGCATTCGGTTGCGACACGGACATGGAGGTCGGGGCGCGTCGTTCCGTGAGTTCGTTTGTTTTTTCTTCTCAAGAGATCCCCTCCATGTTTCTACAAAAATCCCTGAGAGCCCAGATTCTCGCCCTGCTGAGCGGCAGCCTGTTGGCGATGTTGCTGATCGCCCTGGCGTCCTTTCATTTCCTTTCCAACGGTGTCCAGAGCTATCGCAACCTGATCGATGGACCGTTGCGCGCCTCGCAGTTGATCGACGAGGCCAACCTGCAGTTCAAGGTGCAGGTGCAGGAATGGAAAAACGTCCTGCTGCGCGGCAAGCAGTCAGCGGACCTGGATAAATACTGGAAGCAGTTCGAGGAGCGTCAGCGTGATGTCCAGGGCATCCTGGGCGAATTGAGCGGGCGTGAAGGCGTGCCGGCGCCAATCAAGACGGGTATCGAGGCGCTGCGCGATGAGCATCGTCAGTTGGGCGCGGCCTACCAAAAGGGCCGTGATGCCTTTATCGCCTCCGGTGGCGATCCGGCGGCAGGCGATGCGGCGGTCAAGGGTGTGGACCGTGCGGCCAGTGAACAAATGAGTGCGTTGGTGGTGCAGTTGCGCCAGTTGGGCACCGAGCAATCGATGCTGATCAGCGCCGGTGCCGATCGCACGATTATGCTCGGCACCGTGGTCATGCTGGTGTCGGGTGCGCTGATTGGATTGTTCAGCTTGTGGCTGGTCAATCGCAACCTGGTTCAGCCGATCCGTAACCTGATCGAATACGTGACCCGACTGAGTCATGGGCGTTTCGCCGAGCGTGTGACGAGCAACCGTCAGGACGAGTTGGGCAATCTGGCGGTAGCGGCCAACACATTGCGTGATTTCCTGGCCGAAACCTTTACCCGCCTGCAACGCAGTGCCACGGAGCTGGACAGTGCCAGCGGTGAGCTCAATGCCATCGCCAGCCTGATGAGCCAGGGCACCAGCGAGCAATTCGAACGCACCGATCAGGTGGCGACGGCGATGAACGAAATGTCCGCCACGGCCCAAGAAGTGGCCCGTCATGCCGCCGACGCGGCGCGGGCAGCCGATGACGCCGACCAATCGGCGCAACAGGGCGAGAAGGTCATGCAAGGGACTATCCACACCATCACCCGGATGCGTGGCGAAATCGCCAACACAGCCACGGTCATCCGTCAGTTGGAAACCGACAGCGGGCGTATCGGCAAGGTGCTGGAAGTGATCCGCGGGATCGCCGAACAGACCAACCTGCTGGCCCTCAATGCTGCCATTGAAGCAGCGCGGGCCGGGGAGGCGGGGCGCGGTTTCGCGGTGGTCGCCGATGAGGTACGCAGCCTGGCCCAGCGTACGGCCTCGTCGATCATCGAGATCAACCAGATCATCCAGACAGTACAAACGGGTGCGGTGGACGCGGCCCACGCCATTGAGAGCGGGCAGTCCCGCAGCGAAGAAAGTGTGGAGCAAGTGACCCAGGCCGGTGCGATGCTCGAACGCATTACCCAGGCTGTCGAAGCGATTCGCGACATGAACCGCCAGATCGCCACCGCAGCCGAAGAGCAGACCTCCGTGGCCGAAGATATTTCGCGCAACCTGACTGAAATCACCTGCATCGCCAGCACTAACCTGGACAATGTGCAACGCACCGAAGCCGCCAGTCGGGATCTGCACGGCTTGTCGGGGCAGTTGAATGAAGTGACGGCTCGGTTGAGCGCCTGACGGTCGTTTTCGTTAGTTATCGAAAAATGCAAAAGAGCCGCGCAACCCTAAAGTTGCGCGGCTCTTTTTTTCTGACGGATCAAGTATCTTGCTTGTTGCTCAAGACTTTGCCGGTCGTGGCATCGAAATCAACATCGAACTCTTTGCCATCGGCAGTTTTCAATTCGACTTCATACTCATAACCGTTGAAGTGGTTATCCAGGTCGGTGTCGGTGATGGTCGCGCCCGGGTGCAACTTCAGGGCTTCTTCGTTCATCGACTCAAGCGACTTGATCTTGCCTTCCTTGACCAGTTGTGGGATCTGGTCAACTCGCACATCCGCTTGGGCCAGGCCAGCGGTGAGGGTCAGGGCGGCAGCGGTGAACAGGGCAGTCAAAGTTTTCATAAGTTCTTTCCTTGGTGTCATTAAGGGGTGAGTCGTTCAAGTGGGGCCAGATTATCTCTGGCAACTTAATTCACCCTTAATTCGAAAAAACATCTGAAGTGCCGAGTAGGGCCTATGGGGAAAAGTCTTTACCCCATAGGCATGTTTGGGGTGGTCAGTAGCCGTTCTTTTCCAGCAACTGCGCGACGCTGCCAGTCTCGGGGCGCTTGAAGTAGTTGAGCAGTTCACTGGTGCGGTTGGTGAAGATGCCATCGACGCCTGCATCCATGACTTTCTTGAAGTCCACCGCTTCATCCACGGTGTAGACATGCACCAGCAGGCCCTGGTCATGGGTGTACTGGTTCATCCACGGTTGCACCAGGTCCGAGTAGCTCTGGCTGCCGCCATGGGTCAACGCTGCGGATGGTCCGGTACCGATGGCGCCCAGAGCCTTGGCGGACTGTACCCATTTTTCGAATTCAGCCCTGTCCTTGGGCTCCTGCTTGGCGTAATAAACTGCCTTGTCGGTTTCGCCGGACTCGGCAAAAGGCACCTTGGACTTGGGCTCGATGTTGCCTTCGCCCACCCATAGCAGCAGGATCTTCGGCACTTTCGGCATCTCTTTGTGCAGCAACTCGAGGCTGCTCTTTTCGAAGGTCTGCAAGACCACTTTGCCCTTGCCCTGGCCCACTCCGGTGGCGCGCTTGGCCAGTTTTGAGCCGGCCGGGCTCAGCCAGCCGCGGTCTTGCAATTTATCCTTCAGGTCGCGTTCGATGCCGGGGAACAGCTTCGGCTCCTTGGTTTCGATGTACAGCCCGGGTTTTTGCTGAGGGTTGCCCTCGGCGATATTGATCACTTCATCGAGGGTCAGGATTTTCAGGCCCACAAACGAAGGG
Organism: Pseudomonas sp. Tri1; assembly: GCF_017968885.1. Taxonomy (NCBI): domain Bacteria; kingdom Pseudomonadati; phylum Pseudomonadota; class Gammaproteobacteria; order Pseudomonadales; family Pseudomonadaceae; genus Pseudomonas; species Pseudomonas sp. Tri1. The sequence goes on along the minus strand of NZ_CP072913.1, from coordinate 5,204,007 downwards.
CGGGCGCGGTCCGGATAGGCCGCGTTGAACCAACTGCCGGCGTCGAGGGTTTTGAGCTCCGCCATGGTGAACTGGTTGGCGGCGCTGTCCTTGCGCTCGGGAAACTTGGTCGCGACATCTGTAGTGCGCAGCAAGCTGTCGTCATGCAGGACGAACAAGACGCCATCCTTGCTGCGTTGCAGGTCCAGTTCCAAGTAGTCGGCGCCCAGGTCGCGGGCCAGTTTGTAGGAGGCTGCGGTGGATTCCGGCGCGTCGAACGAGGCGCCGCGGTGGGCGATCACTGCCGGGTGGGGGATGCCCTGTAGGGCCGCCAAGGCCTTGGGGCTTGGGGCCTCGGAGGCCTGTGTCTGGCCGAAGCCGAGCAACAGGCTCAGCATCAACGCACTGCGGGTGAAGGTGACTGGCATGCTCGAGATCCTTTCGTAGGTTTTGCAAAGACCTATCTTTTAACAACTGAAGGCTATCGGCGCTATCGCTATACCGACATAAATATGTGTAAAGCAGATTTTTCTCACGCATTTTCGGGATGCTTTGCAGTACCCTTAGCCGCACCAGTTTCCCCGGCAGAGGGAAACCTGAAACCATCGTTCACTTGCCTTGTGTGTAAACCATCGATCAGACGTCCTGCGAGACGCATCCGTGAGGTTTACCATGCGCACCACTTCGACATTCATCTGCCAGGCCGCCGACCAGCTCAAGGGTTTTGTCGGCCTGAACCGCAAGACCGGCCAATACATCGTACGTTTCAGCGAAGACGCTTTCGGCATGGACGTGGCCGACGACGGCATCATCCCCACCTGCGAATTTGTCTGGGCCCCTGTGGCGGACGGCACCATGGCCCTCAAGCGCGAGCGGATCCAGTTGCTGCTGGACCAGCACATCGACGACCGAATCAACCTTACCGAACCTTTGCGGGTGTATATGGCGCGCAGCGACCTGCCGGAGATCGTGGCGGTGCGGCAGTTGGTGACAGGCTGAAGCCGGGATCTTGAGTTGAACAAGAAACACTGTGGGAGCAAGCTCAGCTCCCACAGTGGATTGTGGTGAAGGCAGGCTCTGTGAACACCCGAGATTCAGTGTGGGAGCGGGCTTGCTCGCGAAGACGGCGGAACATTCAGCACCGATTCAAGCATCAGGTTTGGCGTTGGAACGCATAATCGCGTTCAACCTTGCATACTCGCGTGTGGCAATGGGCATACCAGGTAGAACGGCCGCGCTCGCGGATTGCGCTATGTTCGGGGTGTTGTTTCCAGGCCAGGATTGCCGCTTCGCTGCTCCAGTAGGACACGGTGATGCCCAAGCCATCTTCGCCACGGGCCGACTCGACGCCGAGGAACCCCGGCTGCTCTCGCGCAAGGGCCAGCATGCGTTCGGCGGCTTCGGCGTAGCCTTGGTCTCCCTCGGTGCGCAGGGAGGTGAAAATCACCGCATAGTAATGGGCGCTCATGGCGTTGTCCTGGCGCAGGCTTCGACAAACGCATTGACCAGCGGTGGTATGCGACCCTCCAGCGCAGCACGTTCCGGCTGAAATAGCGTCGCGACAAAGAAAGGATGGTCACGCAGTTCCAGGGCCCGCAGGTCGCCGGCCGAGTCTCGGGCAACGGCGTGCAGTCGTCCGCCGCTCAACAGATCCTTTTCAAACTGTGGATTGACCCCATAGCTGCAACGATAACCCTCGAAAATCGTCCTCCGACCATAAGCCCTGGCAATCAACGAGTCCCCATCAAGCTGAAGGCTATCGATGGTTTCGACCAGGGCACAACTGAGTGGTGTCAACAGCGCCCGTTCAGCCTCGGGAGCGGTTTCACCGTGGGCGGCATCGGCCCAACCCATCACATTGCGAGCGTATTCCAGCACCGCATGCTGAAAACCACCGCAGGTGCCGAGGAAAGGGCGACGCTGTTCGCGGGCAAAACGAATCGCTTGCACGGCGCCGTCTTCACTTCGGTAAGGACTGCCGGGCACGCACCAGACGCCGTTGAAGTCATTTAGAACGCTTTTGTCAGCGATGGAGCCGGTTGCCAACCATTGGAAACGAATGTCATGGCCGGTCTGCCTGGCAATGAGCTCAAGGGCGAGGGGGATTGCCCGATGAGCCGTTATCTGTGGGTCATAGTCGCCGACCAAAGCAATGTGTAAAGGACGCTGGTTTTCCATGAGAGACTCGCCGCTTGTTGATTCCTGGTGGCCAATATAGATTGGCGTTCACGCAATCAATATTGGCGTTTACCCAAGTGTTCAATGCATCGACGCACTATCGTCTGGACTACCCCGATCTGTCCCTGATCCTGGCGTTAGTCCGTGGCGGCTCGTTGGCCCGAGCCGCGCGACTGCTGCATGTGGACGTGTCCACGGTATTCCGCTCGGTACGCCGGCTCGAGGCAGCGCTAGGCCAACCCTTGTTCGAAAAAAGTCGTTCCGGGTACTTGCCTACGAGTCTGGCCCAGGCGTTGGCTGAGCAGGCCGAGCGTGCCGAGCAGGCCTTGGAAGCAGCGCGGATCGGTGTGGAGCAGGGTGGCGAGGTTGTCAGCGGCACGGTACGACTGACGTGCACCGACTCAGTCCTGCAAGCATTGCTGCTGCCCGCATTGGCGCGGTTCATGCCCGACTACCCGGCATTGACCCTTGAGCTGAGCACCTCGAACGACTTCGCCAACCTGAGTCGCCGTGATGCCGACATTGCGTTGCGCTTGACCCGTACGCCGCCGGAACACTTGGTTGGGCGAAATCTGGGCCGTGTGACTTACCGGGTATGTGCCGGCGCGGCGTATCTGCGCTCGGCGAATCCGGATGATCTGGCCTCCATGACCTGGATCGCGCCGGACGATTTTCTTCCCGATCACCCTACCGTGGCCTGGCGCCGTCAATCGCTACCCGGCGTGGTGCCTGCCTATCGCTGCAACAGCATGCTTTCGGTCACCGAGCTGGTGCGGGCCGGCTTGGGGGTTGCGGCGCTGCCGGACTTTCTGATCGATGAAAGCCAGGGCCTGATGCCTCTTGGCGAACCATTGGAGGGATACGACACGGCACTTTGGCTCCTGACCCGCCCGGACTGCCGAGCCTTGCGTTCGGTGGTGACCTTGTTCGACGAACTGGGGCGAAATCTGCGCAGATGCTGATTTTTAACGAGCAGGGCGTGCTTGACTCAATGGAGGATGATCCCCCAGCGGTTATAGTGCCTTAAGCCCTAGCCCCAGGCGGAGATCATCACGATGACGAAACCCTCGCAACCTCCTACCACCGCTCCAGTTGACCACTTGCGTTTTCATCGCCCTCACGCTCATCTGGCGCCGACCTTTGGCAATGACCGCTTTGCGCTGCGCGCGGAGGCGTTCGCGCGTTTTTTCGGGACGCCGATGTTCCTCGGTGCGCAAACCCTGATCGTGCTGCTATGGATCAGCCTGAACCTGATGGGCGTCTTTCATTTCGATGCCTACCCATTCATTTTGCTGAATCTGGCGTTCAGTCTGCAGTCGGCCTATGCCGCCCCACTGATCCTGCTGGCGCAAACCCGACAGGCTGCTCGGGATAAAGCCCAGGCGGAAGCCGACGCTCAACATCGTGAAGCCTTGGCGATTGCTAACAGTGAGCGTCAGGCCCAGGCCGCGCAGAACACCGCACAGTTGCTCGAGTTGTTGGAGCAGAACACCCGCCTGACGGAAATGACCAAGGCATTGACCGAGCGTATCGACAGCCTGACCACTGAAATGCACCAGAAATTTGTCAGCAAGCCTTCGCTGCAGTAGTCCTTTTCGCAGTCAACTGATGCTCAGGCCTGGTAGCGGGCCAGGAACATGTCGAGGGCCGATTCGATCACCTGTGTCTGTTCATCCTGGGTCAGGCTGGGCTGGCCCATGGAGATCTGCGGCCAGAAGGCGAATGTCTTGAGCAGACCATGCATTTGCTGGGCGGCAAATGCCGGTTCTACGGGTTTCAATCGACCATCAGCCAGAGCCAGACGAATCCAGGCGGTCAAGCCTTCTTCGCGCTGGCCCATGCGCGCGACCATATCCTGCGCCCGCTCAGGGGAGTGAATCGTTGCGGCGATGGCGATGCGTGCCAGGTCGAGGAAGTTATCGTCCGCCAGCATGTGTAATTTGGCTTGCAGCAACGTTCGAAGTTGCTCCCGTAAGGGCTTTTTTGAATTGTAGGGAGTGTCCTGTTCTGCGGTAATGCTGTTCCATAACCGATTCAGAATTTCGGCAAACAGTTCTTCCTTGCTCGGGAAGTGGTTGTACACCGTGCGCTTCGATACGCCGGCCGTCGCCGCGATCTTGTCCATGCTGGTGATCTCGAAACCGCTGCTACGAAATTCAGCAATCGCGGCCTGAAGGATGGCTTCGCGTTTTCGCTCGGTGAGGCGCTGCGGTACGGTCATGGGCATTCGTCGGCAGGGAAGAGGAACTTACACTCGGCAGTTTACTTGCTCCCGGGATTCATGCAATCTAGAAACTACACCGAGCGGTGTAGTTTGTGCCTCGAGCGGCTGAGCGTGCATGCAACGGCCATCCAGCGTCCCACAACGGCGAATCGGAGTTCCGACGATGCCCTTGGAGTTATCGCACCATGACCATCCCTTCTTTTCCCACCGACAATCCGTCTGCCCACCCTTCATCCCGGCAGGAACAGGGTAAGTATCGCAATCACGCTTTCACTCCGCGGCAAGGGTTTGGCACCACCCTGCGCATCATCTGGAACATGACCTTCCACAAGCCGCGCACCACCCGGCCTGCAGGCACCATCGAGGTTCAACCGTTGACGCGCGCCGCCCTGCTGGCCGCGCCGAACAACAGCGTCTGGCGCCTGGGCCATTCCACTGTTCTGCTCAAGCTGCGGGACAAATTCTGGCTGACCGACCCGGTGTTCTCCGATCGCGCCTCCCCCGTGCAATGGGTCGGCCCCAAGCGTTTTCATCAGCCACCCATCAGCCTGGAAGAGCTGCCGCCGATTGAAGCGGTGATCCTTTCTCATGATCACTACGACCACCTCGATTATCAGGCCATTCTCAAACTGGCCGCTAAAACTCGCCACTTCCTCACCCCTCTTGGCGTGGGTGACACGCTGGTCAAATGGGGCATCGACGCCAGCAAGGTACGTCAGTTGGACTGGTGGCAAGGCACCGAAGTGGACGGAATCGAGTTCATTGCCACGCCCTCCCAGCACTTTTCCGGTCGTGGCCTGTTCGACAGTAACGGCACGTTATGGGCCTCGTGGGTGATGATCGACGGCGGCAGCCGGATTTTCTTCAGCGGCGACACTGGTTATTTCGACGGTTTCAAACGCATCGGCGAACAATACGGGCCCTTTGACCTGACGCTGATGGAAACCGGCGCCTATAACGTCGATTGGCCGCATGTCCACATGCAACCGGAGCAAACCCTGCAGGCTCATATCGACCTCAAGGGCCGCTGGCTGCTGCCGATCCACAACGGTACGTTCGACCTGGCGATGCACGCCTGGTACGAACCCTTCGACCGCATCCTGGCCCTGGCCTGGGAGCGCAACATTTGCATCACCACGCCGCAAATGGGCGAAGCATTCACCTTGGCGCAGCCGCAACGCGGCCGAGCCTGGTGGTTGGATGTGGAGCCTTCGGTTTATCAGGATCAGCCCGACATGGCCTGATTATCGATTATTCGATCATTGAGTAGTCTGCCCGTCCCATCGGATCCGGCGTGGCGCCCTTGATATTCATGCCGCGTCCCGGTGCGAACCCGGGGAAGAACACCAGGCCTTCGGCTTCCAGCCGGAAGGCCAGGGCCAGGCGGGTCACGTCGAGCAGTTCGCCGCCGGCCTCGAAGCGCCGGATGGCCTGGACCGAAACACCGGACTGCCGGGACAGCTCCTCGACACTCCAGCCCAGCATGGCTCGGGCCTGTGCGCTGTGGGCGGGGGTGAATTGATAGACAGCGATGCGTTCCAGAGTGGTTTTGATTGCGAGAGAGGCCATGGGAGTTCTCCAAAGCTGTGGATTCAAAAAATACTGTGTTTTTGTACAGTTGTTTTGAACCCGGATCAATCTCATTTTTTTGATCGATGACCAGTGGTATTCGCCAACCAGGCACTTGGGGCGTGGCCCAGTACCCGGCGGAACATGGTGGAGAACGCGGCGGGACTGTCGTAGCCCAGATCCAGAGCGATACGGGTTATCGAATCTCCTACGACCAATCGGGACAATGCCGACATCACACATGCCTGCTGCCGCCATTGGCTGAAACTCAACCCGGTTTGCCGGCTGAACAGGCGATTGAATGAGCGCAAGCTGACAGGTAATTGCGCCGCCCACTGTACGGGCGAGGCGTGGGCGTGCGGGTATTTCAGAAACGCCTGACACAAACCAAGCAGGCGCGGGTCCTTGGGCAGTGGAAGGTGCAGCGGCAAATGAGCGCTGCGCAACAGTTCGTGCAGCAACAGATTGATTAGCGCACCGTCCCGCCCAGCCTCGTCGTAATCAGGCGCAAGTTCCACGGCTTCCAACAGCAACTGGCGCATCAGGGGGGACACGTTGATGACCTGGCAGCGGGCGTCCATGGCCGCTACCGCTGCCGGTTCGATGTACAAACTGCGGGTGCTGACCCCCAGCATCAGCACTTCATGGGCCACCCCTGGTGGAATCCACACCGCCCGTTGCGGTGGCACCACCCAATTGCCATCCTCGGTGCTCACCTGCATCACGCCAGTGGCGCCGTACAGTAACTGCGCCCGGCGATGGTGGTGCAATGGCAATAAATGTCCGTGGGGGTAATCGGTGCCAATCGCGACGACTTCCCTGGGCATCGCATCCAATAAGTCGATCGAAGTGTTGCGCATCGATGAGCCACTCGTGATTGGCGTAAGCGCGAACATTATTGACCTATTTGCTACAGCAGGCCAGGCTTCGCTTACCTATCGTGGGCACCTCCCTTTTCATGGATTCGCCTCGATGTTCTATGTATTGCTCGCGTGTTTCGGCTGCCTGAGTGGCGTGACGGCGGTGCTGTTCGGTTTCGGTGGTGGCTTCGTCGTAGTGCCCTTGATGTATCGCATGCTCACAGCCAGCCACGGTGTTGACGACCCCATCGGCCAATCGGCGATGCACATTGCCGTGGCCACCTCCACCTGCGTGATGGTGGTCAACGGGCTGATTGCCACCGCAAAGCATCACCGCGCCGGTAACCTCATTCGCTATTACCTTTGGCCGTTGGCCGGCTATATCGGCCTGGGCGCAGTCGTAGGAGCCGTGGCAGCGATATGGGTGAGCGGCGAAGTGATTCGCTATGGTTTCATCGTTTATCTGGGAATCACGATTCTGGACTGCCTGTTCAGACGCGGTTTTCTTACACACTCTGACGCTGTAGCCCCACGCCCATTGGGCAGGGCAGAAGTAGGGGGAGGTGGAGTTGTCATCGGCGCCATTGCTACGTTTCTGGGCGTAGGAGGTAGCGTCATGACTGTGCCGTTGCTGCGCCGTCGTGGGCTGAGTATGTCCCAGGCAACATCTATGGCGAACCCATTGAGTTTGCCGGTTGCGGTGGCCGGAACGCTGACTTACATGGCCGTGGCGGGGGTTACCAGGGATTTGGGGCCCTGGCTTGTCGGGTATGTGGATTTGCAGGCGTTCGCGGTTTTGACGATAGGATCGTTAGTGGGGATTCGCCTTGCTACGCCTTGGATCGGGCGCATGTCGGATCGACTTCATGCGCGGGTTTATCTCGGCTTGCTAGTGGTCGTGATGCTGGGCGTATCGGCACAGTAACTCGCTACTCGGCGTTGTTTAAATTCCCACGATGAAGAGTGACATATCGATTCCCGAATGCAGATTCGCCATACTTCGCGCCACTCTTTTCCCGAGCGAACGCTCGCTGCTTTCCAGGAAGATTCTATGTTCAAAGGACTGTTGCTTCTTGCATCCAGTGTCACGTGCCTGCTCGCGCTCTGTTCGACAGCCAGTGCCGAAGGAGGCAGTCGCGTCTTTACCGGCACCTTGGGCAAGATGCCGATTGTGCTGGGGCTCAACACCGCTCAAGAGGACGAAGTCATCGGTCGCTATTTCTATGAGAAATATCATCGTGATTTGGGGTTGAGTGGCTCGCTGAAAGAAAAGACCCTGACGCTGGTCGAGGGCGGTACCCGTTACGACGACGGCCAATCGCTGCCGACCCTGACGCTGCAAAAAACGGCCAACGGCTGGCAGGGTGAATGGAAAAGTCTCAAGGGCAAAGTTCTGCCCGTGCAGTTGACCGAAGCCAGGCTCCCGGCACCTGGGGCCGATCTTCTCCCCGTTATCGCCGAGCTGCAAAAAAGTGACCCTTATGAGTATCTCCGCCTGCAAGGCTTGAAACTCAAACCGGGCAAGAAAGAATCTTTCATGGGCCATGACTTGCAATGGTGGACGGAGCCACAATCCGGTATTTCCATGTTCAGCGTCGAGTCCGGCTACTCGAAAGACGAGCTACAGCGGGTCAATCGACAATTGTTGGGGCGCCTCTGGACCGAAGTCATCAGCTACTACGGTTGTCTGTTGCAGGGTGCCGATAATGCCGAGTTCGACCAAGGCGTCGCGCCCAAATACCTATCGCCCGATGTGATCAGCCTGAACATTTCCACCAGCTATTACTGCGGCGGCGTCCACCCGGATTTTGGCAATTCGCCGCTCACGCTCGACGCGCACACCGGCCACACTCTGTCGCTGGAAGACGTGCTCTGGGCTGGCACAGACAAGCCACCGCTGCACGCCGGCCACGACGACGCGGGTGATGCCTCGTTGACCGATGAAGAGAGCAGGGCGCGATACACTTACCAACGCGAAGTATTCGCGCCATGGCTGATCAAGCAATTCACCACGCTGTACCCCGACGAGATGCTGAAACCAACGGATGAGGACAGCTGCGACTACACCGATGAAGGCGTCTGGGGCTATTCCAATTGGTACTTCACCGAAAAAGGTTTGTACCTGGGACCGTTCTTCGCCCGCGCGCAACGCGTCTGTGATGACCCCGGCTGGTCGGTGCTGCCGTACGCCGTCGTAAAACAACACCCCGGTGCGGTCAAGCTGCAATTGCCCCTGGACTAGCCCTCAGCCAACCCCGGTGCCTCTCGAATAATGAAGTGATCCAGGTTCTCGATATTGGCACTGAACACCCCGAACGTCTGCTCGGGGTTTTTCTTGCTCGGCACCTGTTTCAACTCCGGCGTCACGCCATAAAAGAAGCAATACAAATCCCGCTCACTGTCGACGGCATGCTTGATCTCTTCCAGAAACGCTTTGCGCTTGCGGTAGTTGTCGATCAGCTTCTTGCTCAGGTAAACGTTGACCGAGTATGGCTTTTTCTTCGCCTCGTCCGGTTGCTTGAACCAGACCTTGGCTTCGAAGTCGATTCGAAAGCTTTGCGTGTAATCCTTGATCTCCTTGATCTTGCCCCAGTAAATCAACCCCTTGTTGTCCAGCAGGTAATCGATCTTCTTGAAGAACGAGGCATAGGGCGCCGTGTGCTCGCCAATCTTCAGCGGCATGCGCTTGAGCAGGTCCTTGTTGTCGAAGTTCGATACGAAGCACTCCACTGGATGGGCGAAGACGCTGGTCTTGTCCGGCGACGAGTCGCGGTTCGGGTGCTCGACATGGTTGGCGACCGAGGGCACTCGCTCGTTGCGCAGAACGTCCGCCGCTACCGTCGGGCTGGACGGCTTACGCACATACTCACGCCGAGTCAGCAACAACTCTGACGGGAAATGTTCCTCCCGACTGTCATCCGTTTCCCCTCCATCCGCCTCTAGGCCCGACGCCGGAGTTTTCAGGCTGGCATAAGGACAACCCTCGATATGCCGCGTACTGGGAATATTCTTGAAGTGCGGCGTGCGCACGTAATTTACATTCTTGGCGTTGAACGTCCCCAACACATTCATCGCGTCAAACGCCGTTCGACAGGCATCGTTGGGGCATTGGAACTGTTCTTTCGCGGAGTCGAACGCCATCGTCTCGTCGAAATTCAAATCGCGCACGTCATAGATCGACAGCTTATCGTCGAGGCTGAGGCAGTAGGCGAGGTCGAATTTCATGGTGGGCTCGGGTCCTTGAGTGGGGAAGGGTATTAATAGCGGGAGGCGGAGTGGGTTGCACTGAATGTTTTTGCCACAGCGCAAAACCCGCAGCAATGCATGGGTCAGTGGGCAACAGTCTGAGATGACATCTTGTCTATGTTTGAGAGTTGGCTTTGGGTTAAATGCGACTTTGGTTCTGTAGGATACAAAAAACCCCGTTTTCACGGGGTTTTCAGTCAAGCGTGCAGCCTAGGGTTTTTCTTTCGAATCAATCCCAGCTCAAAGCCCCACCCGTTTGATACTCAATCACTCGCGTCTCAAAGAAGTTCTTCTCTTTCTTCAAGTCCATGATCTCGCTCATCCAAGGGAACGGGTTAGTCGTCCCTGGGTACTCTTCCTTCAGACCAATCTGCGACAGGCGACGGTTAGCGATGAACTTGAGGTAGTCCTCCATCATCGCCGCGTTCATGCCCAGCACGCCGCGAGGCATGGTGTCGCGGGCGTATTCGATCTCCAGCTGGGTCCCTTGCAGGATCATCTGGGTCGCTTCTTCCTTCATCTCGGCATCCCACAAGTGCGGGTTTTCGATTTTGATCTGGTTGATCACGTCGATGCCGAAGTTCAGGTGCATGGATTCGTCGCGCAGGATGTATTGGAACTGCTCGGCGACGCCGGTCATCTTGTTGCGACGGCCCATGGACAGGATCTGGGTGAAGCCGCAGTAGAAGAAGATGCCTTCCAGAACGCAGTAGTAGGCGATCAGGTTGCGCAGCAACTCTTTGTCGGTGTCCGGGGTGCCGGTTTCGAACTTCGGATCGGAGATCGAACGGGTGTATTTCAGGCCCCAGGCGGCTTTTTTCGCGACCGATGGGATCTCGTGGTACATGTTGAAGATCTCGCCTTCATCCATGGCCAGCGATTCGATGCAGTACTGGTAGGCGTGGGTGTGGATCGCCTCTTCGAAGGCCTGGCGCAGGATGTACTGGCGGCACTCCGGGTTGGTGATCAGGCGGTACACGGCCAGGACCAGGTTGTTGGCAACCAGGGAGTCGGCGGTGGAGAAGAAACCCAGGTTGCGCATCACGATGCGGCGTTCGTCGTCGGTCAGGCCTTCCGGGTTTTTCCAGAGGGCGATGTCGGCGGTCATGTTGACTTCTTGCGGCATCCAGTGGTTCGCGCAGCCGTCCAGGTACTTCTGCCAGGCCCAGTCGTATTTGAACGGCACGAGCTGGTTGAGGTCGGCGCGGCAGTTGATCATGCGCTTTTCATCGACGGCGACACGGGCAGAGGCGCCTTCGAGTTCAGCGAGGCCTTCGGCGACGTCGAGTTTGTCGAGGGCGGCCTTGGCGCGAATGATCGCGGCCGAGTCGCTGGCCGTCACGGCCCGGGCTTCGAGGGCGGCGGCACCGCCGGCGCTGTCGAGGCGGTCCATGTTGGCTTCAGAAGCGTGGCCCGCGTTGGCGCCTTTGACAGCGACTTCGCCGTCTTCTTTGTCGAATTCGTCCCAGCTCAGCATGACGTGTCGTCTCCTGCGTGAGGGCCAGATGCCCGATGAAGGCCTACTGGCCGCGGTGGATCTTGAAAAAACGTTTGTTGCAGCAGCTGACGCAGGCAATAAACAGAAAAATGTACGGGTCATTCCGGAGCTGCTGTGAACGCGAGGCGATGATTGGCCCTCGCGTGGGCTCCAGGCTGGCGTGATCCCCTGTAAGGGAATATTGCAGGCCCGTTTGAGGCGGCATTATAAGGACTTTTTTGCCTACGTGCTGCGGCGAAATGGCTCACAGAAGGGGGAGCGACGGGCATATCCGCTTGGGAGCGAGTATTTACAAGGCTTTGGCCGCCGAAGATTTTTTTTGCATGGGTCGGCTGACGGTTTTTTTTGATCAAAAAACCAGCGTTTTTTGCGGTTTTGCACTACATGTTGTGTTTTCGGCGGGTTTTGAGCGCCTCCAGACACAACCAGGCCCGATCGAAATCGGGCCGTGGAAAATGCCAGTAATGATCAATCGGTATGGGCGGAACCGGTGTGATCGCTGCCATCGGAGGCGATGGTGGTTGGTCCCGCGGTGTTGTAGTCGTCAGTGGCGATGCTGGCGGAATCCGCCACGTCGTACCGACTGATCGCGGCGGCGGAGCCGGTGCGATCGAACCCGTCGGCGGCGAAGGTATTGGTGCCCAGTACGGACAAGGTCAGGGCGAGGATCAGTTTGGTTTTCATGGTGGTTGCTCCAAATTCCTTTATGTAGTCAATCAGCCGTTGGAGCAGCCGTTGCCCATGACGCTGTAGCGCAGAATGTGGCGCTGGCCCTTGGAGTCGTCGTATTCCATCTTCGCCGGGACCACTTCGCAGACATTGGGGATTTCGCTCATGGAGATGACTTTGGCGATGTCCAGGTGGGTGGAGTAGGTGTACTCCTCAATGGCCGGTTTTTGCTGTGCGACATCGGTCGGGGCCTCGTCTGCCATCGCGCTGGCGCAGAGGCTGCCGAGGACCAGAACCCATAAAGCTTTCATCTAATTCACCTTTCTTGAGGTCGAGTGGGGTCACGCAACCTTTTGGGGTTGCGTGTGGAGCTTGGTTTTGGAGGTTGGATTAACGGCCTTCGTGGGGGCTGTGTTGCGTTAATCGTGTTTGCCGGTTGGCGAGGTGAATTCTAGGAGGTGGCGTTAATCGCAAAAAGACCGGGTTTTGATAAACACTGTTGGTTGATCTGGTAATAATCGCTGCAGGTGGCGGGGGTTGTCTGTTGCATCTATGTTGGATTTGCCGCCGCCATCGCGAGCGAGCTCGCTCCCGCAGGAGAATGCCCGCAGGCAGGGCCTTGCACGTTAGTACCGACATTTTGTAGGGACTTGTTACTACCATCGTCGAATGGTTCTATAGGCCCGCCCCGGGCTACAACGGGACCATACAAAAACAACTATTGTCACCGAGGTAAGAAAGATGAGTGCGGCTTCTGTGTATCCCGTTCGTCCCGAGGTTGCGGCCAATACGCTGACTGACGAGGCGACCTACAAGGCGATGTACCAGCAGTCGGTGGTCAACCCGGACGGCTTCTGGCGCGAGCAGGCCAAGCGCCTGGACTGGATCAAGCCTTTCACCACGGTGAAGCAAACGTCCTTCGACGATCACCATGTCGATATCAAGTGGTTTGCCGATGGCACCTTGAACGTTTCCTACAACTGCCTCGACCGCCATCTGGCCGAGCGCGGTGATCAGGTTGCGATCATCTGGGAAGGCGACGACCCTGCCGAGAGCCGCAACATCACCTATCGTGAACTGCATGAGGAAGTCTGCAAGTTCGCCAACGCCTTGCGTGGCCAGGACGTGCATCGCGGCGACGTGGTGACGATCTACATGCCGATGATCCCCGAAGCCGTGGTCGCGATGCTGGCCTGTGCCCGGATCGGTGCGATCCACTCGGTGGTGTTCGGCGGTTTCTCGCCTGAAGCGCTGGCTGGTCGGATCATCGACTGCAAATCCAAAGTGGTGATCACTGCCGACGAAGGTGTTCGCGCCGGCAAGAAGATTCCGCTCAAGGCCAACGTCGATGACGCGTTGACCAACCCGGAAACCAGCAGCATCCAGAAAGTCATCGTGTGCAAGCGCACCGCTGGCAACATCAAGTGGAACCAGCACCGCGACATCTGGTACGAAGACCTGATGAAGGTGGCCGGCACCGTTTGCGCGCCGAAGGAAATGGGCGCCGAAGAAGCGCTGTTCATCCTCTACACCTCCGGTTCCACCGGCAAGCCCAAGGGCGTGCAGCACACCACGGCCGGCTATTTGCTGTATGCGGCGCTGACCCATGAGCGGGTGTTCGACTACAAGCCGGGCGAGGTCTACTGGTGCACCGCTGACGTGGGTTGGGTCACCGGCCACAGCTACATCGTCTACGGCCCGCTGGCCAACGGCGCGACCACGCTGCTGTTTGAAGGCGTGCCGAACTACCCGGATATCACTCGGGTGGCCAAGGTCGTCGACAAGCATAAGGTCAGCATCCTCTACACCGCGCCGACTGCCATCCGCGCGATGATGGCCTCGGGCACCGCCGCTGTCGAAGGCGCCGATGGCAGCAGCCTGCGCCTGTTGGGTTCGGTGGGCGAGCCGATCAATCCGGAAGCCTGGGACTGGTACTACAAGAACGTCGGCAAGGAACGTTGCCCGATCGTCGACACCTGGTGGCAGACCGAAACCGGTGGCGTGCTGATCAGCCCGCTGCCGGGCGCCACGGCGTTGAAACCAGGCTCGGCCACCCGTCCATTCTTCGGTGTGGTGCCGGCGCTGGTGGATAACCTTGGCAACCTGATCGAAGGCCCGGCCGAAGGCAACCTGGTGATCCTCGATTCGTGGCCAGGCCAGGCGCGTACCCTGTACGGCGACCACGACCGTTTCGTCGACACTTACTTCAAGACCTTCAGCGGCATGTATTTCACCGGTGACGGTGCGCGTCGTGACGAGGACGGCTACTACTGGATCACCGGTCGGGTGGATGACGTGCTCAACGTGTCCGGTCACCGCATGGGCACCGCCGAGATCGAAAGCGCCATGGTCGCCCACCCGAAAGTCGCCGAAGCGGCGGTGGTGGGTGTGCCGCACGACATCAAGGGGCAGGGCATTTATGTCTATGTCACTCTCAATGCCGGCGAAGAAACCAGCGAGGCCTTGCGCCTGGAACTGAAGAACTGGGTGCGCAAGGAAATCGGTCCGATTGCTTCACCGGATGTTATCCAGTGGGCGCCGGGCTTGCCGAAAACCCGTTCCGGCAAGATCATGCGCCGCATCCTGCGCAAGATCGCCACGGCGGAGTACGACGGGTTGGGTGATATCTCCACCCTGGCCGATCCGAGTGTGGTGGCGCATCTGATCGAGACGCACAAGACCATGAACGTCGCCTGACGGTAGCCAGTAACACCGAAAGCCCCGCCGGGAATTTTCCAGGCGGGGCTTTTTTGTATCCGGCGCAGACCTTTGTGGCGAGGGGGGGTATCCCCTCGCCACAGGTTTTGTGCATGGCTGACATCATCTACGAATAAATATCGATCTTCAAAGTCGGACGCTTCCGAACGTTACCCATGTTTCGAAATGTGTAACCAAAGGCGCCACAACGGGGCAACGGGAAACGCAAAGCCCCGTTTCAGGGCCTTTGCGCACCCCTCATAAAATAAGCCGACACGCTGTGCTTGCCGGATTAGAAGGGTTTGCGAATAATGGGCCCGCTATTTGCAGCATAGATCGGTTTCCCTTCTTTTGCTCTTGCATGAATTTGCGAAGCTGTCAATGAGCTCGATCCGCTTTCTCGGTGCTTCTGTAATTTGTTGTCGCATTGAAGAAATATCGGCTTCGGGCCTGTCGTTAGAATGCCGATCACTCGCTCGTCGTGGCTCGCGTTGAATAAAGCGTGAGCTTCCTAGGACGCAGCACCAAAGTTCGTTTCACCCATTCGCATATTGGGCTGTTGCTCACTCTGCCGTTTTCGCCCTATACCGATGGAGTTCCAAGATGAAGAAACTTGTGCTGCTTGGCGCCCTGGCACTGTCCGTGCTGTCCCTGCCGACCTTCGCCGATGAAAAGCCTCTGAAGATCGGTATCGAAGCGGCCTACCCTCCGTTTGCCTCGAAAGCTCCGGATGGCAGCATCGTCGGTTTCGACTACGACATCGGCAATGCGCTGTGTGAAGAGATGAAGGTCAAGTGCGTGTGGGTCGAGCAGGAGTTCGACGGCCTGATCCCGGCACTCAAGGTGCGCAAGATCGACGCGATCCTGTCGTCCATGTCGATCACTGAAGATCGCAAGAAGTCTGTTGATTTCACCAACAAGTATTACAACACTCCGGCCCGCCTGGTCATGAAGGCGGGTGCCCAGGTCAGCGACGGCCTGACCGAGCTCAAGGGCAAGAACATCGGCGTGCAGCGCGGTTCGATCCACGAGCGTTTCGCCCGTGAAGTCCTGGCCCCGCTGGGTGCCGAGATCAAGCCATACGGTTCGCAGAACGAGATCTACCTGGACGTGTCCGCCGGCCGTCTCGACGGCACCGTGGCCGACGCCACCCTGCTGGATGACGGCTTCCTCAAGACCGACGCCGGCAAGGGTTTTGCCTTCGTGGGCCCGGCCTTCACCGACGTCAAATACTTCGGTGATGGCGTAGGGATCGCGGTTCGCAAGGGTGATGCGCTGAAAGACAAGATCAACAGCGCGATCGCCGCTATTCGCCAGAACGGCAAATACAAGCAAATCCAGGACAAGTACTTCGCCTTCGATATCTACGGCCAGTAACAACGTCCCGCCACTCGTGCGAAATGGCGCAAGCAACAGGGTCTCTGCGGTTTGCGCCATTTTTTCATCCCACTTTCGAGGACCTGAATCATGTTGAAAGGCTACGGGGCTGTCATCCTCGATGGCGCATGGTTGACGCTTCAGCTCGCCTTGTCGTCCATGGCCCTGGCCATCGTCCTGGGGCTGATCGGTGTTGCCTTGCGCCTCTCGCCGGTGCGTTGGCTGGCGTGGCTGGGCGACCTGTATGCCACGGTCATTCGCGGCATTCCCGACCTGGTGCTGATCCTGCTGATTTTCTACGGCGGCCAGGACCTGCTCAATCGCGTGGCTCCAATGCTCGGTTATGACGATTACATCGACCTGAACCCGCTGGCGGCCGGTATCGGTACCCTGGGCTTTATCTTCGGTGCGTATCTGTCGGAAACCTTTCGCGGCGCGTTCATGGCGATCCCCAAGGGGCAGGCCGAGGCGGGCATGGCGTACGGCATGAATGGCTTCCAGGTGTTTTTCCGGGTGTTGG
Source organism: Pseudomonas sp. Tri1 (assembly GCF_017968885.1). NCBI lineage: Bacteria > Pseudomonadati > Pseudomonadota > Gammaproteobacteria > Pseudomonadales > Pseudomonadaceae > Pseudomonas > Pseudomonas sp. Tri1. The sequence goes on along the minus strand of NZ_CP072913.1, from coordinate 5,187,190 downwards.
TGCCGCAGATGATTCGCTTGGCCATCCCGGGCTTCACCAACAATTGGCTGGTGTTGACCAAGGCCACCGCGCTGATTTCGGTGGTGGGCCTGCAAGACATGATGTTCAAGGCCAAGCAGGCGGCGGATGCCACGCGCGAGCCTTTCACCTTCTTCCTGGCAGTGGCGGCGATGTACCTGGTGATCACCAGTGTCTCGTTGCTGGCATTGCGTCACCTTGAGAAGCGCTATTCGGTAGGCGTAAGGGCGGCTGATCTATGATCTTCGACTACAACGTCATCTATGAAGCCTTGCCGCTGTACTTCAGTGGCCTGCTGACCACTTTGAAGCTGCTGGCACTGTCGCTGTTCTTCGGTCTGCTGGCGGCGTTGCCCCTGGGGCTGATGCGCGTCTCGAAGCAGCCGCTCGTCAACATGACGGCGTGGCTCTACACCTACGTGATTCGCGGCACGCCGATGCTGGTGCAGCTGTTCTTGATCTATTACGGGTTGGCGCAGTTCGAGTTCGTGCGCGAGAGTTTCCTCTGGCCGTGGCTGTCCAGTGCGACCTTCTGTGCATGCCTGGCGTTCGCTATCAACACCAGTGCCTACACCGCCGAAATCATCGCCGGCAGCCTGCGGGCCACGCCTAACGGTGAGATCGAAGCGGCCAAGGCCATGGGTATGTCGCGCTATAAGTTGTATCGCCGGATCCTGCTGCCGTCGGCCTTGCGCCGGGCGCTGCCACAATACAGCAACGAAGTGATCATGATGCTGCAGACCACCAGCCTGGCGTCCATCGTGACCCTGATCGACATCACCGGTGCCGCGCGCACGGTGAATGCGCAGTACTACTTGCCGTTCGAGGCTTACATCACGGCCGGCGTTTTCTACCTGTGCCTGACCTTCATCCTGGTGCGCCTGTTCAAACTGGCCGAACGCCGCTGGCTGGGTTACCTGGCCCCGCGCAAGCACTGATAACGCATCGATCCGATCGACTGCTCAACGACTGACGTTTTGTGAGAACCGACCGCATGTACAAGCTTGAAGTCCAAGACCTGCATAAACGCTATGGCAGTCACGAAGTGCTCAAGGGCGTGTCCCTGAAAGCCGCCGCCGGCGATGTGATCAGCATCATCGGCTCCAGTGGCTCCGGCAAAAGTACCTTCCTGCGTTGCATCAACCTGCTTGAGCAACCCCACGCCGGCAAGATTCTGCTCAACAATGAAGAGCTGAAGCTGGTGGCCGGCAAGGATGGCGCCTTGAAGGCTGCGGACGCCAAGCAGCTGCAGCGCATGCGTTCGCGGCTGTCGATGGTGTTCCAGCATTTCAACCTGTGGTCCCACATGACCGCGCTGGAAAACATCATGGAAGCGCCGGTGCATGTGTTGGGCGTGGCCAAGGCCGAGGCTCGCGAAAAGGCCGAGTATTACTTGAACAAGGTTGGCGTGGCGCATCGCAAGGACGCTTATCCGGGCCATATGTCCGGCGGCGAACAGCAGCGCGTGGCGATTGCCCGGGCGCTGGCGGTGGAGCCAGAGGTGATGCTGTTCGACGAACCGACCTCGGCCCTTGACCCGGAGCTGGTGGGTGACGTGCTCAAAGTGATGCAGGCCCTGGCCCTGGAAGGCCGGACCATGGTGGTGGTGACCCACGAAATGGGCTTTGCCCGGGAAGTGTCGAACCAGTTGGTGTTCCTGCACAAAGGCCTCGTCGAAGAAAGCGGCAACCCGCGCGAAGTGCTGGTCAATCCGCAATCGGAGCGTCTGCAACAATTTCTTTCGGGCAGCCTCAAGTAATCGCTCCCGTTACGCACCTGATTTGGGTCATGCTGCGCACCGCGCGCCAGATGGTCTAATTTGGTTGCAGCCGCTTTTGGCTTTAACACTGTTTTCGCTTCGGATTGCCCGCCATGACTGCCCATCGAATTGGTTTCCTGATTTGGCCCAGCACTAAAGCCTTGACGCTGGCGCTGGCCGAGGAGGCCTTGCGTGTCGCTCAGTGGGTGCATCCGGACGTGGTCTACGAACTGTCGTTCTTGCAGGCCGAGCCGCCGGTCGACGGCGCCTGGCAACTGCCGGGTGAGCCTTGGGCCGGCAAGCTCGAGGGTTTCCAGAAGCTGTTCCTGCTGGCCGATGAGCCACCGACCGCGCTGGCCTCGTCTCTGAGCAGTGCCCTCAAGCAGTTGGTGCGTGCCGGTTGTGTGATCGGTGGTTTGTCCGCCGGGGTCTATCCCTTGGCCCAGCTGGGTTTGCTCGACGGTTACCGGGCCGCCGTGCATTGGCGCTGGCAGGACGACTTCTCCGAACGCTTCCCCAAGGTCATCGCCACCAGCCATCTGTTCGACTGGGACCGTGATCGCCTGAGCGCTTGCGGCGGCATGTCGGTGCTTGACCTGTTGCTGGCGGTGTTGGCGCGCGATCATGGCGCGGAACTGGCCGGTGCGGTGTCGGAAGAGTTGGTGGTCGAGCGCATCCGTGAGGGTGGCGAGCGCCAGCGCATCCCGCTGCAGAATCGTCTCGGCTCCAGCCATCCGAAGCTCACCCAGGCCGTGTTGCTGATGGAAGCCAACATCGAAGAGCCGCTGACCACCGATGAAATCGCCCAGCATGTGTGCGTGTCCCGTCGGCAATTGGAGCGGATCTTCAAGCAATACCTCAACCGCGTGCCGAGCCAGTACTACCTGGAACTGCGCCTGAACAAGGCCCGGCAGATGCTGATGCAGACCAGTAAGTCCATCATCCAGATCGGTCTGTCCTGCGGTTTCTCCTCGGGGCCACACTTCTCCAGCGCCTACCGCAACTTCTTCGGCGCCACGCCGCGGGAAGATCGGAACCAGCGGCGCAGCAGCAGCCCATTCGAATTGTCGTCGGTGCCGTCCGAGCGCGGCTAGGCGGCAAGACTGCGGATAGGGCGGTCAGCACAAAAAATTGTGGGGGCGAGCTTGCTCGCGATAGGGGTGTATCAGCCACCTACTTTGTAGCTGACCCACTTCTATCGCGAGCAAGCTCGCTCCCACAGGTGTTTTTTGCCTGGCAGCGGAAATGTGGATGCAGGTCCCTCAAATCCCTTGGCAACGTTTAAACTGCGCCTTTGCGACGCTATTTGTCGCATTGCCGTAAACCCGCGAAAAACGTGGGTTGGCGCTATAAGAAGTTGTCGCTTGGCGGCAAGGCCGGGCTGAAAACTGTCCTTACAATCCTCACCAAGCCCGCCAGTTTCAGGCGGGTGTTCCTTTTCAGGAGACTCCGATGTCCGTTGAGCAAGCTGCGGTACAACGCGCCGATTTCGACCAGGTTATGGTTCCCAACTATGCACCTGCTGCCTTCATCCCGGTGCGTGGCGCCGGTTCCCGCGTATGGGACCAGTCCGGCCGCGAGTTGATCGACTTTGCCGGCGGTATTGCAGTCAACGTACTGGGCCACACCCACCCGGTGCTGGTCGCAGCCTTGACCGAGCAGGCCAACAAGCTGTGGCATGTGTCCAACGTATTTACCAACGAACCGGCCCTGCGCCTGGCCCATAAGCTGGTCAACGCAACCTTTGCCGAGCGCGCGTTTTTCTGCAACTCCGGCGCTGAAGCCAACGAGGCCGCCTTCAAGCTGGCCCGTCGTGTCGCGTTCGATCGTTTCGGCAGCGAAAAATACGAAATCATCGCTGCGCTCAACAGCTTCCACGGCCGCACCCTGTTCACCGTCAATGTCGGTGGGCAGTCGAAGTACTCCGACGGTTTCGGTCCTAAAATTACCGGCATCACCCACGTTCCTTACAACGACCTGGCGGCTTTGAAAGCGGCTATCTCGGACAAGACCTGCGCCGTGGTGCTGGAGCCGATCCAGGGTGAGGGCGGCGTGCTGCCGGCCGAGCAGGCTTACCTGCAAGGTGCCCGCGACCTGTGCGATGCCCATGACGCGCTGCTGGTGTTCGACGAAGTGCAGACTGGCATGGGCCGAAGCGGCCACCTGTTCGCCTACATGCATTACGGCGTGGTCCCGGACATCCTCACCAGTGCCAAGAGCCTGGGCGGTGGTTTCCCGATCGCGGCGATGCTCACCACCGAAGCGCTGGCCAAGCATCTGGTCGTCGGCACTCACGGCACGACGTATGGCGGCAACCCGCTGGCCTGCGCGGTGGCCGAAGCGGTGATCGATGTGGTCAATACCCCTGAGGTGCTTGCTGGTGTCAAAGCCAAGCATCACAAGTTCAAGGTTCGCCTGGAGCAGATCGGCGAGAAGTACGGCCTGTTCACCCAGGTGCGTGGTCTGGGCCTGTTGATCGGTTGCGTGCTGAACGATGCCTGGAAAGGCAAGGCCAAGGACATTTTCAACGCCGCCGAACAGGAAGGCCTGATGATTCTGCAAGCCGGCCCGGACGTGATTCGTTTCGCCCCGAGCCTGGTGGTGGAAGACGCCGATATCGATGCCGGCCTGGACCGCTTCGAGCGGGCTGCGGCGAAGCTGACGCAAGCCTGAGGCTCTAAAGGCTGAACCGGATTCCTGTGGGAGCGCGCTTGCTCGCGATGGCGCCGGTTCAGCTTGCACTGAGGTTGAATGTACCGCTGCTATCGCGAGCAAGCTCGCTCCCACAGGGGCCTTGCAGTGACTGAAAAATCGAATACCGCCGCAGATGCAATGCGAGCCTGTGTGTTCGTTTAGTTTTTTCCTGTGTATCGACCCGACGGTCGAACCGTTTATTTCAAGTTAAGGAGTGACACCATGCTGGTGATGCGCCCCGCGCAAATGGCTGATCTGGGCGAGGTACAGCGTCTGGCTGCGGACAGTCCGATCGGTGTCACTTCCTTGCCGGATGACGTGGAACGCCTGAGCGACAAGATCGCCGCAAGCGAAGCTTCGTTTGCTGCCGAAGTCAGCTTCAATGGTGAAGAAAGCTATTTCTTTGTCCTCGAGGACACTGCGACCGGCAAGCTGGCAGGCTGTTCGGCCATCGTCGCTTCGGCCGGCTATTCCGAACCGTTCTACAGCTTTCGTAACGAGACCTTCGTCCACGCCTCCCGTGAGCTGAAGATCCACAACAAGATCCACGTGCTCTCCCAATGTCACGACCTGACCGGCAACAGCCTGTTGACCAGTTTCTATGTGGTGCCCGAGTTGGTCGGCTCGCCATGGTCGGAACTCAATTCCCGCGGGCGCTTGTTGTTCGTCGCCAGCCATCCGGAGCGGTTTGCCGATTCGGTGGTGACCGAGATCGTCGGCTACAGCGATGAGAATGGCGACTCGCCGTTCTGGGATGCCATCGGTCGCAATTTCTTCGACCTCAATTACGCCGCCGCCGAGCGCCTGTGCGGGCTGAAAAGCCGCACCTTCCTCGCCGAGCTGATGCCCCATTACCCGATCTATGTGCCGTTGTTGCCGGACGCCGCCCAGGAAGCCATGGGCCAGGTTCATCCGCGGGCGCAGATCACCTTCGACATCCTGATGCGCGAGGGTTTCGAGACCGATCATTACATCGACATCTTTGACGGTGGCCCGACCTTGCATGCCCGTGTCTCGGGGATCCGCTCGATTGCCCAGAGCCGCGTGGTGCCGGTCAAGATCGGCGAACCGGTCAAGGGCGTTGGCCGGCAATACCTGGTGGCCAATGCTCAGTTGCAGGATTACCGCGCCGTGCTGCTCGAGCTCGACTACGCGCCGGGCAAGCCGGTGACCCTGGACATGGAAGCAGCCGAAGCCCTGGGTGTTGGCGAAGGTGCCAGCGTGCGCCTGGTAGCGGTTTAACGCCAGTTTCGCGGGTGGCGCAAGCGACCCGTTTGAGGAGATAGCATGATCGTTCGTCCCGTACGCAGCAGTGACTTACCCGCTCTAATTGCCCTGGCCCGCAGCACCGGCACCGGCCTGACCACCTTGCCGGCTAACGAAGAGCGCCTGGCCCATCGGGTCGGCTGGGCCGAGAAGACCTTTCGCGGCGAAGCCGGGCGCGGTGACGCGGACTACCTGTTCGTGCTCGAAGACGACGACGGTCGGGTGGTCGGTATTTCCGCCATTGCGGGCGCCGTGGGGCTGCGTGAGCCCTGGTACAACTTCCGGGTCGGCCTGACGGTCAGCGCCTCCCAGGAACTGAATATCTACCGGGAAATTCCGACGCTGTTTTTGGCCAACGACCTGACTGGCAATTCCGAGCTGTGCTCGCTGTTCCTGCACGCCGACTTCCGTACCGGCCTCAATGGCCGGATGCTGGCCAAGGCGCGGCTGTTGTTCATTGCCGAATTCCCACAATTGTTCGGCAACAAGATCATCGCCGAGATGCGCGGCATGTCTGACGACAACGGTCGTTCGCCGTTCTGGGAAAGCCTGGGCCGACACTTCTTCAAGATGGAATTCAGTCAGGCCGATTACCTGACCGGCGTGGGCAACAAGGCGTTCATCGCCGAGCTGATGCCCAAGTTTCCGCTGTACACGTGCTTTCTGTCTGAAGATGCCCGGGCCGTGATCGGCCAGGTTCACCCAGACACCGAGCCCGCGCTGTCGATGCTCAAGAGCGAAGGTTTCAGCTACCAGGGTTACGTCGACATCTTCGACGCCGGCCCGGCGGTGGAATGTGAAACCGGCAAGATCCGCGCGGTTCGCGACAGCCAGGCGCTGGTCCTGGCCATCGGCACGCCGGGCGACGATGCCACGCCGTTCCTGATTCATAACCGCAAGCGCGAAGACTGCCGCATTACCGCCGCACCGGCGCGCCTCGCTGCGGGCACCCTGGTGGTCGACCCGCTGACCGCCAAACGTCTTCAACTCAACGCTGGCGATCAGGTGCGTGCCGTCGCGTTGTCTGCTGCTCGGGAGTCGAAATAATGAATTCGCTGTACATCGCAGGAAGTTGGCTGGAAGGCCAGGGCGACGTATTTGAGTCGTTGAACCCGGTGACCCAGCAGGTGCTGTGGTCTGGCAAGGGGGCCACGGCCGCGCAGGTGGAATCGGCGGTGCAGGCGGCGCGCCAGGCCTTCCCGGATTGGGCCCGGCGTTCTCTGGACGAGCGCATCCAGGTGCTGGAAGCCTTTGCCGCGAGCCTGAAAAAACACGCTGACGAACTGGCCCATTGCATCGGTGAGGAAACCGGCAAGCCGTTGTGGGAAGCGGCCACCGAAGTCACCAGCATGGTCAACAAGGTCGCTATCTCGGTGCAGAGCTATCGCGAGCGTACCGGCGAAAAGAGCGGTCCCCTGGGCGACGCCACCGCCGTGCTGCGCCACAAGCCTCACGGTGTGGTCGCAGTGTTTGGGCCCTACAACTTCCCCGGCCACTTGCCCAACGGGCACATTGTCCCGGCCCTGCTGGCCGGCAATTGCGTGCTGTTCAAACCCAGCGAGCTGACGCCGAAAGTCGCCGAGTTGACGGTCAAGTGCTGGGTCGAGGCCGGTCTGCCGGCGGGCGTGCTGAACCTGCTGCAAGGGGCGCGGGAAACCGGTATCGCCCTGGCGGCCAACCCGGGCATCGACGGGCTGTTTTTCACCGGCTCCAGTCGCACCGGCAATCTGTTGCATCAACAGTTTTCCGGTCGTCCGGACAAGATCCTGGCGCTGGAAATGGGCGGTAACAACCCGTTGGTGGTGGATGAGGTGGCCGATGTCGACGCGGCGGTCTACACCATCATTCAGTCCGCCTTCATTTCCGCCGGCCAGCGTTGCACCTGTGCGCGCCGCCTGCTGGTACCGGAAGGCGCGTGGGGCGATGCCTTGCTGGCGCGCCTGGTGGCGGTCAGCTCGACCATCGAGGTTGGGGCCTTCGACCAGCAACCGGCGCCGTTCATGGGCTCGGTGATTTCCCTGGGCGCCGCGAAAGCCTTGATGGATGCGCAAGACCATTTGCTCGGCCTGGGTGCCGTGCCGCTGTTGGCAATGACCCAACCCCAGGCCCAGGCGGCCTTGCTGACGCCGGGTATCCTCGACGTGACAGCGGTGGCCGAACGTCCTGACGAGGAGCTGTTCGGGCCGTTGCTGCAGGTGATTCGCTACACGGATTTCCCAGCGGCGATCGCCGAGGCCAACAATACTCAATATGGCCTGGCCGCCGGGTTGCTGTCGGACTCCCAGGCGCGTTACCAGCAGTTTTGGCTCGAGAGCCGTGCCGGTATCGTCAACTGGAACAAACAGCTGACGGGGGCTGCCAGCAGCGCACCGTTCGGCGGTGTCGGCGCTTCGGGCAACCATCGCGCCAGCGCTTATTACGCGGCGGATTATTGCGCCTACCCGGTGGCTTCCCTGGAAACCCCGAGCCTTGTCATGCCGGCTGCCCTGACCCCTGGCGTGAGAATGGTGTGAGCCCCAATCGCGAGCAAGCTCGCTCCCACGGGGTTTTGCGCAATCCTTTGTGGGAGCGAGCTTGCTCGCGATGGCCGCACCGCAGTTGTTATTGATGCCTATAAAAAACAGATTCTCGTGGAGCCTCGCTGATGAAATCCTATGAAGTCAACTTTGACGGTCTAGTGGGGCCGACCCATAACTACGGCGGGCTCTCGTACGGCAACGTCGCGTCCCAGAGCAACAGCCAGCAGTCCTCCAACCCCAAGGAAGCGGCGTTGCAGGGCCTGGCAAAAATGAAAGCGCTGATGGACATGGGTTTCCAGCAAGGGGTGCTGGCGCCACAGGAGCGCCCGGACGTAGCAGCCCTGCGTCGGTTGGGCTTTGCCGGCAGCGATGCGCAGGTGATTCAGCAGGCCGCGAAAGAAGCGATGCCGCTGCTGGTCGCCAGTTGCTCGGCCTCCAGCATGTGGGTGGCCAACGCCGCGACCGTCAGCCCGAGCGCCGACACCGCTGACGGTCGCGTGCATTTCACTGCCGCCAACCTGAACTGCAAATACCACCGCAGCATCGAACACCCGACCACCAGCCGCGTGCTGGGAGCGATGTTTGCTGACCAGCAGCACTTCGCCCATCACGCCGCCTTGCCGGCAGTGGCGCAGTTCGGCGACGAAGGCGCGGCTAACCATACCCGTTTCTGTCGCGCCTACGGCGAGGCCGGCGTGGAGTTTTTCGTATTCGGCCGCAGTGCCTTTGACACCCGTTACCCCGCACCGCAGAAATACCCGGCGCGCCAGACCCTGGAAGCCTCCCAGGCTGTCGCGCGTCTGCATGGGCTGAGGGAGGAGGGCGTGGTGTATGCCCAGCAAAACCCGTCGGTGATCGATCAGGGCGTGTTCCACAACGACGTGATCGCGGTGGGCAACGGCGAAGTGTTGTTCTACCACGAGGATGCGTTCCTCGAGACCGACAAGATGCTGGCCGAGTTGAGCCGCAAACTCGCCAAGGTCGGTGGGAAATTCCAGTCGGTGTGTGTGCCACGTTCAGCGGTGACTGTCGATGACGCCGTGCGCTCCTACCTGTTCAATAGCCAGCTGCTGTCGCGTCCCGACGGCTCGATGCTGTTGATCGTGCCGGAAGAGTGCCGCAGCAACGAACGCGTCTGGCAATACCTGCAAGGCCTGACGGGCGCTGGCGGGGTGATTCGCGAGGTCAAGGTCTTCGATCTCAAGCAAAGCATGCAGAACGGTGGCGGCCCAGCCTGCCTGAGGTTACGCGTGGCCCTCAATGAAACCGAGCTGGCGGCCGTCAACCCAGGGGTTATCATGACCGCGCCGTTGTACGATTCGCTGACCCAATGGGTTGAGCGACACTACCGCGACCGCATGACCGAAAACGATCTGGCAGACCCGCAGTTACTGCTCGAATGCCGTGCGGCTCTGGATGAACTGACACAAATCCTTAAACTTGGCGCGGTTTATCCTTTCCAGATCAATTGAAAGCGCGCGCGACCTGACTACAGTCAAAGCAGGGCGCGTTGCCTTATCCCCAGACGAGAACGTTAAAACATGAGCGATACTCTGCAGCTGATCCTTGAAGACACCGACGGCACCCAACTGGAAACCTCCTGCACTCGCGTTGCGGTGATGTGGCAAGGCAAGGAATTGTGGATCCAGCAGGACGGCCGCGGCCAGTTGCTGATCGGCGTCGATGTCGAGGAAGGGGATGAGGAATACGCCAACCTGTTGTTGCGTCCATTGGCGACCAACCTGGTCAGCCTGCAACTGGAAATGGAACCGGCGGACGTCGGCGACGATGACCATGTCCATGGCCCGGATTGCGGCCACGACCATTAAGGAAACCGCGCTATGCTCGCCCTCGGCAAACTGCTTGAACTGACCCTCGCCGGCCGTGAACCGGCGGAGAAGACTCAACTGACTGTCGAAGGCGTACGGATGCGCTGGTTGAGCGAGGGCGCGCTGGAGGTCAAGCCGCCCGAAGCCCGGGATAACGGCTTGGACCTGCTGCTGTCGGCCGGTATCCACGGCAACGAAACCGCGCCCATCGAATTGCTCGACCGTCTACTGCATGACATTGCCCGAGGCCATTTGAAACCGCGGGCACGCATTCTGTTTTTGTTCGGCAACCCCGAGGCCATCCGACGCGGTGAGCGTTTTGTCGAACAGGACGTCAATCGGCTGTTCAACGGCCGCCATGAACTGAGCGGCGGCGCCGAGGCGTTGCGGGCTTGCGAACTGGAGCGACTGGCCGCGAGTTTCTTCAGTCGGCCAGAACGCAGCCGTTTGCATTACGACCTGCACACCGCTATTCGCGGTTCGAAGATCGAGCAGTTCGCCTTGTACCCGTGGAAGGAAGGTCGCCAGCACTCACGCCGTGAGCTGGCGCGCCTGCGTGCTGCGGGCATGGAAGCGGTGTTGCTGCAGAACAAGCCGTCCATTGTGTTCAGCGCCTACACCTACGATCAGCTCGGTGCCGAATCCTTCACCCTGGAACTGGGCAAGGCCCGGCCGTTCGGGCAGAACGACGGCGTCAACGTCAGCCTGCTGGAAACCCGCCTGCAACGGATCATCGAAGGCAACGAGCCTGAGCTGGATGAAGGGCTCGATGGCTTGCAGCTATTCAGCGTGGCGCGGGAAATCATCAAGCACAGCGACAGCTTCCGCTTGAACCTGCCGGCGGACGTCGAGAATTTCTCGGAACTGGGCAAAGGCTATGTGCTGGCCGAAGACATCGCCCAGACGCGTTGGGTGATCGAAGAGGAGGGGGCTCGGATCATCTTTCCCAACCCCAAGGTCAAGAATGGCTTGCGGGCCGGCATCCTGATCGTGCCGGCGACAGACGAAAATCTGATCTGAAGTCCCTACAAAACCAATGTGGGAGCGAGCTTGCTCGCGATAGCGGTGTATCAGTCAATCCTTAAAGTGACTGACACTCCACTATCGCGAGCAAGCTCGCTCCCACAGGTTTTTTGCAACTTTTAGACTGCTACCGCCCGCTGCTCACTACGCCGCAACGCCCGGGTCTTGTGCAACGTATCGGCACAGGTCTTCGCTGCTTCCTGGCCCTTGTGCACGAAATGCTCGAAGAAGAACTTCTGATGCTCTTCCCCGGCATGGAAGTGATGCGGCGTAAGCACGACCGAGAATACCGGCACTTCGGTTTCCAGTTGAACCTGCATCAGGCCGCTGATCACCGATTGGGCGACGAACTCGTGACGGTAGATGCCGCCATCCACCACCAGGCCGGCGGCGACGATGCCAGCGTAACGGCCTGACTTGGCCAGCAGCTTGGCGTGCAGCGGGATCTCGAAGGCGCCGCCGACTTCGAAGAAGTCGATGTCGCTTTCCTGATAACCCTGGACGATCATTTCGGCGACGAAGCCCTTACGGCTCTGGTCGACGATTTCCTTGTGCCAGCAGGCCTGGATGAACGCGACGCGCTCGCCCGGATGACTTTTGCTTTTGCTGTCGATTGCAGTGGGTTGCATGTTCTGGTTCCTGTTTGTGTGAAAAACAGGGCGTCATGAATCGAAGGGGATTCGAGGGTACGTGCGCGCAGACAGCCGCAGACGGCCCTTGGGTGCCAATCCCGTTCTCTCTTCATCCGGACTATGACCGTCGGCCCCGGAATCACACCGGGTCTGCTGACCTTGCCGCTACACCGTGAAAACCATGTATCGCCAAGCGCTCGCGGGCTATGCACGTTGCGTGCAATTACCGCCGGTGGGGAATTACACCCCGCCCTGAGAACGTTTTTGCCGCCATGGTTTGTGGCGGCGGAGGATTTTTAACACATAACCCCTTGTGGGAGCGAGCCTGCTCGCGAGAGCGGAGTGTCAGTCGCCGTCGATGCTGCCTGGAGTTCCGCTATCGCGAGCAGGCTCGCTCCCACAGGTGTTTCGAATAATCTGTTGGCTCGTGTGTCTTTTCCCTCCACCGGTCTTGATTATTTCACGCCATGCCCGCAGTAATTGCCCTTCGAAAGGGATTTCCCGCCACCTGAACCCGAGGCCAGAATCATGAGTGTTATCGATCTTCGCAGCGACACGGTCACCCAGCCCTCCGCCGGCATGCTCGATGCCATGGCCAGTGCGCCGACCGGCGACGATGTGTATGGCGAAGACCCTACCGTCAATCGACTCGAAGCCGAACTGGCCGAGCGCCTGGGGTTCGCGGCGGCGCTGTTCGTGCCGACGGGCACCATGAGCAACCTGCTGGGGTTGATGGCCCATTGCGAGCGCGGCGATGAATACATCGTCGGCCAGCAGGCCCACACCTATAAGTACGAAGGCGGCGGTGCGGCTGTGCTTGGTTCGATCCAGCCTCAGCCTCTTGAGGTGCAAGCGGACGGCTCCCTGGACCTGGCGCAAGTCGCCGCGGCGATCAAACCCGATGATTTCCATTTTGCCCGCACCCGCTTGCTGGCCCTGGAAAACACTATGCAGGGCAAGGTCCTGCCGCTGGATTACCTGGCTCGGGCCCGGCAGTTCACCCGGGAGCATGGCCTGGCCCTGCACCTGGACGGCGCGCGGCTGTACAACGCTGCGGTCAAGTTGAATGTCGATGCTCGGGAGATCACGCAATATTTCGATTCAGTATCGGTGTGCCTGTCCAAAGGCCTTGGCGCGCCCATTGGCTCGGTCCTGTGCGGTAGCGTCGAGTTGATCGGCAAGGCGCGTCGGCTGCGCAAGATGGTCGGCGGCGGTATGCGCCAGGCTGGGATCCTCGCGGCGGCGGGGCTGTATGCCCTGGAGCACCAGGTCCAGCGCTTGGCCGAGGACCACGCCAATGCCCAGCGCCTGGCCGAGGGCTTGCGGGCAGCGGGTTACGAGGTCGAGCCGGTGCAGACCAACATGGTCTACGTGCAAATGGGCGAGCGGGCCGAGGCGATCAAGACCTTTGCCGCTGAGCGTGACGTCAAGCTCAGTGCTGCACCACGCCTGCGCATGGTGACGCACATGGACGTGGACAGGGCGCAAATCGACCAAGTGATCGCCACTTTCGTCGATTTTTCCCGCCACTGACCCGTCAAGCGCGCCAATTGAGCGTTTCTATCGCATAAACACGCTGTACCCCGCGCGAAGGGCCGATATAATGCGGCCCTTTGCCGTTGCTTCGTCTGTTGACGTTTTGCACAGGCCTTTGGCCGCAGCCTCCGTGGAAGAACCTAATGAAAAGCGCAGAAATCCGTGAAGCCTTCCTTCGCTTCTTCGAAGAGCAAGGCCACACCCGAGTAGCCTCCAGCTCTTTGATTCCGGGCAACGACCCGACCCTGCTGTTCACCAACGCGGGGATGAACCAGTTCAAGGATTGCTTCCTGGGCCAGGAAAAACGTGCCTACACCCGTGCGGTAAGCAGCCAGAAATGCGTGCGCGCCGGCGGCAAGCACAACGACCTGGAAAACGTCGGCTATACCGCTCGTCACCACACCTTCTTCGAAATGCTGGGTAACTTCAGCTTTGGTGATTATTTCAAGCGCGACGCCATTACCTTCGCCTGGACCTTCCTGACCTCCGACAAGTGGCTGAACCTGCCCAAGGAGAAGCTTTGGGTAACGGTCTACGCCACCGATGACGAAGCCTATGACATCTGGACCAAAGAGGTCGGTGTCCCGGCAGAGCGCATGGTGCGCATTGGCGACAACAAAGGCGCGCCTTACGCTTCCGATAACTTCTGGACCATGGGCGACACCGGCCCGTGCGGCCCGTGCACCGAGATTTTCTACGATCACGGCGCTGACATCTGGGGCGGCCCACCCGGCTCGCCGGAAGAAGACGGCGACCGCTACATCGAGATCTGGAACAACGTGTTCATGCAGTTCAACCGCACCGCCGATGGCGTGTTGCATCCGTTGCCAGCGCCGTCGGTCGATACCGGCATGGGCCTGGAGCGGATCAGTGCGGTGTTGCAGCACGTCCATTCCAACTACGAAATCGACCTGTTCCAGAGCCTGCTGAGCGCTTCGGCCAAGGCCATCGGTTGCACCAACGACAACCAGGCTTCGCTGAAAGTCGTGGCCGACCACATCCGCTCCTGCGGTTTCCTGATTGCCGACGGTGTGTTGCCGTCCAACGAGGGTCGCGGCTATGTGCTGCGTCGGATCATCCGCCGCGCCTGCCGTCACGGCAACAAACTGGGCGCCAAGGGCAGCTTCTTCTATCAGATCGTCGCGGCGCTGGTGGCCGAGATGGGCGAAGCCTTCCCGGAGCTCAAGTCCCAGCAGGCGCACATCGAGCGTGTGCTCAAGGCTGAAGAAGAGCAATTCGCCAAGACCCTGGAGCAAGGCCTGAAGATCCTCGAGCAGGACCTGGCCGAACTCAAGGGCAACGTGGTTCCGGGCGACGTGGTGTTCAAGTTGTACGACACCTACGGTTTCCCGATGGACCTGACCGGCGACATCGCCCGCGAACGCAACCTGACCCTCGATGAGGAAGGTTTCGAGCGTGAGATGGAAGCCCAGCGGGTGCGTGCGCGTTCCGCCAGCTCCTTCGGCATGGACTACAACAGCCTGGTCAAGGTTGACGTGGCCACCGAGTTCACCGGCTATGCCGGCACCACCGGTTCGGCCAAGATCGTGGCTATCTATAAGGACGGTCAGTCGGTCGACATCCTGAGCGAAGGCCAGGAAGGCGTGATCGTGCTGGACAAGACGCCGTTCTACGCCGAATCCGGCGGCCAGATCGGCGACAGCGGCTATCTGCAGGCCGGCAACTCGCGTTTCGACGTGCGTGACACCACCAAGACCGGCGGCGCGTTCCTGCATCACGGTGTGCTGGCTTCGGGCAGCCTGATGATCGCAGCCCCGGTGGCCGCTCATGTCGATGCCGACGTTCGTCACGCCACGTCGCTGAACCACTCCGCCACGCACTTGCTGCACGCAGCATTGCGCCAGGTGCTGGGTGATCACGTCCAGCAGAAGGGCTCGTTGGTCGACAGTCAGCGCCTGCGCTTTGACTTCAGCCATTTCGAGGCCATCAAGCCTGAGCAACTCAAGGCGCTGGAAGACATCGTCAACGCCGAGATTCGCAAGAACTCTCCGGTAGAAACCGAAGAAACCGACATCGAGACCGCCAAGCGCAAAGGTGCGATGGCGTTGTTCGGCGAGAAGTACGGCGACAGCGTACGTGTACTGAGCATGGGCGACTTCTCTGTTGAGCTGTGCGGTGGCATCCACGCCAATCGGACAGGCGACATCGGCCTGATGAAAATCATCAGCGAAGGCGGCGTGGCGTCCGGCGTGCGCCGCATCGAGGCGGTCACCGGCGCTGCGGCCCTGGCGTACCTCAACGCGGCTGAAGAACAACTCAAGGAAGCGGCGAGCCTGATCAAGGGCAGCCGTGAGAACCTGATCGACAAGCTGTCGGCTGTGCTAGAGCGCAACCGCCTGCTGGAAAAGCAACTCGAGCAGTTGCAAGCCAAGGCTGCCAGCGCCGCAGGCGACGATCTGTCGGCCCAGGCCGTGGATGTCAAGGGCGTGAAAGTACTGGCCGTGCGTCTCGACGGCCAGGATGGCAAGGCCCTGCTGGGGCTGGTCGATCAGTTGAAGAACAAACTCGGTCGCGCAGTGATCCTGCTCGGCAGTGTCCATGAGGAAAAGGTCGTTCTCGTCGCAGGCGTGACCAAAGACCTGACTGGCCAACTCAAAGCCGGTGATTTGATGAAGCAGGCCGCTGCGGCAGTGGGCGGCAAGGGCGGTGGTCGTCCGGACATGGCGCAAGGCGGCGGTACCGACGTCGGCGCACTGGATGCGGCACTGGCCCAGACCGTTGCATTTGTAGAGCAGGGTATTTAAGGCAGCGCTCCGGGCTCGCGGTCTAGTAGCGTGCCCGGCCGTTGTTGAGTGATTATTGGGCGCCCTTCACGGGCAGAGGCGGCTTTGAAATGGCTTTGATCGTACAGAAATTTGGAGGCACCTCGGTCGGCACTGTCGAGAGAATCGAACAGGTCGCCGACAAGGTTAAGAAATTCCGTGATGCGGGCGATGACCTGGTGGTTGTGCTGTCGGCAATGAGCGGCGAGACCAACCGTCTGATCGATCTGGCCAAGCAAATCAGCGGCGATCAGCAACCGGTTCCCCGCGAACTGGACGTGATCGTTTCCACTGGCGAGCAGGTGACCATCGCCTTGCTGGCCATGGCGCTGATCAAGCGTGGCGTGCCGGCAGTGTCCTATACCGGCAATCAGGTTCGTATCCTGACAGACAGCGCGCACAACAAAGCGCGTATTCTGCAAATCGACGATCAGAAAATTCGCGGCGACCTGAAGGCTGGCCGCGTTGTGGTTGTCGCCGGTTTCCAGGGCGTGGACGAGCACGGCAACATTACCACCCTCGGCCGTGGCGGTTCCGACACTACCGGCGTGGCACTGGCGGCGGCCCTCAAGGCTGACGAGTGCCAGATCTACACCGATGTGGATGGTGTCTACACCACTGACCCACGGGTAGTGCCTGTGGCTCAGCGCCTGG
The DNA here is from genome assembly GCF_017968885.1 of Pseudomonas sp. Tri1. NCBI lineage: Bacteria > Pseudomonadati > Pseudomonadota > Gammaproteobacteria > Pseudomonadales > Pseudomonadaceae > Pseudomonas > Pseudomonas sp. Tri1. The sequence continues at coordinate 5,170,478 of NZ_CP072913.1, read as the reverse complement.
ACAAGATCACCTTTGAAGAAATGCTGGAAATGGCCAGTCTCGGTTCCAAGGTGTTGCAGATCCGGGCGGTCGAATTCGCCGGCAAGTACAACGTTCCGCTGCGCGTTCTGCACAGCTTCAAAGAGGGTCCGGGCACCCTCATTACTATTGATGAAGAGGAATCCATGGAACAGCCGATCATTTCCGGCATCGCTTTCAACCGCGATGAAGCCAAGCTGACCATCCGTGGCGTGCCAGACACCCCCGGCGTGGCGTTCAAGATTCTCGGCCCGATCAGTGCCGCGAACATCGAAGTCGACATGATCGTGCAGAACGTCGCGCACGATAACACCACCGACTTCACCTTCACCGTGCACCGCAACGACTACCAGGCTGCTGAAGCCGTATTGAAGAAGACCGCCAGCGAGATCGGTGCCCGGGAAGTGGTCGGGGACACCAAGATCGCCAAGGTTTCGATCGTCGGTGTCGGCATGCGCTCCCACGCAGGCGTGGCCAGCCGCATGTTCGAATCCCTGGCCAAGGAAAGCATCAACATCCAGATGATCTCTACCTCGGAAATCAAGGTTTCCGTGGTGATCGAAGAGAAGTACCTGGAACTGGCCGTGCGCGCCCTGCACACGGCTTTCGAACTCGACGCTGCCGCCCGACAGGGCGAGTAAGGCGTTGCCTTGAGGGCGCGGCTTGACCGCGCCCTTTGTTTTTCTGAATGGCGCGTTCCAAAACTGTTCTTTTGCGCGCGCTGGTCAATACTAGGCCTATAGGCTGCGACCGTTTCGGTTGTCGGTCCAATGCCTTTTTTTTGCAGACTGTTGTCCCTTTACTGAATTGTGTGAGGAGAAAGGTATGCTGATTCTGACTCGTCGGTGTGCGGAAAGCCTGATTATTGGTGATGGCGAGATCACCGTGACCGTGCTCGGCGTCAAAGGAAACCAAGTGCGTATTGGCGTCAACGCCCCGAAAGAGGTCGCTGTGCACCGGGAGGAAATTTACCTGCGTATCAAGAAAGAGAAGGACGACGAACCAAGCCATTAATTTTTATCGATTTTTATGTTTGCAAACGGGGATGAAGGTGGTTAATATACGCCCCGTGTTGCGGAGAGCTGGCCGAGTGGCCGAAGGCGCTCCCCTGCTAAGGGAGTACACCTCAAAAGGGTGTCGGGGGTTCGAATCCCCCGTTCTCCGCCATTATTTATTTAGTGCGACGCAATCTGGCTTCTTCGGTAAGTTGTTGAAATTACTGGAAAAAAGCGCTTTACAAAAAGATTCGACGACCTATAATGCGCGGCAACAAATGCACTCGTAGCTCAGCTGGATAGAGTACTCGGCTACGAACCGAGCGGTCACAGGTTCGAATCCTGTCGAGTGCACCATTTAAGAGTTGTTTGCAGCAATGCAAATAACTTGGCTTCAACCAGTTGTGATCTGGTATAAAACCACAACTTGCACTCGTAGCTCAGCTGGATAGAGTACTCGGCTACGAACCGAGCGGTCACAGGTTCGAATCCTGTCGAGTGCACCAAACACCAAAAAGCCCGCGTTAAACGCGGGCTTTTTGCTGTCTACGATTTGCCTTTTACGCATCCTCTTTCATCAAACACGATCTCTGCGCTGCGACCTTTCTTCGCTTTGTAGGTATACCGTGTGCTCGAATTCCTTATTTTGATTGAGTCGGGTTTGCCCAGGGCGCTCTCTACATCCTGCTGGCTCATGCCGGCGATGATGCGCTGGTTCATGATCGCTTCGCGGCGTTGCCTGGCGTCGATCAGATTGGCGCAGCGGTCTTCGAACTGGCCGACAACTGTCAGTTCCTTGCGTGTGGTTTTGTTGCCGGATGTTTGTCGGGATTCTGCTTCGGGCAGTATCGGCTCGGTCATGCCAGGGCTAAACGAATGGATCTGCTGCAGCGACAGGCTTTCTCCCGGACTACAGCTCAACGTTGTGAATGTAACGTGCCCCGCGAGACTTTCGCAGCGATGCACGGTTTGCCCAGCGGCCCACAAAGGCAGGCAGGGCAGGGTGGCGAGCAACAACAGATAGCGGCTGGCAGGCATCCGAGCGTCCTCCTTGACGATGAATCAGGGAAGGGTAGCTGCTGCATTTTTACCAGGGCGTGTGTTTTCTTTTCAGGATAAGTCGTCGTAAAAACATAGGTTCAGCCTGCGTTCAGGTTTGTCTCGCAAGCGCTTGTTCTTGCCATGATTTTTTAACGTTTTAAAGCGTCAAGCGGTGTATGATTGCGCCCGTCAGCCCCGCCGGGGCTTTGGAATATCTCCATGGACTTACCCAGTAGTTACTCAATATCAAGTTTTGCCAATCATGAATTAACTGATTGATCCTTCCGGCGTGCTCCACTGCTGGGAGTGGAGTTCGCCTATGACCCAAGTAGAAGTAAAAAAAACGCAGGAAAGCCTTCAGGACCGCCTCGCTCAAGTCGTTGAGCTGCTGCAGCGCCAGCGAGTCGTAGAAGACCTGACGCATCGCCAGGAAGGCCCGCATCACGACCGGGTCGAGAACCTGGTCCACCGGCAGAATCTCGTCGAGCTGCAACGCAAGCTCGATGATCTGCACTCCGCCGACGTCGCCTACATTCTTGAAGCCTTGCCCCTGGAAGAGCGTCTGACGGTCTGGCAGTTGGTCAAGGCTGATCGTGACGGTGACATCCTGCTCGAAGTGTCCGACTCGGTTCGTGAAACCCTGATCGCCGACATGGATGACCACGAGTTGCTGGCGGCGGCCAAGGAAATGGACGCCGACGAGCTCGCCGACCTTGCGCCCGAACTGCCTCGGGACGTTGTCCACGAACTGATGGAAACCCTCGACGGCCAGCAACGTGAGCGTGTGCGCTCGGCGCTGTCTTATGACGAGGAGCAGGTCGGTGCGCTGATGGACTTCGAGATGGTGACGATCCGTGAGGATGTCAGCCTTGAAGTGGTCTTGCGTTACCTGCGTCGCCTCAAGGAGCTGCCGGGGCATACCGACAAGCTGTTTGTGGTCGATTACGACGGCGTGCTCAAGGGCGTGCTGCCAATCAAGCGATTGCTCGTCAATGACCCGGAAAAGCAAGTGGCCGAGGTCATGGCCAGTGATCCGGTGAGTTTCCACCCGGACGAGGACGCGTATGACGCGGCCCAGGCGTTCGAGCGTTATGACTTGATTTCTGCACCGGTGGTCGACAAGAACGGCAAGCTGATCGGCCGTCTGACCATCGATGAAATGGTCGACTTGATTCGTGAGGAAAGCGAAAGCGAAGTCCTTAACATGGCCGGTCTGCGCGAAGAAGAAGACATCTTCGCTTCGGTCTGGAAATCGCTGCGCAACCGTTGGGCCTGGCTGGCGATCAATCTGATTACGGCTTTTGTCGCCTCTCGGGTGATCGGGTTGTTCGAGGGTTCCATCGAGAAGCTGGTGGCGCTCGCTGCGCTGATGCCGATCGTTGCCGGCATCGGTGGCAACTCCGGCAACCAGACCATCACCATGATCGTCCGTGCCATGGCGCTGGACCAGGTCAGTACCGGCAACACCTCGCGATTGATGCGCAAGGAGCTGGCCGTGTCCTTGATCAACGGCGTGATTTGGGGGGGCGTGATCGGTGTGGTCGCTTATCTGCTCTATGGCAGCTGGTCGTTGGGGGTGGTCATGACTGCCGCGATGACACTCAACTTGCTGTTGGCGGCTTTGATGGGGGTATTGATTCCCATGACCCTGGCCCGAATGGGACGTGACCCGGCCATGGGCGCCAGCGTAATGATTACCGCCGTGACCGACAGCGGCGGGTTCTTTATTTTCCTGGGATTGGCGACGATTTTCCTACTCTGAATCGCTCATCGAAAAGCCCGCCTATCTGGCGGGCTTTTTCATGGGGCTCGAAAATTCAGCTCAAGGCCAAACGCCAGGCAAAAAAAAGCCAGCACAAGGCTGGCTTCAAGATATTGGGTGCGATCAGGACGCGTCTGCGGCCATTTCTACATCATGGGCAATCAGCGAAACGAGGGCGTTTTGCTGGCGATGGGAAAGTTGTCGGAATCGTTGCAGCAGCTCGCGCTCGTGCAGTGACAGCTCCGGGCTGTCCAGACGCATGCTGAGCTCTTCACCCAGCGCGCCTTCCTGAATAAGGCTTTGCTCAAGGCGCGCGATGATTTCAGAGTTCATGCTGCGGTGATGATTGCGAGCCACCTCGGCAATGCGTTCACGCATTCCGTCTGGCAGACGTACGACAAACTTGTCAGCCGTACGGCTGGAATAAACTGCCTGTTTCAATGGGCGCATATATTTAACCGGTTAGTTCAGGGGAGCGGTTCTCGGGATTGGCCGCAGGATGTCGATAGGACAAGGCCCTTAGCCAAATGTTCAACCTGAATTGTTAAGAGGCCCGCATCATGCCTCAAAATTGCCAGATCATTGGCGCCAATTCTGTGACAAATATTGATCCGGGTAAAGGCGTTATGCCAGTACCCTTCATCAAAAAATGCGGACTAGTTTGAAAAATCAACAGGTCTGCATCTGTGACCACTGCATCGTGTCTATGTGCCATACCGTCCGGCGGATAACCGGAGCGGGGCAAAGGCGTTTGCTGTCCTTGGTATGTATAGGATAGTGGCAAATGGCCGATTTACTAGCTTAAGCTCGCCTGGGACAGATGAGCGGCGATCGGTTACTCGGTGTCGTCGACCTCCAGAGCTGGCGAGGGTAGCCTTTGCCTACACTTAAAAAACCATGGACGACATGACAAACCCAGGGCTGACCGTTAACATGCACGCCGTCCTTCGTACCGCGGTTCTCGCGGTCGACTTGTGTCTCAGTAGCTCAATTGGATAGAGCATCCCCCTCCTAAGGGGAAGGTTGGCAGTTCGAACCTGCCCTGGGACACCACATTTCCTCGCCGCAATCCCTTCCCGGCTTCTTCCATGCGATCGGCTTAACGGAACACCATTTTCGGCCGATAACCTGACGAGCCCTGTTTTCTCCGGCGTTTCGGCGTGCAGGAACGGCTCGCAATGTGCGCTATGACACAGCCACGACAAGAGGTTCGCAAAACCCTTGATCGTAAGTAGCTGGTGGCTATTATCTGCGCGCCTTGCTGGGCTATGAGACGGCGTTTCGTTGCTTGCCATTGGGTTATTTTCTTACTTGCCTGGACATCCTCGATGCTGGCGTACCACCAAAAAAGTTTTCTGATCGTCGATGATTTCTCGGATTTCCGCAGCTCCGTCCGGTCCATGCTGCGTGAGCTGGGCGTCAAGGACGTGGACACCGCTGACACCGGTGAAGTGGCGCTGCGCATGTGTTCGCAGAAGCGTTATGACTTCATTTTGCAGGATTATCACCTGGGCGACGGCCGCAAGAACGGCCAGCAGGTGCTTGAAGACCTGATGGTCGAGAAGCTGATCAGCCATGAAAGCGTGTTTCTCATGGTGACCGCTGAAAGCAGCCAGGCGATGGTGCTCAGTGCCTTGGAGCATGAGCCCGATGCGTACCTGACCAAGCCGTTCAATCGCTCTGGCCTGGCTCAGCGGCTGGAACGGTTGGAGCAGCGCAAGACCCTGCTCAAGCCGATCCTGCAGGCCCTTGATCGCGGCAAGCCGATGGAAGTGCTCAATGCCTGCATCGCCCTGTGCAAGCAGGATCCACGTTATGGACCGTTGTGCCTGCGTTATCGGGCCGACGCGCTGCGCGACTTGAATCAGAACGAAGCCCTGGAGCGTCTGTACAACACCATCCTCGCTGACCGCCCGTTGCCGTGGGCCTATGCGGGCCTGGGGAAGCTGCTGTTCAAGCGCGGACAGGTCGGCCAGGCCAAGGACGTCTATGAGAAGGCCCTGAAGGTATTTCCGATGATGCCGGCGTTGTACGACGGCATGGCTGAAGTGCTGGTGGCCGAAGGTGATACGAAACAGGCGCAACACGTACTCGAAGAAGCGGTGCGCCTGTCGCCTCTGGCGGTTCGTCGGCAGTCGCTGCTGGGCAAGCTGGCAATGACCAACGAAGACTACGAAACGGCGTCCAAGGCCTACCGCCAGGCGGTCGGGCAGGGCGCGCAGTCGCGCTTCAAGGATCCGGAAAGCAACCTGGGCCTGGCTCATGCGTTGATCAGCAAGGGCAGCGAGAAGGGTTTGGATACCCGAACCCGACTGGAGATCAATACCACCCTCAGCGCCGTGGCGAAGGAAAACCTCAACGACCCGGGGCTACAGGTTCGGGCACGGTTGATGAAAGCCACGAGCCTGTTGCTCAACGATGCCGAAACCGCAGAAAAGCTCACCGAACAGGCTTTGCAGCGCCTTGACGGCATGGAGCAGTTCATGAGTGCCGAAGCCGCATTGCTGGTGGCCAAGCAGCTGCAAATGCTCGGTCAGGCCAGTGCCGGCGAATCGATGCTCAAGAACTGCGCGGAGATCTACGGTGACGACCCGACGGTGATGCAAGGCATCGCCAAGCTGACCGACGATCCGAACATCCTCAATCAAGGCAATGCTGCCGCCGAGCTGAACCGCGAAGGTGTGCGCGTCTACAAGACTGGCGCGTTGCCCGAGGCGCGAGAGCTGTTCCGTCGCGCCCTGAAGATGCAACCGAAGAACATCAGTATTGCCCTGAACATGGCGCAGTCCCTGCTGCATGGTACCGACACCAGCGCGGAGTCGGAGCTGCTGCAGGAATGCCGCACCTGTCTGAAACTGGTGGGCATGATGCCCGACACCGATGCGCGTTTTGCGCGTTATCAGAAACTGCGAAGCAAGGCATTTGGCGATGAATGACAGCGAACAGGCACTCGATTTCTCCACGGTGATCGCGTCTACCGTGCACGACATGAAAAACTCCCTGACCCTGCTCATGCAGGCGCATACGCAATGGCTCGAGCGTTTGCCCGATCCCGAGCGGCAGACCTCGGAGCAGGGGGTCATGGAGTTCGAGTTCGCCCATCTCAACGGCTTGCTGGTGCAACTGCTGGGGCTGTACAAGCTGGGGGTCAACCAACTGCCGCTGCATCCGGCCTACCATGAGCTGGATGATTTCATCGAGGCGCAACTGGCCAGCCACCAGGACGTGTTCCGCAGTCGCGGGATCATGGCTACCTACGAAGTCGACCCGCTCAGTCCTTTGGGCTTTTTCGATCGCGAGCTGATTGCTTCGGTGCTCGACAACTGCATCAACAATGCCATTCGCCATGCCCGCCAGACATTGTTGGTCAGTGTGAGCGACGAGGCTGGGCAGTTGGTGCTGACCATCAATGATGACGGCGACGGTTATCCGCCCGAGATGATCGAACGTCAGGCCGAGTATGTGCAAGGCATCAACCACAGCAGTGGCAGCACCGGGCTGGGCTTGTACTTTGCCGCGCGGATTGCCGGGTTGCATCAGCGTGGCGGTTTGTGCGGGCGCACCGAGATTGCCAATGGCGGGGTGCTGGGCGGCGGAGTGTTCCGGATTTACCTGCCCTGAGCCTGTCTGCGCAAATAACCCTGCCAACACAAATCCCCCTGTGGGAGCGAGCAAGCCCGCTCCCACAATGTATTCCAAGGTTCGGTGTTTATTCTTTCCGGGTGCTTGATATTCCGAACAGCCGAAGCCTATTTTGTACGGGTTGCCGTTCGCGGCTCGCACATAACAAGGATTGCGTCATGACGACCGATGGCCAGCGTTCACTCGCGCAGCGACTGACGGGCATTGATGAGATTGAATGCGTTACGCCGGATTTGAATGGCGTGCCGCGGGGCAAGGTGATGACCGCCGAGGGTTTTCTCGAAGGGCGGCGGTTGCAGATGGCGCGAGGTGTGCTGCTGCAATGCATCATGGGCGGTTATCCGCCGTCGCGCTTTTACGGCAGCGATGACGGCGACCTGGCACTGGTGGCCGACCCGAAACAGATCCACCGCCTGCCCTGGAGCCAACAGCCCCGGGCCCTGGCGATTTGCGACGCCGATGAATTGACCGGGGAAAGCTCCCGGCTGTCCACGCGCGGCCAGCTCAAGGCCGTCATCGCTCGATATGCCGCCCTTGGCCTGGCGCCGGTCGTGGCCACCGAGCTGGAATTCTTCGTGTTCGCGCCCAACCCGGATCCGACCCGGCCATTCCAGCCGCCGGTGGGCCTGGATGGCCGGCGCGAAGAGGGGCACTCGGCGTTCAGTATCAGCTCCAACAATGGCCTGCGACCGTTCTTCAGTGAAGTCTATGAATGCATGGCGGCGCTGGGCTTGCCCCGCGACACGTTCATGCATGAAATGGGCGTGAGCCAGTTCGAGATCAACCTGCTGCACGGCGACCCTTTGTTGCTGGCCGACCAGACCTTCCTGTTCAAGCATCTGCTCAAGGAAGTGGCGCTCAAGCACGGCCTGACTGTGGTTTGCATGGCCAAACCCTTGGCGCATACGCCGGGCAGTTCGATGCATATTCACCAGAGCGTCGTCGAGTTGGACAGCGGGCGCAACGTGTTCAGCGACGCGGCGGGCGAACCGACTGCAACCTTCAGGCATTTCATCGGTGGACAGCAGGCGGGCATGGCGGATTTTACCGCGCTGTTCGCACCGAACGTGAATTCCTACCAGCGCCTGTGTCATCCGTTCGCGTCACCGAACAATGCCTGTTGGTCCCATGACAATCGGTCGGCCGGGTTGCGGATTCCGGCCAGTTCGCCGGCGGCCCGTCGGGTCGAGAATCGCTTGCCGGGAGCGGATGCCAACCCCTACCTGGCGATTGCCGCCAGCCTGGCAGCCGGGCTCTATGGCATCGAAAATCGCCTGGAGCCAAGCGCCGCGATCCAGGGCGAATTCCAAGTGCCAGATAATCTGTCGCTGCCATGTACCTTGCACGCTGCCCTGGAGCGTCTGAAACGTAGTCATTTGGCGAAGGAACTGTTCGGTACGGAGTTCATCGAAGGCTACGTCGCTTCGAAGTCCATGGAACTGACCAGCTTTTTTGATGAAATCACGCCCTGGGAGCGGCGTGTCCTAGCGGCCCAGGCATAACGAACCGTCGCATTCGGGCTATCTTCAACGGATAGCCCTTACTTACCTCAAGGAGCCGCTCGGAACGCCGATGCGCCAAATCTGGAAACCTTTTCGAGCGCTTTATTTCGCCTCGCTGATGATGTTGATCGGCTCCGGCCTCTTGAGTACTTACCTGGCTTTGCGCCTGGCCGCCGACCACGTGGACAGTCTGTGGGTCGGTGCGCTGATGGCCGCCAACTATTTCGGCCTGGTGCTGGGCGGCAAGATCGGCCATCGGCTGATCGCCCGGGTCGGGCATATCCGTGCCTATTCGGCCTGCGCCGGAATCGTCGGTGCGGCGGTGCTGGGCCATGGCTTGGTGGATTGGCTGCCGGCCTGGATCGTGCTGCGGATGATCGTCGGCTTGGGCATGATGTGCCAGTACATGGTCATCGAGAGCTGGCTCAATGAGCAAGCTGATGCCAAGCAGCGCGGAGTGGTGTTCAGCGGCTACATGATCGCCTCGTACCTGGGGCTGGTGCTTGGGCAACTGATACTGGTCATGCACCCGGCCCTCGGCCTGGAACTGTTGATGCTGGTGGCACTGTGTTTTGCCCTGTGCCTGGTGCCGGTGGCGCTGACTCGGCGAATTCACCCGGCGGCACTGCATCCGGCGCCGATGGAGCCGCGCTTCTTTATCAAGCGTGTGCCGCAGTCGTTGAGCACGGTACTGGGTTCCGGGCTGATCGTCGGCTCGTTCTATGGCCTGGCGCCCCTGTACGCTTCTCAGCAGGGCTTGTCGACCGAGCAGGTCGGTCTGTTCATGGGTAGCTGCATCTTTGCCGGACTGCTCGTGCAGTGGCCGTTGGGCTGGCTGTCCGATCGTTACGACCGGGCCTTGCTGATTCGGTGTTTTGCGCTGGTCCTGGTGGTGTGTGCCCTGCCGCTGGCGATCCTGCCGAAGGTGCCACTGGAAGTGCTGTTTGTCGCGGGATTTTTCTGTTCGTTGGTGCAGTTCTGCCTGTACCCGTTGGCGGTGGCATTTTCCAACGACCATGTCGAGGGGGATCGTCGGGTATCGCTCACGGCGATGTTGTTGGTGACCTACGGTGTCGGTGCCAGTATCGGGCCGCTGGTGGCCGGGGTGCTGATGAAAATGTTCGGTAGCCAGATGCTGTATGGCTTTTTTGCCTTCTTCGCCTTGGTGCTGGTATGGCGGATTCGGCCGAAGGCGGTGACCAACTTGCATCAGGTCGACGACGCACCGCTACATCACGTGGCGATGCCGGACAGCATGTCGAGTTCGCCCCTGGTGGCGTGTCTCGATCCGCGGGTGGATGAGCAGGTGGTGCAGGAGCAGATGCAGGCGCCGGCCAATCCGGACCTTGAGCCTGCGCCAGACCCAGAGCCGGCCACTGAAACCGACACTGCGCCCGACGAGCCGCAGGCACCCAGTTTTACCCAGGCCCGGCCTTGAGCCGGTCATAAAAAAACGGGCAGTCACCGCGAGGGACTGCCCGTTTTTTATGGGCGAAGCAGATCAGAGGTCGTCTTTATCGAACCGACGGGCTTCGCGCTGCAGTTGATAGACGAAACGCTCGACCTGCCGTTGCACCAGGCCACTGATATTGTGGAAGCGCACGCCGGCGAAGGTGGTGTTGATCTTCTCTTCGAAATGCAGGTAACGCAGCTCCACTGGCGCAGTCATGTTGCCAAAGGGCAGGGCCGCGATGAAACGCTCGTAGACCTGACCCAATTGCAGGCGCGCGGTAATGTCGCCTTCGAAGCGCAGCTTGCAACCGGTTGCGGAAATATCCAGCAGCTTGCCGTTTACCGGAGACTTGAGTTTTTCGCCACCCAGTTCTACGTCCACCAGTTGCGCCAGTTTCAGGGCGGCGCGAAAGGCATTGCGGCGTTGGTGGTACACCACTTCTTCGGGCAGGGCACCGCGATAGCAGCGACCGTCACTGGACTCGGCGATGGTCAAGGGGCCGTTGCCTTCCCAGGCGATGCGCACGCCGTCATGGAAACCCTCGACACGAAACGGCTCACCCGCCAGCAAGAAGCGTTCGCCATCGCGCGGGATCATTTCGTCCAGGGCAATGGAGTTGCTCTCGCGATCGACATTCACCAGATAGCTCTGGAAGCGCTGGGTGCGTTCGTGGAACGTGATGATCAAGGGGTCGTGGCTATCTTGCAGCATCCGTAGGTTGCCGGCGATTTCCAGGGGCGTGGTGAGGACCTTGGGTGGCTGCGGAGCATCATCCGCGTTTGAGGCATTGAACACGGTGAGTCAATCTCCAGGCAAAATACGACTACAAAGAGCCGGCATTTTGCCAGCATGTATCGCGCGTTGATAGAGCGTCGGCATCGTTCGCTTCATGCCTGGCTGAGCGGGCGGTGCTTGACCATCTTGGCGGTCGAACCGCGGGCGTCATAAAGCGTCGGGATTTCGCCGCCATTGAGGATGCGCAACTGGTTGGCGGTGGCGGCCTGCTGGAGCTGGATCGACTGGCCGTTGCGCGCATTGGCGTCCTGGCACTGGGCGAGCAGGTCGTTGAGTACTTGGCTTTGCGACAGCAACTGATCGCCGACCGAGGATTGGCTGGCCAGTTGTTCAAGACCGCTACTATTGGCGGGCAGATTGAGGCTGGCGAGAATCTCGCTGCGCTTGCGGCCATGCTGATCGAGCAAAATGATCAATGCCTGTTTTTGCGCCAGAATAGTTTCCAGCAGGGGCATGTCGCGACCGTGCAGTGCCAGGGATTCGGTCTGCAGTAACTCCAGCAATTGTTGTGCGGGAGCGAAGTCGTCGGTAATCAGTTGCAACAAGTTAGTGTCGTGCATGGCTGGCCTTGGGTCTTAAGCGTCCAAAAGCCTGGCGCTGGCCTCGGGCTAGCGCTGGGCTTCGAAGTTGAGCAGTTTGCTGGCTACGCGGTTGCTGTCGACTTTATAGCTGCCATCGGCGATTGCTGCTTTCAACTCGGCCACGCGGGCGTTGTCTACGACAGGTTGATCGCGCAGCTTGTCCGTGACCTTCTGCAACTGCTGAGCCTCATTGCTGAGGTGTACCGACTCCCCATTGCTGACAGTGACGGCCTGTTCGGCTGGCGCGGATTTGTCGGCTTCGACGGTTTCCTTGCTGGCGCTGGTGCGCGTAGTGCCTGTCAACGGTGAAGAACTGTTTAAACGATTGAAATCGATGACCATGGTAAAAAACCTCTGGGTATTTGGACGCTTGCCATGTTTTCGGCCATCCCCCAAAAAACTTTAGGCTCATTTATTCAATGAGCGTGCGCACGTCTGCGCTTGCCTTTGCGTAAGGCACAGTCTAGGGAACACCCGGGTCAAGCGCCAGCTCTCTACCCATTTCTACCCGATCGCTACATCGCCACTTCCACCTGGCCCGGGGCCATGACCTGCGCCTTGATAACCCGTTGGGAATTGAGGTTTTTCACCCGAATCTGTTCACGCATGCCCCCGTTGGACAAGGCTTCGCCTGGCATCCGCACAGCCAGGGTCCCGCTGCGGGCGGTAATGACCACCTGGTCGCCTTTGCGGATCACTTCGGCCTGTTCCAGGTGCACCAGGGTGACGACTTGATCGGCGACCATTGGTCGGACAAGTTTCTGGCCGATCGCCTGGTCGACGGAGGTCAGGAAGCCTTGGCTGATCTGACTGATGTCCCGTTCGCGCAGGATTACGTCCTGAGGCTCGACAATCCCGGCCCGCTTGAGCGGACGGGTGGTGGTGACAATTTCGCGGAACAGGCGCACCTGAGCCGGTACGAACACTGTCCAGGGCGCGGCGCTGTCGCAACGTACCTTCACCGTGACCCGGCCCAGGGGTCTTGCAGGGCTCTCCAGCGAAGCAGTCAATTCCTTGTCGCACATCGGCATGCGCAGGCGCGGGTCGAGTTGGTTGACTTCGATTTCATAGCGACCCTCGGTTTGACTGGTAGCCAGATAGTCTTCTACGGTGAATTCAAGAAAGCCCTGAGTGACGCCGATAAGTAGATCAGGCAAGGTAACCGGTACAGCAGCGAGGGCAGGGCCGCCCGAAGTGAACAGGCAGACAGCCAACAGTGCACCGAGCCAATGGCGGCAGTGAGTGATCAGGCGTCGAGAAAATGTCGTTTGTGCGTTCATGCCGGTTGAATAGCAAGCCCCGTGCCGTTTAGTGATGAATGCGCGTCGGACACATTAGCGTTAGGTAGGAGTCAGGGCATGGCGGGAGTAATGGACTCGGTAAACCAGCGTACACAGCTGGTCGGTCAGAATCGCCTGGAGCTGTTGCTGTTCCGTCTCGACGGCCAGCAATTGTATGGAATTAACGTATTCAAGGTCCGCGAGGTGCTGCAATGTCCTAAGCTGACCCTGATGCCTAAGTCCAGTCCCGTCGTGTGTGGTGTGGCGAATATTCGGGGAGCGACCATCCCGATTCTCGATCTTGCGATGGCGACCGGTTCCGGTCGATTGCTGGATCAGAGCAATCCGTTTGTGATCATTACCGAGTACAACACCAAGACCCAAGGTTTCCTGGTTCGCTCGGTGGAGCGCATCGTCAACATGAACTGGGAAGAGATTCATCCGCCGCCCAAGGGCACTGGCCGCGATCACTACCTGACGGCGGTGACCCGGGTCGATAACCAGTTGGTGGAAATCATCGACGTGGAGAAAATCCTCGCCGAGGTGGCGCCGACCCCGGAGGCGATTTCCGTGGGGGTGGTGGATGCTGAAACCCAGCACAAGGCGATTTCGCTGCGGGTATTGACCGTCGATGATTCTTCGGTTGCACGCAAGCAGGTCACCCGTTGTCTACAAACGGTCGGCGTTGAAGTGGTGGCGTTGAATGATGGACGGCAGGCGCTGGATTACCTGCGCCAGTTGGTCGACGAGGGCAAGAAGCCCGAAGAAGAATTCCTGATGATGATCTCCGACATCGAAATGCCGGAAATGGACGGGTACACCCTGACGTCAGAAATTCGCAGCGACCCGCGTATGCAAAAGCTGCATATCATTTTACATACTTCATTGTCGGGGGTTTTCAACCAGGCGATGGTCAAGAAAGTCGGCGCCGACGACTTCCTGGCCAAGTTTCGGCCCGATGACCTGGCCTCCCGAGTCGTCGATCGTATCAAAGCAGCAGAATAAAGCTCGGGCGCGTTGTGCGCCCGGCAAGCCAACACAATGAAAGAGGCGGTATCTTGTCTACGGGTAATTTGGATTTCGAACAGTTCCGGGTCTTCCTGGAAAAAGCCTGTGGCATTTTGCTTGGTGAAAACAAGCAATACCTGGTGTCGAGCCGTCTCAACAAGTTGATGGAGCAACAGGGCCTTAAATCGTTGGGCGAACTGGTACAGCGTATCCAGACCCAGCCGCGCAGCGGTTTGCGTGAGATGGTGGTGGATGCCATGACCACCAATGAGACCCTGTGGTTTCGTGACACCTATCCGTTCGAGGTGTTGAAGAACAGAGTGCTGCCGGCTGCCATCAAGGCCAGCCCGGGCCAACGCCTGCGGATCTGGTCGGCGGCCTGTTCGTCGGGGCAGGAACCCTATTCGTTGTCGATGTCCATCGATGAGTTCGAGCGGACCAACATCGGCCAGTTGAAAGGTGGTGTGCAAATCGTTGCCACCGACCTGTCCGGGACCATGCTCAATAACTGCAAGACCGGCGAATACGACAGCCTGGCCATCGGCCGCGGTTTGTCGCCCGATCGCCTGCAGCGCTACTTCGACCCAAAAGGGCCGGGACGCTGGGTGGTCAAGGCGCCGATCAAGAACCGGGTGGAGTTTCGCTCGTTCAACCTGCTGGATAGCTATGCCAGCCTGGGCAAGTTCGACATCGTGTTCTGCCGCAACGTGTTGATCTACTTCTCCGCCGAAGTGAAGAAGGACATCCTGTTGCGTATCCACAGCACCCTCAAGCCTGGCGGCTACCTGTTCCTCGGCGCTTCCGAGGCGTTGAACGGTTTGCCGGATCATTACCAGATGGTCCAGTGCAGTCCGGGGATCATCTACCAGGCGAAGTGATTCGCTTTGGGTTGTCAAAAAGCGGGAGTCCTCAGGGCTCCCTTTTTTATGCCCGCCTCCCTCCAATCAGCACCAATCCCTGCGATAGCGTTAGCGGCGACACATGCAAATCGATGTAACGGATAAACCGTCATCGCGAGCCAGCTCGCTTCCACAATTTGACACTCATTGCCCTCGGTAAGCGGCAGAAAAGCGGCAGCCAGCGGAAGCCGATTGCCGCTTTTCTGGCATTGCCGCTTTGCCGATGCCCGCAAAGCCCCGGTTTATGGGCTTTTTTAAAGTGGCACGGCGCTTGCTAAGTTCATCGTACGTACATTCTGGTCACCCAAAGGTTTCCGACATGAGCATCAGCTTCGATAAAGCGCTCGGTATCCACGAACAGGCCCTGAGCTTCCGCGCCCAGCGTGCCGAAGTCCTGGCCAACAACATCGCCAACGCCGATACCCCGAACTACAAGGCTCGGGACCTGGACTTTTCCAAAGTGCTCGCCGAGCAGAACGAGAAGACCAAGAACGGCACCTTCGCGCTGAACATGACCAATAGCCGTCATATTGAAGCCGAGGGCCTGGGCAATGGTGACGAATCGCTGATGTATCGCACGCCGATGCAGCCTTCGATCGATCAGAACACCGTGGACGCTCAACTGGAACAGTCCAACTACGCGGAGAACTCCGTGAACTTCCAGGCCAGTTTCACGCTGCTCAACAGCAAGTTCAAAGGGCTGGTATCGGCCCTTCGCGGAGAGTAAGCCATGTCGATCGCGAGCGTATTCAACATTGCCGGCAGCGCCATGAGTGCCCAGACCACGCGTCTGAACACCGTCGCCAGTAACATCGCCAACGCCGAGACCGTTTCGTCGAGCATCGACCAGACCTACCGTGCTCGTCACCCGGTATTTGCCACCATGTACCAGGGCGGCCAGTCCGGCGGCAGCGACTCGCTGTTCCAGGAGCAGGACGCGGCCGGGCAGGGCGTACAAGTGCTTGGCGTGGTCGAAGACCAGAGCAACCTCGAAGCCCGTTACGAGCCGAACCATCCGGCGGCTGACGCCAAGGGTTACGTCTACTACCCGAACGTCAACGTCGTCGAAGAAATGGCCGACATGATTTCCGCCAGTCGTTCGTTCCAGACCAACGCCGAAATGATGAACACCGCCAAAACCATGATGCAGAAGGTCCTGACCCTCGGTCAGTGATAAGGGGCGAGTCACATGAGCGTTACCAACACTACCAGCGGTTTGAGCCTTAACGAGATCCTGGCCAACTCCTCGGTCAAGACCAGCACCACCAGCGATGGCCTGTCCTCGGCAACGAGCTCGGCCACTGGTTCGCAGTCGCTGGGCAAGGATGCGTTCCTGCAATTGCTGGTCACCCAGCTGAAAAACCAGAACCCGCTGGAGCCGCAGGATAACGGTGAATTCGTTGCCCAGCTGGCGCAGTTCAGCAGCCTGGAAGGCATCACCACCCTTAACGACACCGTGAGCGGTCTCGCCAGTAACTACAACTCGTCCCAGGCCTTGCAGGCTTCATCGCTGGTCGGGCGTTCGGTCATTGCTCCAGGCAACAAGGCCGTGGTCGATACCTCCAAGAGCCTCAACGGCACGGTGGTGGTGCCGACTTCGGTGTCCTCCATTGCGCTCAAGATCGTGGACAAGGATGGCAAGACTGTCCGCACCATCGACATGGGTAGCCAGAATGCCGGCAATGCCGCTTTCATCTGGGACGGCAAGAACGACGCCGGCACGACGGTCGAAGCGGGCACCTACACCTTTACGGCCGCGACCACCATCGACGGCAAGGCGACGTCGCTGATCACCAACCTGCCGGCAACGGTCAGCAGCGTGACGATCAGCCAGACGGGCGGTGAACTGATGCTCAACCTTGCCGGGCTGGGCAGCATTGCCCTGTCCAAAGTACAAACTATTGGTATGTAGAGCCGACTAACCCGGCAAAAGGAGTGGAAAATGTCTTTTAACATCGGCCTTAGCGGTCTCTATGCAGCCAACAAACAGCTGGACGTGACCGGCAACAACATCGCCAACGTGGCGACCACCGGTTTCAAATCGTCCCGCGCGGAATTCGAAGACGTCTACTCGGCCACCAAGCTGGGTTCGGGCAGCAAGACCGTCGGCAACGGCGTGCGCCTGGCCAACGTTTCCCAGCAGTTCGGCCAGGGTGACGTCAATAACACCGGCAACGTGCTCGACATGGGTATCCAGGGGCAGGGCTTCTTCGTCCTGGATAACGACGGTTCCCTGAGCTACACCCGTGCCGGTACCTTCAAGACCGATAAAGAAGGCTACGTCACCAACAGTGATGGCACTGCACGTCTGCAGGGCTACGGCGTGGATGCCAACGGCAATATCCTCAACGGTATTTTGACCGACCTGCGCATCGACACCTCCAACCTGCCGCCGAATGCCACCAGCCTGGTTTCGTCGACGATCAACCTGAACTCGACGGCGACGGCGATCACCGCGGCGTTCAATCCGAGCGACACCGCTACGTTCACCAAGCAATTTACCACTCCGGTCTACGACACCCAGGGCAACCAGCATTCCATGGACCAATATATGGTCAAGACTGCTGGCAACACCTGGAATGTGTATACCTTGATCGATGGTCGTAACCTGAATGGCAGCTTGCCGACCACGACGGGCGCGACCGCGCCGATTCCTTCGACCATGACCTTTGATTCGAACGGCAAGTTGACCCAGGTCAGCACCCCGCCAGCGACTATTAACAGCGACCTGGTATTGACTGGCTGGGTTCCCGGCACCGTAACCAACGGCGTATGGGCCGCCAACGGCGCCGCGAGTGCACCGACCATCACGATCTCCATGGGCAATACCACCCAATTCAACGCCGATACCGCGCGGTCGATCCCGACCCAGAACGGTTACGCCACTGGCCAGATCACCAACCTGACCATCGACGGCAGCGGCGTATTGCTGGCTAACTTCAG
This sequence comes from Pseudomonas sp. Tri1, assembly GCF_017968885.1. Classification (NCBI taxonomy): domain Bacteria; kingdom Pseudomonadati; phylum Pseudomonadota; class Gammaproteobacteria; order Pseudomonadales; family Pseudomonadaceae; genus Pseudomonas; species Pseudomonas sp. Tri1. Next base: position 5,152,559 of record NZ_CP072913.1, on the reverse strand, counting down.
CAACAACCAGACCAAGCCGATCGGCCAGATCGCGCTCGCCAGCTTCACCAACGAACAAGGCCTGCAACCTGTAGGTGGCACCAGTTGGAAGGAAACCTTCGCCTCGGGCATCCCAGGCTACGATGCCCCACAGACCGGCACCCTGGGTTCGATCGTCTCCAACTCCCTGGAAGAGTCCAACGTCAACTTGACCAATGAGCTGGTCGAGCTGATCAAGGCCCAGAGCAACTACCAGGCGAACGCCAAGACCATCTCCACCCAGAGCACCATCATGCAGACCATCATTCAGATGACCTGATAGCTGGCTGTTTCAAAAAAACCGACGTCCTGAGGCGTCGGTTTTTTTATGCGTGAAATTCTTCACCGGTAACTACCGTCTGTCGGCTGGCTGGTGCGGAACTTGCACTTCAGTCCAAATCGCTCAACGAGCGTCAAGTTTCCATACGACTGTCATCGAGTCTGTATTGACGACAGGGATGTCACGAAAACCAAGGGACGGATACCAGTTTGAAACCCCATAACGCTGTCAGTGCGCCTATTGTCGCGCCTTCATTGAAATTGGTACTGCGTCGAGGTCTGCTGGGCGCTGCGCTGTTTTCCGGTGTGATCAATATTCTGGCGCTGATCGGCCCGCTGTTCATGCTGGAAGTGTATGACCGGGTCATTCCCAGCCAGAGCGTGCCGACCCTGGTCGCCCTGGGGCTGCTAGCGCTGGGGGTTTATGCGCTTTCAGGCCTGCTGGATGTCATTCGCTCCCGCGTCATGGTGCGAATTGCTTCCTCACTGGATCTGGCGCTGTCCTCCAAGGTCTTCAATGTCATTGCTGGCGCGTCGCTGAAGACCCCCATTACCGGCGATGCCTTGAAACCGGCCCAGGAGCTGGACCAGATTCGCGGTTTTATTGGCGGACCAGGTCTGGTGGCTTTTTTCGATTTGCCCTGGATGCCGGTTTACCTCGCGGTCTGCTTTTATATCCACCCGCTGTTTGGTCTTTTGACCGTCGGCCTGATGAGTGTCCTTATCAGTTTGACCGTAATCACTGATCGGCAAACCCGCAAGCTGATGCAGGCTTCGGCCGATGCGCTGAACAAGCGCAATCATCTAGGCCAGCAAGCCCACCAGAATGCCGAAGCGCTGATGGCCATGGGCATGTTGGCTAACGCGTCGAATATCTGGCAGAAAAATCACAGTGCCTTCATCACCCTGCAACGACGCTCGATCGACATCGGCGGCTTTTACGGCGGCATTTCCAAAACCCTGCGCCAAGTCGTTCAGTCGGCCGCCCTGGCCCTGGGGGCGTGGCTGGTGATCAAAGGCGACTTGAGCGGCGGCACGATGATCGCCGCCTCGATTATTGTGGCACGCACCCTGGCACCGGCGGAGCAGGTCATTGCCACGTGGCGCAGCCTGTTGGGTGCCCAGATCGCCTGGAAAAAGCTGTTGGAAGTGTTCTCTCTGTTCCCGGATGCCCAGAGCAAGACCGAGCTGCCCATTGCCCATCGCAGTTTGCGGGTCGAAAGTGTTTTTGCCGCGCCGCCCGGCACGCAGCGCCTGACTTTGCAAAATATCAACTTCATGGTCGCTGCGGGCACTGCCGTTGGTGTGGTGGGGCCGAGCGCATCGGGCAAGTCGTCATTGGCGCGCGTGCTGGTCAACGCCTGGGCGCCGGCGCGGGGGCATGTCCGGCTCGATGGCGCGCCGCTGGATCTGCTGACCGAACAGGCGCGAGGTACGTTGATCGGTTATCTGCCGCAAAGCGTTGGGCTGTTTACCGGAACCGTCGCCCAGAACATCGCCCGGTTGGACCCCTCGGCACAGGACAGCGCGATTGTCAGCGCTGCGCAGTTAGCCGGGGTCCATGAGCTGATTCTGCAGTTGCCCCAAGGTTATGAGACTCAAGTGGGCGAGGGGGGTATCAACCTCTCGGCCGGCCAACGACAACGGGTGGCCCTGGCCAGGGCATTGTTCGGTGACCCGTTCCTGGTGGTGCTGGACGAGCCAAATTCAAACCTCGATGCCGAAGGCGAACAGGCGCTGGCCAAGGCCATCCTGGCGCTCAAGGCCCGTGGCGCAATCGTGGTGGTGATTGCCCATCGCACCAATATTCTGGCGGTGATCGATCAGGTGCTGATCCTCGAGAACGGCGTGCAAACAGCTTACGGCCCCCGGGATGTCGTCCTGAAGCGACCTCCTGCTGCTACCTCCCGGCCCTCCAATAATGTTGTGGAACTGGGAGTATCCAACTGATGCACACCGATCAAGAAGCCAGCCTGACCGATTCCTTGTCCCGTCATTTGCGCTGGGGGGCGATCTCATTGGTGGTGCTGCTCGGCGGAGGGCTGACCTGGGCGGCGAGCACCAGTCTGTCCGGCGCGGTTATCGCGACGGGCGTGGTGGCCGTGGAAGGCAGCGTCAAGACCCTCCAGCATCCTACCGGTGGCGTAGTGGCCGAACTGTTGGTCAAGGAAGGGCAGACAGTCGCTGCCGGGGATGTGCTGTTGCGCCTCGATGCCACATTGCCCGCCGCCAGCCAAGCCATTGTCAGTAAATCCTTGAATCAGGCCTGGGCCCGTCTGGCTCGCTTGGAGGCCGAGCGGGACAATGCCCGCGAAGTGGCGATACCCAAAGAGTTGCTGACCCGCATGAGCCTGGAGGAGGCCAAGTCGGTCATGGCCATCGAGCAGCAATTGTTTATTGATCGACGTGCTTCCCGCGAAGGCCAGAAGAAACAGCTGCGCGAGCGTGTCCAGCAACTCAACGAAACCATTGCCGGCCACGACATCCAGCAGAAAACCAAGCAGGAAGAAATCGAACTGATCGATAGCGAATACCAGGCCGTCAAGAAACTGTTCGATAAAGGCATGATGACCCTTGACCGGGTCAATGCCCTGGCTCGGGGTATCGCCCGGCTGCGTGGGGAGCGTGGACAACTGATGGCCTCCATTGCCGAGGCGCGGGGCAAGATCGCCGAAACCGAGTTGCAACGACTCCAGGTTGACCAGACTTTCCGCAGTGAAGTGTCCCAAGAGTTGAGAGATTTGCTGGCCCGCCAGGGCGAATTGATCGAGCGGGAAATCACTGCCAGCGATCAGCTCAAACGCATCGACATCACCTCGCCTATTGCCGGACGCGTGCAGCAATTGGCAGTCCACACAATCGGAGGTGTCATCTCACCGGCCGAGGGGCTCATGCAGATCGTACCCGCCGACGATGAACTGCTGGTGGAGGCGAAAATCAGTGCCCAGGACATTGACCAGCTAACGGTCGGGCAATCCGCGACCTTACGCTTGAGCGCGTTCAACCGCAGCACTACACCCGAACTGATCGGCACCGTGGTGCGGTTGTCAGCGGATCTGATTCAGGATGAACGTACCGGAATAGGGTTTTATCGGGCGGGTATCAAGATTCCTCAAAGCGAATTGGCAAAGCTGCAAGGGCTTGCCCTGGTTCCGGGAATGCCCGTGGAGTCGATGATCCAGACCGGCTCCAGGAACGTCATGTCCTATTTGCTTAAACCGATCAGCGACCATGCTCAGCGGGCCTTCCGGGAAGGATGAGGCTCTGCTGATTAGTCGACGCACAACCGATTCATCAATACGGCAAGGAAGAAATAATGGCAGTGATAAATGGGACATCGGGTACGGACACTCTGGTTGGGACTTCGAGCGCGGATGAGCTGTACGGGTTAGCAGGGAATGACTCGCTGAGTGGTGGGGACGGCAACGATTGGCTGGAGGGGGGCGCGGGCGCTGACGTCCTGAATGGAGGAACAGGTGTCGATACGGCGTCCTACGTGAATTCGACTGCAGGAGTGACAGTCAATCTAATCACAGGGACTGGCCTGGGTGGGGATGCTCAGGGCGATACATTGACGGCCATAGAAACCGTGGTCGGCTCGTCCTTCAACGACAGGTTGACCGCCCAAAGCACCGGGCACACCCTCAGGGGCGGTGCCGGTGATGACGTTTACGTCATCGGCGGAACGTCGGTCAACGTCATCGAAGCGGCCGGCGAAGGCGATGACGAAATCCAGACGAACCTCCTCAACCTGACGATGGCGGCCAACGTCGAGCGCCTGACCTACACCGGTACGGGCAACTTCGTCGGTTATGGCAACGCCTCGGACAACATCATCACGGGCGGAGTGGGCAATGATTTCCTGCTCGGTGGTGCGGGTGCGGACCAGTTCATCGGCGGCGCCGGGACTGACACGGTCAGCTACACCGACAGTAACGTGGCGGTGAACATCAACGCCAAGACCGGTGTGAACAGTGGCATTGCTGCCGGCGATACCTACGTGGGCATCGAAACGATCCAGGGTTCGCAGAACCACGATTCGTTTACCGCCAGCGAAGCGGCAGACCAGTTCGATGGCACCGGCGGCATCGATAGCATCGACTACTCCACCTCGGCCAGTGCCGTGACCGTCAGCCTGGTTGCTGGTATAGTAGGTGTCGGCGGTGATGCGCAAGGCGACAAACTGTCGAACTTCGAAACCGTGGTCGGCTCGTCCTTCAACGACAGGCTGACCGCCCAAAGCACCGGGCACACCCTCAGGGGCGGTGCCGGTGATGACGTTTACGTCATCGGCGGAACGTCGGTCAACGTCATCGAAGCGGCCGGCGAAGGCGATGACGAAATCCAGACGAACCTCCTCAACCTGACGATGGCGGCCAACGTCGAGCGCCTGACCTACACCGGTACGGGCAACTTCGTCGGTTATGGCAACGCCTCGGACAACATCATCACGGGCGGAGTGGGCAATGATTTCCTGCTCGGTGGTGCGGGTGCGGACCAGTTCATCGGCGGCGCCGGGACTGACACGGTCAGCTACACCGACAGTAACGTGGCGGTGAACATCAACGCCAAGACCGGTGTGAACAGTGGCATTGCTGCCGGCGATACCTACGTGGGCATCGAAACGATCCAGGGTTCGCAGAACCACGATTCGTTTACCGCCAGCGAAGCGGCAGACCAGTTCGACGGCACCGGCGGCATCGATAGCATCGACTACTCCACCTCGGCCAGTGCCGTGACCGTCAGCCTGATTGCTGGGGTAGTGGGTGTCGGCGGTGATGCGCAAGGCGACAAACTGTCGAACTTCGAAACCGTGGTCGGCTCGTCCTTCAACGACAGGTTGACCGCCCAAAGCACCGGGCACACCCTCAGGGGCGGTGCCGGTGATGACGTTTACGTCATCGGCGGAACGTCGGTCAACGTCATCGAAGCGGCCGGCGAAGGCGATGACGAAATCCAGACGAACCTCCTCAACCTGACGATGGCGGCCAACGTCGAGCGCCTGACCTACACCGGTACGGGCAACTTCGTCGGTTATGGCAACGCCTCGGACAACATCATCACGGGCGGAGTGGGCAATGATTTCCTGCTCGGTGGTGCGGGTGCGGACCAGTTCATCGGCGGCGCCGGGACTGACACGGTCAGCTACACCGACAGTAACGTGGCGGTGAACATCAACGCCAAGACCGGTGTGAACAGTGGCATTGCTGCCGGCGATACCTACGTGGGCATCGAAACGATCCAGGGTTCGCAGAACCACGATTCGTTTACCGCCAGCGAAGCGGCAGACCAGTTCGATGGCACCGGCGGCATCGATAGCATCGACTACTCCACCTCGGCCAGTGCCGTGACCGTCAGCCTGATTGCTGGGGTAGTAGGTGTCGGCGGTGATGCGCAAGGCGACAAACTGTCGAACTTCGAAACCGTGGTCGGCTCGTCCTTCAACGACAGGTTGACCGCCCAAAGCACCGGGCACACCCTCAGGGGCGGTGCCGGTGATGACGTTTACGTCATCGGCGGAACGTCGGTCAACGTCATCGAAGCGGCCGGCGAAGGCGATGACGAAATCCAGACGAACCTCCTCAACCTGACGATGGCGGCCAACGTCGAGCGCCTGACCTACACCGGTACGGGCAACTTCGTCGGTTATGGCAACGCCTCGGACAACATCATCACGGGCGGAGTGGGCAATGATTTCCTGCTCGGTGGTGCGGGTGCGGACCAGTTCATCGGCGGCGCCGGGACTGACACGGTCAGCTACACCGACAGTAACGTGGCGGTGAACATCAACGCCAAGACCGGTGTGAACAGTGGCATTGCTGCCGGCGATACCTACGTGGGCATCGAAACGATCCAGGGTTCGCAGAACCACGATTCGTTTACCGCCAGCGAAGCGGCAGACCAGTTCGATGGCACCGGCGGCATCGATAGCATCGACTACTCCACCTCGGCCAGTGCCGTGACCGTCAGCCTGATTGCTGGGGTAGTAGGTGTCGGCGGTGATGCGCAAGGCGACAAACTGTCGAACTTCGAAACCGTGGTCGGCTCGTCCTTCAACGACAGGTTGACCGCCCAAAGCACCGGGCACACCCTCAGGGGCGGTGCCGGTGATGACGTTTACGTCATCGGCGGAACGTCGGTCAACGTCATCGAAGCGGCCGGCGAAGGCGATGACGAAATCCAGACGAACCTCCTCAACCTGACGATGGCGGCCAACGTCGAGCGCCTGACCTATACCGGTACGGGCAACTTCGTCGGTTATGGCAACGCCTCGGACAACATCATCACGGGCGGAGTGGGCAATGATTTCCTGCTCGGTGGTGCGGGTGCGGACCAGTTCATCGGCGGCGCCGGGACTGACACGGTCAGCTACACCGACAGTAACGTGGCGGTGAACATCAACGCCAAGACCGGTGTGAACAGTGGCATTGCTGCCGGCGATACCTACGTGGGCATCGAAACGATCCAGGGTTCGCAGAACCACGATTCGTTTACCGCCAGCGAAGCGGCAGATCAGTTCGATGGCACCGGCGGCATCGATAGCATCGACTACTCCACCTCGGCCAGTGCCGTGACCGTCAGCCTGGTTGCTGGCGTAGTAGGTGTCGGCGGTGATGCGCAAGGCGACAAACTGTCGAACTTTGAAACCGTGGTCGGCTCGTCCTTCAACGACAGGCTGACCGCCCAAAGCACCGGGCACACCCTCAGGGGCGGTGCCGGTGATGACGTTTACGTCGTCGGCGGAACGTCGGTCAACGTCATCGAAGTGGCCGGCGAAGGCGATGACGAAATCCAGACGAACCTCCTCAACCTGACGATGGCGGCCAACGTCGAGCGCCTGACCTATACCGGCACGGGCAACTTCGTCGGTTATGGCAACGCCTCGGACAACATCATCACGGGCGGAGTGGGCAATGATTTCCTGCTCGGTGGTGCGGGTGCGGATCAGTTCATCGGCGGCGCCGGGACTGACACGGTCAGCTACGCTGACAGCAGCGCGGGCTTGACCATCAACACGCAGACGGGCGTCCATACCGGGATCGCGGCGGGGGATACCTACAGCAGCATCGAAGTGATTACAGGCTCCAATTACAGTGATGTATTTGTCGGTGACGCAGGTGTCAATGTCTTCAATGGCGGCACCGGCATGGACATGCTGAGCTTTTCCAATGAAGGCTCAGGTATCACGCTGGATCTGAGTGCGCCTTTGGTGACGGGTATCGCGGCAGGCGATAGCTACACCTCCATTGAGATTTTCCAAGGCACTGCCCAGGCCGATACTTTCACCGGCAGTACCGCCGCTGCGGAAAACTTTATCGGTGGCGCAGGCGCCGACACGCTCAATGGCTTGGGCCGTGGTGACGGTGCCTGGTACCTGACCAGCAGCGATGCGGTGCAGATTGACCTGCTGGCGGGAACCGCATCGGGTGGTGATGCGCAAGGCGACGTGTTGGCCAATATTGATAATCTGATCGGCTCGCAATTCAACGACACGCTGACGGGCAATGCCTACTCGAACAAGCTGGAAGGCGGGGCGGGTAACGACTTGCTCTATGGCGGCGATGGCGATGATTTTATCTATGGTGGCACCGTTACGGATATCAGTACCCTTGCATTGACGCCTTCCACTGGCGCCCAGGCCGATACGCTTTATGGCGGCAATGGCAATGACACCATGTCCAGCAGCGGCAACGACGCTGGCAGTGTGCTTTACGGCGAGGCCGGCAGTGATACGTTGACTGTCTCCTCCGGTATTGCCTATGGCGGCGATGGCAACGACATTCTGACGGGAACCGGTTATGCCTATGAACTTCATGGTGGCGCGGGTTTTGATACTTTCAATATGAATGCGTCTGGCGATGCCTATGGCGGGGAAGGTGGGGATGCCTACATAGTCAACTCCAAAACCATGGTTGCCATTGAAGACACCGGGACGACAGGTGTCGATACTGTGAGGCTGAAGAATATCCAGAGTCTCAACGATGTGCAGGTTATCAAGACCGATGCAGGTGCCTACATCTTCAACGCGGCCGATTACCAGAGCGGTAACCTGGACTCCGGTGTTTTCCTGAAGGACTGGTACGCAGGAAGCAACACCATCGAGACGTTCTTCACCAACAACGGCGACTCTTTCACCCTTCCGGTCTAAGCGTCATCTGGCCACTGCGGCACCTGTCGATTTTCGGCGGATGTTGCGGTGAGAAAAACATAAACGGCGAGGCCCTCAATAGGCCTCGCCGTTTTTTTGTATCTGGCATATCCCCCACACAAAAGAAAACCCCCGATAAACCAGCGGTCTATCGGGGGTTCCTTTTAGCAGGCGCCTTGCAGCGCCCACTCGCTCAGCTTATTGGCAAGCTTCGCAATCCGGCTCGTCAATCGCACAGGCCTTTGGCACTGGCGCCGGTCCGGCTGGGGCAGCCAGGACCGAATCGTCACCGTGGTTGCCGCCGCTGGAAACAGCGTTCAGCTTGCCAGTGTTGATGGTCGACTTCTCGGTGCTGGTGGCAGCCAGGGCACGGAGGTAGTAGGTGGTTTTCAGGCCACGGTACCAGGCCATGCGGTAGGTCACGTCCAGCTTCTTGCCCGAGGCGCCGGCGATGTACAGGTTCAGCGACTGAGCCTGGTCGATCCACTTCTGGCGACGGCTGGCGGCGTCGACGATCCACTTGGTGTCCACTTCGAACGCGGTGGCATAGAGCGCTTTGAGCTCTTGCGGGATGCGCTCGATCTGCTGCACCGAACCGTCGTAGTACTTCAGGTCGTTGATCATGACCGAGTCCCACAGGCCGCGGGCCTTGAGGTCGCGGACCAGGTACGGGTTGATCACGGTGAATTCGCCCGACAGGTTCGATTTCACATACAGGTTCTGGTAGGTCGGTTCGATCGACTGCGACACGCCGGTGATGTTGGCGATGGTCGCGGTCGGTGCGATGGCCATGATGTTGGAGTTACGGATGCCTTTCTGCACACGGGCGCGAACCGGTGCCCAGTCCAGGGATTCGTTCAGGTCAACATCGATGTACTTCTGGCCACGCTGGGCGATCAGGATCTGTTGCGAATCCAGCGGCAGGATGCCTTTGGACCACAGCGAACCCTGGAACGTCTCGTAGGCGCCGCGCTCGTCGGCCAGGTCGCAGGAAGCCTGGATCGCGTAGTAGCTGACCGCTTCCATGGACTTGTCGGCGAACTCGACGGCAGCGTCCGAACCGTACGGGATGTGCTGCAGGTACAGCGCGTCCTGGAAGCCCATGATGCCCAGGCCGACCGGACGGTGCTTGAAGTTGGAGTTCTTCGCCTGTGGCACCGAGTAGTAGTTGATGTCGATCACGTTGTCGAGCATGCGCACGGCGGTGTTCACGGTGCGTTGCAGCTTGGCGGTGTCCAGCTTGCCGTCGACGATGTGGTTCGGCAGGTTGATCGAGCCCAGGTTGCAGACCGCGATCTCATCCTTGTTGGTGTTCAGGGTGATCTCGGTGCACAGGTTCGAGCTGTGGACCACGCCCACGTGCTGCTGCGGGCTACGCAGGTTGCATGGGTCCTTGAAGGTCAGCCATGGGTGGCCGGTTTCGAACAGCATCGAGAGCATCTTGCGCCACAGGTCTTTGGCCTGGACGACTTTGAACAGCTTGATCTTGTTGTACTCGGTCAGGGCTTCGTAGTACTCGTAGCGCTCTTCGAAAGCCTTGCCGGTCAGGTCGTGCAGGTCCGGTACTTCGGATGGCGAGAACAGGGTCCACTTGCCGTCATCGAAGACGCGCTTCATGAACAGGTCAGGGATCCAGTTGGCGGTGTTCATGTCGTGGGTACGACGACGGTCATCACCGGTGTTCTTGCGCAGCTCGATGAACTCTTCGATGTCCATGTGCCAGGTTTCCAGGTAGGCACAGACCGCGCCTTTGCGCTTGCCGCCCTGGTTGACCGCAACTGCGGTGTCGTTGACCACTTTGAGGAACGGCACGACGCCCTGGGATTTGCCGTTGGTGCCCTTGATGTACGAGCCCAATGCGCGGACCGGGGTCCAGTCGTTGCCCAGGCCACCGGCGAATTTCGACAGCATGGCGTTGTCGTGGATCGCGCCGTAGATGCCCGACAGATCGTCCGGCACGGTGGTCAGGTAGCAGCTCGACAGCTGTGGACGCAGGGTGCCGGCGTTGAACAGGGTTGGAGTCGAGGCCATGTAGTCGAAGGACGACAACAGGTTGTAGAACTCGATGGCGCGGTCTTCACGCTGTTTCTCTTCGATCGCCAGGCCCATGGCCACGCGCATGAAGAAAATCTGCGGCAGTTCGAAACGCACGCCATCCTTGTGGATGAAGTAGCGGTCGTACAGGGTTTGCAGGCCCAGGTAGGTGAACTGCTGGTCGCGCTCGTGGTTGATGGCCTTGCCGAGTTTTTCCAGGTCGAATTCGGCCAGCACCGGGTTCAGCAATTCGTATTCGATACCCTTGGCCACGTAGGCCGGCAGCGCCTTGGCGTACAGGTCGACCATTTCGTGGTGGGTCGCGCTTTCGGCGACTTCCAGGAAGCTCAGGCCTTCGGCACGCAGGGTGTCCATCAGCAGGCGGGCGGTCACGAAGGAGTAGTTCGGCTCGCGTTCCACCAGGGTCCGCGCGGTCATCACCAGCGCGGTATTGACGTCCTTGAGGGCGACGCCGTCATAGAGGTTCTTCAGGGTTTCGCGCTGGATCAGGTCGCCATCGACTTCTTCCAGGCCTTCGCAGGCCTCGGTGACGATGGTGTTCAGGCGACCCATGTCCAGCGGCGCCAGGCTGCCGTCGGCGCGGGCGATGCGGATCGATGGGTGAGCTTGTACCGGCGCGTCGGCAGGCGTGCGGGTGGCGCGCTCCTTGGCCCGGGAGTCACGGTAGATCACGTAGTCGCGGGCGACTTTCTGCTCGCCGGCACGCATCAGGGCCAGTTCGACCTGGTCCTGGATCTCTTCGATGTGGATGGTGCCGCCCGATGGCATGCGACGCTTGAAGGTCGCGGTGACCTGTTCGGTCAGACGGGCCACGGTGTCGTGGATTCGCGACGAAGCGGCTGCGGTGCCACCTTCAACTGCGAGGAACGCTTTGGTGATGGCGACGGTGATCTTGTCATCGGTGTAAGGAACGACAGTGCCGTTACGCTTGATCACGCGCAGTTGGCCCGGCGCGGTGGCGGACAGATCCGGGCTCGAATCGGCGGCCAGCGGCGCGGTGCCCTGCGGGTTCTCGCGAGTTGTGTCGGTGTGCATGGGTGTCTCCACGTTCTTTATGTTTGTTTGGGCACCATCACGGTGCCCACCGTTCCGTCCTGAAGCACTACAACCGACTGGCGCCGGGCATAACAACTTCGGGACAGTAGGAAGCAGGCGTTTAGTGCCGCTTCCATCCGAAGTTCTGGGTTTCGAGCCGGGGCTCGAAACCGGATTGCAGGGTGGCAGCAATGGACTGCAACACCCGTACCGTTTCGGTCACTTTCGACCTTGAAACAGTTGCCATCCGCAGGGGCGGTCTGGGCTTGGGAAAAATGCGTCGTTTCAGGTGGACAGAAGCAAGAAAAGCGCTTGAATTCTCTGTCCAACTTGTGTTTGGTTTTTGGCCTAAAACCCTACATGTAGGGTTTTTTACGCGGCGGGCTACAAGATAATGCGTTTTGGGGGGGAATGCAACGTACTACCTGTGGATAAGCCTGTGCGTAATTTGTGTGCGAAACGTGGAATTGCTCTGTAGGCCGCGACCTAGCTGGAGTGGGCTTTTTTTCATCGTTTTGACGATGCGAAAACAGCCCGGTGATTTTTGCGGGCGCGGACGTTAACACACAAATCCCGCGTGACCGAATGCATTTGTCTGCTTGTTTTCTATGGGGCCGGCGTTTATACAATCGGCCGGTGCGTTGGCATCCTTATCCTCCTTTTACATGACAAAAAGATGGGGGATGGCGCAGGGCCATGCTTGGGAGCGAGCTTGCTCCCGATAGCCCGACCAGCAGCATGAGTGCTGGCTGACACACCGCCATCGCGAGCAAGCTCGCTCCCACAGGGGCGTACTTTGTCCGTGATGTGGGCGGTACGCCTTTCTTATCAGGTACTCAGCGTAAGAGGTCCCTCAGTGGAACAAGAAGCCTGGCAGGTATTGATTGTCGAGGATGACCTGCGTCTTGCCGAGTTGACCCGTGAATACCTTGAGAGCAATGGGCTGCGCGTTGCCATCGAAGGCAATGGCGCGGTGGCGGCGGCGCGAATCATCGCCGAGCAGCCGGACCTGGTGATTCTCGACCTGATGCTGCCCGGCGAAGACGGCCTGAGCATCTGCCGCAAGGTGCGCGGGCATTTCGACGGGCCGATCCTGATGCTCACTGCCCGTACCGACGACACCGATCAGATCCAGGGCCTGGACCTGGGCGCTGACGATTACGTCTGTAAACCGGTGCGCCCGCGTTTGCTATTGGCGCGCATCCAGGCCCTGTTGCGGCGCAGCGAGCCGGAGCCGGCCGCGCCGCAGAGGCAGCGGCGCCTGCAATTCGGCCCGCTGGTGGTGGACAACGCCTTGCGCGAAGCCTGGCTGCAAGGCAACGGTATTGAGCTGACCAGTGCCGAATTCGACCTGCTGTGGCTGCTGGTGGCCAATGCCGGGCGCATCCTGTCCCGGGAAGAGATCTTCACCGCCCTGCGCGGCATCGGCTATGACGGCCAGGACCGTTCCATCGACGTGCGCATTTCGCGCATCCGCCCCAAGATCGGTGACGACCCGGACCATCCGCGGCTGATCAAGACCATCCGCAGCAAAGGCTACCTGTTCGTTCCTGAAGCTTGCGTAGACCCGGCGCCGTGAACTCGATCTTCCTGCGTATTTATGGTGGCATGTGTGCGGCGCTGGTGCTGGTGGCGGTGCTCGGGGTGCTGGCCCTGCATCTGCTCAACCAGACGCGCAGCGAGCAATACCGTGAGCGCCTGGCCCATGGCACGTTTTCCTTGATGGCTGACAACCTGCGGCCGATGAACGACACCGAACGACGGCGGGCGTTGGCGGTGTGGGAGCGCCTGCTGGGCATTCCCCTGGCCCTGCAGACCTTTGCCCAGACCGATCTGGACCTCGGCCAGCGCACTCGTGTGCTGCGTGGCCAGGCCTTGGTGGAGCAGACCGGACCCCATGCGGCGAAGGTCTATCGGCTGGTCAGCGAGGGCGAACAGCTGATGCTGGTGGGGGAAGTCCAGCAGATCAGTGAGCAGCTGGCCCGGGCGACCATTTACCTGCTGGCCGACGAATTGGTGCGCTACCCGGTGGGCGAGCAGCCCGCACGGCTCGCGCAGCTCAAGGAGGAAAAAGGCTTCGGTTTCGACTTGCGACTGATGACCGTCGTACAGGCGGACATGGACGAAGACCAGCGCCGTCGGGTGTCCGAGGGCGACACGGTGATGGCCTTGGGCAAGGGCGGCGACTCGATCCGGGTGTTCGCCGGCATGGTCGGCACGCCGTGGGTGCTGGAGATCGGCCCGCTGTACCAGATGAACCCTTATCCGCCGCAATGGTTGGTGTTGATCGCGGCGCTGGGGTTGAGCCTGATCGGGTTGATCGTTTATCTGTTGGTCCGCCAGTTGGAGCGGCGCCTGCGTGGCCTGGAGTCGGCTGCGACCCTGATTGCCCAGGGCAGCCTGGAGACCCGCGTGCCGGCTCGGGGTGCCGACTCGGTGGGACGACTGGCCGCGGCGTTCAATGGCATGGCCGAGCACTTGCAGCAATTGTTGGCGATCCAGCGTGAGCTGGTGCGTGCGGTGTCCCACGAATTGCGCACCCCGGTGGCGCGCCTGCGTTTTGGCCTGGAAATGCTCGGCAGCGCCACCACGCCACAGGCTCGGGATAAATACCTGGCGGGTATGGACCACGACATCGAGGATCTGGACCGGCTGGTGGACGAGATGCTGACTTACGCGCGACTGGAGCAGGGTTCGCCGGCCCTGAACTTCCAGCGGCTCGATCTGGATGCGTTGGTCAGTCAGGTGATCGAAGAGCTGGGACCGCTGCGGGCCGGGGTCACGGTCGAACGCGGTCTATGCCTGTCCGCCGCCGATTGCGATGGCGCCTGGGTCGAGGCCGAGCCACGTTTCCTGCATCGCGCCCTGCAGAACCTGGTGAGCAATGCCATGCGCCACGCCAGCTCACGGGTGACTGTCAGCTACCAAGTGGGCCAGTTGCGCTGTCGGGTGGACGTCGAAGACGACGGGCCAGGCGTGCCGGAGGCGGCGTGGGAGCGGGTGTTCAAACCGTTCCTGCGCCTGGATGACAGCCGTGCCCGTGCTTCCGGCGGCCATGGGCTGGGGTTGTCGATTGTGCGACGGATCATCCATTGGCATGACGGCCGAGCTTTGGTGGGCAAGAGCAAGAGTCTGGGCGGGGCCTGTTTCAGCTTGAGTTGGCCGAGGCATCAGGACAGGTCTTGAGAGGTGTGGCAGCTGTGCCGGCCCCATCGCGAGCAAGCTCGCACACTACTGGAGTGCGGTCCTTTGTGGGAGCGAGCTTGCTCGCGATGAGGCCCTTCCAGGCACTACAGAGTTCAGGCCTTGATCCCTACCAGACTCAACAACTGCCCATCCTTCACCCCAAACTGCGCTTGCAATTCACTGCCGTGGCGCCACTCGGGTGATAGGTTCGTCAGCAAGCGCAGCCGCACCCGTCCGCTGCGTGTCCATTCCAGCACCTCGGCATGCTCGAAATAAAAGCGTTGCCCGACGATCGGGTACAGCGCCTTGAACAGGCTTTCCTTCACTGAAAAAGTCAGGGTCACCAGCAATGCCCGCTCATCTTGCGCGAGGGTAGCCATGCGCAGCAGCTCGGGCGGGGTGAGGATTTCGCCAGCCAGGCGCTCGGCACGTTCGGCGTCGAGCAGGTTTTCCAGGTCCATGCCCAACCCCCTCCAGTGATTTTTGCTGGCGACGATTGCCGCCGCCCGACCCGCGCTGTGGGTGATCGAGCCGCTGACATGGGCCGGCCATACCGGGGCGCGGTCCTCGCCGATGGCCGGCACGCAGGTCTGGCCGTCCAGCTGCCGCAAGGCCGCCCGAGCACAGACACGTCCGGCGAGAAACTCCGCCTGACGCTTGGCTACTGAACGCTGGATGCTTGCGGGTGGTTCGATGGCACTGTGCAAAAAGTCATTGCCGCTCAGCAGCGATGGATCGAAGCGGGTGCTCAGCAGTACTGTATCGGGCAGAGCCTTGGGCAGGAGCCAGTGTTCATCCAGAGGCGTGCAGCAGGCGGGCAGAGCGGGGAGTGCGTTCATACCAGGCATTTTGCCGGGTTGGTGGGAGGCTGGGTAGTGGGGCCGAGCTTTTGTGGCGAGGGATTTATCCCCTCGCCACAAGGTCTGCGTCAGTTAAAAAGTTTCTTGAAGAACTTTTGCATGTCCGCCCACGATTTCTCATCGGCTTCCTTGTTGTAACCAATGTCCGGCCCGCCATGTTCACCATGGCTCAGGCGGTCGGCGTCGGGGTTGCTGAAGCCGTGCTTGGCGCCCTTGAGGCTGACGAACTTATAGTCAGCACCGGCTTTATCCATCTCGCTCTTGAACGCGGTCACGTTCTCCTCGGTGACCATGCTGTCCAACGCGCCGTGCTCGACAAGAATCTTGGCCTTGACGCTGCCAGGCGTGGCCGGGGTGTTGGTCACCAGGGCGCCGTGGAAACTCACCACGCCCTTGAGCGGTACACCCTGGCGCGCCGCGTCCAGCACCACTTTGCCGCCGAAGCAATAACCGATGGCGGCGATTTTGTCCGGATCGGTCTGGGGTTGTTTCTTCAACAGGTCGAGACCGGCCTGGAATCGCGCACTGGCCGCCGCTCCGTCCTTGAGCGCCGCTTGCATGAACGCCATGGCGTCCTTGGGGTGCTCGGTATTCTTGCCGTCGCCGTACATGTCGATGGCCAGCGCACTGTAGCCCAGGCCGGCAAGGTCACGGGCGCGGCGCTTGGCGTAATCGTTCAGGCCCCACCACTCATGCACCACCACGACGCCCGGGCGCGGGCCTTTGACGGCGTCGTCATAAGCGTAATAACCGATCAGCTTCGTGCCGTCGGCGCTGGTGTAGGGGATTTCCTGGGTCTGGATGGCAGCGTGGCTCGCGCCGCTCAGGGCCAGAAGTACAACAGCAAGCAGCCTGCGCATGATGGATCTCCTTAATAAAGTGGTGAGACAGGACACTCTAGCCGATTCATTCAGCGCAGGTTCAGAGAACGTTCAAGGGGTGTTCAGGGAACGCTGGTTAAGGTGACTGCGACTTCACAAAACACCCACGCTTCAAAGGAGCTTGACCATGACTGCGATGAAAAAACTGCTGCTGGCGTTCACCGTGTTGGGTGCCAGCGCCATGGCCCACGCCGATGACAACTTCGCCAGCCTGACCCTCGGGCAGACCAGCGACAAGGTGAAGAAATCCGACGCCTTGGACACCGCCCTGAACAACCCCAACGCCGACGGCGTCATTGGCAAGGACACCACGTATGGCGTCCGCCTGGGCAAGCAAAACGACCAGGGTCGCTACTACGCCACTTACGACAACGTCTCGGGGACCCACAACGGCATCAAACTGCGTCAGGAAAACCTGCTGGGCAGCTACGATGTGTTTTATCCGGTCACCAGCAGCACCAAGCTGTTCGGCGGTGGCACGGCGGGCCTGACCAAGCTGACCCAGGACTCGCCCGGCTTCAGCCGTGACAGCGACATCGGCTACGCGGTGGGCTTGCAGGGGGGCGTCCTGCAACAAATTTCGCAAAACACCTCGGTGGAACTGGGTTACCGTTACCTGCGCAGCAACGCCAGCACCGAGATGAGCCCGCACGGTGGCGACAAGGTTGGCTCGCTGGACCTGACCAGCAGCGCCCAGACTTACCTGTCCGCCAACTACACGTTCTAAGCGGTCGATGCTGAGCGTATCGCGCCGGATCGGCCCAAGACGATCCGGCGTCTTTCGTTGAGGTGCGCAGCGCTGGATTGTTTGATTTGCCTGGGGAGAGGCTCCATGAAATTACTGGTCGTCGAAGACGAAGCGTTGTTGCGTCATCACCTGCAAACCCGTCTTACCGACAGCGGCCATGTGGTGCAGGCCGTGGCCAATGCCGAGGAGGCTTTGTATCAGGTCCGGGAATTCAACCATGACCTGGCGGTGATCGACCTGGGCTTGCCGGGCATCAGCGGGTTGGAACTGATCCGCCGGCTGCGTTCCCAGGACAAGACGTTTCCGATCCTGATCCTTACCGCCCGGGGCAATTGGCAGGACAAGGTCGAAGGCCTCGCCGCCGGGGCCGATGACTACGTGGTCAAGCCGTTTCAGTTCGAAGAGCTGGAGGCCCGCTTGAACGCTCTGTTGCGCCGCTCCAGTGGTTTTACCCAGTCGACCATCGTCGCCGGTCCGTTGGTGCTGGACCTCAACCGCAAGCAAGCGTCCCTTGGCGAGGAGCCGCTGGCGTTGACTGCCTACGAATACCGCATCCTCGAGTACCTGATGCGCCATCACCAGCAGGTGGTCGCCAAGGACCGCCTGATGGAGCAGCTCTACCCCGATGACGACGAGCGCGATCCCAATGTCATCGAAGTGCTGGTCGGGCGCCTGCGCCGTAAACTGGAAGCGCCGGCCGGCTTCAAACCGATCGATACCGTGCGCGGCCTGGGTTACCTGTTCAACGAGCGCTGCCAGTGATTCGTTCGCTACGCCTGCGCTTGATGCTGGCGGCCATGACCCTGGCGGTGCTGTTCATGCTAGCGTTGTTGCCGGCCATGCAAGGCGCATTCAGCCTGGCGTTGCAGGAGTCCATCGAACAACGCCTGGCTTCGGACGTGACCACGCTGATTTCCGCCGCCCGGGTGGAAAACAAGCAACTGAAGATGCCGGCACAGCTGCCCGATGAGCGCTTCAACCTCGCCGATGCCCGTCTGCTGGGCTACATCTACGACCGCGAGGGGCGGTTGGTCTGGCGATCCAAGGCCACCCGGGAAGAAAACATCAACTACACGCCGCGCTATGACGGCCAGGGCAACCAGTTTGCGCGCATCCGCGAGAACGATGGCCAGGAGTTTTTTGTCTATGACGTCGAGATCAAGCTGCTCGGCGGCCAGAGCGCGGCGTTCAGCATCGTCACCCTGCAGCCGGTGCGCGACTACGAGGTGACGCTGCAAGGGTTGCGGGACAACCTCTACCTGGGCTTTGGCGCTGCCTTGGCGGTGTTGCTGGCCTTGTTGTGGATCGGCCTGACCTGGGGCCTGCGGGCCTTGCGGCGCTTGAGTCAGGAACTGGACGAAATCGAAAGCGGGGCCCGGGAAAGCCTCAGTACCGAGCATCCTCGGGAACTGTTGCGCCTGACCGGCTCCCTCAACCGCCTGTTGTACAGCGAACGAGAACAACGCAGCCGTTATCGCGACTCCCTCGATGACTTGGCCCACAGCCTGAAAACCCCACTGGCGGTGTTGCAGGGCGTCAGCGAAGACATGGCCCGGCGCCCCGAGGACCGCGGGCAGGCCTGGGTGCTGCAAACCCAGATCGAACGCATGAGCCAACAGATCGGCTACCAGTTGCAACGCGCCAGCTTGCGCAAGAGCGGGCTGGTGCGCCATCAGGTGCGCTTGCGCCCGGTGCTGCAAAGCCTGTGCGACACGCTGGACAAGGTTTATCGCGATAAACGAGTCAACGTCAGTTTCGACTTGCCGGAGCACTGCCAGGTGCCGATCGAACAGGGGGCCTTGCTGGAGATGCTCGGCAACTTGCTGGAAAACGCCTATCGACTGTGCCTGGGGCAAGTGCGCGTCAGCGTGCACCAGACCCTCGGCGGCATTGAATTATGCGTCGAGGATGACGGCCCGGGCGTGCCTGCGGATCAGCGCGCGCGGATTCTCCAGCGTGGCGAACGGCTGGATCGCCAGCACCCGGGGCAGGGGATCGGGCTGGCGGTGGTCAAGGACATCATCGAAAGCTACGGCGCCAGGTTGACCCTGGGCGACTCGGAGCTGGGCGGGGCGGCTTTCAGGATTCATTTCCCTGGGGTCTGACGGGAATCCTTGGGATTGTCATTGGCCTCATCGCGAGCAAGTCAGCACACCACAAAAAACAATCAAGAATCAGTTTTCCTGTTCCCGATAAGCCCCCGGCGTCACCCCCGTCCACTTCTTGAATGCCCGGTGAAACGCCGACGGCTCCGAGAACCCCAACTGTTCGGCGATCTGTTGCAACGACAGATCTGCACGCCCCAGGTGGTAGATGGCGATATCCCGCCGCAACTGATCCTTGAGCTCCTGGAAGCTGGTGCCTTCCTCGCGCAGATGCCGGCGCAAGGTCTGGGGGCTGATGTGCAGGTGAGCGGCGACGGTGTCCAGATCGGGCCAACGCGCAGCGTCGCGGCTGAGCAAGCGGCGCAGTTGGCTGCTCAGGCTATGGCCGTCGTCCGGTCGCGATAGCAGGTCGGCGGGGGAGTGCTCGAGGAAATGCTTGAGGGTCCGTTCGTCCTGCAGCAATGGCATGTCCAGGTAGCGACGGTGAAACGACAGGCTGCAGCGTGGTGCTCCGAACACCAACGGACAGGGGAACAACAAGTCGTACTCGGCGCCGTGGGCGGGCTTGGCGTAACCGAAGGTCGCCTGTTCCAGGCCGATCCGCTGGCCGATCAGCCAACTGCCCAGGCGATGCCAGATCACCAGCAGGCTTTCACTCAGGAAATGATCCGGGTCACACAGCGTGGCGTCGTCCAGCACCAGGCGCACCCGTTCTCCTTCGGTCTGCAGTGCCAGGCTCGGCGCATCGGGGAACAGGCTGTAGAACAACAGGCCGCGCTGAAGAGCCTTGCCCAGGGTCCGGCAGTGGATCAACGTGTGACACATCATGGCAAACGTCCCGGGTTTACTCGTAGCCCGGGCCAATCCCAGGTATTCGTCCCCCAATGCCAGCCACAGCGCCTGCAACAGGCGAGCGAACTGCTCCGGCGCGATGCGCGCCCGCGGTTCATCCAACAGCTCAGGGCTGATGCCCAGTTGTTGCAGCACAGGAAAATAGTCGAAGCCTTGCCGACGTGCGCCACCCAGGGCTGCGCGGGCGAAGTGGCTGGCGATCGTGCGTTGGCGCATGGCAGAAGTCCGTCCGTTAAGCGGGCGATGGTAGCAGGGCACTGGGGCTCGACAAGGCGGATATCCGCCAAATCCCGGAACGATAAACATCCTGTGGGCGGAAATCCGCCACATTCGAGCCCTGTGTTTAACCCATGAATAAACCCAGGGCCCTTCTGCAATAACGCTTGTAGGGCTTTTCTGAAAAATGGCACGAGCCTTGCGATACAGCACGCAGGTCTGCCGCGTGCAGCCGACAAAAAACAAATCCCTCCAGTGCAGGAGGGTTCGCAATTGAGGTGCCGTGGATGACAGGTGGATGTCGTCCCACGGGACTCTTGAGGAAGGTTTGCCATGACGACTCGTCAGCCACTGTACAAATCCCTGTATTTCCAGGTGATCGTAGCCATTGCCATCGGCATTTTGCTCGGTCACTTCTACCCTCAGACCGGTGTTGCCCTCAAGCCGTTTGGTGACGGGTTCATCAAACTGATCAAAATGGTCATCGCTCCCATCATCTTCTGCACCGTCGTCAGCGGTATCGCGGGCATGCAGAACATGAAGTCGGTCGGCAAGACCGGTGGCTACGCGCTGCTGTATTTCGAAATCGTCTCCACCATCGCCCTGCTGATCGGCCTGGTCGTGGTCAACGTCGTGCAACCGGGCGTCGGCATGCACATTGACGTATCGACCCTGGATACCAGCAAGATCGCCGGTTTCATCTCGGCCGGTAAAGACCAGAGCATCGTTGCCTTTATCCTCAACGTGATCCCGAACACCATCGTCGGCGCGTTCGCCAACGGCGATATCCTGCAAGTGCTGATGTTCTCGGTGATCTTCGGTTTCGCCCTGCATCGCCTGGGTGCCTACGGCAAGCCGGTACTGGACTTCATCGATCGCTTCGCCCACGTGATGTTCATCATCATCAACATGATCATGAAGCTGGCTCCCCTCGGTGCCTTCGGTGCCATGGCGTTCACCATCGGTGCCTATGGTGTCGGTTCGCTGGTGCAACTGGGCCAGCTGATGATCTGCTTCTACATCACCTGCGTGGTGTTCGTGCTGGTAGTACTGGGTGCCATCTGCCGCGCCCATGGCTTCAGCGTCGTCAAGCTGATCCGCTACATCCGTGAAGAACTGCTGATCGTGCTGGGCACTTCCTCGTCGGAATCGGCCCTGCCACGCATGCTGATCAAGATGGAGCGCCTGGGTGCCAAGAAGTCCGTGGTAGGCCTGGTGATCCCGACTGGCTACTCGTTCAACCTCGACGGTACGTCGATCTACCTGACCATGGCCGCGGTGTTCATCGCCCAGGCCACCGACACCCCGATGGACCTGACTCACCAGATCACCCTGCTGCTGGTGCTGCTGCTGTCCTCCAAAGGTGCTGCTGGCGTGACCGGTAGCGGCTTCATCGTACTGGCGGCCACCCTGTCGGCCGTGGGTACCTTGCCGGTGGCCGGCCTGGCACTGATCCTGGGTATCGACCGCTTCATGTCCGAAGCCCGCGCCCTGACCAACCTGGTGGGCAACGCCGTTGCCACGATCGTGGTTGCCAAGTGGGTCAAGGAGCTGGACGAAGACCAGTTGCATACCGAACTGGCTTCCGGTGGTCGTGGTATCTCCGACGTCCGTGAAGATGACGAGCAGATCGCGGCGGCGCAGATTGTCGCGGCTGAATCCTCTGCTCCAGGCGCTGTGAAGTAATCTTCAGGCTGCAACAGGAAACCCGCTTCGGCGGGTTTTTTATTGGAAGAACTCTTCAGTCGAGAAGGCTCCCTCGCCACCAGAGCTCTCACGCTGAGCGCAATGGTCATCCAGACTGACACCTGCGGTAATTGCTCCGCCGCCAACCCCTGCCTAGTCTTCAGTCATCATCCATCGGAGATCGCCTATGCAAGGCCCACTGGCATCGCTCAAGGTTCTGGACTTCTCGACGCTGCTGCCAGGCCCGTTCGCCTCGCTGTTGTTGGCGGACATGGGCGCCGAGGTGTTGCGTATCGAGTCGCCGACCCGTTCGGACCTGTTGCGGATATTGCCGCCCCATGACCAGGGCGTCTCCGCCAGCCATGCCTACCTCAACCGCAACAAGCGCAGCCTCGCGTTGGACCTCAAGCAGCCGCAGGCGCTGGAGGTGATCAAGCTATTGCTGGCGGACTACGACATCCTGCTGGAACAGTTCCGCCCCGGTGTGATGGAGCGACTGGGCCTGGGTTACGAGGCCTTGAGGGCAATCAATCCGCGGCTGATCTACGTGTCGATCACCGGCTACGGTCAGACCGGGCCCTACAAGGATCGCGCCGGGCACGACATCAACTACCTGGCCCTGGCCGGGCTGGCCAGTCACACCGGCCGTGCCGACAGCGGTCCACTGCCGCTGGGCATCCAGGCGGCGGATATTGCCGGTGGGTCGCTGCACGGCGTGATCGGGCTGTTGGCGGCGGTGATCGCCCGCCAGCAGACCGGGCAAGGCCAACACCTGGATGTGAGCATGACCGACTGTGTGTTCAGTCTGAACGCCATGGCCGGTGCCGGTTATCTGGCCTGCGGTATCGAGCCGGGTTGGGAAAACCAGCTGCTCAACGGTGGCAGTTTCTATGACTATTACCGCACCCGCGATGGTCGCTGGATGTCGGTGGGCAGCCTGGAGCCGGCCTTCATGCAGGCGCTGTGCGTGGCCCTGGGGCGACCGGAACTGGCGGCCCAGGGACTGTCGTCCCGGCCCGAGCAACAGCGCATGCTCAAGCAGGAGCTGCAAGCCGCGTTCGAGAAACATGATTTCGCCGAACTTTGCAGCTTGTTCGCCGGGATTGATGCCTGCGTCGAGCCGATGTTGAGCCTGGAGGAAGCTATCAGGCATCCACAGTTGCAGGCTCGGGAACTGGTGACACAGGTGCCCCGTGGTGATGGTTCGAATCAAGCACAGATGGCTTGTCCGTTGAGGTTTTCACAAGGACTGCCCGAGCCTCGGCATATTGGCGCGGAGCTGGGCGCGCATACGGATCAGGTGTTGGGGGAGTTGGGGTTCAGTGTTGAGCGGATAGCTGAATTGCGTCGCAGCGGGGTGGTTTTGTAGCGCTTGTCAGGCAGCCATCGCGAGCAAGCTCGCTCCCACAGGAGTTTTGTGAACGCCATAGATCCAGTGTGGGAGCGAGCTCGCTCGCGATGGGGCCGGCCCAAACAACACGAAATTTACTCCACCCGCGTCTCGCCACTGAACACCAAGGTGCTGCGGCAACTACGGCACAAATACCGCCGCCCTTGGCGCACCAGGCTGTGGCGTTGGGCCGAGAACGGGAAGTCGCTGCCGTCGCAAGGGCATTTATAGATGTAGCGGGTGACGCTGCGGCGCTTGATTTCGTAAGTGTGGCAGCGGTTGGGCGGCAGTTCGTACACCCCGCGCATGATCAGTTGCCACTCTTCGCCGTGGGGCTGGATGCGTTCGCCAAACAGCTGATGGGCGATCAGGTGCGCGACTTCGTGGGCGACGGTCTGCTTGAGGAAGTCTTCGGCGTTTTCCCGATACAACTGTGGATTGAAGCGCAGCAGGTTTTCATGCAGGTGCGCGACACCGGCCTTCTGGCCTCGCAATTTAAAGCTGACCACCGGGCGTTTGAAAGGACGTTTGAAAAAGGATTCGGCTTGTTGATAACACTCTTCGACGCGGGTATTGAGTTGCTCGAGCATGCTTTACGGGTCTCCAGAAACTTGAGTATGCCGCAAGCGTCAGCCGTTGCGAATCGCTCAGGCGCCCAATGGTCGTTTCGCCAGCGCCAAACGCAGGAAGGCCGCCTTGCGGCGGCCTGAGTTGGCAGATCCAGCTTCTTATTGGAGAGCCCTATCGTTTAATTGGTATACACCGGGCCGACGCCCAGCCCCCAGACGATCACCGTGAACGCCATGATTGCAACCAGCACCACCAGGCCGACGGCAAGCACCGAACTGGAGAACAGGAAGCCTTCGTCCTGGGGAATGCTCATGAAGGTCG
Organism: Pseudomonas sp. Tri1; assembly: GCF_017968885.1. Taxonomy (NCBI): domain Bacteria; kingdom Pseudomonadati; phylum Pseudomonadota; class Gammaproteobacteria; order Pseudomonadales; family Pseudomonadaceae; genus Pseudomonas; species Pseudomonas sp. Tri1. The sequence continues at coordinate 5,128,208 of NZ_CP072913.1, read as the reverse complement.
GCAGGCCCACATAGAGCAGGTAGACCGTGTAGCAGATCGCCGCCGTGCCGACGATCATCCCCAGCCACATGTGTGGGTAGAGCGCCGCCAGGCCGCCAATGAACAACGGAGTCGCGGTGTAGGTGGCGAACGCGACGCAACGGGCCAGGCTCGGGCTGGCGTCATAGGTGCGGGCCATCCAATGGATGAAGGCACCCATGACCGCTACGCCGCCCAGCATCGCCAGGTACGACATGACGGTCATCCACAGCGCGCTTTCCTGGGTCAGCATCACCGGCGGACGATTGCCGATGACCCATCCCACCTGCGTGGTGCCAATAAACGCCGATACTGCGGGAATAGCCGCCAGGATCAGCGTATGGGTGAGGTACATGTGGCTGATGCTTTCCTCCTGATCGCCACGGATTTCTTTCCATTCTTGATCAGGGTGGGTAAAGAGCCCCACGACATGATGGATCATAGTCAGTCACTCCTTTGTTATTGCCATCGCCCCCCAACGGAGCGCCTACGGGCCAATAGGGCCAAGTAAGTAAAGGTCTGAATATGTGTGCGACCTTATGTCGCAGTATAGAAAGGAGTTATCGCCAGGGGGATGGGGGGCTTAGAGCAAATCGCGCTGTAGGCGACGGTGTTAATCGCCGATGGGTCTGTGCGTACATCTCGGCCACAAAAGCGCACGTCATCAGCCTTCGCCGACGGCGGATTTTTTGCGTAAAATGCCGGCCTTTCGTCACACCTCACGGATTTCGCGTCATGGGCACTCTTACGGTCAACCAGAACAAACTGCAAAAGCGCCTGCGCCGCCAGGCCGGTGAGGCGGTCGCCGATTTCAACATGATCGAGGACGGCGACAAGGTCATGGTCTGCCTGTCCGGCGGCAAGGACAGCTACACCCTGCTCGATGTGCTGATGCATTTGCAGAAGGTTGCACCGATCAAGTTCGACATCGTCGCGGTGAACATGGACCAGAAGCAGCCCGGGTTCCCCGAGCATGTGCTGCCGGCCTACCTTGAGTCGCTGGGTGTGGAATACCACATCGTCGAGAAAGACACCTATTCGGTGGTCAAGGAACTGATTCCCGAAGGCAAGACCACCTGTTCGCTGTGCTCACGCCTGCGGCGCGGCACGCTCTACACCTTCGCCGATGAGATCGGTGCGACCAAGATGGCCCTGGGGCACCACCGCGACGACATCGTCGAGACGTTCTTTTTGAACATGTTCTACAACGGTTCGCTCAAGGCCATGCCGCCCAAGCTGCGCGCCGATGACGGGCGCAACGTGGTGATCCGCCCGCTGGCCTATTGCAGCGAAAAAGACATCCAGGCCTATTCGGATTTCAAGCAATTCCCGATCATCCCCTGCAACCTCTGCGGCTCCCAGGAAAACCTGCAACGCCAGGTGGTCAAGGAGATGCTCCAGGAATGGGAACGCAAGACCCCGGGTCGTACCGAGAGCATCTTCCGCGGCTTGCAGAATGTCGTCCCATCGCAACTGGCCGACCGTAACCTGTTCGACTTCACCAGCCTGCGCATCGACGAAAACGCCACGCCGCGGTTCGTCAATGTGGTGAACCTCTGACGAGGGCAAGGGCTCCTATTCACGGCGCTCGCGAGCGCCGTTTTCAGTTCCGACCCCAGGAGGGGGCATGCGCGATTACAAGTGGCTGCACGAGTATTGTCTGAACCGCTTCGGTTCGGCGGCTGAACTGGAAGCCCGTCTGCCGGTTCCCAAGACCCCGGCGCAACTGCGCAAGATCAGCGACGACCGCTACCTCTCGACCATGGCGCTGCGAGTCTTCCGCGCCGGGCTCAAGCACAGCCTGGTGGACGCCAAGTGGCCGGCGTTCGAGGAAGTGTTCTTCAAGTTCGACCCGGAAAAAGTCGTGCTGATGGGCGCTGAGCATCTGGAGCGATTGATGCAGGATACGCGGATCATCCGCCACTTGGGCAAGCTCAAGAGCGTGCCGCGCAACGCGCAACTGATATTGGATGTGGCCCATGAAAAGGGCAGCTTTGGCGCGCTGATCGCCGACTGGCCGGTGACCGACATCGTCGGCCTGTGGACCTACCTGAAAAAACACGGTCATCAGTTGGGCGGCCTGTCGGCACCGCGCTTCCTGCGAATGATGGGCAAGGACACCTTCACGCCCAGTTATGACGTCGTGGCGGCGCTCAATGCCCAGGACATCATCGACAAAGTCCCCACCAGCCAGCGGGACCTGGCGACGGTGCAGAATGCCTTCAACCAGTGGCATGAAGAGAGTGGGGGACGGCCAATGAGTCAGATTTCGATGATGCTGGCTTATACCGTGAATCATTGAGACCGCGTCGCGGCCATCGCGAGCAAGCTCGCTCCCACAGGGGAATGCATTTCAAATGTGGGAGCGAGCTTGCTCGCGATAGCGGTGTATCAGACGACGGAAGATTCGCCTTCGCCAGCCAACCGCCGGTTCAACTGAAACCGCCAACGCACATACAGCAGGGCCGAGCAGAACACCGCCACGCTCGCCGCCATCTCCAGCGCGCCGAACAGCTGCCGGTTGGGGTCATAGACCGCCAACGCGCCCTTGATGAAATACAGGTTCACCACGAAACACATCCACGAATGCCCGCGGGCGCTGCCGGTGAGCATGCCTGGCGCCAGGATCAACAGCGGCACCAATTCGATCAGCAAGATCACCCAGGGGCGCGCGCCATGCAGGTCGGCAACCAGCAGGTAATACCCGCTGAGCAACCCCACCAGGCCGAAAAAGCACAGTAGGCTGAGGGTCCGGGCGATGCGCACGCGCGGTTCCAGCCACTGGATGGGAGGCAGGATCTTCGGCTTCTTAGCCACGGCCGTTCTCCAGCAGTTGTGCGGTTTTCGCCAGGCGCGAGCCCAGGGCCCGGCACAGCGCGATTTCATGTTCGTTCAAGCCACTTTTACCGTCGGCCCCGGCGTGATGGCTCGGGCCGTAAGGTGTGCCGCCACCCAGGGTGTCGATCAAGGCCGATTCGCTGTAGGGCAGGCCGGTGATCAGCATGCCGTGGTGCAGCAGGGGCAGCATCATCGACAGTAACGTGGTTTCCTGGCCGCCGTGCAGACTGGCCGTTGAGGTGAACACCCCGGCCGGTTTGCCTACCAGGGCGCCGGTCAGCCACAGGTTGCTGGTGCCGTCGAGAAAGTACTTGAGCGGCGCGGCCATGTTGCCGAAGCGGGTCGGGCTGCCCAGGGCCAGGCCGGCGCAGTTCTTCAGGTCGTCGAGGCTGGCGTACAGCGGGCCTTGCTCGGGGATGTCCGGTGCCACCGCTTCGCACTCGGTGGAGATGGCCGGCACCGTACGCAGCCTGGCTTCCATCCCGGCCTGCTCGACACCCCGTGCGATCTGCCGGGCCATTTCGTTGGTGGAGCCACTGCGGCTGTAATACAACACCAGGATGTACGGTGTGCTCACGGCAGGATCTCCAGGATCTTCTCCGGCGGACGACCGATCACGGCTTTGTCTGCGGTTTCAAGAATCGGCCGCTCCATGAGTTTCGGGTGGGCAGCGATGGCAGCGATCAACTGGGCCTGGCTCAGGCTGTCATCGGCCAGGTTCAGGTCTTTGTATTCGTCTTCGCCGGCGCGTAGCAGCTGCCGGGCGGTGATGCCGAGCTTGTCCAGCAGCCGCTCGAGTTGAGTGGCGTCGAGCGGGGTTTCCAGGTAGCGGACCACGGTAGGCGTCAGGCCACGGGCCTCCAGCAGTTCCAGCGCACCGCGGGATTTCGAGCAGCGCGGGTTGTGATAAAGCGTCAGATCGGTCATGAGCGGGTCGCATCTTGCGTAAGGTGGCGGCTATTCTACTGTGCCGCGAGGCCCCTAGCACGTTAGAGAGGCGAGGGGGCGCGGCAGCGTTCACATTCAGACAAGGATTGGCACATGGCAAGGCGATTGACGGCGGCACTGACATTCATCGGCATCTTGTTGCTCGCCGGCTGCGGGAACGACTACGGGGTGGACCAGAACGGCCAGGCCATTGCCTCGCAGCGGCTGGACAAACAGTGGGTGGTGCTCAACTACTGGGCCGAGTGGTGCGCGCCGTGTCGTACCGAAATCCCGGAATTCAATGCCTTGGCCGAACAGCTCAAGGGCCGCAATGTTGGCGTGTTCGGAGTCAACTTCGACCAGGTGCAGGGCGAGGAGCTCAAGAGCGCCAGCGACAAGATGGGTATTCGTTTCACCGTGCTGGCCCGGGATCCGGCCGAAATCTTCGACCTTCCGCGCAGCGAAGGACTGCCGGTGACCTACATCATCGACAACCAGGGCAAGGTGCGTGAGCAATTGCTGGGGGAGCAGACGGCGGCGGGGGTGATGGCCAAGCTTGAGGCGTTGCAGGCGCTTAAATAGCCCCGTGCCGGTGATCGTTCCCACGCAGAGCAGGGGAACGATCAAGTGGGGCCAGTGTTCAGCCTTCTTCCGGCCACCACCGCAACGGCTTGCCCTGGGCTGGCCAGAAGCGCATTTGCTCGATGGGCGAGATGTCCCAGCGCTCGACCTTTTCCAGCGCCTGCAAAAAGCGCGTTTCTTGCTCCATCAGGGCTGGGGCGCAGAGTTTGCGCGTGCTGCCGATCTTGCCGAAGCTCAAACGGTGGCCTTGCTGGGTGTAGGGCGCGAACCAGTGGTTGCAGCCACCGTTGCCATAAGCCCGGCCGTCATCCCCGAGGGTGATGGTCAGGTGGCTGTAGTCCATCAATGGCCGTTCGCCGATCCATTCCAGGATGTAGCTGCGGTTGTGTTGCAGTTGCACCGGCTCGGCGGCACAACCCATCAGGCCGGCGCTTATCAGCGCGGCCAGGGCAAGGCGTTTCATCAAGCGGCTTCCTGGCATTTCGGACACAGGTGCTTTTCACCGACGGTGGTCCAGCCCAGCTCGGCGATCCGCGCGGTGGCGGCCGGTTTCTGGGCCTTGACGCCGAGCTTGGCATCGACGGCAAATTCGAAGCTCAGTTCCTTGGCGCAACTGTCGCAATTGACCTGCCAGGTGTGGATCGCCAGCTCGCCGAACACCGGACCGGTGGTCATCGCGGTCCATTGACCCATGGGCTTGAGCAGATGGCGAACGGTGTCCACGGTCAGGCGCATGGACAAGTCCTTGCTGCCCTTGAGGGTGACGAGCAGTACATCGTTGGCCTGGATCGAACCGCCGTTGCCGGTGACCTGGTAACGGCCTGGCGCCAGGGCGCGGACCTCGGTCAAGGTGTGCTGTGGGTTCATCAGGGTGTAGCGGAAATCGTGTTCGGCCATGGGTCCTCCAAATAGGCGCGATATGCTAGCACGGGGCATGGCTTGGGATGGTCTCGATGGCGGGCATCTGGAGATCAGGCCGACGAAACTCCATCCCCTGTGGGAGCGAGCTTGCTCGCGATGGCAGTGTGTCAGTCAACACCGAGGCTGGCTGATGCACCGCTATCGCGAGCAAGCTCGCTCCCACAGGGTTTGTGCTGGCTCAAGGTTTAGCTATCTACCAGGTTTTGTGGCGTGCCTTTCGCCCAGGCAGCGATGTTGTCCAGGGTGGTCATGGCAATCGCCGCCAATGCTTCATGGGTCAGGAACGCCTGGTGGGCAGTGACGATCACGTTGGGGAAGGTCAGCAGCCGTGCCAGCACGTCATCCTGCAGGGGCAGGTCGGAACGGTCCTTGAAGAACAACTGGGCCTCTTCTTCATAGACATCCAACCCTAAATAGCCGAGCTGGCCGCTTTTCAAGGCTTCGATCAGGGCCGGCGTGTCCACCAGGCCACCACGCCCGGTGTTGATCAACATCGCGCCGCGCTGCATGGTCGCCAGCGAGTCGGCGTTGATCAGGTGCCGGCTTTGTTCATTGAGCGGGCAGTGCAGGCTGATGATCTGCGCTTGCGCCAGCAGATCGGGCAGGGGCAAGTAGCGCGCCCCCAAGGCTTCGACCTGCGGGTTGGGGTACGGGTCATAGGCCAGCAACTGGCAGCCGAAGCCGGCCATGATCCGTGCGAATGTCGCGCCGATCTGCCCGGTGCCGATCACACCGACGGTCTTGCCCACCAGATCGAAACCGGTCAGCCCATGGAGACTGAAGTTGCCATCCCGAGTGCGGTTGTAGGCGCGATGCAGGCAGCGATTGAGGGCCATGATCAACGCTACGGCGTGTTCGGCCACGGCGTGGGGCGAGTAGGCCGGCACCCGGACAATGTCCAACCCCAGGCGTTTGGCGGCGAGCAGATCGACATGGTTGTAACCGGCCGACCGCAGGGCGATCAGCCGGGTGCCGCCGTTCGCCAGCCGTTCCAGCACCGGGGCGCTGAGGTCATCGTTGATAAAGGCACACACCACTTCATGGCGTTCGGCCAGGGCCACGGTGTCCAGGCTCAGGCGTGCCTGTTGGAATTGCAGTTGAAGGCCGGCGGGCGCCGGGGTATGGCTGAAACTGTCGCGGTCGTAGGTCTGGCTGCTGAAAAGAATCACGCGCATGGCGGCCTCCTGGCATTGGAATGGACCCAGCATAACCGCCATTGCCCCAGCTGCCATTGCCCTGGATCAGACGCTGATACGCGCCTCGCTGGCCAGCCGATTGATGGCTCGCTCCAGTTCTTCCAGGGCGGCGGTGGCCTTGGGGTCCTGTTGCTTGAGCAGCGTTTCGCTGCGCTGGCAGGCGGCGCGCAATTGCGGTACGCCGCAGTAGCGTGTCGCGCCGTGCAGGCGGTGGACCCGCTCGATCAGGGCGTTGTGATCGTTGGCTTCGCTGGCCTGGCGGATCGCTTCGCGGTCGGCTTCCAGGGACGCCAGCAGCATCGCCAGCATATCCGCTGCCAGGTCGGCCTTGCCGGCGGCCAGGCGCAGGCCTTCTTCGTGATCGAGTACCAGCAGTTCACTGCCGCCGTGGGCGTCGCCGTTGCGTTCCGGCGACTGATTGCGCAGGGCCAGGCCAGTCCACTTGAGCACCACCTGGGCCAGTTGCCGTTCGCTGATGGGTTTGGTCAGGTAGTCATCCATGCCACTTTGCAGCAAGGCGCGCTTTTCGTTGGCCATGGCATGGGCGGTGAGGGCGACGATCGGCAGTGGCGTGCAGTGCCGCTCGCTTTCCCACTGGCGGATTGCCTCAGTGCTCTGGCGACCGTCCATGCCGGGCATCTGCACGTCCATCAAGACCAGGTCGAAGGTTTCCTTCTGCACGGCCTTGACCGCCGCATAGCCGCTCTCCACGGCCAGCACCTTGGCGCCCATGTCTTCGAGCAGGGTTTGCACCAGCAGCAGGTTGGCCGGGTTGTCGTCCACGCACAGCACTTTCGGCGCGCGGCTGGCCACCGGTTCGTGGGGTTCGCTGCGGGTTGGTCGCGGGTTGACCAGGTCGGAGAGCGAGCGGCGCAACTTGCGGGTACAAGCCGGCTTGGCCTGCAACTGGCTGTGAGGGTTGGGCACCGAGAGGTGGTACAGCGTCTGTTCGGTGGTGGGGCATAGCACTAGCACTTTGCAGCCCAGGTGCTCAAGGTCCCAAATATGCTGGTTGAGGCGTTCCGGCGGCATGTCGTTACTGGTGATGCCCAGCACGGCCAGATCGATTGCCTGCTCGGTCTGGTGGGCGACGGTCACGCCATTGGTCAGGTTTTCCAAGGTATTGAACGGCGTCACTTGCAGGCCGCAGTCTTCAAGCTGGTGCTGCAAGGCCTGGCGGGCCAGTTCATGGTTCTCCAGCACCGCCACGCGTCGGCCTAGCAACGGCGGGCCGGGCAGGTCCTCGGCATCGTCGCGGGTCTTGGGCAGGCGCAGGCTGATCCAGAACTCCGAGCCTTCGCCCGGTGTGCTGTCGACGCCAATCTCACCGCCCATCTGCTCCACCAGGCGCTTGGAGATCACCAGGCCCAGCCCGGTGCCACCCGGTTGCCGGGACAGCGAGTTGTCGGCCTGGCTGAACGCCTGGAACAGCGCCCGCACGTCCTGGTTGGACAGGCCGATGCCGGTGTCCTGGATGCTGATGCGCAACTGCACGCTGTCTTCGTGTTCGTCCTCGAGCATGGCCCGGGCGACGATGGTGCCCTCGCGGGTGAACTTGATGGCGTTGCTCACCAGGTTGGTGAGGATTTGCTTGAGGCGTAGCGGATCGCCCACCAACGACAGCGGCGTGTCCCGGTACACCAGGCTCACCAGCTCCAGTTGCTTGGCGTGGGCGGCAGGGGCGAGGATGGTCAGGGTGTCCTGCAACAGGTCCCGCAGGTTGAACGGGATGTTGTCGAGCACCAGCTTGCCGGCCTCGATCTTCGAAAAGTCGAGGATCTCGTTGATGATGCCCAGCAGGCTGTCGGCGGATTTTTCAATGGTGCCCAGGTAGTCGAGTTGGCGCGGGGTCAGTTCGCTTTTCTGCAACAGATGGGTGAAACCGAGGATGCCATTGAGCGGCGTGCGGATTTCATGGCTCATGTTCGCCAGGAACTCGGATTTGATCCGGCTCGCTTCCAGGGCCTCCTTGCGGGCCAGGTCCAGTTCGATGTTCTGGATCTCGATGGTCTCCAGGTTCTGGCGCACGTCTTCGGTGGCCTGGTCGATGCTGTGCTGCAATTCTTCCTGGGCGTTCTGCAAGGTGCCGGCCATGCGATTGATGCCCGAGGCCAGTTCATCCAGTTCCTGGCTGCCCAGTGGCGGCAGGCGGGTTTCCAGGTGGCCGTCCTTGAGTTGCGCCACGGCCTGCTTGATCTGGCTCAGCGGGCGGTTGATCGTGCGGCCCATGCGCAAGGCCAGCAACGCGGTCAGGCACAGGCCGGCGCCGATCAGCAGCAGGCTGGCGAACAGGCTGCGGTAACCGCGCAGCAACATGCCGCTGTGGGACAACTCCAGCTCGACCCAGCCCAGCAGGCGATCGGCTTCTTCGGGGATCAGTTCGCCGGCCAGGTTGCGGTGCTTGCCGAATACCGGCAGCAGGTAGCGCGTGGCGTCGTTGCCCGTGCGTTGCAGCAGTTGCGCACTGTTGCCCTCCGGGGCCCGGTTGAGCATGGTCGGGCCGGCGTGGGCCAGCGGTGTGCGGTCGGGGGCGAGGAAGGTTACGGCGCGCACGTCCGCCTGTTCGAGGGACTGGGTAGCGATACGCTCCAGTAGATCGGTGTCCTGGCGGCTCATGGCTGGAGCGACCAGCGGTGCCAGTTGTTCGGCGATCATCTCGCCGCGTTGCAGCAACTGGGCGTGCAGGTCCGCTTGCTGCATCCAGGTGAAATAGCCGCCCAGCACCAGCGCCATCAGGCTGGTCGGCAACAGGGTCAGCAACAACACGCGGCCTTTGATTCCCAGTTTCTTGAGCACACTTGTCTCCTGCATCCAGCGGTCTGATTGAGCTCTGCGAGCATCCGGCACGCAGTACCTGCGCAGTGTAGCGATTTGCAGGCGGGCAATCTTCGTAAAATTCATGTCGCCATGTCGTTGCCATGACCAAGCGCGGTGGTTGCCTCTGTGGAGCCGATCTCGAACAATCGCTCAACTGAAAGTTTTTTGCTGATGCCCATGAATCCCACTTCCGCCGGCCACCCGCGCATTCTGTCCACCGGAGACGATCCCGTGCTGGGTGCTTATGCGCGTGAGCACCTGGGCAGCAGCGGCTTTGACGTGACCTGATACCAGAACGGCCATAATGCGGTGGCGCGTCAGGCAGGGTAGATGTGGGCTCTTGGCTCGCTTATTCCTATAAGCCATAACCACCACACTTTGCGTGATATGGCCTGGCGGGGTTTGCCGGTATGATAGGCGCCCCCGCAGTCCGGATTGCGAATACGCCATGACTCTGCAGTACCCAACCATCGCCGATTGCGTCGGCAACACCCCGCTGGTCCGTTTGCAGCGCCTGCCCGGCGTGACCAGCAACACGCTTTTGCTCAAGCTCGAAGGGAATAACCCGGCGGGTTCGGTCAAGGACCGGCCGGCGCTGTCGATGATCACCCGTGGCGAATTGCGCGGGCAGATCCGGCCCGGCGATACGCTGATCGAGGCGACCTCCGGCAACACCGGCATAGCCCTGGCCATGGCGGCGGCGATCAAGGGCTACAAGATGATCCTGATCATGCCCGACAACTCCAGTGCCGAGCGCAAGGCGGCGATGACGGCCTATGGTGCCGAGTTGATCCTGGTGACGCAGGAGGAGGGTATGGAAGGTGCCCGGGATTTGGCCGAGCGCATGCAGGCCGAAGGCCGTGGCAAGGTGCTGGATCAGTTCGCCAACGGCGACAATCCCGAAGCCCACTACACCACCACCGGCCCTGAGATCTGGCGCCAGACCGACGGCACGATCACTCATTTCGTCAGCTCGATGGGCACCACCGGTACCATCATGGGCACCTCGCGCTACCTGAAAGAACAGAACCCGAACGTGCAGATCATCGGCCTGCAACCGATGGAAGGCTCGGCGATCCCCGGCATCCGTCGCTGGCCCGAGGAGTATCTGCCGAAGATCTACCAGGCCGAGCGCGTGGACCGCATCATCGACATGGCCCAGAGTGAAGCCGAGGACGTGACCCGTCGCCTGGCGCGCGAAGAAGGTATCTTCTGTGGCGTGTCCTCGGGCGGTGCCGTGGCGGGCATGTTGCGTCTGTCCAGGGAAGTTGAGAATGCGGTGATCGTCGCGATCATCTGCGACCGTGGCGACCGATACCTGTCGACCGGCATTTTCGACGCGCCTAACTGATGGCCAAGCAAGAGAGAGGCCTGCGCTTCCAGCCCAGCGGCGGAAGCCGGGCCCCGCAAGTGCCCACCGGTAAAAAGCAGCGCTTGACCATCGAGCGCCTGGCCAATGATGGCCGGGGCATTGCCTTTGTCGACGGGCGCACCTGGTTTGTCATCGGTGCCCTGGCCGGTGAGGAGGTCGAGGCACGGGTGTTGGGCGCCCATGGCAAAGTGGTCGAGGCCCGCACCGAGCGGGTGTTTCTGTCCAGTGAACTGCGGCGAGCGGCACCCTGCGTCCATGCCGGTCGTTGCGGCGGTTGCAGCGTCCAGCATTTGCCCCACGACGAACAACTTGCCCTGAAACAGCGCATGCTCGCCGAGCAATTGTCGCGGGTGGCCGCGGTGGAGCCGGATGAATGGGCCGCGCCATTGAGCGGAGCGGAATTCGGTTACCGGCGTCGCGCCCGTGTGGCGGTGCGCTGGGACCAGAAGGCGAAAAAACTCGAAGTGGGCTTCCGTGCCGTTGGCAGCCAGGACATCGTCGCCATCGGCGACTGCCCGGTGCTGGTACAGCCCTTGCAGCCGATCATGAGCCGCTTGCCGGACATGCTCCGGCGCTTGAGCAAACCCCAGGCGCTGGGACATGTGGAGTTGTTCGCCGGTTCGTCCCTCGCAGTATTGCTGCGCCATATGGCGCCGTTGTCGGAGGCCGACCTGACGATCCTCAAGGACTTCTGTGCGTTTCATGAGGCCCAGTTGTGGCTGCATGGCGAAGGCGAACCGCAACCGGTCGATCCAGCGCAAACCCTGGGTTATCGCCTGGAAACCTGGGGCCTGGAGCTGGCTTATCGGCCCGGGGATTTCATCCAGGTGAACGCCGAGGTCAACGAGGCGATGATTGCCCAGGCGCTGCAATGGCTCGCGCCGCAAGCCGAGGAGCGGGTGTTGGATCTGTTCTGTGGCCTGGGCAACTTTGCCTTGCCGCTGGCCAGGAGCGTGCGCCAGGTGGTGGCCGTCGAAGGCGTGCAAACCATGGTGGACCGTGCGGCGGCGAATGCCCTCAGCAACAATTTGAATAACACCGCCTTTTTTCAGGCCGATTTATCCCTGCCACTGGCAGGTGCGCAATGGATCGGCGAAGGCTTTTCTGCGGTACTCTTGGACCCACCCCGTGACGGTGCTTTCGAGGTGGTGCGCAAGCTGGCGTCCCTGGGCGCCAGACGGTTGGTGTATGTATCGTGCAACCCGGCAACTTTGGCCCGGGACACGGTCGAATTGATCAAGCAGGGCTACCGGTTAAAACGTGCCGGGATTCTCGATATGTTTCCTCAAACGGCGCATGTCGAGGCCATGGCGTTATTTGAAGCGAGCCAGGATGGCTTGTCCGACTGACCCGTTCGTGCAAACCCGCCACAGTCCTGGGCGCAAACACGAACACCGAAGGGCAGCGATGTTGACGCATTGAATCTGCGTCGTAGGGAAGGTAGGTAAAGATGGTACAGGTGAGAGCACACCAGCCGATCAACACTGACGGCAGTATCAATCTCGAGGCTTGGCTCGATCATGCGGTCAGTATCGACACGGCACTGGATCGCGAAGCCTTGAAGGCCGCCTGCGAGTTCGCTCGTGAGGCCGAGCAGCAACACAACGCGGCGAAGAACCTGTGGTCCGAAGGCACCTCGAGTTTCCAGACGGGCCTGGAGATCGCTGAGATTCTCGCCGACCTCAAGCTCGACCAGGATTCGCTGGTGGCCGCGGTGCTGTACCGTGGCGTGCGCGAAGGCCAGATCCAGCTTCCGGTGGTCAGCCAGCGCTTCGGCACGGTGGTCGCCAAGCTGATCGACGGCGTGCTGCGCATGGCCGCCATCAGTGCCAGCCTCAGTCCGCGCCAGTCCATGGTCCTGGGCACCCAGGGCCAGGTGGAAAACCTGCGCAAGATGCTGGTGGCCATGGTCGACGACGTGCGCGTCGCGCTCATCAAGTTGGCCGAGCGAACCTGCGCGATCCGTGCGGTGAAAGCCGCCGATGACGAAAAGCGCAACCGCGTCGCCCGCGAGGTGTTCGACATCTACGCGCCCCTGGCCCATCGTCTGGGTATCGGCCATATCAAGTGGGAGCTGGAGGACCTGTCCTTCCGCTACCTGGAGCCCGACCAGTACAAACAGATCGCCAAGCTGTTGCATGAGCGGCGCCTGGATCGCGAGCGTTTCATCACCGATGTGATGACCCAGTTGCGCGAAGAGTTGCAGGCCACCGGCGTGGAAGCCGACATCAGTGGCCGGGCCAAGCACATCTACTCGATCTGGCGCAAAATGCAGCGCAAAGGCCTGGAGTTCAGCCAGATCTACGACGTTCGCGCCGTTCGCGTGCTGGTCCCGGAAATGCGTGATTGCTACACCGCGCTGGGGATCGTCCACACCTTGTGGCGGCACATTCCCAAGGAGTTCGACGATTACATCGCCAACCCCAAGGAAAACGGCTATCGCTCGCTGCACACCGCAGTGATCGGCCCCGAGGGCAAGGTGCTGGAGGTGCAGATCCGTACCCACGCCATGCACGAGGAGGCCGAGCTGGGTGTCTGCGCGCACTGGAAATACAAGGGCACCGACGTCAAGTCCGGCTCGAACCACTACGAAGAGAAAATCTCCTGGTTGCGCCAGGTGTTGGAGTGGCACGAAGAACTGGGCGATATCGGCGGCCTGGCCGAACAGCTGCGAGTCGATATCGAGCCGGACCGGGTCTACATCTTCACCCCTGACGGCCACGCCATCGACCTGCCCAAGGGCGCGACGCCGCTGGACTTCGCCTATCGGGTCCACACCGAGATCGGTCACAACTGCCGAGGCGCCAAGATCAACGGGCGGATCGTGCCGCTCAACTACAGCCTGCAGACCGGTGAACAGGTCGAGATCATCACCAGCAAGCACGGCACGCCGAGCCGCGACTGGCTGAACCCGAACCTGGGCTACATCACCACGTCCCGGGCGCGGGCGAAGATCGTCCACTGGTTCAAGTTGCAGGCGCGTGACCAGAACGTCGCCGCCGGCAAGACCCTGATCGAGCGCGAACTCAGTCGCCTGGGCCTGCCGCAGGTGGATTTCGACAAGCTGGCCGAAAAGGCCAACATGAAGACCGCCGAAGACATGTTCGCCGCCCTCGGTGCCGGTGATCTGCGTCTGGCGCAACTGGTCAACCTGGCCCAGCAACTGGTGGAGCCGGAACGCGGCAACGAACAACTGGAACTGATCCCACGCAAGGCCACCGGCTACAAGCCAGGCAAGCGTGGAGACATCCAGATCCAGGGCGTAGGCAACCTGATGACCCAGATGGCCGGCTGCTGCCAGCCGTTGCCAGGGGATGCGATCGTCGGCTACATCACCCAGGGCCGTGGCGTGAGCATTCACCGCCAGGACTGCGCCTCGGTGCTGCAACTGGCCGGTCGCGAACCGGAGCGGATCATCCAGGTCAGTTGGGGCCCGGTGCCGGTGCTCACCTACCCGGTGGATATCGTCATTCGTGCCTACGACCGCTCCGGCCTGCTGCGCGACGTGTCCCAGGTGTTGCTGAACGAGCGGATCAACGTGCTGGCGGTCAACACCCGTTCGAACAAGGAAGACAACACCGCGCTGATGTCCCTGACCATCGAGATTCCGGGGCTGGATGCGCTGGGGCGGTTGCTGGGGCGGATTTCCCAGTTGCCGAACATCATCGAGACCCGACGCAATCGGACACCGGGTTAAGCGCATTCCAAAAATGTGGGAGCGAGCTCGCTCCCACAGGTTTTTTTGTGATGGGATGGATTGATGTACAGCCTTGAAGACCTGCTCCACCTGATGAACCGCCTGCGTGACCCGCAGTACGGCTGCCCATGGGACATCAAGCAAACCTACGCGACCATCGTTCCCCATACCCTGGAAGAAGCCTACGAAGTGGCCGATGCCATCGAGCGCGGCGACTTCGATCACTTGCAGGGCGAGTTGGGCGACCTGTTGTTCCAGGTGGTGTATTACAGCCAATTGGCCCGGGAAGAAAACCGCTTCGAATTCGCTGGTGTGGTCGACAGCATCACCCGCAAGCTGATCCGCCGCCATCCCCATGTATTTCCTACCGGTGACCTGTACGCGCCTGTGGATATCCCGCGCCTGAGCGAAGAACAGGTCAAGCAGCGCTGGGAAGAAATCAAGGCCGATGAGCGGGCCGAGAAAGCCTCGGCGCCGGAGCAGTTGTCGTTGCTCGACGATGTGCCGGCGGCCTTGCCGGCTTTATCCCGCTCGGCGAAGTTGCAGAAGCGTGCCGGTCAGGTCGGTTTCGACTGGCCAGGCCCGTTGCCGGTGCTCGACAAAGTCCGCGAGGAACTGGACGAAGTGCTCGAAGCCATGGCCGACAATGACCCGGAGGCCGTCAGCGATGAGATCGGCGATCTGCTGTTCAGTGTGGTGAACCTGGCTCGCCACCTCAAAGTTGACCCGGAAACGGCCCTGCGTGGGGCCAACGGGAAATTCGAACGACGTTTCCGATTTATCGAACAGGCATTGCGCGATACCCACCGTCCCATGGAAGATTGCACCCTCGAAGAGTTGGACGCCTTGTGGGGCGAAGCCAAACGTCAGGAAAAGAATTTGCCCAGCTGTGGCTGAGGCCGTTGCCTAAGTGAGTAAGCACCATGAGCCTTTCCCTTCGCGACCAGTTGCTCAAAGCAGGGCTGGTCAACCAAAAGCAGGCCAAGCAGGTCAGCAAAGAAAAACAGAAGCAGCAGCGCCTGGCCCACAAGGGCCAGATCGAGCTGGATGACTCCCAGCAGCGCGCGGCCCAGGAGGCCATGGCCGAGAAGGTCAAGCGCGACCAGGAACTCAACCGCCAGCAGCAGGAAAAGGCCGAGCAGAAGGCCCGGGCCGCACAGATCAAGCAATTGATCGAAGCTTCGCGCCTGCCGAAGCTGACCACCGAGGACTATTACAACTTCGTCGACGACAAGAAGGTCAAGCGCCTCTCGGTCAACACCCTGATGCGCAACAAGCTGAGCAGCGGCTCGCTGGCGATCGTCCATCATGCCGGCGGCTACGAAGTGATCCCTCGCGAAGCGGCCCTGAAAATCCAGGAACGCGATCCCAAGCGCATCGTCCAGCTCAACACCCAGACCGAAGAAGTGGATGCGGATGATCCGTACGCGGCGTATCAGATTCCGGATGATTTGATGTGGTAAGCAGGGCGCAATGCCATTGAGCTGAAACACAAAACCTGTGGGAGCGAGCTTGCTCGCGATAGCGTCGTATCAGTCAACATCTCTGTCACTGATAGACCGCTATCGCGAGCAAGCTCGCTCCCACAGGATTTTCATCGCCAATTCTTACGATTCCGCCATCTCCCGCGAGCGCAGCCTTTCCTCGCGTTCCAGCTCAGCCTTGTAGCTATGGGCATCGGTCTCGGAGTGGAACATCCCCACCAGCAAATCCTGTTGATGCACATCCCAGATCCGGATACCGGCGGCAATACCTTCGTGGGACATGTGGGCGTCGTCGCGTTCAGTTACTTTCACAGTCATCTTGCAAGCTCCAATCTCTGTTATCTGCAGCAAGGCGTGTGCAGGACTTTGTTATAGATTTGGATAGCCTGCTAAGTAAATGCTTCGGCGCGTTAAGAAGTTTTCATTAAAATCGCAGCAATCCTGCAGGCCACGTAGTGCGCGGCATTCGGTCGCAGGGGGCGTTCATGAAGAAATTTTCATGTTGGAGGTAACTCTTCGGTAAATGCAAAAACCTGTGGGAGCGAGCTTGCTCGCGATAGCGGTGTATCAGTCAACATCTCTGCTGGCTGGCCTACCGCTATCGCGAGCAAGCTCGCTCCCACAGGTTCATTGCCCGCAGGTTCATTTGGGTGATCAGGAAGCCCAGGCAAAAAGAAGCCCCGCATCTGCGGGGCTTCTTGTTATCAACTTGGTTCAGCTGCCTTTCACAGCCTTGCCGTTGACCGTGCCGTCCAGGAGCATGATGTTGTACTCCTTGCCATCGGTCTCGACCTGTTGCAGGCGCACCAGCAGGTAGTCCCAGTCCTTGGCGAACCAGAGCACGGTGATGCGTTTGCTTTGTGTCGGGTCGCGCACGCGCTCGACCTTGATCGCGTCGATCTGGCCAGCCTTGGTGTCGACCTTTTCCGAGCCCAGCACGCGGAAGTCATAGGTATCGACTTCGCCGTCATCGACGACCTGGTAGCTCATGCTTTTCTTGCCGGCCGCCACGTCGTGCTGCAGGGCCAACTGATAAGTGGATTTATCGACCATGCCACGGTTGAGCGGCAGTTTGACCGCATCGCCGCGATCGGTGCCGGTGACCATCTTGGTGTTCCAGTCGAAGTCCAGGTCGGCCTTCTTGGCTTTGCCCAGGCCACCGCGTTCGAAGTGGTAGGACTGTGGCAGCAGGGTGTCCTTGTCCAGGGTCAGCGTGCTTTCTTCGGTCAGGCTGGCGATCATCATCGAAGCCTTGAAGCTCAGCTTCCAGGTGCCGTTGGCCTCCTTGGTCAGGTTGCGCTCGGCGGTGCCGCTCATGGGCAACTGTTTCCAGTCGGCGGTGTAGCTGGCGGAGAACGGTTGAAGTTCTGCAGCCTGTGCCAGGGGCAAGGCCAGCAGAGCGCAAGCGAAGAGCAGGGCGCGACGCATAAAATCTCCTAGTATCGAATCAAATGGCCGCTGGCGGCGAGTAACTGGCCGTCCAGTGAGGCACCGCGATCGTCGAGGGTCAGCCGTCCTTCGGCAAACCAACGCACGGCCATCGGGTAGATCTGGTGCTCGCGGGCGTGAACCCGTTGCGCCAGGCTTTGTGGCGTGTCGTGCAACTCTACCGGTATTACTGCCTGTACGACCAGTGGTCCGCCATCGAGTTCCTCGGTGACAAAGTGCACCGAGCAGCCATGCTCCGTGTCTCCGGCCTCCAGCGCCCGCTGGTGAGTATGTAACCCTTTGTATTTGGGCAACAGCGAGGGGTGGATATTGAACAGGCGGCCCTGGTAGTGACGCACGAAACCGGCGCTGAGGATGCGCATGAAGCCGGCCAGTACCACCAGGTGCGGATTGAAGGTGTCGATCTGTTCGATCAGTGCGGCGTCGAAGGCTTCGCGGCCCTCGAACGCCTTGTGATCCAGGACGCGGGTGTCGATCCCCGCGTCCTTGGCGCGTTGCAGGCCATAGGCATCGGCGCGGTTGGAAATCACCGCGCGGATACGGACCGGGCTGTCACCGATCCGTGTGCTGTCGATCAAGGCCTGCAAGTTGCTGCCGGTGCCAGACAGCAGCACCACCACGTCACAGGTTGCGGACATCAGTGCGCCTTAAGGTTTTTCAGCTCTACCTGGGCAGCGCCTTCGGCGGCGGTGGCGATCTGGCCGATGACCCAAGGCTGCTCGCCGGCTTCACGCAGTACGTTCAGGGCCGTTTCGACGTGCTCCTGGGCCACGCAGATGACCATGCCCACGCCGCAGTTCAGCACGCGGTGCATTTCGGTTTCATCGACGTTGCCTTTCTCTTGCAGCCAGTCGAACACCGCCGGGCGGGTCCAGCTTGCCACGTCGACCACGGCCTGGGCGCCTTTTGGCAGTACGCGGGGGATGTTGTCCAGCAGGCCGCCACCGGTGATGTGGGCCATGGCCTTGACGGCACCGGTGTCCTTGATCAGCTTGAGCAGCGGCTTGACGTAGATGCGGGTCGGGGCCATCAGCAGGTCGGCCAGCGGCTTGCCGTCGAGCTGCGTGTTCTCGATGTCGGCACCCGAGACTTCGATGATCTTGCGGATCAGCGAGTAGCCGTTGGAGTGCGGGCCGGAGGACGGCAGGGCGAGCAGGGCGTCGCCAGCGGCGACTTTCGAGCCGTCGATGATCTCGGCCTTCTCCACGACGCCGACGCAGAAACCGGCCAGGTCGTAGTCTTCGCCTTCGTACATGCCCGGCATTTCAGCGGTTTCGCCGCCGACCAGGGAGCAGCCGGACAATTCGCAGCCAGCGCCGATGCCGGTCACTACCTGGGCGGCAGTGTCGACATTGAGTTTGCCGGTGGCGTAGTAGTCGAGGAAGAACAGCGGCTCGGCACCGCAGACCACCAGGTCGTTCACGCACATGGCCACCAGGTCGATGCCGATGCTGTCGTGCTTGTTCAGGTTCAGTGCCAGGCGCAGCTTGGTGCCGACGCCGTCGGTGCCCGAGACCAGCACCGGTTGCTTGTAGCCGGCCGGGATCTCGCAGAGGGCGCCGAAACCGCCCAGGCCGCCCATGACTTCCGGACGCGCAGTGCGCTTGGCGACGCTCTTGATGCGTTCGACCAATGCTTCACCGGCGTCGATGTCTACACCGGCGTCCTTGTAGCTCAGGGAGGGTTGCTTGCTCATGATCCAGGCCTTTAGGGGGGATTTCTGGGTAACGACCGACGCCGGGGCCATTGAATAACCGTTGTACGAATTATTCCGGGTGCCCAGCCATTGCCGGTCTGCGAAGGCGCGCGATTTTATCAGGCTTGAGGGGCAGCGGCCATCCTCGCGCCGACGGGCAGGGACATATCCACGGAAAAAAACCGATATTTCTTATATTGGTACTGTGTAGCGCGTCTGTATAAGGTGTAGCGGTAACCGGTTATGGTGATGACAGGGCGAAACTTCCATCGGGCGTGTGAATGTTTTGCCGGGTGCTGTGGTCACAGCCATGCTCAATCTTCTTCACACGGCCTGTTCCAGCCGTTATGTCCGGGAATCTTCCATGCGTTTGTTCAAATTCTTGTCTGTGGGCTGCTTGTCGCTGATCAGCCTGGCGAGCCATGCCGAAACCCTCAATGGCCTTTATCAAGTGCTCGAGCCGGTCAGCAACCAGACCCCGGAGGAGCGTAACCAGGCGACCCTGCGCGCCCTGGACACCTTGGGGCTGCGCCTGACCGGCGACGCCAAGGCCGCGCAGAATCCTGGCCTGGCGGCGGTCCGCAAGGACCCGCAACAGATCATTCTTCAATATGGCTACGATGCCGGGCCGCCGGAAAGCCTCAAGGTCGACTTCGATCCGGTGAGCACGGACCGGGCCTTGCGTACGGCGGGATTGTCGCTGTGGGGCGCGAACCGGCCGTCGATCCTGGGTTGGTGGTTGAACGACTCGACCGAGGGTTCCAGCCTGGTGGGCGACGCCCAGGCCAGTGCCGCACCGCTGCGCCGCGCCGCCCAGCACCGAGGCCTGCCGCTGCGCCTGCCGTTGGCTGACCTGAGCGAACAGATCGTCGCCACCGCGCCGAACCTGGAGGGCAACGATCCTGCTCCGCTGCGTGAGGCCTCGGAGCGCTACGCGGCGGACGCCTTGCTGGCGGTCCACGCCAAGGAAGAGGGCGGCCAGTGGCATGGGACCTGGCGCCTGTGGCTGGGGGATCAGCGCGAGCAGGGCACAGCCCAGGGCGCCGACCCTACCGCCCTGGCCGATGCGGTGATGTTGGCGGTGAGCCAGCGCCTGGCGCCGCGTTTCGTCGCCAAGCCGGGCGTGGCCACCGAACAATTGTTGGAAGTGCAGGGCATGAACCTTGAGCGTTATGCGGCGCTTGGGCGTTTGCTCGAACCGTTTGGTGGGCAATTGCAGCGGGTTGACGGTGACCGGATCGTCTATCGGGTCAATGGCAGCGCCGAACAGTTGAAAGCGCAACTGGCCCTGGCGAAATTGCAGGAAATTCCGCCCGGTGAGGCCGTCGCGCCGGAGCCTGTGGCCCAGCCAGCCGTCGATGGTTCGGCGCCGGTCGCGGCACCAACCCCTGCACCGACTGCCAGCTTGCGCTTTCGCTGGTAGGTTTTCTTTCTTTATATAGCTAGGAGTGGTTCATGGGCGATACGCGGCGTTGGTTCTGGTTGGGTGGGGTCGCCCTGCTGATTGCGCTTATCTATTTGCTGCATCCGATCCTCACGCCGTTCCTGGTTGCGTTGCTGTTGGCCTACCTGTTCGATCCGGTGGTGGATCGCCTGGAAAAACTCGGCCTGTCGCGGACCTGGGGCGTGGTGGCGGTGTTTGCGCTGTTCACGCTGATTGTGAGCGCCCTGTTGCTGGTGCTGATACCGATGCTCGCCAAACAATTGGTGCGTCTGTACGAACTGGCGCCGCAGATGCTCGACTGGTTGCAGCACAGCGCGGTGCCGTGGGTGCAATCGAAGCTGGGGTTGGCGGACGGTTTCTGGAAGTTCGACAAGGTCAAGGCGGCCATCAGCGAGCACATGGGGCAGACCACTGACATCGTTGGCGTGGTGTTGAGCCAGGCCACGGCCTCGGGTCTGGCCTTGATCGGTTGGTTGGCGAACCTTGTGCTGATTCCGGTGGTGGCGTTCTATCTGCTGCGGGATTGGGACCTGATGATGGCCAAGATCCGCAGCCTGCTGCCACGGCACCGTGAAGAACGCATCATGACCCTGACCGGCGAATGTCACGAAGTGCTCGGGGCGTTCGTGCGCGGGCAGTTGCTGGTGATGGTGGCGCTGGGCTTCATCTACGCGGCCGGGTTGATGCTGGTGGGGCTGGAGTTGGGCCTGCTGATCGGCATGATCGCCGGGCTGGCGGCCATCGTGCCGTACATGGGGTTTGTGATCGGGATTGGCGCGGCGTTGGTCGCCGGGTTGTTCCAGTTTGGCGGCGACTTGTACCCGATGATCGGCATCATTGCGGTGTTCATGGTCGGCCAGGCCCTGGAGGGCATGGTGCTGACGCCGTTGCTGGTGGGCGATCGCATCGGCCTGCACCCGGTGGCGGTGATCTTCGCGATCCTGGCCGGTGGCGAGTTGTTCGGTTTCACCGGGATCCTGCTGGCGCTGCCGGTGGCGGCGGTGATCATGGTGCTGGTGCGCCATATGCACGATTTGTACAAGGATTCGGACATCTATAGTGGCGCCGAAGACCCTGATCTGTAGGGCGAATGGCGGGCGTGACGGCCGTCCTGGCGTCAGGGAAACCGTCGCGTCGCTGTCCTGGCGTTGCAAACCTTTGATTTTGCTCGTGGTCCGGCGCATTGTGCGGTCCGCGCCACGGGTATAAACTTTGCGCACTTCACACAGAGGCCACTAACGGTTCCTTGGGAACTGTTCAGTCCGCATGAAACCGATTCAGCTGCCCCTAGGTGTGCGTCTGCGTGATGACGCCACCTTTATCAACTACTACCCAGGCGCCAATGCCGCTGCACTCGGCTATGTCGAGCGGCTTTGCGAAGCCGACGCCGGCTGGACCGAGAGCCTGATTTACCTGTGGGGCAAGGATGGGGTAGGGCGCACGCACTTGTTGCAGGCGGCTTGCCTGCGCTTCGAGCAGTTGGGCGAGCCGGCGGTGTATCTGCCGTTGGCGGAGTTGCTGGATCGCGGCGTTGAAATCCTCGACAACCTGGAACAGTACGAACTGGTCTGCCTGGATGATCTCCAGGCGGTGGCTGGTAAGGCCGATTGGGAAGAGGCGCTGTTTCATCTGTTCAATCGGTTACGCGACAGCGGTCGGCGCCTGCTGATTGCCGCCTCGACCTCGCCGCGCGAGCTGCCGGTAAAACTGGCGGACCTCAAGTCCCGTCTCACCCTGGCGCTGATTTTCCAGATGCGCCCGCTGTCCGATGAAGACAAACTCCGCGCCTTGCAGCTGCGCGCTTCCCGGCGTGGCCTGCACCTGACCGATGAAGTCGGGCATTTCATTCTCACCCGTGGCACCCGCAGCATGAGCGCCTTGTTCGAATTGCTCGAACGTCTCGACCAGGCCTCCCTCCAGGCTCAACGCAAGCTGACTATTCCTTTTTTGAAAGAAACCCTGGGCTGGTAGAACCGTTGCAAATAGTGGCTCATAGCCTTGTTTTGGCGCGACGAAACCCGCGGCCCTGCTGGGCTGCAGGCTGCATGACGGTCAAAACGGGCTTAAGCGCTTAGATGTAAACGTAAAACCGAGAAGTCACATTTGCATCGATTGAATTTGCAAATGAGGTTGATAGAAGGCATAGTCTCGCCATCTTTACTACTTCAGCCACGGTCGTGCCCATGCTAAATCGCTTCGCACCCCTCGTGCCTCTCGCACTCGTTACCCTGTTGTTCGGTTGCGCTGCCCACTCTCCAGTGTCCCAGCAAGCGCCACAACCACAGGTCAAGAACTCCGTTACCGCCCAGTCTTCCTCCGTTGCGTTCCAGGAAGAAATGGCCTCCGATAAAGAGCTGGCGGCCTTCGCCGGCAGCAAGCCGTATCAGCTTCCAGTGCTGGCCGACAGCATCCTGGAACGCGGCATGTCATTGATCGGTACCCGCTACCGTTTTGGCGGTACCTCTGAAGCCGGCTTCGATTGCAGTGGTTTCATCGGTTACCTGTTCCGCGAAGAGGCTGGCATGAACCTGCCGCGCTCCACTCGCGAAATGATCAACGTGAATGCCCCCCTGGTGGCTCGCAATCAACTGGAACCCGGTGATTTGCTGTTCTTCAGCACCAACGGTCGTCGTGGTCGCGTCAGCCATGCCGGGATCTACCTGGGTGACAACCAGTTCATCCATTCCAGCAGCCGCCGCAGCGGTGGCGTGCGCATCGACAGCCTGGGCGACAGCTACTGGAACAAGACTTTCATCGAAGCCAAGCGCGCCCTCGCCATGGCACCGACTGTGATGACTGCTCGCAAGTAAGCACACGGTTTGTAAGGCAAACTTAAAGTCTTACTTGAAGTTTGCCGCATAGTCGCTAGAATCCTTGATCATTGATTGATGGCAATCCGCCTGCGTATTACGCAGGCGGATTTGTTTTCATGCCCACGGCAGAAAAGCCGCATCCAGATCAGGATTGTTCTGCATATGTCGACGTCGGCCCGCCTCGCTCTCATGTGTTTCGCCGCGCTACTCAGCGCCTGCGCTAGCCGCACTCCGCCGCCGCCAGCCCCCGTACGGGCACCGGTGGTCTTTGCTCCCTCGCAAGCCTTTTCCCCGGCCGCCGAAGACGTGCTCTTCCGCGCCCTGGGCCTGGTGGGCACGCCGTATCGCTGGGGCGGCAACACACCGGACTCGGGTTTCGATTGCAGTGGCCTGATCGGCTATGTCTACCGCGACGCTGCTGGCATTTCCCTGCCGCGTTCCACTCGAGAAATGATCGGCATGCG
The DNA here is from genome assembly GCF_017968885.1 of Pseudomonas sp. Tri1. NCBI lineage: Bacteria > Pseudomonadati > Pseudomonadota > Gammaproteobacteria > Pseudomonadales > Pseudomonadaceae > Pseudomonas > Pseudomonas sp. Tri1. The sequence continues at coordinate 5,104,490 of NZ_CP072913.1, read as the reverse complement.
CGCTCCCGATGTCGGCAAGGACGCGTTGCAGACCGGCGACCTGATCTTCTTCGCCACCAACGGCGGCTCCCAGGTCAGCCACGCCGGCATCTATGTCGGCGAGGGCCGTTTCGTCCACGCGCCGGCCACTGGCGGTACAGTCAAGCTCGACAGCCTGTCCAAGGCCTATTGGCAGAAAGCCTATCTGAGCGCCAAGCGGGTGTTGCAGCCGGAGCATCTGGCGCGTAATCCCTGAGTTGTTGCTCCCACAGATCCCCGCGCCACAAGGGTGTGTAGGCGTTACTTAGCCGACACCCGCCAGATCTTGTTCCCCACATCATCGGCCACCAACAACCCGCCCTGTTTATCGATCACCACGCCCACCGGCCGGCCCTGGGCTTTTTCGTCGGCGTTCAGGAACCCAGTCAGTACATCCACGGGTTGGCCCACCGGCTTGCCGCCGTTGAACGGTACGAAAATCACTTTATAACCACTGTGGGGCTTGCGGTTCCATGACCCGTGCTGCCCGATGAAAGCCCCTTCGGTGAACGGCGCGGGCAAGGCGCTGCCTTCGGCGAAGGTCAAGCCCAGTGAGGCGGTATGGGGGCCGACGGCGTAGTCCGGGGCGATGGCCTTGGCCACCAGCGCCGGGTTCTGCGGTTCGACGCGGGCATCGACATGTTGCCCGTAATAGCTATAGGGCCAGCCATAGAACGCGCCGTCCTTGACCGAGGTTATGTAGTCCGGGACCAGGTCGCTGCCGATCTCATCCCGCTCGTTCACCGCTGTCCACAGCGCCCCACTGCGTGGTTCCCAGGCCAGGCCGTTGGGGTTGCGCAGGCCCGTGGCGAAGATGCGGTGATTGCCGCTGGCACGGTCCACTTCCCAGATGGCGGCGCGGCCTTCTTCAGCTTCCATGCCATTTTCCGCGACGTTGCTGTTGGAGCCGGTGGTGACGTACAGCTTGCTGCCGTCGCGGCTGGCGATGACGTTTTTGGTCCAGTGGTGATTGATGGTGCCGCCCGGCAAATCGACGACCTTGGTGGGCTGCGCCTTGATTTGCGTGTCCCCGTCCTTGTAGGGGAAGCGGATCAGCCGGTCGGTGTCGGCCACGTACAGGTCATTGCCCACCAGGGTCATGCCGAACGGCGAGTTGAGGTTCTCCAGGAACACCGTTCGGGTTTCAGCGACGCCGTCGTGATTGGTGTCGCGCAGTAGCGTGATGCGGTTGGGGCTGGGTACGCCGGCACCGGCGCGGCCCATGACTTTTTTCATCACCCAGCCACGGATACCCTTGGCATCGTCGGGCTTGGGCGGGGCATTGGTTTCGGCCACCAGCACATCGCCGTTGGGTAATACGTAGAGCCAGCGCGGATGATCCAGGCCCTCGGCAAATGCGCCCACCTGCAGGCCCTGAGCCGGGGTGGGCTTGGCGCCGTCGGGCCAGCCGACCGCTTCGGCGATGTTGACGGTCGGGACCAGGGTCTTGTTCGGTTCGGGCAGTTTCGGCGCCGGACCGGTGCCGTCGGAGACTTGCAGCGTGGACGACTCGCCACAAGCGACGAGCCCTGTGGCAAGGGCGACGATCAGGAGGTGCGGTGGCTTGAGCATGCTGGCTTCCCTATGAATGCATGTAGTTATTCATAGAGAAGCGTAGGCATGCGATGGTTCAACTGCAGGCGCGTGTCAGCAGGTAAGCGACCTGTGGGGGCGAGCTTGCTCGCGATAGCGGTCCGTCAGATGCATTGTTATTGACTGGCCCGCCGCTATCGCAAGCAAGCGCGCTCCCACAGTTTCTCCCGCGGTTCTAGCGTGGATTGAGTCAACCGTGGGCCTGTTTGAACAGCATGGCGATGCCAGGATGGTATTGACCGGCCTCGTTTCGCAACTTGCGGTAGGCATAGGGAAAGTACCAGGCCACGGCGCAGGTGTTTTCCTTCTGCAAGTCGTCGATCATGTCCTGCAGTTCTTCGGGCGTGGCGCTCTGCTGGGCTTTTTGCGGCGCGACGAACAGGCAGCCCAGCTTCAGGTCGCTGGAATAGCTGATGCGCTTGGCATCGCTGGCGGCCTCGGACAGGGGTTGGGTCAGGTTCAGGTTGTTGACCTTGGGCCAGCGTTGCGTGGCCTGGATGAAGGCGCGCTCATCGGTGCTGGCGATGAACAAATCGGCGCTGACGTTGCGTTCGCCTTCTTCATTCTGCTTGCGGGTCGGGGTGTTTTGCAGCGTGACCATCTCCGCCATCCAGGCGGCAGCCGACAGCAAGCCGAGGTTGGCTTTTTCATCGAACCAGTAAGGCGTGTCGTTATCGCCCCGCACGGCGTTGTAGCGATCGATGCAGTCAAACCAACGTTCCAGCACCGGGCGCAGGAATTCCAGTTTTGGATTGCTGATGATCATCCCTTGCATGCTTTGCCCTCTTGTTTTTGTGATATCGGGTCGTAGTGTCGCTTTGATATCACTTGCCGCAGAATCACACAAGATTGGCGTCACTTTATTGATGGGCGCCAATGATTGCCCCGACAGGCGGCTTTAATTGACGCTCCACCCCCAACCCTCTAACCTTCGCCGCTTGTTTCAGGTGCTCTGTGACCACGGTCGACAGAGTGAAACAGGGAAGCCGGTGAGTGCACACGAACCCGGCGCTGCCCCCGCAACGGTAAATGAGTCAACGCTGTGCCTAAGCCACTGTGTCGCCGACATGGGAAGGCGCACAGCCCGGCATTGCGCCGCTCATGAGCCCGGAGACCGGCCTGATCCATCCAACGGCATCACGGTGGGCGATGCCAGGCTCGCTGCCGTCCTTTTTATGCCCGCCCGCCGTTATCCAATCTCAACGGAGAGCTTCCATGACCGACACCCCCGATCGCGACGAACGCCACCTGGCGCGCATGCTGCGCAAGAAAGCCGTGATCGACGAGCGCATCGCCAACTCGCCGAACGAATGCGGCCTGCTGCTGGTGCTGACCGGCAACGGCAAGGGCAAGAGCAGCTCGGCGTTTGGCATGCTGGCGCGGTCCATGGGGCACGGCATGCAATGCGGCGTGGTGCAGTTCATCAAGGGCCGCAGCAGCACCGGTGAGGAGCTGTTTTTCCGCCGCTTCCCGGAGCAGGTGCGCTTTCACGTCATGGGCGAAGGCTTCACTTGGGAAACCCAGGATCGCCAGCGCGACATCGCCGCCGCCGAGGCCGCCTGGGCTGTATCGCGGCAATTGCTCAGCGATCCGTCCATCGGCCTGGTGGTGCTCGACGAATTGAATATCGCCCTCAAGCACGGCTACCTCGACCTCGATCAAGTCCTCAGTGATCTGCAAGCCCGCCCACCGATGCAGCATGTGGTGGTGACCGGGCGTGGTGCCAAGCCGGAGATGATCGAGCTGGCCGACACCGTCACCGAAATGGGCATGATCAAGCACGCGTTCCAGGCCGGCATCAAGGCGCAGAAAGGCGTCGAACTGTGAGTGATGCTCGCCACTGCCCGGCGGTGCTGATCGCCGCCCCGGCCTCGGGGCAGGGCAAGACCACCGTCACCGCGGCCCTGGCGCGTTTGCATCGCAACCAGGGGCGTAAGGTGCGCGTCTTCAAGTGCGGCCCGGACTTCCTCGACCCGATGATCCTGGAGCGGGCCAGCGGCGCGCCGGTCTATCAATTGGATATGTGGATGGTCGGCGAGCAGGAAAGCCGCCGGCTGTTGTGGGAAGCCGCCGCCGAGGCGGACCTGATCCTGATCGAAGGGGTGATGGGGTTGTTCGACGGCACGCCGTCCAGCGCCGATCTGGCGCGGCATTTTGGCGTGCCGGTGCTGGCGGTGATCGATGGCACGGCCATGGCCCAGACCTTCGGCGCCCTGGCCTTGGGCCTGGCCCATTATCAGCCGGACTTGCCGTTCGCCGGGGTCTTGGCCAACCGCGTCGGCACCTTGCGCCACGCGCAATTGCTCGAAGGCAGCCTCACCGAAGGCCTGCGTTGGTACGGCGCGCTGTCCCGGGAAACCGGTATCGAATTACCCAGCCGTCACCTCGGGTTGGTCCAGGCCAGCGAATTGAATGACCTCGACCTGCGCCTCGACGCGGCAGCCGAGGCCTTGGCCGGCAGTTGTGAAGTGGCGCTGCCGCCGGCGGTGGCGTTCGCCGCGCCTGAGCTGATTACCCCGCAGCCGTGGCTCGACGGTGTGCGTATCGCCGTGGCCCGGGACGAAGCGTTTGCCTTCACCTATGGCGCCAGCCTTGATCTGCTGCGGGCCATGGGTGCGCAACTGAGCTTCTTTTCGCCGATCCATGACACCGAACTGCCCGAGGCGGACAGCCTCTATCTGCCCGGCGGTTATCCGGAATTGCACCACGTTGCGTTGGCCCGGAACACGCCGATGCTGGCGGCGATCCGGGCTCATCACGCTGCCGACAAACCGTTACTCGCCGAATGTGGCGGCATGTTGTATCTGCTCGATTCATTGACCGACGTCGACGGCACCCGTGCTGAACTGCTGGGTTTGCTCGCCGGTGATGCGCAGATGCAAAAGCGTCTGGCGGCCCTGGCGCTGCAAGCGGTGGATTTGCCGGAAGGTTCCCTGCGTGGGCACACCTATCATCATTCCTTGACCAGCACCGAGCTTGAACCGATTGCCCGTGGCCATAGCCCGAATGGCGGGCGAGGAGCGGAGGCGGTTTTCCGGCAGGGGCGGATGACGGCTTCTTATGTGCATTTTTATTTTCCGTCCAATCCCAGGGCGATTGCCGCGTTGTTTGCGCCCGGACTTGAGCCCGCTATCGCGAGCAAGCTCGCCCCCGCAGGGGACCCAGTGATCTCAAGTGCAGCGCCAGCCAGTGTGGGAGCGAGCTTGCTCGCGAAGAGGCCATGACAGATACCGCTTTTTCCCAGGCCGAACGCGATGCGATCTACCGCGCCATCGCCGAGCGCCGTGACATGCGCCACTTCACCGGCGGTACGGTCGAACCGGCCTTGCTGCGTCGTCTGCTGGAAGCCGCGCACCAGGCCCCCAGCGTCGGCCTGATGCAACCCTGGCGGTTCATCCGCATCAGCGACCGCGCCTTGCGCGGGCAGATCCGTGAACAGGTGGAACAGGAACGCATCCGCACCGCCGAGGCCCTGGGTGAGCGCAGCGATGAATTCATGAAGCTCAAGGTCGAAGGCATCGACGATTGCGCCGAGGTGCTGGTGGCGGCGTTGATGGAGGATCGCGAGCGGCACATCTTCGGTCGGCGGACCTTGCCGGAAATGGACCTGGCTTCGCTGTCCTGCGCGATCCAGAACCTTTGGCTGGCTTCCCGCGCCGAAGGGTTGGGGATGGGCTGGGTGTCGTTGTTCGAACCCCAGGCCCTGGCCGATCTGCTGGGCCTGCCGGCGGGCGCCAAGCCACTGGCGATCCTCTGCCTGGGCCCGGTCGAGGCTTTTTACCCGGCGCCGATGCTTGCCCTGGAAGGCTGGGCGCAACCGCGTTCGCTGAATGAACTGCTGTATGAAAACCATTGGGGAGTGAGCCCATGAGTGTGGCGTTGCTCAGTGCCGCCGCAGTGGCGCTGGATGCGCTGCTGGGCGAGCCCCGGCGCTGGCATCCGTTGGTGGCATTCGGCGGCTTTGCCGACCGTATCGAACAACGCTTCAATTCCGGCGGCCGTGGCTGGCGCAGCCACGGAGTGACGGCGTGGATCATCGCTGTGGTGCCGTTGACCTTGCTGGTCACAGCCCTGTCCTGGGCACCGATGGTGGGCTGGCTGGTGGACATCCTCGCATTGTATTGCGCCCTCGGCCTGCGCAGCCTCGGTGAACATGTCGAGCCGGTGGCCCGGGCGCTGCGCAGCGGCGATCTGGACGAGGCGCGCAAGCGTGTTGGCTATCTGGTCAGCCGCGAAACCGCTGAACTGGATGAAACCGCTGTGGCCCGCGCCGCCACCGAGTCGGTGCTGGAAAACGGCAGCGACGCGGTGTTTGCCGCGCTGTTCTGGTTCGCCGTGGCCGGTGCGCCCGGCGTGGTGCTCTACCGGCTGAGCAATACCCTCGACGCTATGTGGGGCTATCGCAACGAACGCTTCGAGCGCTTCGGCTGGGCAGCGGCGAAAATCGACGACGTGCTCAACTACATTCCCGCACGTCTGGTGGCTTTGACCTACGCCGTGCTCGGTCAAACTCGCTTGGCGCTCAAATGCTGGCGCAGCCAGGGCCCGACCTGGGACAGCCCCAATGCCGGGCCGGTGATGGCCGCCGGTGCTGGCGCATTGGGCGTCGAGCTGGGCGGCGCGGCGGTGTATCACGGCGAACTGCACCAACGTCCACCGCTGGGCGAGGGCGAGGGCGTGCCGGCGAATGCCGATTCCATTGATCGCGGCTGGCAATTGGTCCAGCGCGGGGTATGGTTGTGGTTGCTGATTCTCTGCCTGGGAGCTGAGTTTTATGCTTGAGCACGGTGGACGCCTGCGCAACGCGGCCCGGCAATACGGGATTGCCGAGGCCGACTGGCTCGACTTGTCCAGCGGCCTGGCGCCTTGGCCATTCGAGGTCCCGGCGATTCCCCTGCGAGCCTGGGCGCGCCTGCCGGAAACCGATGACGGCTTGGAGCAGGCCGCCTGCGATTACTACGGTGCGTTGGATGTGCTGCCGGTGGCCGGTTCGCAGATGGCCATCCAGCTGTTGCCGCGTCTGCGTCGGGCCGGCAAGGTCGGCGTGCTCTCGCCGTGCTACGCCGAGCACGCCGAAGCCTGGCGCCGCAGCGGCTACATCGTGCGCGAAGTGCTGGAGTCGGAAGTGGATTTCTTCCTCGACAGCCTCGACGTGCTGGTGGTGGTCAACCCGAACAACCCCACCGGCCTGAGTCTGGACCCTGAGCGCTTGCTCGACTGGCACGCCCGCCTGGCCCAGCGCGGTGGCTGGCTGGTGGTGGACGAGGCCTTTATGGACATCACGCCGCCGCTGAGCCTGGCCGCTCATACCCATCAGGTCGGGCTGATCGTGCTGCGTTCGTTCGGCAAGTTCTTTGGCTTGGCTGGGGTCCGCCTGGGGTTTGTCTTGGCCGAGCGGCGGTTGCTCAAGTTGCTCGCCGAACAAGTCGGGCCGTGGGCCGTCAGCGGGCCGACCCGGGTGTTGGGCCAGGCGTGCCTGCTGGACACCGCCGCCCACGCGCGCCAGCGGCAACGCTGCGAAGCCACCAGCCAACGCCTGGCGCTGACTCTGGAACGCCACGGCTTCAAACCCCAGGGCGGCTGCGGATTGTTCCAATGGCTGGTCACCGAACATGCCGTGGGCCTTCACGATTTCATGGCCCATCGCGGCATTCTCCTGCGCTTGTTTGCCAACAACAGCAGCCTGCGCTTCGGGCTTCCGGCGGATGACGCCGAGTTCTTGCGTCTGGAACAGGCGCTCGAAGCCTACGCCAAGGAGATTCAATGACCACTGTGATGGTGCAGGGCACCACCTCCGATGCCGGCAAAAGTACTCTGGTCACGGCGCTGTGCCGCTGGGTCAGGCGCCAAGGTGTGAGCGTGGTGCCGTTCAAGCCGCAGAACATGGCCCTCAACAGCGCCGTGACCGCCGACGGCGGCGAAATCGGTCGCGCCCAAGCCGTGCAGGCCCAGGCCGCCGGGCTCGAACCGCACACCGACATGAACCCGGTGCTGCTCAAGCCCAACAGCGACACCGGCGCCCAGGTGATCATCCATGGTCGCGCCGTCACCACCATGAACGCCGTGGCTTATCACGATTACAAAGCCGTCGCCATGCAAGCGGTGCTGGCCTCCCACGCGCGCTTGAGCGCGGCGTATCCGGTGGTAATGGTGGAAGGCGCCGGCTCGCCGGCCGAGATCAACCTGCGCGCCGGTGACATCGCCAACATGGGCTTTGCCGAGGCGGTGGACTGCCCGGTGCTGTTGATCGCCGATATCAATCGCGGCGGGGTGTTCGCCCATCTGGTGGGCACGCTGGAGTTGCTTTCCCCCAGCGAACAGGCGCGGGTCAAGGGCTTCATCATCAACCGTTTTCGTGGCGACATCGCTTTGCTGCAACCGGGCCTGGACTGGCTGGAGGCGCGCACCGGCAAACCGGTGATCGGCGTATTGCCCTACGTGATGGACCTGCACCTGGAAGCCGAGGACGGCCTCGACCAACGTCAGATCGACAAGGCCGAGCAAGTGCTGAAAGTGGTGGTGCCGGTCTTGCCGCGCATCAGCAACCACACCGATTTCGATCCGCTGCGCCTGCACCCGCAGGTCGACCTGCAATTCATCGGCCCCGGCCAAACCATCCCGCCGGCCGACCTGATCATCCTGCCCGGTTCGAAAAGCGTGCGCAGCGACCTGGCCTACCTGCGCGCCAACGGTTGGGACACGGCGATCCAGCGTCACTTGCGCTACGGCGGCAAGTTGCTGGGCATCTGCGGCGGTTTGCAGATGCTCGGCCAGCAGGTCCACGATCCGCTGGGGCTCGAAGGTGCGGCGGGTTCCAGTGCCGGGCTGGGCCTGCTGGCCTTCGAAACGACCCTGGAACATGAGAAACAACTGCGCAATGTGCGCGGGCGATTGGCCTTGGAAGAGGCTGAGGTTAGCGGCTACGAAATTCACGCGGGCGTGACCACCGGCCCGGCCCTTGAACACCCGGCGGTGCATCTGGAGGACGGCCGTTGCGACGGCGCCCAGAGCCTCGACGGACAGGTGTTCGGCACCTACCTGCATGGGCTGTTCGAGTCGCCCCAGGCCAGCAGCGCGTTGTTGCGGTGGGCCGGGTTGCAGGACGTGCAAACAGTGGATTACCACGGCTTGCGCGAGCGGGACATCGAGCGGTTGGCGGATCTGGTGGAGCGGCATTTGGATACCGGGGTGTTGCGTGAGCTCTGTGGGATTTAGGTCGATTCGGCTGGCGCCATCGCGAGCAAGCTCGCTCCCACATTGGATCTGCGGTGTACATAAGTCCCCTGTGGGAGCGAGCTTGCTCGCGATGGGGCCTGCAGCAACACTGTCATTTGAAAGGTAAACAACATGCTGCAACTCATCCTCGGCGGCGCCCGCTCCGGCAAGAGTCGCCTGGCGGAAAAACTCGCCACGGACAGCCGATTGCCAGTGACCTACATCGCCACCAGCCAACCCCTGGACGGTGAGATGAACGAGCGGGTCGCCCAGCATCGCGCCCGCCGTCCGGCCGAATGGGCGCTGGTGGAAGAGCCCTTGGCCCTGGCCCGCGTGCTGCGGGAAAACGCCGCTCCCGGGCAATGCCTGTTGGTGGACTGCCTGACCCTCTGGCTGACCAACCTGCTGATGCTCGACGATCCCGAACAACTGAATACCGAGCGCCAAGCGCTGCTGGACTGCCTGGCCGCGCTGCCCGGTGAAATCATTTTTGTCAGCAACGAGACCGGAATGGGTGTCGTGCCGCTGGGCGAGTTGACTCGCCGTTACGTCGATGAAGCCGGTTGGCTGCATCAAGCCTTGGCCGAACGTTGTCAGCGCGTCGTGCTGACCGTCGCCGGCCTGCCCCTGACTCTCAAAGGTACTGCGTTATGACTCACCGCTGGTGGCTGGACCCATGCAAGCCCCTCGATACCCAGGCTCTGGAGCAGGCCGCGGCCCGTCAGCAACAGCTGACCAAACCTGCCGGTTCATTGGGCCGACTGGAATCGGTGGCGGTGCAACTGGCGGGCCTGCAAGGGCAGCTCAAGCCGAGCCTGGATCGGCTGTGGATCGCGATTTTCGCCGGCGACCACGGCGTGGTGGCTGAAGGCGTATCGGCCTATCCCCAGGAAGTCACCGGGCAGATGCTGCTCAACTTCGTCAGTGGCGGTGCGGCGATCAGCGTCCTGGCGCGGCAACTGGGCGCCTCCCTGGAAGTGGTTGACCTGGGCACCGTCACGCCTGCACTGGACCTGCCCGGTGTGCGGCACCTGAACCTCGGGTCGGGCACGGCGAATTTTGCCCAGGGCCCGGCCATGACGGTGAGCCAGGGCGAGCAGGCCTTGCGAGCCGGGCGCGACAGTGTGCTGCGTGCCGTCGCGGTCGGGACGCAATTGTTCATCGGCGGCGAGATGGGCATTGGCAACACCACCGCCGCCAGCGCCTTGGCCTGCGCCTTGCTCGAATGCCCGGTGGCGCATCTGGTGGGGCCGGGCACGGGGTTGGACGCCGCGGGTGTCAGCCACAAGGCCCAGGTGATCGAACGGGCCCTGGCGTTGCACGCTGCCCAAGGCAACGACCCGTTGCAGACCCTGTTCAACCTCGGCGGTTTTGAAATCGCAGCCTTGGTCGGTGCGTACCTGGCCTGCGCCCAGCAGGGCGTCGCCGTGCTGGTGGATGGCTTCATCTGCAGCGTCGCGGCCCTGGTGGCCGTACGGCTCAATCCCGCGTGCCAGCCGTGGCTGCTGTTCGCCCATCGCGGCGCCGAACCGGGCCATCGCCACGTGCTGGAAACCCTCGGTGCCGAACCGCTGCTGGAGCTCGGCCTGCGCCTGGGTGAGGGCAGTGGTGCGGCGTTGGCAGTGCCGCTGTTGCGCCTGGCGTGTGATCTTCACGGGCAGATGGCGACGTTTGCCGAAGCGGCCGTGGCGGACCGCCCGGCATGACCTTACGCCTGGACCTGCTGCGTCACGGCGAAACCGAACTGGGCGGCGGACTGCGCGGCAGCCTCGACGACGCCTTGACCGCCAAGGGCTGGGAGCAGATGCACGCAGCGGTGGAGCAGGGCGGGCCGTGGGATCGCTTGGTCAGTTCACCGTTGCAGCGTTGCGCGCGGTTCGCTGAGCAGCTCGGCGCCCGACTCGGCCTGCCGCTGCACCTGGACGACGACTTGCAAGAACTGCACTTCGGCGCCTGGGAAGGCCATAGCGCAGCGGCGTTGATGGACACCGACGCCGATGCCTTGGGTCGATTCTGGGCCGACCCCTACAGCTTTACGCCACCCGATGGCGAGCCGGTATTGGCGTTTTCCAACCGCGTCCTGGCGGCGGTCGAACGCCTGCACGCGGCCTATGCCGGCCAGCGGGTTTTGCTGATCAGCCATGGCGGCGTCATGCGTTTGCTGCTGGCCCGGGCCCGAGGCCTGCCTCGGGAACAACTGCTCAATGTCGAAGTCGCCCACGGCGCGCTGTTTTCTCTGCAAGTGTCGTCCGACGCCGTGCTGACAGAGGTTGGCTGAAGATGCTGCCATTCTGGATCGCCCTGCAATTTCTCAGCAGCCTGCCGGTGCGCCTGCCAGACATGCCTGAACCTGAGCAACTGGGTCGTTCGCTGCTGTTCTATCCACTGGTGGGGCTGTTGTTCGGTGTTTTGCTGTGGCTGCTCAATGCCCTGCTGCTCGGCGCGCCGCCGTTGCTCCACGCCGCGCTGTTGCTGACGGCGTGGGTATTGCTCAGCGGCGGCCTGCACCTGGATGGCCTGGCCGACAGCGCGGATGCCTGGCTGGGCGGCTTCGGCGATCGCGAGCGCACGCTGTTGATCATGAAGGATCCACGCAGCGGGCCTATCGCGGTGATCACGCTGGTGTTGGTGCTGTTGCTCAAGTTCACCGCGTTGCTGGCGTTGATCGAGCAAGGGCAGGGCGCGATGTTGATCATCGTGCCGGTGCTGGGGCGTGCTGCGTTGCTCGGCCTGTTCCTGACCACACCTTACGTGCGGACCGGCGGGTTGGGCCAGGCGCTGGCCGACCATCTGCCCCGGCGTGCCGGTTGGCAGGTGGTGCTGGTGTGCGCGCTGGGTTGTGCGGTGGTGGCGGATTGGACCGGCCTTTTTGCGCTGCTGGTTGCCGCGGCGGTGTTCGTGGGCTTGCGCCAGGTGATGTTGCGCAGGCTGGACGGCTGCACGGGGGATACCGCTGGGGCGTTGCTGGAGTTGCTGGAAATGGCGGTTCTGGTGGGGGGGTGTTGGTCTGATCAGGGCCCCGATCACTGTGCAAATCCCCACCTGTCAACTCTGACAGTTTCGTCGAATTTGAAATAAGCGCTTACTTCGCTCACGTGCAGAACGACGGGAGACATCTGGCAGTGCCCGGTAGAAATCGGTCTGCTTTTCGAACTGAAGCGTCATGGGGACCCATGGCAGCAAGGTGTGAATACGGAGAGCGATAACATGGCTGGTTCAGATAAGAAAGCGCAGCTTACATCCGATGAAAGCGTATCCGGCGGGCCAGCGCCGTTCGTGGTTCAGGACCCGGTGGTGGTGCCTGCTGCGTTACCGGGATTACCAGTGGGGCTTATTCGCAGGTCAGACCTTGATACCGGTTTGAAAACAACCATCACCACCTGGGGCAACACAATACCGTCCGGTGCGACGGAATACTTCCGGCTGCAGTATGCGAGGGCAGACAGCAACGAATGGACAACCTTCCAGGAGCACGCTGTCGTGGGTGGCTCTGCCTGGGTGCCGCTGGAATTCAATATTCCCAGCACGTTCTTGCTGGACCCTGAGAACGAAGGCCCTTTCGACCTTCGCTATGAGCACGAAAACTTCCTGGGTGTCTTCGACCATTCAGGGCGCGTTCTCATCCACATCGACAAGGTCCCGCCCAATGGTGCGATCCCCCCGGGGAAAATGATATTCACCATCACGCCGCCGATCACCGATGCAACGTTTGGCTCGAACGATTACCTGGAAGCGACCATTCCTCCTTGGACCGGTGATCAAAACGATGTGACGATCGGGTACGGCTGGATAAAGGGAGAGTTGCCCGACGACCCTTCGGATATTGACTTGGTATTTCAGCCCAATTTTACCGGCGGCACTACGATCAGGATCGACAAGCAAAAATTTATCGACGCCGGCGATGGCCGTTGTTCCGGTGGCTACGTGCTGATCGACAAGGCTGGCAACGACAACTTGTCTTTGTATGAGCTCATGTCGGTTGCGCTTGGCCCCTTGCCCATTCCGCCGCTCGACGCACCTACTGCCGCGGATGCCACGGGCGGGGAGCTGGTTCGCTCGGACTTGGTCGACGGCAACGTACTCGTCAATGTACCCCACGTCACCAGGGGCAAGTCGACCGATACAGTTGTCGTCAAATGGGGCACCAGAGAAATTACACCGGGCACTCCGTTGGGTAGCAACCCATCGGGTGGGATCAACATTCCCGTCCCTTGGGCCACGCTTTGGGCAGAATACGGCAGTACGACGACGGGGGTGGTGGCCACACCGCTGTCCTATACCGTACTGCGTGGTGTAGAGCCTTTTGGCTCGGCGGTAGCGACCGTCCAATGCAATTTCTCCGGTCCGGGGCCGATTAACCCGGATCCGGAGCCCGGTAACGACCTGCTGGAAGCGATCACGGTCGTGGGGGAATCGGATGTCGACAACGAATTGGTCGCCAGTGACGAAGACCAGCCGATCCTGGGCAAGATCAAACTGGTTGCCCCCCTGGTTGACGGTGACACTTATCAAGTCATGTGGAATGGCACCCCCAACGGGTCCCCCTATGTGATTGATACCTCCAACGATACTGCGGGGGACATCATCGAAATACCGCTGGATTGGGACGTCATCCGCGACGAGGGCCCGGACTCGGCGATGCCGGTGTGGTACGTGTTGACCAGCGCGACCCACGTAAACCCGCAGGAGCCGAAAATCCGTACCCCGGTCAAGATCGATTTCCTGGTTCGCTATCTGCCGGAGGCCATTGCCCTGAACACCAATCCTAATGGCATCGTGACTTGTAATTCCTTGCGTTGGAATGCAGGGATGACGACCTTTGGCATCGAGTACTTGATCCCGCCGAGTGCGTACCTGCAGGCAGGCGACGATGTCGAAGTGGAGTGGAAGGCCTACACGAACCATGATGCCCCGGTGTTGGTGCCCTCTGCGGGTACAACACACACGTTCACCGACATCACCCAGGCGCAGGCCGATAACGGGATCGTCTGGCTCATCGAGCCCTATGCCACTCATGTTCTGCCAACCTGGCTGAGTTCTTCCCAGATAGGCAAAGGTGAAGTGAGCTACAAGATCACGGGAAAACCTTTCCTGGAAACGCCGACCAACACGCAAGTGGCGATGTCGCAAGGCGAGGGCACCTGTGACGTACCACCGCCACCGAACCCTTGAGGGCGCACTCATCCGAGCCATACCGCCCCGGAAAAGGGAGGGAAAACCTCTTTTTTCCTGCGGTTGGCTTGGTCGGTTATGCAGGTGAATTCAGAAAAATCCTACATACCGTTCTGACAGCGCTCTGTAGCCTGCGCGACCTTCTGTATCTCATCGTCACAGGGTGGCTGTATGTCTTCGGTTAAATCTTTCACGCTGCATCCGTTATTCCGAGCTTTGAAGCTGCTGTCCATCCCGCCGTTGTTGCTGATTGCCGAGGCGGGGTATGCGAGGGTCCTTAACCCTGGCGAGATCGTGTCCATCGACAGCTCCACTGCCTCCGATAATTACGTGTTGAACGGTGAGTCGACATTGAACGCCGACGGCGCCACCACCCATGACATCACCGTCAATAATTCCACCTTGAACCTCAACGACACCCAGGTGCAGGCAACGGGCGCCAACGGCGTTCACTTGAATGCCGGCCGGGCGGATATCGCTGGCAACAGCCTCATCGTCAGCGACCGGGTGGGCCTGGTGGTCAGCCGCGATGCTGCGGCGACGACAGGTTCCAGCGCGACGGTGAGTGACAGTACCATCATGGGGGGAACGACCGGTGTTTCGGTCAACGGTTTGAGCGAGCTGACATTGCTGCGCTCGACCGTCGTGGGCACCGGCGCCACTGCGGCGGGCATGCGACTGTTCGGGGGCACTGTAACGGCCGTCGACAGCCAGATTATCGGCAACGGGAACGGGCTGGAAATAGGCGGTGATACCGTGGGTGGCCCCGCCACGCTGACCTTGGATGGTACCCATGTCGAGGGCCTCAACGGCTCGGCGATCGTGGTCGATACGCTGGGCTTGGGGCCGACCACCGCCAACATTTCGGTGGTCAACGGCTCCACGTTGTCGGCCAGCAACGGCATCCTGATGGACATTCGCCGTGGCGCCGAAGGCAACCTGCAGGTCAGTGGCAGCCACCTGGTCGGCGATATCGTCGCGGACAGCACCAGCACCGCCAATGTGCTCCTGGAAAACGCTGCCACCCTGACAGGGCGTCTGGAGAATGTCCGGGACCTGGGCGTCAACAGCAACGCGCGCTGGGTCATGGTCGGTGACGGCGAGGTCGAGAACCTGACCATGAATGGCGGCGCCATCCAGTTCGGCAACCCAGGCGAATTCTTCAAATTGAACGTCGGCACGTTGTCCGGTACTGGCGGCATGTTCTACATGCACACCGACTTCAAGACCGGCCAGGTCGACACCCTGACCGTAACCGGCACAGCCACCGGCAATCACACCATCGCCATGGACGCCAGTGGTTCAGAGCCCGTGGGGGCGGGGGCCATTCCGGTGGTCCATATCGGCAGCGGCGACGCGACCTTCACCCTGGCCGGTGGCGAAGTGGACCTGGGGGCCTATTCGTATGACCTGATCAAACAGGGCAGCAACGACTGGTACCTCAATACCGCCACGCGCACCGTCAGCCCCGGCACGCGCTCGGTCATAGCGCTGTTCAATGCCGCGCCGACGGTCTGGCTGGGTGAACTCAGCGCCCTGCGCAGTCGCATGGGTGAAGTGCGCATGGACCCCGGCAAGGCCGGCGGCTGGATTCGCGCCTACGGTAACAAATTCAATATCAGCGCCAGCGCCGGCGTTGATTACAAGCAGGTCCAGCAGGGCCTGTCGTTCGGTGCGGATGCGCCGCTGCCAACCGGCGATGGCCAGTGGTTGGTGGGCGTGCTGGGTGGCTACAGCAAATCCGACCTGGACATGAGCCGGGGCACCAGCGCCACGATCGACAGCTACTACCTGGGCGCCTACACCACTTGGCTGGATGAGCAGAGCGGCTATTACTTCGACGGCGTGCTCAAGTTCAACCGCTTCCAGAACGAGTCCGACGTGCAACTGAGCGACGGTCGCAAAACCAAGGGTAACTACGACAGCCATGGGATCGGTACGTCCCTGGAGTTCGGTCGCCATATCAAGCTGGCGGACGATTACTTCGTCGAGCCGTTCACCCAGTTGTCCGGGGTGATTATCCAGGGCAAGGACTACGACCTGGACAACGGCCTCTCCGCCGAAGGCAGCCGCACGCACTCGCTGCTGGCCAAGGCGGGGGCGACTGCCGGGCGCAATTTCAACTGGGACGACAAGGTGGTGCAGCCCTACATTCGTGCCGCCTACGTGCATGAGTTTGCCAACAACAACGAAGTGCAGGTCAACGACAATCGGTTCAACAACGACCTGTCGGGTTCCCGTGCCGAGTTGGGGGCCGGTGTGGCCATGAGCGTGACCGACAAGGTCTCGATCCACGCCGATTTCGACTACAGCAATGGCAACAAGATCGAACAACCGTGGGGTGCCAACGTTGGCCTGCGCTACCTCTGGTAGGGCGGCTGGGCGGGCAGGCATGCCGGATTCGATTCCGGCATGTGCCCTTTGCGGCATTCGAGTGTTCATCAGGATTTTGCCCAGCGGCCATGGCCGAGGGTTGATATTCATCGATGGAGAACATGAACAATGTCATCGACCAAGTCCAATCTGCTCGACCCGACCATGACCGCCCCCTGGACACGGCCCGAACCACTGCCCGATGTTCCCGGCGGCGAGCCCAACCTGCTGCACCGGACGGCCTGGAGCGATCCGGCCAACCCCTTGAGAGTCGAGTTCAAGCCCTGGCATGAAAGCCCGCCGGTTGGGAACTGGATCGAACGGGTCGATGTGTTCCTGGATGATGACGAGCGTGATGTCATCGGATTTCGCGAGTGGCCCTTGCCCATGGACCCGGACGATTACTTTATCGAGATCAGCGCCGACAAGTTGCCCTCTGGCGAGCATAAACTCAGCTTCATCATGACCAACTTTGTGGGCGTAGAGGCGCGGTCATTTCCGTTCACCGTCACCGTCGATAAAACTGCTCCCATACTCGCCACCAACAGTTCGTTGGTGCTCCCTGCCGAAGTCCTCCCGCCCAACAAACTCACTGCCCACTACCTTGAACTGAACAGCGACGAACTCAGGGCTGCGCTCCCGGCCTACGTGGCCCCCCGACCTTGGGACCGCATCACCTGGTACTGGGGCGCGACGCCCGGCACCCAGGACCAGGGAGGTGTGATCGAACTGGATGACCGCAACTATGCCGATCCGGTGGTCGTCACGATCCCGGGTGATTTGATCCGGAGCAGGGGCGACGGCTGGCGGTATGTGTGGTATCAGGCGCAGGACCGTGCGGGTAATCAGAGTTTGCGGTCTGAACCGGTTGAGTTGAGTGTCGATGCGACGCCGATCCCTCGTGATTTGCCGTGGCCCTCCGTGGAGGGCGCGCTCGGGACAGGAGAGCAACAGACGTTGGATCCGTTGACGCCCATTAATGGCGTTGTTTTTGTGCAAGTGCCGGAAATCGCCGTTATCTACCCGGATGAAAAGGTATGGGTGCAATGGGGGGAACCTGGCACCTTGGGCGCTACGCGGATCGAACAGCCGGTCAGTTCTGGTTCGCGTCGTTATCAAGTGGAGATGAGGTACCTGGCAGCTCACATTGGCCGGGTATTGCCGGTGTCTTATGGGGTGATTGATGCCAAGGGGCAGGAACATCCTTCTGTCCAACGCAGGCTGCTGGTGCAAACCCTTCCGAGCCAGCGACTGGAAACCGTCCAATGTGAAGGGCTTTCCGGCGGTAATTTGAGTTACACCGCAGTACCTGCAGAGGGCGCTCGGCTGACGCTGAATAAATGGCCGCTCATGACGACGGACCATTGGGTCCTGATCACGATGACGGGAGTCAATTCGTCAGGGCAGGATTCGTCATTCGAAGCAGTGAGAAAGCGTGCGGTGACTGAGCAGGAAACCTATGCCGGCATTGGTTTTGGCACCGAGGTCAGGGTACTCAAGACGTTTTTGAATACGCTGCGACGCAATGCGCCCTTAACGGGCAAAGTCTATGTGAGTTTTGATGGTGGGAACACGTGGCCGCCGTTGGCTGCGCCTAATTTTCCGTTGTTGCAATTGACTTTGGTTAACTGAATTTTATCTAGCGAAGGGTCAATTAAAATCGTCTGGCTTTTCATTTGGTTACTTTTTTATGAAAAGCAGGGTGGAGGCTGCGGTGCCACGGGAGTGCTGTTATGTTTGTTTACTAACTAAGGGGAAGCAGGTATGCAACCTAAAATTGGATTGCATACCTGATTATTAAGATTGAGGTTGTTTTAAACAATCCAGCCTGGTTTTCTATAAAAACCTCCGGTTAAAACTGTGACTTTTCCTAGCTGTTCTTTCTGTCGTGTATTTAGGGTTCCTATCTGTTCGTCAGACAGTTCTCGTGCCGATTTAAGTCTGGGCGGCGGTGGGGTATTTGCCCCTGACCTGGTGGAGGCATAGTTACTCGTAGGGAGGGGATCATCATAGTCAGGACGTGGAATTCGCACGCTAGTATGATTTGAACGTTCAACCGTGTTCTCGGACTGGTAAAAATAGAGCGCTTCATTTGTTCTGCTGCTGTTTTGTTGGGCTGGCAATGGATCTTCTCCCGGAGTGCCAGCAGTACTGTTTCTAGGGCTGACGCTAGGGCGTCTACTTGCGGAACCACTGTTACTGCTCGAAATACTAGACCTTGGTGAGCTGGAGACGGCAGGAGCGCTTTTGCCACCAAATTTTCCGCCTAAATATGCACCACCACTCACGAGTCCACCCAGGGCGGTTAACACCAAGCCTACGGTAGTTATCGCTTCGTTGCCTGCTTCAGTTCCATATATGGTTAATCCAACACCAATGGTTACTATTGCTAAACCGACCAGTGCTGCCGTCGCCCCTCCAGTCACGACGGCTGAAAAAATAGCGCCAACCAGCGCAATCGCTGCAAAAGCGTAAGTCGCTATTTTCCCCCATATAGATTGCTTGGGCTGTTCGATGGGGTCGATATACCCCGGATCTTCCGGACGACCACCATAGGCACCGTAGGCGGGCCGATGCCCGCTAGGGTCTCGGAATGTAATCGGATTCCCCAGGCAATACGCATAGGGGTTGATCCCGCCCGAGCCGAACGGACTGAACGAATCCGGACTGTGAAAACGCATCAGGTTGGGGTTATACACGCGGTAGCCGCGACCCAGCAGATACCAGTTATCGTCGTTCTCACACAACTCACTGTTGAACGCCAGCAAGCTGTGCAAAGCATCATCACTGCTGCGAATGCCGTAGGCGCTGTACGCGACAGTGCGCACATCCGATTGCACACACTGGCCGATGACATGGGGGCTGGCGTCGGTCAACAGCAAGATGGCTTCGTCATGGTCATTGATTTGCTGTTGACCCAATGGCCGCTCGCCATGAAACAGGTACTGGGTGCCGGTTCCATTGTGCAACGTGTGGCTGAGGTTGTAGCCCTGATAGAACCGCAGGGTTTCGTGTCCATCACCCTGGCGGACCCCAACCAAATGATCATGCCCATCATAGCGATAGCTCACCAGGGCTTGCCCTTGCGAATCCTTTACAGCCACCAGGCGACCATGATCGTCGTAGACCAGGCGTCGATTGTGTTCGTCGTTGAGCATGCGCCCATTGGCGTCGTACTCGAACTCGAGGAGCTCGGGATAGCCACCGGCGGTATAGGTATGGGTGATCCGATTCAGTTGGAAAGGATCATCGGGGTCGTAGGTAAATACTGCGATATCGCTAAGACCACCCTCGAATTGGGTCGTCACTCGCAGGATGTTATCCAGCTCATCGAACCTGAATAACTGGCTGACGATGGGGTTGCCATAAGCATCCTTGGGCAGGAGGCTGCCCGTGCACGTGTGATGGACGAGTCGGTTGCGTGAGTCGTATATGAACGCTTCATCGAGCACACAGGTGCCGTCCAGGAGCACTTGGCGGTTCTTGAGTTGATTGTCGCCTTGCCAGGTTTGGGTAATGACCCGTGGGGGCTGATTATTGACAGTCAAAGTCCGCTCGACCTCTCGGCCTTGCAGGTCATGCTTGATATCGGCGGTTAGTGTCGAGGTCGGGCTGCGAGTCGTCGTGCGACACAACTGGCCCAGTGGGTCGTAATCGAAGTCGGCATTGAGCGCACCCTGAACTACGGTCTCGGCACGCCCGAAATCGTCATAGGTATAAACGGTTTCCAGGCCGTCAGTGTGACTTCGCCGAATCTGCCGCCCCAGGAGAGAGGTCAGGTAAGTGGTCTCTATCCGTGTGCCGTCGATGTCGGTCCAGCTCTCGTACTCCAGCGCACCGGTATCGGTATAGCGATATTCCCGCTGGCCTTGGTTGTTTTGCGCGCGGGTGATCGCTCCGGTCTTGAGGTCATAGGCATAAGTCGCTGATTCATCCCTGGCACTGGTGACCGCTACAGGTTGCAGGGTCAGTTCGGGTTTGTATTCATACTCGAAGACTTCATTGGCCGGGCTGATTCGTTGGCTGGGCTGCATCTGGCCCCCGGTGTATTTGAAGGCCTCGATTCGCGGATTGGCCGTCGAACCGACGCGCCGCTCGGTCATGCGCTGGAGGCTGTCGAATGCCTGTTGGCCGACAGTGACGAGGGGCTTGGCGCTGGGTTTCACGCTCAAGCGGGTGGTCTGTTCGCCGAAGCTGTGCTCGGCGAACGTCCGGCCAATGACGGTGTGGTCGGGCATGGTGGTGGCTTCCATTCGACCCCACGCGTCATAGGCAAAGAGCGTCTCGCGCTCCTGCTCGTCATACAGTTCGATTTGTTTTACGCAGTTGCTCTTGCCGTCGTAGGTGTATTCGACCGCGCCTACGATAGGCAGCCCCGTCATCCCAAGCAGGTGGCGCAAGTGCTCCTCTACCGGGCGTTCGGGCTGTTGGCGGCACAGATCGACCAAGGGCTGCGCGTCCAATCGCTCGAAGCGGTCCAACTTGCCGAAGTCGTTGTACTGGCTGCTGGTCAGGCCGCTGATGATCGTTGTCGTTTCGGTTTCCGGCGTTTCCAGCCATTGGTACTCAATGGGGCCGCTGAGGCCGAAAGGCGACCATAGGTAGCGACTCACAACGCCATCGGCCATGGTCACGCGGTGGGCAACACCCCAGGCATCGTATTCGAAGCCCTGGCGCAAAGGCATGGGCTTATCTTCCAGCCAGTCATAGCGGACCTCTTCGATCAGGTTGTCCAACTTGTCGTAGCTGGCCGCATAGATCTGGCGTGGCGCTTTCGCATTCTCGATCCGTTCTTGATAAATCGTTCGTCCCAGGCCATCGAAGCGCGTGAGGGTGGTGACGCCGCTGACGTCAGTCACGCTATGCGACGCTTTTTGGCCGTCGACGCCGGTCAATGTATAACTGAAGAGGCGTTCGGCTTTAACGTCGGGTGACGATGGCGAGACGATTTCTTTGATCACCCGACCCAGGGCATCGAACTGGCGAAGCAGTTGCACCCCATCGACGTCGCTGGATAGCACCATTTCACCGGTGATCAGCGAGTTTTGCTGGGACGTCGCTTTTTCAATGCCATCAAAACCCGTAAAGAGTTCGGTGGTCTCCAAAACGGTTTCCCCAGCCAGTACGCTCGGCAGTTTGTCGTATTCGTACAGGATCCTGCTGGTGGTGCCGTTGAGGGTGGTTTCCTGGCTGGCCACTCGGCCGTGCAAAAACACGTTGCCCGGTAATTCGTGGTAACTGCGCAAAGTCTGTTGCAAGGTTGTTTCGTCATTGCCTTCAACTTGCAACAGGGTTTCGCATTCAACCGCCAGCCAGTCGTCTACTTCACTGCCGGTCAGCGGCTTGTGTGCCGTGTAGCGCAGGCGGGTGCGCAGCGTCGGCGCGCCGGGCTTGCCCTCGGGCGAAGGGATCACCGTGGTGTCTTTCAGGTTGCGTTGGAAACGGTCCGGCGGGCAGCCGTCCTCGCCATTCTTGGCGTAGTAGGTGTAGACGGTCTTGATGCCGCTGGGCTCGACCTGTTCGGTCTGGTTGCCATGCTCATCGTAAGCGCTGCGGGTGATTTCGGCGCGGTATTGGGTCGCGTCGTTGTCCAATTCCCAACTGGTGATGACCTCCTTGGGAAACTGGAACTGCGGGACTTGGCGCTCGAAAGCCACATCCTCGGCGTAATACTGAGTCTTGACGCGCTTGATGCAGTGTTCCTGCGTGGTTTTTTCTTCCGTCAGCAGGTGAAAGCGGTTGTAGCGGCGTTCGACCTGGCGCACCACCTGCCCGCCGACCATCAGGCTGGCGGTGCTGCCGTATTCATAGCTGGCATCGAGTTTGTACAGCGGGTCCATCCCGTCTTCCCAACTGACGGTTTCACCGGCGCCGAGAAAGTTACGGCCGGTGTAGCTGAAGACCATGTCGATCATCGTTTCATCGGCGTTCGATTGGCCGAAATCCGGGTAATTGCGATGGCGGGTGACCCGAGGCAGGTTGGCCCGCACGACGCCGCCCGGATAGGGATGGCCGGTGTCGGCGTACTCAATGGTTTCACAACCACCCACCGGGGTCTTGACCTCGTGTAGGCACAAAATGTTGCGGATCGGTCCGTTGCCATAGCCAAAACGCCAGGAACCCTTGTCAGGGGTGGGCAACACAATTTCCGTGACCCAACCGCTGGCGTTGAGCTTCATTTCATAGCGCGCCAGCGCCGCGCTGCCAGGGCCTTCGGGGCGCACGAGAATTTCCACCCACTCATCGCCGGCATGACGGTTAATGCGCAGCAGCTCGCCTTGGGCGTCGTTGATGCTTTGCAGGCATTGTCCGCCCCGGAACGATGTATAGGCCAGCGTGAGGCTGTGACCGGCCGGCGACTTGAGGCTCACGGGCAAGGCGACCCGGGTAAGAACGCCGCCGACCTGGAGTTCCTCGACCATTCCGGACTTGTGCACGACGCGATAGCGGTCGTTGTCCAGCTTCTCGAAGTGGAAGCTGTCGAGTTTCTTTTCCTTGATGTCGGGGGTGGGACCGCTGCCGGTCACCTTGAAAGTCTCCCCGGTACTCAAGGCCAGGATGCTGTCTCTGGGCGTGAACTGAGTCAGGTTCAGGTTCCAGCCGACCCCGAAGCCGGAGTCCAGGATGTTGATCGGACTGAAGGTCAGGTTCAGCGGGAACGCCGGGCCGTTGAGCCAGTTGCTCTGGACTTCGGGCAAATCGATGGAAACGGTGTATTGCCCGGTGCGGGGGTCGACGCCGCTTTGTACGTAGCTCAGGAATCCGAATGCCTGGGAGTGCACGGTTTTTGAAATGGTCATGGCCCGTTTCTCATTGTTAGAGATCAGAATTTGAATGAGGTTAAGGCGAAGAAGGTGGTGCTGCCGAGGTTGTTATCTGGATGCAAGAAAGCTTGTCTCTGAATTCTTCTGTGACTTCCAAGTCAACCATTTGCAATCCTGGTTCAATTATCTGATTTTTTCTGTAGGTTGTGAGGTATTCAATGGGCTGAATTGATGTGGAGGTTTGTTTCTTTGTTGTCTTGAGCTTCAACCAGGTATATCCACTCGTCAGGCAGCCCCCGAAATCACTCAGCAAAATGATAGTGGCTGAAGGCACTTCTGCTAATTGGATTGTGCGGGCTCTGTTATCCCAGCGTTCGCAAGGATAAGGCTCGATGGTAAAACTGTACGTTTTGGTCTGGCCTGGTTCTGGCAGGTCAAAAGAGCAAATAGCATTTTCCTTATCTCTAAGTATTATGGTGCCTGTCGCAGAAAAGGCAGAGCTAGAATAGACAAGATAGTTGCTCAGCAATAAGCCGAAAACGAAGGCTTTGATGTACTTCATAGTGACATGGCCCATGCGAGTGGTTGTGGATGAGACGACAGCATCAGGATTCAACGTTACCACTTGAAAAGTTGCCTGAAACCTAGCAGTTCTGTTAGTGGACAACGCCTTTCATCGAAATCTACAGTGTGATTTCCGATGTTCTATTGCACTCGAATTTCCAAGGCATTTTTCCATGGCCGACTTGAACCCGCGTCCAGAGATCCCGGCTTTACAGCCCGGTGATTGGATCGACCTGGAGCAATTGAGCAATGCTCCATTGCTCACCTATATCAAGTTTCCCGGTATGACTATCGGCGATGTGCTTTGGCCGCACTGGCTAGGGTATGGCGCACAAGGTGAAGTGGCCGACTTCAGCGATTCTCGAGTGGATGTGACAGAAAGTGGCGGCTATACCCCCGAGCGGGGAATGCCAGTGAACATTCCCCATGATCTGCTCAGGCAACTGGATCAGGGGCTGGTGTTTTATTCCTATGCCGTGGCCTCACCTGGTGACCCTGATGACCCAGGGCCGGAATCGCTTCGAATATTGTGCTACGTAGGGAAACGCAAGCTGCCTGTTGTGCAAATAAAGGAATCTCACGAGCGCTCGGTGGATCCCAGAAACGTCCTTTCGGCAGGGGCTACCGCCGTGGTACCACCCTACCAGGCCATGAGCATCGCCGATGAGGTCATTTTCAGTTGGCAAGGCTTTTTCCAGGGCCTACCAGAACCCGTGTATCGCGAATCCAAGGAAATCAGGGCCGAACATCTGGGCCAGCCTCTGACATTCACCGTGCCGTATATCGAGATTGTTGGCATTGCGGGTGAACATGCCGATATCAGCTACCGCGTTCAATACGCCGGTCAATCTGCACAGGTCAGTGAGTCCGAGCCGCAGAGAATCGATATTGTCGAACCCGCCTCTGCCTTGTTGCCTACTATTACGGTCAAGGGCTACACCGGGGGCCCGATCAATCCCGGACATTATCCCAGTGGCCTGACCTTGCAGGTGGAGCCGGTTTATCCAGATATCCAGGAAAACGACTGGGTACTGCTGTACTGGACGGGCAGCGAAAAGATCAAGAGTGTCACCAAGGCACTGCGGGTCGATCGTTCGATCCTGGACAGCGCACTCATTGAATTTCATGTCGAGCCGCAATGGCTGACAGCCAACAGCAATAGCCAGGTGAAAGTGGTTTATCAGTACGCCCGGGCGGGTGCTGCCCTTGCGGCCGAACCCTTGCTTCTGGACATTAGCAAGCCGTTATACCTGCCCCCGCCGATTATCGAGGACGCCACCCCTGGTGCAGAGAACCAGGGGACATTGCAAGCAAGTACCAGTGGCGCATATGTCAGGATCCCTGAAACAGCAGAGGTCGGCTCCGGCTCAGTGGAAGTGCATTGGCAGGGGCATCCAAACGGTGGGCGCTATACGACGACAGTGCCTGTTTCGGGCAGGCGTTTTCATATTCCCGCCACCGCTATCGCGGCCAACATGGCGACGGTCGCCCAAGGCCGCTATTTTCCGGTGTTCTACAAGGTGGAGGACGAGGACTCTGTTCATTTCAACCTGTTGATCACGCCCTTACCGGAAACCCGCTATCCGTTTACGACCTCCATACACATCACGGGCAACCAGATGTTGTTGTCCAACGTGCCATTCAGCGGTGCAGACCTGGTCATTGAGTCTTCGGGGTTCGATGCATGGCCATTCATGGCAGAAGGGCAATTATTGACGATGGAAGCCAGCGCAGCCCAACTATCCTATCCGGTTCGTAATGCCCAGCCGGTCACAGAGGCCGAATTCCGAAACAAAAGGGTAGAGGCGAAACTGCCTAAAAGAGATTTTCTGGAAAAACTCCAAAACGGTGAAAGTTTTTCACTAACTGCACGTGTCAGTTTCGACGGTGGTGAAACATTCACGCCCTTTAGAAATACCACGGTGACGCTGGTTCGCTAAATCAGAATCTCAGTCGCCGATCCTGTTCAGTGAGAGGGTTTTGTCATGGAAATCAATTCTGTAGACGCACTGTTGGACTGGCTTGAGGTAAAACCCCGTACATTAGGCTGGGGGGCGGTTCTGGCCTATGGGCGCAGTGAGACCAATAAGGTCTTGATGCAGGAGTACATTACCCGCTTCGGAACCGGTGATTATATGCAGCCGATCACCGAGGAGATACGGGACAATACGACGCCGACGCATAAGGATTTTTTGCATAACTACCAGATGGACGCACCGCGGCTTTCATTTGTGGGTTCAAATTTGCAGAGTTCTTCAGCAAAGTTAACGATGAAAGAGGTCGGTGGCACTCATCTGTCATTCACTAAATTTGAGGGCGCCCAACAATGGTCGCTCACCAGAATATCCGAGAAAGATGTATTGGATGGGCCAGGGCTTAAGTTTGACATTGATCTGATGGCGAGCACTGGTTCGGTGAGTTCGGCTGGGCGGGTGGAACTCGATATTTCGGAAGGCAGCAATTATCGGTTGATCGACATGCCGTCCGAGCATCTGCAGCGAGTCGCAGGAGAACGCTTCAAGACGCATTTCAGAGGGTTGCCGCCAGAGCAGAAAATTTTCGTGCTGAACGATTTGCGATTTGAACCGAATCAGTTTCTAAAGCCTTCGAAGTTCATTATCCGTACCCATAACAAACAGGGTTCGGGTACGAGGCTATTGGCTAATGAAGACGAAGGTGAAGGCGCGGTACTGTTATTTGTCGCGATGGAAGGAGAAGCCAACGGTACTGCTCCTATCGACAATGCCGACCTGAAGTATCTGTTGCCAGAGGGACATACTGTTACGGTATTGCTCGGGTGCGACATGGTCAAAGAACAGGTGATGGGTGAGGGGCTGAAAAAAGTTAACCAAATGCCGGAGTTTGCATACAGAGATATCATGCAGGATGAGATTTTTTATGGGATTCGGGGAACTAAGGGAGGGATTAAAGAACCTTGGGGCGTGGAGAGTAACTCTTTGTGCGATATGGAAATTCCGTATCTTGAGCTGGATTTTTTTGCTGATAGGGGAGATATTTCGACGTATTTCTCCTTCGTGACACCCGGCTATGTTATGTGGACCGGGTCTGCTATACAGTATTGTGGCTTGGCCGTGGTTGGCTTTAAGTCGCAATCAGTCACTCTTCGCCGGTATATGGAGTCGATGCTCAATGTGCCGGGGCAAGTTCATTTTGGTTACCAGACATCCCTAGGCTTTGAGCTTTTGATTGAGGGCGGGAATCTGGTTTTTAGAAAGCGAGAAAAGCAGCTTGTAGATCACTACACAGTAAATCCCTCGCCTGAGTTGGAGAGTTTTTTTAAAACCGCTGAGTCGCATGAGGTGCTCCTTGGCATTTTTAAAAATAAAATAGTGTCGACCATTGATGCAGCCTATGAGAGATTTATCTCAACATTACCCGTTCTCAATGTATTTACGCTTAATAGTCTACTATTCCGTGGCGAGAATTCGATCAGCCTTCAAAGCGTTCACACGCCAACTGATTGGGCGCTGTTCGGCCAGGTCGGCCCCACACAAACCGCCTTCAGCATCACCGACCTTGAGCCGATCATCCCCCACACGGTCGCGCGGCAGTTCCATACCGAACCGCGTCGCGACAACCTAACGTGGTCCGTGCGCAATATCCTCGGCGAAACCGTTCCCAAGGGCCGCATCACCAACGCGGGCCTATACACCCCGCCCACCGCCGCCGAGATGCCCCGCAGTTCCATCCGGGTGGTGATCACTGCCACCGACGGCACCCACATCAGCTCGGCGCTGGTGAGTATCACGAGCCGGAGCATGGCCATCAACCCGCTGATCATGATCGCGACGGCCGGGGACTCCCTGGCCCACGACGTATCGGCCGGTGCCGCGGACGGCGGGGCGCTGATTTGGTCCATGGAGGATCCGGACTCCGGTGCGGTGGTAAGACCCAATCCCGCCGACGGCAAGGACCACAGCTATGTGCCGGGGCCGCCGATCGCCAAATCGCCGCCTACCGTCGACACGATTGTGGTGACCAACCCCCGGACCAGCGTGAGCGAGAAAACCAGCGTGCTGGTGTTGCATCGAACAGCGCTGCTTGAAGTGGCAATCAACGAAGCCGCCGTTTTGCCGGAAAACCAGCTCCAGTTGTCGATCATGGGCGAGGACGGTCCCATCAACCCCGGTGACTGGGGCGAGACATGGCAGGTGTTGCTGGGCGGTGGCTCTGCGCAAATCGATGCCGTTACCGGTTTGCTGACCTTGAATCCAGCAGGACCGGACAAGTTTGTGGTCGTTACCGTCCTGGCGCCTCCCGCGAGGCCGGGTGGAGCTTCGGATGATGGCTACATTGTCCTGCCGTTGCCGCTGTTCAGTGTGCCCGAAACGATCCAGATGTTCTGTGCCGATGACCAGTAAGTTCCTGGCACTCACGCTAATGGCTGGAGAATGATCATGTCGAATTCACTGGAAAGTCTGTTGAATAAAATGCGCGGACGCTCGATCACTTACGGTTGGGGAGCGATCGTCGCTTTTGGTCGGGAACAACTCAACCGCTTGTTGGAAACGCAATATTTAACCTGGTTGCACGAAGGACGCTTCATTCCGCCAATCAGTGGTGTGGCCTATCTGGATGATCGAACGGAGTCCATGACATTGGACGGGCTATTACTGGGTAAGCCGGTGTTGTCATTCGAGTCGGCTTCGCTGAATCAGTCCAGGGTGACGTTAACCATGAACATCGTAGGCGGCAGTTATACCGCCAGGAGTCATCCGGTCGGCGGGGGCGCGGTCCGCTTGCTGTCCAGTTTCAATATTACCGAAGCGATGGGCTACCACATTCAGATGAAGCTGAGCCTGAACCAGATTGAAGGTGAAGTGGATAAGCGGGGACGGGTGACACTGGATGTGGCGAGCGATCTGTCGATGACGTGTAATCTCGGGGGAATGCCCGGGGTCGACAAGCCCGTAGCGGCGTTAATCCAAAGCCGCTTGGCGGTATTACCGCAGGATCAACGGGTTTTTGAGCTGGGGTTGTTTGACTTCAGTGGCTATAACCCTTTGAGCCCGACCGGATTCTACATTCGGACGCAGAAAGCCCCCGCCTCCGATAATCCGGAGGATGGTGCGGTGGTGCTATTCATTCGCCTGAAAATCCATGATGAAAACGGGGACGGGCTTCCGATTGAGGGCAGTGACTTCCCCTATCTGATTCCGGACGACAAGGCAGGCGGGCGGAGTCTTTATTCGGCTGCACTGGTGCTGAACAGCGAATGGATCGAGCTGCTCGACGATGTACAGCTTGATGTGTTGAAGAATCTGCTTTTTCCAAGCGACAACTTTTTCATCGAAAGTAATAACGGACGACATACGCCTCATGATTTATTGGTGTTGGGTAATATTGAGCCAACGTCCGAAACAGTGAGCGTCGAACCAGCGTTCATCAGCTTGAAGAGTGGTGGCCTGCCTCAGACATTTGTTGCACGTAAGAGCAACGGGTCGAGCATTAGCGCTCAGTGGAGTGTCAGCAACCCTTTTAGCCCGTTTTCGGTGGGTACGATTACCGCTACGGGCGGGGTCTATACCGCGCCAGATCCAATACGAATGGGTAGAGAACAACAGCCAGTCGTGGTGACGGCACAGTACATGAAAGGCGGGAAGCTCCAGAAGAGTTCGGCCTTGGTGCTCGGTGTTTTCGAAACCATGAACATTTCGCCAAGGGTGTGCGTGCGTGGTGTTGGGAGTAACTCCACGCCCGTCGAGATTACCGTGACGACCTTGGGCAGTGGGAGCTTGCGATGGCCGACGCTTTCACCGGAGGAGGGCACGCTTGAGGTCGTTGATAATTATCATGCGATCTATACACCACCTGCCAGCCTGATCGAACCGTTAGCCTTGCAGAGAATCAGGGTAACCGATCCGCAGTTCAACGAGACGATTGAAGCAACAGTCGTGTTGATGAAAGCGGCGCACACGCTGCCGGTCGACCCACCCTATGTTGCGGCGATAACCGCAAGCGATCCGATTCGGTTGTACGCCGATTTGGAGCCTGAAGATGACGTTCGATGGGGCGTTATCGGTGAGGGAGACGTGGATGAAAATGGGGTCTACACACCTCCCGCCCAGCCCACGTCCCGAATCAGTGTGGTGAGATGTTCTTATCTGGTGAATGGTCAAGCCAGGGCAAGCGGGTTCAGCATTATCCAGCTTTCCGAACAAGTACAACCAGAGCCGCGTTGGCTGGAACTTAGTGAGTTTACCATCGCCGTCAATAATGGCTTGGACAGTTGTTTCAGTAATGGTTTTCAGCAAATTCCCATTATCGTTACCATCGCAACGAAATCAGTCACCGTAGGTGGAACGCAGCAATACATCCCCGTGAGCGATGCTGAACTGGCTACGCTCAGGTTGGTCGATAAAATTACGAATGTTCCAATTCCATTCATAGCTGTGGGCCAGGAAGGCATTGAATACGGCAGTCATACACCTTGGGCTGCCAGCAAAACTAGAAACCGCTTCAGGTTTTTTTCGCCCACTGCGGCGCGAACTTATCCATTGCCGCCGCCGATGCCAAAAAATAATGGTGTACGTTATCGCGAGCTTTATATATGTCTTGCGCAAGAAGGTAGCAGGACCTTCTATGCGCAATTTGATTCGCCTTATGGTACTCAGAACTCCAACGATGAGAGAACTGAAAATCATGAGGTGGAAGTGCAGGGTATCCGGCCGACGACCCCTCCACTGTCCCATTATGAGTTCAATCGTGTGCGTAAATGGAAGGATGCAGATGGGCACGATGCACCGCCCAGCCAAACGAATCCTGAGTGGGATTATTTCAGCTATTATCGTCAATCCATTGATTACTGGTATTTGAGTTATTTGCGGCGGGGTATCGATCCCGTTCTCTTTAGCACTTTGTACATCGAAAACAATATTTCGACTGTGCGGTGGGAAAGTGAGTTGGTCGACGAGACATTCTTTAGCTATACCGGCTATGCCTTCAATTCGGCTAATTTTGAAAATGCCGACAGTCCAAGTCCTGAGGGGTTGTCCTTTGATCCCTATTTGTGGGGGTTGATGAGAATCCGTCAAAAAAATCTCAAGACTTCATTTGACGGTGGAGGACCAGCGCAGGGTGAGTTGATTATCAGCATGCATCGAACGGACGACATGACGTATTGGTATGACGGGCTGGCAAATGGCGACAAGCGAAAGCTGTACCGTCAGCATCTGGATCCCGGTATCCATATTGTGTTGCTCGATGAAGAAGGAAATCGCCACTCCCTGGCAATTGGTTTTGACTCGCCATCCGAAGAGGATAGCCGTAATAAGTTGGTGCTGAGCCGAAGATGACAAGGCGTAGTGTTATGTTTTCGGATTGTTTGTTCTGGATTGACTGTTCGATGTAGTTACCGTGTGATCCGGATATTCCGATGCTTTCTTTCGGGTATCTAGAAACGTCGATAGCCTTATTTACGAGGAAGACAAAACATGACTACTTCCAGTGTCGTGCACTCCCAGGCATTCGGTTTCATGAGTTATCTACAAAGCGGCGTCGACCCCCGCACCGGGCAATACACCGTTTCCATCGACTTGCCCGAAGTCCAGAGCAACTGGCTCAACGGCCCGGCGTTCCCGCTGAACCTGACCTTCAGTCCGATCAACATCCTGGACTCCGGCTTCGGGGTCGGCTGGAACCTGAACCTGACTCAGTTCACGCCCAGAGACAGCATCCTGGCCTTGAGTACCGGGGAGACTTTCAAGGTGACCGGCAGCGGTCCCACCCCCGACATCAAGGAAAAGAAACTCGACAGCTTCCACTTCGAGAAGCTGGACAACGACCGCTATCGCGTCGTGCACAAGTCCGGAATGGTCGAGGAACTCCAGGTCGGCGGCGTTCTTACCCGGGTCGCCTTGCCCGTGAGCCTCAAGTCGCCGGCCGGTCACAGCCTCACGCTGGCCTATACATCGTTCCGGGGCGGACAATGCCTGCAAAGCATCAACGACGCCCAAGGCGAGCTGCTGCGCATTAACCGTCATGCCGGCGATGAGTGGGTGGAAATTCTCGTGCGCCCCGAAGGCCCTGGCAGCGCGGCGCTGGCGCGCTATGAAATGAAGCTCAACGCCAGCGGTTGGGTCACGGAAATTGTGTTGCCCACCCCTGACAAGGGTTCCTGGCGTTTTGGCTATGGCAACGGACCGATCCGCAACATTTTGTGCCTACACGAGGTCAAGACCCCGGTGGGTGGTTGTGAAACCATTGAGTACGCCGACACCGGCCATCCCTATCCGGGCGGCGTCGTGCGGGCCAACCTGCCTCGGGTCACCCGCCATCGCAATTACCCGGATTTCGGCCAATCGAACGCCGATGAAACGATGATCGACATGGTCTTCAGCTACACCGGCCGTAACTTTCTCGGCGCCGGTGAAACCGTCAGTTGGGAAGACGGGATGGACCCGCTGTACAAACTCGATGCCAGCTATGAATACGGCAGCACCGCCAGCCTGATGGTCGGCGGGCAGGTGGTGCGCCAGGTCGAACGCCGCTACAACCGCTTTCACCTGCTGACGGAAGAAAAAACCACGCAGGAACACTGCATCAAGCGCGTCAAGACTCAGTATTACGCCGAGGATGTGGCTTTCGAGCGCCAAGTCCCGCAGTTCCAGTTTCCCAAGGAGGTCACCACCAGTTGGGAATTGGACAACGACGCGACCCAATACCGCGCCGAAATCACCCGCAGCGCTTACGATGAGCATGGCAACCAGACCGAACAGGTCGAGCCCAGCGGCATCAAGACCGTCTACACCTACTACGCCAAGAATGGCGAGGACGGCTGCCCGCCGGACCGTTTCCAACGCAACCTGAAAGACACCACGGTGATCCCTTCGCCCGAGGGCGAGCCCGGCGCGCCGACGCTGCGCACCCGCCTGCGCTACACGGCACACAAGCCGCTGACCGGCAGTGAAGTAGACGACTGGCTGGCGGTTGAATGCGAAACCCTGTTGCAAGTTGAAGGCAATGACGAAACAACCTTGCAACAGACTTTGCGCAGTTACCACGAATTACCGGGCAACGTGTTTTTGCACGGCCGAGTGGCCAGCCAGGAAACCACCCTCAACGGCACCACCAGCAGGATCCTGTACGAATACGACAAACTGCCGAGCGTACTGGCTGGGGAAACCGTTTTGGAGACCACCGAAACCTTCATCGGCTACGATGACAAGCCCGGTTTCGAAGTCCGCAAAACGACGGTCAGTGAAGACTCCCTGCTTCACGGTCAACCGCTGCTGACGCGCGACGACAATGAAGTGAGAATTCGCTACACGTACGACGCTCTGACTCGCGTAGTGACTGAAACTGTCGCCCCGGACGAGCCGGATTTCGAGGCTACACGTCATTATTCATACCTTTTGACTGCGCTGGATGGACAGCGGGCCGAGCAATTAGTGACCGACGTCAAGGGCGTGAAGACCCTAACGCGTGTCGATGGACTCAATCGCCCGGTGTATGAAGAACGTCAGGATGCCGACGATCCTTTGCGTGCCGAAGAGTACCGTCAGACTTACTCGGCAAGTTATGACACGTTGGGAAACTTGATTGAGGAAACTCAATACGACTGGCGGGACGCGCAACAGGTGGCCTTGACCTCCAGCTATGAATACGACGGATGGGGGATGCAGCGCAGCGTCACCGGGCCGGACGGTATCAAGGTCTACGAAGAAACGAACCCGATGGGTTCGGCACAATGGAAGGGCCCTATCCAGACCGGCTGGCGGGAAGGAACGGGTGTTGATGCGAAGGTCAGCGGTAAAACATTGACCTACCTGAATTTGCTGGAGAAGCCTGACCATGTTGAACGCTTCGAAACTGACGGAACATTGATCAGTCGGCATCGATACGGCTATGACGGGCTCGGGAGGACGATCAGCGAAACCGATGCACGCGATGCAACCACCGAATACAGCTACGATGCTTTTGACCGTATGGTCACTACCGTCCTTCCCGGTGGTGCTACGGTTCGACGCAGCTATGCATCGCACAGTTCGGAAGACCTGCCGACAGAAATAAGTGTTGACGGTATTGAATTGGGCCAACAGGTTTTCGATGGATTGGGACGCATGGTCGAATCGATTACGGGGGGGCGAAAGCAATGTTTCACCTACAACCCTGGACAAACTCAACCGGCGACCTTGACTACCGCTAGCAATCAACTGATTACCTATGTGTACCAACCTCAGTTAGGTGAGGAACCCAGTCAACGACGTTTACCAGGTGATATCACGGCTGAATATGTACGTGACCGTAAAAACGCTCGACTTCTCAGTTGCAAGGAAGGGGGCTGGAACTCTCGCGTGAGTATTTCACGACCGGTGAAATGAAAAGCGAGACGCGAGTGCAGGAGGGAAATAACTATGAAATGCACTATAAGCACAGTCGGCTAGGTCTTTTATTGAGCTATACCGATGTACTTGAGCAAACTCAGTCATACACCTACGACAAGGCGAACCGTCTGGAGCGAACCTGCTTGGAGCGATCTGGTCCAGATATTCTGTCCTCGGATTTTACGTATGATGGCCTCGGGCAGCTCAGTTCCATCAGTACTCAGGACAGCACCAGTGGGCAGCGCGTGACCATTGGCCTGCTTTACGACGGAATGGGTCGTGAAATACAGCGTGACTTTGATCTTGACGGTATCGAACAGCAACTGACTCAGGTCTATAACGCAGTTGATGCACTGACCGAGCGAACCCTGTACCAAGGGGAAACGTTGTTGCGCAGGGAAACTTACGAATACGATCCGCGCGGGCGGCTGGTGCTCTACACCTGTGAGGGCAGCGAGCCGCCAGTGGATCCTTACGGTAAGACCATTATCAGTCAGTTATTCAGATTCGATGCGATAGATAACCTGACTCGTGTGAGCACCACATCTCCTGAAGGCACTAACGTTGCCATCTATACCTACGACGCAACGGATCGCACACAACTGCGCAAAGTGACCAATGCGGGCGTCGCCGGATACCCTGCCGAAGTATTGCTTGAATATGACGCTGACGGTCACATGACCCTGGACGAAGAGGGGCGCCTTTTGGACTACGATGCCTTGGGCCGCTTGACCCAGGTCAGTTCAGTTGGGTGAGAAGCCATGAGCCGTTCGTCTACTATGGATAATTCCGTCAGCACTGTCGTCGCCATTCCGGTACGAATGTGTGCTCCAGGTCATGTGAGGCATACGCAGAAGACATTATCCAGTGTCATGCTGAGTTGGGAGGAACCCTATTCCGCATGCCCGTTATGCCCGGATGCCATTGGTTATGAGGTAGTGGTGGAAGGTTTCCCTGCAAAAACAGTGGCAAAGCCACCTTGTGAAATAACAGGTCTGGTGCCAGATGCCCCCTACGTCGTTTCCATCAAGGCAATTGCAGCCGGGAACAAGGTATCGGAGCCCAGTGTTCACGTCTTGAGCGTAAGGCGTATGCCTCCCAGCCAGCCGGGATCTTTGGAGGTGAGCAATCTGTCGTTTTGGTCGGCGAACCTTAAATGGGCTGCGTCAAGCAGCAATGCCGGAAGCCCTCGCTACAGGGTTTACCTCAATGGTTTCATAGTGGGGCAAGTCGATCGGCCTTCGTTCAACCTTGAGCATTTGCGAAGCGGTGCCAAATACCGAGTTACTGTTGTGGCGGTCAATACAGTAGGTTCATCCGAGCCTGTCGAGGAGGCTTTCAGAACACTATTGAGACCACCGTCAAATTTAAAGCTGAAGCATCATGCCGGACTGTGCAGGCTTTCGTGGGATCCCATGTTCGGTATATGGCCGGCTCATGAGGTTACGATAAATGGAAGGCGCTTTTCAGCGGGGCCCCTAGGCTTAAGTTTCAGGCTTGCCGAGCTATCCCCGGGGCCGCCTCCGCACTCCTTCAGATTTGAGGTCTATGCCAAATTTGATGAGCAGCTGTCGGAGGTCACTATTTTTGAAACAGTGCTGTATGACGTTGAGCCTCCTACGCGACCTGGGCAGCCTGTTGCGACTAACATCGCTGATCATTCAGTGGATCTGCAATGGCCACCGTCAAGCGATAATGTGGGGGTGACGGGCTATAGAGTCTTCGTGAATGGTATTCCTTATGTTCTCCGGAGTACGAATGCTAGCCAAAAAATCTTGGGTTTAATCAGCGGCGCCTATTATTGGGTTTTTGTATGCGCTCTGGACGCCGATGGGAACCTTTCAGTGCCAGGCCCTGTAACGGTGTTCAAAACCACAGGCGAGACGCCAACACTCGCGCCCCTTGCGCCAACTGATGTACGCATAACTCCCCTGACTTCTACTTCGGCTCTATTACAGTGGACACTGGGGGAGGGGGAGGTCGTGACGGGTACTAGAGTAAATATCAATGAAACTTATAGAAATACTGCTTTTCTTGAAGAGTATAGATTAAATAATTTGATTCCTGATACTGAGTACTCCATAAGCCTGCAAACGTTCAACTATTACGGACAATTATCCGAGCCAATTGCTCTTGTCCATGTGCCGACAGACACGACGCCACCCAGTGTCCCAGGCAATTTGCGTAAGACTGCTTCGGCGGGTAGTTCAGTTACGCTGGCTTGGGAAGAGTCGGTTGACGATATTGGCGTGTTCGGTTATGTCATATATAACAACTGTGAATATTTTGATACTACTCCACTTACCCATTACACCGCTGTCGATCTGCTTCCAGGTTCGTACACATTTGATGTTTGTGCGTTGGATACTTCGGGGAACGCTTCCGAGCCAGCTTCAATCGTTATCGAAATCTATAGCTGACTGGCTGACGAGAAAATGTGGCTTTCACCCTTACAACCTAGATTTTCGATCCAGGCCAACAAAACGGGGGAATCGTCACGAGTGTGGGAGAGGGGCTGGATAGCGCGTTGATATTCTCCTAGGCTCTGTACGAAAAGTCTTGAGACGAAGGTCAGGCAAGGCGAAAACAGCCGAGGAAGCGCAGTGTACTGGAGTACATGAGCATTCCGAGGCTGTTTTCAACGCAGCATGAACGAATATCAAGGCTTTTCGTACAGCGCCTAGGGATTGAGACAAAAAATATCGGGGCCTCTGCAAGGTCCGATTCCGTCCTGACCGCTGCAGAGGATGCCATCGGAACGCTCAGATCAACCCCAGCTCACGGGCAATCTTCCCCGCTAGATGACGCGAACTGACCCCGAATTTCCGCCGGATATTATTGAAGTGATAATTGACGTTGGCTTCGCTGCAATCGACGATAACGGCAATTTCCCAAGAAGATTTGCCAGCCTCGCTCCACTGCAGAAACTCCTTTTCCCGGTTGGTCAGTCGGACGGCTGGAGGCTGTTTGTTCTCCGTGGAGTGAAGGCGTGTCTGGTAGGGCGACGAATGCCCAGGAACAACGGTAGCGTGGTACATGAAAAATCTCCCATTCATCATCATTGATGGCGTGGGGGCGGCGAAATTTTCCTACTGCTCGATGGCGTGATTCGCACGGCCCGTCTTCGGGCCCTGAGGCAGGGCTGGAGGCACGGGTTCGTTATAGCCCGATTCAAGTCAGCTGAAACCTGTCAGACATGACAGGTGCTAGACGCTGTGTGATGAATGGTGATGAGGGGTGTTAAATCGAATCTATTGATACTTATAGATTTTTCCAGGGGGGCACCATCGTGGCGAGGTGATTTGTCCCCTCGCCACAGGTTCTGTGTTTCTCCATTAAAATTTGCATTCCCTTAATCACGGGTATATACACGCACCATGCTTCCTTCTCAATGTTTGTGCATCAACCTGCGTCGTGCCGCACGTGGCGTCAGCAGGTATTACGACGGCGCCCTCGATGGCTTCGGGATCAACGTTGCCCAGTATTCTTTGCTGAGCAACCTGGCGCGCCTCGACCAGCCGAGCATTTCCTCCCTGGCCGAGGCCATGGGCCTGGACCGCAGCACCCTGGGGCGTAACTTGCGGGTGTTGGAAGGCGAGGGATTGGTGGCGTTGGCCGAAGGTGAAGACTTGCGCAACCGCATCGTCGAACTCACCGAGGCCGGGCGTGCCCGGCTGGCGGCGGCGTTGCCGGCTTGGGAAGCGGCGCAACAACGATTGATCGATAAGCTGGGCGCCGAGAAGCGCACAGCGCTGTTGGCCTTGCTGGATGAACTGGCGTGACGCCGGTTCGTTCGATAACAAGCGGGTATATACCCGCGAGCGGAGAATAACAATGACATCGATGTGGCGTACCTGTGGTTGGGTCCTGGTGGGTAGCGCGCTGATTCTGGCGTTATCCCTGGGGGTGCGGCATGGCTTCGGGCTGTTCCTGGCACCCATGAGCGCCGAGTTCGGCTGGGGGCGCGAGGTGTTTGCCTTCGCCATTGCCTTGCAGAACCTGATCTGGGGCTTGGCGCAGCCCTTCACCGGCGCGCTGGCCGACCGCTTCGGTGCGGCGAAAGTGGTGCTGATCGGTGGCGTTCTCTATGCCGTCGGCCTGCTGTTCATGGGCATGGCCGACTCGCCTTGGTCGCTGTCGTTGAGCGCGGGTCTGTTGATTGGTATCGGCCTGTCCGGCACCTCGTTCTCGGTGATCCTCGGCGTGGTCGGACGCGCCGTGCCGCCGGAAAAACGCAGCATGGGCATGGGCATCGCCAGTGCCGCCGGCTCCTTTGGCCAGTTCGCCATGTTGCCGGGCACCCTGGGGTTGATTGGTTGGCTCGGTTGGTCTGCCGCCCTGTTGGCGTTGGGGTTGTTGGTGGCATTGATCGTGCCGTTGGTGAGCATGCTCAAGGACGTGCCGGCGCCGCTGATGGGGCATGAGCAAACCTTGTCCGAGGCGTTGCGCGAGGCGTGCAGCCATTCCGGGTTCTGGCTGCTGGCGATTGGTTTTTTTGTCTGCGGTTTCCAAGTGGTGTTCATCGGCGTGCATTTGCCGGCCTATCTGGTGGACCAACACCTGCCGGCCAGCGTCGGCACGACTGTGCTGGCCCTGGTCGGGTTGTTCAACATCTTTGGCACCTACACCGCTGGCTGGCTGGGCGGGCGCATGTCCAAGCCGCGGCTGCTGACCGGGTTGTACCTGGTGCGGGCGGTGGTGATCGGCTTGTTCCTGTGGCTGCCGGTGACGACCACCACGGCCTATGCGTTCGGGATGGCGATGGGCGTCTTGTGGTTGTCGACGGTGCCGTTGACCAACGGCACGGTAGCGACCTTGTTCGGCGTACGAAATCTCTCGATGCTGGGTGGGATCGTGTTCCTGTTCCACCAGTTGGGTTCGTTCCTCGGTGGTTGGCTGGGCGGGGTGGTGTACGACCGCACCGGCAGTTATGACTTGATCTGGCAGGTGTCGATCCTGCTCAGTCTGCTGGCGGCGGCATTGAATTGGCCGGTGCGTGAACGTCCGGTGGCGCGCCTGCAGGCCCAGGCCGGTGTCGCATGAGTCGCGTCGGCCCGTGGTTGATCGCTGCCGGCGCTGGCCTGTTGCTGGCGTTCGCCTGGTGGGGCTGGCATCAGGGCGGGTTGGCCTTGATGCAATTGGGCATGGGCAACTGTTGAGCGGTGGACGGGGTCAGGCGCTGCGGAGTAACGTCGTGGTCTGAGGTGCTTTCAAGGAGATTGCGACATGCTGATGCGCTGGCTTGCTGTTCCCGCTCTGTTGCTGGCTGTGACCGGGCACGTATGGGCGGCCGATTGCCCACCATTGCTGGAGGGCTCGTTGCCCAAGCTGCGGGCCAAGGAGACCGTCGACCTGTGTCAGCGCTTCGCCGGCAAGCCGTTGGTGGTGGTCAACACCGCCAGCTTCTGTGGCTTCGCCCCACAATTCAAAGGCCTCGAAGCGCTTAACCAGCGCTACAAGGACCAAGGCCTGCAAGTGCTGGGCGTGCCGTCCAACGATTTCAAGCAGGAAGCCAAGGACGGCGCGGAAACAGCCAAGGTCTGCTACGTCAATTACGGCGTGACCTTCACCATGACCGAGCCGCAACCGGTGCGCGGTGCTGACGCCATTCCGTTGTTCAAGCACCTGGCGGAACAATCCGGCGCGCCGAAATGGAATTTCTACAAGTACGTGGTGGATCGCCAGGGCAAGGTGATCGCCAGTTTTTCCAGTCGGATCAAGCCTGACGATCCTGAATTCATCAAGGCCGTGGAGGTGGCGATCGCGTCCAAGCCCTGACCGCCAGCCACGAAAAAGCCCCGGCTCTTTGCAGAGTGCGGGGCTTTTTTCGTTTCAGCGGGCGAGGGGCTCAGGCCCGCCGTGAGTCATCAGAAGCGGTAGGTCGCACCGACACCGAAACCGTTGGCGCTGTTTTCGTATTCGGCGCTGTAGGTCTGGCCCAGAGCGTTGCTGCGGTTGACGCTGACTTTCTCTTCCTTGAGGTAGGAATAAGCCACGTCGATGGTCAGGTCTTCGGTCGGGCTCCAGCCGGCACCCAGGCTGAAGATGGTCCGGTCGCCGGTTGGGATGCGAGGCGAGCGGTCGGTGTTGTTGGTAGGCGACTGGTCGAAGGACAGGCCGGTACGCAGTACCCATTGCTTGTTCAACTGGTAGGAGGTACCGATGGCGTAGGCCCAGGTGTCGTGCCAGTTCTGTTCTTCGGTGATGGTGCCGAAAAGGGTCGGGTTCAGGGCGCCGCCGCCTGTTACGTCGTTGTTCACGGTGATGTCTTTCAGGCGGCTCCAGCGGGTCCAGGTGCTGCCGGCGTAGACGGTCCAGGCATCATTGATTTGCTGGGTGACCGAAAAGTCCACCGACTCAGGCGTCGTGATGTCCAGAGAAGCGTCGTATCGTCCGTCGCTCAGCAAGAACCCGGGCGTACCAGCACCTGCGTCCACTTCGGTGTGGCCTTCAAGCTTGTACTTGACCTTGGAGTGATAGGTCAGACCAACTCGAGTGGTGTCGGTCGCCTGGACCAAAAGACCGATGTTATAGCCGTAGCCAATGTCGTCGCCCTTGATCTGCACATTGCCGTCGTTAGGCGAAAACGGAGTGGTCAGCGCCGATTCCAACGACCCGGAAATCCGGTTGATAGTCGGCCCGAAACCAATCGACACCTTGTCATTGAAGGCGTAGCTGACGGTTGGCTGGAAGGTCACGACTTTCACTACGCTCTTGCTGCCGAAGTTACGGCCCTGGAAGCTGTTTTCGTAGTCGGTGATCAGGCCGAACGGTGCGTAGACACCCAGGCCGAAAGCCCATTGATCATCGATAGGCTTGACGTAATAGCCCATCGGCACACCGGTGAGCGGGACCATGTCGCCCTTGTTGGTACCGGACTGGGAGCCGCTGGCATCGTTGATGTCGGTGGAGGCGTCAATGGCGGCGAAGCCACCGGTCACTTGCTGGCGCTTGAGGCGCGACATACCGGCAGGGTTGCCAAATACAGTGCTTGCGTCGTCGGCAGCGGAAGAGCGACCCGCGAAACCAGTGCCCATGCCACTGATGCTTTGTTCGTTCAAGGCAAAGCCACTGGCGAAAAGTTGGCTGGATGCCAAGGTCACGGCAAGTCCAAGGGTGGTTTTGAGCATGATTTTTTTCATTGTTAGAACTCCTGATGATCACCGAGGCGAAAACTACCAACATTTTCGTTCAAGCGCTATAGCCTGATTTGCTCGATTTAGAGCGGTTTTGTAGGACAATCTGACCAAATTCGCGGCCGTTGTAGGAAGTTTCCAAATTTCCTGTCAGCAAGCGACCTGATTCAACGGTGAAACACAGTTTTGCCAGGCGTAGGTAAAATCGCGCAAGCGCCCTTGAGGGTGAAACGTCTGACGCCAGATCCGGGCCATGCCCAGCAGATCGTCGGCTTCGGGAAGCGGGGTGTTTTGTTCTTCCACCAGCAGCCAGGCAATGGCCGTGGCGTAGCGCAGGTTGACGGTCAACTCCAGGTGCGGCCCGCTGAGAAAGGCGTGCTGGCTGGCCAGGCCGCGCACCAGGCTGGCCCGTTCCGGATCCAGCGCCAGGTAGTGGTCCCAAAGCGCCTGGTGGCGGGGCTCGGGAATTCGATAAAGGCCATGGCCGCGACGGTCATGCAGGGCCGAACCCAAAGCCGACTGGCTGGCGGCAATGCCCAGCAGCAAGGATTCCGCCGTTGTGCTGTGACACTCCAGGTAAAGGAGCGTCGGGCGGATCACATATCGACACAGTTCGCTGGCAGCGATACCCATAAAACCCTCGAAGCGTGAGAGGGGCGGGCCTGAAAGGTGTGGGCTTGGCAGCTGTGGATCGGTTCAGGCCCCGCCGTAAGCGGTTCATGCCGCTTGACTTGAAGTGTAGTGTCATATTCCCGCTGTAAAGGACTGTTTTTAAAACATCTTCAGCGAACGGTTATAACTGTTATATCCCCCGGTGCTTAAGCCGTTACGCTTGATTGATAAATCCCAGGCAATAAAAAGCCCCGCTTTTTCGGCGGGGCCTTTGGGGTTGCAGCCTTCGCGGCGTGTCAGGCAACCAGTGCCTGACGGGTACGCTCGATCACGGCCTGCAGCGGTTCGGCGCTGGAGTACTGATCGGGGTACAGGCGTTCGCTGTGACGTGCGATGCCGTGTTCGTTGACCAGGGTGAAGCTGAAGCAGCCTTTGCGAGCGGCCATGATCAGGCAGTTCATCGGAGCAAAAGCGTTGGTCAGGGTGCGGATAGCATCTTGGGTATGGATTTGAGTAGACATGTTATGGGTGTTCCTACAAATGACACGGTTAAGAACCGTGCAACGTTAAAACGTTCCA
The DNA here is from genome assembly GCF_017968885.1 of Pseudomonas sp. Tri1. Classification (NCBI taxonomy): domain Bacteria; kingdom Pseudomonadati; phylum Pseudomonadota; class Gammaproteobacteria; order Pseudomonadales; family Pseudomonadaceae; genus Pseudomonas; species Pseudomonas sp. Tri1. Next base: position 5,062,118 of record NZ_CP072913.1, on the reverse strand, counting down.
GTAACGTCGACCACCATTGGTCGAACGAAGAACCCGACTGGAACAAAGCAGCCAGTTTGAGCGCTATATAAAGTGCGCGCTTGGGCTGGCAGGTAGGTACTTAGGAGGGCAGGCAACACATCAAGGGCAAAGGTTCTGGGCCCGGGGTGAAGATCCTGATCAATCTGCAGGTTGGTTCGGTCAGAGTAGTGAGCTTGGCAACACCCTTTGCATTGGGTCAAAGGCTGTGTTGGTGCAAGGGTTACCTGGAAACCATCGAGGGGGTCGGTCTCTTTTTATCGGTGAGGGCTTCTCTTGAGGGAAGGCTGACCGCGGAGATGTGTTCGACCCGGAATTGACTTTCAGCTTGGTACTAACGCCGCGGATAGTAACGGATCGAACCCGGGAAGGGAAGGGCGCTGGTTAAAAAATATTCAAATAGGGCGCAGCCCTGATGCCGGCCAGCCAAGAGAACAGCCGCACAGGGGGTTATCCCCAGGTTTTTACCCCCGTATGCGCCAAAAAATCCCAGCGTTATAACCAGTTCGGGTGTTACTTGTGCACACTCGCCAGGCTGCTTGTCACCGTACTGTCATGTGCAAACAATCTGGGGTGGGTGCCTGTATCCAAAATTTAAGTCAATGAAAAACATCGCTTTTTTTTACTGGTGAAAAAATCGTCAGTTTGAGCGCAGGCCCCGTTCCATAGGGCTTGCGGCGAGTTCAGGGTCGGTTGTCCACTGAGTTATCCACAGCTTCTGTGGATTGTCCCAAGCGCTTGCTCTAGGACGGGCGTGCTGGTTTTTTTCGACTTTACCCGTGCGAAAAAAGGAGTAGAGTGGCGCGCCTTCTGATCTGTCCCGCAGTGCTTTATGAAGTTTCGCTCAGTATCAAATCCTGTTACTTCCACACCTTCTGGTGTTACCCAACCCAAGCGCATTTCGATGCGGGTGGCCGAGTGGCTGCTCGACAGCCCGCGCCTGAGCGAAAGCCCCAGCGTCAAACATCTGGCCGGCCGCCTGCTCAAGCAACCGGCCCGTGAAGGCGTGGTGGCTGCACAAAGTCGCCTCGGGCAGTTGATGTGCCGTGAGTGCGGGAACGCCCGGGACCGGCGCATTGGCCACGACCTGCTGCGCCAAGCTGCCCGGGCCGGGGATCAGCGCGCCCGCCAGGCACTGGGTGAAATCGAAGACTGAGCTGGGCAACCCCCGGCCGCTTGGTTAACCTTCGGGCTTTATTTGATCGGCAGGAATTGTCATGGCTATGGATTTGACCAGCCTGTTGTTTGGCCTGGCGGGCGCTGCGGTGCCGTTGCTCGCACTGGCCTGGCACCTGCAACGCCAGGCCAGCGCCGCGCAGACCGAACAGGCACTGCTGGAAGAACGCCTGGCCACCGCCCACATGGCTCACGACGGCCTCAACGCCCAGCTCGATGCCTGCCGTGACGAAATCAGCGACCTGAGCCAGGCCAACGCCGCCAAGCAAGCCGAGCTCGCCGCCGCCTGTCGCGAAGTCGAGTTGTTGCAGATCGAGCGCGACAATGCCCGGGATGCGGCCCACGCCTGGAACCTGGAACGTGCCGGCAAGGAAGCGGAGCTACGCCGGCTCGATGCCCAGGCCGCTTCGTTGCACGCCGAGCTGCGCGAGCAGCAGGAAAGCCATCAGCAACGCCTGGATGATCTGCAAGGTTCGCGCGATGAGCTGCGGGCACAGTTCGCCGAGCTTGCCGGAAAAATCTTCGACGAGCGTGAGCAACGTTTCGCCGAGACCAGCCAGCAGCGCCTGGGCCAGTTGCTCGATCCACTGAAAGAGCGCATCCAATCTTTCGAAAAACGTGTCGAAGAAAGTTATCAGGCTGAGGCGCGGGAGCGTTTCTCCCTGGGCAAGGAGCTGGAGCGGCTGCAACAACTGAACCTGCGCCTGAGCGATGAAGCCACCAACCTTACCCGCGCCCTCAAAGGCCAGAAAACCCAGGGTAACTGGGGCGAGTTGATTCTGGAGCGGGTGCTTGAACACGCCGGCCTGGAGAAGGGCCGTGAGTACCAGACCCAGGTCAGCCTCAAGGGCCCGGACGGCGAGCGTTTCCAGCCTGACGTGTTGATTTACCTGCCCGGCGACAAGCAAGTGGTGGTCGATTCCAAGGTCAGCCTCACGGCTTATCAGCAGTATGTGGCCGCTGAAGACGACGCCATTGGCCAGCACGCCCTCAAGCAACATGTGGCGTCGTTGCGAGCCCACGTCAAAGGCTTGGCCGGCAAGGACTATAAACGCCTGGATGGCCTGCACAGCCTGGATTTCGTGTTGTTGTTCGTACCCATCGAGGCGGCGTTTTCCGCGGCCCTGCAAGCCGAACCGAACCTTTTCCAGGAAGCCTTTGATCGCAACATCGTGATCGTTAGCCCGACCACGTTGCTGGCGACCTTGCGGGTGATCGACAGCTTGTGGAAACAGGAACGCCAGAGCCAGAACGCCCGGGAAATCGCCGAGCGGGCGGGGTGGCTGTATGACAAATTCGTCCTGTTCATCCAGGACCTGGACGAGATCGGCAGTCGCTTGCAGCAGCTGGACAAAGCCTACAGCGCGGCGCGCAACAAGCTGACAGAAGGGCGCGGCAACCTGATCAGCCGCAGCGAACAGCTCAAGTTGCTTGGCGCCCGGGCCAGCAAGAGTTTGCCCGCCGAATTGCTTGAGCGTGCGATGGAAGACGCGGATGGGTTGCCTGGGTTACCTGAAGAAACCAGCGCGAAAACCCAGGGCTGAAACACAAGGCTCCCTCGCCACAGGTGGCACACAATCACAGCTTGTCTGTTACAACGGCAAATGCCGACTCAACAACGCCCGCAACGCCGCCGGCTTCACCGGCTTGGCCAGGTAATCCAGGCCCGCCGCATGCACCTGGGCGATCATTTCGGGCCGGCCATCGGCGCTGATCACCACGCCCGGAATCGGTTCGCCCATGCGCGTGCGCAGCCAGGCCATCAACTCGGTACCGGTCTCGCCGTCGTCCAGATGAAAATCCACCAAGGCCAATTGAGGTCGACCGCCCTGGGCGAGCCAATGTTCGCATTCTTCACGGTTGCGCGCCGTCCACACCTGGCAACCCCAACGTGTCAGCAGGCTGTTCATGCCGATCAGAATGCTGTCTTCGTTGTCGACACACAGCACCTGGGCGCCGCTGGGTAAGTGACCGTTGAGTTCGGCCACCGGGCTGGGTGCGACTGCCTGCGTGCTGGCCAGCGGTACGCTGACGCTGAACACACTGCCGCGCCCCGGCCAGGAACGCACGCGCAAGGTATGGCCGAGCACGCGGCACAGCCCGTCGGCGATCGCCAGGCCCAGGCCCAGGCCTTTTTCGGCGCGGGTCTGGTGGCTGTCCAGGCGTTTGAATTCCTCGAAGATGACCTGCAGCTTATCTTCAGCGATGCCCGGCCCGCGATCCCAGACCTCCAGGCACAACTCGCCCTTGCGTCGGCGGACACCCAACAGTACTGGGCCCTTGGCATAGCGGAAGGCGTTGGTGAGGAAGTTCTGCAACACCCTCCGCAACAACTTGATGTCGCTGTCGACTCGCAACCGCGAGCCCCGCACGCGGAATTTCAGGCCTTGTTCCTGGGCCAGCGCGGTGAACTCGGCGCCCAAGGTATCGAACAGTTCGTTGAGGACGAATGGCTTGCGGTCCGGGTTGATCTTGCCGTTCTCCAGACGGGAGATATCCAGTAGATCGGTGATCAGGTCTTCAGCCGAACGCAACGAGCTGTCCAGGTGCTGCACCAGTTGCCGGGCTTCGCTCGGCAAACCCTCATGCTGGTGGGACAGTGCGGCGGAGAACAGGCGCGCGGCGTTGAGCGGTTGCATCAAGTCATGGCTGACCGCCGCCAGGAAGCGGGTCTTGGATTGATAGGCCGCCTCGGCGGTGCTTTTGGCTTCGGTCAGCGCCAGGTTCAGCTGTGACAATTCGCGGGTACGCTCGGCGACCCGTTGCTCCAGGCCTTCGTTGGCGTCGGTCAAGGCCTTTTCGGCTTCGCGGAACGCAGTGATGTCGGTGAAACTCATGACGAAACCGCCGCCAGGCATCGGGTTGCCGATCAGCTCGATCACCCGGCCGTTGGGGAACAGTCGTTCCGAGGTGTGGGCGCGGCCCTGACGCATCCAGTGCAGGCGCCGGGCAACGTGGACTTCCGCTTCGCCAGGGCCGCAGAGGCCGCGTTCGGCGTTGTAGCGAATGATGTCGGCAATCGGTCGACCGACACTGATCAGACCGTCCGGGTACTTGAACAGCTCCAGGTAGCGACGGTTCCACGCCACCAGCCGCAGGGACTGGTCAACCACGCTGATGCCTTGGGTGATGTTCTCGATGGCACCTTGCAGCAAGGCGCGGTTGAACTGCAGCACTTCCGACGCTTCGTCGGCGATCCGCACGACGTCTTCGAGTTGCATCTCTCGACCTTCAATCGCGGCCTTTACCACCGCCCGCGTCGAAGAGGCCCCCAGCACACCAGCCAGCAGGCGTTCGGTGTGGGCGATCCATTCGCTGTCGGCATTCTGGCTCGGGTTGAAGCCTTTGCCCTGGCGGTAGGCAAAGCGGATGAAACTCTGGCGCGCGCGTTCTTCACCGACGAAGCGTGCGGCCAGTTGCAACAGGTCGTCGATATGGACCGCCAACATCGAGCGGGCGCTGGGTCGGGCGCTGATTTCCTGGCCGATGAAGCGACCGGCCTGCCAGTGTTCCGACACGCGCGTGCGCGACAGCACGGACACCCAGGCGAACAACGTGAAGTTGCCGGCCAGGGACAGCACCACCCCCTGGGTCAGCGGGGTGATCGGCAGGTTCAATGGGTTGCCGTGCAGCCACGCCAAGCCCGGAAAGCTGCTCAACGACAAGCCCAGGCTATGGGCGGTGATCGGCAACACCAGGGTGTAGAACCACAGGAAAATCCCCGTGGCGAGGCCCGCGAATACGCCGCGACGGTTGGCCTGTTTCCAGTACAGCGCGCCCAGCATGGCGGGGGCCAATTGGGTCACGGCGGCGAAAGCGATCTGGCCGATAGTCGCCAGGCTTGCCGTCGACCCCAGCAGCCGATAGCTGACATAAGCCAGCAGCAGGATCACCACGATGCTCACCCGCCGCACCGACAACATCCACTGGCGGAACACCTCGAAGGGCCGCTCGGCGTTGTTGCGGCGCAATAGCCAGGGCAGCAGCATGTCGTTGGAGACCATGGTGGACAGCGCCACGCTTGCCACGATCACCATGCCGGTGGCTGCCGAGGCGCCACCAATGAACGCCAGCATCGCCAGGGCCGGATGGGCCTGGGCCAGCGGCAGGCTGATGACGAACGAGTCCGGCAGCACGGAGCTGGGCAGCATCATTTGCCCGGCGAGGGCGATGGGCACCACGAACAGCGCGGCCAGGGCCAGGTAGGCGGGGAACACCCACTTGGCCAGGCGCAGGTCTTGGGGTTCGATGTTTTCCACCACGGTTACGTGGAACTGCCGCGGCAGACAGATGATCGCCATCATCGCCACCCCGGTCTGCACCACCATGGACGGCCAATTGATGGTTTCCTTCCAGTATTGCTCCAGGCGCGGTGCGAGCATCGCCTGGTTGAACAGATCGTCGAAGCCATCGTAAAGGCCGAAGGTCACGAACGCGCCAACGGCGAGGAAGGCGAACAGCTTGACCAGGGATTCGAAGGCAATCGCCAGCACCATGCCGCGGTGGTGCTCGGTGGCGTCGAGGTTGCGGGTACCGAACACGATGGTAAACAGCGCCAGGATCAGCGAGACAATCAACGCCGTGTCCTGGGCGCGGGTGCCCATGGCGTCGGCCCCGGCCCCGATCAGCAGGTTCACCCCGAGCACGATGCCCTTGAGTTGCAAGGCGATGTACGGCAGCACGCCCACCAGGCAGATCAGCGCGACCACCACTGCCAGGGATTGGGATTTGCCATAGCGGGCGGCGATGAAGTCGGCAATAGAGGTGATGTTCTCCTGCTTGCTGATCATCACCATTTTCTGCAAGACCCACGGCGCCAGCACCAATAGCAGGATCGGCCCGAGGTAGATCGGCAGGAAGGACCAGAGCTGTTCGGCGGCCTGGCCGACCGCACCGAAGAACGTCCAGCTGGTGCAGTACACCGCCAGCGACAGGCTGTAGACCCAGGCGCGCATGCGTGGCGGCAGCGGCGTGCTGCGCCGGTCACCGTAGAAGGCGATGGCGAACATGATGGCCATATAGGCCAGGGCGACAATGGCGATCAGCCCGCTGGACAACGACATGGAAACTCCCGGACAAAGACACCGGGACATAAGCCCGGCAGGACAGTCTCGCATGCCCGCTCGGGTTCGTCAGTGTCGACCAAGGTCGAGGCGTGGCGGGGTGTCGCGGGTTGCGATCAGCATTGGGTTATGGGGTGCCCTGGCGGACCTCATCGCGAGCCTGCTCGCGATGGCGGCCTTACTGACCCAACGCGATATCCACCAACCGATACAACTCCTCGACCGCCAGCGGCGCAGTGGCGAAGAGGATGCGAAACACCGTCGGTGCCACCACCACATTGATCAGCCGCTCGACGCCAGGGTTCGGCTCATCGGGGTAGCGATCGAGGATGATCTGCAACTGGGCGCTGAGGATGCCCACGCAATGCCCCGGCGTGGCGCAGGCCTGGATGTCGCGCATCATGTTGCGACCGGGCTCGGAGCTCATTTCGTCCAGGTACTGCTCGGCCCAGGCGCGCAGGTCGCCGCGCAGGCTGCCGGTGTTGGCCGGTTCGCTGTCGGGGCGCATGCGGGCGATGGCGACGTCGGCCAGCAGCGCCGGCAAATCGCCCCAGCGACGGTAGATGGTGGACGGCGTGACGCCTGCGCGCGCGGCGATTTGCGGCACGGTCAGGGTGGCGCGGTCCTGCTCTTGCAGCAGGGCGCGGACCGCCGAATGAATCGACTCTTGGACCCGGGCGCTTCTGCCGCCGGGGCGTAAACCTTCTTTAATAGCCATGCATCGGACCTTAACACAAAGAATTTGCTTTAAGCACGCGCCGGTAGCACACTCCACAAAAGCAAAAAATTAGCTTTTGCCGAAAGCTTTTGTGGAGTATAGCCATGTCTCGTCCAGCTTCGACCGGTGCCAGCCTGATATTCCTGGCGATCACCTTGCTCGGTTTTCTCGCCGCGTCCAGCGCGCCGACGCCGTTGTATCACCTCTATCAGGAACACTTGCAATTTTCCCCGGCGATCCTGACGCTGATTTTCGGTGTGTATGCGTTCAGTCTGTTGGCGGCTCTGCTGATTGTGGGCTCGCTGTCGGATTACCTGGGACGCAAGCCAGTGATCTTCGCGGCGCTGTTGCTCAATATGCTGGCGATGTTGTTATTCATCAACGCCAACAGTGTCGCCTGGCTGATCGGCGCCCGATTGATCCAAGGGTTCGCCACGGGCATGGCCACCAGTGTGCTTGGCGCTGCGTTGCTGGACTTCGACCGCCGACAAGGCCCACTGATTACCAGCGTCGCGCCCTTGTTGGGCATGGCGTGCGGGGCGTTGGGTTGCGGCCTGTTGGCTGAGTTCGCGCCGCTGCCCTTGCAACTGACGTATTGGATTCTGCTCGGGTTGTTCCTGGCCCAAGCCATTTACCTTTGGCGTCTGGCGGAGAGCGTCAGCCCGCAACCCGGTGCCTGGCAGTCGCTGCGTCCGACCTTGCATGTGCCGGTCCAGGCGCGGCGGGCCTTGTGGCTGGTGCTGCCGTTGAATCTGGCGGCCTGGGCAGTGGGCGGGTTCTATTTGTCCCTGGCGCCTTCCTTGGTGCGAGCCGCGACCGGGTCGACATCCAACCTGATCGGCGGTGCACTGGTGGCGGTATTGACACTCACCGGCGCGTTGTCCATCTACACGCTGCGCAACCAGGAAGCCGACAAAATGCTGCGCCTGTCCGCGAGCCTGTTGGTGATCGGCCTGGCGCTGGTACTGATCGCGGTACACGGCGGCAGCTTGCCGTTGTTTTTCATTGGCACGCTGGTGACCGGCAGTGGTTTCGGCGCCGGGTTCCTGGGGGCGTTGCGCAGCATCATGCCGCTGGCCTTGCCCCACGAGCGGGCCGGCTTGATGTCGGCGTTTTATGTCCTCAGCTACCTGGCGTTCAGCCTGCCATCGTTGCTGGCCGGGAATCTGACGCGGGTGTTCGGGTTGATTCCGACCACCGATGGCTATGGCGCGGTGCTGATCGTGTTGTCGGTCGCTGCATTGCTGGGGTTATCGCGTCAGTCGGTAAAACCGGCAGGCGAGGGTGTTCGGCCCTGAAACCCTGAGTGCAGCCGCCGCTCGTAGTGGGTTAGTCTTGGCGTCCCAGCATTTTTCCGGGCGATCCCTTTGAAAATTATCCGCAGCAAATCCTTCACCGGCGAGCGGGCCTGGGCAGCGCTGGATATCGCCAACATGAACGGCATCACTACGCGCCTGCACTGGACCGATCAGCCGTACAAATGGCACATCAATGACGGTCAGGAAGTCTTCGTGGTGCTCGATGGGCAAGTGCGGATGTGCTATCGGGAGGACGGTGTGGAAAAAGATGCCTTGCTGGACGTCGGGGATATTTTCTACGCATCAGTGGGCACCGAGCACGTCGCCAAGCCGCTGGGAGAGGCGCGAATCCTGGTGATCGAGACCGAGGGTAGCATCTGATTGTTATCTGTAAAACCGATAACACATACAGAAATTACCCGTTATATAGATATTCGATTCGGACCTAGCATGGCTCCACCTCATCCGAGGACAGGAGTTCGCCATGACATGCTGCACTGCCAAGACCCGCTTTCGACCATTGAGCCATTTGCCCAGGCCGCTGGAAGCCATTCGCCAATTCACACCCAACTGGTTCGCCGTGGTCATGGGGACCGGTGTGCTGGCGCTGGCCTTGGCGCAGTGGCCCGCAAATGTATCGGGCCTGCGCCTGCTGGGTGAAGGTTTGTGGTTGTTCAACATCCTGTTGTTCGTGGTGTTCACCGGTTTGTATGCGGCGCGTTGGGTGTTGTTCTTCGACGAGGCGCGACGGATTTTCGGCCACTCAACGGTTTCGATGTTTTTCGGCACCATTCCCATGGGCTTGGCGACGATCATCAACGGCTTTCTGGTATTCGGGCTGCCGCGCTGGGGCGACGGTGTGCTGCCGTTGGCCGAAGCGTTGTGGTGGATCGACGTGGCCATGTCCCTGGCCTGCGGCGTGCTGATTCCGTTCCTGATGTTCACCCGCCAGGAACACCGCATCGACCAAATGACCGCCGTGTGGCTGTTGCCGGTGGTGGCCGCCGAAGTCGCGGCGGCCAGTGGCGGGCTGCTGGCGCCGCATCTGGTCGACGCTCATTCGCAACTGGTCATGCTGGTGACCAGCTACGTGCTCTGGGCTTTTTCCCTACCGGTGGCGTTCAGCATCCTGACGATCCTGCTGTTGCGCATGGCCCTGCACAAACTGCCCCACGAAAACATGGCCGCCTCGAGCTGGCTGGCCCTCGGCCCGATCGGCACCGGCGCCCTGGGCATGTTGCTGCTGGGCAGCGATGCACCGTTGATTTTCGCCGCCAATGGCCTGACCGGCGTGGGTGAAATCGCCGCAGGGTTGGGGCTGGTGGCCGGCATCACGTTATGGGGGCTGGGGTTCTGGTGGATGTTGATGGCGCTGCTCATCACTGTGCGGTATCTGCGCACTGGCATTCCGTTCAACCTTGGCTGGTGGGGCTTTACCTTCCCCTTGGGCGTGTATGCGCTGACCACGCTGAAGCTGGCGGACCTGCTGAGCCTGGAGTTTTTCCGCGTGTTCGGTTGCGTGCTGGTGGCGATGCTGGTGGTGATGTGGCTGATCGTCGGGCGGCGTACGCTCGCGGGGGCCTGGCACGGTGAGTTGTTTGTGTCGCCGTGCATTGCGGGGCTGGCGAAATAATCGCTAAAGACAGGTAATGTGTGGCCTGGATCGAAAAACGTTCATTCCAATAAGCGTCCACGCCACTCAGGAACATGGAAGATGAGTCACCCTTCGCAGTTCACCTTGCTTCGCACACGGCGTTTCCTGCCGTTCTTCATCACGCAGTCCTTGGGCGCGTTCAACGACAACATATTCAAGCAGTCGCTGATTCTCGCCATTCTCTACAAGCTGACCATCGACGGCGACCGCTCGATCTGGGTCAACCTCTGCGCATTGCTGTTCATCCTGCCGTTCTTCCTGTTTTCGGCGCTGGCGGGGCAGTTTGGGGAAAAATTCGCCAAGGACGCGTTGATCCGTCTGATCAAGCTCGGCGAAATCGTCATCATGGCGGTGGGCGCGGTGGGTTTCCTGTTCGACCATCTATCGCTGATGCTGGTGGCGCTGTTTGCCATGGGCACGCATTCGGCGCTGTTCGGCCCGGTGAAATATTCGATCCTGCCGCAGGCCTTGCGCGAGGATGAACTGGTCGGCGGCAACGGTCTGGTGGAGATGGGCACGTTCCTGGCGATCCTCGCGGGCACCATCGGCGCCGGGATCATGATGTCCTCGGCGCATTACGCTGCGGTAGTGGCGAGCGCGATTATCGGCGTTGCCGTGCTTGGTTACCTGGCCAGCTGCAGCATTCCGCGTGCGGCGGCGGCCTCGCCACAAATGCGCCTGAACTGGAATATCTTCAGCCAATCCTGGGCCACCCTGAAACTGGGTTTGGGGCAGACCCCGGCGGTGTCCCGTTCGATTGTCGGCAACTCCTGGTTCTGGTTCGTCGGCGCGATTTACCTGACGCAGATCCCGGCCTATGCCAAAGAGTGGATGCACGGCGATGAAACCGTGGTGACCTTGATCCTGACTGTGTTTTCGGTGGGGATCGCCTTGGGTTCGATGCTCTGCGAGCGGCTCTCCGGACGTAAAGTAGAGATTGGCCTGGTGCCGTTTGGCTCGTTCGGGTTGACGGTGTTCGGACTGCTGTTGTGGTGGCATTCCGGTGGGATCCCCGACAGCGTCGATGGTCACGGTTGGCTGGAGGTGCTCGGCTTCGGCCACGCTTGGCTGGTACTGATCGACATCCTCGGCCTGGGTATCTTCGGTGGTTTCTATATCGTGCCGTTGTACGCGCTGATCCAGTCGCGCACCGTGGAAAACGAACGGGCGCGGGTGATCGCCGCCAACAACATTCTCAATGCGTTGTTCATGGTGGTCTCGGCCATCGTCTCCATCGTGTTGCTGAGCCTGGCAAAACTGTCGATCCCCCAGTTGTTCCTGGTCGTGTCGTTGCTCAACATCGGCGTCAACGCCTACATCTTCAAGATCGTCCCCGAGTTCAGCATGCGCTTCATGATCTGGCTGCTGAGCCATTCCATGTACCGCGTGGAGCATCGCAACCTGGAGGCGATTCCCGATGAAGGCGCTGCGTTGCTGGTCTGCAACCACGTGTCCTTCGTCGATGCCTTGTTGATTGGTGGTGCGGTGCGTCGGCCGATTCGTTTCGTGATGTACTACAAGATCTACAACCTGCCGGTGTTGAATTTCATCTTCCGCACAGCCGGGACGATTCCGATTGCCGGGCGTCAGGAGGACATTCATATCTACGAAAAGGCCTTCAAGCGAATCGCCCAATACCTGAAGGACGGTGAGTTGGTGTGCATTTTCCCTGAAGGAAAATTGACCGGTGACGGTGAGATCAATGAGTTCAAGAGCGGACTGACACGCATCCTCCAGGAAACCCCGGTGCCGGTGATTCCCCTGGCGTTGCAGGGCTTGTGGGGCAGTTTCTTCAGTCGCGACCCGGCCAAGGGGCTGTTTCGGCGGTTCTGGTCGCGGGTGACGTTGGTGGCGGGTTCGGCGGTGGCGGTCGAGACGGCGACGCCTTCGCAGTTGCAAGCGCTGGTGGGGGAGTTGCGCGGGACTGTCCGATAGGTCGAAAACCTGTGGGAGCGAGCTTGCTCGCGATAGCGGTCTGCCTGTGACATCAATGCCAGCAGATAGATTGCAATCGCGAGCAAGCTCGCTCCCACAAGTCAATTCAGGCGCTGACCTTGAGCCCGATCAACCCGGCAACGATCAACACCACACTGGCCAGGCGAACCAGCGCCATCGATTCCCCAAACAAAATGATCCCGGCGATCACCGTGCCCACGGCACCGACCCCGGTCCAGATCGCATAGGCCGTGCCCAATGGCAATTCCTTCATCGCCAGGCCCAGCAGGCCGAGGCTGATCGCCATGGCGGCGATTGTCAGTGCAGTGGGAAGAGGGCGGCTGAAACCGTCGGTGTATTTCAGGCCGACCGCCCAGCCGACTTCGAACAGGCCGGCAAAAAACAGAATGATCCAGGACATCACATACCTCCATCGATGGATGGGGTCGTCCCCGGATTTAGGCACTCGATCGAGTGGCGGGGTCGTCCCCGCGCTGGATGGATAGTGCCAATTACTGACCACTCGATCAAGTCTGCTTCAGTCGGCTGTCTGCCGGGCGGCGAGGGTTTCGCGGTCCTGTTTTTCACTCATGCGTCGGAAATACGTCGAGAGCAGCGCCCCGGAAATATTGTGCCAGACGCTGAACAACGCGCTGGGGACCGCCGCCAGCGGCGAGAAATGCGCACTGGCCAACGCCGCGCCAAGGCCGGAGTTCTGCATGCCCACTTCCAGGGCCAGGGATTTACGCTGGGCCAGGGGCAGCTTGAACAAGTGCCCGGTGAAATAACCGAGCAAAAAGCCGAAGCTGTTGTGCAGCATCACCACGGCCATGATCAGCAGGCCCGATTCGGCGATTTTCGCCTGGCTGGCGGCCACCACGGCGGTGACGATGATGACGATGCTCACCACCGACACCAGCGGCAACACCTCCACCGCATGCCGTACCTTGTCCCCTAGCAGCCGTTGCGCCACCACGCCCAATACGATCGGCAGCAGCACCACTTGCAGGATCGACCAGAACAGCTCCATGAACGACACCGGCAACCAGGCCGAGGCCAGCAGCCAGATCAACGCCGGGGTCAACAGTGGAGCGAGCAGGGTGGTGACGGCGGCGATGGCCACTGACAGGGCCAAGTCGCCCCGAGCCAGCCAGGTCATGACATTCGACGAGGTGCCGCTTGGGCAGCAGCCCACGAGAATGACGCCGACAGCGATTTCCGGCGGCAGGTGGAAGACCTGGCAGAGCAACCACGCCACACCGGGCATGATCACGAAATGTGCGACTACGCCAAGGGCCACGCGCCACGGGTGGCGTGCGACTTCGGCGAAGTCATCGAGCTTGAGGGTCAGGCCCATGCCGAACATCACCAGCCCCAGCAGCGGCACAATCGCGCCTTTCAGGCCGATGAACCAGGCCGGCTGCACAAATGCCACGACGGCGAAAATCAGTACCCAGTAAGCGAAGGTATTCCCGACAAAGCGACTCAATGCAGCCAATGCACGCATGACCTGATCCTTATTATGAAGTTGAACCACACAAAACTAATGTGGGAGCGAGCCTGCTCGCGATAGCGGTGTGGCAGCCACAGAAATGTTGACTGACAAATCGCTATCGCGAGCAAGCTCGCTCCCACAGGGGCCCTAACCGTCGGTTTAGATCCCCTGCGGAATCTCTTCCCCACCCAGCGCTTCAACCAGCGCCGGCAGGAACTCGCCGAACGTCAGCATCATCAGGGTGAAGCTGGCGTCCAGTTGGCCGAGGGCTTCGTCGCCGCCGTCCTGCTCCGCCTGGTCTTGCAACAGGTCTTCGAACTTCAGGCGCTTGACCACCATCTTGTCGTCGAGCACGAAGGACAGCTTGTCCTGCCAGGCCAGCGACAGTTGTGTCACCACCTTGCCGGTGTTGAGGTGCAGCTGGATTTCGTCGCTGGTCAGGTCCTGGCGCTTGCAGCGCACGATGCCACCGTCTTCGTGGGTGTCGCGCAGTTCGCATTCATCCAGCACGAAGAAATCGTCCGCGGCTTTCTGGGTCTTGACCCAGTCGGTCATGGTCGCGGTGGGGGCCATCTTGACCGTCAGCGGGCGGACCGGCAGTGAGCCGATGACTTCGCGCAGGGTCGACAATAGGTCTTCGGCGCGTTTCGGACTGGCCGAGTTCACCAGGATCAGGCCCTGTTTTGGCGCGATGGCGGCGAAGGTGGACGAGCGACGAATGAATGCCCGCGGCAGGAACGCCTGGATGATTTCATCCTTGAGCTGGTCCCGTTCCTTTTTATAGACCTTGCGCATTTGCTCGGCTTCGATCTCTTCGACCTTTTCCTTCAGGGCGTCGCGTACGACGCTGCCAGGCAATATGCGTTCTTCCTTGCGAGCGGCGATCAGCAGGAAGTCCTGGCTGATATGCACCAGGGGGGCGTCTTCGCCTTTGCCAAACGGCGCGACGAAACCGTAAGTGGTCAACTCCTGGCTTGCACATGGACGCGCCAGTTTGCTGGCCAGTGCAGTTTCCAACGCCTCGGCATCAAAAGGCAGATCTTGGGTCAGGCGATAGATAAGCAGGTTTTTGAACCACATGGGGTGAGTCTCTCCTTTATACAAAGGGGGGCATTATTCTCTTCGCAGCGCCATAGGCCAACCCTTCGCTAAGCCTTTGGAAGGGCTGAAAAAATTAAATTAAAAAGTGCTTGCCAGCTTTGGGAGTGCTCCGTAGAATGCGCGCCACACCGAAAGCGAAGGGTGATTAGCTCAGCTGGGAGAGCGTCTGCCTTACAAGCAGAATGTCGGCGGTTCGATCCCGTCATCACCCACCATTCGCTCCAAAGTGTTACGCGCAGCGGTAGTTCAGTCGGTTAGAATACCGGCCTGTCACGCCGGGGGTCGCGGGTTCGAGTCCCGTCCGCTGCGCCATATTCGGTTATCTGGAACACTGAACGCCAGGTAACCAACGGAAAGCCCGCTAACGCGGGCTTTTTGCTGTTTGCGGTTAATGCGATGTGCATCGCTCACTTTTTTGCTGTTTTTGCTAATTAAATCAGCACGTTACAAAAAATTGTGAGAGAATGCGCCCCGCATCGAAAGTGCAGGGTGATTAGCTCAGCTGGGAGAGCGTCTGCCTTACAAGCAGAATGTCGGCGGTTCGATCCCGTCATCACCCACCAAGCTTTCAATGTTACGCGCAGCGGTAGTTCAGTCGGTTAGAATACCGGCCTGTCACGCCGGGGGTCGCGGGTTCGAGTCCCGTCCGCTGCGCCATATTCGGCAACCTGGCCCACTGAACGCCAGGTTGCCAACAAAAAGCCCGCTCAATCGAGCGGGCTTTTTGCTGTCTGGCATTTACCGGTTATCTACTGCTCGGCATTACGGCTATGACGGTAATCGCTGACCGCCTCATACACGGCTTTGCGCAAACGGTTGATGCCGCCGATGGGGCGATGGGCTTCAATGCCGAACCAGGGGTTGAAGGACTGGTTGTCACAGGCCAGGTTCAGCTTGGGCGTATCGAAATCCTGGGCCGGCACTTTGATGTGGGCCACGGTCTCGAACGGTGCGTCACTTTCCTGCCATTCAATACTGGTGTCTTCGATCGGCATGTACTTGCTCGGATCCTGGCGCTGGATCTGCAAGACAAAACACGCCGGCACCCGGTCTGTGGATAACTGCTGATTCAGCGCGCTACGCAAGAAGTTCGGCAGGTCCTGGTTTTGCGCCGGCAAGGTATAGGCCGGGCAGCTATCGGGGTCCGGGGCTACGCGAAACTTGGCGTTGGCCGCGCCGAACTTGTAGGGCGATACCGAAAAGTATGTGGTCTGGGTCGGGCTGGCCGGGGCCGGTGAAAGGGTCGCCAGGGCGATGAATAAATGGCGAATCTGCCAACTGCGTGGGTCCGCGCTGGGAAAGAATGCCATCACCTTTTTTCCATCGGCCTGAGCGGCCACATTCTGACGATACTCGGCGACATCACTGACGAAGAAGTTCGGATGGTTGAACATCACGAAATCTTGCTCGCCCTGTGACTGGCGGTCAGCCAACAGTTGTTTACCCTGCACGCCCAGCAGCTTGATCGCCATCCCTCGGGCATCGCGCAGGCTATCGAACTGTGGGTAGGCGTTGCCGTTGGACAGACGGATCGTCGCCTGCCAGACCTTCCCAGGCTCGGCAAAGACCCCCTGGCGCAAGGGGGCTGGCAGGTCGTTCGGCACCTGGACTTCGGCCATGACGCAGCCGTGAGCCTTGGCGTGGGCGTCGCGCAGGTAGCGTGTGCCTTCCCGGTGCTGATCGACGATGCGGATCGCGGTCTGGATGATCTCCTGGGTCATCGCCGCCTCACCGGGCGCAATCTGCTCTTTGTCCGAAACCGCCCCGCTGTGTTGCCAGGCGAACCATGCGCTGGTCAGCGCCCAGCCGAGCAGGCCGATGCCCAGCAGCCACAGGAGCGTCTTGCCCAAAAAGGCGCCGAGGCGCAGCCAGAGCGTGATCAGCATGGAAAATTCCTTTTGCCTGAGAGGGTGATCATTACAGTTGCGACTCCAGTGGCCCGCCGAGCACCTTGAGGTACTCCAGCAGCGCCCAGCGTTCCTGCGGTTGCAGCAGGCGGCCGATCACGCCGTTACCTCGCTCGCCGGCACGGAATTCGTGGCCGCTGTTGTGGTTGCCGGTTATCCGCGTATCGAAGAGAAAACCATTGGTGAAGGCTTCAGTGCGATAGCCCAGGTGCCGTGGATCGTATTCGAAGCTGCCCTTATAGAAGGTGCTCGCCCGTTCGGCCTGGGGAGACAGCAGTTGATAGATCGTCGGCACCGAACCGTTGTGCAGGAACGGTGGCGTGGCCCAGACACCCGCTAGCGGCCGGGCCTTGTAGGCGCGCAGTTCGCGCACACCGATGGGCAGGCCGAAACCGTCCAGGGCCGGGCGCTCGACGGGGGTGACGCCGGCATCGCGGTAAGCACGGTTTTCGACGAATGCCGTGACGTAGGCCAGGCCTTTGGCGACTGAGAGCTGGCTCAGGTCCAGTGGCTCGGTGGGAGTGGGGTGCAGTTGCACGTCCAGCTTCGCCAGCTCGGTCGGATCCCACTGCAGGCTAGTCAGGTCGAAGCGGTGGTCGGCAATATTATCGGCGGTGCCCGGGTCGGTGCCGATCGCTTTCACCGGCAGCATGTGCAGTTGCTGGACCGGCCTGTCGGGTCCCTGGACTACATTGGGCACATGGCAGCCGGCGCAGTTTTCGGCGAACAGCGCCCGGCCCTTGGCGGCCAGCGGTTTATCGATCGCGCCAAGCAGCGCCTCCGGCCACGCCGGTGGCTTGAGCAGTTGCAGGGTTTCTTCGATCGTGTTCAGGTCGCGCACGCGCACGCTGGAGGGGTATCGCGCATCGCCCTGCAATGGCTTGCCCTGGGCGTCGAAGAAATTCAGCGTGGCGCCCACGCCCAACGCTTCGCCGACGTTACGGGCCATCGGTTGCTGGGCCGAGCCGTTCCACTGGACCCAGTCAAATGTCCATATGTCCCACAACTGCGGGTAATCCACCGGTGCGTTGGCGACCCGGTAGTTCTTGGCTGAAATGGCGTCGCCAAAGCTGGCGTTGGCAATACGGCCAAAGGCGTCGGTACGGCCGGGGCCTTCTTCGGTGGGGTAGAGGCCGCGATGGGTGTCGTTCCAGGCCACTCGCAGGAAGGTGTACAGCGAGGTCTTGAATTGTTCACGCAATTCTTCATGACGGGCATCGTAGTCCTTGCCCAGTACCTGACGGGCGAAGCGTTCGAATTTCCAGGGGTTGTAGTAGGTAGAAGCCAGACTGGCGACCAGCGCCTGTCCGAAACTGCCACCGCGCAATGTCGGAACACTGGAAGGCAGCACGTGTTGCGCCGAACCGCCGTCGATCCGTATCGCCTGGCCCTTGAAGCGCAGTTCCCCGGTGTGACAGGCGGCGCAGGTGATATCCAGGAATTGCTCGGTGCTGCCGGGGTTCTGGTGCCGGGCGAAACCCACCGGCAGGTTGCCTGGGTTGGCCGACGAGGCCTTCTGCGCCGGGTCGACCAGGAAGCCGAAGCGCGCCAGGTACTCAGGCGAAGCGAAACGTTGCTGCGAGAACGGCAATTCGAGGGCGGTGAACCAGTCGTAGCGCAGGCCTTTGACCTGGGTGCCCTGGGGCGTGAAGTAATACGTCTGGCGCTCGGTGGCGCTCCATTGATCCAGGTAATGCACCTGCTGGGCTGGTGTATAGAACGGCAGGCGTGGATTGGCGACGTAATAAAGCACCACCGCCACGGCGACAGCCAGCAGCGCGAGGAGCAACAAGAGGAGGCGAGAGAGAAGGCGCACGGTAACGTCCTTGTTTTTTTGATATGTCCTTATGCCTCAGCGTGGCGTGGCCGGCAAGTGGCCATTACCCTGGGGGCAGTGGGAAGCGGCAATTTGTCCCTGTACGTAATAGATGACAGATGCTTCATTGGCCCAGGATTAAAAAGCGTTTGCGGACGTGAACTTATCAGCGCTTTGCTGCTCACATGCCGGTAGCCATTGGTCGTGGCCGCCTGATAAGCTCGCGGCTTTACTCGATTGCCCTTTAGGCGCATGAACAAGGAAATAGCATGAAACAGCATCGGTTGGCGGCGGCGGTGGCCCTGGTTGGCCTGGTACTCGCGGGTTGCGACTCGCAGACCAGCGTAGAGCTGAAGACCCCGGCGCAGAAAGCTTCCTACGGTATTGGCCTGAACATGGGCAAAAGCCTGGCTCAGGAAGGTATGGATGACCTGGACTCCAAAGCAGTCGCCCAGGGCATCGAAGATGCCGTCGGCAAGAAAGAACAGAAGCTGAAAGACGAAGAACTGGTCGAAGCCTTTGCCGCACTGCAAAAACGTGCCGAAGAGCGCATGGCCAAGATGAGCGAAGAGTCGGCAGCGGCCGGCAAGAAATTCCTCGAGGAAAACGGCAAGAAAGCCGGTGTAACCACCACCGCTTCCGGCCTGCAGTACGAAGTGGTCAAGAAAGCCGATGGCCCGCAGCCTAAGCCGACCGACGTCGTGACTGTCCACTACACCGGCAAGTTGACCAACGGCACCGTATTCGACAGCTCCGTTGAACGTGGCAGCCCGATTGACCTGCCGGTCAGCGGCGTGATCCCGGGTTGGGTCGAAGGCCTGCAACTGATGCATGTCGGCGAGAAATACAAGCTGTACATCCCGAGCGAGCTGGCCTACGGCGCCCAGAGCCCGAGCCCGGCCATCCCGGCCAACTCGGTCCTGGTATTCGATCTGGAGCTGCTGGCGATCAAGGATCCGGCAAAAGAAGACGCGGCCAAGTAATCGCGTCTGCTATAGCGACAAAACGACAACGCCTCGCTCATGCGGGGCGTTGTTGCATCTGGGCAGCGGAAATGCCAAAAAACCGAACGCTCAGGGCAGGCTACAGTCATAGGCAGTACAGGCGCTGTGCTAGACGCAGTCAGGCGGTCAAGTCAATGAAATATTGGGTTTTTTTATGTGAGTAAAAAACGCCCGATCTAAGCCGGGCCCTTATGAAACGGGGGTTCCAGCGCTGAAATGCAGCTCTGTTCACAAGGTTATCCACAATTTGTGTGGATAACATTTCAGTGGGAGAAAAAATGAAGGCCCCGTGGAATTTTGCGCGATTCCTGCCCTTGGCAGGCCGCCTGCTGGCCCGCGGTCGATTGCCGACGTTGCTGTTTGCCGTCGCCAGCAAAAGTGCCCGGGAGGGCGGCCGGTTGGGCAAGCTCAAGGAAGATCTGCGCTTGCTCCAGGCGCTGTGCCTGGCTTACTGGCGTGGCGAATACCGGGCGGTCAGTGCCAAGTCGCTGCTGTCGGTGGTGGCGGGATTGATGTATTTCCTCAGTCCCCTGGATGCGATTCCTGATTTCCTGCCGGTGTTCGGTATGATCGATGATATCGCCGTACTGGCCTGGATCATGAAAACCCTCGACAGTGAGCTCGAAGCCTTCCGCGCCTGGCGCTATCGGCAATCACCCGAGAAACTGGCTCGGGTGGAAAGACTTCCCGACACCCCGGAACAACTCCTGCTCCAAGGTGAGAAAAAAACCTGATCCTGGGCCATTCCCAGCAGAGATTCATAGCCCCGCGACCTTAGCCGCTATTAGGATTACACTTCTAAAGAAAAAAGCTGACTTGCTAAGTGTTGTTGTCCTACGGGGTAGACATGGATATCCAAATAATCACACGCGACGGTGAGCCCGAATACGCGGTTTTACCGTGGGATCAGTACCAGTCGTTGTTGAAGGCAGCAGGCATCGAGCAAGCACCGTCGCGCGAGGCTACAGTCCGTCACGCGGCGGCACCTGGCCAGGTTCTCCCTGGTCTGGATCAATTACGCAGTTTGCGCGAAGGGAAGGGCATCGCCATTGAGGCGTTGGCCCGCACGGTAGGTATCAGTCCGTCTTATCTGGCCTTGATCGAGAGCGGCGAGCGTCAGCCCGATGCCGCGATTCGGCGCAGTCTGGCCTGGGAGTTGACGGTGCCGGGTTGGAGGGATGAATCGTGAGTGTACGCATCAGTCGGCAGCATTGGGATGGGTTGTTGGGTGAATTGGACCAGGCGCGCCGCCAGCGCCATTTGTTGACGTACCGCGCCTTGCTGGAGCGCTTGCAGTTGCCCAGTCCAGCCATGCAAACCTTGACCGCAGCCCTGGAGCACTTGGCCGCCCTGGATGCCAGGGCTGAACAGCCGTTGCGCAGTTCGTTGGTCATCAGCCAGGGTGCCAGTCGGTTGCCGCGCACTGGTTTTTTCGAATGCGTTGAGCGCCTTGGACGTTTTTCCGGGCCCTCCGATGGCGTGGCCGCTGCTTCCTGGCACGCGTCGGAAGTGGTCCGGGTGTTCGAATACGAGTACCCCGAATCGGCGGAGGCCTGAATGCTCTGGCGTATCAAGGCTCGGGCCGGCTACTGGCTGGCACGTCGTTTGTTTCATTGGTCGTGGTTCGTCCGCCAGCCGCGTGGCTGGGGCTGGCTTGAGGGCCAGTTCTCCCGGATGGCAAACCTGGGCGACGTCGCAGCGCAAAGTTTCTACGGGCATATTCTGACGTTTCGTGGCCAAGGGCTCGGAGCTCGGGAGGAAGGCATTCGCCTGCTGCGCTTGGCGGCCTTGGCCGGTGACGGCAAGGCCGCCTATCAGGTCGGAGTGATCAGCCTCGCCGGTACAGCCAGCAAGGCGCCGGACCCGGTCGAGGCGGCACGTTGGTGGGCCTTGGCGGCGAACGCCGGGCATCCGTTGGCCGAGATCAAGCTCAAAACGCTCAAGGACTCTGCGTTGTAGCGTTATCCACAGGTCGCTTGGAAAAGACAGTCTTTTCCCGCCGGCCATCTACCGTTTTACGTGTTGGGCGAATTTAGCGAATCGCCTTACACGCGCTGTCTCCTTCTCCTGACTTATTTCCCCAGTCATCCCCGGCAAAGTCTCGCGCTTCCTGAGCGTTGCGAGACGTCTGCCCATGTTCGACCGTTTTTTCCTGCTGGCCCTTGAACGAGCCGTGTCCTGATGGACCAGGTGCGCCGTATCGAGGAGCAACTCGACAGTTTTAAGGACACCCTGTCTGTCTACCGCGAACAGCTCGAACGCTGGTACAGCCGGGCGGCGGACCGGGCCAGCCAGGCGGCCGACCTGCCCTCGCTGCTGGGCATGGAGCGGCTGATCCGTTTCGGCGACAGCACCACCGCCGTCAGCACCGGCGACGATGACTTTCTCTCCACCGTTGTCCAGTGTCCCCAGGGCGGGGTGATGACGATCGAGAGCAAGCTCGAGTCGGTGTATGACATTCCGCTGGGCGACATCGTGGTGGATGTGGTGGCGGTGGACAGCGGCAAGGTCACGCCAGTCCCCCTGGATGCCCAGGGCCTGGGGACCTTTACGGGCGAAGCGGGCCGATTCTATCGGGTTCACGTCCAGGGCGAAGTGTCTACTGCGCAGCTTACCGATCTGTTTTCTTCCTACGACAGCCTTACCATCAAGCTGACGGACTGGTTACGCGGCGAGTGGCAAGGCTTCAAGCCACAGTGGTCCCAGCAATCCTTGGCGACCTCGGTGGGCAATGGCCTGCTCGCCGGCAGTTGGGCGGCGATCGAGGGGGTGTGGGACAGCATCAGCCTGCTCTCGGACATCCTCAAGGATCCCAGCCAGTTTGTTGATCGCTTGGGTGATAGCGTTGAGCAACTGAAGAAACTGGCGCAAGACACACCGCTGGTAATGGCCAAGCTGCAACTGCTGGCCAGCGACGAAGCGGCGTTGTGCCTGCTGGTGCGGACCGCGAGCCTGTGGCTGGAGATGTTGCCGCCCAGCGAAGTTGCCGGCGAAACCGCCGAAGTACTCTCGACCATGGCGGTGCAACTGGCGATCGACTTGCTGATTGGCGTGGCCTTGACCTTTGCCGGGGCAGGCGCTGGGATAGCCTATCTGTCAATGCGGTTGGCCAGGCACGGCGCAACCCTGCTGAACGCCGTGCAGCGTTTCATCCGAGCAATCTTCGCGCTGGTCAACGGCTTCATGACCTACGTGGACCGCTACAAGACCGTGGCGGCACGAGGCATCGCGGCCGGTGTGAAAAAGGGCCGCGTGCAGCTGCGCTGGGACGCACAGCGCAATACCACGCTGAAAAAACACGACCCCCACGACGACGCCCCCAGCCCCTCGAAAAACCCCAACGGCGACAGCACCGATACCGCGGCCCAGACCCAAACCAGCGGCTGCCCGGTGTCGATGGTCACCGGCGAAGAGCTGCTGACCCTGGAGGACGGCACCCTTGATGGTCGCCTGCCATTTGTCTTCACCCGTTTGTACCGCACCAGCGCGGTGGACTTGGACGTGGGGCTCGGGCGCGGTTGGAGCCATGCCCTGGCTCAGCGTTTGCAGCTCGAAGGCGAGCAGGTCATTTGGATCGACCAGGAAAACCGCCGTACGACGTTTCCGCTGCCCAGCGCCCAACGTCCGGCGATCCACAACAGCCTGGCCCGCGCCGCTATTTACCTGGGCAGCGAACCGGACGAACTGATCGTCGCCCAGCCCGGCGAAAACGCACCGTTCCTGCATTTTCACGATGGCCACCTGACCGGTCTCAGCGACCGCTACGACAACCGCCTGACGATCCAGCGCAATATCCATGGTGACATCTGCCGCCTGAACAACGGTGCCGGCCGCGCCCTGAGCCTGCGTTACGAACAGCGCCACCTGATCGCCATCGATTACCAGAGCTTCCACCCGGCCCTCACCCTGGACGAAGCCTGGCGGACCGGACAGACGCTGGTGTCCTACCGCTACGACGGACGTTTCCGGCTCATCGAAGCGACCAACGCCGCCGGTGAAAGTGAACGCTACGACTATGACGACCAGCACGTCATCCTCCAGCGGCAACTGGCCGGCGGGGCGAGTTTTTTCTGGGAGTGGCAAGGTGTTGGCCGGGCGGCTCGTTGCGTCAGGCATTGGGCCTCGTTTGCGCAGATGGACAGCCGGTACACCTGGGGCGAGGACGGCAGCGTCACGGTCCGGCACCTCGACGGTAGTCAGGAGGTATACGTCCACGACGACCGGGCGCGGCTGGTGCGCAAGGTCGAACCCGATGGCGGCGAGCACCTCAAGGCCTATGACGAACAAGGTCGGCTGATCGCCGAGCAGGACCCGCTGGGCGCTGTCACCGAATACCGCTACGACGAAGCAGGCCGGTTGGTGGCGCTGATTCCGCCTAACGAGGAGCCCACGTCCTACGAATACCGCAACGGTTTCCTGCACGCCCGTTCCCGCGGCAAAGCGGTGTGGACCTACCGACGCAACGACCAGGGCGACATTACCGAACAGATCGATCCCGACGCAAAGGTCACCTATTACCACTACGACGGCCAGGGCCGACTGGTGGAGATCAGCCACTGCGACGGCAGTTTTCAGCAATGGGTCTGGAACAGGCTCGGCCAACTGACGGAAGAAATCCTGCTCGACGGCAGTCGTCGGTGTTTTTCCTACGACGTCCTTGGGCGTCTGCTGAGCCGCCAGGACGAACACGGCGCCCTCACGCATTACCAATGGGACGCTGTCGGTCGGCTGCTCCAGACGACCTTACCTACCGGCGCCAGCCGCACCTGGAGCTACAACGCCTACGGCAAGGTCACCGCCGAGCGCGATGAGCTGGGGCGCATCACCCGTTACGAATATGCCGACGACCTGCACCTGATCAGCCGGCGCCTCAACCCCGACGGCACCGAGCTCAAGTATCGCTACGACTCGGCGCGGTTGTTGCTGACAGAGATCGAAAACGAATCCGGCGAAAAGTATCAGCTGGACTACACGCCCAATGGTTTGATCCGACAGCAGATCGACTTCGACGGTCAACGCACCGCCTATGCCTACGACCTCAACGGCCACCTGCTGGAGAAAACCGAGTTCGGCGAGAAGGGCGCCCGGCTTGTCACGGGCTACCAGCGCGACGCGGCCGGGCGACTGCAGATCAAGACCTTGCCCGACGGCCAGACGATCGAGTACCGCTACGACGGGCTGGGCCGACTGGTCCATGTCGACGACGGTACCGATCATCCACTGGCGTTCGAATACGACGTCCATGACCGGCTGATCACCGAACACCAGGGCTGGGGCACCCTGCGCTATCGCTACGATATCGGCGGGCGGCTCAACCACCTGCGCCTGCCGGACAACAGCACGCTCGATTACCACCACACCCTGGGCGGCGTGCTGATCGCGATTGACCTGAACGGCACACGCCTGACCGAGCATCGGTTTGACGGCGGTCGTGAACGGCAGCGCCAACAGGGCCTGTTGCTCAGCGAATACGACTACGACGAACAGGGCCGCCTCAAGGCCCAGACGGTGTGGCAGACCCAACAGCAGCAACTGTTCTGGCGCGATTATACCTACAGCGCCAAGGGCAACCTTGCGACCCTTTCCGACAACCGAAACCGCCGTTACTACCAGTACGACCCGTTGGATCGCCTGACCCGCATCGACTTCTCCCACAGCGAGCCGCCAGAACACTTCATGCACGACCCGGCGGGCAACCTCTTGCTGGAGGACCGCACCGGCCCGATCATCCGCAAGGGCAACCGTCTGCTGGCGGAGGGCGACCGTCACTATGACTACGACGCCTTCGGCAACCTGATCCGCGAACGCCGCGGCAAGGCCCTGGTCAACGAATACCGCTACGACAGCCAGCACCGCCTGATCGGCGTGAGCATGCCGGACGGCCACGAAGCGACCTACCGCTACGACGCCTTTGGCCGGCGCATCAGCAAGACCGTGAACGGCCTGACCACGGAATTTTTCTGGCAGGGTGACCAGGTCGTTGCCGAAAGCAGCCGACGCCACCACCGCAGCTACCTCTACGAACCCGGCACCTTCCGCCCATTGGTCATGCTCGACGGCAAAGGCTTGAACGCCTGCCCGTTCTATTACCACCTCGACCACCTGGGCACCCCCCAGGAACTGACCAACTACGGCGGCCAGATCGTCTGGTCAGCGCGCTACAACGGCTACGGCAAAACCACCGAACTGGTTCACGGCGGCGGCGAACAGCTTGAGCAACCCCTGCGCTTCCAGGGCCAATACTTCGACCCCGAAAGCGGCCTGCACTACAACCGCCACCGCTACTACAATCCCGACACCGGCCGCTATTTGACGCCTGATCCGAGCAAACTGGCGGGCGGGCTCAATGGGTATCGCTACACCCTGAACCCGACGGGGTGGGTGGATCCGTTGGGGTTGGTGGATTGTCCTGGGAAGGGTGGGTGTAGGCCGGCGGTTGGGGAGCAGGATCCGGCGGCTAAGGTTGGGGTGGATGAGGAGATCCCAACGCTTCCTAAGGTGAGCGAGCCAAAAACTGAGGAGGAAGCCAAACGGCAGGTTATGGAGTGGAACAGAGAATACAAAATGCATTCAGTCGAGAAGCACGGTCCAGAAATCTCCGATAAGGCTTTGAAGCAACGATCCATTGACGGATCGCATCCAACTAAAAAAGGAGTGAAGGGCCCCATCAGACCGAGCTCACAATTTAATAGTTGGATGTTACATTATCGCGCTTTCAAGCATGCCTTTTCCAAGATGCATCGAGATGTCCCCGAGCCGACAGGTTATGATGCTGATGAAAATCCGTTCGTTAGAATGGAGCTGCCTGGAGCCGGGCGTGGATATAAGCCTAATAAGAAAGATCCAAGTAGTCCGCATTACATGGAAAATCTAGACGGTGCAGAAATAAAATTCGACAAGAAAAATGTTAAACGCCCCTTTACAGGGTTTCCACGATAGGCAGTGAAATGTTAACGCATCCGTTTGTAAATGAGCCATACGAACCTAAGCTCTCAGGAGTTCTCGCTGGTATTTCTATATACGATAGAGAAGAGACACTCGGTGAGGCTTTATGGGAGTACAACCCTAATAAGCAGAGTGAAAGGGAAGAGATAATAAAGAAGTTTATATTGCCGAGTTATGATTATTTAACTTATAGGCACAGATTTTTGGTATTTAAAATGCTTGAGGGTTTTTTGCTTAAAGTTGGTTTTGATTTTTCTACACAATTTGAAAGCGACTATGATGATCCACGAATCCTAGCTTGGGATGAAACCGAAATAGACGACCCTCGCGGCTTTTTTGAAGATATATACAAGCTCGCAAGCGAAGAATGGAAAGAGGACCTCAAAAAAGCAGCCTTGGAAGATCAGTCGACATGGTAACCCCCTCAAACCGACAACCCCACCACAGGCTCCCGCCCAGCCAACCCATCCACCAAATACACACTCCCCCCCAAAATCTCCTTGGCATGATGCTTGGCCTGCGAGGCCAGTTCAGCCAACTGGCTCGCGTCCAGTTCCTCACAAGCCTCCGCCCGTAAATGCACCACCCCGATCGACAGTGATAACAACGCGAAGTCCTGTCGGACTCCCTGGCGATTCAGCGCGGTAAAGCATCCGGCTTCCAGATGTTCGGGGCGGTAGAAGCGGCGGCAGTGGTTTTGGAAGTCGCTGAGCAGTTGGTTCAGGCGCTTGCGCCAGTCTTCCGGGCCGAGGACCAGCAGGAAGTCGTCGCCGCCGATGTGGCCGACGAAGTCGCGGCTGGGGTCGATGCGTTCGTTCAGGCATTGGGCCAGGCACAGCAGGACTTCATCACCTCGCCCATAGCCATAGATGTCGTTGAAGGGTTTGAAGCTGTCGATGTCCACGTAGCAGATCACCGATTCCTGGCGCTGCTGGAGCAGGCGCGTGAGGCATTGCTGGATCGGTACGTTGCCCGGCAGCAAGGTCAGCGGGTTGGCGTAGCGGGCTTGTTGGATTTTCAACTCGGTGATGAGTTTGAGCACGTCGATGACCCGGCCCAAGCCCAGGTAGCCACCGTTGAGGGTGATGATGAAGTCTTCCTCGATGCGTTGTCGGGCGCGGCTGGTGATGAGGCGGCTGACTTGTTGCAGCGACTGGTTCAGCTCTACCGCGAGGAAATCATCGCTCATCAGGCGGCTGATGGGCTTGCGGGCGAACAGGTCGGTGGCGAAGGGCTTGAGCAGGGCGTCGGAGAGTGAATGGCGATGGACGATGCCGCAGGGTTGTTCCTGGTCGTCCAGCACTGCGAGGGAGTTGAGGTTGGCCTGGCGCCGGAACGCCTCCAGCACTGTAGCGGTCGGTGTATCGTGGGCCACCGCCGGCTGTTCGTTGAGCAGCGCACTGAGGTCGTTGATCTCATCGCTCAGCGCCGCCACGCCGTTGTCCTGCTTGGGCATCAGCGCCCTGGCGTCGCGCGACGGTTGTTCCTGGGGCCGGGCCAGCAGATACCCCTGGACCAGGTCTACGCCCATTTCGATCAGCACCGCCAGCTCTTCTTGCAGTTCTATACCCTCGGCAATCACTTGGGCCCGGGACGCCCGGGCGATTTTCAGGATCGAGCCGACGAATTCGCGCTTGAGCGCGTCCTGGTGGATGCCGTCGATGAAGTGCCGGTCGATCTTCACATAATCGGGACGTAGTTCGGACCAGAGCCGCAGGCTCGAATAACCCGCGCCAAGGTCGTCCAGGGCAATGGAAAAACCCATGGCCCGGTAGTGGTGCAGGGCGGTTTGCAGGAGCTGGAAGTCATCGATCGGGGTTTGTTCGGTCAGTTCTATCACCACCTGACTGGGGGCAATGCCGAAGTCCCGCAGCAATTGCAACGTACGTCCGGTCTGGTGTGCAGACTCCAGCAGGGACTCGGGCGAGACGTTGAGAAACAGCTTGCCCGGTAATTTTTGCTCATTGAAGCGTTGGCAGGCACTGCGTCGGCAGGCCAGTTCCAGTTCACTGAGACGTCCGGCCTGGCGGGCTACGGAGAGCAGGGCGATGGGGGAGTGCAACGGGCTATTGGACGGTCCGCGCGTCAAGGCTTCATAGCCAACAATGCGCCGCTCGGAAAGGCAGATGATCGGCTGGAACAGGCTGTGCAAACCGCTTTGAGCCAGGATCGAACTCAATGCACTCAGCTGTTCTGTCGTGGTCATGGCGATCTCTGGCGATAAAAAAAGGACTGGGCGCGATCCCCTAAGGGGGCGCCCGGTCCTGTATTTCACGACAGAATGATGTCAGTTTGATGACGCCGCGACGAGCAACACCATTAAATGGCCATCATCTTAGTGCTTGGCGACGGCCGTGTTGAGTTTCAGGTAATCCAGCAGGATTCGCCCGGTCTCGCTCAGGTAGGCATCGTCTTCCGGCTTGGTTTTTTCCGGTTCGGTGATCAGGTCTTCGTCCTCTTTCTTCAACTCTTTGAGCGGCTCTTCGCCCTTGGCCTTGCGACGCAGGTTTTCCATGACCAGTTGCTTGGCTTCGATGTCGGCATGCTGGGCGCGACGTTCGGCTTCGTTGAGCGTGACAGTTTTCTCCAGCATCAGCTTTTGCGCCAGGGCCAGCTTGTCGCGGATGAAGACAAACTCTGCGTCCTGGGCCGTGCGGGTGTCATGCTCGGACTTGAGCTGAGCCAGGAACGGCTTGAACGGGTCCACGGCCGGTTTGATCGCCGGGCGGATGGTGTCCCACGGCATGGCTTCGGGCAGGGCGCTTTCGCCGATTTCCTTGGTGTCGATGATCGACGGGTAATCGATATCAGGCAGTACGCCCTGGTGCTGGGTACTCTGGCCGGAAACCCGGTAGAACTTGGCCAGGGTCAGCTTCAGTTCACCGTGGTTGAGCGGCTGGATAGTCTGCACGGTGCCTTTGCCGAAGGTCTGCCCGCCGATGATCAATGCCCGGTGATAGTCCTGCATGGCGCCGGCGAAAATCTCCGAGGCCGAAGCCGACAGGCGATTGACCAGCAAGGCCATCGGCCCCTTGTAGAACGCCCCGGGGTTTTCGTCTTCCAGCACATCCACCCGGCCATCGGCGTTACGCACCAGCACGGTCGGGCCTTTGTCGATGAACAGGCTGGTCAACTCGGTGGCTTCCTGCAGGGAGCCGCCGCCATTGTTGCGCAAGTCGATCACCACACCGTCGACCTTTTCCTTCTGCAGCTCGGTCAGCAGCTTCTTGACGTCGCGAGTGGTGCTCTTGTAGTCCGGGTCCCCGGCGCGGAACGCCTTGAAGTCCAGATAGAAAGCCGGGATCTCGATGATGCCGAGCTTGTAGTCCTTGCCGTCCTGCTTGAGGTTGAGGACCGATTTCTTCGCCGCCTGTTCTTCCAGCTTCACCGCTTCACGGGTAATCGACACGATCTTGCTGGTCTGGTCGTTCGGCGCATTGCTGGCCGGGATGACTTCCAGGCGCACCACCGAGCCTTTGGGGCCACGGATCAGCTTGACCACTTCGTCCAGGCGCCAGCCGACCACGTCGACCATTTCCTTGTTGCCTTGGGCGACGCCGATGATCTTGTCCGCCGGGCTGACCTGTTTGGTCTTGTCCGCCGGGCCCGCGGGTACCAGGCGCACGATCTTCACTTGATCGTTATCGCTCTGCAGCACCGCACCGATGCCTTCCAGGGACAGGCTCATGTTGATGTCGAAGTTTTCCGCGTTATCTGGCGACAGATAATTGGTGTGCGGGTCGTAGGACATGGCGAAGGTGTTGATGTACGCCTGGAAGATGTCTTCTGCGCGGGTCTGGTCCAGGCGAGCCGATTGGTTCTTGTAGCGCTTGGTCAGGGTTTCCTGGATCTGCTTGGGTTCCTTGCCGGCGATCTTCATGCGCAGCACCTCGTCCTTGACGCGTTTGCGCCACAGGTCATCGAGTTCGGCTGTGCTTTTGAGCCAAGGGGCGTCCTTGCGATCGACCAGCAAGGTTTCCTTGGTATTGAAGTCGATCTTGTCGACGCCTTTGTTCAGCTCGGCAAGGGCGAAATCCAGGCGCGCTTTCACGCGGTCCAGGTAGCGCTTGTAGATGGTGAACCCGGCGTTCAGGTCGCCGCTCTTGAGGAAGTCGTCGAACTGGGTTTTCCACTTGTCGAATTCGGCGATGTCGCTGGCCAGGAAATAACTGCGCGATGGATCTAGCAGCTTCAGGTAGCTGTCGTAGATGATGACCGAACGCGCGTCATCGAGCGGTGGCTTGCTGTAGTGATGGCGCTTGAGCAACTCCACGACGTTAAGGCTGGCAATCACCTCGTCACGATCGGGCTGAAGCTTGTCCCAGCTGTTGGCTGCGAACGTATCGCTCGACAGCGGCAACAGGCCAAGGCCAATGACAAGCGCGAGGGCGGTGCTGGGGAACAGGTGCTTCATGCTGATTCGACGCAGGGACAATTGATAACGCATATTAGGCCGTCTTTGAAGTCGCCGGTTCCATGTGGCCCGGGCGCATAATGCAAGAAAGCCCGGCGTTGAAGCAGCGGGCCCAGTCGAGACTCACTATGGAGGCACCGTGAAAGCATTGCAAGGCGTTGAAGGCCAAGTGGTATGGGCAGATGAGCCAAGTCCGGCGTGTGATGTCGGGCAAGTTCGCATTCGTGTGGCGGCTGCGGGCCTGAATCGGGCCGATTTGTTACAAAAAGCCGGGCTTTATCCGCCGCCACCCGGTGCCAGCCAGGTGCTGGGGCTGGAATGTTCCGGGGTAATCAGCGAGGTCGGGCCGGGTTCGTCCTGGCAGGTGGGCGACCGCGTTTGCGCCTTGCTGGCCGGTGGCGGGATGGCCGAGGAAGTGGTGGTCGATAGCCGGCATGTCTTGCCAGTGCCCGAGGGCCTGACGTTGGCTGAAGCGGCCGCGCTGCCTGAGGTCTACGGCACCGCGTGGCTGAATTTGTTTCAACTGGCCGGGCTCAAGCCGGGTGAAAAAGTCCTGCTGCACGCAGGGGCCAGTGGCGTCGGCTCGGCTGCGATCCAGTTGTGCAAGGCGTTTGGCAATCCGTGCTGGGTGAGTGTCGGTTCGGCTGACCGCTTGAGTTATTGCGAAGCGCTGGGGGCCCAGGGCGGTGTGGTGCGCACCGATGGCCTGGAGAGTCTGGACGACTTCGGCCCCTTCGACGTGATCCTCGATCCGGTGGGCGCCAACTACGCCCAGCTCAACGTGAAACTTTTGTCAGTTGACGGGCGCTGGGTGCTTATTGGCCTGATGGGTGGGCGCGAGGCCCAACTGGATCTGGCGCAGATGCTGGGCAAGCGTATCCAATTGCTCGGCTCGACCTTGCGCAGCCGTGACGATCAGTTCAAGGCCGACCTGATCAGCGAGCTGGGGCAGCAGGTGTGGCCACTGTTTGCCGACAAACGCCTGAGCCCGCAACTGGCCAAGACCTTCGCGATCACGGATGCCGAAGCGGCGTTCGCGGAGCTGGCGACCAACAAGGTGTCTGGGAAGTTGGTGTTGGTGATCGATGAGAGCCTGAGCTAATCCGGGCGTCGCAAGAATCTGTGGGGGCGAGCCTGCTCGCGATGGCGGTGTGTCAGCTAAATCAATGCTGGCTGGCCCAACGCCATCGTGAGCAGGCTCGCTCCCACAGGACTTTGTGGTCTGGCGCTCGTTCCCGCGTTGCGCGGCATATTTCAAGGGGCTGGATAGGCAGGCCCGCGCCTACATGACTGGCACCCTTATCCCTATCGACGATGGCTTTCACCTTTGGTCGGCAGCCCGTATCCGAGGCGCGTGCCCTGCTAGCGTTAATTAATGGAGGGATGGGGGTAACCGCAACTTTCATTTCACCCACCAGGTGAAGAGGTTGATCATGGCCATCGCCGAATGGCGCATGCAGGGCGTCGAATTCATTGCCTGCAACTGCAATTGGGGTTGCCCCTGTCAATTCGATGCACCACCGACCCGTGGCCACTGCCAGGCGGTGGCGTCGATGCGAGTGGAGCGCGGGTATTTCAATCAGGTAGCGCTGGAAGGCTTGTGCTGGGCCGCTACCTTCGCCTGGCCGGGCGCCATCCATGAGGGCAATGGCAGTTGTCAGGTGTTCATCGATGAACGTGCCGACGAGGCGCAACGCCAGGCCCTG
The DNA here is from genome assembly GCF_017968885.1 of Pseudomonas sp. Tri1. Lineage (NCBI taxonomy): Bacteria > Pseudomonadati > Pseudomonadota > Gammaproteobacteria > Pseudomonadales > Pseudomonadaceae > Pseudomonas > Pseudomonas sp. Tri1. Next base: position 5,029,868 of record NZ_CP072913.1, on the reverse strand, counting down.
CTGACCATCCTCTCTGGCCTGGAGAGCGACCCCGGGGCCAACGTGTTTCAGGTGTTCAGCAGCACCATGACTGAAGTGTTCGAACCGCTGTTCGTGCCCATCACCCTGTCCATCGATGTCGACCAGCGCTTGGCGCACCTGGACATTCCAGGCGTGCTGCAGGCCAGCGGCGAGCCGATCCGCAGCCCGATCGACGGTTCACCTCACCGAGTCCGCCTGTCCCTGCCCAACGGCTTCGAGTTCCTTGAGGCCGAAGTCGCCAGCGGCAGCTATCAGACGCATTCAGCCCTCAAGCTACAATCCCAGGACAGTCATAGCCACCTCGCCCACGTGCACTTCACCGGCCATGGCATAGAGCCGTAAAGATGGCAGAGCCTCAGGCGGCGACCCAGGGCAAGCGACTGACCGGCGAGCAGTTGCTGTTGCTGCTCTGCCTGCTCGCGCTGACCGCCCTGGCCTGGCTGATGCTGCTGCGCATGGCTCGCGATATGAATGCGCCGGGTGGCATGGCCGATGCGGCAATGGCCGGCATGCTCATGCCCTGGAGCCTGGGCGATGCTCTGCTGATGTTCGCCATGTGGGGGGTGATGATGATCGGCATGATGCTGCCCAGCGCCGTGCCTATGCTGCTGATCTACCAGCAGATGCTGCGCAAACGCATGCCGGCACCGCAGCGACACCTGGCTTTGCTGCTGTTCTGCAGCGCTTATGGCCTGGTCTGGGCTGGCTTCGCCCTGGGCGCCACGGCGCTGCAATGGGCGCTCGAGCAGCTATCCCTGCTCAGTCCGGGGATGCGCGTCACCAGTACCGCGTTGGGCGCCGGCCTGCTGCTGGTCGCAGGCGTCTATCAGTGGCTGCCAGGCAAGGCGGTCTGCCTTGAGCATTGTCGCGGGCCGCTGCACTTTCTTCTCAGCTACTGGCGCCCCGACGTGTTCGGCGGCTGGCGCATGGGCCTGGCCCATGGCGCTTACTGCCTGGGCTGCTGCTGGGCCCTGATGGGCCTGCTGTTTGTGGTCGGCGTGATGAACCTGCTCTGGGTGGCAGTGATCGGTGCCTTCATCCTGCTGGAGAAAAACCTGTCGCAGGGACTCTGGCTCAGTCGTCTCTGCGGTGTGTTATTGCTTGGCTGGAGCCTGTGGCTGCTGCTGGGCGACAGCCTCGGGTAGAAACCACACTGAATCTGTGGGAGCGAGCTTGCTCGCGATGGCGGCGTGTCAGCTAAATCAATGTCGCCTGACCCAACGCCATCGCGAGCAAGCTCGCTTCCACAAAGGGGCTTATTTCCAGGTATGGATTGGCCACCCGGCCAGTTCGGCATGGGCCTTCAACACCGGGTCCGGGTTGACTACGTGGGGGAAGTCCACCCGCAGCAATAGCGGCAAGTCATTGCGCGAATCGGAATAGAAACTCGCGCCCTCCAGGTTTTCTTCCTCGGCATCCAGCCAGTCCAGCAGTCGTGCGATCTTGCCTTCGCGGTAGGTGAGGATGCCCTCGGTCTTGCCGCTGTACACCCCATGGGTCACTTCAAGATTGATCGCCAGGATCTCGTCGATGCCCAGGCGTTCGGCAATCGGCTTGACCAGATGCGTGCCTGAGGCCGAGATCACCAGGATCCGGTCGCCGGCCTTGCGGTGTTCGGCGATGGTCTTGGTGGCGTCGCTGAAGATGATCGGTTCAATGAAGTCTTCCACCCACGGCGCCACCAGGTGCTCGATTTCTTCCGGGGTACGACCGATCATCGGTTCCAGGCTGAAGTCCATGTACTCTTCCATGCTCAGCTTGCCGTGGCTGTAAGCGTCCATCAGCGCGTTGTTGCGCTGCATGAACGATTCGGGATCGACCCAGCCCAGGCGCCCCATCTGTTCGCTCCAGAGGGTGGCGCAGTCGCCGTGGATCAGGGTTTCGTCCAGATCAAAAATTGCCAGGGCCATCAGCGCGTTTCCCTTTTCAAAATCAGCTTCAAAATCAATAAAGCCATCAGGCTACCTCACACAGTGCCGACGGATCGATGGAAAGTGACAGACGTGTGCCATCGGGGTGCAGATCGGCAGCCGAGCGATTGAGCACATCCACTACCAACTCCACGCCACGGGCCTCCACTCGGTAACGAATCACGTTGCCCAGAAGGCTGTGGCTGCGAATCAGCGCATCGGCCTGGCCGTTGTAGCTCAGCTCGATGGCTTCCGGGCGAATGGCGATGCGGCCGTTCACCGGACGTTGCAGCAGTTTGCTGGCGCTGTCGGCGTCCAGCAGGTTGTAGTTGCCGATAAAGCCAGCGGCAAAGACATCGACCGGCGCAGTGTAGAGGGTTTCGGCATCGCCGCTTTGTACGATCTTTCCCTGGTTCATCAGGAAAATCCGGTCGGACATGGTCAGGGCTTCTTCCTGGTCGTGTGTGACAAAGATCGTGGTCAGGCCCAGCTCGCGCTGGATCTGACGGATCTGTTCGCGCAGGTGTTTACGAATCCGTGCGTCCAGGGCCGACAGCGGTTCGTCCAGCAGCAACAGGCGCGGGCGGGTGACCAGGGAGCGGGCCAGGGCCACGCGCTGGCATTGGCCGCCAGAGAGTTGATGGGGATAGCGGGCGGCAAAATCATGCAGTTCCACCAGGCGCAAAATTTCCAGCACCCGCTGGCGGCTGTCCTCGGCCTCGACCTTTTGCATGCGCAGGCCAAAGGCGACGTTCTGCTCCACGGTCATGTTGGGGAACAGGGCGTAACTCTGGAACACCATGCCGATCCCGCGTTTCTGCGGGCTTAGCGGGACGATGTCTTGGCCGTCCAGCAGAATCTGGCCGGCATCCACTGCGGTCAGGCCGGCAATGCAGCGCAACAGCGTGGACTTGCCGCAGCCGGAAGGGCCGAGGAGGGTGACGAATTCGCCTTTGCCGATCTCGCAGTTGATGTCGCTGAACACCGGCGTGCCGGCGTAGCTTTTTTGCAGGTGTTGGACGCTGACGTAGCTCATTGGCTTTTGTCCTTGTTCAAGATGTTGGCCGCCCAGGTCAGGACCAGTACGAAGAAGAAGTAGGAAATCACCAGAGCACTGGTGAAGTGACCGCTGCTGTTGCGCATGTTGTTCAGGTACACCTGCAGGGTTTCATAGCGGGTACCGACGAGGATGTTGGCAAACACGAATTCACCGAACAGGAACGAGAAAGACAGCAGCAACGCCACCATCAAGCCCTTGCGCAGGTTTGGCAGCACCACCAGCAGCGCTGCCTGGAAGGTGCTGGCGCCAAGCAGTTGGGCGGCGTCCATCAGGTCGCGCAGGTTGATGGCTTGCAGGTTGTTGGTGATCGCCCGGTACATGAACGGCAGGGCGACGGTGAAGTAGCAGCCGATCAGGATCCACGGCGTGCCCACCATCGCCAGCGGCCCGGAGCCATAGAGTTGCAGCAGCCCCACCGACGACACCACCGGCGGTACCGCGAAGGGCAGCAGGATGAGGATGTTCATCAGCGCGTCGAGTCTGGGGAAGTGGTAATGCACCACGAACAGCAGCGGCAGAATCAACACCACCGAAAGCACCAGCGCGCCGACGCAGACGATCAGTGATTGACCGAAGGCGTGGAGAAAACGCGGATCGCTCCACAACTGCACATACCATTTGAAGGTAAAGCCGCTGGGTAGCACGGTGGCCGACCAACTGCTGGCGATGGAGTAGACCAGCGTGCCCGCCAGAGGCAGTAGCAGGATGGCGAACAGCAGGTACACCACCAGCCGATGATAGAGCCCGACGGAGCCCGGTTCAGCGCGAGACATGGTAGCTCCTCTTGAGCAGCAACTGATGGACGATGGTCACCAGGGTCATCAGCGCCACTAGCACCACGGCCAGGGCACTGGCCATGTTCGGGTCGAGGGAAATATCCCCGGAGACCATGGCGGCGATGCGAATCGGCAGGACGTTGAAGTTACCGGTGGTCAGCGCATAGACCGTGGCATAGGCGCCGAGGGCATTGGCCAGCAGGATCACGAACGTGCCCAGCAGCGCCGGGGTCAGTACCGGCAAGCCGATGTGCCGCCAGAATTGCCAGCCGTTGGCACCCAGCAGTTCGGCGGACTCGCGCCAGTCTTCGCGCAGGGCGTCGAAGGCCGGATAGAGCAGCAGTACGCCCAGCGGGATCTGGAAGTAGGTGTAGAGAATGATCAGCCCGGTTTTCGAGTACAGGTTGAAATCCTCGATGATCCCCGCTTGCTTGAGCATGATCGTGATGCTGCCGTTGAACCCCAGCAAAATGATGAAGGCGAAGGCCAGGGGCACGCCGGCAAAGTTGCTGGTCATGTTGGCAAAGGCGTTGACGAAGTTACGCAGCCGAGAATCCACGCGGCGCAGGGAATAGCTGCCAAGCACGGCGATGACGATGCCGAACACGCTGGACCAGAAGCTGATTTCCAGGCTGTGCTGGATCGCTTGCAGGTAGAACTTGGAACTGAAGATCTTGCTGAAGTTGGCCAGGCCCCAGCCGAACTCTTCCGATTCCAGGCTGTTGACCAGCACCCAGAGCAGCGGGGCGATCTGGAACACGATGAAGAAAATCGCGAAGGGCACCAGGCACAACGCTGCCAGCCATTTGCCGCGCGTCATGGCGTTCACTTGAGTAACTCCTGGCAATAGGGTTTGTCGTGGTCAACGCCAAGCAACTGGCAAATGGTGCCGCACAGTTCGGTCTGCCGGGGGGCGGCAGCGGGGTCGAGACTGAAGCCGTCACCCAAGGCAAACAGCGGCACTTCCCGTTCTTCGGCCAACAGGCCGTTGTGGGAGCGGTCGTTGTTCATGCCGTGGTCGGAGGTCACCAGCACCTGATAGCCGCCGTCGAGCCAGGCTTGCAGGTAGACCGCCAGGTTGATATCGGCTGAGCGCGCGCTGTTGCGGTATTGCGGGGTGTCCAGGCCGTGCTTGTGGCCGGCATCGTCGATGTTCATCGGGTGCACCAGCAAAAAGTTCGGCAGGTAGCGCTGACGCAGGTGTTCGGCATCGGCGAACAAGTGGGAATCGGGGTAGTGGTCATTCCAGTAGAAATGTCCGTGCTGGATCGGCAGGTCAGGGTTGTCGGTATGACGATCCCGGCCGGCGATGAACGGTGACACGTTGTACAGCTCGCTGACCCAGTGATACGCAGCGGCGGCGGTACTCAAGCCGGCTTGGGTGGCGTAGTGGAAAATGCTGCGCTGGTTCGACAGGCGCGAGACGTTGTTGTGCACGATCCCGCTGTCGAGGGGCACGACGCCGGTGAGGATGCATTCGTAGAGCGGACGGGACAGGGCGGGCAACTCACATTCCAGTTTGTAGAGGGCCGCGCGTCCTGCGCCGACGTAAGCCTGCAAATGCCCCATGGCATGCCGGGCGACTTCATAATTGAGGCCGTCGAGCACCACCAGGATGACGTTGTGCTTCATGGGTAGCGGGACTCCGGACAGATACCAGGAAACTCGGATCCTCCAGGAACCTGATGTGGGCGCGAGCTTCTGTGGGAGCGAGCTTGCTCGCGATAGCGGTGTGTCAGTCAACCTCAATACTGACTGATCCGCCGCCATCGCGAGCAAGCTCGCTCCCACAGGGCCTGCCTCCACAGTTGGATTTCCAGTGGATATCCGAGCGGGAGCTAGCGCCTTACTTCATCTCGACGATTACTTGTTCATTCCACATCTGCGGCAGTGCCTTGGAGGTTTTCTCCCACGCATCCGCGTCTTTGATCGGGGTCACGCCTTTGTACTGCTCGTTGGGCAGCAGCTTGGCCTTGACCTCTTCCGGCAGGGTCAGGTGCTCGGCGCGGATCGGACGGGCGTTGCCCTTGGCCAAGTTGATCTGGCCGGCGTCGCTGAAGATGTATTCGCGCGCCAGTTTGGCGGCGTTCGGGTGCTTGGCGTATTTGTTGATGATGGTGGTGTAGCCGGAGATGACCGAGCCGTCGGACGGGATCAGCACGACGTAATCATCCGGGTTGGCCATCTTGGCCTTGTAGCTCAGGCCGTTGAAATCCCAGACCACACCCACTTCGACTTCACCTTTTTCCATGGTGGCGATGGTCGGGTTGGCCATGGACAGGCGCCCTTGCTTGGCGATCTCGGCAAACATCAACAGGGCCGGCTGAAGGTTCTTCTCGTTGCCGCCGTTGGCCAGGGCCGCTGCCAGCACGCCGTTGGCAGCCTGGGCCGCAGTGCTCACGTCACCGATGGAGACTTTGTATTTGCCGGTTTTCAGGTCGGCCCACTTGGTTGGTGCTTCGGAGCCGTGCAGCAGTTTCTTGTTGACGATGAAAGCGATGGTGCCGGTGTAGGCCAGCGCCCAGTTGCCGTCCTTATCCTTGGCCCAGGCTGGAACCTGTTCCCAGGTGCTTGGCTTGTAGGGTTGAACCACGCCTTGCTTGACCGCGATCGGGCCGAAAGCCGCGCCGACATCGCCGATATCGGCGCTGGCGTTGTCTTTCTCGGCGGCGAACTTGGCGATTTCCTGGGCCGAGCTCATGTCGGTGTCGATGTGTTTCAAACCGTAGACTTTGGCCAGGTCGTCCCAAGTGCCTTTCCAGTTTGCCCAGTCATCGGGCATGCCGACGCTGTTCACGGCGCCTTCCGCTTTCGCAGCGGCTTCCAACGTTTTCAGATCGGTGTCAGCAGCCATGGCGGCGGTGCACATGGCAATGGTCGAGCCTAACAGTGATGCCAGGAAAAGCTGTTTCATCCGAAGCTCCTATGGGCGTTTTCAACGCTGCGATTGCGGTTGTGTTGGTCTAGGTCAGCAATACCTGAGCCAATGTAGGCAAGCCCTGTGACATTTTGATGTCGGTGTTGGCGGTGTGAGGAAATGTCAGGCTCGGGCGCAGTGGCTGCGAATTAAGCGTAGACCATGGTTAAACAGCTGATCTGAAAGGACTTGGCCGTTAATTTGCAGGCTTGGGCAACAACCGTTCGGCGGTTCTGTCATCTGCCAGTCATGTGCAGTGCCTAGGCTTGCGGGAACGAGAAGCGGATCGATGCGCCATCGATTTCGCCCTGAAATAGTGCTGGTCTAGTCCAGATAGGTAACGTTGATGCGCGTCGAGACAACTAAAGCGGTGACAACCATTGGCCAAGTCCTGCAAGAGCAGCTAGACCATGGATTACTGGCGCCCGGTAGCAAGTTGCCTGCCGAGCGCAAGCTCAGTGAGTTGTTCGGGACCACGCGCATTACCGTGCGCGAAGCCTTGTTGCAGCTCGAAGCCCAAGGGCAGATTTATCGGGAGGAGCGCCGGGGTTGGTTCGTCTCGCCACCACGCCTGGCCTATAACCTGATGCAGCGCAGCCACTTCCACGCCATGGTCGCCGCTCAAGGGCGGGTGCCTTCTACCCAAGTGATCTCGGCGCGCCTGCAACCGGCGTCGGCGGCGGTGTGTGCCTGGCTGCAACTGCCGGCGCTGTCCAGCGTGATCCAGATCTGCCGTGTACGGCGTATCGACGAGCGCTTGGTGTTGTACGTCGAGCACTACCTGAACCCGCAGTACTTTCCGGACATTCTGGAGTTCGACCTCAATCAGTCCATCACCGAGCTATACGCCCGCCACTACGACTTGCACTACGGCCGGGTGAGGTTCGAAATCGTGCCCACCTCTTTACAGCCCGAAGCCGCGGCGGCGCTGAAAGTCTCGGTGGGCAGCCCCGGGCTGCGGATTGCCCGGGTCAACTATGACCAGCATCAGCGGCTGATCGATTGCGACCTGGAGTTCTGGCGCCACGATGCGATTCATGTCGGGGTGGACGTGCCGGAGCAAGCGCCTGCCGCCTGAGGGGAAGTCAGGCCGACTCGTTGAGTTTGGCCAGGATGCGGAACAACACCGTGGCGAGGATCAGCAACATGCCGATCCACATGGCAAAGACCCCGACATTCTTGTCTCGGAAGTTGAAGCCAATGGCCAGCAGGATCATGCCTGCAATGACGGGCACCAGCATGGCGTTGAATGAAGACATGGAGATCATGTGAGACAGCCTTGTCGGGGGAGGATAAGGGCAGTCTAGTTGGGGTTTTGTCGGATGGGGATGATGTATGTCACGACCTCCCTCAATCCAGAGGCAAGCGCTGTTGTGGCGAGGGAATAAATCCCCTCGCCACAACAGCATGCCTGCGGTTCAAGCAGGCTACGGCAACTCGCGACTCGCATAGAACGCGCTCAACACCTTCACCAAATGCGCCAGGTCATGGCTGCCGCACAGCTCGCGGATCGAATGCATGGCGAAGGTCGGCAGGCCGATGTCCACGGTGCGCACGCCCAACTGGCTGGCGGTGATCGGGCCGATGGTCGAGCCACAGCCCATGTCGCTGCGTACCACGAAACTCTGCACCGGCACTTCCTCGGCCATGCACAGATGACGGAAGAACCCAGCGGTTTCGCTGTTGGTGGCGTAGCGCTGGTTGCTGTTGACCTTGATCACCGGCCCGGCATTGAGCTTGGGACCATGGTTGGCATCGTGCTTGTCGGCGTAGTTGGGGTGCACGCCGTGGGCGTTGTCCGCCGAAACCAGCAGGGATTTCTGAATGGTCCTTACGAACTCTTCACCTTCGGGCAACAGGCGCCGCAGGGTCTGTTCCAGCATCGGGCCGTCGGCGCCGCAGGCCGAGCAAGAACCGACTTCCTCGTGATCGTTGCACACCAGCACGCAGGTTTCGTCGGTGTCGGTGTTCAGCAGGGCCTGCAGGCCGGCGTAGCACGACAGCAGGTTGTCCAGGCGCGCGCCGGCAATGAAATCGCCATGCAGGCCAATGACCGCCGCGCTTTGCGTGTCGTAGAAGCTCAGCTCGTAATCGAGCACCACGTCGGCGTTCAGGCCGTGTTCGCGGGCCAGTTGATCAGTGAGCACAGCGCGGAAGTCAACGCGCTCGTCGCCGGCGAACTGGGCAAGGATCGGTGGCAGCTCATTTTGCGGGTTAATCGCCCAGCCCTGGTTGGCTTCGCGATTGAGGTGGATGGCCAGGTTCGGAATAGTGGCAATCGGTGCCTTGAAATCGATCAATTGGCTTTCGACCTTGCCGTCGCGGCGGAAGGTCACGCGCCCGGCCAGGGACAGGTCGCGGTCGAACCACGGCGCCAGCAGCGCACCGCCGTATACCTCCACGCCCAGTTGCCAGAACCCATGGCGTTGCAGTTCCGGCTGCGGTTTGACCCGCAGGCAGGGGCTGTCGGTGTGGGCGCCGACCAGGCGGATGCCGTCGTGCAGCGGTGAATTGCGGCCCAGCTTGAAGGCGATGATCGAGGAGTCGTTGCGCGTGACGTAATAACGACCGTTGGCCTCGGTGACCCAGGTCTCGCGCTCGTCAAGACGCTGATAACCCGCCGCTTCCAGGCGCTGGGCAAGGGTGGCAGTGGCATGGAACGGGGTGGGGGAGGCCTTGAGGAAGTCGATCAGGCCTTGGTTCAACTCTGCGCGCATAAATAGCTCCAGACAGCAATGGGCGGGAGTTTACCGTATTGGTGGTCGATGGGGAGGATGGGAGGCGGGTGATATCCGTGTTGAATGCGCCACCGTCATCGCGAGCAGGCTCGCTCCCACTAGGGATTTGTGGTGAACACAAGCTCTGTGCACGCCTGCGCTCCAATGTGGGAGCGAGCTTGCTCGCGATGAGGCCGGCACATTCAACATCAATGCAAACTGACCCACCGCTATCGCGAGCAAGCTCGCTCCCACAGGAGTATCAGAACGGCGCTGGGCACTCGAAGCGCAGGCGCTCGCCGCTTTGCGGGTGGGTGAAGCTGAGCATGCTGGCGTGCAGGCATAGGCGTGGCCAGGCGGCGAGTGCTTGCGGGTGAGCATAGAGGCCGTCGCCCAGCAATGGATGACCAATGGACAGCATGTGCACGCGCAACTGGTGCGAGCGTCCAGTGATCGGTGTCAGTTCGACCCGGCACCAATCGCCACAACGCTCCAGCACGCGCCAGAAGGTCAGGGCGTGTTTGCCGTGTTCATGGTCCACTACGTGGCGAGGCTTGGTCGGCGGGTCATAGCGCAGCGGCAGGTCGATGCTGCCGCTGTCCAGCGCCGGCTGGCCCCAGCACAATGCGGTGTAGGCCTTTTCTGTTTCTCGATCATGAAACTGCCGAGACAGCTCGCGATGAGTGTCCGGGTCACGGGCCAGCAGAATGATGCCGGAGGTTTCCCAGTCCAGTCGGTGCACGATCCGTGCTTCCGGATAGCCGTTTTCCTGCAGGCGGGTGATCAGGCAGTCTTTGTTGTCGTCGGCCCGACCGGGCACCGACAGCAGCAGGGTCGGCTTGTCGACCACCAGGACGGCGGCGTCCTGATGGATGATGCGGATATTGGACAGGGGCATTGAAGCAGTCTCGTAACAAACGCCAACGGCGGCGCGGGCACTTGCTCCAAACTAAAGAAGGAGCAAAGCGCCCGAGCCGCCGTGGCTCCCGCAGGATCTATCAGCGATCCGGCAGGGTGATATTGAGTTCCAGAATCGAGCAACTGCCCTGGCTTTCCAGTGCCACATGCACGTCATCGCTACCGATGTTGACGTACTTGCGGATCACTTCCACCAGTTCCTTCTGCAAGGCTGGCAGGTAGTCAGGGGTACTGCGTTGGCCGCGTTCGTGCGCCACGATGATCTGTAGACGCTCTTTCGCGACCGAGGCGGTACTGGGCTTTTTGTTGGCACGAAAGAAGTCAAAAAGGTTCATTACCTACCTCCAAACAGGCGCTCGAAGAAACCTTTCTTCGTTACATCGAGGAAACGATGCTCTACGGTTTTGCCCAGCAGGCGATCGACGGCATCGCTGTACGCCTGGCCGGCGTCGCTCTGGTCGTCGAGAATCACCGGCACGCCGGAGTTGGAGGCCTTGAGTACCGCTTGGGATTCCGGGATCACGCCCAGCAGGGTAACGGCAAGGATTTCCTTGACGTCTTCGACGCCGAGCATTTCGCCGTCGCTGACCCGTTGCGGGTTATAGCGCGTCAGCAGCAGGTGTTCCTTGATCGGTTCTTCGCCTTTTTCGGCACGCCGCGATTTGCTGGCCAGCAGGCCCAGCATGCGGTCGGAGTCACGTACCGACGAGACTTCCGGGTTGGTCACGACAATCGCTTCGTCGGCGAAATACATGGCCAGGTGGGCGCCTTTTTCGATACCGGCCGGGGAATCGCAGACTACGAACTCGAAATCTTCCTTGAGTTGCATCAGGACTTTTTCCACGCCTTCCTGGGTCAGCGCGTCTTTGTCACGGGTCTGGCTGGCGGCCAGCACGTAGAGGTTCTCAAGGCGCTTGTCCTTGATCAGGGCCTGCTGCAGGTTGGCCTCACCGTTGACCACGTTGACGAAGTCGTAGACCACGCGACGCTCGCAACCCATGATCAGGTCGAGGTTACGCAAGCCGACGTCGAAGTCGACGATGACTGTTTTGTGGCCGCGCAGAGCGAGACCGGTACCGATAGCGGCGCTGGTGGTGGTCTTACCCACACCACCCTTGCCGGATGTAACCACGAGAATCTTGGCCAAGGTGTTTCACCCCTAAGGAAAAAGGACTTTGTCAGTCCCTGAAAAACATCTCTGGAAAACTGCTGCAATTGGACAGGCTTGGCTGGAATCGGATGCTGGGCGGGGTCTACCTCCGGTAAACACTGCCTGATCCTTTTTCCTACGTCGTTTAAGCCGTTTTCGCTACGTTTTAGAGATGCTTGGAAAATGCGGCAGTATCCGTTAAAGCCGAATGATGTTCAACACGTCGCCCGACAGGCTGACCTGGACGCCGGCCCCCCACAGCGGGTCGCGGCGTAAATCCTCGGAGACCTTGTACTGCCCGGCGATGGAGACCAGTTCAGCGCTCAATTGCTGACAGAAAATCCTGGCCTTCGTGTCACCCTTGACGCCAGCCAGCGCACGGCCGCGCATCGGGCCGTATACATGGATGTTGCCATCGGCCAGAAGTTCCGCGCCCGGGCTGACCGAGGACACCACGACCAAATCGCCACCCTGGGCATAAATCTGCTGCCCGCCACGCACTGGCGAGGTGATGACGCGGGTAGGCTTGATGGTGGGCTCCGGCGGTTTTTCCGGGGTTTTCTTCGGCTCGACCGGGCTCAGTTCCAGCAGACGCTCGCGGGCGCCGGACGGCGGCAATACCGGAATGTCGATGGCGATGGCCGCGGCGATGTCTTCGATGCGGCTGGCGCGGATCGCCAGGGTGCGCAGGCCATGCTGGCGGCAAACGCGCATCAGGCCCGGCAGGTCCACCGCGCCTTCGCCGGCCGGCAGCTTGTCCAGGGCCAGCACCAGCGGGGCATTGCTGAAGAAGTTCGGCGCCTGGGCGACTTTGGCTGCCAACTGCCGGTCAAGGCTTTCCAGGTCATTGCGGGCCAGCTCCAGCACCGTAATGGCGAGCATGCTGCCCTTCAGCTGGAACACGGGATCTTGGTCTAGCGGTTCGGTTTGGCTCATGGTCGGCGTACAACGGCTTGTCACTAAAAGTGCCGAGACTTATAACGAGATCGTCCGCGAGCCGCAACCCGGGTCGAACAATGTAGAATGCGCGGCCCATGTCTTTATGGAAGCTGTAATGGATCGCCCGCGTTTACGAGCTGCTTTTTTTCATCCGCGTTTCTGGCTGCTATGGTGCGGCCTGGGGCTGTTGTGGCTGATCGTCCAGTTGCCTTATCCCTTGCTGCTGCGGGTCGGTCGTGCCCTCGGCGCGCTGATGTACCGGCTGGCAGGCGACCGACGGCGCATCGCCCGGCGCAATCTGGAGCTGTGCTTTCCGGAAAAATCCGCTGCCGAGCGCAAGCGTTTGCTCAAGGAAAACTTTGCCTCCACCGGTATCGCTTTCTTCGAAATGGCCATGAGCTGGTGGTGGTCGCGTTCGCGCCTGGCGAAGTTGGCCCATGTCGAAGGGCTGGAACATCTCAAGCAGGCCCAGCGCGAGGGCAAGGGCGTGATCCTGATGGCGTTGCACTTCACCACGCTGGAAATCGGCGCGGCCTTGCTTGGCCAGCAGCACACCATCGATGGCATGTACCGTGAGCACAAGAACCCGCTGTTCGACTACATCCAGCGCCGGGGCCGCGAGCGGCACAACCTCGACTCCCTGGCGGTGGAGCGTGATGATGTGCGTGGCATGCTCAAGTTGCTGCGCGCTGGTCGGGCGATCTGGTATGCGCCGGATCAGGATTACGGCGCCAAGCAAAGCATCTTTGTGCCATTGTTCGGCATCCAGGCGGCGACGGTCACCGCCACCAGCAAGTTCGCCCGCCTGGGCAAGGCCTTGGTTGTGCCATTCATCCAGGAGCGCCTGGCCGATGGCAGTGGCTATCGCCTGGTGATCCAGGCACCGCTGGACAATTTCCCGGGCGAGACCGAGGAAGCCGATTGCGTCCGCATCAATCAATGGGTGGAGCGGTCGGTGAGTGATTGCCCCGAGCAATACCTCTGGGCCCACCGGCGCTTCAAGAGTCGTCCGCCGGGTGAGCCGAAGCTGTACGAAAAACGCGGCTGAGTTTCTTTGATATCACCTTGAGCACGGAGCCTTGCGATGACCCCAGCTGAACCGGTTACAGGTTTGATTCTTTCCGGCGGCGGGGCTCGGGCGGCGTATCAAGTGGGGGTATTGGCGGCAATTGCCGAATTGTTGCCCGATGGTGCGCGCAATCCGTTTCCGGTGATCGTCGGCACCTCGGCCGGGGCGATCAATGCGGTCAGCCTGGCGAGCGGGGCGATGGACTTCAAGACCGCCGTCGAACGGTTAACGGCATTCTGGCAAGCGGTGCGCAGCCATCAGGTGATGCGCAGCGATTGGCGGGGCGTGGTGGGGCAGGCAACGCGCTTCATCAGCCACAGCCTGCTGGGCCTGGGGGCCAAGTTGCCGGTGGCGCTGATTGACAGTTCGCCGTTGCGCGAACTGCTCCAGGCCCAGTTCCACGCCTCGGGTATCGAGCAAGCCATCGTTGAGCAGCAACTGCGGGCGGTGGCGGTGACCGCGTTCGGTTATGAGTCCGGCCAGGCCGTGACCTTTTATCAGGGCCGCGGCACCATCGATGCGTGGCTGCGCCACCGTCGTATCGGGGTGCCGACGCTGTTGTCGGTGGAGCACCTGCTGGCCAGCTCGGCGATTCCCTTGTTGTTCGCGCCGGTCAAGATCGGCCCGCAATACTTCGGCGACGGTGCCGTGCGGCAATCGGCGCCCATCAGCCCGGCCTTGCACTTGGGGGCCAATCGCGTGCTGGTCATTGGCGTCAGTGGCAACCCGCGTGCCGCTGGCGGGCAAGATCCTTTGGATCGCAGCTACACGGGCCTGCAACCGACCCTGGCGCAGATCGGCGGCCATATGCTCAACAGCACGTTCATTGACAGCCTGGAGAGCGACATCGAGTTGCTTCAGCGCCTGAACGGCTTCAGTCACCTGCTGCCCGGTGATGTGCCGGCCCATACCTTGGGCGCGGCGCCGGTGGAGGTGCTGGTGATTTCGCCAAGCCAGCCCATCGATGAAATCGCCGCTCGCCATCGCCAGGAGCTGCCCCGCCCGCTACGGGTATTCCTGCGCGGGCCGGGCGCGACCAAGACCAGCGGCGCCGGCGTGCTGAGTTACTTGCTGTTCGAGGCGGGGTACTGCAGCGAGCTGATCGAGTTGGGGCGACAGGATGCGCTAGCGCAGCGCGAGGCGTTGAGCCGGTTTTTGGGGTTGTCCTGAGGCGCGATGCAAGCAAGCAGGCCCGCCGCCATCGCGAGCAAGTTCGCTCCCACATTGTTTATGTATTGGGCTCAGTTTCAGCGCCCACCGCAGGTCCCCTGTGGGAGCGTGCCTGCTCGCGATGACGGCGGTACATTCAAAATCAATGCAAACCGACCCACCGCAATGGCGAGCAGGCTCGCTCCCACAAGGATCCCTGTGTACCCAGGATCAAGTGGGTGATCAGAAGTGATACTTGAGCAAGAAACTGGTGTTGCTCTGATTGGTCTTGAAGCCGTCGCTGTCTTCGATCCCGTACTTGTTCTTCCAGTAGTCATACTCGACACCTACATACAACTGCTTGGCGCCCAGCTTCAGCGCTTTGCCCAGGTCATATTTGATCTGCGGGTTGATGTGCAGGTTGGCGTGGTAGGTGCCCTTGGAATTGGTGTCGTTGTCCACGACCCAGTCGATGAAGCCGTCGATCAGAATGTCGGATGACCCCACCGGGATGGTGTAGGCCCAGACCGGGGTGATCTGCCAGACGTTGTCGCCGGCGCGTGGGCCTTCGGTCTGGCGGTTGTAGAAGTTCAGTTGGAAGTAATCGAAGCCGGGAATCGCCAGGTCGAAGCCCGGGCCGATCAGGTAGGACTCGTTGTCGCCTTCACCGAACTCGTACGTCATGGCCAGCAGCACATCCTTGATCGGGCCCAGTTCCAGTTTCTGGTCGAAGATCTTGCCAAACGACAGGCGCGGGCTGAACTCACCGTAGTAGGTATTCGGGCCGGACTGGCTGTCGTCCTTGCCGTTGTAGAAGATCCGGTCGAGGAAGAAGAAGTTGTCGCCGTACTTCCAGGCGTCGGCGTGTTCGAAGGTCACGGTCTGCTGGATGCGCGGGTTGACCTGGAAATCCTTGCCGTACAGGTAGGTGAGGCTGTTGTTCTGCCATTGGAACAGGTCATCGGCCATCGCCTGGCCCCCAGCTAGCAAGGATCCGGCGAGTATCAGGCTGGTGCACGTACGTTTCATTCGGTTTGCTCCCAAAGGTAAGTGGTACCGCTTTCTTTTTCTGATCAGCGCTCTGGTGTGGCGCTTTTTTCTACGGATAAAAACATCCGTTCGGTCAGCTTTTCGCTTGTGGCCAGTGCTGATAGCAAGAGCTGAGCCAAGGCCAGAAAAGGGCTCGTCCAGCTGCTCTTCGAACAGTCGTAAAGGGGTTTTCAGGGGCGCGTTTTTGTCCGCCGGCACCCGGATAAGTTGGCGGGGCGGTCAGGATCGGATGGTTGTTTGTTGTCAGCCAGCGTCGAACGGCCGCGCAGGATACGGGCTTGTCTTGACGGGCTCAAGTGCCCTGCAACGGCGCATGTGCGGCGAATTTGGGGCGTGATGGAGGGGCTGGATCATCTGGTGCTTTCCTCTTGTTTTTATTGTTGAGGCGCAGGCAGTCGCTGACGGGCGACCGGTGGTGAGCCGGTGCCTGTCAACGGTATTTCGGGTGACGGCGTTGGACGGCGTGACTCAGTTGGTCCGCGCGCCCTGGTTGATCCACGCACCGATCAGGTCACGTTCCTGCTGCGTCATCTGGGTGATGTTGCCCAGGGGCATGATCTGGCTGGTGACAGCCTGGGCCTGGATGCGCGCGGCCTGTTGCTGGATCTGTTGCGGCGTATCGAACATCACCCCGCCCGGCGCGGCGCTGAACAACGGGCTGGTGGGCTTGGCCGAGTGGCAGACCGAGCAACGCTCCTGGATCACGCTGTGGACCTTCTCGAACGACGGGCCCTGGGCGTTGGTGGCCTGGGTGGGCGCCGATGCCGGTGCGACTGGAGTCGTCGCCGGCTTCACGCCACCTCCCACTGCCGTTTCCGGCAACGGTTGGTACTCGATCACGCCGGGGGCCTTGGCCACCTCCGGTGCGGTGGGCATGGGCTTGGGCCCCGTGACATAAGCCAGGCAGATCATCGCCAGGGCACCGACCGGCAGCGTCCAGGCAAACCGGTTGCTGTCATGGCGGGTGTTGAAGTAGTGACGGACCAACACCGCCGCCACGGCGATCCCGGCCAGGATCAGCCAGTTGTATTGGCTGCCGTAGGTGCTCGGGAAGTGGTTGCTGATCATGATGAACAGCACTGGCAGGGTGAAGTAGTTGTTGTGGCGCGAACGCAATAGCCCCTTGGCCGGCAACGCCGGGTCGGGTGTGCGGTGCTCGGCGATGGCGGCCACCAGCGCACGCTGGGCCGGCATGATGATGCGGAACACGTTGCCGACCATGATCGTGCCGATGACCGCACCCACGTGCAGGTAGGCGCCGCGACCGCTGAACACTTTACTGAACCCATAAGCCGCGGCGATCAACAGCACGAACAGGATCAGGCCAAGCAGGGCAGGGCGCTTGCCCAGCGCCGAGTCGCAGAGAAAGGAGTAGACGAACCAGCCGACGAACAACGAACCGAGGCCCAGGGCGACGCCTTCGGGGCCGCTCAGGCTGCTGCCGGGGGCCAGCAGGTAGACACTCGGGTTCCAATAGAACACCACGCACAGCAGCGCGATCCCCGACATCCAGGTGAAGTAGGCTTCCCACTTGAACCAGTGCAGGTTGTCCGGCATGGACGGTGGCGCGAGTTTGTATTTTTCCAGGTGATAGATGCCGCCACCGTGGATGGCCCACAGGTCACCGGCCAGGCCGTCCCTGGGGTTGACGCGATTGAGGTTGTTTTCCAGCCAGACGAAGTAGAACGACGCGCCGATCCAGGCCACGCCAGTGATCATGTGAACCCAGCGCACGCTCAGGTTTAGCCATTCCAGCATATGTGCTTCCACAGTCTTTACCTCTCGCCCGTCACGCTTGTCTTCGCGTGATCGGACCTTCTCTTATTGGTGGGGGGCGAGGATCAAAAGCTCATCCTCTTTGAAGAAATGCTCATCGCAGTTATTGCCTGTGCCACTGCGATCAACCACCAGGAAGTCATCCCGCTTTTCGATCGTCAGCACCGGGTGGTGCCAGACGCCGCGATGGTAATTAATGCCCTGCCTGCCGTTGGTGACGAAGGCGCGGACCAAGCCTGATACAGGTGCATCGCCAAGTGGCGCGACCACGATCAGAAAGGGGTTGCCGAGCAGCGGAATGAAGGCCTGGCTGCCCAGCGGATGGCGCTCCAGCATGCGTACGGTCAGCGGCATGTCCAACGCGTCGGCGCGGAAGATGCTGATGATCGCCTTGTCGTCCGGCGTGGCGGTTTCCACCGTCGCCAGGCGATGGAAACGCATGGTCGAACCGTTGTTGATCATGAAGTGATCGCTGCCGTCGGTTTCGATCACGTCACCGAACGGGGCGAAGGCTTCTTTGGTCAACGGTTCGATCTTGAGTGTGCGCATGCTGGTCTTCTTACCTTGAGTTCTGTGTTGTTTGTCGTGCCGCCATCGCGAGCAAGCTCGCTCCCACAGGGGAATGCATTTCAAATGTGGGAGCGAGCTTGCTCGCGATTGGGTTCATCCTTATTTCGAGACCTTGCCGAGCACCCGCAGGCGACTCACCCCGCCATCCGGAAACACATTCAAGCGGATGTGGGTGATCGGCCCCAGGGCTTTGATCTGCTCGGCGAAGGTGTGTTCGGCGTGCATTTCCAGTTTCTGGCTCGGCAGCAGTTCGCGCCAGAACAGCGACTGGGTTTCGATCTGGCTGTCGGTGCCACCCTTGACGAACGCGCCCTGGATCGAGCAACTGTCCGGGTAGTTGCCCTTGAAGTGCAGGGTGTCGACGATGACTTTCTCGACCTCGCCGGCATGGCCGAGGGCGACGATTACCCAGTCATTGCCTGGGGTGCGACGACGGGCGGTTTCCCAGCCGTCGCCCATGTTGACGCCACGGCCTGGGTTGAGGATGTTGCTCATGCGGCCGAAGTGCTCGTCGGAGCAGGCCAGGGCGCGACCACCGTTAAGGGCCGCTGCCAGGTCGATCTGTTCGTTGTCGCCCACGGCCGACCAGTCGCGGTACGGAATACCATAGACCCGCAGCCGGGCCACGCCGCCATCGGGGTAGATGTTGAAACGCAGGTGGCTGAACGCCTGGTCGTTGCTGATCTCATGGTAGTGGTGGCTGTTGCCTTGCAGCTCTACCGCCGACAGCACTTCAGTCCACTGGGTGTTTTCGTCCGGCTCGCCGTCAGTCAGGAAGCAGGCTTCCAGGGAGGCCGACGGTGGGTAGTTACCGGTGAAGAATGAGGTGTCGATGTCCACGCCTTTGATCGACCCCGCCACGCCGAGGCGGATCACCGCGCTGTCGTAGCCTTCGAAGCGCTTGCGGCGCGACTCCCAGCCGTCCATCCACTTGCCGTTGTCATCGAACACGCCCTCTTTCCATACGGCCGGGGTCGGTTGGAACAAACGGTTAGCGTCGGCGAACCAGTCATCGGTGACCGAGATGATCTTGGTGCCCAGGCGGGCGTCGGCCAGGTTGACGAACTTCTCGAAAGGTACGGCGTAAGCTTTCATTCTTCTTGTCTGCCTTTAAATAAGTTGGCTGGGGATGCTTGCAGGATCCTGGGGCTCAGGGCTGCTCGCTAAAGGGTCAGTAGTCGGAACAACGCGATCTTGTTGATCTCTGCCAGCGCGCATTTGAATTCGGTGTCTACCGAGTGATGGATGCGCGTTTCGAACGCCGCGAGGATCTGATGCCGGTTGCTGCCTTTTACCGCCATGATGAAGGGAAACTTGAACTTGGCCTTATAGGCCTCGTTCAGCTCGGTAAAGCGCGCAAACTCGTCGCTCGAGCATTGGTGGATACCGGCGCCGGCCTGTTCGTTGGTGCTGGCTTCGGTCAGTTGGCCCTGGACGGCGGCTTTGCCGGCCAGGTCCGGGTGAGCGTTGATCAGGGCCAGTTGGCTGGCGTGATCGGCACTCAACAGGATGTCGCTCATGCGCTGGTGCAGGGTTTCGATCTGGTCGATGGACGAGTCCTGGCCCAGGTCGAAAGCCTTTTCGGCCACCCATGGCGAATGTTCGTAGATGTCGGCGAAGGCTTTGACGAACGCTTCGCGGCTCAAGGTGGAAGGCTTGAGGGTCTGGAAGGCGGTCATTTCGAAGCTCCTGGTTTCGACGCTCCCGGGCAAGGGTGAGTCTGCTGCCAGTGGCGGGCGATGTCGACACGGCGGCTGAACCAGACCTGTTCGTGGCTCTTGGCGTATTCGAGGAAGCGCTTGAGGGCGGCGAGGCGCGCAGGCCGGCCGATCAGGCGGCAGTGCAGGCCGATGGAAAGCATCTTCGGTGCGTCGCTGCCTTCGGCATACAGCACGTCGAAGGCGTCCTTGAGGTATTGGAAGAAATCGTCGCCCTTGTTGAAGCCCTGCACCTGGGTGAAACGCATGTCGTTGGTGTCCAGGGTGTACGGGATCACCAGGTGCGGCTTGCCGGTGGGTGTGTTCGGTTCCCAGTAGGGCAGGTCGTCGTCGTAGGTGTCGCTGTCGTAGAGGAAGCCACCTTCTTCCATCACCAGCCGACGGGTGTTGGGGCCGGTGCGGCCGGTGTACCAACCCAGCGGACGTTCGCCGGTGATCTCGGTGAGGATGCGGATCGCCTCGAGCATGTGCTCGCGTTCCTGGGCTTCATCCATGTATTGGTAGTCGATCCAGCGATAGCCGTGGCTGCAGATTTCGTGACCGGCGGCGACCATGGCGCGGATCACGTCCGGGTGGCGCTGGGCGGCCATGGCCACGGCGAAAATGGTCAGGGGAATGTCGAATTCCTTGAACAGCTTGAGGACCCGCCAGACCCCGGCGCGGCTGCCATACTCGTACAGCGATTCCATGCTCATGTTGCGCTCGCCCTGCAGCGGTTGCGCTGCGACCATCTCCGACAGGAACGCTTCGGACTCCTTGTCGCCATGCAGGATATTGCGCTCGCCACCTTCCTCGTAATTGAGCACGAAGGACAGGGCGATGCGGGCATTGCCCGGCCACTGGGGGTGGGGAGGGTTACTGCCGTAACCGATCAGGTCGCGTGGGTAGTCAGCGCTCACTGCAGTCTTCCTTCTTGTTCGAACCATGTAGGTGGCGCCCGGGCGATGGGTCACAGCTGGCGTCACGACGATGGGGTGATTGTATACAACTTTATGTGTGATTTGTAAGCCTGATTTTTTGCATTTTTCACCGCTGTCCTGGGTTCGTCTACACTGCAAGAAACCTGCCCAGTTGGTCAATTAATCAGTGGAAGGCTAGCGTATCTGTTGGTTTGGCTTAAGATTGGTCATGAAGCATTGTTCAAATGCCCGTGGCCTAAATATGTGTTTTTTATTGTGTACAATTTTCTTTTAAAGTGTCTTAATTCGCTCATCGCCGTGGCGTTTCGTGCTCCGAAACGGTGCGGTCTGTCTTTCAACTGAT
The DNA here is from genome assembly GCF_017968885.1 of Pseudomonas sp. Tri1. Classification (NCBI taxonomy): domain Bacteria; kingdom Pseudomonadati; phylum Pseudomonadota; class Gammaproteobacteria; order Pseudomonadales; family Pseudomonadaceae; genus Pseudomonas; species Pseudomonas sp. Tri1. The sequence goes on along the minus strand of NZ_CP072913.1, from coordinate 5,008,865 downwards.
TCAGGAGGCGTCGGGCCGGACTGCACAGCAGCGAGGCGCGCACAAGCAATGGGACGTTTGACTACTCACGTTTTGGATGCCGCACATGGCTGCCCGGGCAGCTCGATCAAGGTCGAGTTGTACCGTGTGGAAGGCTCGCAACTGCAACTGGTCGCCAGCGCACTGACCAACAGCGACGGCCGTTGCGACGCACCTCTGTTGCAAGGGGATGACTACCGTTCGGGTGTCTACCAGATTCAATTCCACGCCGGCGATTATTATCGCGCCCGTGGCGTCCAGTTGTCCGAACCGGCGTTCCTGGATGTGGTGGTGCTGCGTTTCGGTATTTCGGCCGAGCAGGAGCATTACCACGTGCCCCTGCTGATTTCGCCTTACGCCTATTCAACCTATCGAGGCAGTTGAGCCCCCAAGCAACTGCCTGGTCCTGGAAGCGACTGCGCATAAAGCTTCTTTGGTTTTCGCCCGCTCACACTGCGGGCTTTTTTTTGCGTGGCGGACTCATAGCCTGGCGTTGTCATCCCGGATGATAAAGATCGTGTCTGCGATGCCCGGGCGGATTTCAGTACCGCCTTTGAGCCAGATGATTTTGTTGGCGTTGTGGGCGTCCTGGACCACTTTCGCAGCGGCTTCGCCAACCTGGGTTTCCAGGCGAGTGCCGGCGGTAACGGGGTCCATGTACATTGGCAGGGAAATCTTCGGGATTCTGGTGCGGTGCAGGCTCATGAAAAATACATAGTCATGCTCTGTTCGTTGAAATACCAACGCCGGAAAGCTATTGAAAGAGGTGGGTTCCATGACCGTATAGCCATTACGGGTCAGAAGGGCGGCCATAAAGCGTTTGAAATCCACAGGCGAATACGTCGTCATGAAATAAAGCCACTGTCGCTGGAACCGCAAGGGATCAAAATCCAGTCGATCCAATACTCCTGTCGAGGAAGGGATGGGCAGGGCTATCGAGCGGGCAGCGCCTTTGGACGCCGAAGAGGTCGGAAGAATCGGCAGCATCAATAGCGGATCGGACCAGTGCGGATGCAACGAATGGGTCGCGTTTTCCCAACTGCTGAAAATCTGCCTGAGTGCTGTCAAACCTCCGGCGGTGGCGAACGGCGAGTTGTTGGTGAGTTCAAATTGTTTCCTTGCGATGTTTTCCAGGGTGGCTGTCGTGACTTCCGGAAAACGATCCCTGACGTAGCCCGTCAGCGGTTTTTTAAAGGGAAGCCTGGCGTCAATTTCCCAATGGTTGTCCGGTGGCACTTGTATGACGCCGCGAGGTTGCTCGTCGGGTGTATGCCTGAGGATGGCGTCCAGCAGGTCAAAATCATAGGTGGGATGAGCGGGGGATTGGATATAGATGATCGGGGATTCGCGCGCTTCGGTGCGAGTCACCATCTTGTAGTGGACATTGCCTATGGTGATCAATTCCGATGGCGTGAATTTGGGGTCGACCCCCCAGTTTTTCTGGAATGTCGGGGCGCTTTGCAGCGTGGTTTCGCTTTGCTCGGACGCCGTACGCGGGCGCTTGGGTGCAGCCGCTTCCGATGGCTCATCATCTGCTGGCCGGTGGTACGGATCGGCATCACTGCCGTGAGTCATCTCCTGGTCCGCAATCTGACGCCATAGGAGGCTGCCCTCCACCTGTTCCAGGCGTGGTCCGGAGGCGACGAGTTCAGTGCTTGATCGGGCTCGGTAATTCTGTTCGGCATCGCGACCCAGCAGCACCGTCCCCCCCTCTGCAAGCTCGACGTAGGTGCGCGTCTTGAACGTGCGGATTCCGGAGGTCGCGTCTGGCTCCGATAACAGGGGCACCAGCTCGGATGAAAGGTAGTAATTGTCCAGTGATACCCGGATAGGGACACCTTGGATGGCTGTCTGCGAGGCAATGTCCGATATCTGGACGGTCGGGGTCTGCGACTCAGGGGCTTCGATCTGTCGTCCGGTCGGTGAGAGGGACGCTTGATCGGTTCCTTCTCCTCTCATGGGATTGTTGAGCGTTGTTTCCGGTGTCGTATCGCGACTGGAGTGAGGCGTATCGGGGGACGACTTTGGAATATTGGGTCGGGTGTTTCGTCTTGGACTCATTGAAAGTGCCTGTTCTTAGTTCGAAGAAGTTTGATGATCCATGTGGTCATGAAACCAATGGCCTGCCATGTCGCTTGTGACGGGCAGGCCTTGGGCTTAAGGATGTTCATGGAAAACCGACAGGCAGGTGCACTACATATATATGGCGCCTGAAAGAAACTTTCGAAGCCATTCGTCAAGGCTATGCATGTTTGGCAGACGTCTCACCCAATGAGAGGATCCAGCTCAAGCGAGAGAGCCTTATGCCGAAGATCGTGCTCAGCGCTAACATTTGCGCAAATATCACCGAGTTTCCCAATGTGAAGTTTTCCACCAGTTCCACGCACTTTTCCCGCAACAGACGAAGCGTGTCATCACCCATGGGGTGCGTCTGGTTGAGGCCTTCGCGAGCGAGATCTTGATAGAACTTGAGGGCGTGCTCGCACAGGTCTGTTTTTCTCAGGTTCGCCGTCTCAATGACTCGGGATTTATCGGTATCTAGGATCCACCTGCGGGTTTTGAGGTTATAGCTCAAGGTGCCGGGAGCCCCGTCCTTGATGGCAACGTGAAGAACCTTCAGTTCTTCGGACTTCAGGCTCGACAGTTCGCTGGGCCATGGTGTGTCGGGATCGGCGAGAGGGGCAAAGTACCGGCCATCGAGCGCTTCTACATAAACCTGCTCAAACAGGCTGTCGACGGCATGCACGACGCCTTGTGCCGTGATGACTCGTATCGGGTCGACAAGGTCTTGAGCCTCATAGGCGGGAAGATGGATGGTGGTTGTGCCAATCCGCAGCACATTGGCGCAAAGTTTTATTTCGACTCGACCCAGGTGCGTGGCATCGAGCTCCCAGGTGGAGGCATGGGGTAGCCGCGGATTGGCGCCGACCAATGCGCCCGGTGTGGACAGGCGTAGCGTCATGTTCGGGCTCAGGTGGACAAGGTAGGTGGCGCCTTCGCCAACCAGGACTTCAATCCCCGTCTGTTCGATGGGGGCTGTCAGCGTGGCGCAGGTTGCCCAATTGCCCATGTAATAGGGGGTTTTGTCCAAGGGGCGTAGATAGGCGTATTTCTTTTTGGTGGGTGTGAGAGATGGCGAAACTTCCGTTTTCCATTTCACCGGATCTTTGGCGATGAATGTTTCGTCCAGCAACACGCCATAGGCGGGCGAGGGCTGGACCAGACGGTAGGACGAGCCGTCATTCATGATGAGGATGAACGTATGTTGCAAAGCCAAGGCGGAAAATGCCCGCCGTCCGGTGTTCGGGTTTTGCGCGCTATAACGCTCGTCGGAACTTGCCAGGTTCTTCAAGATGATTCGGCGAGGGCCAAAGTGTAACGTCAGTCCACATTCACCATATTTTATGGTGTCGCCTTTATCTTCCTGAGTGACATGGGCGTTGTAGTGGGCCTCGATACCCGTCAGGTCGGAGTCGACGTAATCCAGATGGAGCGTGGTGGAAAACGCGCTTTTTTGCCTGACCCTGAGGGTGGTGAGTTCGTTGAGGCGTGAAACGAAATAGCTTGTGTCTTTGTCGTGGGCGATCTGCTGTTCTATCCGATCGTTCAGGATGGCCGGGGTTCGCGGCGTTCCTTGCTGCACCATGACTGTTTCAATGTCGAACGGGCCGCTGTGCTCGATCATCTCGGGCAGATCGGGAACCAAGTGGTAGCCATCCTGGGTAATGAACGTCAGCCTGTCGTTTTGCAGGGCTCTTGAATGGTCGCTATGTGCATAGACGTTCCTGATGGTGACTGTGCGAAGTTCCCAGTCATTTGCATCGAAGCATGAAGTAATGACCAGGTTGCTATCTTCAATCCGCCAGCTTTCAATCAGGTCGGCTCTCCAGTCCAGCGCGATGACGCTGTTGTCTGCGCCGTCTTCGGTGATCGATACACCGCCTGCTTTATGAGCGATGGCATAGACATCTTCGCCAGGTCCGCCGTCGGCGTTGCGGTTATTTCCATTGAGAATAAAAATCCGGTCATCTCCCGCACCGGCCTCGATCGAATCGTTGCCGCGGGATTTGATGATGTTCGAGCCGGCTGTGCCCTTGATGACATTGGCACCGCCCTCGGGGATTTCTACGTTTTCAATGCTTTCAAGCACTGCATGGCGATGACATCTGCTCTGCGTATCACCACTGGCTTGAGTGATGATGGACACTTGTCCGGCGTCCAGGTCGACCCGATAACCCTGGCGCGGCGCCTGATGGCTGCTGCTACGGCCCGATAAAATGAGTGTGTCATTGCCCACGCCACCCACCAGCCGGTTTGCTGGAGGGGTTTGGTTTCTACTGAGGTTTTCTGTCGAGCCCTCGAAGATAAAAACGTCATCTTTCGTGCCGCCGCTCAGTTCTTTGACACCGGCCCCGTAGTGAAAGACGTTGGGCTTGTCTTCGACCCCTGTAACAGTGTCGTTGCCACCGCCGATGTACCAATGGATACCTTTATGTCCGGCCGGCGTTTCCATGACTGCCCCCGGCGTCCCGGCAGTAACGCCTTTGCGCGCATCGATCCAGTCGTCGCTGTCTTTGATCCTCGGGCGTACTGCCGTCGCCTGGTACCTTTCACCGGTCCACCAACTCCAGGTGTTGTAGGTCACCGGTTCCAGTTCCACGGTGAATGTACCGTTTACGATCGCTTCAGTGCTGTCCTTCAGTGGGCCTCTAAGCAAGTTCAGGGCATTGTTCTGCAGTAGCTTTGTATGGTCGGCGGTCGCCTTGGCGATGAGGTAGCGCTCCTGGATATCCTTGTCGGGGTCGATCGTCCAGAAGGCCAACCAACCCGTGCGGAGACGCTCGTGTACGGTGAGCTCTATATAGTCGTCGATTTCATCGACTTGACGTATGGCGCCCCAGACTTGTGAACCCACCACCAGGATAAGCCCTGCGGCAAGGCCCACGGGACCGGCTGAACTGAACCCGGCCAGCGCGGCGACGCCGACGGTCAGGGTCATGGCGGCGCTGGTGACGCTCAAGGCTGCGCTGACATAGTGATCGGTGGCTTCTTTGCCAGTAGCGTGGGCGGCAGCCTTGAAAGAGTCGACGGCGGAAATGATGTCGAAAGGAAGTGTCAGGACGCTGGCAATCAGGCCGCCTCCACGCGCGAGCCGTGTGGCGAATGTCGTTTTAGCGAAATCCTCGAGGGAGCGATGGCCGGCCCTGATCATCTGAGTGGCTTGTCGGGTCACCGCGGCTTCGACGCCGATAGACGCGACCTCGGCGGCCACGCCGGTCCCATTGAAAATGGTCTGGTAGGCATCCTTGTTACGGATGGCGTCTTGCAGGCCTCGCAGGCCGCTATAGATTCCGAAGGCCTGAAGTCCAAGGCCCGTGGGAATGAGGAGGTTGCTCCTGGTGGTGCTGACCCAACTGAATGTTCCGTGGATGAGACCACGGCTATCGAGCTTTTGCGCGGATTTCAGGAGTTTTCCCAGCGTGCTCCGATAGTGGGTGGGGTCAGCCTGTGTTTCAGGGGCTTCACTCAACAATGGGCTCGCGCAGGGGGGACGCTGGCTTGCCATTTCAAATAGCAACGTTGGCAACCGGTAGTCGTTCGCATCGCAGGTCAGTTTCAGACGTGTTTCGATATCGCCTGCATTGAACTGAAGCGAGTTCACGAAAAAGCGATTGGGATGGCGGAAAAAAGTATTGTCGCCGTTCAGCGGTTGTCCATCGATCGTTGCGCCGAGCGCATTCAGGGCGCAACGGGTGATTGTCACGGAGCCGATGTGCAGCGGGCCGTAAAGTTTATCCACGACTTCAAGCTGGGCCTGTCGATGCTTGTGCTGCGGACTCAGTTGCGCTCCTTCGACGGACCTGAAGTCGAGTGTTTCGACAGCGTATTCATTGGCATGAAAACCCAGGTCCGTAATGACTACGGCCCGGTCGTCGGAAACGGAGCCGGGATAAAAAGCCTTGCTCATGGTGAACGTCCTTGTTCAACGATGATGTAAATGGCTCTCTATCTAAGGTGTTTTCCTGAACGGTGTATATCGATGGGTTGTTGCCATGTTTTGCAAAAGCCTGGCTGCCGTTCCGCAGAACGCAGGGCTCAGTGGGTGGACAGCAACGACGCTGCGCCCGCGCCACCAAACAACCCGGCACTGATCCGATTGAACCAGCTCTGCCCTTTGCCCGTGCGCAAATACCGAGCAGCGCCATGGGCGCCGAGGCCGTAGGCCAGCTTGCAGAGCAGGTCGAGTACGGTCCAGGTGGCGATCATGATCAACAGTTGTGGCAGGAACGCTTGCTCGGCGCTCAGGAACTGCGGGAGGAAAGCGGCAAAGAACAGGATGTCTTTCGGGTTGCTGGCGCCCAGCACGAACGCCCGGCCGAACAGCGCGCGAAAACGTGGAACGGCAGCAGCCTGGGGCACTTCGGCGCCCTGGGCAGGTTGGCGCGATTGCTGCCAGCTCTGCCAGGCCAGGTAGAACAGGTACAGCGCACCGACAATCTTCAGGGCGCTGAACAGCTGTTCCGACGCCATCAACAACGCGCCAAGCCCCAACGCCGAGGCGCTCAACAGGCAGATCGAAGCGATCACCCCGCCCAGGAACGCCGGGTACGAGCGGCGCAGGCCGTAGTTCAGGCTGTTGCCGATCATCAACAATGACAACGGGCCAGGGATGAGGATCACCACCAAGGCGGCACCGCTGAACAACAGCCAGGTTTCCAGATTCATTGCTTTGCTCCTGATGGACAAAAGCCTCACCCAATGGGTGAGGCGGGTGGTTACGTGTCTCGCTTACAAGAAGATGAACTTGGCGATGAAGATCGCGCAGAGCACCCACAGGCTGACAGAGATTTCCTTGCGCTTGCCGGTGCCGGCCTTGAGCACCACATAGGTGATGAAACCCAAGGCGATGCCGTCGGCGACCGAGAACGTCAGGGGCATCATGATGGCCGTGACAATGGCCGGAATACTGTCGGTCGGTTCATCCCATTCGATGTGGGCCATGCCGCCCATCATCAGCATGGCGACGTAGATCAAGGCCCCGGCGGTGGCGTAGGCCGGGATCATCCCGGCCAGTGGCGCGAAGAACATCGCGGCAATAAATAGCACACCGACCGTCACGGCGGTAAGCCCCGTGCGCCCACCCGCGGCCACACCGGCGGCGCTTTCCACGTAGCTGGTCACTGGCGGCACACCGACCATGGCGCCGAATACGCTGGAAGCGCTGTCGGCTTTCAAGGCGCGGGACAGGTTTTCGATCTTGCCATCGGCTTTCACCAGGCCGGCGCGTTGGGCGACGCCCATCAGCGTGCCCGCGGTGTCGAACATGTGCACGAACAGGAAGGCCAGCACCACGCTGATCATGCTGACGTTGAATACGCCAGCGACGTCCATGGCCATCCAGGTCGGTGCCAGGCTGGGTGGCGTCGACATGACGCCGTTGTACTGCACCAACCCCAGGCCCCAACCGGCCAGGGTCACCGCGATGATGCTGATCAGGATCGCGCCGAACACGCGGTGGTAACTGAGCACGGCGATCATCAAGAAGCACACCGCAGCCAGCAGCGGACCGGGTTCGCGCAACGAGCCAAGCTTGATCAAGGTCGCCGGACTGTCGACGATGATCCCGGCGGTTTTCAGGCCGATCAGCCCGAGAAACAATCCGACCCCCGCGCCCATGGCGAACCGCAGGCTCACCGGAATGCTGTTGAGCAGCCACTCCCGCACCCGGGACAAGGTCAGGATCATGAACAGCACGCCGGAAACAAACACCGCACCTAATGCGGTTTCCCAGTTGTAGCCCATGGTGCCGACCACGGTGTAGGTGAAGAAGGCGTTCAGGCCCATGCCCGGTGCCAGGCCCACCGGCCAGTTGGCATACAGACCCATCAACAGGCAACCCAGGGCGGCGGCAATGCAGGTTGCGACGAACGCGGCGCCATGATCGATACCGGCGTCGGCCATGATGTTGGGGTTGACGAAAATGATGTAGGCCATGGTAATGAAGGTTGTCAGGCCGGCAATCAGCTCGGTCTTCACCGTGGTGCCATGCAAGCTGAGTTTGAAGAGGCGTTCCAGCCAGCCACTGCGAAGTGGTGGCGAAAGGTCCAGCGTCTGGGCTTCGGGTTTGCGGCTTTCCACAGCGAGTACTCCTCAAGAGTCTTATTGTTATTTCCAGCCCCGCACGCCCTGAGGGTGGTTGCGAGGCTCTGAGGCAGGTAAGGCTGGCGATGTTTGTTGACCTGTCGGTCAGGAACTCGCACGAAGCGAATTATGCTTTTGTATACAAATAAAGCAAATAATGTTTTCTGTGTTGTCGACGAAATGTCTGGCGATAGGGATATATCGCCCATGCGGGCGCTATCGCGAGCAAGCTCGCTCCCACAGGGGAACGCCGTCAAACACAAATTTTGTGCTCACCACACTCCAACTGTGGGAGCGAGCTTGCTCGCGATAGCGCCAGTCCAGGCAAAGCCAATCTGAGCCTAGGCCTTGCCCAGTGCCAGATTCACCGCCAACCACCCATCCACCGCTTCCTCCCCCGCTTCGGCAAACACCCGCTCCAGCAATTTCACCTGCTCGCGCCGCAACGCCTGCTCGAACCGCTCGCCCTCGGCGGTCAGTTCCAACAGCCGCTTACGCTTGTCTGTCTCAGACGCGACGCTGTTCACCAGATGCATTTCCATCAACTGGCGCAACGGCATGTTCAGCGCCTGTTTGCTCACGCCGAGCAGGGCCAGCAGTTCCTTCACGCTCAGGGACGGGTATCGGGCGATAAAAAAAACGATGCGCTGGTGGACCCGGCTCAACCCACGGCGTTCGAGCATTTCATCGGCCTTGGCGGTAAACGCCTGGTAGCCGAAGAAGAACGCTTCCATGGCCATTTGTTGGGAAGTCGGATTTTTAAGGTCAAGCATATTGACGTATCCAGGAAGGGCGGAGTAATTTCGGTCAACTAGTTTGACTCATTATTCCAGCGACCCGCTACAGGTGACCCCCATGGCTTTTTCCGAACGTGTCTCGCGCCTCAAAAGTTCTTTGATTCGAGAAATCCTCGCGGCGGCGCAGCGCCCAGAAGTGATGTCGTTCGCCGGCGGCCTGCCCGCCGAAGCCATGCTGCCGAAAGTGGAATGGGCGGCCATGCCGGTGTCCATGGGCCAATACGGCATGAGCGAAGGTGAACCGGCCCTGCGCGAAGCCTTGGCGGCTCAGGCGCGCTCCCTGGGTCTGGCCTGTGAGGCCAGCCAGGTGCTGGTGGTCAGCGGCTCCCAGCAAACCCTCGACCTGGCAGCCAAGCTGCACATCGACGTCGGCACTGAAGTGATGCTGGAGGCGCCCACCTATTTGGCGGCGTTGCAGATTTTCCAGCTGTTTGGCGCCGACTGCATCACCGTGCCCCTGGAAGCCGACGGTCCGGACCTGAAGCAATTGCGGGCTCGGCTGGAGCGGCATCGGCCGGCGTTCATCTACCTGATTCCCACCTTCCAGAACCCCTCGGCGGTACGCTACAGCGAGGCCAAGCGCGATGCCGTGGCGGCGCTACTGGACGAGTTTGGCGTAACCCTGATCGAGGACGAACCTTACCGCGAGCTGACCTTCGACGGCGGCAACGCCACGCCGATTAGCAGTCGCTTGAAGAAGGCCAGTTGGATCTACACCGGCACCGTATCGAAAACCCTGTTGCCAGGGCTGCGGGTGGGCTATCTGATCGCCAGTCCGGATCTGTTCCCCCACTTGCTGCGGCTCAAGCAGTCGGCGGACCTGCACACCAATCGCATCGGCCAATGGCAGGCGCTGCAATGGATCGGCACCGAGCAGTACCGTCATCATTTGAGTGAGTTGCGGGATTTCTACCGGGATCGTCGCGACCGCTTCCAGGCTGCGCTGCACAAGCATTTTGCCGACATCGCGGACTGGAACGTGCCCCAGGGTGGGCTGTTTTTCTGGCTGACCCTCAAGCAACCGCTGGACACCCGTACCTTGCTCGCCGCCGCGTTGGCTGCTGATGTTGCGTTCATGCCGGGGGAGCCATTCTTTCCGGAGCCGGACAAGCATCCGGGGCACTTGCGGCTGAACTTCAGCCACATTGATCCGGCACGGTTGGATGAAGGGCTCAAGCGGTTGGCGGGAGTGGTGCGGGAGGCGTTGGCTGCAGAAGCAGCTTGAGTCATGCAGTGACTGGTCTGGCCTAATCGCGAGCAGGCTCGCTCCCACAGGGGGCAGGGTCGATCACAAAACCTCAGTTACCCACAGTTCCATTGTGGGAGCGAGCCTGCTCGCGATGGGGCCCTCCCAGCCACCACAAAATTGTCAGGCTGCAGAAAACCGCTTATCCAGATAATCAATGATCACCTTGGACTCATACATCCAGGAGGTCTGGCCATTCTCTTCAATCCGCAGGCACGGCACTTTGATCTTGCCGCCTTGCTCCAGCAGCGTCTGGCGGTCCTGTTCATTGTTTTTCGCGTCGCGCAGGGCCACCGGCACATTGAGACGGCGCAGGGTCCGGCGGGTCTTCACGCAAAACGGGCAGGCGTGGAACTGATACAGCGTCAAGCTGCGAGCGGCCTCGTTGACTTGCGCCTGGGCTTCGGCCGGGCGCTGTTTCTTGCCTGGACGGGTGATGAAATCGAGGAAGATAATCAGCTGGCCCAGGCCAACTCGAAGCGCTTTGACAATCACGGTATAAGCCTCGCGGCAGGGAAGAAGAGGGCGCGCAGCTTACCTGATTTTTCACAGGCGAAAAAAAACCGGCGATCAATGCCGGTTTTTTCATGCGACGGGTTACTTGATGAGGCTGAGGAATTCGCTGCGGGTGGCAGCGTTTTCCCGGAACTCACCGAGCATCACCGAAGTGATCATCGAGGAATTCTGCTTTTCCACACCGCGCATCATCATGCACATGTGCTTGGCCTCGATCACCACCGCCACGCCCAGGGCGCCGGTCACCTGCTGGACCGCATCGGCGATCTGGCGGCTGAGGTTTTCCTGGATCTGCAAGCGACGGGCATACATATCGACGATGCGCGCGACTTTCGACAGCCCCAGCACCTTGCCGCTCGGGATATAGGCCACATGGGCCTTGCCGATGAATGGCAGCAGGTGGTGCTCGCACAGCGAGTACAACTCGATGTCCTTGACCAGCACCATTTCGCTGTTGTCGGAGCTGAACAAGGCACCGTTGGTGACTTCTTCCAGGGTCTGTTCATAACCGCGGCAGAGGTACTGCATGGCCTTGGCAGCGCGCTTGGGCGTGTCGAGCAGGCCCTCGCGGGAAACGTCCTCGCCGAGTTGGCCGAGAATCGCGGTGTAATTCTGTTCCAGAGACATGAAACTACCTGTGGGATTTTACGCAAAGGGCAAGGGTACGGTGGCGGACACGGCGCTGCAAGCTCGGCAATCGGGACGCTACTCGTCGCGACCTTCCATCATGGTGCGCTTGAGCATTACGTACACCGCGCCGGCGCCGCCGTGTTTCGCCTGGCAGGAGGTGAAGCCCAGTACTTGGGGGTGCTGGCGCAGCCAGGTGTTGACGTGGCTCTTGATCATTGGCCGCTTGCCGTCCAGGCGCACGGCTTTGCCGTGGGTGACGCGCACGCAGCGGATTTCGAACTTGGTGGCTTCGGCCAGGAATGCCCAAAGGGTTTCCCGGGCTTTTTCGACGGTCATGCCGTGCAGGTCGAGGCTGCCTTCGAAGGGAATCTGGCCGACCTTGAGCTTGCGCATCTGGCTTTCCTGAACCCCGTCGCGCGCCCACATCAACTCGTCTTCCGGGCCGACGTCGATCACGAACTGATCGGACAAGCCATCCACGGTCGTGGCGTCGGTGCGCACGGTGGCGGCCTGACGCAGCTTGGCGATCTGTGCGCGGTCAGCCTTGGGTTTGCCGGTTTCGGCGCGATCGTGCTTGATCGGTTTTACGCCCTGGATCGCACTTTTGAACAGGGAAAAGTCGTCGTCTTGCATGTCAGCCTCCGCGAAGGCCGGCCAGTTTACCCAACTCCGAGGGGATCAGGCGCGACAAAACGTCGGATGGCGGGTCAGTCGTGCTTTTTCATCAGATGCGGAGCCATGGCCAGCTCCAGGGATTGGCGAGCGCGGCGGCGGCAGCGGCGCCAGAGCCAGACGCCCAACAGCAATACGAAAAGACCGACTGCCAGAATGATTGCCGAACCCAGCGGGGTGGCGTTCAACTCGCCCAGTGCGGGCGGGCGCCCCAGCAGGCTGGCGGCACCGGCCATGGCCAGCAGTACACCGAGCGTGGCCAGGAGCGCGGCGATCGCAGCGCCGAAACGAAACCGCCAGTTGCTAGGGCCTTTGGGCCGTAAGCGACGTGCGTCAAAACCATCGGATAACTTCATTCCGACCTTCCTCAATGGGTATCGGCCCTTCGACCGGAAGATGTTCGGGTTGTTCCTGACAGTAGTGTCCTGTTTCGCAAATACGTTCCTTTTTTGACGAGTGGCTGTTGTCGTCAGGCAAGACGCCACGACGAGTCATGGCCCGCTATGGCGAGGAGCGGCAACGCAGCATGACGAAAACAGACGCCGTCAAAAAGGAACAGTATTTGTGATACAGGACACCAGGGCAATTGCGGCAAATGAGAGGCTTTTGCGGATGAGCGGCGGGAACGGCCGCTCATCACGGAGAATCAGGTGAAGTCGCGGGTCAGGGCCAGGGTGGCGAAGTTGTCCGCCATGATCGCCATTTCGGTCTGCTGAACGTGCTCGGCGCTGAGTACGCCGCCCTTGTATGGCAGGTCACGGGTGGCGCAGGCGTCTTCCACCAGGGTGCAACGAAAGCCCAGGTTCTTGGCGGCGCGCACAGTGGTGCTGACGCTGGAGTGGCTCATGAACCCGCAGACGATCAAGTCCAGGGGGCCGAGGTCTTCCAGGCGTTTTTTCAACTCGGTGCCATGGAACGCGCTGGGCAGCAGCTTTTCGATCACGGTTTCGTCGCCCTGGGGCTCAAGGCCCGGAATGAATTCCCCGCGTTCGCCCTGCGGATCGAACAGCCCGCCGTGGGTGCCCAGGTGGCGCACATGCACGATCGGACGGTTGGCGGCACGGGCCGCGCCGAGCAATTGCTTGATGTTCGCGACCGCTGCATCCATGCCACTCAAGGCCAGGGGGCCGGCGAGGTATTCTTTCTGGGCATCGATGATGATCAGTGTCGCTTGACTCAGGTTGGCCGCCGCGTAACCACGGCCGCTGAGTTGAAACATCGTTTTTGGAACGGACATTCTGGGGCTCCTTCGAGTGGGGCTTTTGCGACATTGTCCTCTGGCTGAGCGGTTCTGTGAATCGCTTCCATCACAAGGGCCGTCGTTGCTGGCCTACAGCCTTGTCAAGATGCTCGTCTTGTTCAATGGATGGGGCAAAAAATGGATAAATCCTACGTTTGCGCCGGTGTTTTTCTTTCGTCCTTGAGCAGGGTTTGGGCGCTGCCGCGTTTGGCTGGTAGACTCGCCCGTCGATTTTTCTGGAGTTTGCCGCCGTGATCACTTCCCGCCTTCGTACCCTGCGCGACCATATCCGTTGGGCCGTCAGCCGTTTCCACGGGGAGGATCTGTTTTTTGGCCATGGCACCGACAATGCGTGGGATGAAGCCCGGCAACTGGTGTTGGGCGCGTTGCATCTGCCCTGGGAAATTGCCGATAGCTACCTCGATTGCCGCCTGGAAGACGAAGAGCTGGTGCACGTGCAGCGTTTGCTGCGCCGGCGTATCGCAGAGCGCATTCCGGCGGCTTACCTGCTGGGTGAAGCCTGGTTCTGCGGGATGTCCTTCATTGTCGACCAGCGCGTGCTCATTCCCCGTTCGCCCATTGGTGAGTTGATCGAAAAGCGTTTCGAACCTTGGCTGGGCCAGGAACCTGCGCGGATTCTCGACCTCTGCACCGGTTCCGGCTGCATCGGCATTGCCTGTGCTTTTGAATTCCCCCATGCCGAAGTGGTGCTGGCCGACCTGTCGTTCGAAGCGCTGGAGGTGGCCAACCAGAACATCGAGCGTCACGGTGTCGATGAGCGCGTGTTTACCGTGCAGGGCGATGGTTTCGAGGGGCTGCCGGGGCAACGTTTCGACCTGATCGTGTCGAACCCGCCCTATGTCGACGCGGAGGATTTCGCCGACATGCCGCAGGAATACCAACATGAGCCGGAGCTGGGTCTGGCCTGTGGCGATGACGGCTTGAACCTGGTCCGCCGGATGCTGGCCGAAGCAGCCGATCATCTGACCGAGAAGGGCCTGTTGATTGTCGAGGTGGGTAACAGCCAGGTTCACGTCGAGGCGCTGTACCCGGAAGTCGATTTCGCCTGGCTGGACTTCGAACGCGGCGGGCATGGAGTGTTCATGCTCAGTGCCGAGCAGTGCCGGCAGTACCAGGGGGTGTTTGCTTCGCGGGTTTGATCCGATTGATGGCGGGCGCGCCTCAGTGCCCGTTAACCTGGACATGCAACCTGTGGGAGCGAGCTTGCTCGCGATGGCGGCGGGTCAGCAGTATTGAAATTGACTGACCCACCGTTATCGCGAGCAAGCTCGCTCCCACAGGGGTATTTTGCGCTGTTGAGTTTAGTGCCGCGTCGCAATCCAGATCAGCAATCCCGCCTGGAACATGGCAAACGCCACCAGGCAGGTGATGGTGAAGCGCAGGCCGGCGTCTTCGCGCTTGAACTTGGTGACCTTTTCTTCCTGTTTCTTGAGTTTGACTTCCTGTTCCGCCAGGTTCTGCTCGGCTTGTTGCAGCATCTGCGCGGCTTCGAGGATTTCCACGAACTGCAGCTTTTCGGTGTTCCAGTCCCCCAGCAGATCGCCAACGTGGGTGGGCTTGACGCTGCCTTTGAGGTGCTGGGCGTCGGCGTAGACCACCTCGAAGCCATGGGCCTTCATGAAGTGGTCGCGACGCAGGCGGGTGTCTTCGTTCAGCGCGTCCTTGTTGTTCAGGTCGCTGCCGTCTACCCGGTATCCCGACCAGCGCTTCTTGGCCCAGGTGATGCCCTGGGCGGCCAGGAAACGACCGATGCCACGGTTCATCGGTTCGACTTGCAGGCTGTCCGGGGAAAAAAACAGGCGTTTTTCGACGTGATCGGCCCAGACGTCCAGGTGATTCTGTTCCTTGCGCACCCGCTGGCCTGGCAACTGAATGCTCATGCGCAGCAAGCTGCGCTCTTTGCTGTGGCGCTCGGCGTAGCTGAACTCGACAAACCGCAGCGGTCGCACACCGGTGGCCCGGTCGGTCTTGAGCGGCGCCAGCCGGAGCATCTTGTGGTGCTCGGCTTGTACATCTGCCCAAGGTAGCTCCGCGGCTGGAGCGGCGGGCGTTTCGGCGGCAGTGTCGGGTGAAGTTTCAGTGTCAGTCATATCGGCAAAATCCTGTCCAGGCCGGCTCCTCGGCAGCCAATGCGCTGTCCGACACCGACTTATCGGCCGTTTTTGCCAGGACTGGAGGGTTAAAACCGCTTAACGCGAGGGTAACGAGTCAATAAAACTCAAGATATGTGCGCCGAGCTCGGCCGCCAGGGGCAGGTTGGGATCCTTGTAGGAGGCCAATTGCCGTTTCACGTCGTTGGGCACGATGCGCATCACATGGTTCATGCCCTCGATCAACGCCAGCTCGGCGTCAGGCTTGGCTGCTTTCAACTGCCTGGCGTCGTCGACGCTGACCTGGATGTCATGGCTGCCCTGGATGATCAAGGCTGGCATCTTCAGGGCCGCAAAGGCTTGGGCCGGGTCCTGGCGGAACAGCGAGATCAGGTAGGGCTGCACGCTGGGGCGGAAAATCACTTGCAGTTGTGGCGGCACGTTCTCGTCGAGTCGACCGGCCTTGAGGCTGTCGAGCAGTTCGTTGCTGCGCAACATCAGCGGCGCTGGCAGGCGGCTGCTCAACTGTTGACGCAGGACCTGGTCGATAGGCCGCGCGCTGCCGGACAGCGAAATCACCGCCGCAGCGTTGGCCTGGGGGGCGGCGAGGCTGGCGATCAATGCGCCTTCGCTGTGACCCAGGATAACCAATGGACCCAGCCGCGGGTCGGCGGCGAGCTTGCGGCTCCAGGCCACGGCATCGGCCACGTAGGCTTCGACGCTGAGGTTGCGTTCGTCCGGTGTCGCCGCGAGGCTGGCCGCCACCCCGCGTTTGTCATAGCGCACGCTGGCGATGTTGTGTTTGGCCAGCACCCAGGCCAGGCGCTTGAGGCTGTCGTTGCGCCCGCCGTCGGGGTTGTTTCCGTCGCGATCCGTAGGACCGGACCCGGAAATGATCAGGACAACTGGCACGGGTGTGTCGGATTTGGGCAGCAACAACGAGCCGAAAAGTTCACCGCTGTCGGTGACAAGGCTGATGGGACGTTGCAGGACGGTGGCCTGGGCCAAGCCGGGAAGCAGGCCGGTGAACAGGGTAAGGCTCAAGGCAAGCACTCTTAACATCATCACGCCATTAGTTACGAAGGTGCCGGTTGGACTGGCGGGCACCGATAAGGTTCGAGGATGAACTACTCGGGGACCCTGCGTATACTGGCGGCCTTTACGAATCCAAGGTTGAGTCTCTCAGCGATTTCACGGAGCACCCTGCATGTCCGGCAATACCTACGGCAAGCTGTTCACCGTTACCACCGCGGGCGAAAGCCATGGCCCGGCGTTGGTCGCCATTGTCGACGGCTGCCCGCCGGGCCTGGACATTTCCCTGGACGATCTGCAACGTGACCTGGACCGCCGCAAGCCCGGCACCAGCCGCCACACCACCCAGCGCCAGGAAGCCGATGAAGTCGAAATCCTCTCCGGTGTGTTCGAAGGGCGAACCACTGGCTGCGCCATCGGGCTGTTGATCCGCAACACCGACCAGAAGTCCAAGGACTACTCGGCCATCAAGGACTTGTTCCGCCCGGCCCACGCCGACTACACCTACCATCACAAGTACGGCGAGCGCGACTACCGTGGCGGCGGCCGCAGTTCGGCCCGGGAAACCGCCATGCGTGTGGCGGCCGGGGCGATTGCCAAGAAATACCTGGCCAGCCAGGGCATCGTTATTCGCGGCTACATGAGCCAGTTGGGCCCTATCGAAATCCCGTTCAAGACCTGGGATTCGGTAGAGCAGAACGCTTTCTTCTGCCCCGACCCGGACAAGGTGCCGGAACTTGAGGCCTACATGGACCAACTGCGCCGGGACCAGGATTCGGTCGGCGCGAAGATCACCGTGGTGGCCGAAGGTGTGATGCCGGGCCTTGGCGAGCCGATCTTCGACCGCCTCGACGCTGAGCTGGCCCATGCGCTGATGAGCATCAACGCCGTGAAAGGCGTGGAGATCGGCGCCGGCTTCGCCTGTGTCGCCCAGCGTGGTACCGAACACCGGGACGAACTGACCCCGCAAGGTTTCCTCAGCAACAACGCCGGCGGCATCCTCGGTGGCATTTCCTCGGGCCAGCCGATTGTCGCGCACCTGGCCTTGAAGCCGACGTCCAGCATCACCACGCCGGGCCGCTCCATCGACATCCATGGCAATCCGGTGGACGTCATCACCAAGGGCCGTCACGATCCGTGCGTTGGCATCCGTGCCACGCCCATCGCCGAGGCGATGATGGCGATCGTGCTGATGGATCACCTGCTGCGTCATCGCGGCCAGAACGCCGACGTTCGGGTCAGCACTCCGGTGCTGGGGCAGCTTTGATGGTTGGCCTGCCGACCGCCGTGGCCTGACGAGCATGGCGGCACTGCCGTACTGGCGGCTCTCCAGTTTCTATCTGTTCTATTTCGCCCTGCTCGGTTCGACGGCGCCGTTCCTGGCATTGTATTTCGACCACCTGGGGTTCAACGCGGCGCGCATCGGCGAGCTGGTGGCGATCCCCATGCTGATGCGTTGCGTGGCGCCGAACATCTGGGGCTGGCTGGGGGATTACACCGGCCGGCGCCTGGCCATCGTGCGTTTTGGCGCGATCTGTACGTTGCTGACCTTCTCGTTGATTTTCATCGATAAAAGCTATGCCTGGCTGGCGATGGTCATGGCGCTGCACGCGTTCTTCTGGCACGCGGTGCTGCCGCAATTCGAAGTCATCACCCTGGCCCACTTGAGCGGACAGGCGTCGCGCTACAGTCAGATCCGCCTGTGGGGTTCCATCGGCTTCATCATCACCGTGGTGCTGCTGGGGCGACTGTTCGAATGGCTGAGCCTGGACATTTATCCACAGGCCTTGGTGCTGATCATGGCCGGCATCGTGTTCGCCAGTTTCTGGGTGCCCAACGCCCAGCCGGTGCAAGGGCCACGAGTGGCGGGGGAGGGCTTTTTGCGGCAACTGCGCAACCCGGGCGTGCTGGCGTTCTACACCTGCGTGGGCTTGATGCAGGTGAGTCATGGACCGTATTACACATTTCTGACGCTGCACCTTGAGCACCTGGGCTACAGCCGCGGGCTGATCGGCCTGCTCTGGGCCGTCGGGGTAGTGGCGGAAGTGTTGATCTTCCTGTTGATGAGCCGGATCCTGGCGCGGTTTTCCGTGCGCCGGGTCCTGCTGGCGAGTTTCCTGCTGGCGGCGTTGCGCTGGCTGCTGCTGGGATCACTGGCCGAGTTTCTCTGGGTGCTGCTGTTTGCCCAGGTGCTGCACGCGGCGACCTTCGGCAGCTTTCACGCCGCTGCCATTCATTTCGTGCAACGTAGCTTCGGCCCACGCCAGCAAGGCCAGGGCCAGGCGCTGTACGCGGCGCTGGCCGGCACGGGCGGGGCCTTGGGCGCGTTGTACTCCGGCTACAGCTGGAATGCCCTGGGCGCCACTTGGACTTTCAGCATCGCCAGCGTCGCAGCCTTCGCTGCAGCCGTTATCATTGCCACACGTATGCAAGAGGACAGGCCATGAGCCTTACCCGTGAACAGCTCGCCCGGGAAATCATCGACGCCGGGCGTTTTTTGTATGGCCGCGGCTGGTCCCCGGCTACCAGCAGCAACTATTCGACCCGGCTTGCCCCTGACCAAGCCCTGCTGACCGTGTCCGGCAAGCACAAGGGACAACTGGGGCTCGACGATGTGCTGGCCACCGACCTGGACGGCAACAGCCTGGAGCCAGGCAAGAAACCCTCCGCCGAAACCTTGCTGCACACCCAGTTGTATCGCTGGCGGCCGCAGATCGGTGCTGTGTTGCATACCCATTCGGTGAATGCCACGGTGTTGTCGCGCCTGACCGCCGAAGCCTTCATCGACTTCGAAGACTACGAACTGCAAAAGGCCTTCAGTGGTATTTCGACTCACGAATCCCAGGTTCGCGTGCCGATTTTCGACAACGACCAGGACATCGCGCGCCTGGCCGCCAAGGTCCAGCCCTGGCTCGAGGCGCATCCCGATTGCGTCGGCTACCTTATTCGTGGCCATGGCCTGTACACCTGGGGGGCGGGCATGAGCGATGCCCTGCGCCAGATCGAAGCGTTCGAGTTCCTGTTCGAGTGCGAGCTCAAGACCCGCACCCTCCTGAACCGTTAATCTGCTGGAGCCATAGCCATGAGCAGCCTATCCGTCTACCACGTCTCAAGCCCTGATATCCCGAACAAGGTGCTGACCCATTTCGAAGACATCGCCTCGACCCTGGCTGAAAAAGGCGTGCGTTTCGACCGTTGGGAAGCGGCGAGCAAAATCCAGCCTGGCGCCAGCCAGGACGAAGTCATCGCTGCCTATCGGGCCCAGATCGACCGCCTGATGACTGAGCGTGGCTACGTCACGGTCGATGTCATCAGCCTCAATAGCGATCACCCGCAAAAAGCCGAGCTGCGGGCCAAGTTCCTCGATGAGCACCGCCATGGCGAAGACGAAGTACGATTTTTCGTCGCCGGTCGTGGCTTGTTTACCCTGCACATCGATGATTACGTCTATGCCGTGTTGTGCGAAAAGAACGACCTGATCTCGGTGCCCGCCGGTACGCCACACTGGTTCGACATGGGCGAGCATCCGCATTTCGTGGCCATCCGCCTGTTCAACAACCCGGAAGGCTGGGTCGCGAAGTTCACCGGCGACGACATCGCCAGCCGCTTCCCACGCCTGGAGGACTGAGCCTGTGCCAATCAAAGCCATCCTCACCGACATCGAAGGCACCACCAGCGCGGTGAGTTTTGTGTTCGATGTGCTGTTTCCCTATGCCGCCAGGCATTTGCCGGATTTCGTCCGGCAAAATGCCGCGCGTGCCGACGTGGCTGAACAACTGGCCGCTGTGCGCCAGGACAGCGCTGAACCGGGGGCTGACGTCGAGCGCATCATCGAGATCCTGTTGGGCTGGATCGCCGAAGACCGCAAGGCTACGCCGCTCAAGGCGTTGCAGGGCATGGTCTGGGAGCAGGGGTACCAGGCTGGACAATTGAAAGGCCACGTTTACCCGGACGCGGTGCAGGCGCTCAAGCAGTGGCACCAGGAGGGTTTGCAACTGTTCGTGTATTCCTCCGGCTCGATCCAGGCGCAGAAGCTGATTTTCGGTTGCTCCGAGGCCGGTGACCTGTCGCCGTTGTTCAGCGGCTATTTCGACACTACGTCGGGCCCCAAGCGGGACGTGCAGTCCTACCAGCGCATCAGCGCGGCGGTGGGTGTCGCGCCGGGGGAGATTCTGTTTCTGTCCGACATCGTCCAGGAACTGGACGCGGCCCGCGATGCAGGCATGGCGACGTGCGGGTTAGCACGGGAAGGGGGGGAACTGGCAGGGCATGTCACTGTGAACAGTTTTGCGCGGATCGACCCTTCAGCGTTTTGACGCCATCAGGCGACAAAACGAATCGGGTCATGGATTGTAGGAGCGGGCTTGGCCGTGAAGGCGGTGTGTCATTCAACTTCTTTATTGAATGTACAGCCGTCTTCGCGAGCAAGCCCGCTCCCACAGGAAGATCAAGCGCTGTGATAGGTCGGCAAAGCGAAGCGATGCTGGCTCTGCAGCAGGGTGATCTGCGGCAGCTCACTGGCCTGTTCCGCCAAGTCACGACGAATGGCGCTGATCACCCAGGACAATTGGTCACCGGCATGCAATTGCGCATAGGAAATCGAGCGCTTCAACTGTTTGCCTTCGCTATTGCGCAATGTCAGCAGAATGCCGCCGTCCGGGCGAGCCTGTGTAGTCACTTCGTAGTTGGAAAACAGGGACGAAAATTTTTCTTGAATCATATTCATAATTTGACTGCTCCATGGTTTTGATGGCAAACCGTGGAGGGGTAGTTGCAGTGTCTGTGCCATCCTTGTGCTGCATAAAAAACCCTTTAAAAACAATAAGTTGATCATTTTCTGATTTTTTGCTTTCGTGCATCTTGCATGAATGGCCATCGTGCATCCTGCATTTTGCGTGGTTCTCCAATCTTTTTTGGAACCAATTGAGTTTGTAGCGCTCACCCTTCGCCTGTCCTGGGCCGCGGATACAAAACATTGCAAAAACCGCATGTACAGCGCCGGAATCGCTGGCGTACTTTCGATCCGGAATCACTACAGCCCGATAACAAGAACCGAGACCCACGAGGTCGACCGGGGAAGATCACCATGAGTCGTACACCCAGCGACGCTATTACCTGGGGCATGATGCTGCGCAAGTTGCCCGCCATTGCCAGAGCCGTTGCGCGGATCATCAAAGGCATGAAACTGGCCAACGTCCAGGACCCGACCCAGCCCTGTGGCCTGGGCTGGTGTTTCGAACAGGCCACGCTACGTAATCCACAGGGTCCGGCGTTGCTGTTCGGCGACGCGGTGTGGAGTTATGCACAGGTCAACGAGCAAGCCAATCGTATTGCCCACTACTTGCTGGCCCAGGGCATCGGCAAGGGCGACTGCGTGGCGATTTTCATCGAGAACCGGCCCCAGCTGTTGATCGCCGTGCTGGCGGTGGCGAAGGTCGGCGCGGTCAGTGCCATGATCAACACCTCGCAAACGGGCGATGCGCTGGTGCACAGCCTGGCGCTGGTGGCGCCGGTCGCGGTGGTGGTCGGGGATGAACGGGTCGCCGCCTTCAACGACGTGCGCGGACGAACCGCATTGCCGAATGCTCGTACCTGGTGGGTGGCGGATCAAGACAGCGCCGATGTTCCGTCCGGTTTTATCGACCTGCTCGGTCGCAGTGAAGGGTACCCAGGCGATAACCCGACCAGCAGCCAGCACGTCTTCTTCGACGATCCATGCTTGTACCTCTACACCTCGGGCACTACCGGGTTGCCCAAGGCCGGGGTCTTTCGCCATGGACGCTGGATGCGCACCTCCACCAGTTTCGGCCTGATCGCCTTGGACATGCAGCCCGATGACATCTTGTATTGCACCCTGCCGCTGTACCACGCCACGGGCCTGTGCGTGTGCTGGGGGGCGGCGATCTGTGGCGCCTCGGGGTTTGCGCTGCGGCGCAAGTTCAGCGCCAGTCAATTCTGGAACGATGTGCGCCGTTACCGGGCGACCACGCTGGGTTATGTCGGTGAGTTGTGCCGTTACCTGATCGACCAGCCGTCCACCGGCGAAGACCGCCACCACAGTGTGAAGAAGATGATCGGCAACGGCCTGCGCCCCGGAGCCTGGTCGACCTTCAAGACGCGTTTTGGCATCGAGCATATCTGCGAGCTGTATGCGGCCAGCGACGGCAATATTGGCTTCACCAATGTGCTGAATTTCGACAACACCGTCGGGTTTTCCCTGATGGGCTGGGAACTGGTGCGCTACGACCATGACAGCGGCGTGCCGTTACGCAACCTGCAAGGTCGCATGCAGAAAGTCCCCAGGGGCGAACCGGGCCTGCTGTTGGCGCGGATCGACGACAAGGCGCCGCTGGACGGCTACACCGATCCAGCCAAGACCGAAAAGACCATCTACCGGGACGTCTTCGTTCCCGGTGACCGCTACTTCAACACCGGTGATCTGCTGCGCAACATTGGTTTTGGCCATGGGCAGTTCGTCGATCGCCTCGGCGATACCTACCGCTGGAAAGGCGAAAACGTCTCCACCACGGAAGTCGAAAACGTTTTGCTGCAACACCCGCAGGTGGCCGAGGCGGTGGCCTATGGCGTGGAGATCAATGGCACCAATGGCCGCGCCGGCATGGCGGCGATCACCCCGGCGGAATCCCTGGCGGTGCTGGATTTCAGTGAGCTGTTGCAATTCCTGCAGTGCAAGCTGCCGGCCTATGCGGTGCCATTGTTCCTGCGCATTAAAGTGAAAATGGACACCACCGGCACCTTCAAATACCAGAAAACCCGCCTCAAGGCCGAAGCCTTCGACCCTTGCGTTGCCGATGATGAGCCGGTCTACGCCTGGCTCCCGGGCAGCCAGACCTACGTGCGGGTAGACCGGCAACTGGCGACGCAGATTCAGGGTGGGCAGTATCGCTATTGATTCTGGCTATGGAGGCGGCAGAGAAAAAAGGGATGACAGGTCTCGAGTCCCTCGGGAAACTAGCGGCTTTGCAAAGACTTGAGTGGAGTTTCCCATGTCCGATACAAGCCGTCAGATGACCCCGGAAGAGGCTGCGGAGTTTGCCGAGCAGGTGTTCAATGTCGCACGCCAGGGTGACGCCGCGATGATGGCGGCCTTGCTGAGCAAAGGCCTGCCGCCCAACCTGCGTAACCACAAGGGCGACACTTTGCTGATGCTGGCTGCGTACCACGGGCATGTGGAAACCGTGAAAGTGCTGCTGGAACACAAGGCCGATC
Organism: Pseudomonas sp. Tri1; assembly: GCF_017968885.1. NCBI lineage: Bacteria > Pseudomonadati > Pseudomonadota > Gammaproteobacteria > Pseudomonadales > Pseudomonadaceae > Pseudomonas > Pseudomonas sp. Tri1. The sequence continues at coordinate 4,985,231 of NZ_CP072913.1, read as the reverse complement.
CGGAAGTGCGCAACGACAATGGCCAGAGCCCGATTGCCGGCGCGGCCTTCAAGGGTGACCTGGCAGTGGTCACGGCGTTGGTGGAGGGCGGTGCGCAGGTGGAAGGCTCCTCCTTCGATGGCCGTACCGCATTGATGATGGCGGCGATGTTCAATCGCGTGGCAATCGTCGATTACCTGATCAGCAAAGGCGCCGATCCGAAAGCCAAGGATGCCAACGGCGTCTCGGCCCTGGATGCGGCCAAGACCATGGGCGCGGTGGATACCACGGCGCAATTGGAAAAGTTGTTGGGCTGATCCTCCTTCAGGGCCGTGACTCTGGAGTGACATTGCTCTTGTGGCGAGGGGATAAATCCCTTCGCCACATGAGCCTGACTCGGGCAATGTGATGCGCTATCCTGCGCGCCCTCAAAACCCTATCCACAGGATCCACCTCACCATGAAAGTCGCCCTCATCGAACTCATCAGCAAAATCAGCTCCGGCTGCCTGGGCGATGCGGACATTGCGAAAATCGCCGACGAAGCGGCCCAGGCCTATGCCGATCCGGCGGCCTTTCTGGCGACCAACCCGGATATCAACTACGACGACACTTTCCCTATTCCCCTGGGCGAATGGGTGGTGGTAGGCAGCCTGCCGGACACCGTGCTGTTCCAGGCCGATACCTACGTGGAGCTGTTCGAACAGATTGTCGCCTCGTTCGGCCCCGACGTGGCGTTCAATCTCAAGCCCAAGCAACTGGCGAAAACCGAAGCCCTCACGGCGCTCAACCGCATCCAGATCCAGATGAGCAGCCTGAACAAGGAAAACGGCGGTTATATGCTGATGAACTTCAGCCAGTTGCTCGACGATGAATTGCAGATGGTGCTGGTGTACGGCAACGATGTGCCGCGCGTGCTGGAGCTGTGTGCTGAAGTTGGCATTGCCGCTGCGCCGGCCCTGGAAGCCCTCAAGGTCGCGGTTCACATCTGAAGCAATAATACGGAACCCTCGCCAGGGGCCCGCTATCCTAAGTGTGCCTACCACCATTTGGGAGCGACACCATGGGTTCCACCTTCAACGGCCTGATCGGCCTGATTATCCTGGCGCTCGATATCTGGGCGATCATCAACGTACTCAAGAGCGGCGCGGAAACCGGGATGAAAATCCTGTGGGTGCTGCTGATTATCCTGTTGCCGGTGCTGGGCCTGATCATCTGGGCGATCGCCGGGCCGCGAGGCAACGTGCGGATTTGATCGTTCCACGAAAAAATGCCCGGGCGCCATGAGCGCCCGGGCATTTTTTTATGGGTGGGGTCAGGCCGTTGCCAGGGACGGCTTCTGCGAGGCACTCAAAAAGCGCAGCAAGGCCAGTAGCGGGAAGGCACTGCCGATGATCACCACCCACAACCAGCCGCCGTGTTCGTACACCGCGCTGGCAATCGATGAGCCGAACGCACCACCAATGAAGATGCTGGTCATGTACAGCGCGTTCAGCCGACTGCGGCTCTTGGCATCGAGGGCATAGATGGTGCGTTGGCCCAGGACCATGTTCATTTGCACGCAGAAATCCAGGACCACGCCGGTCACCGCCAGGCCAATGACGCTGTAGAGCGGATGGATGAACGCCGGCAGGAAGCTCAGGCTGGCGAACAGCATCGCCAGCAGCGAGGCGATACGGGTGTGGCCGGCGTCCGCCAGGCGACCGGCGATGGGCGCGGCAATGGCGCCGATGGCTCCGACCAGGGCGAACAGGGCGATTTCAGTCTGGGACAGGCCATGGTTGCGTGACAGCTCCAGCGGCACGGCGGTCCAGAACAGGCTGAATGTGGCGAACATGCCGGCTTGGTAAAACGCCCGTTGCCGCAACAGTGGCTGCTGGCGTAGCAAGGTGCCCAGCGAGCCCAGCAGTTGACCATAGGAGGCGCTGTGATCGGGCTGACGCTTGGGCACGGTCAACGCCAGCACGATGCTGATCGCCGCCATCAGTACGGCGGCAATCATGAACATCGCCCGCCAGCCGAAGTGGTCGGCCACTACGCTGGAGACCGGCCGCGCCAACAGGATGCCCAGCAGCAGGCCGCCCATGATCCCACCCACGACCCGTCCTCGGGACTCTTCCGGCGCCAGGTGCGCCGCCAGGGGAATCAGGACCTGCACCGACACTGAACTGAAGCCCACCAGCAACGAAACCAGCAGGAATACGTTCGGTTGATCGGTAAACGCGGCGCCCAACAGGCTGGCAATGGCCACCACGGTGGTGAGGATCATCAGGCGGCGGTTCTCCAGCAGATCGCCCAGCGGCACCAGGAAAAACAGGCCCAGGGCATAGCCGATCTGGGTCAACGAGACGATCAGGCTGGCCATAGTGCTGCTCAAACCGACATCCGGCGCGATCAGTTCGATGATCGGTTGGGCGTAGTAGATGTTGGCGACGATGGCCCCGCAGCAAAAGGCGAACAACAGGACCATGCCGCGGGTCAGGCTTGTACCGGCGGGCACGGAGGAGGGATGGGCACTCATGGCTATCTCGTCAGTAGCTTGAAAGGATGGCGTGAGGCTAAAGAGTTGTGGGGCTCAGGAACAGGCTTTGTGACTGATATCGGACATGCTTTCTATTGATGATGAAACAGGCCTGATCGTTCCCTCGCTCTGCGTGGGAATGCCGCCCGGGACGCTGCGCGTCCTTTTTTGACGCAGAGCGCCATTGGATACGTTCCCACGCGAAGCGTAGGAACGATCAATGTGGAGGGGACGTTACTGCCCGCTGTAGATCTGGTCGAAAATCCCACCATCATTGAAGTGAGTCTTCTGCACCGTGCGCCAGTCGCCAAAGGTTTTTTCCACCGACAGGAAGTCCACTTTCGGGAAGCGGTCGGTGTATTTGGCCAGCACCGCCGGGTCCCGTGGGCGCAGGTAGTTGGCGGCGGCGATCTCCTGGCCTTCAGGCGACCACAGGTATTTGAGGTAGGCCTCGGCGGCTTCGCGGGAGCCTTTTTTCTCGACCACTTTGTCGACCACGCTCACCGGGGGCTCGGCTTCGGCGGAAACGCTCGGGTAGATCACTTCGAACTGATCGCGACCGAACTCGCGGGCGATCATCTCGGCTTCGTTTTCAAAGGTCACCAGCACATCGCCGATCTGGTTGGTCATGAAGGTCGTCGTCGCGGCACGGCCACCGGTGTCCAGTACCGGAGCCTGCTTGAACAGTTTGCCGACGAAGGCCTTGGCTTTGCTTTCATCGCCACCGTTCTTCAGCACATAACCCCAGGCCGACAGGTAGGTGTAGCGGCCGTTACCGGAGGTTTTCGGGTTGGGCACGATCACTTGCACGCCGTCCTTGAGCAGGTCGGGCCAGTCTTTCAACGCCTTGGGGTTGCCCTTGCGTACGATAAATACGGTGGCCGAGGTGAACGGGGCGCTGTTGTTCGGCAGGCGGGTGACCCAGTTCTCGGGCACCAGTTTGCCGTTATCCGCCAGGGCGTTGATATCGGTGGCCATGTTCATGGTGATGACATCCGCCGGCAACCCGTCGATCACCGAGCGTGCCTGCTTGCTGGAACCGCCAAAGGACATCTGCACGGTGATGTTTTCGTTGTGCTCGGCCTGCCAGTGTTTCTGGAAGGCTGCGTTGTAGTCCTTGTAGAAGTCGCGCATCACGTCATAGGAAACGTTAAGCAGGGTCGGGGCGGCGTGGGCCAGGCTGCCGAAGGTCAGGCCGACGGCGAGAAGTGAGGCGCCAAAGAAGTTCTTCACTTACCAATTCCTTTTATTTGAACGGGGGTTCGGGCAATTAGCCGGCACACTAGCTGCAAGCCTATAGACCTTCAAGCATCAAAAAGAACTTTGCTTATTCCAATTTTTTAAACAGCGCGTTCCCGCAACGGGAGCAAAAAGCGGCGCCCTGCTCGTGGTTGTTCTTACTGCACACCGGGCAATCGTGCTTGAGCTGATCACCGCGCATGGCCGTGGCCAGTTCGGCGGTAAAGATCCCCGTTGGTACGGCGATGATCGAGTAACCGGTGATCATCACCAGCGACGACACCACTTGGCCCAGTGGTGTCTTGGGCACGATGTCGCCGAAGCCCACCGTGGTCAGTGTCACGATAGCCCAATAGATGCCCTTGGGGATGCTGGTGAAGCCATTGCCAGGGCCTTCGATGACATACATCAGCGTGCCGAATACCGTCACCAGGGTCGAGACGCTGACCAGGAACACGATGATTTTCTGCTTGCTGCCCCGTAGCGCCGCCAACAGGTAGTTGGCCTGCTTGAGGTAGGGGCTGAGCTTGAGCACCCGGAAAATCCGCAGCATACGGATGATTCGAATGATCAGCAGGTACTGGGCGTCGCTGTAATACAACGCCAGGATGCCCGGCACGATCGCCAGCAGATCCACCAGGCCGTAGAAGCTGAAGGCATAGCGCAGGGGCTTGGGCGAGCAGTACAGGCGCAGGCCGTACTCGACGATGAAGATGAAAGTGAAACCCCATTCAATGGCGGCCAGCAGGGGCGCGTAGTTTTTGTGCACGCTGTCGATGCTGTCGAGCATCACGATCACAAGGCTGGCGAGGATGATCAACAACAGGGCGCTGTCAAAGCGCCGGCCGGCCACCGTGTCGCTCTGGAAAATCATGACGTAGAGCCGTTCACGCCAATTGTTGCTGCTGTCCATAACCGTCGCCTGAATCAGAATCAGCGAAGCCTAGGGTGATTGCCCCGCAGAGCGCAAGGCGCAGCGTCGAGGCTGGCTTGGTGCCACGCGCGACCGGTGGCCTGGATCAGCCAGCAGGCGAGGATGAACGGTGCAGTCAACGGTGCCAGGCCCAGGGCGGTAAAGCCGGGGGCCAGCAGCAGTGCCAGAAGTACACCGGCCAGCGGCAGCCATGGCTGGCGTCGCTGTTGGCTCAAGGCCAGGGCCACCAGGGCCGGGTTGTAGCCGCCCAATCCCGACAGGGCTTGCGCGGTGTCGTGATGTAACAAGGTAAATGCAAGACCTGCGGCCGAACCGAACAGGGCCCAGCCGAGGGCGCGCCGGTTGGCGATCAGCAAGCCCGTAGCGATCAGCGCTCCGGCCACCGGCTGGCCGAGAAACATGACCTGGCCCAGTCCGCTCAGATGCGCGGCCAGCAGGTTGGGCATGGTCATTTCTATCGACGTGGGCGTGGATTGTGGCGCGGTGAAACTCAACAGCAACCAGCCCAACCCGACGAAGGGGGCGGTGTAGGCCGACAGGCATCGCGGGCCACGGGTGCGCTTGAGCCATTGCTGGGTCAGCATCGCGCTGAGACCCGCGCAGGCGATGATCAACGGCGGCAATAACGCTGACCAGGGCAGGGCAAGGCTCAACAGCAACCCCAGCAGGATGCCGTTGTAGCTGAACAGCCCAGCCTGCCGATCCGCCTTGGCGTAACCGCGCCGCTGGGCCGTGAGCAACCCGGCCACGCCCCCCAGCAACGCCCCGCCGAACAAGGCCGGGGCGCTGAACAGAATCGCTAGCAGGCACAGCAGACCACACAGCGGATGGCGCTGGAGGAAGATCTGGCTGAAGCCGTTGAGCAGGGCGTTGGCCCAGTCGGGGCAGTGGGGGTTGGGCATGGTTGGTATGTCTGATGGACCGAGTCGACTTCATCGCGAGCAAGCTCGCTCCCACACAGGATTTGCGGGGTTCACACCCCCCCTGTGGGAGCGAGCTTGCTCGCGATGGGGCCAGTACAGGCGCTAAAGCAACGTCTCAATGCGCAACGAATTGGTCGACCCCGGTTGCCCGAACGGCACGCCCGCCGTGATCAGCAAGGTATCGCCACGCTGGGCCATGCCCTGGGCCTGGGCGATTTCCAGGGCGGTGGAGCACACCTCATCGACCTGGCGCAGCCGATCGTTGACCACCGAGTGCACGCCCCAGGCCACGGTCAGGCGGCGGGCGGCTTGCAGGTTCGGCGTGAGGTTGAGGATCGGCGCCGTCGGCCGTTCCCGCGCCGCTCGCAAACTGGAGCTGCCCGATTCGCTGTAGTTCACCAGCACCGCCACCGGCAGGATGCTGCTGATCCGGCGGATGGCGCAACTGATGGCGTCCGACACCGTGGCTTCGGCTTTCGGCCGGCTCACGTCCAGTTGCGACTGGTAATCGGGGCCGTTTTCCACCTGGCGGATGATCTTGCTCATCATCTGCACGGCTTCGAGCGGGTAATCACCGGAGGCGGTTTCCGCCGACAGCATCACTGCGTCAGCACCCTCGGCCACGGCGTTGGCCACGTCGGTAACTTCCGCACGGGTCGGCGCCGGGGAGAAACGCATCGACTCGAGCATCTGGGTCGCCACCACCACCGGTTTGCCGAGGGCACGACAGGTACCGATGATGTTTTTCTGGATCTGCGGCACGCTCTCGGCGGGTACCTCGACCCCCAAGTCACCGCGAGCGACCATGATCGCGTCGCTCAATTCGGCGATTTCCCGCAGCTGGGTCACCGCCGATGGCTTCTCGATCTTCGCCATCAGGAACGCCTTGTCGCCGATCAGCGCCCGGGCTTCGCGGATGTCCTCGGGGCGCTGCACGAACGACAGCGCCACCCAGTCCACACCTAGCGCCAGGCCGAAGCTCAAGTCGCGACGGTCCTTGGCGGTCAGCGGGCTCAAGTCGAGCAGCGCTTGAGGCACGTTCACCCCTTTGCGGTCCGACAGTTCGCCGCCATTGAGCACTTCGGTGTCGATGGCGTCGCGATGTTTGGCTATCACCCGCAGGCGCAGCTTGCCGTCGTCCAGCAGCAGGTCCATGCCGGGCTCCAGGGCCGCAATGATTTGCGGGTGAGGCAGGTTGACCCGATGTTGATCACCGGGCGTCGGGTCCAGGTCCAGGCGCAGGGCCTGGCCCCGTTGCAGCAGGACCTTACCGTTGGCGAACCGGCCGACCCGCAGCTTCGGGCCTTGCAGGTCCATGAGGATACCCAGCGGGTAATTGAGCTGCTGCTCGACTTCGCGAATCCACTGGTAGCGTTGGGCGTGGTCGGCATGCTCGCCGTGGCTGAAGTTCAGGCGAAAGATGTTCACGCCGGCCTGTACCAGCTCACGGATATCATCGATGCCGCGGGTGGCGGGGCCGAGGGTCGCGAGGATCTTGACCTTTTTGTCAGGCGTCATGTTTGGGGTTCTCGAGGATCAGGATGGCGCGAAAGTCGTTGACGTTGGTACGGGTCGGCTCGGTGACGATCAACCCATCCAGCGCGGCGAAGTAGCCATACCCGTTGTTGTTATCCAGCTCGTCGCTGGCGCTCAGGCCCAGTTCGATAGCGCGGTGATAGCTGTCCGGGGTCATGAGGGCACCGGCGTTGTCTTCGGAACCGTCGATGCCGTCCGTGTCGCCAGCCAGCGCGTAGATGCCGGGGTGGCCCTTGAGGCTGTCGGTCAGGCTCAGCAGGAATTCGGCGTTGCGCCCGCCACGGCCATTGCCGCGCACGGTGACGGTGGTTTCGCCACCGGACAGGATCACGCACGGCGCTGCCAGGGGCTGGCCGTGGTGGGCGATTTGCCGGGCGATGCCGGCGTGGACTTTCGCTACTTCCCGGGATTCGCCTTCCAGGTCGCCGAGGATCAACGGGCTGAAACCGGCCTGACGGGCTTTCACCGCTGCCGCTTCCAGTGATTGCTGCGGGCGGGCGATCAGCTGGAAGTGGCTGTGGGCCAGGCCCGGGTCGCCGGGTTTGACGGTTTCCGATTCGGGGCTTTGCAACCACTGCCGCACCGAGGCTGGTACCTCGATGTGGTAGCGCTTGAGGATCGCCAGGGCTTCGGCCGATGTGCTGGGATCAGCCACGGTAGGGCCGGAGGCGATGACCGTGGCGAGGTCACCCGGTACGTCGGAGATCGCGTAGGTATAGACCGTTGCCGGCCAGCAGGCTTTGCCCAGGCGCCCGCCCTTGATCGCCGAGAGATGCTTGCGCACGCAATTCATCTCGCCGATGGATGCGCCGGACTTGAGCAAGGCTTTGTTGATCGATTGCTTGTCACCCAGGGTGATGCCTTCGGCTGGCAAGGCGAGCAGGGCAGAACCGCCGCCGGACAGCAGGAAGATGACGCGGTCGTCTTCGCGCAGATCGCTGACCATTGCCAATACCCGCCGGGCCACGGCCAGGCCGGCGGCGTCAGGCACCGGGTGAGCGGCCTCGACCACTTCGATTTTCTGACAGGGTGCGCCATGGCCGTAGCGAGTCACCACCAGGCCAGAGACTTCGCCCTGCCAGCAGCGCTCGACCACTTGGGCCATGGCGGCGGCGGCCTTGCCGGCACCGATAACGATTACCCGGCCGCTGCGGTCGCTGGGCAGATAGGGTTCAAGGATGTGCTGCGGATGGGCCGCGTCGATGGCTGTGGCAAACAGCTCGCGCAGCAATTGTTGCGGATCGACCGACATGGCGGGCTCCCGATTTTTATTCTTAGCGTTGATGCGGACCCTGTGGGAGCGAGCTTGCTCGCGATAGCGGTGGCCCAGTCAACATCGTTGTTGAATGTAAAACCGCTATCGCGAGCAAGCTCGCTCCCACAGGGGGTAGTGCAGGGCTTATTTGTCGCGGATGGAAAAATTGGCCATATGCTCCAAGCCCTTGATCAACGCCGAGTGGTCCCAATTGCTGCCACCAATGGCCGCGCAGGTGCTGAACACTTGCTGGGCGCTGGCGGTGTTGGGCAGGTTGATGTTCAGTTCCTTGGCGCCTTGCAGGGCCAGGTTCAGGTCTTTCTGGTGCAGGCTGATGCGAAAGCCCGGATCGAAGGTGCCCTTGATCATGCGCTCACCATGCACTTCCAGGATCTTCGACGAAGCGAAGCCGCCCATCAGTGCTTCGCGGACCTTGGCCGGGTCGGCACCGTTTTTCGCGGCGAACAACAAGGCTTCGGCCACGGCCTGGATGTTCAGGGCGACGATGATCTGATTCGCCACTTTGGCGGTCTGGCCGTCGCCGTTACCGCCCACCAGGGTGATGTTCTTGCCCATGGCCTGGAACAGCGGCAGGGCGCGCTCGAAAGCGGCGCTGTCGCCACCGACCATGATGCTCAGGGTCGCGGCCTTGGCGCCGACTTCACCGCCGGACACCGGGGCGTCGAGGTACTGCGCGCCTTTTGCATTGATCTTCGCCGCGAACGCCTTGGTGGCGGTGGGGGAGATCGAACTCATGTCGATCACCACTTTGCCAGCCCCCACACCAGCCGCGACGCCGTCGGCACGGAACAACACATCGTCGACCTGCGGAGTGTCCGGGACCATGACGATGATGAACTCGGCTTCCTGGGCCACTTCCTTCGGGTTGGCCAACGCCACTGCGCCGCCGGCCAGCAGATCGGCCGGAGCCGCGTCGTGGTGCTGGGACAGGAACACGCTGTGCCCGGCCTTTTGCAGGTTCAGGGCCATGGGGTGGCCCATGATGCCGGTGCCGATGAATCCGATTTTAGCCATGGGAAAATCCTCTTGTTTTTATCGCTGTTTCAAGCAAATGGGGAACTGCTTTTCTGTGGGAGCGAGCTTGCTCGCGATGACGGTTTTACCTTCAACAAAGAGGTTGGCTGGACCGCCGTTATCGCGAGCAAGCTCGCTCCCACAGGGGGAAATCGGGTCAGATCGCGTTATGGGTTTTCAACCAGCCCAATCCCGCTTCGGTGCTGGTCAGCGGCTTGTACTCGCAGCCGACCCAACCCTGGTAGCCGATGCGGTCCAGGTGTTCGAACAGGAAGCGATAGTTGATTTCGCCTGTGCCTGGCTCGTTGCGGCCTGGGTTATCTGCCAGTTGCACGTGGTTGATCTCGTTCAGGTGCGTCGACAGAGTCCGGGCCAGGTCACCTTCCATGATCTGCATGTGGTAGATGTCGTACTGCAGGAACAGGTTGGCGCTGCCCACTTGCTCGCGGATCGACAGGGCCTGGGCGGTGTTGTTCAGGTAGAAGCCGGGGATGTCGCGGGTGTTGATGGCTTCCATCACCAGCTTGATGCCTTTGGCCTGCAGCTTTTCGGCGGCGTACTTCAGGTTGGCGACGAAGGTTTTCTCCACCAGGGCCGCATCGCAGTTCTGCGGACGAATCCCGGCCAGGCAGTTGACCTGGGTGTTGCCCAGTACTTTGGCGTAGGCGATCGCCAGGTCGACACCAGCGCGGAACTCCTCGACCCGGTCCGGTAGGCAGGCGATACCACGTTCGCCCTTGGCCCAGTCGCCGGCCGGAAGGTTGAACAGCACCTGGGTCAGGCCATTGGCGTCGAGCAACGCCTTGAGTTCGGCAGAGCTGTAGTCGTAAGGGAACAGGTATTCGACACCTGTGAAACCGGCCTTGGCGGCGGCTTCAAAACGGGCGAGGAAATCCAGCTCGGTGAACAGCATGGACAGGTTGGCTGCAAAGCGTGGCATGGTGGTCTCCTGTAAATAGTTGGCAGGCCCCTGTGGGAGCGAGCTTGCTCGCGATAGCGGTGTGTCTGCTTGCATCCATGTTGAATGTAGCGCCGTCATCGCGAGCAAGCTCGCTCCACAGGAGTGCGTCGGCATTCAATCGAGCAACGAAATCGCGGTCGGTGCATCGTTGCCCACCAGCGCCAGGTCTTCGAACTCGTTGACGGCGTTGATCTCGGTGCCCATGGAGATATTGGTGACCCGCTCCAGGATGATCTCGACAATCACCGGCACCTTGAATTCCTCGATCATCGCCTGGGCCTTGCGCAGCGCCGGTTGGATGCCAGACGGCTCGAACACCCGCAGCGCCTTGCAGCCCAGGCCTTCGGCCACGGCAATGTGGTCCACGCCATAGCCGTTGAGTTCCGGGGCGTTGAGGTTGTCGAAGGACAGCTGCACGCAGTAGTCCATGTCGAACCCGCGCTGGGCCTGGCGAATCAGCCCCAGGTAGGAGTTGTTCACCACGACGTGGATGTACGGCAGCTTGAACTGCGCACCCACCGCCAGCTCTTCAATCATGAACTGGAAATCATAGTCACCCGACAACGCCACGACCTGGCGGCTCGGATCGGCCTTGACCACCCCCAGCGCGGCCGGAATGGTCCAGCCCAACGGTCCGGCCTGGCCGCAGTTGATCCAGTGGCGCGGCTTGTACACATGGAGGAACTGCGCCCCGGCGATCTGCGATAGGCCGATGGTGCTGACGTAGCAGGTGTCCTTGCCGAACACCTGGTTCATTTCTTCGTACACCCGCTGTGGCTTGACCGGCACGTTGTCGAAGTGGGTCTTGCGCTGCAGGCTGGCCTTGCGTTGCTGGCAGTCCTGCAGCCAGGCGCTGCGGTTCTTCAACTTACCGGCGGCTTGCCACTCACGGGCCACGTCGATGAACACCGCCAGGGCCGAAGCAGCATCGGAAACGATGCCCAGGTCGGGCGTGAACACGCGACCGATCTGGGTTGGCTCGATGTCCACGTGAATGAACCTGCGGCCTTCGGTGTAGACCTCCACCGAGCCGGTATGACGGTTGGCCCAGCGGTTGCCGATACCCAGCACCAGGTCCGACTTGAGCAACGTGGCGTTGCCGTAGCGATGGGAGGTTTGCAGGCCGACCATGCCGACCATCAGTGGGTGATCGTCGGGGATGGTGCCCCAGCCCATCAATGTCGGGATGACTGGGATGCCGGTCAGCTCGGCGAACTCCACCAGCAGCTCGCTGGCATCGGCATTGATGATGCCGCCGCCGGCCACCAGCAATGGCCGCTCAGCCTGATTAAGCATCGCCAGGGCTTTCTCTATCTGCACGCGGTTGGCCGCGGGTTTGGCCAGGGGCAGTGGTTGGTAGGCGTCGATGTCGAATTCGATCTCGGCCATCTGCACATCGAACGGCAGGTCGATCAGCACCGGGCCCGGCCGGCCGGAGCGCATTTCATAGAAGGCTTTCTGGAATGCGTACGGCACCTGGCCCGGCTCCAGCACGGTGGTCGCCCACTTGGTCACCGGCTTGACGATGCTGGTGATGTCCACAGCCTGGAAATCTTCCTTGTGCATACGAGCGCGGGGCGCTTGCCCGGTGATGCACAGGATCGGGATCGAATCGGCCGAGGCGCTGTAGAGCCCGGTCACCATATCGGTGCCGGCCGGGCCCGAGGTGCCGATGCACACACCGATGTTGCCGGCTTTGGTGCGGGTGTAGCCCTCGGCCATGTGCGAGGCGCCTTCAACGTGGCGAGCGAGGACGTGATCGATGCCGCCCACCTTTTGCAGGGCAGAGTACAGCGGGTTGATCGCTGCACCCGGGATGCCGAAGGCGGTGTCCACGCCTTCACGGCGCATCACCAGGACGGCGGCTTCGATTGCTCTCATTTTGCTCATGGTTTTGTGCCTCTTACGTTTTGTAATTGTATACAAGTGGCTTTTCACAGAGTGTATTCATGGCTAACGGCACAGGTCAATCCATTTTCTCAAGCGGCTGTTTCATTCGTCAGAGGCTGGGAATTCTGTGGTATTTCGTCGATTATTGACTAAGTGCGAATTTATTGTATACAAAATTGTAGTTTTATGTGCTCTATTTGTGTGCTCAGTTTTCTGAGAAGTGACACCCGCAAGGCCTCTCTCATCACAAAAGAAGGACAGCCCCATGAGTGCTCTAACCTTGAAAGTCGCCGTCAACCTGGCAGGACAAGCCCTCGCCGCAGGCCGTGAAATCAGCGCGGCCCCATTGACCGTCGCGGTCCTGGACAGCGGCGGACACCTGATTGCCTTGCAGCGCGAAGACGGCGCTAGCCTGCTTCGCCCACAGATCGCCATCGGCAAGGCCTGGGGCGCCATCGCCTTGGGCAAAGGCTCACGCCTGCTGGCCCAGGACGCCCAGCAACGCCCGGCGTTCTTTGCGGCTTTGAATGGGCTGGGGCAGGGCAGCGTTGTACCGGCACCGGGTGGGGTGTTGATCAGGGATCAGGATGGGAGGGTGTTGGGGGCGATTGGTGTCAGTGGGGATGTTTCGGATGTGGATGAGCAGGTGGCAGTCAGGGCGGTGGAGGCGGTGCAGTTGAGGGCGGATGTGGGGGGAGCTTGAATTTGTGGTGATTGATCAACCGCCATCGCGAGCAAGCTCGCTCCCACAGGGTTCTGCAGTGTACCCGGATTTCGCGAACAAACCGGAACCCCTTGTGGGAGCGAGCTTGCTCGCGATGGCGATAGACCAGACACATACAGCTAAAAAGTCCTCCTTCGATCAAGCATTCAGTGATCTAGCCTTTCATGACCTGACTATCAAGGAGGCAACGGAATGCCTGATTTACCCGCTTCACATCGTTTGCGCATTGGCCGCTACGGTGAGTTGAATCGAATCTATTTGCTGACCACCAACACAATCGACCGAAGACCTGTTTTTCAGGAGTTCGCCCTGGGTAGATTGGTTGTTGATCAGTTTCGGCATGCCCAGGAAAAGGAGTGGGCCAAATCGTTGGCGTGGGTGGTCATGCCTGATCATTTCCATCGGTTGATAGAACTTCAGCAGAGTTCGCTGAATGAGTTGATGCAAAAGACCAAATCCTTAAGCACTCGGGCAGTGAATCTATCCTCAGGCCGCAGCGGTAGCTTATGGCAGCAGGGATACCATGATCGAGCCCTGCGCCGGGAAGAAGATCTGGTAGTCCTGGCTCGGTATGTCGTGGCAAATCCGCTGCGGGCTGGTCTGGTCAAACGATTTGGCGACTATCCACTGTGGGATGCCATTTGGGTTTGATCCGTAACCGAGTTGCCTTCATCGCGAGCCTGCTCGCGATTGAAGACGACGCGGTCTCAAACTAGCGATCCACCTCACACCCCTTCAACACCAACCGGATAATCGTCTGCGCCGCCGCTTCATAATCCGCTTCATCGAGCTTCTCCTTGCCGGTCACCGCCGAGATCTGCCAATCGAAGTCGGCGTAGGTCTGGGTCGCGGCCCAGATGCTGAACATCAGGTGGTTGGGGTCGATGGGGGCGATCTGGCCGCGGTCGATCCAGGTCTGGATGCAGTCGATGTTGTGCCGGGCCTGGCCGTTGAGTTGCTCCACCAGGTCGGGGCTCAGGTGTGGGGCACCGTGCATGATTTCACTGGCGAAGACTTTCGAGGCGAAGGGCAGGTCGCGGGAGATGCGGATCTTGGAGCGGATGTAGTGGCTCAGCACCTCACCCGGCACGCCGTCGGCATTGAACGGCGTCGAAGCCTGGAGGATCGGCTCGATGATACTTTCCAGGACCTCGCGGTAGAGGTTTTCCTTGGACTTGAAGTAGTAATAGACGTTGGGTTTGGGCAGGCCGGCCTTGGCCGCGATGTCGCTGGTCTTGGTCGCGGCGAAGCCCTTGTCGGCAAATTCCTCGCTGGCGGTACGCAGGATCAATGCTTTGTTGCGCTCGCGGATTGTGCTCATAAACCCAGGGGTTCCTTGCCTGTTCTGGCGGTGGCGCATGGTAGCACCGGCCTCGCGCAGCGCTCAAGAATGCCCCCATGGCACCGCCGCTCGCGGTATGCTGCGCGGCATTATTATTCAAGGAGCCCCTCCATGGCCGGAAGCAGTTTGCTGGTGCTGATCGACGATATCGCCACTGTGCTCGACGATGTAGCGTTGATGACCAAAATGGCCGCCAAGAAAACCGCCGGCGTGCTCGGCGATGACCTGGCGCTCAATGCCCAGCAAGTCTCTGGTGTGCGTGCCGAGCGGGAGCTGCCAGTGGTCTGGGCGGTGGCCAAGGGTTCGTTTATCAACAAGTTGATCCTGGTGCCATCGGCACTGGCGATCAGCGCCTTCGTGCCCTGGCTGGTGACGCCACTGTTGATGGTAGGTGGCGCCTACCTGTGTTTCGAAGGGTTCGAAAAACTGGCCCACAAGTTCCTCCACAGCCCGGCCGAAGACGAGGCCGAACATGCACAACTGGTCGAGGCCGTGGCTGATCCGGCGGTCGATCTGGTGGCGTTTGAAAAGGACAAGATCAAAGGTGCGGTGCGCACCGACTTCATTCTGTCAGCGGAAATCATCGCCATTACCCTCGGCACCGTCGCCGATGCAGCACTGACCCAGCAAGTCATCGTTTTGTCGGGTATTGCCATCGTCATGACCATTGGTGTCTATGGCCTGGTGGCCGGGATCGTCAAGCTCGATGACCTGGGGCTGTGGCTGACGCAGAAGCCAGGTCAGGCCGCCAAAAGCATTGGCGGCGCTATCCTGCGTGCCGCACCCTACATGATGAAAAGCCTGTCGGTGATCGGCACGGCGGCGATGTTCCTGGTGGGCGGCGGCATCCTGACCCATGGCGTACCGGTGGTGCATCACTGGATCGAGGCTGTGGCGGCCAGTGCCGGCGGTGCCGGGTTTATCGTGCCGATGTTGCTCAACGCGGTGGCGGGGATTGTCGCGGGGGCAGCGGTGTTGGTGGGTGTGCTGGCGGTCGGCAAAATCTGGAAGGCGCTGAAAGGCTGAGACGGCAACACATAACAACTGTGGGAGCGAGCTTGCTCGCGATGAGGGGCTGACATTCAACATCTGCGTTGACTGACAGGCCGCTATCGCGAGCAAGCTCGCTCCCACATTGGTTTCAGGTGTATCGGGTGTTACTCGGCTATCTGCAACTTACGCGACTCGGTGTACACGTAGCGCACCTTCTCGTACTCGAACGGCGAGTTCAGTTGGCCATAGCGGAAGCTGGTCTGGTAGCGCTTGTCCACGGCGCGCAGGAACAACAGTTCCGGGTGGTTGCCGCTGACTTCGGAAACGTTCAGGTAGTTGATCGCCGATTCGGCCGTGTAGTCCACCAGCAAGCCTGAGGTGTCGCGCAGGTTCGAAGGGCCGAAGATCGGCAGTACGAAGTACGCGCCGCCGGGTACGCCGTAGAAACCCAGGGTCTGGCCGAAGTCTTCGCTCTGGCGCGGCAGGCCCATGGCGGTGGCCGGGTCCCACAGGCCGGCAATGCCAATGGTGGTGTTGAGCAGCAGTCGCGCCGTGGTTTCCATCGAACGCTTGCCCTTGAATTGCAGCAGGCTGTTCATCAGGTTCGGCACATCCCCAAGGTTATTGAAGAAGTTGCTCACTCCGGTGCGCACGAAGCTTGGGGTGATGTATTGGTAGCCATCAACGACGGGCAGGAACACCCATTGGTCGAAGCGGTAGTTGAAGTGGTAGACCCGGCGGTTCCAGGATTCCAGCGGGTCATAGACGTTCAGGGCGTTGAGGGTCGAGCGCTCGAATTCGCGCTGGTCCAGGCCCGGGTTGAACTTGAGTTTGCTCAACGGTTCCTTGAAACCATCGGAGTCCACCACCACCGGTGCATTGGCCTTGCTGTTATCAGCCTGGACCAGGCCGGCACTCATTAACGCGGCGATAAGCAGGAGATATTTAGCCACGGAAGAACTCCAGCATGGCGTCGCTGTTGACGCGGTAGTTAAGGTTGCCGCAGTGGCCGCCCAATGGATAAACCGTCAGGCGGTCGCCAAAGGTCTTGCGCAGGAAGCCCAGGTCACCCGGGCCGAGAATGACGTCGTCGGCGTTGTGCATGACGGCAATCTTCGGGCTGGCCTGCAGGTAATCCTTCAGCGCATACAGGCTGACCTGGTCGACCAGTTGCAACAGGCTGCCGCCGTCAGTGCGCGCACGCCACATCGGGATCACCTGCTCGGTCAGGTAGCAGTCGAAGTCGCATTGCAGCGCGCGCTTGAGAAACGGTGTCAGGCTGGTGCTTTCGGTGATCGGGAATTTCGGGGGGATGATCAGGCCGCGACGGTTGATCAGGTCCGAGGTGAACGCGATGTCGGCTGCCGAGAAACGGAACGAGGTGCCGATCACCATTGCCATCTGCTCGTTGCTCAGGTGTTGCTTGGACTGCTGGAAGTCGTAGAGCAGGGCATCGTTGAGGTCGATGTAGCCTTTTTGCTGGAAGTAGCGCGTCAGCTTGTTCAGCACCAGCTCATAGAAGGTAGTGGTGTTGTTGATGCCCTTGACCTCGGTCTGGACCAGTTTGTCCAGGTTGGTGATCGAGGTGTAGAGGTTCACCGGTGGGTTGAGCAACAGCACTTTCTTGAAGTTGAAACTGCGCCGGGTTTCATCCAGGTGCGCGACGAAGGCTGCGTCCAGGGCGCCGAGGCTGTAGCCAGTGAGGTAATACTCGGTCACCGGCAGTTTCGGGTTCTGCGCCCGCACGGCCTGCATCACCCGGTACATGTCTTCGGCATCTTCCTTGGAAATGCCCGGCGTGGCGAAGCGCGAAGCGGCACTCATGAAGTCGAAGCTGGTGGGCGATGACAGCTGCACCACGTGGTAGCCGGCCTTGTAGTAGAGCCGCTTGAGGTATTCATTGATGCTACTGTCAAAGCGCGCACCGGTGCCGGCGATCAGGAAAATCAGCGGCGCGGGTTTGTCCTGGGTAGCCATGCGGTAGGTGAGGCTTTTCACCGGCCAGAAGTTGTCCGGCAAGATGAACTCACGTTCCGGGCGCAGAGTCAGGCTGTGGTCGGCCTGGTTGATGTCCTCGATCAGCGGCAGCTCCGGGCGCAGGTCCGGCGGCGTGGTGGCGATAGTCGCCTCGAACGGGTTGGTCAACGGGTAGCCATAGCTGGCGGCGTCAATATCTGCCGCCAGCGCGGACGCACTCAGGATAAGGCCGCCGATGAGGGCAGCGAAGCGCAAGGAACGGAGCATGACGAAATCCCTAAGAGGAAGGTGCCGAATGAGGTTCGCAGGCTATGACCACCGAAGCAGAGCCAAGTGCCATGACGTATACAAAACAGGCGCGGACGGGGCGCGATAGTAGCGGGACGATACACGTTCGCGCATGGTCGCGGCTAGATATCTAGTGGTTGCCTGTTTCAGGCATGCAAGGTTCGGGCGGGATTTGCGATGGCAACACCTTAAATCGCCTGCTGGCTTTCTGATGTCGTTTCTCGTTGCCTCAACGTCGCAGACAGAGCAGGTTCCAGATCAGCGCAGGTTGATGATCGACGGGTCAGTACTCCACTGGCGTTCGAACCGGTTTGCAGGCGAGCGTGATGGGGGCGCTGTGCACCATAACAATACGTTGACGCCGCCCGGCATCCGTCGGGCGCAGCACTTTCGGGGAAGTAACGATGAAGATGCGACGACTCTTGGGCGCAGGTGCCGCACTGGTACTGGCGATCAGCTCCACCGTGGCCAGCGCCGAAACCAAAACCCTGAGCATCGGTTACGTTGACGGCTGGTCCGACAGCGTTGCGACCACTCACGTGGCAGCCGAAGTCATCCAGCAGAAACTCGGCTATGACGTGAAGCTGCAGGCCGTCGCGACCGGGATCATGTGGCAAGGCGTGGCCACCGGTAAGCTCGACGCGATGCTCTCGGCCTGGTTGCCAGTCACCCACGGTGACTACTGGGCCAAGAACAAGGATCAGGTGGTCGATTACGGCCCCAACTTCAAGGATGCGAAAATCGGCTTGATCGTGCCTGAGTACGTCAAGGCCAAGTCGCTCGAAGACCTGAAGACCGACGACTCCTTCAAGAAACGCATCGTGGGTATCGACGCCGGTTCAGGCGTTATGCTCAAGACCGAGCAGGCCATCAAGGATTACGACCTGACCGGGTATCAACTCAAGGCCAGTTCCGGCGCCGGCATGATTGCCGAGCTGACCCGTGCCGAGAAGAAAAACGAATCCATCGCCGTCACCGGTTGGGTGCCGCATTGGATGTTCGCCAAGTGGAAACTGCGCTTCCTGGAAGACCCGAAAGGTGTCTACGGCGCGGCTGAAACCGTGAACAGCATCGGCAGCAAGGGCCTGGAGGCCAAAGCGCCGGAAGTGGTCGCGTTCCTGAAGAAATTCCAATGGGCTTCGAAAGACGAAATCGGCGAAGTCATGCTGGCGATCCAAGAGGGCGCCAAGCCTGAAGCCGCTGCCAAGGATTGGGTCGCCAAGCACCCGGACCGCGTGAAGGAGTGGACCGGCAAGTAATCGGTCTGGTTTAACTTTCTCGAAAAACCGCATGACGTTGCGTCATGCGGTTTTTTTGTGCCTGCAATTCCCAAGTGCATGCAAATCCCCTGTGGGAGCGGGCTTGCTCGCGAAGGCGGTGTATCAGCCAGCAATTGATTCACAGGCAGATCGCATTCGCGAGCAAGCCCGCTCCCACAGGGGAATTAAATGATAAATGTGCGGAAAACTGGCAAAACCGTCATGTCGTTCTAATACTAAGGTCGTCTGGAACCTGGCCTGCAGCCGCATAGAGTAGGGTCGTTCCAATTAAATCTGTGCTGCGAGGATAAAAACAATGAACGACAGCATTTACCTCTCGATTCAAAACAGCCCGCGCTTCAAGGAGCTGGTGAGAAAAAGGGAAAAGTTCGCCTGGATTCTCTCGGCGATCATGCTAGGGCTGTATTCCGGCTTCATTCTTCTGATCGCCTACGGGCCACACATTCTCGGGGCCAAGATCACGCCTGAGTCCACCATCACCTGGGGCATTCCCATCGGTGTCGGCCTGATTGTCTCGGCCTTCGTCCTGACCGCTATTTACGTGCGACGCGCCAACGGCGAGTTCGACGACCTGAACAATGCGATTCTCAAGGAGGCTCAGCAATGATCCGGCGTCTACTGGCTCTATTGAGCATCGCAGCGTTCGCTCCGGGCGCCTGGGCGGCTGAAGCCCTGACCGGTGCCGTGCAGAAACAACCCCTCAACGTCTCGGCCATCGTCATGTTCGTGGCCTTCGTCGGCGCGACCCTGTGCATCACTTACTGGGCGTCCAAGCGTAACAAGTCGGCGGCCGACTACTATGCGGCGGGCGGGCGGATCACCGGTTTCCAGAATGGCCTGGCCATTGCCGGGGACTACATGTCGGCGGCGTCCTTCCTGGGGATTTCCGCCCTGGTGTTCGCCTCCGGCTACGACGGTCTGATCTACTCGATCGGCTTCCTGGTGGGCTGGCCGATCATTCTGTTCCTGATCGCCGAGCGCCTGCGGAACCTGGGTAAATACACCTTTGCCGACGTGGCGTCCTATCGCCTGGGGCAAACCCAGATCCGCAGTCTGTCGGCCTGTGGCTCGCTGGTCGTGGTGGCGTTCTACCTGATCGCGCAAATGGTCGGTGCCGGCAAGCTGATCCAGCTGCTGTTCGGCCTGGACTATCACGTCGCGGTGATCCTGGTGGGTATCCTGATGTGCCTCTACGTGCTGTTCGGTGGCATGCTGGCGACCACTTGGGTACAGATCATCAAGGCGGTGCTGTTGCTGTCGGGTGCTTCGTTCATGGCCCTGATGGTCATGAAGCACGTCAACTTCGACTTCAACATGCTGTTTGCCGAAGCGGTCAAGGTGCACCCTAAAGGCGAGGCGATCATGAGCCCTGGCGGCTTGGTGAAGGATCCGATCTCGGCCTTCTCCCTGGGCTTGGCGTTGATGTTCGGTACTGCTGGCCTGCCACACATCCTGATGCGTTTCTTCACCGTGAGTGATGCCAAGGAAGCGCGCAAGAGCGTGCTGTATGCCACTGGTTTCATCGGCTACTTCTACATCCTGACCTTTATCATCGGCTTCGGCGCGATCCTGTTGGTCAGCACCAACCCGGCCTTCAAGGACGCGGCAGGTGCCTTGCTCGGTGGCAACAACATGGCGGCGGTGCACCTGGCCAACGCCGTGGGCGGCAGTATCTTCCTGGGCTTCATCTCGGCCGTAGCGTTCGCCACCATCCTGGCGGTGGTAGCAGGCCTGACCCTGGCCGGTGCCTCGGCGGTGTCCCATGACCTGTATGCCAGCGTGATCAAGAAAGGCAAGGCCAACGAGAAGGACGAGATTCGCGTGTCGAAAATCACCACCATCGCCCTGGCGGTGCTGGCGATCGCCCTGGGAATCCTGTTCGAGAAGCAGAACATCGCGTTCATGGTGGGCCTGGCGTTCTCCATCGCGGCGAGCTGCAACTTCCCGGTACTGCTGCTTTCGATGTACTGGAAGAAGCTGACCACCCGTGGCGCCATGATTGGCGGCTGGCTGGGCCTGGTCAGTGCCGTGGGCCTGATGGTGCTGGGTCCGACCATCTGGGTGCAGATCATGGGTCACGAGAAGGCGATCTTCCCGTATGAATACCCTGCGCTGTTCTCGATGGCGATTGCCTTCGTCGGCATCTGGTTCTTCTCCATCACCGACAAGTCGGCTGAAGGCGCAAACGAGCGGGCGCTGTTCTTCCCGCAGTTCGTGCGTTCGCAGACTGGCCTGGGGGCGAGTGGGGCGGTTAACCATTGATGTTGCGGTAAGTGCTTGAAGAAATACCCCGGTCGAGAGGCTGGGGTATTTTTTTTGTGCCGGGTTTAAGGGGGGGGGCAGGGCTGCCGCCATCGCGAGCAAGCTCGCTCCCACAGGGGATCTGCAGTGAACGCGGGGTCTGTGTTCAAAACAGGTCAACTGTGGGGGAGCGAGCTTGCTCGCGATGGCGTCGGGCCTGTCAATGCCGCTTCTGGATCAGATGAAAAGAGGCACAAACAAAACAGCCCCTGCTCTTATATAAGAAGCAGGGGCTGTTTCGGTGCAGCTTAAGACGTTACTGCAAGGCAGGCCTTACTTGCGGTCTTCCAGCTTGGTGATGTCACGCGACTCGTAGCCGGTGTACAGCTGGCGCGGACGGCCGATCTTGTACGGGCTGGAGAGCATTTCTTTCCAGTGGGAGATCCAGCCCACGGTCCGCGCCAGGGCGAAGATCACGGTGAACATGCTGGTTGGAATGCCGATCGCCTTGAGGATGATCCCCGAGTAGAAGTCGACGTTCGGGTACAGCGAGCGCTCGATGAAGTACGGGTCGGTCAGGGCGATCTCTTCCAGGCGCATGGCCAGTTCGAGTTGCGGATCGTTCTTGATCCCCAGTTCCTTGAGCACTTCGTCGCAAGTCTGCTTCATGACGGTGGCGCGCGGGTCGCGGTTCTTGTAGACCCGGTGGCCGAAGCCCATCAGCTTGAACGGATCGTTCTTGTCCTTGGCCTTGGCGATGAACTTGTCGATGTTCGAGACATCGCCGATTTCATCGAGCATGGTCAGTACCGCTTCGTTGGCACCGCCGTGGGCCGGGCCCCAGAGTGCAGCGATACCGGCGGCGATGCAGGCGAACGGGTTGGCACCCGAGGAGCCGGCCAGGCGCACGGTGGACGTGGAGGCGTTCTGCTCGTGGTCGGCATGGAGGATGAAGATCCGGTCCATGGCCTTGGCGAGCACCGGGCTGATCGGTTTGATCTCGCACGGGGTGTTGAACATCATATGCAGGAAGTTTTCTGCATAGGTCAGGTCGTTGCGCGGGTACATCATGGGCTGGCCCATGGAGTACTTGTAGACCATGGCTGCCAGGGTTGGCATCTTCGCCACCAGGCGGATCGCGGAGATTTCGCGATGCTGGGGGTTATTGATGTCCAGGGAGTCGTGGTAGAAGGCCGAGAGGGCGCCGACAACGCCGCACATGACGGCCATCGGGTGAGCATCGCGACGGAAACCGTTGAAGAAGGTCTTCAACTGCTCGTGAACCATGGTGTGGTTCTTCACGGTGCTGACGAACTGGGCCTTTTGCTCTGCGGTTGGCAGCTCGCCGTTGAGCAGCAGGTAGCAGGTTTCCAGGTAGTCCGATTTTTCAGCCAGTTGCTCGATCGGGTAGCCGCGGTGCAGCAGGATGCCGTTGTCGCCGTCGATATAGGTGATTTTCGACTCGCACGAAGCGGTCGACATGAAACCTGGGTCAAAGGTGAAACGGCCCGTGGCCGTCAGGCCCCGTACGTCGATTACATCGGGACCAACGGTGCCGGTTAAAATGGGCAGCTCGACGGGGGCTGCGCCCTCGATGATCAACTGCGCTTTTTTGTCAGCCATGTGGCCTCCTATTAATGCTTGAAATCATCAGACAGACCCCCCACGCAGGGCCCGCACCACTATAGTGAGATAAATCCGAATGTCAATTTGCCTAAAGTCTTGCTCCAGAAGGCTTTAACCGGACTTTTTCCGCGAAATTACCTGCCGTTTACGCCTTTTGCCGGATATGTGCAATGCGCTATTAGGGGAAGGTGAACGCGTTGTCATTAGTAGCCTAACTGTCTATACTCGGCCACCGACCGCCAGGGGCTTTTGGGCCTGCTTTCTTGGGGGTCGTCACTCCCTGGGTGGTGAGTACCTGACCAGTGCGCGCCCCAACAACTTTGCCCTGATTGTTAGGGGCTCTTCAGTGTGAAAAAAAGCCGTGAAAAGCCAACGACCTGTAAACCTAGACCTAAGGACCATCAAACTCCCAGTCACTGCTTACACGTCCATTCTTCACCGAATTTCCGGTGTCATTCTCTTCGTCAGCCTGGCCATCATGCTTTATGCATTGGACAAGTCGCTCGACTCGGAAGAAGGCTTCGGTCAGGTGAAAGCGTGTCTGACCAGTCCGCTAGCCAAGCTAGTGATTTGGGGCATCCTGTCCGCCTTGCTGTATCACTTGGTCGCCGGTGTGCGCCACTTGATCATGGACATGGGCATCGGTGAGACGCTGGAAGGCGGCAAGCTGGGCTCAAAAATCATTATCGCCGTGTCTGCGGTGTTGATCGTTCTGGCAGGAGTCTGGATATGGTAACCAACGTCACGAACCTTTCACGTTCGGGCCTCTATGACTGGATGGCGCAGCGTGTGTCTGCGGTCGTTCTCGCGGCTTACTTCATTTTCCTGATCGGATATGTCGTAGCAAACCCAGGCCTGGGCTATGCCCAATGGCATGAACTGTTCGCAAACAACTGGATGCGTATCTTCAGTCTGCTGGCACTTGTCGCACTGGGCGCTCACGCCTGGGTCGGCATGTGGACCATCGCGACCGACTACCTGACGCCGATGGCGTTTGGCAAGTCGGCGACTGCCGTACGTTTCCTCTTCCAGGCAGTATGCGGCGTTGCGATGTTCGCTTACTTCGTCTGGGGTGTGCAGATTCTCTGGGGTATCTGATCCATGGCTAACATTCCAACGATTTCTTTCGACGCCATCATCATTGGTGGTGGCGGTGCCGGCATGCGCGCAGCGCTGCAGCTGGCGCAGGGCGGTCACAAGACTGCCGTGATCACCAAGGTTTTCCCGACCCGTTCGCACACTGTGTCCGCCCAGGGCGGCATCACCTGCGCCATCGCTTCGGCCGACCCGAACGATGACTGGCGCTGGCACATGTACGATACCGTCAAGGGTTCCGACTACATCGGTGACCAGGACGCTATCGAATACATGTGTCAAGAAGGCCCGGCTGCGGTGTTCGAGCTGGACCACATGGGTATGCCATTCTCGCGTACCGAGCAAGGTCGTATCTACCAGCGTCCGTTCGGTGGCCAGTCCAAGGACTACGGCAAGGGCGGCCAGGCTGCGCGTACTTGCGCGGCGTCCGACCGTACCGGTCACGCGCTGCTGCACACCCTTTACCAGGGCAACCTGAAAGCCGGTACCACGTTCCTGAACGAGTACTACGCCGTTGACCTGGTGAAGAACCAGGACGGCGCCTTCGTCGGTGTGATCGCGATCTGCATCGAAACCGGCGAGACCACCTACATCCGCGCCAAGGCTACCGTGCTGGCGACCGGCGGTGCTGGCCGTATCTACGCCTCCACCACCAACGCCCTGATCAACACCGGTGACGGTGTCGGCATGGCCCTGCGTGCTGGCGTGCCAGTCCAAGACATCGAAATGTGGCAGTTCCACCCGACCGGCATCGCCGGCGCCGGTGTACTGGTAACCGAAGGTTGCCGTGGTGAAGGTGGTTACCTGATCAACAAGCACGGCGAGCGTTTCATGGAGCGTTATGCTCCGAACGCCAAGGACCTTGCCGGTCGTGACGTGGTTGCCCGTTCGATGGTGAAAGAAATCATCGCTGGCAACGGTTGCGGTCCGAATGGCGACCACGTGATGCTCAAGCTCGACCACCTGGGTGAGGAAGTGCTGCACAGCCGCCTGCCAGGCATCTG
The DNA here is from genome assembly GCF_017968885.1 of Pseudomonas sp. Tri1. NCBI lineage: Bacteria > Pseudomonadati > Pseudomonadota > Gammaproteobacteria > Pseudomonadales > Pseudomonadaceae > Pseudomonas > Pseudomonas sp. Tri1. Next base: position 4,960,390 of record NZ_CP072913.1, on the reverse strand, counting down.
CGAGCTGTCGAAGACCTTCGCTCACGTCGACCCAGTTGTCGCGCCGGTTCCGGTCGTTCCAACCTGCCACTATATGATGGGCGGCGTTGCCACCAACATTCACGGCCAGGCGATCACCCAGAACGCCGAAGGCGTGGACGAAATCATCCCTGGCCTGTTCGCAGTGGGTGAAGTGGCTTGCGTATCGGTCCACGGTGCCAACCGCCTGGGCGGCAACTCGCTGCTCGACCTGGTGGTCTTCGGTCGTGCTGCCGGCCTGCACCTGGAAAAAGCGCTGTCCGACGGTATCGAATATGACGATGCCACCGACGCCAACATCGAAGCTGCCCTGGCGCGTCTGTCCGCTCTGAACGAGCGTACCGAAGGCGAAGACGTGGCGACCCTGCGTCGCGAGTTGCAAAACTGCATGCAGAACTACTTCGGTGTGTTCCGTACCGGCGAATACATGCAGAAAGGTATCGCCCAGCTGGCGCAATTGCGTGAACGAATCGCCAACGTGAAGATCAACGATAAGTCGCAGGCGTTCAACACTGCCCGTATCGAAGCGCTGGAATTGCAGAACCTGCTGGAAGTGGCCGAAGCCACAGCCATCGCCGCAGAAGTGCGTAAAGAGTCCCGTGGCGCTCACGCCCGCGAAGACTTCGAGGACCGTGACGACGAAAACTGGCTGTGCCACACCTTGTACTTCCCGGGTGAGAAACGCGTCGCCAAGCGTGCCGTGAACTTCTCGCCGAAGACTGTTCCGACTTTCGAACCAAAAGTCCGGACTTATTAAGGGTGACCGCTATGTTGCAAGTCAGTGTTTATCGCTACAACCCTGATCAGGACGCTGCGCCGTTCATGCAGGATTTCCAGGTCGATACCGGTGGTAAAGACCTGATGGTGCTGGACGTGCTGGCCCTGATCAAAGAGCAGGACGAGGGTTTCTCCTATCGTCGCTCTTGCCGCGAGGGCGTTTGCGGCTCCGACGGCATGAACATCAACGGCAAGAATGGCCTGGCCTGCATCACGCCACTGTCTGCCGTGGTCAAGGGCAACAAGCTGATCGTTCGTCCGCTGCCAGGTTTGCCGGTTATTCGTGACCTGGTCGTCGATATGAGCATCTTCTACAAGCAATACGAGAAGGTGAAGCCATTCCTGCAGAACGACACGCCGGCTCCGGCCATCGAGCGTCTGCAGACTCCAGAAGAGCGTGAGAAGCTCGATGGTCTGTACGAGTGCATCCTGTGCGCCTGCTGCTCGACCTCGTGCCCATCGTTCTGGTGGAACCCGGACAAATTCCTGGGCCCGGCCGCCCTGCTGCAAGCTTATCGCTTCCTGGCAGACAGCCGTGACACCAAGACGTCCGAGCGTCTGGCTTCGCTGGATGACCCGTTCAGCGTGTTTCGCTGCCGCGGGATCATGAACTGCGTCAACGTTTGTCCAAAAGGCCTGAACCCGACTAAGGCCATCGGTCACATTCGTAACATGCTGCTGCAAAGCGGCGTTTGATTCAGCTGCTGTACCCGTAGGACCGTTGTACCCGTAAAGGCCAGGGCGCGGGCTTCAACCCGCGTCAGGGCTATAACCAGAACAGTCGCTCACAAAGCGGCAGTTCTTATTTTGAAGAAATGAGACAAGCAGGGGCATCCGGGCTGGTACCCGGACTATCAGCGTGATCCTAAGTGGCTTGTTTTAGTCGCTGCACTCGGACTTCTGCAAGTTTGCTCGGTGTTTTCGCCGGTGGTGTTCCCCTAATCGAGGGTGACCAAGCATGCAAGAAAGCGTGATGCAGCGCATGTGGAACAGTGCCCACCTCTCCGGTGGTAACGCTGCCTATGTGGAAGAGCTCTACGAGCTCTACCTGCACGACCCTAACGCTGTGCCAGAAGAATGGCGCACCTACTTTCAGAAGTTGCCGGCTGACGGTAACTCTGCCACTGATGTTTCGCACTCGACGATTCGCGATCATTTCGTGCTGCTGGCAAAGAACCAGCGCCGCGCTCAACCGGTGTCTGCCGGCAGCGTGAGCAGCGAGCACGAGAAGAAGCAAGTTGAAGTGCTGCGACTGATCCAGGCCTACCGGATGCGTGGCCACCAGGCAGCCCAGCTTGACCCGCTGGGGCTGTGGCAGCGTCCTGCACCTGCAGACCTGTCGATCACTCACTACGGCTTGACCAATGCCGATCTTGATACGACCTTCCGTGCCGGCGACCTGTTCATCGGCAAAGAGGAAGCGAGCCTACGCGAAATTCACGAAGCGTTGCAGCAGACATATTGCCGCACCATCGGCGCTGAATTCACGCACATCACCGATTCCGAGCAGCGCCAGTGGTTCCAGCAGCGTCTGGAAAGCGTTCGTGGCCGTCCGACGTACTCCGCCGACATCAAGAGCCACTTGCTCGAGCGCGTTACCGCCGGTGAAGGCCTGGAGAAATACCTGGGTACCAAATACCCGGGCACCAAGCGTTTCGGCCTGGAAGGCGGCGAAAGCCTGATTCCGATGCTCGACGAGCTGATCCAGCGTTCCGGTTCCTACGGCACCAAGGAAGTTGTCATCGGCATGGCCCACCGTGGTCGCCTGAACGTGCTGGTCAACACCTTCGGCAAGAACCCGCGTGAGCTGTTCGACGAGTTCGAAGGCAAGAAGAAGGTCGAGCTGGGCTCCGGTGACGTGAAATATCACCAGGGTTTCTCGTCCAACGTGATGACCACAGGTGGCGAAGTGCACCTGGCCATGGCCTTCAACCCATCCCACCTGGAAATCGTTTCCCCAGTGGTCGAGGGTTCGGTCCGTGCCCGTCAGGATCGTCGCAACGACCCGACCGGTGAAAAAGTCCTGCCGATTTCCATCCACGGTGACGCGGCATTCGCCGGTCAAGGCGTGGTCATGGAAACCTTCCAGATGTCGCAGACCCGCGGTTTCAAGACCGGCGGCACCGTGCACATCGTGATCAACAACCAGGTCGGTTTCACCATCAGCAACCCGCTGGACTCGCGTTCCACCGAGTACGCAACCGACGTCGCGAAAATGATCCAGGCGCCGATTCTCCATGTGAATGGCGATGACCCGGAAGCCGTGCTGTTCGTGACCCAGTTGGCCATTGATTACCGCATGCAGTACAAGCGTGACGTGGTGATCGACCTGGTCTGCTACCGTCGTCGCGGCCACAACGAGGCCGATGAGCCTAGCGGCACCCAGCCTTTGATGTACCAGCAGATCGCCAAGCAGCGCACTACCCGTGAGCTGTATGCCGAGCGCCTGACCCAAGGCGGCGTGCTGGATGCAGAGCGCGTCCAGGAAAAAGTCGATGAATATCGCAATGCCCTGGACAACGGCCTGCATGTTGTAAAAAGCCTGGTCAAAGAGCCGAACAAAGAGCTGTTCGTGGACTGGCGTCCGTACCTGGGCCACGCCTGGACTGCGCGTCACGACACCCGTTTCGACCTCAAGACCTTGCAGGAACTGTCCGCCAAGCTGCTGGAGATTCCGGAAGGCTTCGTGGTCCAGCGCCAGGTCGCGAAAATCTACGAAGACCGGCAGAAGATGCAAGCCGGCGGCCTGCCGATCAACTGGGGTTACGCCGAAACCATGGCGTACGCGACCCTGGCGTTCGAAGGTCACCCGATTCGCATTACCGGTCAGGACGTAGGCCGCGGTACTTTCTCGCACCGCCACGCGGCGCTGCACAACCAGAAAGACGCCAGCACCTACATCCCGCTGCAGCACCTGTACAAAGGCCAGCCACGTTTCGACCTGTACGATTCGCTGCTGTCCGAGGAAGCCGTCCTGGCGTTCGAATATGGCTATTCCACCACCGAGCCGAATGCGCTGGTGATCTGGGAAGCCCAGTTCGGCGACTTCGCCAACGGTGCCCAGGTAGTTGTCGACCAGTTCATCACCAGCGGCGAGCACAAGTGGGGCCGTCTCTGCGGTCTGACCATGCTGTTGCCACATGGTTATGAAGGGCAGGGGCCGGAGCACTCTTCGGCACGTCTGGAGCGTTACCTGCAACTGTGTGCCGAGCACAACGTCCAGGTCTGCGTACCGACCACCCCGGCACAGATCTACCACCTGCTGCGTCGTCAGGTCATCCGTCCGCTGCGCAAGCCGTTGATCGTGCTGACACCGAAGTCGTTGCTGCGTCACAAACTGGCGATCTCCACGCTCGAGGATCTGGCCGAAGGCTCCTTCCAGACCGTCATTTCGGAAATCGACACCCTGGACGCGGCGAAGGTGACTCGCCTGATCCTGTGCAGCGGCAAGGTCTACTACGACCTGCTGGAAAAACGTCGTGCCGAAGGCCGCGAAGACATCGCCATCGTGCGTATCGAGCAGCTTTACCCGTTCCCGGAAGAAGACCTGATGGAGGCCATCGCGCCTTACACCAACCTCACCCACGTGGTGTGGTGTCAGGAAGAACCGATGAACCAAGGCGCGTGGTACAGCAGCCAGCATCACCTGCGTCGCAGCATTGGCAACCATAACAAGGCCCTGGGCCTGGAATATGCCGGCCGTGATGCTTCCGCTGCACCTGCGTGTGGTTATGCGTCGATGCACGCCGAACAGCAGGAAAAACTGCTGCAAGATGCCTTCACTGTTTAACGCCTTCGCGCTGACTGAAACCGAATTTTAAGGACCCACAGATAATGGCTATCGAAATCAAAGCCCCGTCATTCCCGGAATCGGTTGCCGATGGCACCGTTGCCACCTGGCACAAGAAACCAGGCGAGGCCGTCAAGCGTGACGACCTGATCGTCGACATCGAGACCGACAAGGTCGTACTGGAAGTATTGGCCGAAGCAGACGGCGTGCTGGGCGCAATCGTTGCCGAGGAGGGCGCTACCGTTCTGTCGAACCAGGTCCTGGGTTCGATCGAAGAGGGCGGCGCTGCTGCCGCCGCTCCAGCCGCCGCTGCTGCACCGGCTGCCGCTCAAGCAGCTGCTCCAGCTGCCGATGGCGAAGACGATCCAGTCGCGGCACCTGCTGCGCGCAAGATCGCCGAAGAGAACGGCATCAACATCGCTTCCGTTGCCGGCACCGGCAAGGGTGGTCGTGTGACCAAGGAAGACGTGGTTGCAGCCGTTGCCGCCAAGAAAGCCGCTCCAGCCGCTGCCCCGGCCAAGCCAGCCGCGCCTGCCGCCGCTGCTCCGGTGTTCGCTGCCGGTGACCGCGTGGAAAAACGCGTTCCGATGACCCGCCTGCGCGCCAAGGTTGCCGAGCGTCTGGTCGAAGCTCAATCGAACATGGCGATGTTGACCACCTTCAACGAAGTCGACATGACCGAAGTCATGGCCCTGCGTTCGAAGTACAAGGACCTGTTCGAGAAGTCCCACAACGGCGTACGCCTGGGCTTCATGTCGTTCTTCGTCAAGGCTGCCACCGAAGCGCTGAAACGCTTCCCGGCCGTCAACGCGTCGATCGACGGTTCCGACATCGTTTACCACGGCTATGCCGACATCGGTGTTGCGGTCTCCAGCGACCGTGGCCTGGTGGTTCCGGTACTGCGTAACGCCGAACTGATGAGCCTGGCCGAAATCGAAGGCGGCATCGCCACCTTCGGCAAGAAGGCCCGTGACGGCAAGCTGTCCATCGAAGAGATGACCGGCGGTACGTTCACCATCACCAACGGTGGTACATTCGGTTCGATGATGTCGACCCCGATCGTCAACCCGCCGCAAGCGGCAATCCTGGGCATGCACAACATCCTGCAGCGTCCTATGGCGATCAACGGTCAAGTCGTTATCCGTCCAATGATGTACCTGGCACTGTCCTACGATCACCGCCTGATCGACGGTAAAGAAGCCGTGACGTTCCTGGTTACCATCAAGAACCTGCTTGAAGATCCTGCGCGTCTGCTGCTGGACATCTGATTTCGCCGTGAGGGCCGGTCTGTCGACCGGCCTCTTGCTGAAACAACCGGTTTCGTCCCCACGACGGTCGCCACAAGTGGCCGTCCGGTTTGATTCGAAAAGGAATGACTCATGACTCAGAAATTCGACGTGGTAGTGATTGGTGCGGGCCCTGGCGGCTATGTAGCAGCCATCAAGGCCGCGCAACTTGGCCTTACCACTGCCTGCATCGAGAAATACACCGATGGCGAGGGCAAACTGGCCCTGGGCGGTACTTGCCTGAACGTCGGTTGCATTCCATCCAAGGCGCTGCTGGACAGCTCCTGGAAGTACAAGGAAGCGAAAGAAAGCTTCAATGTCCACGGTATCTCCACCGGCGAAGTGAAGATGGACGTCGCTGCGATGGTTGGCCGCAAGGCTGGCATCGTCAAGAACCTGACCAGCGGTGTTGCCACCCTGTTCAAGGCCAACGGCGTGACCTCGATCCAGGGCCACGGCAAGCTGCTGGCCGGCAAGAAAGTCGAAGTCACCAAGCCAGACGGTTCGGTTGAAGTGATCGAAGCCGAGAACGTGATCCTGGCACCAGGCTCGCGTCCGATCGACATTCCACCGGCTCCAGTCGATCAGAAAGTGATCGTTGACTCCACCGGCGCCCTGGAATTCCAATCCGTGCCAAAACGCCTGGGCGTGATCGGCGCGGGTGTGATCGGCCTGGAGCTGGGTTCGGTCTGGTCGCGCCTGGGTGCGCAAGTGACTGTCCTTGAAGCCCTGGACACCTTCCTGATGGCCGCCGACACCGCGGTTTCCAAGGAAGCGCTGAAGACCCTGACCAAGCAAGGCCTGGACATCAAGTTGGGCGCTCGCGTGACCGGTTCCAAGGTCAACGGTGAAGAAGTCCTGGTGAACTACACCGACGCCAACGGCGAACAGACCATCACCTTTGACAAGCTGATCGTTGCGGTCGGCCGTCGTCCGGTGACCACCGACCTGCTGGCTGCCGACAGCGGCGTCGTGATCGACGAACGTGGTTTCATCCACGTCGATGATCAGTGCGCTACCGCCGTCCCGGGCGTCTTCGCCATCGGTGACGTGGTACGCGGCATGATGCTGGCGCACAAGGCGTCCGAAGAAGGCATCATGGTTGTCGAGCGCATCAAGGGCCACAAAGCCCAGATGAACTACGACCTGATCCCATCGGTTATCTACACCCACCCGGAAATCGCATGGGTCGGTAAAACCGAGCAGGCCTTGAAAGCCGAAGGCGTTGAAGTTAACGTCGGCACCTTCCCGTTCGCCGCCAGTGGCCGTGCCATGGCAGCCAACGATACCGGTGGTTTCGTGAAAGTGATCGCCGATGCCAAGACGGACCGCGTATTGGGCGTTCACGTCATTGGCCCAAGCGCTGCCGAGCTGGTACAGCAAGGCGCGATCGGTATGGAATTCGGCACCAGCGCTGAAGATCTGGGCATGATGGTCTTCTCCCATCCGACCCTGTCCGAAGCCTTGCACGAAGCGGCCCTGGCCGTAAATGGCGGCGCCATCCACGTGGCCAACCGCAAGAAGCGTTAATAGACAATAAGAAACCACGGCGGTATGGCCCGTCGTGAGCCTTGCGAGCAAGACTCACCGCGGAATATCCGCTGGACGCAGCCTTGCGTAGCTGCACCGGTTAACTGGAAAGCTACGCAAGCAGCAGTCACAGGTGGTGCGGCACCAGAACGGTGCAGCACCGAATGCGCAGTACCTAACGAAGACGGTAATAAGCATGAATCTTCACGAGTATCAGGGTAAGCAGCTGTTCGCTGAATACGGCCTGCCAGTATCCACCGGTTACGCGGTAGACACCCCGGAAGCGGCAGCAGAAGCTTGCGACAAAATCGGCGGCAGCGAATGGGTCGTCAAAGCCCAGGTTCACGCCGGTGGTCGCGGTAAAGCGGGCGGCGTCAAGCTGGTTCGCAGCAAAGAAGACGCCAAAGCCTTCGCACAGCAGTGGCTGGGCAAGCGTCTGGTGACTTACCAGACTGACGCCAACGGTCAGCCAGTCACCAAGATCCTGGTTGAATCGTGCACTGATATCGCTAAAGAGCTGTACCTGGGCGCGGTCGTTGACCGTTCGAGCCGCCGCATCGTGTTCATGGCTTCCACCGAAGGTGGCGTGGACATCGAGAAAATCGCTCACGACACCCCTGAGAAAATCCTCAAGGCCACCATCGATCCACTGGTTGGCGCACAGCCATTCCAGGGCCGCGAGCTGGCATTCCAGCTGGGTCTGGAAGGCAAGCAGGTCACTCAGTTCGCCAAGATCTTCGTAGGTCTGGCCAAGCTGTTCCAGGACCACGACCTGGCCCTGCTGGAAGTGAACCCGCTGGTGATCAAGGCCGACGGCGATCTGCATTGCCTCGATGCCAAGATCAACATCGACGCCAACGCCATGTACCGTCAGCCTAAGCTGAAGACTTTCCACGATCCGTCGCAGGACGATCCGCGCGAAGCGCACGCTGCCAAGTTCGAACTGAACTACGTAGCCCTGGAAGGCAACATCGGCTGCATGGTCAACGGTGCTGGCCTGGCCATGGGTACCATGGACATCGTCAACCTGCATGGCGGCAAGCCAGCCAACTTCCTCGACGTGGGCGGCGGTGCTACCAAGGAACGCGTTACCGAAGCGTTCAAGATCATCCTGTCCGACACTAACGTCGCCGCAGTACTGGTCAACATCTTCGGCGGCATCGTTCGTTGCGACATGATTGCCGAAGGCATCATCGGCGCCGTGAAAGAAGTCGGCGTGAAAATCCCGGTTGTTGTTCGCCTTGAAGGCAACAACGCTGAGCTGGGCGCTAAAGTACTGGCAGAAAGCGGTTTGAACATCATCGCTGCTACCAGCCTGACCGACGCTGCTCAACAAGTCGTTAAAGCTGCGGAGGGCAAATAATGAGCGTCCTGATCAATAAAGACACCAAGGTTATCTGCCAGGGTATTACCGGTTCGCAAGGTAGTTTCCACACCCAGCAAGCCATCGAATACGGCACCAAGATGGTTGGCGGCGTAACTCCTGGCAAAGGCGGCACCGAGCACCTGGGCCTGCCTGTCTTCAACACTGTGAAAGACGCAGTAGCTGCCACTGGCGCCACCGCCAGCGTGATCTACGTTCCAGCTCCTTTCTGCAAGGATTCCATCCTTGAAGCAGCGTTCGGCGGCATCAAGCTGATCGTCTGCATCACCGAAGGCATCCCGACCATCGACATGCTGGAAGCCAAGGTCAAGTGCGACGAGCTGGGTATCACCCTGATCGGCCCTAACTGCCCAGGCGTGATCACTCCAGGCGAATGCAAGATCGGCATCATGCCAGGTCACATTCACTTGCCAGGCAAGGTCGGTATCGTTTCCCGTTCCGGCACCCTGACTTACGAAGCCGTTAAGCAGACCACTGACGCCGGTTTCGGTCAGTCCACTTGCGTCGGCATCGGCGGTGACCCGATCCCAGGTTCGAACTTCATCGACATCCTGAAGCTGTTCCAGGAAGACCCGAAGACCGAAGCGATCGTGATGATCGGTGAGATCGGCGGTTCCGCTGAAGAAGAAGCCGCTGCCTACATCAAGGCCAATGTGACCAAGCCGGTTGTTTCCTACATCGCAGGTGTGACTGCTCCTCCGGGCAAGCGCATGGGCCATGCTGGCGCAATCATCTCTGGCGGCAAAGGCACTGCAGACGAGAAATTCGCTGCACTGCAAGACGCAGGCGTGAAAACCGTGCGTTCGCTGGCAGACATCGGCAAGGCCCTGGCCGAGCTGACTGGCTGGGAAATGAAGAAGTAAGCTTCGGCTGACTTTTTTGTTCCAGCAACAAAGGCCACCTTCGGGTGGCCTTTGTCGTTTCTGGTACCAGGGAGGGCCTCATCGCGAGCAAGCTCGCTCCCACAGTCGAGCGCATTTCATTGTGGGAGCGAGCTTGCTCGCGATGACGGAATGACAGTTGCCAACCATTTACATGCAAAAACGCGACACGGGGACGTCGTGCATCGGATAGTTTGCCCCTTTACAGTGCGTTTTATCGCTAAATTCGTTAGGCTAGCAGCCATTTTGCGGCCGCTGCCCACAAGGAAGCGACGCGCTAAACGGGTCGGTCCTATACGGATCGGCAGCATTTCCCTCTACCCTCGGGGAAATCCCTCTCTAAATTCCGATTCAGTAGTGTGGTTTCCTTAATGAAAGTGTTGAAAGGCCAGGACATCCTGGCACTTGGTTTCATGACATTTGCCCTGTTCGTCGGGGCTGGCAACATCATCTTCCCGCCTATCGTCGGTTTGCAGTCCGGGCCTCATGTCTGGATGGCGGCGCTGGGCTTTCTGATCACGGCGGTCGGCCTGCCGGTCATCACGGTTGTTGCGCTGGCCAAGGTCGGTGGTGCGATGGATGCCTTGAGCAGTCCCATCGGAAAGGTCGCCGGCGGCGTGCTGGCAGCGGTGTGCTACCTGGCTGTCGGCCCGTTGTTCGCTACGCCGCGTACCGCCACCGTTTCGTTTGAAGTCGGCCTGGCGCCGTTGACCGGCGAAAGCCCGCTGGCGCTGTTGCTCTACAGTGCGGTGTATTTCCTGCTGGTGTTCTTCATCTCGCTCTATCCGGGCCGTCTGCTGGACACCGTCGGGCGCTTCCTGGCGCCGCTGAAGATCATCGCCCTGGCCGTGCTGGGCATCGCTGCGTTTGCCTTGCCCGCCGGCGACATCGGCGTGGCCACCCCTGAATACGTGGCGGCACCGTTCTCCCAAGGTTTCATCAATGGTTACCTGACCATGGATACCCTGGGCGCCTTGGTGTTTGGCATCGTCATCGTCAACGCGATCCGTTCCCGAGGCGTCGAGTCGCCCGCCTTGATCACTCGCTACGCCATCATCGCCGGGCTGATTGCCGGAGTGGGCTTGGCGCTGGTCTACGTCAGCCTGTTTCGCCTCGGTTCGGGCAGCCATGAAGTGGCGGCGGGCGCGACCAACGGCGCCGCTGTGCTGCACGCCTACGTGCAACACACGTTCGGCAGCCTGGGCAGCGGTTTCCTCGCTGTGCTGATTTCCCTGGCGTGCCTGGTGACCGCGGTCGGCCTGACTTGCGCCTGCGCCGAATACTTCAGCCGCGTGCTGCCGCTGTCCTACAAGACCCTGGTGGTGATCCTTGCGGCGTTTTCGCTGCTCGTGTCCAACCTGGGCCTGACCAAGCTGATCGCTTTCTCGATCCCGGTCCTGACCGCGATCTACCCGCCGTGCATCGCTCTGGTGGCCTTGAGCTTCTGCAAGGACTTCTGGCACGAGCAGGGGCGCATTGTCGGTCCGGTGATGCTGGTGTCGTTCCTGTTTGGCCTGATCGATGCGCTCAAGGGCGCCGGCTTGGCGGACTGGATGCCGATGCAACTGGCCCATCTGCCGCTGAGCGAGCAAGGCCTGGCCTGGCTGGTGCCTTCGGTGATGACCCTGGCGCTGGCTGTGGTGTGTGATCGACTGTTGGGCAAGCGCAGCGAAGCCTTGGCTTAAGCCGCTACAGGCAGGTCCACCGGTTACAACCGAAATGCCCCGTATCAATCGATACGGGGCATTTTTTTATGGGGGCAGTGTCTTTTTCCGTGGGCTAACGTCGAAGCTGTGTCTTGAAAGGCCTGCACGAAACCTTGTGGAGCGAGCTTGCTCGCGATAGCGTCGGATCAGTCGGCGATGAGATGGCAGTTATATCGCTATCGCGAGCAAGCTCGCTCCCACAGGTCTGTATTTCAAGGCACGTCTGGCTTTAGACGTCATGTTCTTAGACATACAGGAAATCGAATGTCATTCATCCAAGCCAACTTGATTCATCTGCTTGCCGCCGCCTGGTTCATCATCTGCTGGGGCGGCTACACCCGTTATGCCACCTGGAAAGCTCGCGACACCGCCTGCCTGGCCAGCGTGATGCACCTGTATCGCGAAGATTGGATGCGCCGCATGTTGCTGCGCGAGAACCGCATCGCCGATGCCAGCGTGATCGGTAACCTGGAGCGCAACGCGTCATTTTTCGCCTCCAGTACGCTGATTATCCTGGCCGGTATCCTGACGGTACTCGGGGCGTCCGATCGGGCGGTGTCGTTGCTCGCGGACCTGCCGATGGTGCAGCAGGCTTCCCAGGGGATGGCGGAGGTCAAGTTGCTGTGCCTGGCGTTGGTGTTTGTCTACGCGTTTTTCACCTTCAGTTGGTGTATGCGCCAATACAACTTCGCGGCGGTCCTGATCGGTTCGGCGCCGATGATCGGCGAGCGTCATGTCTCGGAGCAGGAGCGCAAGGCCTTTGCACTCAGGGCGGCGCGGGTGATTTCCATGGCGGCCAACCAGTTCAACTTCGGCCTGCGTTCTTATTATTTCGGCATGACCATGTTGGCGTGGTTCGTCAGCCCCTGGTTATTCATGCTGATGAGTGCTGGTGTGGTGTTTGTGTTGTATCAGCGCGAGTTTCACTCCGACGTTCTCGACGTCATGGTCTATACCCCGACGGAAGCTCCAGCGTCTGAAGTCGGTAAAGAGGCCGCCTGATCGATCAGCTAAATCCCAGGCAAAAGAAAACCCGCACCAGGCGGGTTTCTTTTTGTCACTAAAACCGTATCAGTTGGTTTTAGGCGCGGTAGCAGGTGCTTGTTCCTTCGCAGCGGCTTCGTTCGATTCAGCCTGAGCTTTGGCGGCTTCGGCGTTTTCTTTCGCCGCGTCGTTCACTTTATCCTGTGCTTTGTTCATGTCTTGCTGAGCTTGCTCAGCGTGTTGGTTGGCATCTTGAGCTTTGTCCTCGGATTTTTTATCGCAGGCAGCGAGACCGAGGGAGGCGGCCAACATCAAGGCAATAGCAAAAGTCTTACGCATGGGGTGTTTCTCCTTATGGAAATAACTACTGGCCTTTTGAACGCCGGCCCTCGGATTAAGTTCCTGTTACGTAACAGATATATAACTTTGCACTGCGATGGAACTTTGTGGATCGCGCCTGTTGTCAGGTCTTGTCACTCACTGGAGCGTTAACCGAATGGCCGAAGATCCCGTTTTTGAGCGTGCGACACGCTTTTTATCCGCACTCAGGCATTGCCAGGTACTGGGCTTGAAACTGCACAGCGCCAGTCGCGATGGGCTGACCGTGATCCTGCCCTACAGCCCCCGGATCGTCGGAAACCCGCTCTCAGGCATCATCCATGGTGGCGCGTTGACTTCGCTGATGGACACCGCATGCGGCATGTCGACCCTGTGTGTGCTGCCGCAGTTCGAGGTCTGTCCGACCCTGGACCTGCGCATCGACTACATGCACGCCGCCGAGCCCCACAAGGATGTCTACGGCTTCGCCCAATGCTACCGAGTCACCCCGGACGTGATCTTCAGCCGTGGTTTCGCCTATCAGGACGACCCCGAGCAACCCATCGCCCATGTCGTGGGCACCTTCATGCGCCTGGGCCAGCACGCCAGGGGCATCAAAACGGGCGGCCCGACGGCTGTGGTGGACAAGCCATGAGCGATGTCACCCCGGAACAACTGCGCCAGGCCTGTGAGCAGGGCGACTACACGCTGCTGCTGGCCTCGATCCCCTATGCGCAACTCATTGGCGTGGAATGCTCGCGCCAGGGCGACGGGCTGCTGTTTCGCCTGCCGGCCAACAAAGACAACATTGGTAACCCTTTACTGCCGGCGATCCATGGCGGGGTCATTGCCGGTTTCATGGAACTGTCGGCTGCCGTTTATCTACTGGTTACCACGGGCGCACCGGGCGTGCCAAAAATCATCGACTTCTCCCTGGATTACCTGCGCGCCGGGCAGTTTCGCGACACCTATGCCAAGTGCCAGGTCTGGCGTCAGGGCCGACGGGTGGCCAATGTCGCGATCACCGCTTGGCAGGACGCCGAAGCCGAACCCATTGCCACCGCCCGGGCGCATTTCAAAATCCAGGAGCCGGCAAAAACCGATCGCTCTTGAAATCATCACCGTTGCCCCCACCTTGAGGACATCCCGCCGCCAATCTCAGCGAGGCGGACACCACCATCCACTTGGAGTTTGATGACCATGAGCGTGGAAACTCAAAAGGAAACCCTGGGCTTCCAGACCGAGGTGAAGCAACTGCTGCACCTGATGATTCACTCGCTGTATTCAAATAAGGAAATTTTCCTTCGCGAGCTGATTTCGAACGCCTCTGACGCTGTCGACAAATTACGTTTCGAAGCCCTGTCCAAGCCTGAACTGCTGGAAGGCGGCGCTGAGCTGAAAATCCGTGTGAGCTTCGACAAGGACGCGAAAACCGTCACCCTCGAAGACAACGGCATCGGCATGAGCCGCGAAGAGGTGATCACGCACCTGGGCACCATCGCCAAATCTGGCACCGCCGACTTCATGAAAAACCTCTCCGGCGACCAGAAGAAAGATTCCCACCTGATCGGTCAGTTCGGCGTTGGTTTCTATTCCGCGTTCATCGTTGCCGATCAGGTCGAAGTGTTCAGCCGCCGTGCCGGCCTCGCCGCGAGCGAAGGCGTGCATTGGTCGTCCAAGGGCGAGGGCGAGTTTGAAGTCGCCACCGTCGACAAGGCTGATCGCGGTACCCGCATCGTGCTGCACCTCAAGTCCGGCGAAGACGAGTTCGCCGATGGCTGGCGCCTGCGCAACATCATCAAGAAGTACTCCGACCATATCGCGCTGCCGATCGAGCTGCCGAAGGAAGTCACCGCTGCCGAAGGCGAAGAAAAGCCGGAAGTGGAATGGGAAACCGTCAACCGCGCCAGTGCCTTGTGGACCCGTCCACGCACAGAGGTGAAGGACGAGGAATACCAGGAGTTCTACAAGCACATCGCCCACGACTACGAGAACCCGCTGAGCTGGAGCCATAACAAGGTCGAAGGCAAGCTGGAATACAACTCGCTGTTGTACGTGCCGGCCCGTGCACCGTTCGACCTGTACCAGCGCGAAGCACCACGCGGCTTGAAGCTGTACGTGCAGCGTGTGTTCGTGATGGACCAGGCCGAATCGTTCCTGCCGCTGTACCTGCGATTCATCAAGGGTGTGGTCGATTCCAACGACCTGTCCCTGAACGTTTCGCGGGAAATCCTGCAGAAAGACCCGATCATCGACTCCATGAAGTCGGCGCTGACCAAGCGTGTATTGGACATGCTGGAAAAACTGGCGAAGAACGAGCCCGAACAGTACAAGAGCTTCTGGAAGAATTTCGGCCAGGTGATGAAGGAAGGTCCGGCCGAGGACTTTGCCAACAAAGAGAAGATCGCCGGCCTGCTGCGCTTTGCCTCGACCCAGGGTGACGATGGCGAACAAGTCGTGGGCCTGGCCGATTATCTGGCCCGAGCCAAGGAAGGTCAGGACAAGATCTACTACCTGACCGGTGAAACTTATGCACAGGTCAAGAACAGCCCGCACCTGGAAGTCTTCCGCAAGAAAGGCATCGAAGTGCTGCTGCTGACCGACCGCATCGACGAGTGGCTGATGAGCTACCTCAACGAGTTCGACGGCAAGAGCTTTGTCGACGTGGCCCGTGGTGACCTGGACCTCGGCAACCTGGATTCGGAAGAAGACAAGAAGGCCGCTGAAGAAGTCGCCAAGAGCAAGGAAGGCCTGGTCGAGCGGATCAAGACGGCCCTGGGCGATGCCGTCAGCGAAGTGCGTGTTTCGCACCGCCTGACCGATTCCCCGGCGATCCTGGCCATCGGTGAGCAGGACCTCGGCCTGCAGATGCGCCAGATCCTCGAAGCCAGTGGCCAGAAGGTCCCGGACTCCAAGCCGATCTTCGAATTCAACCCGGCTCACCCGCTGGTGGAAAAACTCGACAACGAGCAGAGCGAAGAGCGTTTCGGCGACCTGTCGCACATCCTGTTCGACCAGGCGGCCCTGGCGGCCGGCGACAGCCTGAAAGACCCGGCGGCGTATGTTCGCCGCCTGAACAAGCTGTTGGTTGAACTGTCAGCTTAATCAAGTGCAGGAAAAACCCGCTTCGGCGGGTTTTTTCATTTCTGGTGTTCGGTTCAAGAGGAGTCCGTCATGAGTCAGGTTACGGTTCGTTCGCTGGTCTATCAGATCGAAGGTCAAACCTATGAAGGCCGCCTGGCCTTTGATATTAGCCAGCAGGGTTCCCGTCCAGGTTTGCTGATGGCGCCCAATTGGATGGGCGTAGGGGCGGGGGCCGAGGAGATCGCCAAGTCAGTGGCGGCCAACGGTTATGTCGTGTTGATTGCCGACCTGTACGGCCAGGCTGTGCGCCCGAGCAATGCCGATGAGGCCGGGGCGGCGATGATGCCGCTCAAGAACGACCGGGCGCTGTTGCGCAAACGCATGCAGGCGGCGCTCGAGCAGTTGCAGGATCAGGTCGATGCGCAGGTCGATGCGTCGAACCTCGCCACGTTCGGTTTCTGCTTCGGTGGCTGCTGTGCCCTGGAGTTGGCCCGTACCGGCGCACCGCTCAAAGCTGCGATCTCGTTTCATGGCACCCTGGACACACCGAACCCGGCGGATGCCCGGAACATCAAGGGTTCAGTGTTGGTGATGCACGGCGCCTCCGATCCGTTGGTGCCCAAAGAGCAACTGCCGGCCTTCGAAGACGAAATGAACGCTGCCGGGGTGGATTGGCAACTGCTGAGCTACGGCGGCGCGGTGCATTCGTTCACCGACCCGCAGGCCAATGTACCAGGCAAGATGATGTACAACGCCAAGGTCGCCGGGCGGGCGTTCAGGTCGATGCATAACTTGTTGGATGAGGTGTTCAAGGGCTGAGTCTGGATCTGGTTTCTTGTCGTCTGGCATGAAGTCATCGCGAGCAAGCTCGCTCCCACATTTGACCGAGGTGTTCGCAGCATTTGCGAACGGCAACGATCCAGTGTGGGAGCGAGCTTGCTCGCGATGGCGGCCTGCCAGGCAACCCTGAACTCAGGGTAACTCGATCCGCTCACTTTCCCCCGGCACGGTCGGCCAATCCCCGGCTGCCCAACGCCGACGGGCTTCATCGATCCGGGCCGGGTCGCTGGAGACGAAGTTCCAGTTGATCCGGCGCGGCCCATCCAACGGCGCACCGCCGAACAGCACGGCATGGCAGTCACTGTCGGCAAACAGCGTCATCTCTTCGCCAACCGGCAGTACCACTAGCGAATGAGGTTCCACCGGTTCACCTTCAAGCCGTGCCTCACCGCTCAGTACATACAACGCCCGTTCTTCATGTTCGGTGGGAATCAGCAACGTCGTCGCGGTTTGCAGGTTCAATTCGGCATAAAGCGTAGGCGACAATACTGGCACCGGCGATTCCAGGCAAAAGCCTGACCCGGCGATCATGCGGATGCCTACCCCCAGGTTATCGCTGACTGGCAGGCTGTCTGCCGGATGATGGCTGTAGTGCCCTGGACCCTGTTCATGGGCTTTGGGCGAGGCCAGCCAGACTTGCAACCCGTGCATGACGAAATCATTGCCCAGCAGTGATTCGGGCGTACGCTCGACATGGGCAATGGCGCTGCCGGCGGTCATCCAGCTGACATCACCAGCTTCCACCACCTGGTCAGAGCCGAGGCTGTCCTTGTGCTGGAGTTTGCCCTCGAACAGGTAGGTGAGGGTGGACAGGCCGATGTGGGGATGCTGCCGGATATTCATGCCTTTACCGGCCGGGTAGGCCGTTTTCAGCATGTGGTCGAAAAACACGAAAGGTCCGACGTTGCGGCACTTGGCGGACGGCAGCGGGCGAAGAATCGGCTGGCCTTCGACGTCTTCGGCGCGGGGGCGAACGGTCAGGGGCGTGGTCATGGTGTCTTCCAGGGTGAACGGCGAATGGGCAAAGCATAACCCGTCGTCGCCAGCCGCTGCACATGCCGCTTGAACCCAGGCCGAACGGGCGGGGTCTACGCTGCTTATGGTCTTTGGAGACTGCCCGTGCCCCTGACCCGCCTGATCGTTGCCTGGCTGCTGGCCGTTTTCAGCAGCGGCGCCATGGCCCGCGAATACACCTACAGCGATGCGCACCTGCATTACGTCGATTTCTTTCAGGAAACCGCCGGCATGCCCAAGCTGCTCAAGGCGATGACGGACAATCGCATCGAGCATGTGATGATTTCCGGCGTTCCGGTGGCCAAGAAATGGCATGAGGACGAACCCAAGCGTCCACGCTATTACGCCGGTGACGATGCCGATGCCTACTGGTACAGCGCCACCGATGTGATTGTCGCGGCGGCGGTGGGCAAGCTGACCGTCGAGCAGCGCCCGTATTTCCATCCCTTCCTGTCGGGTTTCAATCCCAACGACAAGAACTCCGCCGCGCATATCCAGCGCATGCTCGATCTGTACCCTGGGTTGTGGCAAGGCATCGGCGAAGTGTTCACCCGCCATGACGACCTCACGGCGCTGACTTCGGGCGACACCCCGCGGGCCAACAACGAAG
Source organism: Pseudomonas sp. Tri1 (assembly GCF_017968885.1). NCBI lineage: Bacteria > Pseudomonadati > Pseudomonadota > Gammaproteobacteria > Pseudomonadales > Pseudomonadaceae > Pseudomonas > Pseudomonas sp. Tri1. The sequence continues at coordinate 4,942,168 of NZ_CP072913.1, read as the reverse complement.
CGATGACGCGGATCTATCATCTGGCGGCCGAGAACGACCTGCCGGTGATGCTGCATTCCAACATCACTTCCAAGCGTGAGAAAAATCCGCTGTACCTGGCCGAAATCGAAGGACCCCTGCGTAATCATCCACACACGCGCTTTATCTGGGCCCACGCTGGCACCAGCATGGAAATCCATCGCCACCAGACCCAGCTGGATTTTCTCTTGCCGACCCTGACCCGGATGCTCGAGTCCTATCCCAATCTGTACATAGACCTGTCCTGGAGCGTGCTCACGCCGTACTTGCTGGACGAGGCGGGCAAGCCCCGGGACGAATGGGTAAAGCTGGTGGAGCGCTTCCCGGAGCGCTTTATGGTGGGTTCGGATGTGGTTGGGCGATTCAACCAGCTCGGAAAGGAATTGCACGGCTTCGATCCCTTCCTGGATGCCTTGCCGGAAGACGTTGCGCGCAAGGTGGCGCGGGATAATTTCCTGGCGGTATTGCCCCGCGCTGTCCCGAGATAAAAAGGACTTTGTGGCGAGGGGATAAATCCCCTCGCCACAAGGGCAACGACGGGCACCCTGGACATTGCTATGTCATCAGCCTGTCACCCCCGCGTCATACCCTCGCGCTCATCTCAATCAAGGAGCGCACTATGCACCTCACCCGTTCAAGCGCATTTGTCGCGCTGTTGTTGGCCTGTGGCCTGGCTCAGGCAGAAGTCCGTGTCGAAGGCCCGGTGGAGTACGGTGTTTTCGAAGGGCCAAAAGCCGAGCTGCAATCGGGGGAGCGGGTCCTGCGGCGTAGTAACGAGCAGATCCGCCAGACCGAAAGCGTGCCGGCGAAGCTGGGCACCAAGTTTGGTATGCGCTATCAGTTGGCGGGCAAGGTCGCCGATGATCAGCCGTTGACCCTGTTGTACTTCACCCCCGGCATCCGTACTCCCGATGGTGTGCGCCACGATAAATTCGAAGTCATCCAGAAACTGGTGCCCGGCGCGCCTCAGGATGTCATGGCCTACGAGTTCACCGAAAGCCATGAGGTGGTGCCGGGAGAGTGGCGGTTCATGGTGTTCCAGGGCGATCGGTTGTTGGTGCAGCAGCGGTTTGTCGTGCGCTGAATTGGAGTCAACTGTGGGAGCGAGCTTGCTCGCGATAGCGACCTGATATTCAACATCAATGTTGCCTGACAGATTGCTATCGCGAGCGAGGGAAACTCCACAAGGGAAACTCCACAGGCACTTCGTGATGTACAGAGCAGGCAAAAAAACGCCCCGAACCAGTCGGGGCGTTTTTGTGTGTGGCGTTGATTGCGGGGCTTACTTGCCCTGCCAGCGCTTCAGTACCAGGGTAGCGTTGGTGCCACCGAAGCCGAAGCTGTTGCTCATCACGGTGTTGATGGTGGCGTCTTCGCGAGTCTTGAGCAGGATTGGCATGTCGGCCACTTCCGGGTCCAGCTCTTCGATGTTGGCCGAACCGGCCATGAAGTTGCCTTCCATCATCAGCATGCAATAGATCGCTTCGTGAACGCCGGCGGCGCCCAGGGAGTGACCGGACAGGCTCTTGGTGGAACTGATGGCTGGCGCCTTGTCACCGAACACTTCGCGCACACCTTTCATTTCCGCGACGTCGCCAACCGGGGTCGAAGTGCCGTGGGTGTTGAGGTAGTCGATTGGTGTGTCAACGGTGGACATGGCCATCTGCATGCAGCGGATGGCACCTTCGCCGCTTGGGGCAACCATGTCGTATCCGTCGGAAGTGGCGCCGTAGCCGACGATTTCCGCGTAGATCTTCGCGCCGCGGGCCAGGGCGTGTTCCAGCTCCTCGACCACCACCATGCCGCCACCGCCGGCGATGACGAAACCGTCACGCTTGGCGTCGTAGGCTCGGGAGGCTTTTTCCGGCGTGTCGTTGTACTGGCTGGACAGGGCGCCCATGGCGTCGAACAGGAACGATTGGCTCCAATGCTCTTCTTCACCGCCGCCGGCGAACACGACGTCCTGCTTGCCCATCTGGATCTGTTCCATGGCGTTGCCGATGCAGTGAGCGCTGGTGGCGCAGGCAGACGCGATGGAGTAGTTCAGGCCCTTGATCTTGAACGGCGTGGCCAGGCAGGCGGAAACGGTGCTGCTCATGGTCCGCGTGACGCGGTACGGGCCGACACGCTTGACGCCCTTTTCGCGCAGGATGTCCAACGCTTCCATCTGGTTCAGGGTGGAGGCGCCACCGGAACCGGCGATCAGGCCGGTGCGCGGGTTGGATACCTGCTCTTCGGTCAGGCCGGAGTCCGCGATGGCGTCCTTCATGGCCAGGTAGGCGTAGGCCGCCGCATGGCCAACGAAACGGTAGATCTTGCGATCGATCAGCTCTTCGAGGGGAAGGTCAATGGAGCCGGAAACCTGGCTACGCAGACCCATTTCGGCATATTCCGGATTGAACCGGATGCCAGGGCGACTTGCACGCAGGTTAGCGGAGACGGTCTCTTTGTCATTGCCCAGGCACGAAACGATGCCCAGACCAGTGATAACGACGCGGCGCATGCGGATAACCCTTAGAAGTTGTCAGTGGAGGTGAAAACGCCGACCCGGAGGCCTTCGGCGGTGTAGATCTCGCGACCGTCCACGGCAACCGAACCATCGGCAATGGCCATGTTCAGCTTGCCCTTGAGGACGCGTTTGATATGAATGTTATAGGTGATTTTCTTGGCGGTCGGCAGGACCTGACCAAAGAACTTCACTTCGCCCGAACCCAGGGCGCGGCCGCGGCCTGGCAGGCCTTGCCAGCCGAGGAAGAAACCGACCAGTTGCCACATGGCATCCAGGCCCAGGCAGCCCGGCATCACCGGATCACCTTCGAAATGGCAGGCGAAAAACCACAGGTCCGGAGTGATATCCAGCTCGGCGACCAATTCACCTTTGCCGTACTTGCCACCCTCGTCGCTGATATGGGTGATGCGATCCACCATCAGCATGTTCGGGGCGGGCAGTTGCGCGTTACCTGGGCCGAACAGCTCACCGCGACTGCAGCGCAGCAGGTCTTCCCGAGTAAAGGCGTTTTGTTTGGTCATGCGAGCTCCTCAATAGTCCCATGCGGCAGGGTGGGGCAAATCTTCCCGGCCGATCGAGGCGTTCATGCCTCGAATCGACAGCCTACTCATAGACTATTGCGTTGTAGTGAAAGTCACAGCACACGGGAAATGAATGTACACCTGTGCACTGAAATTTTTATTCAAGCCCCAATCGAGGCTTGTTCGGGTGCCTAAGACTGCCGCACTTTCGCCTTTCACGCCAGTCACCCAGGCTACTAATGCACCCAGCGCTGCAGAATTTGCTGCAGGTCAACTCTTTTGAACGGCTTGGCCAGGTAATCGTTCATACCTGCCGCCAGGCAGGCTTCGCGGTCGCCCTGCAAGGCATTGGCGGTCAGGGCGATGATCGGCACCTCGGCACAACCGGGCAACTGACGGATCTGCCGGGTGGCCTCGTAGCCATCGATAATGGGCAGCCGGCAATCCATGAGGATCGCTTCGAAAATCAGGCTTTCGGCGCTGCGCACGGCCTGGGCGCCATCGACGGCGACGCTGACGGTGAAGCCCAGGCTGCGCAGCATGGCTTCGATTACCGTCTGATTCACTGGGTTGTCTTCCACCAGCAACACATTGCGGCCCTCGCCGTCGCCCTTGCCGCTGGGCAGTCGCGGCACCAGCGGGGGTGGGATTTGCCGCGAGCGGGCCAGCGGGATCTCGAGGGTGAACACCGACCCCTGGCCTTCTTCACTCTGGGCCCGCAGTGTGCCGCCCATGCGTTCGGCCAGGGTGCGGGCGATCGGCAGGCCCAGGCCGGTGCCGCCGTAACGCCGGGAAATCGAACTGTCGGCCTGCTGGAAGGCGTCGAACATGCGCTCCAGGCTTTCGGTCGGAATACCAATGCCGCTGTCACGTACCGTGCAGGTGAACCACAGCAGTTCGTGATCCAGGGCCTGCCACTGGCACTGCACGGTGATACGGCCTTGCTCGGTGAATTTCAGTGCATTGCCGATCAGGTTCACCAGGATCTGCCGGATGCGCGTCGGATCGCCCTGGACCTGCAGGGCCTGCATGTCCTCGGGAATCAGCAGCTCCAGCGCCAGTTTGCGTTGTGCGGCGCTGTGCTGGAACGACTGAGCGCAACTGCCCACCAGCTCCGCCAGGTTGAACGGGATGTGCTCCAGCTCCAGGGCCGAGCGCTCGATGCGCGAGAAGTCGAGGATGTCGTTGATCACCTTCAACAGGTGCTCGGTGGATTCGCACGCCAGCGCCGTGTACTCATGCTGCTCGTCGGTCATGCGGGTGGTTTCCAGCAGTTGCAGCATGCCCAGTACGCCGTTCATGGGCGTGCGCAGTTCATGGCTCATCATCGCCAGGAACTCGGACTTGGCGCTGTTGGCTTTTTCCGCTTCTTCCCGGGTCTTGATCAGTTGCGCCATGGCCTGGTGCTGTTCCCGGCTGGCTTGCTCCAGCCCGTCGGCCAGGTTGTTGATATGCCGCGACAAGGCGCCCAGTTCGCCGTCGTCAACGATGGGCAACGGCGTGCTGTAGTCGCCTTGCTGGATCGCCTTGACCGCGTTGCCGATGTCGCGGATCGGTCGGGACAGGTTCGCCGCCAGGCGCCGCGCCACCAGGAAGGTGAACAGCAGGGCGAACAGCGCAAGGATAGCGGCTTTGAACAGAATCTCCTGCTGGCGCTGGCTAAAGGCGTCACTGGACATGCCGACGATCACCCGGCCCAGATAATCCTCGCCGGACGCCTCGGTTGAAGTGCTGTTGCCTTGCAGGAAATCATTGTTCAGGGCAATACGTTGCAGGCGAACCGGGGCCTGGAACACTTCTACCTGTTGAGCTCGGTCGTGGGTTTGTTCGGACTGCTCGACGTACACCAGCACCTTGTCCGTGTTGTCCTGAATCTCCAGGAAACGCACGTGGGGTGTCGCCAGGGTGGCGGCGAGCAGGCTTTCCAGCACCTCCTTGTTGCCGGAAATCACCCCGTATTCCGTGGCAGGGGCCAGTTGGTTGGCGATCAGTTGCCCGGTGTGATTGAGTTCCTGGCGCAGGTCCTGGATTCGCACGAAGGTAAAGAAGCTGATCAACAGCACGGTCAGCAGCAACGCCGGGCCGAGGGCGATGAGCTGGGTGCGGGTATTGATGTCCCAACGGCGACGCAAGGTCATGGGCGGTGTTCTCCTTCGGCCAGCGTTGCAGCGACGGATTCGGCGTCAATCGGCTCGATCCCCAATGAGCGGGCGACCTGCCGGTTGCTCAGGACTTTGAAGCGGGCCGGATACAGGGTGCGCGGCCAGGTGGTGGTGGGGCGGTCGAGCAGCTCGTCGAGAATCGCCAGCCAATCGTCCTGGTCGCTGTAGGTACTGGCCAGGCCACCGGCCTTGACGAAAGCGGCGCTCGGCCCGATCAGCGCACGTTGCCGGGCATAGCTGCTGAGCAAGAGGTTTTTCACGGTCTTGGGGTTGTACAGGTCGGGATCGTCGAGGCCCAGCAGCACATCGCTCTGGCCCAGCAGGTTTTGCAAGGGGCGGCTGTCGCTGGTGTCGTCCCAGCGCTCGGCCACGATCTCCAGGCCCAGCGGCAGAGCGGCCTGACGCAGGTCCTTGAGCAAAAACTCGCTGTGCCCGTCGAACAGCACGCCCACCCGTCGCACCTGCGGCAGGATTGCGCGGATCAGCCGCAGCTGGCGCACCATGGGTGGGTCGCTCCACAGCAGGCTCAGGTGCACGGGTGTCGCCTCGCCCCAGCGATCCCGGGCTTGCTGGCGACTGATGCGCAGCACCAGCGTGGCCGGCCCGCGGGTTTCTTGCAGGCGCCAGTCGAGGCTGGGCAGGTCGAGCAGGACCAGGCGGACATTGCCTGGCAACTTGTCCGGCGCCGGCAAGCCGGCCAGTGGGGTGAACCGCACAGTGTCCTCGGGGCGCAGGGCTTTTAGTGCCTGGGTAAAGGACTGCACGGCAGGGCTATCCTCGGCGCCGGTCAGCAGAATGTCGGCAGCGCGTGCCTCGATCGTCGCCAGCAGCCCTGCAAACACCAGGCATAGCGCTAGCGCCAGGCGGCCATGCAATGGCGTCTTGCGTGGTTGGCCCCGGAACATCTAGAAGGACAACTCCGCACTGAAATACAGGACATGACGGTCGTCATAGCGGTTGTCGACGAACGTCGTCGGCTGGTTGTCCAGGCGTTGTTGCATGACCCCGGCCAGTTCCAGGCTGGCCTTGCCCAGCGGGATGCGCCGGGCGAGGCGGGTGTCGACCCGTTCGAAGCGATAGCCGTTCAGGGCGTCGGCTCCGTAATAGAACAGCGCACTGTTCCAGCCCTGGCCCCAATCCCGCAGCCAGCCGACCGAGCCGCTATTGCGGGCGGTCAGTTGTTCGTCGAGGGGGTTGCTGGCCAGGGCGTCGACGTAGGCGTAGGTCAGGCGCAGGCGGTCGGCGCTGGTCAGGCGCCAGTCGACCTGGGTCTCGGCCCCGGAGAATTGCGATTCGTTGCTGTTGCTGGCGATGTACTGATTGTTGCGCAGCGGCTCGCTGATCATGCCGGTGATTTCGTCATGGAACAGCTTCACATCGACTGTCAGGCCCAGCTCCATGAAATAACCGTTGTAGCCCAGTTCCCGAGAGCGCATGTGCTCTTGTTCCAGATTCCCCGGGCCGCGGGTCCGGACAAAGTACCGGGCACTGCTCTGGCCGAAGGCGGTGGGTTGCAGGTTGGTGACCTGATAGCTCCAGTTGACGTTGTTCTCGAACATGTCCGGCGAGCGCACGGCTTCGGAATATACCGCCCGCAGGCCATGGCGCGGGGTGATCAGGTAGTTGACGGCCACCCGAGGGGTCAATGAGCTGCCGGTCAGTTGGGTGTCTTCGAACATCGCCCCGCCCTGCAACAGCCAGTGTTCGCTGGCCCGCCATTCGAGCTGGCCGAACAGCCGCCAGGTGGTGTCGTCCAGCGTGCCGTTGAAATACGTCTCGGAGTCGGCCCGGTCATAGCGGTAATTCGCCCCGGTGACTAGGCGCAGGCTGTCGGACAGGCTCAGGGTGTCCTGGATTTCCAGGTCGTAGCGCGACTCCCGGGCGCTCTGGTCGATATCGCCGCACAGGGTTTGCGAGGCGCCGTTGCGCCATTGGTCGAGCACCTGATTGGCCAGCGCTTGTTCCTGTGGCGTGCCGGCTGGCGCGCCGCTGCCGAGGTAGCTGGGAATATTGCGCGCCAGCTTCTCGGCATAGTAAGGGTTGAGCTGCCACAGGTCGGTCAGTTGCGGGCTGAAGGACACCTCGGCGTCGCAGGCGCGCCAGGTCTGCTGGCGATCCCAGTGCTGGATCGAGCCCTGTACATAAAGGCTGTGGTCGGGGTCCAGGTCCAGGTTCCAGCGCAGCGAACCGGCGTAGTCTTTGGCAATGACGTCGGAATTGTCGCCAGCGGCTGTAATCCCAGCGAACACTGGATGGTAGGTGTAGGGCCGCTGATTGGTCCCGTCCTTGGCGTTCAATTGCCAATCGATACTTTGCTGCTCGTTCAATGTCTGGCTGACGGACAGGTTGAAGCGGTTCAGGCGACGACTGTCGCGGTAATCGGCGCCGTTGCGGTCGCTGTCAAAGCCGTCATCTTCCTGGCCGGACAGCGAAAGTCGCAGATCGCCGCCCTCCCAGCCGCTGCCCTGGCTGGCGTACCAATCGCTGATACCACGCTGGCCCTGGGTGATTTTCAGTCGGGTGCCGTGGCTGTCGGCGGGCGCGCGGGTGATGATGTTGACCACTGCCATCAGCGCGTTGGCGCCGTAGCTGACGGTGTTGGGCCCGCGAAAGACTTCGATCCGCTCGATATCTTCCATGGCCACCGGAATGTCGCTCCAGTCCACCGTGGCCAGGCCGGCGCGATACACCGAGCGGCCATCGATCAGCACCTGCATGCGGCGGGCTTCGCTGGCGTTGGTGCCGTGGTAGTTCACGGTGGCCTGGTTGCCGCTGATGTTGCCGACCATCATGCCCGGCACCAGGCGCAGCAGTTCGCTGATGTCCCGGGCGCCGCTGGCCTTGATCAATTCGCTGTCGAGCACGGTCATGCTGCCCGGCACCGCCGCCGGCGATTGTTTCAGGCGTGTGGCGGTCAGCACTTGCGGCAGGGCCTGGCTGTCCACGAACAAGTCGTCGGCCAGCACTGGCGGGCTGATGATCAGCGCCAATAGCAGTGACGAACCTGAACGGGAGGGGCCGACGGGCACGGAACAACCTTTGAAAATGGAAGGATGGCGGGCATGTTAACTGAGCTGAACGACTTTTCCATTCACGTTGACAGCATTTTCCTAGGAATTGGTGGTCAGCTTGCTACACCTGCGGGTAATTGTTGCCGGGGCTGGTCGCGATCTGGCCGCTCCGTATAATGCCCGGCATTGCCACTTGGTATGGATGAACGGATTGCATATGACTGAACAGCGCCCGATTGCGGTCCTGGGGGGGGGAGTTTCGGTACCGCCGTGGCTAACCTGCTGGCCGAGAATGGCCACTCGGTACGCCAATGGATGCGTGACCCTGAGCAGGCCGAGGCCATCCGGGTCAACCGTGAGAACCCGCGTTACCTCAAGGGCATCAAGATTCGCCCGGAAGTGGAGCCGGTCACCGACTTGCAGGCGACCCTCGATGCTTGCGAGCTGTTCTTCGTCGCCTTGCCCTCCAGTGCCTTGCGCTCGGTCCTGGCACCGCATGCCGAGCGCTTGAGCGGCAAGCTGTTGGTGAGCCTGACCAAAGGTATCGAGGCCCAGACCTTCAAGCTGATGAGCGAGATCCTCGAGGAAATCGCCCCCAAGGCGCGGATCGGTGTGATTTCCGGGCCGAACCTGGCCCGGGAAATCGCCGAGCACGCCTTGACCGCCACGGTGGTCGCCAGCGAAGACGAAGAACTGTGCCAGCGGGTCCAGGCCGCGCTCCATGGCCGTACTTTTCGGGTCTACGCCAGCGCCGATCGGTTTGGGGTAGAGCTGGGCGGGGCGCTGAAGAATGTCTATGCAATCATCGCTGGCATGGCGGTAGCGCTGGGCATGGGTGAGAACACCAAGAGCATGCTGATCACCCGGGCGTTGGCGGAAATGACCCGCTTTGCCGTCAGCCAGGGTGCCAATCCGATGACCTTCCTGGGGTTGGCCGGAGTGGGGGATCTGATCGTCACCTGTTCCTCGCCCAAGAGCCGCAACTACCAGGTCGGTTTCGCCCTTGGCCAAGGCCTGAGCCTGGACGAGGCCGTGTCGCGCCTGGGTGAAGTGGCCGAAGGGGTGAATACCCTCAAGGTGCTCAAGGCCAAGTCCCAGGAGGCCGGGGTGTACATGCCGCTGGTCGCGGGGCTGCATGCGATTCTGTTCGAAGGGCGCACGCTGGAACAGGTGATCGAACTGTTGATGCGTGGCGAACCGAAGACCGACGTCGATTTCATTTCCACCAGCGGTTTCAACTGAGCCTCTATCGAGCGCAAGCAGGAGCGAGCTATGAACGATCCGAAAGGGCAGCCCCAATACGAATCCATCCTGCTGCGTGTGTTGTGGATGGTCATTTATCTGTTGGTCTGGCAGGTGGCGCAGTTCATGCTTGGCGCCGTGGTGCTGGTGCAACTGATCTATCGGCTGATCTACGGCGCACCCAGCGCCAGCCTGATGAACTTCGGCGATAGCCTGAGCCAGTTCCTGGCCCAGATCGGTCGCTTCGGCACCTTCCACAGCGACCAGAAACCCTGGCCGTTCGCGGACTGGCCGACCCCGCGCGCGCCGGAGGGGGAGGCGCCTCACGTCGTCGCGCCAGCCCCGCATCCGGTTCGTGACGAAGAGCCAAAGCTATGAAACTGTGGGTACTGCGCCATGGCGAAGCCGAGCCTTACGGCGCCCGCCCCGATCCCGACCGGGCCCTGACCGCCCATGGTCGCGAAGAAGTATTGCGCAGTGCCGCGCACCTGCTCGGCCAGCCGCTGACCGCCATTTATGCCAGCCCTTACCTGCGTGCCCAGCAGACTGCGGGCCTGGTGCGCGAAGCCCTGGGGCTTCAGCCGGAACTGATCACGGTGGATTGGCTCACGCCGGACACCCGGCCGCAGAAAGTCCTGGAACACCTCGATGATCAGGGCGATGTGCTGCTGGTCAGCCATAACCCACTGGTAGGTAGCTTGTTGGGCTTGCTGCAACACGGTCATCTGCAACAACCCGAGCAGGTGAAAACGGCTGGCCTGGCTGAGCTGGAAGGCGACCTGCCGTTGGCGGGGGCGATGATGCTCAAGGGCATCAAGCACCCATAAGATTGAGCTCCCTGAAAATAACAGAGGAAGGGCAACGATGAGTCTGTGGCGCACCCCCCCCGACATCGAGAAACTGAACGCCGCCGGTAAGAACACCATCAGCGAAGTTCTGGACATTCGCTTCGAGTCTTTCGACGAGGAGTCCCTGACCGCCAGCATGGTCGTCGACCACCGCACCCACCAACCGTTTGGCCTGTTGCATGGCGGTGCGTCGGTGGTGCTGGCCGAAACGGTCGGGTCCATGGCGGCCTACCTGTGTGTGGACGCCAGCAAGTTCTATTGCGTGGGCCTGGAGATCAACGCCAACCACCTGCGCGGTGTACGCAGCGGGCGGGTGACGGCCACGGCCCGGGCGGTGCACCTGGGCCGTACCACCCAGGTTTGGGACATCCGCCTGACCAACGACGAGGGCAAGGTCAACTGCGTATCGCGCCTGACCATGGCCGTGGTGCCGCTGGGCGAGCAACCACCGGCGCGTTGAGGCTGGCTAACCTGTCGGGGCAGGCGAGGGCTTTTGTGGCGAGGGGATTTATCCCCTCGCCACAGGTTTCGCAGCTTATACAACCCCATAGCCCAACCCCGACTGTCATCATTCCTGTCAGTTACGGTCATTGCCGCGTCGCTGGGTTCTGCGGACAATCAGGCCCAGTTCTCGCAATGGATCGGCTGTCATGTCGCAACAGGTGTTTTTCGCCCACGCCAATGGTTTTCCCTCGGCCACCTACGGCAAGTTGTTCGCCGCGCTGGCGCCGCAGTATCAGGTTGCGCATCTGGAATTACACGGCCATGACCCGCGTTTCCCGGTGGACGACAACTGGCACAACCTGGTGGATGAACTCATCCATCACCTGGAGCAGCAACCGGAGCCGGTGTGGGGCGTTGGGCATTCCCTGGGCGGTGTCCTGCACCTGCACGCGGCTCTGCGTTGCCCGCAGTTGTACCGTGGCGTGGTCATGCTCGATTCGCCGGTGCTGACCCGCGCCGACCAGTGGGTTATCCTGGCCGCCAAGCGCCTGGGTTTCATCGACCGCCTGACCCCGGCCGGCCGGACCCTGGGGCGTCGCGAAGAGTTCGCTGACCTGGAATCGGCCCGGCAGTATTTCGCCGGCAAGACACTGTTTCGTGGTTTTGACCCGGAGTGTTTCGACGCCTACCTGCAACATGGCCTGCGACAAGTCGGTGACCGCTTGCGGCTGCGCTTCGACCCGGCCACGGAAATCAGCATCTACCGTGGCGTGCCCCACACCAGCCCGGGGCGGGCCCGTAAGCTCAAAGTGCCGCTGGCGGTGGTGCGCGGTCGGCAGAGTCGGGTGGTGATGCGTCATCACGCCCGTTCGGTGGGGCGCATGCCCCATGGCGAATCCCTGAGCATGCCCGGCGGTCATATGTTCCCTCTGGAGCGGCCTCAAGACACGGCCAACCTGCTCAAGGAACTGTTCCAGCGTTGGGAAGGGCACAGCCGATGAGTGGGGTCGAAGAAGTCCGCCTGAGCCTGCCCCACATCGAACTGGCGGCTCACCTGTTTGGCCCGGAAGACGGGCGGCCGGTGATTGCCCTGCATGGCTGGCTGGACAACGCCAACAGCTTCGCCCGCCTGGCCCCAAGGCTTGCGGGCCTGCGGGTGATTGCCCTGGACATGGCCGGCCACGGTCACTCCGGGCATCGGCCGCCCGGTGCTGGCTACGCCCTGTGGGACTATGCCCATGATGTGCTGCAAGTCGCCGAACAACTGGGCTTGAAGCGGTTCGCCCTGTTGGGGCACTCCATGGGCGCCATTGTCTCGCTGGTGCTGGCCGGCTCCTTGCCAGAGCGGGTGACGCACCTGGGCCTGATCGACGGCGTGATTCCTCCGACAGCCAAAGGCGATAACGCCGCCGAACGCATGGGCATGGCCCTGCAAGCACAATTGGATTTGCAGCAAAAACGCAAGCCGGTCTACAAAACCCTCGACCGGGCCATCGAAGCGCGCATGAAGGGCTTGGTGGCAGTCAGCCGCGAGGCCGCCGAGTTGCTGGCCCAGCGCGGCCTTATGCCGGTGCCGGGGGGCTATACCTGGCGCACCGACAACCGCCTGACCCTGCCATCGCCATTACGCCTGACCGATGAGCAGGCCATGGCGTTCGTGGCGCGGGTCGCTTGTCCTGCGCATCTGGTGGTGGCGGCCGAGGGCATGCTCGCCCAGCACCCTGAGCTGTTGGAACGTCTACCCTTCAGTCATGAGCAGTTGCCCGGCGGCCATCATTTGCACTTGAACGACGAAGCCGGTGCGGCGCTTGTAGCAGACTGTTTCAATCGGTTCTTCACCGTTCCTTGACTTGCGCCGGGCAACTGTCGAGGCTGGGCGGGTTGAAAGGGAGACAACCATGACAGATCTCTGTTTACCCGCCTCGCGGCACCTCGAAGACGTCCGTTTCGTCGTCGAGACTCAGGCCAAGCCGCTCCGATGAAATTATCCATTCATTATTCACTCGCCCTGCTGGCGCTGGCATGCTTCAGTCCGAGGTCGTTTGCCGTCGATGTGCCCGGCAGTCACGATCTGGAACGGGTGCCACGCATGGCCGATGCGCAGATTGTCGATTACCGGCAAACCAGCGACCTGGAACGTGTCTACCCCATGGGCTCGATCCGCAAGATCAGTGGCCAGTTGCGCTTCGACGGCCAGGTCGATGGCCGTGGCAATGTCACATCGGTCACTTATGAGCTGCCACCGGAGCACTCCGCCACCCAGGCTTTTACTGCCGCTCGCGAAGCGTTGCAGAAACAGGGTGCCGAGTTGCTGTTCTGGTGCCAGGCCCGTGATTGCGGCGAAAGCAGCCTGTGGGCCAACGAAGTCTTCGGCAACTCCAAGCTCTACGGTGCCGACAATGGTCAGGCTTATCTGTTGTTGCGCCTGGCGCCACCGGCGGACAACACGCTGATCGCGCTGTACGGTATCACCCGCGGTAACCGCAAGGCCTACCTGCATGTCGAGCAGTTCGAATCGAGCGCGACGCTGGGGGATTTGCTACCGACCTCGGCCACGCTGTTACGTCAGCTCAAGGACACCGGGGTGCTGGACTTGCCGCGTCTTGCCGGTGAGCCGGACGAGACCTGGTTGTGCCTGCTGTCCCGGGCGTTGAACCTGGACACGGGCCTGCGCGTCAGTATCGCCGGCCCGCAGGCCGAGAGCTGGCGTCAGGCGCTGATTGACCAGGGTGTCCGGGCGGCGCGGATGGAGGATGCTCGTGGCGATGCGGCGGGCCTGCACTTTGAGTTGCTGCGATAAGCTGTTTCGGGTGGCGGGCTTCACGCCGTGACCCTGGGCCCTGTCCATTTTTCGAGACTTTACATGCTCAATAACGATCGGCTGTTGGTGCAAATCCTGCTCCTGGTGTTGTTCGGCGCAAGCCTTTGGGTGATGGCACCGTTCTGGTCGGCGCTGTTCTGGGGCGCGGTGCTGGCGTTTGCCAGTTGGCCGCTGATGCGCCTGCTGACCCGCTGGCTCAATGGCCGTGAATCCCTGGCGGCGGCATTGCTGACGATGGGCTGGATGCTGTTGGTGGCAGTGCCACTGGTATGGCTTGGTTTCAACCTGGCCGACCATGTGCGCGATGCCACAGCATTCATCAAGGACGTGCAGGTCGATGGCTTGCCCGAAGCCCCGACCTGGCTGGCCGGCGTACCGTTGGTGGGCGAGCGGCTGGTGGGTATCTGGAACAGCATCGACCAGCAGGGTGCGGCGATGATGGTGTCCATCAAGCCGTACCTGGGGCAGGTCGGCAATTGGCTGCTGGCCCGCAGTGCGCAGATCGGCGGCGGCATTCTCGAGTTGACCCTGAGCATCGTGTTCGTGTTCTTTTTCTATCGTGACGGTCCACGACTGGCGGTATTCGTCCACGGGTTGCTGGAGCGCCTGATTGGTGACCGTGCCGGTTACTACATCGAACTGGTGGCCGGTACGGTGCAACGAGTGGTCAACGGCGTGATCGGCACTGCGGCGGCCCAGGCCGTGCTGGCGTTGATCGGCTTCCTGATCGCTGGGGTGCCGGGGGCGCTGGTGCTGGGCATCGTCACTTTCCTGCTCAGCCTGATTCCCATGGGGCCGCCCCTGGTGTGGATCCCCGCCACGGCCTGGCTGGCGTGGAAGGGCGAATACGGAATGGCGGTGTTCCTCGGTATCTGGGGCACCTTCATCATCAGTGGCGTGGACAACGTGCTCAAGCCCTATCTGATCAGCCGAGGCGGCAACCTGCCATTGGTGATCGTGCTGTTGGGGGTGTTTGGCGGGTTGATTGCCTTTGGCTTCATCGGCCTGTTCATTGGCCCGACCTTGCTGGCGGTGGCGTACAGCTTGCTGACGGATTGGAGCAAGAGCCAGGCGCGGTAGTTTGAATGCCAAGCACCTGTGGCGAGGGAGCTTGCTGTAGCGGGGGATAAATCCCCTCGCTACAAATGAGCTTCGATCCAGATGGGCGAACCTGGCTCCCGAAGGGCCAGGTGTACGGGTGAATCAAGTCGCCACGTTCAGGTGTTTGCCCACGGTGGCGACGTTATCCAGCGAGTATTGCCGGCTGAGGTTGGCGATCATTTTGTTCAGCGCTTGGCTGACATTGGCCTGGTCGGTGGAGCTGTCGCTGCTGCGTCCGGCCTGCAAGGCGCTGTTGAACTCATCGCTGTCGATCTCGCCGCTGCTGTCGCCGTCGAGTGCTTTCATCAGCATCGCGCTGGTGTCGGTGCTCGTGGAGGTGCTGTCGCTGGCCTGCAGGGCGCTGGTCAGTTCGCTGGAGGTCACACTGCCGTCGCCATCGCTGTCGAGTTGGCTGAACAGCTCTTCGCTGGAGGCCTGTTGCGGCGGTGGAGGCGGTGGTGCGAGGCTGGCGGCGAGTTCGTCGGCACTGACGGTACCGTCTTCATTCTTGTCCAGGACCGAGAACACTTGCTGACTGTCGGCACTGCTGCCGGCGCTGGTCAGGCCGCTGCTCAATTCATCGCTGCTGATCGCGCCATCACCGTCGGCGTCCAAGGCGCTGAGCAGCGCATCGGCCAGTTCGGTATCCGGCGCCTGATCCCGTGGCGGAGGAGGTGGCGGAGCCATCGCAGCCATTTCCTCGCTGCTCAAGTCACCGCTGCTGTCACTGTCCAGGTCACCGAAATTTTCGCTCAAGGTGACCAGGATACCGTCGTCGCTCTTTTGCGACAGGGCGCTGCTCAATTCCTCCTGACCGACCGAGCCGTCACCGTTACTGTCGAGTTTGCTAAGCAATTCCTTTTGAAACTGTTGGCTGCGGGCACTGCTGGTCGCGTTACTACTGGTGCTGGTATAGGTCGAGTAACTGCTGACGCTACCGATCATGGGCGCTCTCCTTGGGCTGGAATAGCCGGTGGGTGCACCGGCTTATGCAGCGTCGGCGGGACAGTTGTCGTGGGTGTGTGGAGTTTGTACCGGTGGGGGTACAAAACCTTCGGATCAACCCCGGCCCCCCTTCAAGTCTAAACATACAAGCGAGCTTGCTCGCGATAACGGTGGGTCAGCTTGCAATTCATGTTGAATGTGCTGGCGCCATCGCGAGCAAGCTCGCTCCCACAGGTGAGAGGTGTGTTCTCAGGCGCGAGGCAGGCTGACCACCGCCGTCAACCCACCCCCTGGCGTTTCTTCCAGGCTCAACTGCCCGCCCAGGCGTTCGGCGGCTTCCCGAGCGATGGTCATGCCCAGGCCGACGCCACCGGAATTGCGGTTGCGCGAACCTTCCAAGCGATAGAACGGCTCGAACACGGCTTCGCGTTTGTCCGCCGCAATGCCAGGGCCATGATCGATGACGCGAATCTGCACCTGCTTATGCTGGTCTTCCAGGGTAATCAATGCATGGCCGGCGTAGCGCAGGGCGTTGTCCATGAGGTTGTTGAGACACGAGCGCAGGGCCATCGGCTGCACCTGCAGTGGAGCGCAGAAACCGCTGACCTGCACATCGGCACCCTGGTCCTGGGCGTTTTCGCTCAACGACTCCACCAAGGCTTGCACGTCCATCCATTGCAACGCTTCGCTGGTGCGCTGTTCGTGCAGGTAGGTGAGGGTGGCATCGAGCATGCCGATCATGTCGTTCAGATCCTGGCGCATCTGGCCTTGCAGCTTGAGGTCATCGATCTGCTCCAGGCGTAGCTTGAGCCGCGAAAGCGGGGTGCGCAGGTCATGGGACACCGCGCCGAGCATGCGCGAGCGCTGCTGCACCTGTTCGCGGATCCGCTGCTGCATCAGGTTGAACGTGTGGGCCGCCTGTCGCGCTTCCCGAGGACCGGTTTCCTCCAGCGGCGGGCTGTCGAGGTTCTCGCTCAGGCGTTCGGCGGCATTGCTCAGGCGCTGGATTGGTCGGGTCAGCAGTTTGGCGCCGTACCAGGCGGCCACGATCAGGCACACGAACTGGAACGTCAGCGGCACCACCGGCCCACCGAACCAGGGGCGCTCACGGCGGTTGGGCGGCGGACCAAAGCGTGGCGGCCCTTCGGTTTGTTGGGAAAACTTCGGCGGTGGTCCGGGATGTGGTGGCTTGTCGTAGTGAGAAAACCAGGCGAACGCCAACAGATGCGCGAGGACGATCGCCAGCAACAGCACGCCAAACAGACGGCCGAACAGGGAGTCCAGGCGCAATCGCATCAGCCGATGTCCCGGGCGTCGAACAGATAGCCTTCACCGCGTACGGTCTTGATCAGTTGCGGTGCCTTCGGGTCGTCGCCCAGTTTCTGGCGCAGACGCGAGACCAGCAGATCGATGCTGCGGTCGAACGCCTCGATGGACCGACCTCGGGCAGCGTCCAGCAGTTGCTCGCGGCTGAGCACCCGGCGCGGCCGTTCGATGAAGACCCACAACAGACGGAACTCGGCGTTGGACAGTGGCACCACCAACCCGTCGGCGGAGATCAGTTGGCGCAGCACGCTGTTGAGCCGCCAGTTATCGAACCGGATATTGGCCCGCTGTTCGGTGCGGTCGTCACGTACGCGGCGCAGGATCGTCTGGATCCGTGCTACCAGTTCCCTGGGCTCGAACGGCTTGGCCATATAGTCGTCGGCGCCCAGTTCCAGGCCGATGATGCGATCGGTAGGTTCGCAGCGGGCGGTGAGCATCAGGATCGGGATGTCCGATTCGGAACGTAACCAGCGGCACAGTTGCAAGCCGTCTTCACCCGGCAGCATCAGGTCAAGCACGACCACGTCGAAATGCTCGGCTTGCATCGCCAGGCGCATCGCTGCGCCATCGGTCACGCCACTGGCGCGTATGCTGAAACGGGCCAGATAATCGATCAGCAGTTCGCGGATCGGCACATCGTCGTCGACGATCAGTGCGCGGGTGCTCCAGCGCTTGTCATCGTCGGGCGCTTTTTGATCGTCAGAATTTGCAACAGGGGTGTTCTGCATGGATGCATCATCTGCCAGGTAGGCTGCCAACCGCAAAGAAGGCGGCGAGGTTGAGGCTTCAGCATAGGCTTCGTGCCACGAGGCGTGAAGCGCTGAAAGGACGGGTTG
Source organism: Pseudomonas sp. Tri1 (assembly GCF_017968885.1). NCBI lineage: Bacteria > Pseudomonadati > Pseudomonadota > Gammaproteobacteria > Pseudomonadales > Pseudomonadaceae > Pseudomonas > Pseudomonas sp. Tri1. The sequence continues at coordinate 4,924,384 of NZ_CP072913.1, read as the reverse complement.
CGGCGCCAGACGGTAGCGTGCCGGCGTGTTGTACGCATGTCATGAATGTATCGTCTTAGACACAAAGGCCGGTATCGGCCATGCTGCTCTGGACGCGATGATGATTTACCGATCATTGGGTCCCGCACCGGCGCTGGTTCCGCTACAATGCGCGCCGATTTCGACTTGCCTGAGAGCCCGCTCATGTCCGCCTGCCAGACGCCCATTATCGTCGCCCTGGATTTCCCTACCCGTGACGCCGCCCTGAAGCTGGCCGACCAGTTGGACCCCAAGCTCTGCCGGGTCAAAGTCGGCAAGGAACTGTTCACCAGCTGTGCTTCGGAAATCGTCGGCACCCTGCGCGACAAGGGTTTCGAAGTGTTCCTGGACCTGAAATTCCACGATATCCCCAACACGACCGCCATGGCCGTCAAGGCGGCCGCGGAGATGGGGGTGTGGATGGTCAATGTGCATTGCTCTGGTGGCCTGCGCATGATGGCGGCCTGTCGTGAAGTGCTGGATCAGCGCAGCGGCCCGAAACCGCTGCTGATCGGCGTGACCGTGCTGACCAGCATGGAGCGCGAGGATTTGGCTGGGATCGGCCTGGACATTGAGCCTCAGGAGCAAGTGCTGCGGCTGGCGGCGCTCGCGCAGAAGGCCGGCCTGGATGGCTTGGTCTGTTCGGCCCTGGAAGCCAGCGCCTTGAAAGCGGCTCATCCGTCGCTGCAACTGGTGACCCCGGGGATTCGTCCCGCGGGCAGTGCCCAGGATGATCAACGCCGCATCCTGACCCCGCGCCAGGCGCTGGACGCGGGGTCCGATTACCTGGTGATCGGCCGTCCGATCAGCCAGGCGGCTGATCCGGCCAAGGCATTGGCGGCAGTGGTGGCCGAACTGGCCTGACCTGACACCGAGGATCCTTAATGTGGGAGCGAGCTTGCTCGCGATAGCGGTGTGTCAGTCAATACCAATGTTGACTGACACGGCCCCATCGCGAGCAAGCTCGCTCCCACAGTCGTTTTATGTCAGGCCCTGAGCACCAGATTCCATAGTTGTTTTGTGTCAGGCCCTTGAGCACCAGACTCCACAGTTGTTTGGGTCAGACCTTGAGTACCAACTTCCCGAAATTCTCCCCACTGAACAATTTGGTCAGTGTCTCGGGGAACGTCTCCAGCCCTTCTACGATGTCTTCCTTGCTCTTGAGCTGCCCCTTGGCCATCCACCCGGCCATTTCCTGCCCGGCGGCGGCAAACTGCGCGGCGTAGTCCATGACCACGAAGCCTTCCATGCGCGCCCGGTTGACCAGCAGCGACAGGTAGTTGGCGGGACCCTTCACCGCTTCCTTGTTGTTGTACTGGCTGATGGCGCCGCAAATCACTACGCGAGCCTTGAGGTTCAAGCGGCTGAGCACGGCGTCGAGGATGTCGCCCCCGACGTTATCGAAATACACATCCACGCCTTTGGGGCATTCGCGCTTGAGGCCGGCATGGACGTCTTCGTTCTTGTAGTCAATGGCGCCGTCGAAGCCCAGTTCATCGATCAGGAACTTGCATTTGTCGGCCCCGCCGGCGATGCCCACCACGCGACAGCCTTTGATCTTGGCGATCTGCCCGGCGATGCTGCCCACAGCACCGGCGGCACCCGATAGCACCACGGTTTCGCCGGCCTTGGGCGCGCCGACGTCCAGCAGGGCGAAATAGGCCGTCATGCCGGTCATGCCCAGCGCGGATAGATAACGTGGCAGCGGCGCCAGTTTCGGATCGACCTTGTAGAAACCTCTTGGCTCGCCGAGGAAATAATCCTGCACGCCCAACGCACCGTTGACGTAGTCCCCGACCGCGAACCCTGGGTTGTTCGACGCGATCACCTGGCCGACACCCAATGCCCGCATCACTTCGCCGATGCCGACCGGTGGAATATAGGATTTACCTTCGTTCATCCAGCCGCGCATGGCTGGGTCCAGGGACAAATACTCGTTCTTTACCAGGATCTGACCGGCTGCCGGTTCGCCGACCGGTATTTGTTGATAGGTGAAAGTCTCGCGGGTCGCCGCGCCCACCGGGCGTTTGGCGAGCAGGAACTGGCGATTGGTCTGGGCAGTCATGGCTGGCACTCAAGATGAATGAAGCCTTGTTGATAGACCTTCGAAGCCTTTGCCGCAAGGTTTGCTGATACAGCGAATGCAGTTCGATCCAACACAGTGATAGTTCGCCCGGGGGCCTTATCACTGCGGCTCATGAATGCTCAAACGGCAATTGGATAGTGCTGCCGCGTCATCGGGACCTGTGGCTAGACTGGCGACATCCCCCGCATTCTTCGAGGAACAGACAATGAGCATGACGTTTTCCGGGCAGGTCGCCGTGGTAACGGGCGCCGCCGCAGGCATTGGCCGCGCCACTGCCCTGGCGTTCGCGGCAGAGGGCCTGAAAGTAGTGGTGGCAGACCTGGACGTGGCGGGCGGCGAGGGCACGGTGCAGTCGATTCGAGATGCGGGCGGCGAGGCGGTGTTCGTGCGCTGCAATGTGACCCTGGAAAGCGACGTGCAGAACCTGATGAACGAAGTGGTCAATACCTACGGTCGCCTCGATTACGCCTTCAACAACGCCGGGATCGAGATCGAGAAGGGCAAGCTGGCCGATGGCACCGTCGATGAGTTCGACGCGATCATGGGGGTCAATGTGAAGGGCGTCTGGCTGTGCATGAAATACCAACTGCCATTGCTACTGGCCCAAGGCGGCGGGGCGATCGTCAATACAGCCTCGGTGGCCGGTTTGGGGGCGGCGCCGAAGATGAGCATCTATGCGGCCTCCAAGCATGCTGTGATCGGTCTGACCAAGTCGGCGGCCATCGAGTACGCCAAGAAGAAAATCCGCGTGAATGCGGTCTGCCCGGCGGTGATAGACACCGACATGTTCCGCCGAGCCTATGAGGCGGATCCGAAAAAAGGCGAGTTCGCCAACGCCATGCACCCCGTGGGACGTATTGGTAAAGTCGAGGAAATCGCCTGCGCCGTGCTGTACTTGTGCAGCGATGGCGCAGCGTTCACCACGGGGCATTCCCTGGCGGTGGACGGCGGGGTCACGGCTTTCTGAGGACGGTCTGCTGAGACTGTAGGACATAGCCCGCACTGGTTGCGGGCTTTTTCTTGGGCGGCGGAAAAATCCCTGGAAAGGACCGTCAATGTGTTTCAAGGAGTGAGAATCGGCGGTTTTGGTGATGTTGTCTTACATCGTCTGGCGGCGGCCTGTGCTTAACTGTTTCCGGAAATAAAACAAACGCTTAGGAGCTTGGTTACTCATGGAATTGAGAATCGACCGACAGGCCCTGGTGCCCGTCGTGCAGCAAATTGTCGACGGGCTGGCGGGCTGGATCCGACAGGATGCGGTACAACCGGGTACCCGCTTGCCATCCATCCGGCAATTGGCACGGGAGAATCTGCTCAGCCAGTCCTGTGTCAATGAGGCGTGCGAACGCCTGGTGGCCCAAGGGCTATTGGCGTCCCGTCACGGTTCGCGTTTTTTTGTCGCCCCGTCGCCTTCGCTCGGGCACGAATCCATCGGCGAACCCCGACCGCAAGACGCACCGTCGATCCGGGTGCATTTGACCGACAGCTCGCCATCGGCGCTGGCGTTAGGGTGCGGCGGGCTGCCCGAGAGCTGGCGTGAAAGCGATGACCTGGGCTATGCGATTCGTCAGGTCACCCGCACCGATATGGCCGGGCTGTTCAACTACAGCACGCCGTTGGGCTTGCCTGCCTTGCGTGAGCAACTGTCCCGGCGCCTGAAGTTGCTCAATATCGAGGCCGATAAAGACCTGATCATGACCACGACCGGGGCCACCCATGGGCTGGACCTGATCGTGCGGACACTGTTACAGCCGGGCTGCTGCGTCGTGGTGGAGAGCCCCGGTCATTCGAAGTTGTTCGAGCTGCTCAGGCTGCACAAGATCGACATGATCGAACTGCCCAGAACCCCGCGTGGCCCGGATGTCAATGCTCTGCAGCGGATTCTGGCGACGCACCGGCCCAGCGCCCTGTTCGTCAACAGCGCCTGCCACAACCCGACCGGCAGCAGCCTGGCGCCGGCCATTGCCCAGCGGCTGCTACAACTGACAAAAAAACATGCCATGCTGGTGATCGAAGACGATGTCTATGCTGATTTCCAGGGTTCGGCGCGGGCCCGGCTGGCAGCGTTGGACGCCGACGTGGTCTATGTTGGCAGTTTCTCGAAAACCCTGAGCAGCTCGTTGCGCGTCGGTTTTGTAGCGGCGGGGCCGTCCGTCATTGCGCGCCTGAGCGAGGTCAAAGGCATTACCAGTATGGGCGGCTCGCGGTTCTGTGAGTCGGTGCTTGCCAGCCTGCTGGCCAACGGTGCCTATCGAAAACTGGTCCAGCGCCAGCGGCAACGTCTCAATGGTGACAGGGCCGCGGTGTTGCAGGTACTGGAAGACGCCGACTGGGAAATCTTTGGCAAGCCGGTCGGCGGGCTGTTCATCTGGGCACGTCCGCCAATGTGTGACTACGCTGGAGTACAACGCTTGGCCAAGCGGTTCGGCGTGCTGCTGTCTTCGCGTACCGCCTTCAGCCCTTCGGGCGCCAACAGTGACTGGTTACGGATCAACGTGGCCTACGCATTGGACCCCAGGGCACAAGCATTTTTCCAGGCCGCAGCTCTGGATCGACCTTGAGTGTCCTGAAAACGACGCGGCTGTAGCTTTTTGCCATTATTCCGACGCCAGCATCTTGTGTTGCAGGGCGTCTCGTTGCGAATCTGCAATCAACACATACTGGCAGAGGACTGAGCGCAATGATTTCGGCCGTGCAAGGACGTTTTGCCAACTTGGGTATGGCAAAGAAACTGGGTATCGGGTTCGTCCTGGTGCTGTTGCTCACCGCAGTGGTAGCGGCCATCGGAGTCTGGTCCCTGCAGACCATCAGCCACCGTTTTGAGGGGCTCAAGCAGATGTCTTCCCTGAACAGCGGGCTGCTCAAGGTCAGGCTGCTGGAACAGGAATATGCTTTGCGCTCCGACGCCAAGGTGGCCGATGCCTTGCGCAAGGGCGTCGACGAGCTGATCGCCATGGCAAATGAGCTTAAGGCGCAGTCGGCTGCCAATGTCCCGGTGATGAGCGACGTGGAGCAGGCATTGGTGGCGTATCGCAAGGCGTTCGACGAGTTTGTCGGGTTGAGCCAGAGCAAGGATCTCGCGCTGGAGATGGCCAGTTGGTCGGTGTCCAGCGTCGCCAATAACCTGGATGTGCTGCAGGCGGGGTTGGCGGATGATGGCGCCTATACCTTGAAAGACACCGAAGGCAAGGAGGGCTCCGAATTCATCGAGCAGGCCAACCAGGTCAGCGAAGTGTCGCGGTTGATGCTGCAGGCCATGAACGAAGCCCGGGTTCGTCTGGACCAAAGCCGTAAAGGCAGTGAGGAGGGGGCCGGGCAAGGCAACATCGAGCAGGCCGAGCAGGCCATGAAACAGGCCGAAGCGCTCAAAGCCGTCGTCAAGGACCCGGGTTACCAGACCGTGCTTAACGAAGTCGCCGGGCACATCGCCGGGTTCAACCAGCAACTGGCCGAATACACCGACCTGTTGGCCAAGGAAAAAATCGTCTACCAGCAACTGCACGAACGAGCCGCCCAAGTCGTGGAACGCGTTGACCAAGCCTACGGTGCAGAGGACGGAGCGATGCGGACCGAGTTGAAAAAGAACTCGCTGCTGATTATCGGCTCCTCGGCCTTGGCGCTGTTGGTGGGGCTGATCGCGGCGTGGGTCATTACCCGGCTGATCGTTGCGCCGTTGCGCAGCGTCATTCGCGTGGCCCAGCAGATCGCGTCGGGCGACTTGAGCGCGACGGTCGAAGTGACGCGGCGGGACGAAATTGGCCAGTTGATGCTGGCCATGCAACAGATGGGCGCCGGTCTGAGCAGTATTGTCAGCGGATTGCAGGCGGGTATTGAACAGTTGGCCAACTCCGCCCAGTCGTTGTCGACCGTGACTGAGCAGACCAATCTGGAGGTCAGCAGCCAGAAGGAAGAAACCGAACAGGTCGCCACGGCCATGAACCAGATGACCGCCACGGTCCATGACGTGGCGCGCAATGCCGAAGAAGCGGCCCAAGCGGCCCAGACTGCCGACGATAAAGTCGAGAGCGGCCAGCAGGTGGTGCGTCAGAGCATGGTGCGCATCGAGCAACTGGCCGATTCGGCCACTTCAGCCAGCACCAGTATCGAAAGCCTCAGCGCCGAGATTCAGAACATCGGCACGGTGCTGACGGTGATCAAGAGTGTGGCCGAGCAAACCAACTTGCTGGCGCTCAATGCCGCCATCGAAGCGGCTCGGGCTGGTGAGCAGGGCAGGGGCTTTGCGGTGGTGGCTGATGAGGTGCGGGCCCTGGCCAGGCGCACGCAACAGTCCACCGAGGAAATCGAGCGATTGGTCAGCGCCTTGCGCTCAGCGGCCCACACTTCCGTGCAGCAGATCCAGAGCAGCGGCGAACTGGTAAAAATGGCGGTCAGCGATGCACTGCAGACTGAAAGTGCCCTGGGAAGCATTGCGGCGGCGGTGTCGTTGATCCAACAGATGAATCAGCAGATCGCGGCTGCGGCCGAGCAGCAGAGTTCGGTCGCCGAAGAGATCAACCGCAGCGTTACCAGTATTCGGGCCAGTGCCGATCAATCCTCCCTGGCGATGCAGGGCAATGCCGCGTCCAGCATTGAGCTGGCGCAGTTGGGTGTCAAATTGAAGGGGATGGTGGGGCATTTCAGGTTGTGAAGCGTCGGTAACTCAAGACATATGTGGTGAGGGCGCTTTTGTGGCGGGGGAGCTTGCTCCTGTACCACTGCGCAGCGGTCGCAAAATGGGGCCGCTACGCAACCCGGCGGGAGCAAGCTCCCTCGCCACTTATGCCAGCTTGAGCCGCTTCAGTCGTAAACCTTCTTCTTCTTCCACTCGTCGTTGTCCTCGTCTTCCTTCAAGCCTTCGGTCAACTGGTTGACTTCGCCTTCCACAGGTTGGGTCTTGGCCAGGACCATGGAGTTGGCGCGAGCCAGGAGTTTCTCCAGGTAGGCCAGTTGTTCGGCGTAGGCCTGCGGTTCCTGTTGTTTGCGCAGGTACTGCACGCCGCGCTCGAACGCCAGACGGGCTTGCCCCGGTTGTTCTTGCTGCAAGGCTTGTTGGCCGAGGTTGTTGAAGAACTCGATGTGCAGCAGGACCAGAATGTGCCGCACTTCGCGAATCCAGCGCTTGGCTTCGTTGGCAGGCAGAAAGCCGTCCTGGGCGGCGCGGGTGATCTGGCCGTGCAAGGCTTCGAGCAGAAAACGCACGTCCTTGGCCTTGGCTTCGGTCAGGATCGGTGCCGGTGGATTGTTCACCGGGATCGACTCACCTTGGGCAGCCAACGCGTTCAGTTCTTCAAGGCGCGCCTTGACCCCAGCGTTGGTTTTCTCCAGGTTCAACAAGCGCTGGCAAACGTTGAGCTCAAGGCGCGTCATCAGCAACTTCAGGGCCGGGGTCATCAACTGGCCGGGGAAGGTTTCGGTGAGCTCGCCACAGCGACGCAGGCGGTCGTTGAGTTCCACCTTGGTGCGGGCCTTTTCCAGTTTGTTGTTCTCCACCACATGGTTCATGTAGCCGATGGCGATCAACAGTGCGATCCCGGCTACAACGAGCAGGGTGATCATGAGTGGTGTCACCGGTAAGACCTCTTTATTAGGGTTCGCATGTTATGAGTGTAGTGGCTTGGCTTTTAAGCGCATAGGCCCGTGCACCGACATTAGACGGGCGTCGTGCGTTCACAGGCAACGCGGCGCAGATGGATGCACATTGCCACTATTTGTCGGGCGCGACTATAACGTCTTGGCGAGTGGCGGAATATAGGCGCCAGAGACCGGACGGGCAAAATCTGCTAAACGGCCTTAAACCGGTCGAAGTCATTGATTTAAATAAATTTATATCTGGGGGTTGACGACCTTCCAATCCATCCATAGAATGCGCGCCACTTACAGCGTAAAGCACTCAGCCAAACGCGATAAGCAGTGAATGTTGTACGTGTGTCCCCTTCGTCTAGTGGCCTAGGACACCGCCCTTTCACGGCGGTAACAGGGGTTCGAGTCCCCTAGGGGACGCCAATGCGGGAATAGCTCAGTTGGTAGAGCACGACCTTGCCAAGGTCGGGGTCGCGAGTTCGAGTCTCGTTTCCCGCTCCAATTTTAAACAGCGTTGCTTTCGAGCAGGGCTGAGTGAAACCAGAACCGGTATCTTTGGATACGGATCTGGGCACTGGAACACACACCATGTGTTCCGGGCAGCGTGTCCCCTTCGTCTAGTGGCCTAGGACACCGCCCTTTCACGGCGGTAACAGGGGTTCGAGTCCCCTAGGGGACGCCATTTGCGGGAATAGCTCAGTTGGTAGAGCACGACCTTGCCAAGGTCGGGGTCGCGAGTTCGAGTCTCGTTTCCCGCTCCAAATTCAAAAAACGCCGCTCAATGAGCGGCGTTTTTTTATGCGCGTAAAAAAAGCCATTTCACCTCTAGGTTATGACCTATCCCCTCAAAGCCCTTTAACGAGCATTTTGCACGGATTGTTCTTGTTTGAGGGGGAGAGCACTGCAGGCCTTAATAATGAAGGGGAGATTGGTTTACTTCATGCAAAACTTCCGGAAAAACGCTGAGGAAGATTAATAATTAATTTCTAAAAAAATGCACTTCTCCTAACCTTCCAGTAACCATTAGGAGGTGCATTTATGCTGATTTTCGTTAAATCAATGGTCATTGGGTTGTGCATTGCAGCCCCTGTGGGACCCATTGGGCTGTTGTGCATACAGAGAAGTCTCATGCTTGGCTGGAGAGCCGGTTTCGCGACAGGGTTGGGGGCCGCCACCGCCGATTCGATCTATGGATTCATCGGTGCCTTGGGTGTCACCGCCATCATCGCGACACTTATTAGCTTTAAACCCTGGTTGTGTATTTTTGGCGGTGTGTTCCTCGCCTACATCGGTTATCAAACAATACGATCGAAAGGCGGTGCAACTGCCATGGCGGGTGAGCGCGCCAACATGTTCAAAGCCTATTCGACCACGCTGTTTTTGACCCTGTCGAACCCAATGACGATCTTGTCGTTCATCGCGATATTTGCCGCGCTGAGTGACGGCATGGTCAATGATCAAAGCAGTCAACACTCTGTGCTGCCCATGGTGACCGGTATCTTTCTGGGGTCGGCTGCCTGGTGGTTGGGGTTGAGCGGGTTCTCCTCCATCTTCAAGGCCAGGATCGCCGAGTCGAAGCTTAAGTTGATCAACTATCTTTCCGGGGCAACCATTACCGTCCTGGGAGCCTACCAGGTAGCCACTGGCGTCATATTGGCTACGGGAGCCTGAGCTCCGCCAGTGAATGATGCAGTCCCCTGCGGTCCACGAGGGGACGTTTTACTGAGTTCTAGACTCGACGTACGCCCTGAAACGGCTTATCGCCTCTGTGATGTCGGATGCTGTCGCATTACTAAACGACAACCTGACCTGATTAACCGCGTCGTTAGTCAGTGAAAATAAGGACGTGGGAAACACTATGACTTTGAAATGCTTGGCGCATTCGCACATTTCAGAATATCCAAAGGCGAAAGGCAGGTGCATGTTGATGAAGAAGCCGCCGGCCGGTTGATTCCACGTAAGCGTTCTTTGGGCATCAACCCAGGGTCGAAATTCACGCTCAAGGCATTCAAGCATGTGGTCTCTTTTTTGGGTGTAAGACAACACTCTGGGTTGGTTCAGCCTTTTCAGCGAATAATTGTTCTCGATCAGTAAGCCTGCGACAACAGCCTGGCAGAGGGCGGGGGTATTGACCGTGACCAAACTCTTGGCCTTGCACAGCCTGGCGCTGAAGGGCGTAACCCCGGCTCCCTCTGGAGCGACCACGTAACCCATGCGCAAACCCGGAAAAATCGACTTTGAAAATGACCCAAGCAGGAACACTCGACTGCTGTCGATCGACTTCATCGACGGCGTCTTCTCTCCTTCGTACCTGAAGTAACTGTAGGCAGTATCTTCCAGGATGAAAAAATCCATTTCCTTGGCTAATGCAAGCATCGCTCGTCTGTCGTGATAGGACAGGCTGTCAGCGGTGGGATTACTGAAATCCGGAATTGCGTACAGTGCCTTGATCTTTTCCCCTCTGGACTCAAGCTCTTCAGCTAACTTGCGCAGGGCCGCGGGGTCGAGAAAGGTCGCCATGGGAATGGGTAGGATTTTTATTCTTAGCAGTTTTGCGATGCCCGTAATCCCGGAAAACACAGGATCCGGCACTAATAGAACACCGCCGCCCTCAAAGATCGATAAGAGCGCCAAGGTGCACGCCTCTTGAAAGCCCATGCACACCACAATACTTTCAGGATCAAGAATCTTTATCCCTTCATCCACCTGCAAATAGTCGGCGAGGATTCCATTGATGATTCCGGAGGTTTTTCCATACTGACAGAGCAGTGTCGCAAGTGAATGGTCAGTGTCGGCAACGTGTTGCCTGTAACGGGCCAATCCCCTGTCAATGAGAGAGGGGTCGCACTGCTCATCATCCGGTCGACCTGAGGCCAGGGAAATGGCCTCCGGGTTTTCTTGGGCAATGGAGTTTAAAAGGTGGATAACGTTCAGAATGGGGTCTTCGAATATCGTGTTTTCGAAAGCGCTGGACAATCTTGCTTCTCCATAAAAAAGCAACGAGCCATTGAAGGCTCGTTGCCCATGATTAACACCGGTTAGGCAGGGTTGAGTGAGCTTTTTTGATCCACCTTCTTCTCCATGGCTTCGAATGCTTGCAGCAGGTCGGCTTTAAGGTCCTCGAGGTCCTCCAGCCCAAAGCACAATCGAACCAAGCCTTTCCCTATGCCCATGTCGGCTTTTTCCTGATCTGTCATCGAGGCATGGCTGCCACTAAAGGGCTGCGCAACCATCGACGTGACGCAGGCCATTCCCGTGCCGGTGCCAAACCATTTGAGCGCGCCGGTGAAGGTTTTATAGAAGGGAACCAGGTCAGGCCGGATATCAACAAACACAATGCCGCCATAACCGGTCAATTGTTTCCCATCGACGCGTGGATAATAGACATGCTCAATAAACGGCAGTTCTCGCAGGTAGTTGAGCATGCTGGATGTGGTTTGGCTGTGTTTCTCCATGCGCAGGTTGAAGGTCTGCATGCTTCTGCGAAGCAGCCAGGCGCTGTTGGGGGTTAATATCGAGCCTGAATAAAAGCGCCCTTCGAGCAGCCGGTTATAAATCATCTCATTGTTGACAAGCACCAAACCGCCCATGACATCGCTATGCCCGGAGAAGTATTTCGTTGCACTGTACAGTGAAATGTCGGCCCCCAAGTTCAGTGGCTTCTGAAATATCGGGGTGGCCCAGGTGTTATCAACGACGATCAGGGCCTGCGGGTTGTTTTGCTTGACGGCCTTACTGACCGCATGAATATCAATGTCCTTCAGGAAAGGATTGGTCGGCGTTTCAAAAATGACCATGTCGACATTTGCCGGTAACGCTTCCAGGCCGCTTTTCGTGGTGAGATCGAGGATCGTCAACTGCGCACCGATACGCGCCGCATACCGCTGAAACAACTTATAGGAACAGCCATAGATGAATTTGTTGATCACCAGCGAACCACCCGGTTTCAACAGCTCCAGAACCATATAGATGGCGCTCATCCCGGTGCTGTAGGCCAAGGCGTATTCGCTGCCTTCCAAGGCTGCGACAACCTGTTCCAATTCAGTCACATTTGGATTGGCCTTTCTCGAATAGAAGAATGCCGAGTCCGCGCTGAAAGCACTGCACTGATAGATAGGCGTTACTGAGGGATGAGCCTCTCGATCATCCACCTGAATATGAAGTATTTCAGTCGACACACTCATGACTGGCTGACCATTTTAATAACTTGTTCATACATGTTCTGCTTGCCCTCATAACCAATGGTTGGGGTTATGTCATTTTGTGAAATGCCAATCTCTTCAATCGACTCGGTCGGGAAGTGAGCCCTGTCGAAGACCTCATGAAGGTTGGAGTTCACTCCGTTGGGAAGCCAGACCTCTGGACCTGATTCATCGATGCGAGCCTTGGCGATAATGAATCGATAGCTTTCATACGGGCGCAATGTCAGGGGTTTCCACTCGCTGTTGCGCCCGTCGGTATAATTGCGGCGCAGGTAGACGGTCTGTTCAAAGTCCTGGGTATTCAGCACTTGGGCGTGCAGCGACACGATATCCCCGTGCCACTCGAATTTGCGCTTCTCGTAAGCCGTCAGCGCTTCCTCTTGCAGCTCAACAGCTGCGTTCGCTTGGTATTCGCCCAGTAATTTGAAATGCGCGTCGTGTCCGCACTGGGAGCAGCAACCCTTGCTGTCCAAGCCGATGATTTCAGCGTTCAAACCGTAGCGGGTAACGAGCAGCGCGTTGCAGTTGTTGCAACTGGTATTGGTGCCCTCGACATCATTCACGTTACCCAGGTAAACATGCTCGACGCCCATGCTCCGGGCGACGTCCCGAGCCTTCAGGAGCCTGTCCACCGGGGTACGGATGCTGTTGCTCATTTTGTAATCGGGGTGAAACCGTACGAAGTGCAGGGGCACGTTCGGACCCAGTTCATCCAGTACCCACTGGCTGATTTTCCTGGCCGTATCTTCATCGTCGCTGATGTCGGTCACCATCAAGGTGCTGACTTCAACATATTTGCCGGCATCGTAGACTTTCTTGATGCCAGCCAGGACCGGCTCCACCCAGCCTGTTGTGACCTTCCGATAGTATTCGGGGGAAATGGATTTGAGTGAAATCGAGAAGATATCAATGACCGGCAGTAACTCATCAATGGCTTCTTCACTGATAAAGAAGGCTGATTTATACAGATTGATCAGGCCCGCTTCCTTGGCCAGCTTTGCCGTGTCGAGGATGAATTCATGCCAGACGACAGGATCGTTATACGTCCAGGAAATGACGCGTATTCCATGCTTGAGCGCGGTTTCCACTACCTGCTCAGGGGTGTAGTAGTAAACGTCTTTGTCGGTGACATACTTGGCTTGTGAAGTCTTCCAATTGTGGCAATAACCGCAGTTGAGCATGCAGCCGATATTGCCCAGGGAAAGAATTCGTTCACCGGGAGCAAAGTGGAATACTGCCTCGGTTTCGATCGTCTCTTCGGTGCTGTGAACGCCTTTACCGTAGTTCAAGGTAACGAGTCGCCCCCCACGGTTCCCACGTACTTTGCAAAAGCCTAGTTTGCCTTCCTGTATGACACAGTTTCGCGGGGAAAGATGGCACTTTACGGCGCCTCCAGGGAGTATTTCTTCCAGTTTTGCCGGGGTGCTTTCCAGGGTCCAGTTTTTATTTTTTGCAGTGTCCATCTCTCACTCCTCATCACGGAAGTTGCTATCAGTATCATCGGTTAAAATCGTCGAGGCGAAACAAAGCCGCCGCCAGGGACGGTAGTTATCTTGTTGTTATTAGTAAGCAGACGAAGCGCGGATCAGCCCGTAGTTTTTAAGTGCAAAACGCCTGGCATTCATATTCATGAAAGGTTGAATGAGAGGGCCGATCACCAGCAAGAATGCAATCGTACCCACGCCGAAGGGGCCGCCTAAAAGCCAACCGGTCGAAAAGATGCCTATTTCAATGATCATTTTGGCTTTGGTAAATGACCAGCCCCATTTGGCTACCATGGTCAGTACCACCAGGTCCATGATTCTGATACCAATGCCGCTCATGATAATCAGCGCGGATGAATAGGCGCACAGCACCAGCCCCATCGCCAGTAATGTGTACGCATTCATTCTGACGATCAAATATTCCCCCAGTCCAAGTAGGGACCAGAGATCAATCAACAGGCCTGTCAGAGTCGTTGTAATAAATGGGCTTATAGGCGGGTATTTCTTGTTCCAGAACATCCACCACGATAGAAAAAACAGAGAAACAATCGCCGAGCAAATGCCCATGCCGAATGTCAGTATTTTATCTATCGAGATGATCAGGACGTCTAATGGGTCTGTCCCCAGTTGACTGATGATGAAGCACTTGGCACCCACTGAAAAAAAGCTGACACCTATCAGGTACATCAGGATTTGATCCCTCTTGAAACTACGAAGTTCTAGGACTTGCGTTCCAATATACCGGGCGAAAAGGTAAGACTTTTTTTCACACTTTATCTTTTCATCTTCCATGCGAACACCATCCCTGGAGAGAAATATTTTATTATGCAGTGCGTTACGCTAAAGAGGAGGGCTATTGCTGTGCCCGGGTTCTTTTTATGCTTTTCAGGCAGGAAATAGACTAGCACTCTGCTTTATTTTGGTGCATGCTTTTTTTAATGAAAAACGCGGGCTTTTCATTAAATTTTATACTTTTTACTGGGGGAAACGCACATGGATCGTATAGACGTAAAAATCCTGGGGAAGGTACAGGACTGTGGCCGCATTTCCATCACAGAGCTTTCCAAACACGCAGGTCTTTCTATTCCTGCCACCACTGACAGGTTACGAAAACTGGAAGACTCCGGCGTCATCAAAGGCTATAGCGCTCAGTTAGATCCAACCAAACTGGGGTACGGCATATCCGCTGTCGTTGGCATCACCACCCTCAAGCCGGCAAAAGCCAAACTAATAGCCACGCTCACCGACATCCCCGAAGTCGTTGAGTGCCTGCACATCACGGGTAACGACTCCTATCTGATCAGGATCTATGCCAAGTCCATGGCCGAGATCGAGGGTATTATTGCCAATATCAATGCGTACGGTGAGACGCGTACCAGCATTGTTTTGTCAGTCCCTATCGAGAGAAGAAAGCTTGCCCCGTGAACCAGGAGCCTCTGTCCGGCGGGGCCGGGGAGCGAGGTCGCTCCTCGGCCATTGGTGTCCCCGTCTAACTCCGGGGAACACATGAACGCTGGTGGGGATGTTTATGTGACCAGCGAGACATCCACACGAGCAATAGCATCATGACCGCGGGGCAGAGCGTGACCGCCAATAAACCGATGTGCAAATCCGAACGCGCTGAAATAACCCCCACAAGCCATGGGATCAGGCTGCACCCGGCATTACCGGAGGCCGTCAGTACAGAGAACATGGTTGCGCCACCTTGAGGGTATGCATCTGCCGTAATAGCGAGCATCGTTGGCCATAGGCAACTGCCTGAGAAGCCTGCAGCGATGGCGGCGGTTAATGCCATTGCGGAGCTGGGCGCAAAGCTGATCACGAAAAACAGGACGACGGTGACGGCACAGCAGCCCAGCATCAGTGAAATGGCGGGTATCTTCTCTTGCAGCATGGCGGCGGCAATTCGCCCGAGGGCCATGCCAACTGAAAAACCGGCGAGAGCAAACCCACCCACTTCCTTCGAATACCCCAACCCTTGTTCAGCAAAGGCGGGTAGCCATTGGGACAGTCCCGTTTCCGCTGCCCCACCCAGGAAAATAGCAACCATGCAGGCGATGAAATAAGGCTGCTTGATAAGCGTGGGCATGGATTCACGCTGCACGTGCTCCTGTATCAAGGGCGGTAAGGTCAATCGCATAAACAGTAGAGCAGTTACAAGCGGGGCAATGATCAGGCCCAGGGCAACCATGCGCCAGGAAATATCCCATTTCAAAGCGATGCTGGCGATCAGCACGGCACTTACAGCGCCGATGCAGAAATACGAATGCAGCCAGTTCATGGCGGCGCTTCGGCGTTCGGGTTGCAGGGCTGCGACAATGGGGCTGAGGATCATATCCAGCACACCCGCACCGAAACCCATGACGGCAACAGCGAATAGCAGGAAGGCATAGGATGGTGCGAAAGCCACGAGGCCCAAACCAGATGAAGTGGTCATCAGTCCAAAGAGAATAATCCGCCTGGCGTCCCCTCTGTCAGCCAATGGCCCGGTGATCAAAATTGCCACTATAAAACTGAGAAACATGACGGCGGGAATTCGTCCCAGTTGCTCCGTTGTCAGCCCTGACGAGGGGTCGAAAGCATCACTGAATGTTGTCAGATATACCGGCAAAAAGTTGAGTGCCATGGCCAAACACATCATGGCTGCATAACAAGCGTAAAGCGCGTGACGATTAGAGTAGGACGCAGACAGCATTAGGTGTAGGACTCTTGAGATTAGAAACGTGAGGCACCGTGCTCTTTCCAGCAGCATTCAGTCCATTCAATCTCTGAGAAGTGTGCTGCAAAAGACGAATCGCCGGGGCTACTGGCAAAGAAACCGAATTGGACAAGTTCTTCTGCATGAAACATGTGGAACATACGCATCATGCAGAACGCTGTCCCGTCAACCGAGTTTTCAAGAAGGAAGTCACTGCCTCTTCGGCTCAGCCGGTAATACATGGTCTGGGTAATTCGATCGAAATTAGCCATGGACCAGTCCGAAAAGCCGTTGTTGGTCACGACAGAGAACAATTGTTGGAAACCATTGTTCTGATACTCGATGCCGCTTTTCATCCAGTTGTTTTTATCTTGATAGATAAAAAGGCCGCATTGGTCGAAGTAGATGCTTGAGGAAAAAGATACTTTGGCTTTCAACGTCCAGTGTTGTTCCTTGCTGGCGACCACAATGGCCGGCGCATTGTCATACTCCAGGCCGTAATAGGTGCCTCGCCAGAAATCAGTGTCGGGCGCGGTGTGGATAATTATCTCCTGTTCGCTGACGGACGAACGCTCGGGTACATTAATCCAGGTCCAGTCTGAGATATTCAGTTTTTTCATGTTTTTCATTGCCCAAAAAACCAGTGATTTATTTCACCGTGCTGGTGAACACATAAGTCCGCCGCGCTCAGGTTTTGCTGCCCTGAGTTGGGGTTGAGCAGGCCAATACAAAACATGGTGGCGGCTTTTGCCGCCGCCACACCATGAGTAGAGTCTTCAATCACCACACAGGACGAGGGTGGGATGCCCAGGCGTTTAGCAGCCATGAGAAAAATCTCGGGATCTGGCTTGCTGTGTTTAACATCATCGCCACAAATTATCTCATTGAAAAAATGTTGTAGCCTGGCGTTACGCAAAATAAGCGCAACGAGTTCTCGAGGTGAAGAGGACGCGACTGCACAGGGTATTCCTGCTTTCTTTAATGCGAGGAGAAGTTGTGTCACGCCGGGCATGGGAGTCAGCGGAGCTGCATTTAATGACTCCATCAACCGGCGGTGATGCTCCGCCATAAGGCAGTCTAAAGGATCTGCAAGCCCGTATTCGGTTTTGATGGCGTTCCACATATGGAGCTGCGTGGTTCCCACAAAACGCGATAGTTCTGTCTCATTAAGCACAATGCCGTAGCGCGCATAAGAAAGCCTTTCCAGTTCCATATAGGCCGGTTCACTATCAACCAGCACGCCATCCATATCAAAAATGAACCCTTGAGCAGCCAGCATCAATGCGCACGCTGCTGTTTCGGTGCGCGCTTGAAATGCAAGAAGTTATAGTGCGAGCGAGCTTCAAATTCATGCAGTCTGAATGATTTTGTCATCTCAATGTCCTGAAACCCCTCGCCATCTATTAACGTAGTGGTGTCTGATCCGCCAATAATGATAGGTAATTGCATGAGCATGATTTCGTCGACTAAATCGAGATTGAATACCTGCCAATTCAATTGGCCGCCACCTTCAACCATGATGTGATTTATTCCGCGGGCTTCCAGCATTGGGAAAAGCTGTTTGAAGTCGACGCGTGCGGTACCGGCAAAAAGCACCTCTTTACCATGGGCGCGGATCTGCTCGATCATCTTGTGGTCACGAGCCTGTTCCGTGGTCGCGATGATCGTTCGCTCGGGAGAGCTTAGGATTTTCGCGGAGGCTGGAAAGTTCAGCGATGTTGTGGGAATGATACGAACGGGGTTGCGACCGGTCCCATACCGATTAGTCAATTGAGGATCGTCTGTGGTAATCGTGTTACGACCGACCATGATTGCATCGACTTCACCGCGAAATTTATGGATAAAGCGCATGTCCTCGTCGTCGAAATGCCGAAAAAGCGGTTTGCTGGATGCTTCATTGCCGAGCGTCAGTTTGCCATCAATGGAAATCTGGCTAAATACAGTGACTTTCATAAGTAGTCCACTTGGAGTGCTTGTGAGATTTAGTGTGACAAGTGCTGGGGATTTGGTGTGAAGACGCTTTTTACCGTGGGGGCGGAAGGATCATTCAACAAACTGTCAAATGCTGTTGAATACCCTTCCAGTGGATAGCGGTGGGTGACCAGGTTTCCAAGTTCAGGAAGCCTGTGGGCAATCCGCAGCGCCTGGGGAAAGTGCTGATTGTATTCGCCCGCTGCAATGATGCTGATGGCATTGACCAGGAAGTGTTTTACAGGCAGCGAATATTTATAATTTCCGTTAAAACCGAACAGGACAATCCTGCCGCCTCGGCCAACGATACTTGCGGCAGTCTCGAGCTGATTGCCAACGGTATCAATGACGACATCATATTTTCCTTGGTCTTGCCCAGGGCACTCAAGCGCCTCTGGGTGCACAATGTCCAAACCTAAGGATTGGCCGAATTCAATTCGAAAGGTATTCAAGTCGGTAGCACGTGTACGAGCACCGATGGCGCGCAAAAGTATTTGTGCGACCAGGCTCATTGGGCCTGACCCAAGAAGCAGTACATGTTCTCCAGCTTTGATAGCCGCTTGCTCGATGTTGTTCAAAATACATGCTACGGGTTCAATCAGGACGGCAGTTTCCCAGCTCATATCGTCTGGGATGCGGTGTACAAAACGTTCGCGTGTTATGAAGCGCTCTGCAAATGTACCGTGTTTGTTGACGCCAGCAATATTCAGACCCGCTTTTGAATCGCCACTACATAGGTGAGTTTTAGCTGAGTTGCAATGTTCACAGTTACCACAATATTCGTTGGGGTCTACGACCACACGCATACCTTTGCGCGTGCGTGTGACGCCTGCCCCAACATTGACAACGACACCGACTGCTTCGTGGCCACGAACGATTCCTAGCTGCCCTTCTTCACGCCCTGACAATACCGCTAGATCTGTTCCGCAAATACCAGATAGTACAATTTCTATTTCTACACCGTCGTCGGGTAGCGTGTCGAGCTCGTGGTGACTCACCAGGCTCAACTTTCGCGCGCTCGTTAAACTGATTGCCTTCATATACCCATCAGCGCTCTATTTGATTTTTTTTTGATAAATCATGCCAGTTAGAGATTCCATTCCTGTTGTATCTGGAGTGGTTTACGGACATGAAGCCCGTTTCATTTTCGGCTGGCATTATGCAAGGCTGGTAGAGTTTGTTTCAGTCGAAAAAGCATTGCCGATAACTACATAATGATTCGTGTTGTTTCAGTCTGGTGCTCTGGGTGCAGTAAATATTGGCTGTGCATTGTGTTTTTGTTAGTTGGCGCTGCGTGAATATTATTATTTGGATACAAGTTGCGATGCAGTGAAATCAATGAAAGTGAGAAACCCTTTCAACCTTCAAGGCTGTGCACCAGGTTTTCAATCGCTACCAGCGACGCCTCATCCGCAGATGGCGCTGCAGGCCGTGCGCTGCGCATCGGGTAGGCCGAGCGGTATTCACTGGGGGTGCAGTTGGCATATTGCTTGAAGGCCCGGGCGAAGTAGGACGGGTCCTTGAAGCCGGCCTCATAACCGATGCTGGTGATGGGCATCTGGCTGTTGTCGAGCAGTTCCTTGGCAAAACTCATGCGTTTGTTCAGCACGTAGTCGGTGAAGCCGAGCCCATTGGCCTCCTTGAACAGGCGACTGAAGCGAAACGTCGTCATACCGCAACGCTTGGCCAGATCGCGCTGGTCGATGCTTTCGCGAAAATGCTGGTCGATGTACAGCATGATGTGATTCAGGGCCTGGTGCTTCTGGTGCCCTGAGGTCAGGCGGATGCTGTCTGGCAGGGTCGGAGCGTGGTCGATTTGTGAGGTCTTGCGCTGGCCGTTGGCATGGCGGCGCAGTTCACACAATTGCACCACGGCGCTCAGGTAGCGCTTCCTTTCGGCGGCTGGCAGGGGAAGCACCATGTATTCCCAGACACTGGAGCGCATGGCCCAGACTGCCAGCTCTTCGGAATGCTGCACGGTGAACATGGTGATGGGGATGGTCGGCACGGCGCGCTTGATCTCCAGCAAACGCCTCAAGCCCGGCGTGTCTGGTCGATCGAAATGGATACAGATCATGTCGGCCTGTTCCCCATTGGGCAACATGGCGTTTTTTGCCAGCGTGCAGTCGCAGGTGTCCTCGAACTGGCTCATGAGTTCCTTGGTGGAGCGATCGTGAGTCAGATCGAACCACAACAACTTTGGCTTGCCAGTCAGGGTGGATGTCATAGGCCTACTCAGCGGTGCTTACTGCCCTTTAGCTAGCAGTATTGCCAATGTGCCACCATCTCGCCGAATAATTTTTTATAAAAGGACGGTTTTTTAGCGCCGAGTCCTGAAAGCGACGAAGCGCATGTCGTTGCCAGCTGTCATGACCACGCCTACCTGGCCGCCCGCAAAAAAATCCTAGCGATGTGCAAAATCCTCCTAACGGCTATGCCTACCCCCTGACTAGGGTTGCATCAGGCAGTTCGCAATGTACTGCCCCTGAAAAACAACCCCGATGAGGTGTGCAAAATGACTCTTCAAACGATCAAGGCTTCGGTTCTGAAGTTCGCTAAAGATGAAGACGGCCTGACCATTGTGGAATACGCCGTGGCCGGTGGGTTGATCACCGTATTGGTGGCCGCCGCCTTCGTTCTTCTGGGCGGCGCTGTGAATACCAAGATCCGTGCACTGTGCCAGGCCGTCAACGGCAACGTTGCCTGCTGACAGCGGCTATCTGCTGTGTGGGGGCACGGTAACTTTCAGGGAATACCCGCTTGTAGCTCTTTTGTTTCGAGTGCAACGAATACATCAAATGGACTTCGCGCTGTCCCCTCCAACTTAAGTTCGTAGCAGTACTACTTACTAGCGTGAGGTCCATGCCATGACTCTCCAGACTATAAGCACTTCGATCAGCAAATTCGCCAAAGATGAAGACGGCTTGACCATCGTTGAATACGCGGTGGCGGGTGGCTTGATCACGGTGTTGGTGGCGGCGGCATTCGTCCTTCTGGGCGGCGCTGTGGATACCAAGATCCGGGCGTTGTGCCAAGCCGCCAATGGCAACGTCGCCTGCTAACGATAACCACCCTTAGGGAGACGCATCATGTCCATGGAATTGCTGGTGTCGACGGTACTACTGCTGGGACTGCTGGGTGTGGCGGTGGTGAGCGACCTGCGTCGCCACCGCATCCCCAATGTGTTGGTCCTGTTGGGCCTTGCCCTGGGCTTGGCCGGTCAGGTTTATACAGGCGGGATCAGTGGGTTGGGCGATAGCCTGTTGGGCATGTTGATCTGTTTCGCGCTGTTCTTGCCTATGTACGCAGTGGGCGGCATGGCGGCCGGCGACGTCAAGTTGATGACCATGGTCGGCAGTTTCCTACCCTTTCATTACGCGCTGTGGGCGGCCCTGTTCAGCCTGATCGCTGGCGGCGTGTGCGGCTTTCTGATCGTCCTGGCCCGCGGCCAACTGCTCCAGACCCTGGGCCGTTACTGGTTGATAGTGCGAGCCCAGGCTTATCTGGCGCCGACTTCGGACGAAGTGGCTGGCAAACCGTTTCCTTATTCGATTGCGATCCTGATCGGCACTTTGAATAGTGTCTACTGGCAGCTGGATGCCGCTGGATGGGGAGTCTAGTCATGCACGTCATCAATGATAGCGATGCCTACCCCAGCGAGCGAGAAGCGGTACAACGCCTGGCGCCCCAGCCGTGCACCATTCGCGACACCGGTCTGACGGACAGTTTCCTGGGCGAGCTGGTGTGCAAGCATCTGCACGACGCCGGAGTGTTGGACATGACGCGGCTGGTGGAGCGCCTGGCGCTGACCGGTGCGGTGCTGGAGGAAATCCTGGCATTCCTGCGCAAGGACGGTCGCGTCGAAGTGCTTGGCCAGATCGGGCAGGCGAGTGTACAGGCGCTGCGTTACGGCCTGACCGAGCGCGGCCGCAGTTTCGCCCGTGACGCCCTGGCTCGTAGCGGCTATATCGGGGCCGCGCCTTTCCCGGTGAGCACCTATCGCTCCTTGATCAAGATCCAGACTATTCACCATGGCCGCATCACCGCCAGCGATATGAACCGGGCCCTGGCTGGCGTCGTGCTGACCCAGGGGATGCTCGACCAGTTGGGCGTGGCGCTGAACTCCGGCCGGGCGATCATGATTTATGGCCCGGCGGGCACTGGCAAGACCTATGTCAGCAGCCGTTTGATCCGTCTATTCGCCGAGGCCATCTGGGTGCCCCACGCCATTGTCATCAATGAGTCGGTGATCGAGATCTACGACCCGCAGGTGCACCAGCGCCTGGATGACAGCAGCCAATCGAACAATCTGATGCTCAATGAAGGCATCGACCGCCGCTTGCTGTGCTGCAAACGTCCCATTGTCATCACTGGCGGGGAGTTGAGCATGGAGCAGTTGGACGTGCGCTACGATCCCTTCACCCGGCAGTACCAGGCCGCCTTGCAGCTCAAGGCCAGCAATGGTCTGTTCATCATCGATGACATGGGCCGCCAGCGCATGGCCCCGGCCGAATTGCTCAACCGCTGGATCGTACCCATGGAGGAGAAGCGCGACTTCATCAACCTGGGCGGTGGGCGGCACTGCGAATTGCCGTTCGACCTGGTCCTGGTGTTTTCCACCAACCTCAACCCCTTGGAATTGGCCGACGAGGCCTTTCTGCGACGCATCGGTTACAAGGTGCAGTTCGGTTACCTCAAGCCCGAGGAATACGAACGCATCTGGCGCCAGGAGTGCGAACGCCTGGGCATCCCATATGACCCGTTGCTGGTGCGCCATGTGCTGCAGCGGCTGTATGCCGGCGAAGGCATGCCGCTGGTGCCTTGCCATCCTCGTGACCTGCTGAATATGGCGCTCGACCGCCAGCGCTACCTGGGCGGTACCGGGCCGCTGTTACCGCAAGAGTTGGAATGGGCCTGGCACAACTACTTTGTGCAGCTCGACTTTCTTTGATTTGGAGATACCGACATGAGCTCTCGTACGCTTTCGCTGATAGGCGTTTCCCTGGTAATGGGCCTTGGTGCCGCATGGATGGCTGACTCCTGGCTGAGCGCACGACTTAACGCCACACCCGATGACCACCTGCGAAGCGTGGTAGTCGCCACGGTGGAAATTCCCTTCGGACAGATGGTCGAGGCCCAGCAGGTCACGACCGTGCGCATGCCCATGGACACGATCCCGGACGATGCCTTCGATTCCAGCGAACAAGCGGTGGGCAAGATCGCGACGTTCGACATCCTGCGCGGCGACATTGTGCGCGGTGCGCGCTTGAGCGAACACCTGGGCGGCAGCACCCTGGCTTCTTTGATCGCCCCGGACAAACGCGCCATATCGGTCCGCGTGGACGATGTGGTGGGTGTCGGCGGTTTCCTGTTGCCGGGCAACCGGGTCGATGTCCTGGCGACGAAAACCACCAGCGCCGGCAGTAACAACGCCGTGTCGCGGACCATCCTGGAAAACCTGCGGGTGCTGGCGGTGGACCAGACGGCCGGCACCGACAAGACCCAACCGGTGGTGGTACGAGCCGTGACGCTGGAGATGTCGGCCAGCGAAGCGGAAGCGCTGGTTACTGCGCAGACCGAAGGCAAGCTGCAACTGGCATTGCGCAACCCGCTGAACCTGGAGAAAAAGGCTGTGGCTGTTGCGCCGGCAGCGCCTGCACCGGTCATGGCGGTCGCCGCTCCGGCGCCAAGACCGGTGGTGCAACGCATCGCCAAGGCGCAGGACGATAGCTCGATCACGGTGATCCGCGGGATCGAACGCAGCGTAGTCAACGTTCGCTGACGGGCGCAGAACAATTCCTGGCCGCTAAGGCGCAGCTGATCCTCAACGTCAGTAGACGAGGATGTGATGATGAACCCCAGTATTCGGCAGCCTTTCTTTAAGCCTCGGCGCCAGGAAGGGGCGGTGAGCGTGTTGATGGTGATCGCGTTGGTGGCGATTTCCATGATGGCGGCATTGGCCCTGGACGGCGGGCATATGCTGCTGAACAAGACCCGCGTACAAAATGCAGTGGATGCCGCGGCCCTGAGCGGTGCCAAGACCCTGAGCCAGGTCACGGGCGGCATCAACATGGCCAGCACGACTCGTGCGGCAGCCCTGGATACCCTGGCCAAAAATGCCCAAGCCGCGGGGAACGCGGAACTGGCAACCGCCGTCGCCGGCAACCCCGGTGCGTTTGCCGTGGTGGAGCTGGCCAGCAGCGTCTATGGCCCGTTCTCCTACCCGGGACCTGCGGATGCCAAATACGTGCGGGTGTCGGTGTCCAGTTATCAGTTGAACGGTTTCTTCTGGAGTTTCGTGCAGACGATGGGCAGCGCCGGCCTGGGGAGCAAAAGGGTGGCGGCGATCGCCACTGCCGGTCCCAGCCCCACCTCGCCTTGTGACCTGGCGCCGCTGATGGTTTGCGGCGATCCCACTCAGTACAACCCAGCCGCCGGTAACTTCTGGGGGTATCACTTCGGTGACCTGGAAGTTCTGAAGACGGCGGCGGGCAATACATCGCCTATCGGGCCGGGCAATTTCCAACTGCTCGATTTCGGCTCCGGCGGCAGTGCAGTCCGGGAGGACCTGGCAGGTGGCGGTTCGGTCTGCCGCAGTGTCGGGGACAACGTCCAGACCGCGCCGGGTAACAAAGCCGGCCCGACCTCCCAGGGGCTGAACACGCGCTTCGGTATCTATAACGGTCCAGTCAGCTCTTCGGACTATCCACCGGACCTGGTCACGACCTCGAGCACGCCGTCGATGACCTACGACGATGCGCTCGCCCAAGCGAAATACAAAGGCAAGCCTGTCACCGCGAACAACGGCGATCTCTCGGCCGGCGGCGAGGCGATAGAGGATTACAACGACTGGCGGACCAAGGTCGCCGCCTGCGTAGCGGGGGGCGCCAGTGGCTGCCAGAGCAACGGCGTATTCGAGCGGCGGATGCTGAAAATCGTGATCGGCAACTGCACCGGCAAGCAGGGTGGGTCCACCTCGATTCCCGTCCTGGGGTTCGGCTGCTATTTCGTCGTGCAACCGGTTGATGGCGGTGGTTCGGATTCCCTGGTCTTCGGCCAGTTCGTCCAGGAATGCGAGGGCGACAACGTCCCCGGCCCGACGCCATCCAACGATTCCGGTCCACAGATCATCCAGCTCTACAAAACCTATCTCAACGGCAGCGGCACTCCGAGCACCGACTCGTAGGAGGCGTCATGGGACCTATTCACTTCAAACCCCCGCAGGCCCAGCAGGGCGTGGCACTGGTGGAGTTCACCCTGGTGCTGCCGTTGTTGTTGCTGCTGTTACTGGCTTTCGGCGAGTTCGGCCGCATGCTCTACCAATACAACGTGCTGCTGCAGGCCAGCCGTGATGCCGATCGCTTCGTTGCCAGCCAGGCGTGGAACTCCACTCTCGGCGGCATCGCCCTGAACAACACGTTACTGACCCAGACAAAAAACGTTGCGGTGTATGGCGTGCCCAGCGCCGCCGGTGCCGCCGTGGTGTCAGGGTTGACGACGGCTAACGTGCAGGTCGCCGCCGTGGGTATCGATCATGTGCGCGTCACCATTACCTACACCTTCTGCCCGGTGATTGGTGCAGGCAACTGCGCCGGGTCGATTCCCGGATTTTTCGGCAATGCCATTCCACTGGGCATCCAGTTGGTCGCGACCACCGTCATGAGGGCGCTGTGATGAACAATAAACACATGCGAGGTACCTACATCGTGGAGTTCTCCTTCGTGGGCCTGCTGGTGTTCATCCTGCTGTTCGGCGTGGTGGAAATGGGCCGGCTGTACTTCACCGTCAACGCGCTGGATGAAGCCGCTCGGCGTGGCGTGCGATTGGCGGCGGTGTGCAATATCAGCGACCCGGTGGTGTTGCGCCGAGCCATCTTCAACGCCGCGACTGACGCGGGGACCAGCCAACTGATCAGCAGCCTGGCCACCACGAACCTGGCGCTGACCTATCTGGATGTTAACGGTGCTGTGGTGGCGAACCCCGCCGACACGTCTGGCGCGAACGGCTTTCGTGCCATCCGCTACGTGCGCTTGAGCGTGCAGAACTTCGTGTTCAATTTGTTCATTCCCGGCTTAGGCGTGCCCATTACCTTGCCCGCGTTCCGGGCAACCTTGCCACGCGAAAGCCTTGGGCGTCATTCCGATTCCGGGGAGATCACACCATGCTGAATACCAGGGAAACTCCGCTCTCGACCGCCACCGGCAAAGCCGGGTTGCGAATACTGATCAGCAGCCGCGATGCCGCGTCCCTGCGCGACCTGCAATGTGTCTGCCAGCGCATGCCGTGTCTGGAAGTCAGTACACGCCTGGTGAGCAACGGGCATGTCGATCCGCTGTACGGCCTGGAGCGGATGCCCGACCTGCTGCTGTTGCGTGTCAGCCACCTGTGGCGTGAAGAGCTGGCGGCGTTGTTGCAACGTCCGGCCCACGAGCGTCCGCCGATGTTGGTGTGCGGACCGTTGGGTGGGCAGGAGGGCATGCGCCTGGCGATGCAGGCCGGGGCCCGGGATGTGCTGCCCGAGCCCATCGCCGAGACGGAGTTGGTGGCCGCCCTGAATCGGCTGGTGGCGGAGGTTCGCCTCGGCAACGGCACCGAAGGCAAGCTGGTTGCCGTGATCAGCGCCAAGGGTGGTTCCGGTGGGACATTGGTGGCCTGCAATCTGGCTCAACAGTTGAGTGCCCGGGCGGGTAACACCTTGTTGTTGGATATGGACCTGCAGTTTGGCAGCGTGACCCATTACCTTGACGTGGCGCAGACCCATAGTCATCTGGAAGTGCTGCAGCAGGTCGAGGACCTGGACAGCACAGCGCTGCGGGGGTTCTGCAGTCACTTTAGTCCGACCTTGCATGTGCTCGGGGGGCGAGCAGGCGAGTTGTGCTTGCCCCAGGACGCCCAACCCGAACAGCTCGACGCCTTGTTGCAACTGGCCCGTGCCAGCTATGACTGGGTGGTGGTGGACCTG
This sequence comes from Pseudomonas sp. Tri1, assembly GCF_017968885.1. Taxonomy (NCBI): domain Bacteria; kingdom Pseudomonadati; phylum Pseudomonadota; class Gammaproteobacteria; order Pseudomonadales; family Pseudomonadaceae; genus Pseudomonas; species Pseudomonas sp. Tri1. Next base: position 4,897,383 of record NZ_CP072913.1, on the reverse strand, counting down.
CCGCGGCAGATCGACCATCTCACCGGTTCCGTGCTGGAACAGGTGGACCGGGTGTACGTGGTGGTGCAACAGAGCGTCAGCCATCTGCGCGATGCCTGCGCCCTGGTGCGGATTCTTCGCGAAGACCTGGGTGTGCGCGGCGACCAGTTGCAGATCGTGGTCAACCGTTATGACAAGTCCGCCACCATCAGTCTCAAGGACATCGGCGAGGCCCTGCGTTGCACGAACCTGTCGAAATTGCCCAATGACTTCAACCTGGTCAGCCAGAGTCAGAACACTGGCGTGCCGTTGGGCCTGCATGCGCCGAAGGCGGCCATCACCGCCGCCCTGCGCGATTTGACCGAAGACCTGGTCGGTCACCAGATGGCTACGAACCAAGGCCTGCTAAAACGCGCCTTCAACCGTTTCTTCGGGGGATGACCCATGATCAGCGACTTCCGCAACCGCTTGCGCAAACAGTCCGGTAAACCTGGTGCCTCAGTCGCCGCCCAGCATGGCGACGTCCTGGCGGACCCGGCAGAAGAGTTGATGGCCTGGGAACAGGCCATCCCGGATGTGCTCTACGAAACCCGCAGCCAGGTCACACCCCTGGAAGCCGAGTGGCGGGAAAAAATCTACCAACAGTTACTCAAGGTCATGGACCTGTCCTTGCTCGATGCCCTCGAACAAGTCGAGGCCACGCGGCAGATTCGCGACATCTGTCAGCGCCTGCTGGATGAGCATTCGGCACCGGTGAGTTCGGTCAGCCGTCAGTTGATCATCAAGCAGATCACCGACGAAGTGCTTGGGCTGGGGCCACTGGAACCGCTGCTGGCCGACCATAGCGTGTCCGACATCCTGGTCAACGGTTTTGCCTCGGTGTATGTCGAGCGTTTCGGCAAGTTGCAAAGGACCGATGTGCGCTTTCGCGATGACCAGCATCTGCTGAACATCATCGACCGTATCGTCTCCAGCCTGGGCCGGCGTATCGACGAATCCTCGCCCCTGGTGGACGCTCGCCTCAAGGACGGCTCGCGGGTCAACGCGATCATCCCGCCGCTGGCCATCGACGGGCCGAGCATGTCGATCCGGCGCTTCGCCGTGGACCTGCTCAACACCGACAGCCTGATCCAGGTGGGTACCATGACCCCGGCCATTGCCTTGCTGCTCAAGGCCATCGTTCGTGGGCGCCTGAACGTGCTGATTTCCGGCGGCACCGGCAGCGGCAAGACCACCATGCTCAATGTGCTGTCCAGCTTCATTCCCCATAACGAACGCATCGTCACCATCGAGGACTCGGCCGAATTGCAACTGCAACAGCCCCATGTGGTGCGCTTGGAAACCCGGCCTTCGAACATCGAGGGGCGTGGCGAGGTCAGCCAGCGTGAATTGGTGCGCAACAGCCTGCGGATGCGCCCCGACCGCATTGTCATTGGCGAGGTGCGCGGCGCCGAGGCGCTGGACATGCTCACGGCCATGAACACCGGCCACGACGGCTCCCTGACCACCATTCACGCCAACACCGCGCGGGACGCATTGGGGCGAATCGAGAACATGGTGTCGATGACCGGCGCGACGTTCCCGATCAAGGCGATGCGTCAACAAATTGCCTCGGCCATCGATGTGGTGATCCAACTGGAGCGTCAAGAAGACGGCAAGCGACGCGTGGTCAGCATGCAAGAGATCAACGGCATGGAAGGGGAGGTCATCACCATGACCGAAATTTTCTCCTTTTCGCGCCAGGGCATCGGTGAACACGGTGAGGTGCTCGGGGATTATCGGCCCAGCGGCATGATCCCGGCGTTCCGCGATGTGTTGGCCAAGCGCGGCATCGAATTGCCGCTGACGTTGTTCCGTCCTGAATGGATGGAGGCTCGGCAGTCATGAACAACATTCCTGGTGAATTCATCCTGATTTTCCTCGCCATGGTGTTCATTGCTGTCTTCCTCTTGTCCCAGGGCGTGGTGGTGCCGGTGTTCGGCGAGGCCGGCAAAATGCGCAAGCGCATCCGTGGGCGCCTGCATGTGCTGGAGAAAGCCAACCATTTGCCCAACATGCAGACCGTATTGCGGCAGAAATACCTGACGCGCCTGTCTCCTCTGGAAGCCAGGCTCGAGCAATTGCCGTTCATGGCCAACCTGACACAACTGATCGAGCAGGCTGGCCATGAATACCGGGCCTATCGGGTGATGCTGCTGGGGCTGGTCCTGGGGGTGACGGCCGGTGCCTTGGTACTGATGGTCTCGCCGCTGTGGTGGCTGGCGCTGCTGGCCACGTTTGCGCTGACCTGGCTGCCGGTGCTGAAAATCATGCGTGATCGCAGCAAGCGTTTCGCCGCGTTCGAGGAAGGCTTGCCGGATGCGCTGGACGCCATGTGCCGCGCCCTGCGCGCCGGGCATCCGTTCAATGAGACCCTGCGCCTGGTCGCCGATGAGCACAAGGGACCGGTCGCCCAGGAGTTCGGCATGACCTTCGCCGACATCAACTATGGCAACGACGTGCGCCGGGCCATGCTTGGCCTGCTGGAACGCATGCCGAGCATGACGGTGATGATGCTGGTGACCTCGATCCTCATCCATCGCGAAACTGGCGGCAACCTGACCGAAGTACTGGAGCGCCTGAGCCGGCTGATCCGCGGGCGCTTTCGCTTCCAGCGCAAGATCCGGACGTTGTCGGCGGAAGGGCGGATGTCGGCCTGGGTGCTGGTGGCGATCCCTTTTGTGCTGGCGATCGCCATCGTCCTCACCAGCCCCAGCTACATGCCGGTGCTGATCAACGACCCCATCGGCCACAAGCTGATCATTGGTGCCTTCTGCGCCATGTTGATCGGGATTCTCTGGATACGAAAAATTATCCGGATCCAGGTGTAAACGCTGTTCTGCCGAGAGGTATCAGTCATGGATTTTTTGCTTGGGTTATTCAGTCGGTTTACCGGGAGCGAGGAGCTGGCGCGGCTGTTGTTCATCGCCGCGGTCGGTCTCAGTACGGTACTGGCGGCGGTCGCTGTGCTTCTGCTGCTGATGGGCCTGCAGGATCCGGTGCAACGGCGACTGGCGCTGATCAAACGGGGGTATTCCGGCAGTTCGGCGGGGCAAGAGGCGCCGGGAAACCTGCAACTGTTGCTGGAGCGCGTCGGCCAGCGTTTTGCCTCGGCCGATCCGACCCGTACGTCCGCCACCCAGACCCTGCTGACACACGCTGGCTACCGTTCTACTTCGGCGGTGCAGGTCTACTGGGCCGTGCGCTTGATGCTCCCGTTGTCGCTGCTCGGCGTTGCGCTCCTGCTGTTACCGATGATCAAGGTTAATGCGGTCATCGTTCTGCTGGCGCTCACCTTGGTGGTCGGTATCGGATGGTTGCTGCCGGCGCTGTATGTCGGCAAGCGCAAACAGGCTCGACAAACCCGGTTGCGGGCGGCGTTTCCGGATGCGTTGGACCTGATGGTGGTGTGCGTCGAATCGGGCCTGGCCCTGCCGACGACCATCGAACGGGTGGCTGAAGAAATGTCGGTCAGCCAGGTGGAGCTGGCCGAAGAACTGGCCCTGGTCAATGCGCAGATCCGTGCGGGCATCACCAGTACCGAGGCGCTCAGGCAACTGGCCGTGCGTACCGGGTTGGAGGATATTCAGGGGCTGGTCAGCCTGTTGGCGCAGAGCATTCGTTTCGGCACCAGCGTCGCCGACACCTTGCGCATCTATGCCGACGAATTTCGTGACCGGCGTACCCAGGCCGCCGAAGAAATGGGCGCGAAAATAGGCACCAAGCTGATCTTCCCGCTGATCTTCTGCCTGTGGCCGAGCTTCTTCCTGGTCGCCATCGGCCCTGCCATGATCGGCGTGTTCAGGGCCTTCGGGAATATGTAGGCCACCGGGATCCATTGTGGGAGCGAGCTTGCTCGCGATAGCGGTTCGACAGTCAATGAAGGTATTGAATGTTGGTCCGTCATCGCGAGCAAGCTCGCTCCCACAGTTGATTTCGGGTGTTCATGAGTCTTGTGTTCACCCCATGCCCCATTGTGGGAGCGAGCCTGCTCGCGATAGCGGTGGGTCAGTTTGCATGGCTGTTGGATGTGTGGGGCCCTTCGCGAGCAAGCCCGCTCCCACAGGTGATCCTGGGTGTTCATGAGTCTTGTGTTCACTGCAGATCCATTGTGGGAGCGAGCTTGCTCGCGATAGTGGTTCGACAGTCAATGAAGGTATTGAATGTTGGTCCGTCATCGCGAGCAAGCTCGCTCCCACAGTTGATTTCGGGTGTTCATGAGTCTTGTGTTCACTGCAGATCCATTGTGGGAGCGAGCTTGCTCGCGATAGCGGTTCGACAGTCAATGAAGGTATTGAATGTTGGTCCGTCATCGCGAGCAGCTCGCTCCCACAGTTGATTTCGGGTGTTCATGAGTCTTGTGTTCACTGCAGATCCATTGTGGGAGCGAGCCTGCTCGCGATAGCGGTGGGTCAGTTTGCATGGCTGTTGGATGTGGAGCCCTTCGCGAGAAGCTCCCTCGCCACGATCATCCCAATTAATAGCCAGCCAAAACACAGGCGGCAGCGGATATCTTCAAGCGAAAAGATCGCAACCTTCGACAATGCCTGCATCGGATCGATGTGTCGGTATTGTCGAAGGTTGCGATCTTTTCGTTGCCCCTGCGGTGCATCATTTGCTACTGGTGATTTCTCCTCCCGAGTCCTGGTCAAAGAATTCCGGGATCGGGTAGGTAAAGCTGTTGAGCCAGCGTTGCATGGCCAGCTCGCGTTCGGTGGCCGAGGCGGTTTGCAGGTTGGTGGAGGCAACCGCGCCGCGAATCTGCAGTTGCATCCAGCTCTCGGTGCCTTGTTGGGCTGCCGAAGAGGGGCCTGGTTCAATCGCCCAGACGGAGGTGGAAAGGCCTAGCATGCACACGATCATCAACTGTTTGGTTTTCATTGCTTGGACTCCTCAAACGCTCTACTTGACCGCGCCGGATGAGGCATCGACGACCTCGGTCAGACGGTTCGCTGGTGACGTCACTGCGTTATTGGCCGAGCCCCTGATTTTTTCTGCACGGGCTTGGGCATCTGCTACTTGCTGAGGGCTCAGCTTGGCCATGTTCGCGAGCTCGGCGGCCTGCTTCCAGTTGTCCTGGTAGATCAGCAGGGTCACCATGTTGAGCGCTGCCAACGTGTCTGACTGCTGGAGTTCCATGGCGGTCATGAACTCGAAGCGGGCTTCTGAAATACGTCGTTGATTGAGGTAGACAACCCCCAGGTCATTGCGAATCTTCCCTTCGGTCGGGGTCATTTTCATGGCCCGCTCCAGGTGTTCGATGGCAGTCGTATTGTCATTCCTGGCGGCGGCCAACTGGCCCAGCCCATGTTCCCCGTCAGCGGCCAGGCAGGTCCCGAGCAGGCTTTGGTACAAAGGCTCGGCTTCATTACGCCCCATCAGGCGCAGTACCCGAGCCTTGCGCAGACGGACCTGGACCAAGTCTTCGGGCAAGCGTTCGAGGTTCGCCAGACTGGCGTACAAACGGCCCTCATTGGCCATGTCATCGGCCATGTTCAGGGCCAGTTCCTGATCGGCCCCGGCTTTGGGGCAACTGGCTGTACGTGAAGCCACGCCATTGCTGGCGCAGCCGGTGAGCACCAACGCTGCCGCTATCGCGATCACTGCTTTCATTGAATGTCCCCTGGCATCAGGTTGCACACATGGGGCCTGGCAATTCAGGCGCCGGCTCATTGGGAAAGCCCGCTGCGATTGTCGAACTCGCCATGTTCAAGGAAGTACATGCGGGAGAAACTCGGGTCGTAGTTGCGCAGTTGTTCGCCCGGCAACGTCGGCAGTTGCACGTCGGCGGCCAACGGTTGGACCAGGTGCGGCGTGACGATCATCAGCAGCTCGCGTTCTTCGCGATTGATAGAGTTGTCGCGAAAGAACGCGCCGAGAATCGGCACATCGCCCAGCCCTGGAAACTTGTTCACCTGGGAGCTGTTGCGTGTGCTGATCAGGCCGCTGATGACGAAGCTTTCACCGTCGGCCAAGGCAATGCTGGTATCGGTACGACGTACCGTGAGCGCCGGAACCAGTGTCCCGGCGATGTTCACGGCGTTGGTAAAGTCCAGCTCGCTGACTTCCGGTGCCACCTTCAGCGCGATGCGGTTTTTCCCGATCACGGTGGGCGTCAGGGTCAGGCGGATGCCGAACTCTTTGTACTCGATGGACACGTTGTCGCTGCCGGCACTGGGCACCGGAATCGGCACCTCCCCGCCGGCCAGGAAACTGGCGCTCTGCCCGCTGAGGGCCACCAGGCTGGGACGCGCCAGGGTATAGGCGAAACCGCTGCCTTCCAGTGCATTGATCATCAACAGGGTTTTACCGGTGGCGAAAGACAGGTTGAACATGTCGTTGTTGACCGGCAATGAAGGCCGGACAATGCCGCCGATTGAGGGCAAGGTCCTCGGCGCGCCGAACTGGAAATTGCCACGGCTGCCGAAAATCGATGTCGAGGCTTCCTTGAGTTTGGTCCGGCTGACCTCGACGAAACGGATGTCGGTCTGCACCTGGGCGAGCAGCATCGGATCTTCGGAAGGGATGCTCGCTGCACTGGTCAACGCCTCAGTCGCCCGGCCTTTGACAAAGACCATGCTCTGGCGGGGTATCTTCGAACAGTCCGTCCAGACCATCAGGCTGGTGGCGCCGGGCGTCAGGCCCGTAAGAATGAAGGCATCGCTGCCGCTGGGCTGTACATCGGCAATTTTCGGGTCACCGACTGCCAATTTGGTCACGGGGGCGAGGATGCGCAGCTCGCTCTGGAGTCCTTGGCCGACCTCGAAGGTTGCCGGCAAACTGTCCAACTGTGAACAATTTGCCGCTGCGGCCTGCGCTGCGTCCAGACCAAGGCCCATCCAGAACAGGCCATGAATGAATTGTTTTAAAACGGGCACGGTACGATGGGTCATGAAGTGATCCTCGATAGAGAGGCCATCCCTAGGCTTACCAAATGCCTCGGATCACTTAAGGGGCCCGGGCTGCCCCTTCATCTCTCACCAACCCTTCAGTGGCACCGGCTACAGACCTCGTCGCTGCAAGCGAACGGGTGCATTACACCGGCCTGACTGAACGACAGGCAACTTACGAAAAACTGTTTTAAGACCGGGAATACCCGGGGTGTCGAGCAAAGGAAATCGGTATCGATCCGCTCGTTGGAGGAGCGATTGACCTGTCCCCGTGCTCGCTTCTTTTTGACGGTAGCTCAAGCATGGCAAAGCGCCACGTCATAAAATAAAAAAACGACTAAAAAGTGACGGATGGAAAATCGGGGGATGAGTCAGCGTCAATAAATTGTCTTTCAAGCACTTTTTTGCTGACGGATTTCAGGTCTGTTAACGCGGGTGGTCTCCTGCAAGCGCTATCAGCAGCGCATCAGGCTGGTCCTGCTCATGGAACAGACTAAGGCTCAGTCGCACAAACAGGTTGTGGTGTGGATGAGTCGCCGAGGCGGTTTGGACGACCTCGAATACCACATAAGATTCGTGTGGATGAGCCAGGCGAGTCTTAAAGACTGCGCGCAACACGTTGCTCAATCGATCGAGCAGCAGATTTTCAGAGGGCTCTGAATGCTCAAGCATGACTGCGCGCTGCCACGCACCAGGCGTGAACACTATGGGCAACTGGAGAGGGGGCAGTGCTTGCGGTGCAAGGGCGTCTGGCATGGCGTGCCTCTTTTGAAAGCGCGAAGAAACCTGTCCCACGCAGGAAAAACTTCCCGTGGTGTGTTGGGAGAAAAACAAGAAGGTTTACCTGGCGAGTAGGAGGGCAGCAGGCGTTCATCAACAGATAAGCGCTCAACGTGAGCCGTGTTCCTGGCCGCAGCGTGTCAGTCCACGTGGTAGTGAACCGATAACGTTCCTTTTTTCTGAGAAAGCGAGGCGATAGTGACCGTGCCCAGCTCCTGTAGGCATCGCACGTGGGTGCCGCCACAGCCATAGGCGGCCAGCTCGCCAAAGCCGACTTCGCGCGAGCCTTCGCGTAATGCAATCAAGCGCGGCAGATCTTGGGCGATCCACTCATCGATGCCTTGCTGGATGATCGACGTGTCGAGCTCCTGAGGATCTTCCCCAGGTTTGAACTGCACACGGCTTTCGCCGGGCCAGTGGTGGGCCTTGATCGGCACCCAGCCTTGAGTTTCAGCGAAATGGCCGATCAAGTGCCCGGCCGAATGAAGCCGTGAATTGAGCTGTCGTCGCTGCTCATCCACGCGGATCGAGGTCATGCCCAAGGCCACCGGGCGGTCGACATGGTGAATGATCCGTTGTCCGTCCTGCACGACACGCAACACTTGGCTTTCACCGATCCAGCCGGTATCGAAAGGTTGGCCGCCGCCCTGGGGGTGAAACAGCGTCGCACGCAGTACCACGGCAAATTCGTTTTCCCAGGGGGTGCAATCCAGGACTTCGACGTTGGCCCTGAGGTCATCGCTATGAAAAAAGAGGCGAAGTGTCATTCCATGTCCGTATTAGAATTTTGTGTCGGGATTATAAGTCGTGTGGAAATTGCTGATAATCCGTTCAAATTTCAAAGGACTGTTGTGTCATGAGCACAAATCTACCGCTGCCATTGCTCGCCGAAATGGCTATTTTCGTCAAGGTCGTGGAGACCGGTAGCTTCTCCGAAGCGGCCCGCCAGTCAGGTTCATCGCCGTCTGCTGTCAGCCGTAGTATCTCCCGTCTCGAAAAAGCCTTGGCGACTCGCTTGTTGCAACGCACCACGCGTAAGTTGCGCTTGAGCGATGGCGGTGAGGAGGTCTTCAAGCGTTGCCAGGAAATGGTTGCCGCTGCTCGGTCGGTGATGGAAATCAGCGGCCAATTTACCCAGGACGCCGAGGGGCGGATTCGGGTCAGCGTGCCCAAGGCGGTGGGGCGTTTCGTGATTCATCCCCATATGCCCGAATTCCTGCGCCGTTACCCCAAGATCGATGTGGAGTTGTTTCTGGAAGATCGGCAGGTCGACCTGATCGACGATCACGTCGACCTGGCCATCCGGATCACTGACCAACCCTCGGCCGGGCTGGTGGGGCGTCAGTTGTTGACCATCGATCACCTGCTCTGCGCCACGCCGCAATACCTGGCTGAACACGGCGTTCCCGAACATCCCCACGACTTGCTGGAGCACAGCTGCATTTATCTGGGGGAAACGCCCAATGACGCTCGTTGGAAATTCAAGAAGGGCACCAAGTCGGTCACCGTTGGCGTGCGTGGACGTTATGCGGCCAATCACACGGGCGTACGGCTGGGCGCGGTTTTGCAGCACATTGGCATTGGTAGCCTGCCGTACTTCACGGCTCGATATGCCCTGGAGCAGGGGTTGATCGTGCAAGTGCTGGCCGACTGGACGTTCCTGGCTTCCTACCACGGTGGCTTGTGGTTGCTGCACTCGCCGACCCGATACCTGCCGCCGAAGTTGCGGGTGTTCATTGATTATCTGGTGGAATGCCTGGAGAAGGAGCCAACCTTGCACACGGTGGGCGAGGGGAGTCGTGCCAGCAAGGATGCGGCGCACTATAAACTGTCAGAGAGTGATGGGTTGTTTTGAGTGGCCCCATCGCGAGCAAGCTCGCTCCCTCAGGTGAACTGCTGTGAATGCGGAATGTGTGCTCACCATCGACCCAGTGTGTGCGAGCTTGCTCGCGATGAGGCCCGCCCCGGCAACACACTTTGGCAATGCCAATAAAAAGGCCCGCAGGGCTAACCGTGCGGGCCTTTTGCCTGATTGACCGCAATCAGTGCTTGCTGTCCTGATCCGACATCGCCAGCAATTGCTTTTCCTGGTTCCAGTCAAAGGGCTCATCGTTTTGTTCGGCTTCGAAACGACGTTCTTCCAAGGCCTGGTACAGGGCGATTTCTTCGTCGGGCATGTAGTGCAGGCAGTCACCGGCGAAATACCAGAGCAGATCGCGAGGCACCAGGTGAGCGATCTGTGGATAACGGACGATCACCTGGCACAGGAGGTCCTGGCCCAGGTACTGGCTTTCGATAGGATCGACAGGCAACTGCGCGCGCAATTCGTCGAAGCGCTCCAGAAACAGGGCATGGCTTTCTTCGGGAACCTGTTCGGCCTCACCCACGGCGACCAGGATGCTACGCAAGTGGTCAAGCAAGACAAGGTGATCGGCAACGACATTGGACACGAGATAAGTCCTCAAGAGCAAAACGGGCGCAAGAGTATAAAGCTCTTGCGCCTGCTTTTATAGGTGACGGGCGTACCGGGTCGTCAGGATCAACGGACCTTGTCTTGCGCCAGCGTCAACTCTTCCTTATCGAAGTCATCCACGTCGATGACCTTGCGCCGAGCCGCCTCGGCCGCGCGCAAGGTCTGAGCTTCACCGGCTTGCAGCACACCCGATTCCAGGGCCGCGTCGATGAGGGGTTCGCCTGGCGCCGGATTGAGCTGGCCCTGTTTGAGCGCACCGTGCAGTTTCTTGTGCAACGGATGGGCGGCGGCCAGCAGGTCGGTGGCATGTTGCAGGGCGCCCACCGGATCATCGACCGATTGCGGGCGATAGCAGCCCCGCAGCAACTCTTCGAGGGTTGGATCACCCTTGGCTCGGCCAATCACGGCGGCCACTTCGGCGTCCAGCCTGTCGCTCGGGCCCTTGTGACGGCGACCGAAGGGGAACACCACCAATCGCAACAGGCAACCCAGCACCCGGTTCGGGAAGTTCTGCAACAGTTCGTCCAGCGCGCGCTCCGATTGGCCCAGGCTTTCTTCCATGGCCCAAGTGAACAGCGGCGCCATGTGATCCGGCGAATCGAGGTCGTGATAGCGCTTGAGCGCGGCGGACGCCAGATACAGGTTGCTCAAAACGTCGCCCAGGCGTGCCGACAAGCGTTCGCGGCGTTTGAGCTCGCCACCCAGTAGCATCATGCTCAGGTCCGCCAGCAGGGCGAATGCTGCCGCCTGCCGGTTGAGGGCGCGGAAATAGCCCTGGCTCAAGGTGTTGCCGGGGGCTCTTTCAAAATGCCCCAGTCCCAGGTTCAGCACCAAGGTGCTGGCGGCATTGCTTACGGCGAAACCGATGTGCTTGAGCAGCAGACCGTCGAACTCGACCAGCGCCTGGTCTTTGTCTTCACGGGATGCCAGGGCCATTTCCTTGAGCACGAACGGATGGCAGCGGATCGCACCCTGGCCGAAGATCATCAGGTTGCGCGACAAGATGTTCGCGCCTTCCACGGTGATGAAGATTGGTGCGCCTTGCCAACTGCGCCCCAGGTAATTGTTGGGGCCCATGATGATGCCTTTGCCGCCATGCACGTCCATGGCGTGGCTGATGCATTCGCGGCCACGTTCGGTCAGGTGGTACTTGAGGATCGCCGACAGCACCGAGGGTTTTTCTCCCAGGTCCACCGCGTTGGCGGTCAGCATGCGTGCAGCGTCCATCAACCAGGCATTGCCGCCGATACGCGCCATGGCTTCCTGGATGCCTTCGAAGGCCGATAGCGGCACGTTGAACTGCTCGCGTACCTGGGCGTACTGGCCTGTCACCAGGCTGGTGAACTTCGCCGCGCCGGTGCCCACCGCCGGCAGGGAAATCGAGCGGCCGACCGACAGGCAATTCATCAACATCATCCAGCCCTTGCCGAGCATCGCCTGGCCGCCGATGAGGAAATCCAGCGGGATGAACACGTCCTTGCCCCAGTTCGGTCCGTTCATGAACGCGGCGCCGAGGGGCAGGTGACGGCGGCCGATATGCACGCCAGGGGTGTCGGTGGGAATCAAGGCCAGGCTGATGCCCAGGTCTTCTTCATCCCCCAGCAGATGGTCGGGGTCATAAGCCTTGAAGGCCAGGCCGAGGAGGGTGGCTACCGGGCCGAGGGTGATGTAGCGCTTTTCCCAGTTCAGGCGCAGGCCGAGGGTTTCCTGGCCTTCCCATTCACCCTTGCAGATGATGCCCGTGTCGGGCATCGCCCCGGCGTCGGAGCCGGCCAGCGGCCCGGTCAGGGCGAAGCAGGGAATATCGTCGCCACGGGCCAGTCGGGGCAGGTAATGGTCGCGTTGTTCATCGGTGCCGTAATGCAGCAACAGTTCCGCCGGGCCGAGGGAGTTGGGGACCATCACCGTGGAGGCCAGGTCGCCGCTGCGGGTGGCCAGCTTCATCGCCACCTGGGAATGGGCGTAAGCGGAAAAGCCTTTGCCGCCGTATTCCTTAGGAATGATCAGCGCGAAGAAACCGTGCTCCTTGATGTGCGCCCAGGCTTGAGGTGGCAAGTCCATGGCCTGGCCGATCTGCCAGTCGCTGACCATGGCGCAGAGATCTTCGGTGGGGCCGTCGAGGAACGCCTGCTCTTCCTCGGTCAGTTGCACCTTGGGGTAGGCCAGCAACGTGTCCCAATCCGGGCGGCCGCTGAACAGTTCACCGTCCCACCAAACCGTGCCGGCGTCGATGGCGTCACGCTCGGTCTGGGACATGGGCGGCAGGGTTTTCTGAAACCAGTCGAACATCGGCGCGCTGAAATATCGGCGGCGCAGGTCTGGCAGCAGCAGCGGGGCCGCCACGGCGGCAAGCACGACCCAGAGGATCAGCATCAGCCAGCCGGGGGCGTGGCTGAAAATACCCATGGCCAGCAGATAGACCGCGACGATACCCAGCGCCGGCAGCGGGGCGGTGCGCCGATGCGCCAGCCAGGCGATCCCGACGACCAGAACCAGTATCCACAACAACAGCATATGTAATCCTCCGTGAACCAGGGCAAAACCGACCCTCAGAGCTTAGACGGCATCTGCAGAAGCGGTGGTCAGCGCGATGTGATTGATTTCGTGGGAAACCCTGGATGCATTGCGCCAGTCTGGTTGGCAACAGCCGTGGGAAATCGTTCGTTAACAAAGTGAGAAAACGCCATTGTTTGGCGTAAATGCCGTTATTGCTGGATGTGGGCTGTGGATAAACTCGGACACAGTCAGGTCCAGTCGACACAAGGACCGAGTCCGACCCTGAGGGGCGGTGATGTTTCTCCAGAGGTCTTCCCCATGCAGCAATACCTGAACCCCGGCCAGTTCATCGACAGCGATCATCCGGCCGTCATCGAGTTCAGCGAAACCCATCGCGGCGCAGGCCGCGAGCCGCTCGAGCAAGCCATCAGCCTTTATTACGCGGTGCGCGAGGCCGTGCGGTACAACCCTTACACCTTCAGTCGCGACCCGGCGACCCTGCGCGGCAGCTACGCGCTGGCGTCAGGCGAAAGTTATTGCGTGCCCAAGGCCACCTTGCTGGCTGGCTGCGCCCGGCATTGCGACATTCCGGCACGCATCGGCCTGGCGGACGTACGCAATCACCTGTCCACGCCGCGCCTGCTGGAATTGCTCAAGAGCGATGTGTTCGCCATGCATGGTTATACCGAGCTGTACCTGAACGACCGCTGGGTCAAAGCCACTCCGGCGTTCAACCAGGGCCTGTGTGAGTTGTTCGATGTGGCACCGCTGGAGTTCGACGGTCGCCAGGACAGTGTTTTCCATCCGTTCAACCGTCAAGGCGCCAAGCTGATGGAGTACGTCACCGACCACGGCCAGTTCGTCGATGTGCCCGAAGCGTTCTTCTTCGAGCACCTGGAAAAATGCTATCCGCACCTGTTCGGCGATCAAGTGCCGCTCCTGCTGGGGGACATGCAGGGCGATTTGAGTCACGGCTGATCCGGCGTATGCTGCTGCGGCATTTATCCATCGAGGAAGCCGTGATGCTGAAGATCTGGGGCCGGAAAAACTCATCGAATGTGCGCAAGGCACTGTGGTGCGCCGAGGAGCTGGGGTTGGCCTACGAGGCCATCGACGCTGGCGGTGCATTTGGAGTGGTCGATACGCCCGAGTATCGCGCGAAGAACCCCAACGGTCGCGTGCCGATGATCGAAGACGACGGTTTCGTGCTCTGGGAATCCAACACCATCGTGCGCTACCTGGCGGCTCGCCATGCAGCGGGATCGGCCTGGTATCCGACCGACCTCCGGGCTCGGGCCACGGCTGAAAAATGGATGGACTGGATCACGTCGTCCTTTGCCGGACCGTTTCGCACGGTGTTCTGGGGTGTCTTGCGCACCCCGGCCGAGCAGCAGGATTGGCCGGCTATCAAGGCGGCGATCAAGGAGTGCGAAGATTTGCTGGCGATGGTCGAGCAGGCCTTGAGTGAACAGCCTTACCTCTCGGGTGATGAAATCGGCATGGGCGATATCCCCCTCGGCAGTTTCATTTATGCCTGGTTCGAGATGCCCATCGAACGGGCTGCGAGGCCGCATCTACAGGCCTGGTACGCGCGGCTGCAAGCGCGTACGGCTTACCGCAAGGCCGTCATGACCGCGTTAACTTAATACTTACTATCGACACACGTGACTGTACTTGTGCGGCGACGCCACGCACCATTGCCTTCGTGCCGTGGTTGTATTGCTCGCCGCGCGCCCTTATCTCATTCTTTCCTCCTTCTTGGTGCATAAATCCGATATGAGTTCCGCTCTGTCCATCCGGCAGCTAACCAAAACCTACGGCAACGGTTTCCAGGCCTTGAGTGGTATCGATCTGGACGTCGCCGAAGGTGACTTTTTCGCCTTGCTCGGCCCCAATGGTGCCGGCAAATCCACCACCATCGGCATTCTTTCCACCCTGGTGAACAAAACCAGCGGCACGGTGAATATCTTCGGCCATGACCTGGACCGCGAGCCCGCCGCCCTCAAGCGTTGCATTGGCGTAGTGCCCCAGGAGTTCAATTTCAATCAGTTCGAAAAGACCTTCGACATCGTCGTGACCCAGGCGGGCTACTACGGCATCCCGCCGAAGATCGCCAACGAGCGCGCCGAGCAGTACCTGACTCAGTTGGGATTGTGGGACAAGCGTGACGTGCCGTCCCGTTCATTGTCCGGTGGCATGAAGCGTCGGCTGATGATCGCCCGTGCGCTGGTGCACGAGCCGCGCCTGCTGATCCTCGACGAACCGACCGCGGGTGTGGACATCGAGCTGCGTCGTTCAATGTGGACCTTCCTGACTGAATTGAACCAGAAAGGCATCACCATCATCCTCACCACGCACTACCTGGAAGAGGCCGAGCAGCTGTGCCGCAACATCGGCATCATCGACCACGGTACCATCGTCGAGAACACCAGCATGCGGCAGTTGCTCAGCCAGCTGCATGTGGAAACCTTTCTGCTGGACCTGAAAAACGATCTGCAGGTCGCGCCGCAGCTCATCGGCTATCCGGCCCGACTGGTGGACAACCGCACCCTGGAAGTCCAGGTGGACAAAGCCGTCGGCATTACCGGGCTGTTTACCCAACTGGCGTTGCAGCACATTGAAGTGCAGAGCCTGCGCAACAAGACCAATCGCCTCGAGGAGTTGTTCGTGTCCCTGGTGGAGAAAAATCTGGCGAAGGTGGCGGTATGAATTCCGAACTGCGACCCAACCTCATCGCCCTCAATACCATCGTTTACCGCGAAGTCCGGCGTTTCATGCGGATCTGGCCGCAGACCTTGCTGCCGCCTGCCATCACCATGGTTTTGTACTTCGTGATCTTCGGCAACCTGATCGGCCGGCAGATCGGCGACATGGGCGGCTTCACGTACATGGACTACATCGTGCCGGGGCTGATCATGATGTCGGTGATCACCAACTCCTACGGCAACGTGGTGTCGAGCTTCTTCGGCAGCAAGTTCCAGCGTTCGATCGAGGAGCTGATGGTCTCGCCGGTTTCGCCCCATACGATCCTCATCGGCTACACCTTGGGTGGCGTGTTGCGCGGCCTGGCGGTGGGCCTGATCGTGACCCTGCTGTCGCTGTTCTTCACTCATTTGCAGGTGCACCACCTGGGGGTGACGGTATTGGTGGTAGTGCTCACGGCGACGATCTTTTCGCTGCTGGGTTTCATCAATGCCGTGTTTGCGCGCAACTTCGATGACATCTCCATCATCCCGACCTTCGTGCTGACGCCGCTGACCTACCTGGGCGGGGTGTTCTACTCGATCTCACTGCTGCCGCCGTTCTGGCAGACCGTGTCCCTGGCCAACCCGGTGCTGCACATGGTCAACGCCTTCCGTTACGGCATCCTTGGGGTTTCGGACATCAAGATCAGCGTCGCGATTACCTTCATGCTGGTGGCGACCGTGGTGCTTTATATCGGCTGCGCGCGGTTGTTGGTCAGTGGGCGGGGGATGCGTACCTAGAACCCTCTGTGGGAGCGAGCCTGCTCGCGATAGCGTCAGTACAAAACCACAAAAAAGGCCTCCGTTCCCAGGAGGCCTTTTTGTATCTCACATCCGGCTTTTCTTGCGCCGTTTCCACTGCCGGGTCACCCACCAGCGCCAGTAGCTCATGGTGATGAAGTAGGCCAGGGCACCCAGCACCAGGCCGGTCACCACCGAACCCAGCAGGAACGGTTGCCACAAAGTGGACAGCTGGTCGCTGATCCATTCCCAGCTCAGTTCTTCCGGCAACGTCCGGGCAGGCACATCCATCAGCCAGGCACCGGTCTGGTAGGTGCAGAAAAATACTGCGGGCATGGTGATCGGATTGGTCAGCCAGACCAGGCTCACCGCTATCGGTATATTGCCGCGCACCGTGATGGCCAGAGCCGCGGCCAGCAACATCTGCAAGGGGATCGGCAGGAAAGCGGCAAACAGACCAACGGCCATCGCCCTGGCCACGGAATGGCGATTGAGGTGCCAGAGGTTGGGGTCGTGCAACAGGGTGCCGAGAAAACGTAAGGATTTGTGTTCCCGAATACTCTCTGGGTCTGGCATGTAACGTTTGAATAGGCGCCGGGGCATAAGGCTTCTCGGTCGGTTCAAAGCAGTAAAGCCGCAAGTATGTCCGGATTCTACGGCGGGTAGATTCAGACTTTGTGACAATTGATAACGCCAAGGGTGCCCCTGACCGGCTATGCCTGGAGAGAGGACTCTCAAGGACGGGGTTATGCGCACAGGGTTGGCCGCGCTTGCAGTGGGGTTGTTGGCCCCGGTTTTTCTACCGGCCTTGCCGCCGCCGTGGCTTATTGCAGCCATGCCGGTGCTGGGGCTGATGGTTGTGCCGTTTCGAATTTACCCGCTCGGTTTTTTCCTGTTCGGGCTGGCCTGGGCCTGCCTGTCGGCGCAGCTTGCGCTGGACGAGCGGTTGCCTGCCGCGCTGGACGGCGAAACCCGTTGGGTGGAAGGGCGCGTCGTTGGCTTGCCGCAGTACGGCGAGGGGGCGGTGCGATTCGAACTGGCCGATGCCCATTCACGCCGCACGCCACTACCGTCGTCGATGCGCCTGGCCTGGTTCGGTGGGCCGCCTGTCAGCAGTGGCGAGCGCTGGCGATTGGCTGTGAAGCTCAAACGGCCCTCCGGGTTGCTGAACCCAGACGGTTTCGACTATGAAGCCTGGCTGTTGAGTCGAGGCATCGGGGCGACCGGTACGGTAAAGGATGGCCGTCGCCTGCGTGCGGCCCAGGGGGCGTGGCGCGACGGCGTACGACAGGCTCTGGCCCAAGTGGATGCCCAGGGGCGCTCCGGGGCGCTGGCGGCCTTGGTGCTTGGGGACGGAAGTGGGCTGAGCCGCGATGACTGGCAGGTGTTGCAAGATACCGGCACCGTTCATTTACTGGTGATATCCGGGCAGCACATCGGGCTGCTCGCCGGCCTGGTGTACCTGCTGGTAGCCGGTGCGGCGCGCTATGGCGTGTGGCCGGTGCGTCTGCCGTGGTTGCCCTGGGCCTGCGCGCTGGCCTTCACCGCAGCGTTGGGCTACGGCCTGCTCGCTGGGTTCGAGGTGCCAGTGCGGCGGGCTTGCGCGATGATCGGCCTGGTGCTGCTCTGGCGCTTGCGCTTCAAGCATCCGGACCCCTGGTGGGCATGGCTGCTGGCCTTCGCCGGAGTACTGGTGTTCGATCCGCTGGCCAGCTTGCGGCCGGGGTTCTGGTTATCGTTTGCGGCGGTGGCGATCTTGATGTTCACCTTTGGCGCTCGCCTGGGGCCCTGGCGCTGGTGGCAAACCTGGACCCGTGCCCAATGGCTGGTGGCGGTCGGCTTGTGTCCGTTGTTGTTGCTATTGGGCTTGCCGGTCAGTCTCAGTGGGCCACTGGTGAACCTGCTGGCGGTGCCCTGGATCAGCCTGTTGGTGTTGCCGTTGGCACTGCTCGGCACGGCGTTGTTGCCCGTGCCGTTCATGGGTGAAGGGTTGCTGTGGGTGGCCGGTGGCTTGCTCGATCTGATGTTCAAGGGGCTGGCGCTGGCTGCCGGGCGAATGCCGGCGTGGATACCTGTTTCGGTCCCGCTCTGGGCCTGGTGCATCGCCGCTCTCGGGGCTTTTTTGCTGTTGCTGCCCAAGGGCGTACCGCTGCGGGTGCTGGGGTGGCCGATGCTGCTGTTGCTGGTTTTTCCGCCGCGAGAAAGCGTGCCGCAAGGCCATGCCGAAATCTGGCATCTGGACGTTGGCCAAGGGCTTGCGGTGCTTGTGCGCACCCGTCGTCATACCCTGCTCTACGATGCGGGGCCGCGCTTTGGCGAGGCCGACGCGGGCGAGCGCGTCGTGCTGCCGACGTTGCGTAAGCTGGGGGTGCCGGCATTGGATCTGATGCTGCTCAGCCATGCTGACGCCGATCACGCCGGTGGAGCCCGCGCTGTGCACAACGGCCTGGCAACGACGCGGGTGATCAGTGGCGATCCGGGCGCGCTACCTGATGAGCTGCAGGCCGGCACATGCGATAGCGGCGAGCGTTGGGAGTGGGATGGGGTCAGCTTCGAGCTGTGGCAATGGTCCGCTGCCCTTGAAAGCAACCAGAAGTCCTGCGTCTTGCTGGTCGAGGCTGGCGGCGAGCGCTTGCTGCTGACCGGCGACATCGATAGCCAGGCTGAGCGCGCCTTGCTCGACGGGCCGCTGGCCTTGCCCATCCAGTGGCTGGCGGCCCCGCATCATGGCAGCCGCAGCTCCTCGTCGATGACGTTGTTGTCGCGCCTCAAACCGCATTCGGTGCTGATCTCCCGGGGGCAAGGCAATGCGTTCGGTCATCCCCATCCCCGGGTGATCGCCCGTTACCGACGGCTGGGCATGGCGATCTACGACAGTGCTGAACAGGGCGCCATTCGTCTGCAACTGGGCGCCTTCGAGCCGCCATTCACCCAGGCCGGGCAGCGGCGGTATTGGCGGGATCCGCCGTCTGCGGGGCTGCGGACCGAACATTGACCGGGGTCAGCTCCCGCGACGGACTTATCGGCAGGTCGGGCCTCCAAGGCGAGTCTGTATGATAAAGTGGCGCACTTTTTCGAGGGGGCTGTCACTGTGTGGGAATTGGTCAAATCCGGCGGCTGGATGATGTTGCCGATCATTCTGAGTTCCATCGCGGCACTGGGTATCGTTGCCGAACGCCTGTGGACCCTGCGGGCCAGCCGCGTGACCCCGGAGCATCTGCTGGGGCAGGTGTGGGTCTGGATCAAGGACAAGCAACTGAACAAGGACAAGCTCAAGGAGCTGCGGGCCAGTTCGCCCCTGGGCGAAATCCTCGCCGCGGGCCTGGCCAATTCCAAGCATGGTCGCGAGATCATGAAGGAATGCATCGAGGAGGCCGCCGCTCGCGTCATCCATGAACTGGAGCGCTATATCAACGCCCTGGGCACCATCGCCGCCATGGCCCCGTTGCTGGGCCTGCTGGGGACGGTGCTGGGCATGATCGACATTTTCAGCGCGTTCACCGGCTCCGGCATGACCACCAACGCCTCGGTATTGGCCGGTGGTATTTCCAAGGCCCTGATCACCACCGCCGCGGGCCTGATGGTGGGGATCCCTTCGGTATTTTTCCATCGGTTCCTGCAACGGCGCATCGACGAGCTCGTGGTGGGCATGGAGCAGGAAGCCATCAAGCTGGTCGAGGTGGTGCAAGGCGACCGTGACGTGGACCTGGCCGGGGGCAAGAAGTGAAATTCCGCCGCAAGCCTCGGGAAAACATCGAGATCAACCTCGCGTCGCTGATTGACGTGGTGTTCATCCTGCTGCTGTTTTTCGTCGTGACCACCACCTTCACCCGGGAAACCCAGCTCAAGGTTGAATTGCCGCAAGCCGTCAGTGGCTCACCGGCCGAAGACCAGCAAACCAAGAACCTGGAAATCACCATCAGCGCCGAAGGGGCGTTCTCGGTGAACAACCAGTTGCTCCCAAAGAGTGACCTGGCGAGCCTGATCGACGCCCTGCAGAAGGAGTCCGGCGGCGACACCAACCTGCCGCTGTCCATCAGCGCCGATGGCAAGACCCCTCATCAATCGGTCATCACCGCCATGGACGCGGCCGGCAAGCTCGGCTTCAGCCATCTGCGCATGACCACGGTCGAGGCGGCGCCTGCACCCTGATGGCCATGTCCGATCGCTTGCTTGCCGCGTGGTACGACGGTCACCCAGCCCTGACATTGCTGCGGCCGCTGGAGTGGCTGTACCGGCGGGTGGTAGTGGGTAAGCGTGAGCGCTTCCTGGCGGGAGAGGGCCAGATCTACCAACCGCCCGTGCCACTGATCGTGGTCGGCAACATCACGGTCGGCGGCACCGGCAAGACGCCGTTGATCCTGTGGATGATCCAGCACTGCCAGCGCAGTGGCTTGCGGGTCGGGGTGGTCAGCCGGGGTTACGGCGCCCAGCCGCCGCAACTGCCGTGGCGGGTCGAGGCCGAGCAGGGCGCCAACCTCGCGGGCGACGAACCGCTATTGATCGTACAGCGCACTGGCGTGCCGTTGATGATCGATCCCGATCGCAGCCGCGCGGTCCGGGCGCTGCTGCAAGCCGAGCCGCTGGACCTGATCCTGTCCGATGACGGCATGCAGCATTATCGGATGGCCCGGGACCTTGAACTGGTGTTGATCGACAACGCCCGTGGCCTGGGTAACCGGCGTTGTCTGCCTGCCGGTCCGTTGCGCGAACCGGTCGAGCGCCTGCAATCGGTCGACGCCGTGCTTTACAACGGCGCCAGTGCCGACCGCGAAGACGGTTTCGCCTTCGAGTTGCGGCCCACCGCGCTGGTGAACCTGGCCAGTGGCGAACGTCGTCCGCTCGATCATTTTCCACCCGGCCAGGCCCTGCACGCCGTGGCCGGCATCGGCAACCCCCAGCGTTTCTTCAAGACCCTCGAAACGCTACACTGGCGGCCAATACCGCACGGGTTTGCCGACCATGCCGAATACAGCGCCCAGGCGTTGAATTTCACGCCTTCGTTGCCAGTGGTCATGACGGAAAAGGACGCGGTCAAATGCCGTGCCTTCGCCGCGTCTGACTGGTGGTACCTGGCGGTAGACGCAGCGCCGTCGCCGGCCTTCGCGGCCTGGTTCGACACACAGTTGATGCGCCTGTTGCCGGATCGGCTTTTGCCTTAAACCTTTTATCCAGGGGAATTCCATGGACACCAAATTGCTCGACATTCTGGCCTGCCCGGTCTGCAAAGGCCCGCTCAAGCTCAGCGCCGACAAGACCGAACTGATCAGCAAGGGCGCTGGCCTGGCCTACCCGATTCGCGATGGCATCCCGGTGATGCTCGAAAGCGAAGCCCGCACCCTGACCACCGACGAGCGTCTGGATAAATGACTGCTGCCTTTACCGTTGTCATTCCGTCGCGTTTTGCCTCGACGCGCCTGCCAGGCAAACCCTTGCTGTTGATTGCAGGCAAGCCGATGATCCAGCATGTCTGGGAACAGGCCTGCAAGAGCAGCGCCCAGCGCGTGGTGGTGGCGACCGACGATGCGCGCATCGTGGAAGCCTGCAAGGGCTTTGGCGCCGAGGTGGTCCTGACTCGCGAAGATCACAGTTCCGGCACCGATCGCCTGGCGGAAGTCGCCGAGAAACTGGGGCTGGAGCCCGACGCCATCGTGGTCAATGTACAGGGCGACGAGCCGTTGATCCCGCCCAGCGTGATCGATCAGGTCGCCGCGAACCTGGCGGCCCACACCGAGGCGCGCATGGCCACCCTGGCCGAGCCGATCGAGGATGTGCAGACCCTGTTCAACCCCAGCGTGGTCAAGGTTGTCAGTGACATCAACGGCCTGGCGCTGACTTTCAGCCGCGCGATACTGCCTTGGGCCCGGGACGCGTTTGCCCAGAACCCCGATGTGCTGCCCGAAGGCGTGCCGTACCGCCGCCACATTGGTATCTATGCCTACCGCGCCGGTTTCCTCCAGGACTTCGTCGCCTGGGGTCCATGCTGGCTGGAAAGCACTGAATCCCTGGAACAGCTGCGTGCCCTGTGGCATGGCGTGCGGATCCATGTTGCCGATGCACTGATCGCCCCGCCGACCGGCGTGGACACTGCCGAAGACCTCGAGCGCGTTCGTCGCCTGCTGGAGGCCTGATGCGGGTTCTGTTCGTCTGCCTCGGCAACATCTGCCGCTCGCCCACCGCCGAGGGCATCCTGCGGCATAAGCTGCGCGAAGCCGGGTTGGCCGGGCAGGTGGAAGTGGCTTCCGCCGGCACCGGTGACTGGCACGTCGGCAAGGCTCCGGACAAGCGCAGTCAGGCTGCGGCCCTGCGGCGTGGCTACGACCTGTCGGCCCAGCGCGCGCAACAGGTGACCCGTGCCGACTTCGCCGCCTACGACCTGATCCTGGCGATGGACAGCAGCAACCTGCGCCACCTCAAGGCCCTGCAACCGGCCAATGCCAGGGCCGAGCTGGACCTGTTCCTGCGTCGCTACGAGGCTGAACTCGATGATGTGCCGGACCCGTACTACGACGGTGAGCAGGGCTTCGAGCAGGTGTTGGACCTGATCGAACGCGCCACGGATCGCCTGGTGATCGAATTGAAGGGGCGGTTATGACCTTGCAGGTACGGGCGGGCGTCAGCCTCAAGCCTTTCAACAGTTTCGGGGTGGACGTCACTGCCCGGTTGTTTGCCGAAGCTCACAGCGATGGCGATGTTCGCGAGGCGTTGGCCTATGCATCCGAGCATGAGGTGCCGTTGCTGGTGATCGGCGGCGGCAGCAACCTGCTGCTGACCGGCGATATCGATGCGCTGGTGCTGCGCATGGCCAGCCACGGCATTCGCCTGCTCAGCGATGACGGCGAACGCGTGGTGGTCGAAGCCGAAGCAGGGGAGCCGTGGCATCCTTTCGTCCAGCACACACTGGCGCAAGGTTGGGCGGGATTGGAAAACCTCAGCCTGATTCCCGGTACGGTCGGGGCGGCACCGATGCAAAACATCGGCGCCTACGGCGTAGAGATCAAGGACGTGTTCGCCGGCCTTACCGCGCTGGATCGCCAGACCGGTGAGCTGCGCGATTTCACCCTTGAAGAATGCCGTTTCGCCTACCGCGACAGTCTGTTCAAACAGCAAGTGGGACGTTGGCTGATCCTGCGGGTGCGCTTTGCCCTCAGTCGCGCCGCGCACCTGCACCTGGAGTACGGTCCGGTGCGTCAACGGTTGACCGAGCAGGGCATCGAGCACGCTACACCCACCGATGTCAGTCGGGCCATTTGCAGCATCCGCAGCGAAAAACTCCCGGACCCGGCCGTGCTGGGCAACGCTGGCAGTTTCTTCAAGAACCCGCTGGTGCCGGCCACGCACGTGGCTCAACTCAAGGTGAAATACCCGGACCTGGTGGCTTATCCACAGCCTGAAGGGCAGATGAAAATCGCCGCCGGCTGGTTGATCGAGCACGCCGGCTGGAAGGGCTTTCGCGAAGGTGACGCTGGGGTGCATAAGTTGCAGGCGTTGGTGCTGGTCAACTACGGCAAGGCCACGGGCCCGCAACTGTTGGAACTGGCCCTGCGTATCCAGAAAGACATTGCCGAGCGTTTCCAGGTCGAGCTGGAAATGGAGCCCAATCGGTATTGAGCCGGGCTTTCGCAAGCGCCTGAAAAAACGCCCTGCACACCCTGCGCACGATCATTTGTGCAGGATTGTGCAGGGCGTTTTGCTTGATCCTGGGTTAATTTAGCTCGCTGACGATGCGATCCTTGCATCCTTAAGGCCCGATGCAGACGCCTGCGTGCGTATGCGTAAGAGAGCCCGATCAGCCTGAGCCAGTCTGCGACAACCGAACCGTCACCCAAACGGCAGATTGCTCGACCCCATAACTCGATAACTATGCGGGCGTGCCCATGATTACCCTGAAACTCAATGGAAAAGACCATCAACTGGATGTGACCGAGGACATGCCACTGCTGTGGGCCATTCGGGACGTGGCCGGTTACAACGGCACCAAATTCGGCTGTGGCATGGGCCTGTGCGGCGCGTGCACCATCCACATCGATGGCGCCCCGGCGCGCAGTTGCATTACGCCGATCGGCTCTGTGAATGGGCAAGATGTCAGCACCATCGACGCGCTGCATGCCGATCCGGTCGGGCAGATCGTCCAGAAGGCCTGGCTCGATAGCGCCGTGGCCCAGTGCGGCTACTGCCAGGGCGGGCAGATCATGTCCGCGACCGCCTTGCTCAAGACCAACCCCAACCCGAGCGATGAGCAGATCGAAGAAGCCATGGTCGGCAACATCTGCCGCTGTGGCACCTATAACCGGATCAAGACCGCGATCCGCCAGGCCTCCACTCACCTGAAGGAGGCCAAGGCATGAGCCGCTTGCCCAATGATTTTGTGCTGAGCAATCTCAGTCGTCGTGGTTTCCTCAAAGGTGCGAGCGCCACCGGTGTGCTCGTGCTGGCCGCCAGTTGGGGCCTGCCGGAGGCCTTTGCCGAGGAAAAGAAATTCGGCGCCGAGGGCATGCCCCATGGTGCGGTCGACGACCCCAAGGTGTACGTGAGCATTGCCGCCGACGGCAGCGTGACGGTGATCTGCAACCGTTCGGAAATGGGGCAGGGCGTGCGCACCAGCCTGAGCATGGTAGTGGCCGATGAGCTGGAGGCCGACTGGGCGCGGGTACTGGTCAAGCAGGCGCCGGCCGATGAAGCGCGCTTCGGCAACCAGGACACCGACGGCTCTCGCAGCATGCGTCACTGGTATGAGCCGATGCGCCGTTGCGGCGCTGCCGCCCGGACCATGCTGGAGCAGGCCGCCGCTGCGCAGTGGAATGTCCCGGTGGCTGAATGTCGCGCTCAATTGCACAAAGTGTTGCACCAACCTTCCGGTCGCGAATTGGGCTATGGCGCTTTGGCCGCCGCCGCCAGTGCCTTGCCGGTGCCGGCCCGTGACAGCTTGCGCCTCAAGCAGCCTGCGGAATTTCGCTACATCGGCAAGGAAGCGACCCGGGCCATCGACGGTGAAGACATCGTCAATGGCCGTGCCGTGTACGGTGCCGACGTGCATTTCGATGGCATGCTCTACGCTGTCGTGGCTCGCCCAGCGGTCTATGGTGGCAAGGTCAAGACCGTGGACAGCAGCGCCGCGCTGAAAGTACCGGGCGTGGTCAAGGTGGTGCCGATCGAAGGCCGCCCGTTGCCCTCGGAATTCCAGCCCCTGGGCGGTGTGGCGGTGGTGGCGAAAAACACCTGGGCGGCGATCAAGGGGCGTGAAGCGCTGAAGATCGAGTGGGACGACGGACCGAATGCCGGTTATGACTCCATCGCCTA
This sequence comes from Pseudomonas sp. Tri1, assembly GCF_017968885.1. Classification (NCBI taxonomy): domain Bacteria; kingdom Pseudomonadati; phylum Pseudomonadota; class Gammaproteobacteria; order Pseudomonadales; family Pseudomonadaceae; genus Pseudomonas; species Pseudomonas sp. Tri1. Next base: position 4,871,941 of record NZ_CP072913.1, on the reverse strand, counting down.
TCGTAAGGAATTGGAAGCGGCTGCCCTCAATCCCGGAAAAGTCGTACGCAGCACCGGTGACCTCGACGACGCGCTGGCCAAGGCCGATTCAACCCTGGAAGCTTCGTATTACTTGCCGCACCTGTCTCAGTCGCCGATGGAGCCGATGGTCGCCGTCGCCCGTTTCAAGGATGGCCAGTGCGAAGCCTGGGCACCGAGCCAGGCCCCACAAGTGACCCGTGAGCGTATCGCCGAACGATTGGGAATTCCTTTCGACAAGGTCACGGTAAACATCACGTTGCTCGGTGGCGGTTTCGGACGCAAGTCCAAGCCCGATTTCGTCGTCGAAGCGGCCGTGCTCGCCAAGGAATTTCCAGGCCAGCCGATACGAGTGCAATGGACCCGCGAGGACGACATCCATCACTCGTATTTCCACACGGTGTCGGTCGAATACCTGAAGGCCGGCCTGAACCAGGACGGCATGCCGTCCGGCTGGCTGCACCGCACCGTAGCCCCGAGCATCACCGCGTTGTTTGCGCCGGGCATGACCCATGAAGCACCGTTCGAAATAGGCATGGGCGTGACCAACATGGCCTACGCCATTCCCAACCTGCGCCTGGAAAACCCCGAAGCGGTGGCCCATGCCCGGGTGGGCTGGTATCGCTCGGTGTCGAACATCCCCCACGGTTTTGCGATCCAGAGTTTCATCGACGAATTGGCCCACAAGGCCGGCCAGGATCCGCTGAAGTACCAGGTCAAATTGCTCGGGCCGGACCGTAAGATCGATCCGCGCACCTTGAGCGAAGAATGGAACTACGGCGAATCCCCCGAACGTTACCCCATCGATACTGCGCGGATTCGCACGGTGCTGGAAACCGCTGCGAAGGCTGCCGGTTGGGGGCGAAAACTGCCCAAGGGCCGTGGCCTGGGACTGGCGGTGCACTACAGCTTTGTGACCTACGTGGCGGCGGTGATCGAGGTGGAGGTCAAGGACGATGGCACGGTGATCGTGCACAAGGCGGACATTGCCGTGGACTGCGGCCCACAGATCAACCCCGAGCGCATTCGCTCCCAGTTCGAAGGTGCCTGTGTCATGGGCCTGGGTAACGCGATGGTGGGGGAAATCAGCTTCAAGGACGGCAAAGTGCAGCAGGACAATTTCCACATGTACGAAGTGGCGCGCATGTCCTTGGCGCCCAAGGAAGTGGCAGTGCATCTGGTCACGCCGCCGGGCGAAGTGCCATTGGGCGGTGTCGGTGAGCCGGGCGTGCCGCCGATTGCGCCGGCGTTGTGCAACGCGATTTTTGCCGCCACCGGCAAGCGCATCCGCAACCTGCCTGTGCGCTATCAGCTGCAAGGCTGGCAACAGGCCAAAGCCTGATGGACAGCGTTGATCTGAATGTCCTGCGCAGCGTGCTCGAGTGGCGCCGCGCAGGGCAGCGGGTAGTGCTGTTCACCGTGGTCCAGACATGGGGTACCGCGCCGAGGCCGCCAGGTGCAATGCTCGCCCTGCGTGAGGATGGCGTGGTGATTGGTTCGGTGTCGGGCGGTTGTGTCGAGGATGACCTCATCGCCCGGCTCCATGACGGCCGTATTCCGGCGGATGGTCCGCCGGTGCAACTGATCACCTATGGCGTCACTCGCGAAGAGGCGGCGCGCTTCGGCCTGCCGTGCGGTGGCACCTTGCGCCTGACAGAGGAGCGGGTCGGCGACCCACAGTGGGTCGCTGAACTGTTGGAGCGCTGCGAAGCCCATGAAATCGTCGCCCGTGAGCTGACCGTCGCCAGCGGTCGTGTCGTCCTGACCCCGGCCAGCAAGACCGACGCCCTGGTGTTCGATGGGCAGGTCCTGCGGGCCATTTATGGCCCACGTTGGCGGTTGTTGCTGATCGGCGCGGGGCAACTGTCGCGCTACGTGGCGGAGATGGCCCGGCTGCTGGACTTCGAAGTGCTGATCTGCGATCCGCGCAAGGAGTTTGTCTACGGTTGGGAAGAGCAGCATGGCCGTTTCGTCTCGGGGATGCCCGACGAGGCCGTGTTGAGTATCCAGACCGACGAGCGCACGGCCATCGTCGCCTTGACCCATGATCCGCGCCTGGACGACATGGCGCTGCTCACAGCCCTGGACTCCAGGGCTTTTTATGTCGGCGCCCTGGGCTCGCGGGTCAACAGTCAAAAGCGCCGGGAAAATCTGGCTCAGCTAGGCTTGTCTGCAGAGGCCATTGCACGCTTGCATGGGCCGATCGGCTTGCACATCGGCAGTCACACCCCGGCGGAAATCGCCTTGTCGCTGCTGGCCGAAATCGTGGCGATCAAGAATGGCGTTGAACTGCGGCAGAAAAAACCGCTGTGAGCCGCAGATGAGGAGGGGGGTATGTCCCTGTCGATTGGCGTGATCATTCTCGCGGCCGGATCGGGCAGCCGTTTCCGTCAGGTTGCGGGCCCGGACAAGGATAAATTGTTGGCCGATTGCACGGGGCGTGACGGCGCTGTCCGGTCAGTGATCGAGCAGGTGCTGGTGAATTTGCCCGCCGCCCTGGAAAAGCGCGTACTGGTGACCAGTAAGGACCGCCCGCAGGCTATTCGGATGGCCCAGGCCTACGGCTGCGATTTCGTGGAGCTGGATTCGCCCGGTTTGGGGGACAGCATTGCCGCCGGCGTCCGGGCTTGCCCGGACCTTGATGGCTGGCTGATGGTGCTGGGCGACATGCCGTTCATCCTGCCGTCGAGTATCGAGCAAGTGGTGGCGGCGATCCGTGAGGATGGCATCAGCGTGCCGGTTCTTGCCGGTGAATATGGGCATCCAGTGGGGTTTGGCCGTGCGTTTGGGCCGAAACTGATGGCATTGACTGGTGATCGCGGCGCCAAGGGGTTGTTCGTCGGGGAACGAGTGGTCGAGGTGGCGGTGGATGATCCTGGTGTTGTTTGGGATGTCGATGTACCTGAAGCTCTGAATTTCAAATAACAGCCGCTGCAAAATCCCCTTGTGGGAGCGAGCTTGCTCGCGATAGCGATCAGGCATTCAGCATTGATGCAAGCTGACCCACCGCTATCGCGAGCAAGCTCGCTCCCACATTTTGATCTGTGGTGGACATTGATCATATGAGCGCTCCCACAGGGTTGTGGATAAGTCCAGAGGCAATAAAAAGCCCCGCCTGGCATGACCAGGCGGGGCTTTTTACTGGGCGATGGAATCAGGCGTGAGGTTTAGGCTCGTGCTCTTTTTCCAAGGCTTCAATGTGACGCGGTGCGACTTCTTCAGCTTCAGCGGAGTGCTGAGGCTCGTCGATCACTGGCGCCGGTTCGGCCGGAGCTGGTTCGGCAGCGGTTTGCGCGACCGGGGCAGGTGCTGCCTCGACTGCTTCGACGACGGGAGCTGGCTCGACGATGGCAGGCGCTTGAGCGGCGGCAGCGGCAGCTTGTTCGGCTTCCTTCTGCAGACGCTCGGCTTCACGCTTGCGACGGCGTACTTCGCGCGGATCGTTCGGCGCACGGCCGTTCGGGGTCAGGGCGCTGGTAGGCGCAGGCTCTTCTACTGGGGCCGGTGCTTCAACCACCACAGGCGCTTCGACCACTGGAGCAGGCTCGACCACTACTGGTTCGATCGCTTTCACTGGCTCGGGTGCCGGTTCTGGCTCGACGACAGGTGCCGGTGCAGCTGGCTCCGCGGTCCAGTTGAACGCAGTCTGCTCTTCACGGGCAGGCTCAGGTGCCTTTTCCTCGGCCGGTGCTTCGAATGCAGGCTCAGCGGCCAGCACTGGCTGCTCGACGACCGGTGCAGGCTCGGCGGCGGTTTCGGCTTCGGGCTGGGCTTCACGTGCCGGGGCGAGTTCCACTTCTGGCGAAGCGGTGGCTTCTACCGGGGTGGTGGCTTCGACCACGGGCGCTTCAACCGGCGCGTTTTCCACCACGGCGGTAGCGCGTTCGGCCCGCTCATTAGCCTGGGCTTCGGCGGGGGCGCTAATCGTGCTGCTGGCAACTGCCGCAGTCACGGCCAGGCCTGCAGCCAGATCCGCTGCGCTTGGCGCTTCGGCATTCTCGGTGGATTCGGATTCTTCCGAACCTTCGATCACATTGCCGTTGGCATCGCGTTGACGCTCACGACGGTTGCTGCGACGACGCTGGCCGCGGGAGCGGCGGCGCGGACGATCGCCTTCGGCGGTGTCCTGGCCGTCTTCCTGCAGTTGTTCCTCGGTGTTCAGCACTTCCTCTTCGCTAGCGGCGGCTGCCTGCTCGGCGCGAGGCTGACGCTCTTCACGTGGCGGACGCGGTGCGCGCTCTTCACGCGGCGGGCGAGCCGGACGCTCTTCAGCGGTGGCTGCAGCAGCGGCCGGGGCGGCATCCAGTGGCTCGCGCAATTCGCGAACACGTTCTTCACGCTCACCACGTGGCTTGCGATCTTCACGTGGGGCACGTGGCTGACGCTCTTCACGCGGCGGACGCGGTGCGCGCTCCTCGCGGGCTACGGCAGGTGCTTCCTCACGGGCTTCGCGTGGCTGGCGTTCTTCACGCGGCTCACGTGGTGCGCGCTCTTCACGCGGTGCACGTTCTTCGCGGGGCTTGCGCTCTTCGTCACGGCGACCGTTACGGTTGCGGGTCTGCTGGCGACCGTTACGGCGTTCCTCGTTGCGGGCAGGACGCTCGCTGGCGGCCGGCTTGGCAACAACGGCTGGCGCAGTTGGCTCTTCCTTGGTGGCGAACAGGCTGACCAGGGACTTCACCAGGCCTTTGAACAGGCTTGGCTCAGGCGCGGCGGCCGGTGTGGCAACCGGAGCGGCCACTTCGGTCGGAACCGGAGCGTTGGCACGGGCCGGGGCTGTCTTGACCGCGGCTTCCTGGCGCACCAGGGTGCGGGTAGCGGCGGCTGGCTGGACTTCTTCCACTTCGGCAGCGGCAGCAGCGATTTCGTAGCTGGACTGGTTGGTGTGGGCTTCCGGGCTGTCATCGCGCAGGCGCTGCACTTCGAAGTGCGGCGTCTCGAGGTGATCGTTCGGCAGGATGACGATGCGGGCCCGGGTGCGCAGTTCGATCTTGGTGATCGAATTGCGTTTTTCGTTGAGCAGGAACGCGGCCACTGGGATCGGCACCTGGGCGCGAACTTCGGCGGTGCGGTCTTTCAGGGCTTCTTCTTCGATCAGGCGCAGGATCGCCAGGGACAGCGATTCGACATCACGAATGATGCCGGTGCCGTTGCAGCGTGGGCAGACGATGCCGCTGCTTTCGCCCAGGGATGGACGCAGGCGCTGACGGGACATTTCCAGCAGGCCGAAGCGCGAGATACGGCCAACCTGTACACGGGCACGGTCGGCTTCCAGGCATTCGCGGACTTTTTCTTCCACGGCGCGCTGGTTCTTGGCCGGGGTCATGTCGATGAAGTCGATGACGATCAGGCCGCCGATGTCGCGCAGGCGCAACTGACGGGCGATTTCTTCGGCGGCTTCAAGGTTGGTCTGCAGGGCGGTTTCTTCGATGTCGCTGCCTTTGGTGGCACGCGCCGAGTTGATGTCGATGGACACCAGGGCTTCGGTCGGATCGATGACGATGGAGCCGCCGGACGGCAGTTCGACGACACGCTGGAAAGCGGTTTCGATCTGGCTTTCGATCTGGAAACGGTTGAACAGCGGAACGCTGTCTTCGTAGAGCTTGATCTTGCTGGCGTACTGCGGCATCACCTGGCGAATGAAGGTCAGGGCTTCGTCCTGGGCTTCGACGCTGTCGATCAGCACTTCGCCGATGTCCTGGCGCAGGTAATCGCGGATGGCGCGGATGATCACGTTGCTTTCCTGGTAGATCAGGAATGGCGCGGAGCGATCCAGCGAGGCTTCTTTGATGGCGGTCCACAGTTGCAGCAGGTAGTCGAGGTCCCACTGCATTTCTTCGCTGCTGCGGCCAAGGCCGGCGGTGCGAACGATCAGACCCATGTCGGCGGGGGCAACCAGGCCGTTCAGGGCTTCGCGCAATTCGTTGCGCTCTTCGCCTTCGATGCGGCGGGAGATGCCACCGGCACGCGGGTTGTTCGGCATCAGGACCAGGTAACGGCCGGCCAGGCTGATGAAAGTGGTCAGGGCGGCGCCCTTGTTGCCACGTTCTTCTTTCTCGACCTGAACGATGACTTCCTGGCCTTCGCTCAGTACGTCCTTGATGTTGACGCGGCCTTCAGGGGCTTTCTTGAAGTATTCGCGGGAGATTTCTTTGAGGGGCAGGAAGCCGTGGCGCTCGGAGCCGAAATCGACAAAGGCAGCCTCAAGGCTTGGTTCGATGCGAGTAATCCGGCCTTTATAGATGTTGGCCTTCTTCTGCTCGCGTGCACCGGATTCGATATCCAGGTCGTAGAGGCGCTGGCCATCTACCAGTGCAACACGCAACTCTTCGGGTTGAGTTGCGTTAATCAGCATTCTTTTCATGTAGTACCGTCGGTTTCCGGGCTGCCGGAAACGGCGTTCGGCACACACGACTTCTCACGGTCGGTGTCAGGTGCGTCATGGAAGTGGCCGGGCCACTCCAGTGTCCAGCGAGTTCGACCCAATGATGGCGAAGTCGCGACGGACGCGTCCTGCTTGCTGGCTAATTCAAGCACTCAGTCAGGAGGAGGAATCAACCGGCGCCTGTGGACGAGATGAAGCGTCTAAATATAAGCCTAGTGCTACACAGTCCGACGGTTGTACATCTCCACCCTACACGTATCCCTGATAATCGGGTGCTGCCGCGCGCAGAATCCGCAGCGGGTTGGCATTTACCGTGAGCTCCGGAAGGGGAGGTCACGCATCATGGCTAATTTAGGCGTTGTTTCCGAAGCTCTCGCTCGGGGTCGTTCGTAGCTGACTGCACTTTGTGAACTGGCCGTGAATATGGCGCGCAAGGCGAGTCAAAACTCTGCTTTGCCGCGTATTTCAGGCCTCATGTCACCTGCGCTCGTTACACCTGCAAACTCTACCGTTACGTCGCGAAAGCCCCGTAGGACGGCCTCTCGTCCTCGTGAATTGCGTTGGTCAGGGCCGGTTTTTGACCGTTAGTCCGCTGTCCAGCCACTTTTGGCGGCGTTCGCGACTATAGCAGCAATGATTAAGTGCTTCAATTCCATAAAAAATTGTTATGATCGCCGCCATGACAACTATTGCCCCTTCGACCCCTGGCGTTCAACTGCTCGAGGTCTCGCCGGAATATGCCGGCCAACGAATCGATAATTTCCTGCTGGCCCGGCTCAAAGGCGTGCCCAAGACTTTGATTTACCGCATTTTGCGCAAAGGCGAAGTGCGGGTGAACAAAGGCCGGATCAAGCCCGAATACAAGCTCCAGGCCGGCGATATCGTGCGCGTGCCGCCGGTACGCGTGCCCGAGCGCGATGAACCGGTGCCCCTGGCCCAGGGCCTGCTGCAGCGCCTCGAGGCTTCGATCGTCTTTGAAGACAAGGCCCTGATCGTGATCAACAAGCCCGCGGGCATTGCGGTTCACGGCGGTAGCGGCCTGAATTTCGGCGTGATCGAAGCCTTTCGTCAGTTGCGTCCCGACGCCAAGGAGTTGGAGCTGGTCCATCGCCTGGACCGCGACACCTCCGGCCTGTTGATGATCGCCAAGAAGCGCAGCATGTTGCGCCACTTGCACGAACAGTTGCGCGGTGATGGCGTCGACAAGCGCTACATGGCATTGGTGCGTGGTCGCTGGGATACGTCCATCAAGCAAGTCCGTGCGCCGCTGCTCAAGAGCAACCTGCGTTCCGGCGAACGCATGGTGGAGGTCAACGAGGAGGGCAAGGAGGCGTTGACGGTGTTCAAGGTACTGCGCCGCTTCGGTGACTTCGCCACTCTGGTCGAGGCCAAGCCGGTGACGGGGCGTACCCACCAGATCCGTGTCCATACCCTGCACGCCGGGCATTGCATCGCCGGTGACAGCAAATATGGCGATGACGATTTCACCAAGGAAATCCGTGACCTGGGCGGCAAGCGCCTGTTCCTCCATGCCTACATGCTTACCGTGCCGCTGCCTGACGGTGGCGAGCTGAAACTGCAGGCTCCCGTGGATGACATGTGGGCCAAGACCGTGGAGCGGTTGAGTGCATCCTGACTACAAGCTGTTGATTTTCGATTGGGATGGCACTCTGGCCAACTCCATTGGTCGGATCGTGGAGTCGATGCATGTCGCGTCGGATCGTACGGGTTTTGCCCGGCGTGATGATTTTGCGGTCAAAGGCATCATTGGCCTGGGTTTGCCAGAAGCCATTCGTAGCCTGTATCCGGAGATTGGTGACGATGAGTTGGTGGTTTTTCGCCAGCATTACGCCGATCACTACATTGCTTTGGAGGCCGAGCCTTCGCCTTTGTTCGATGGTGTGGTCAACACCCTTGAAGTCCTGCGAGCCGAGGGTTATCACTTGGCTGTCGCGACCGGCAAGGCCCGTCGCGGGTTGGATCGGGTATTGAAATCCCATGGTTGGGATGATTATTTCGATGTCACCCGTGCAGCGGATGAAACCGCCAGCAAGCCGCATCCGCTGATGCTTGAGCAGATACTTGCGCATTGCGAGGTGCGGCCGGAGCAGGCATTGATGGTGGGGGACTCGTCGTTCGATCTGCAAATGGCACGCAACGCCGGCATGGGGTCGGTGGCTGTCAGCTATGGCGCGCAGTCCATCGAGGCGCTCCGGGCATTCGAGCCGCGACTGGCGATCGATCATTTTCCTGAATTGCACGCCTGGCTGAGCCGGCGCACCGATTAAAGTCTGTTGAGGATGCATGTATGACCGATGAATGGAAGGCACCGGCCAAGGCGAGCGCTGACAACGGTGACGATAAAAGCTGGAAATTACTGGAAAAAACCTTGTTGGCCGGGGTGGAGGAGCAGCGTCGTGCGCGCCGCTGGGGGATCTTCTTCAAGTGCCTGGTCTTCATTTATCTGTTTTTCGGCTTGGCGATGATTTTCCAGGCGCTTGACGGGAAGAAGAGTCCAGGAGGTGGTGCGGCCTATACGGCGGTCATCGACATCGAGGGCATGATTGCCGACAAGGAAGCGGCCAGCGCGGACAACATCATCGGCAGCCTGCGAGCTGCGTTCGAAGATTCGAAAGTCAAAGGGGTGGTGCTGCGCATCAACAGTCCGGGTGGCAGCCCGGTGCAGGCTGGCTACGTCTATGACGAAATCGTCCGCTTGCGTGCCGCGCATCCGGATATCAAGGTCTACGCGGTGATTTCCGATCTTGGCGCCTCCGGTGCCTATTACATCGCCAGTGCGGCGGATCAGATCTATGCCGATAAGGCCAGTCTGGTGGGCTCCATTGGTGTGACTGCGGCCGGTTATGGCTTTGTCGAGACGCTGGGCAAGCTCGGGGTGGAGCGCAGGGTCTACACCGCAGGCGAGCACAAATCCTTCCTTGATCCGTTCCAGCCGCAGAAGCCTGAGGAAACGGCGTTCTGGCAGGGTGTGCTCGACACTACCCACAAGCAGTTCATCGCCAGCGTCAAGAAGGGCAGGGGCGAGCGGCTGAAAGACAAGGAGCATCCGGAATTGTTCTCCGGTCTGGTCTGGTCTGGCGAGCAGGCATTGCCGCTTGGGCTGATCGACGGATTGGGCAGTGCCAGTTCGGTGGCTCGGGATGTGATCGGCGAGAAGGAATTGGTGGATTTCACTATCGAAGAGTCGCCGATTGACCGCTTCTCGAAAAAGCTGGGCGCCAGCATCGCCGAGCACCTGGCAATGTGGATGGGCTTCCAGGGGCCAGCGTTGCGCTGATTGCTTTGGGGCTTGAGTGCAGGGGAGGGCTGATGCCGTCCCCTGTGACGAGGTTCTGCCTCAAGGCACCAGTACGTTCTCGGCCAGCAACATATCCACAAGGCGAATCAGCGGCAGGCCAACCAGACTGGTGGCGTCCGGGCCTTCGGTGCTCTGGAACAGGCTCACGCCAAGCCCCTCGGCCTTGAAGCTGCCCGCGCAGTCATACGGTTGCTCGGCCCGCAGGTAGCGTTCGACCCGTTCTGGGTCCAGCGAGCGCATATTCACGGTAAACGGAACGCAATCGACCTGGCAGGCGCCGGTCTGGCTGTTGAGCAGTGCCAGGCCGGTCAGGAAGGTCACCTTGGCGCCGCTGGCGGCCAGCAGTTGTTCGCGAGCATTCTCGAAGGTATGGGGCTTGCCCAGGATGCGTTCGCCGAGCACGGCTACCTGGTCTGAACCGATGATCAGGTGCGCCGGGTGGCTGCCTGCCAGTGCCAAGGCTTTTTCCCGGGCCAGGCGTTTTACCAGTTCGATGGCGGGCTCGCCGGGGCGGTGGCTTTCGTCGATATCCGGCGAGCTGCAGACGAACGGTAGTCTCAGGCGGGCGAGTAATTCGCGCCGATAGACCGAGCTGGAGGCAAGTAATAAAGGCAGCATGGGCATCTCCAAAAGGCAGGGGGGAATTCTAGCGAGGCGCGCAAGTAACGGACAGGGCTGAATTTCCTTTGACATGGCCGGGTGCATCCCTATAATGCTGCGCCTATGTTGAATGACCCGATTCCACCTCACGTTGACCCGCGCAAATTGGCTGATCGTGGCACCACCCTCCAAGGTGAACTGCTGCTGGCCGATTTGAAGAGACTCTGCGACCCGCTTTCCGACGATGTCGGTACGGTCCAGGCCAAATTCGTTTTTGAACGAGATGAACGTAAATCTGTGGTGATCCACAGCTTTATCGACACTGAAGTCAAAATGGTTTGCCAGCGTTGTCTTGAGCTGGTCACCCTGCCGATCCACAGCGAATGCAGTTACGCCGTGGTGAAGGAGGGTGCGAATACCCAGTCGTTGCCGAAAGGTTATGACGTGCTGGAACTGGGCGAAGATCCATTGGATCTGCAGTCACTGATCGAGGAGGAGCTTCTGCTCGCCTTGCCCATTGTGCCTGCTCATCATCCGGAAGAATGCCAGCAGCCGGCGGGAGCAGATGAGCCCGAACCGAGCGAGGACGAGGTAACGCGGTCCAACCCGTTCAGTGTATTGGCGCAGTTAAAGCGTGACCCAAACGTTTAGGAGTTAATCAATTATGGCTGTTCAGCAGAACAAAAAATCCCGCTCTGCCCGTGACATGCGCCGTTCGCACGACGCTCTCGAGGCTAGCACCCTGTCCGTAGAAAAAACCACCGGTGAAGTTCACCTGCGTCACCACGTATCGCCAGAAGGCGTATACCGTGGTCGCAAAGTGATCGACAAGGGCGCTGACGAGTAATCCTTGTCTGCTCAAGTCATCGCGATTGACGCAATGGGCGGGGACTTCGGTCCCCGCAGCATTGTTCAGGCCAGCCTTGCTTGTCTGAATGCTACGCCCTCGCTGCACCTGACCCTTGTCGGTCAACCCTCCCTCCTGGAAGAAATGCTCAATGGCCAATCGGCTGTGGATCGCTCGCGCCTGACGATTGCGCCAGCGTCCGAAGTGATTGCCATGGACGAAAAGCCTGCCCAGGCCCTGCGCAGCAAGCCTGATGCGTCGATGCGGGTGGCCCTCGAGCTGCTGCGAGATGGCAAGGTCCAGGCGTGTGTCAGTGCGGGCAATACCGGTGCGCTGATGGCGCTGTCTCGCTATGTGCTCAAGACGTTGCCAGGGATCGATCGGCCGGCGATGGTTGCGGCAATCCCGACCCAGCGCGGTTTTTGTCAATTGCTCGATCTGGGTGCCAACGTCGATTGCAGCGCCGAACATCTGCTGCAGTTCGCCGTGATGGGTTCGGTGGCGGCCGAAACCCTGGGCGTCGTGCGCCCTCGCGTGGCGTTGCTCAATATCGGCACCGAGGACATCAAGGGCAACCAGCAGGTCAAGCTGGCTGCCACGTTGTTGCAGGGCGCGCGCGGTATCAACTACATCGGTTTCGTCGAGGGCGATGGCTTGTATCGCGGCGAGGCGGATGTGGTGGTGTGTGATGGTTTCGTCGGCAACATCCTGCTCAAGTCCAGCGAAGGCCTGGCGACCATGATCGCTGAGCGAATCGAGACGTTGTTTCGCCAGAGCCTGGCATCGCGGGTGGTCGGCGCATTGGCGCTGCCGTTGATGCGGCGACTGCAGGCGGATCTGGCGCCGGCTCGACACAACGGCGCCAGTTTCCTTGGGTTGCAGGGCATTGTGATCAAGAGCCACGGTTCGGCAGGCGTGCAGGGCTTTCAAAGCGCGATTAACCGGGCGGTGATCGAGATCCAGGAAAACCTGCCCGAGCGCCTGCATGGTCGCCTCGAAGATTTGTTAACTTAGGCGTTTTCGTCCGACAATGCTTAAATGTGACCGGTCGGTTCAACCGGCCATCCAACTGTCAGTTTCCTAGCGCCCCCAGGGGCGTCAATTTTTGACGACAAGATCATTAGGGGCTTTGTTTTCATGTCTGCTTCCCTCGCATTCGTCTTTCCAGGACAGGGTTCGCAGTCCCTCGGCATGCTGGCCGAGCTGGGCGCGCAATACCCGCTGATCCTCGAAACATTCAAAGAAGCTTCCGATGCACTCGGCTACGACCTGTGGGCGCTGACCCAGCAAGGGCCGGAAGAGCAACTCAATCAAACCGATAAAACCCAGCCGGCCATCCTGACCGCCTCGATCGCGCTCTGGCGTCTGTGGCTGGCTGAGGGTGGCGCGCGCCCGGCGTTTGTCGCCGGTCACAGCCTGGGCGAATACAGCGCCCTCGTGGCAGCCGGCAGCCTGAGCCTGGGCGATGCGGTGAAGCTGGTGGAGCGTCGTGGCCAACTGATGCAGGAGGCTGTTCCGGCCGGGCAGGGCGGCATGGCCGCGATCCTCGGCCTGGAAGATGCCGATGTGCTGGCAGCCTGTGCCGAAGCCGCTCAAGGTGATGTGGTCAGCGCGGTCAACTTCAACTCGCCGGGCCAGGTGGTGATCGCCGGTGCCAAGGCTGCTGTCGAGCGCGCCATCGAAGGTTGCAAGGCTCGTGGTGCCAAGCGCGCCATGCCGCTACCGGTCAGCGTGCCGTCGCACTGTGAACTGATGCGCCCGGCCGCTGAGCGTTTTGCCGAGTCCATCGCCGCCATCGATTGGCAGGCGCCACAGATTCCCGTGGTGCAGAACGTCAGCGCCAATGTCGCGGCGGATCTCGAGACCCTCAAGCGCGACCTGCTGGAACAACTCTACAAACCGGTTCGTTGGGTCGAATCGGTGCAGACCCTGGCAGCCAAGGGCGCGACCGAACTGGTCGAGTGCGGCCCTGGCAAAGTGCTGGCCGGTCTGAACAAACGCTGCGCCGAAGGCGTATCGACTTCCAACCTCAATACCCCAGACGCTTTCGCTGCCACCCGTGCAGCACAAGCCTGAACAGGAGAAGCTTGCATGAGTCTGCAAGGTAAAGTTGCACTGGTGACCGGTGCAAGCCGTGGCATCGGCCAGGCCATTGCCCTGGAACTGGGTCGTCAAGGCGCCATCGTCGTGGGCACCGCGACTTCCGCTTCGGGCGCCGAGCGCATCGCCGCGACCCTGAAGGAAAACGATATTCAAGGCGCCGGCCTGGAACTGAATGTCACCAGCGACGAATCTGTTGCGGCGGTGTTGGCAAGCATTCAGGAGCAGTTCGGCGCGCCGGCGATCCTGGTCAATAATGCCGGTATCACCCGCGATAACTTGATGATGCGCATGAAAGATGACGAATGGTTCGACGTGATCGACACCAACCTGAACAGCCTGTACCGGCTGTCCAAGGGGGTTCTGCGCGGCATGACCAAGGCTCGTTGGGGGCGAATTATCAGTATTGGTTCGGTTGTGGGTGCCATGGGCAACGCAGGCCAAGTAAACTATGCTGCGGCGAAGGCCGGTCTGGAAGGTTTCAGCCGTGCACTGGCGCGTGAAGTGGGTTCGCGCTCGATTACGGTAAACTCGGTAGCCCCGGGTTTTATCGACACCGACATGACCCGTGAACTGCCGGAAGCACAGCGTGAAGCGTTGCAGACACAAATTCCGCTGGGTCGTCTGGGGCAAGCTCAAGAAATCGCGTCTGTGGTCGCTTTTCTTGCATCGGACGGTGCGGCATACGTGACCGGGGCTACAATCCCGGTAAACGGCGGGATGTACATGAGTTAAATGTGACGGATTGCTTCAAAAAAATGTCATACGAGCTGTCTAAAATCCGTTATAAAGCTGCAATCAATTTATAGACGGCGGGCCGCGGGGTTTGAGGAGTGAAGCTTTCGGTTGAAAAACCGAAAAGTTCTTCTATACACTTACCCACCGGCCAGCTGCCTGAATTTGTCCATTAGGAGTGAAAACAAGGTATGAGCACCATCGAAGAGCGCGTCAAGAAAATCGTTGCCGAGCAACTGGGCGTTAAAGAAGAAGAAGTTGTGAACACCGCTTCCTTCGTTGAAGACCTGGGTGCCGACTCCCTTGACACCGTTGAGCTGGTGATGGCTCTGGAAGAGGAATTCGAGACCGAAATCCCTGACGAAGAAGCTGAGAAGATCACTACTGTACAAGCTGCTATCGACTACGTTACCAGCCACCAGGCGTAATTGTTTTTAGTCGTCGCTAGCTGTCATGGAAAAACCGCACTGCCATCACGGCGTGCGGTTTTTTCTTTAGGCCTGATGCAAAGTCGTCATTAGAAAAAGGAGAGTGCTGTGTCGCGTAGACGCGTCGTAGTCACCGGTATGGGTATGTTGTCGCCACTGGGCACGGATGTGCCAAGCAGCTGGCAGGGCATTCTGGCTGGCCGCAGTGGCATTGGTCTGATCGAACACACCGACCTTTCTGCCTATTCCACCCGTTTTGGCGGCTCGGTAAAGGGCTTCAATGTCGAGGAATACCTGTCGGTCAAGGAAGCCCGCAAACTTGACCTGTTCATTCAATACGGCCTGGCAGCCGGTTTCCAGGCGGTGCGTAACGCTGGCCTGGAAGTCACCGATGCCAACCGTGAACGCATCGGCGTGGCCATGGGCTCGGGTATTGGCGGTCTGACCAATATCGAGGAAACCAGCCGCACGCTGCACGAGTCGGGGCCGCGACGGATTTCTCCGTTCTTTGTACCGGGCTCGATCATCAACATGATTTCCGGTTTCCTGTCCATCCACCTGGGTGCCCAGGGACCTAACTACGCCATTGCCACGGCGTGCACCACCGGGACCCACTGCATCGGCATGGCCGCGCGCAACATCATGTACGACGAAGCCGACGTGATGATTGCCGGCGGCGCCGAAATGGCAGCTTGCGGCTTGGGCATGGGTGGCTTCGGTGCCTCCCGTGCGTTGTCCACCCGCAACGATGAACCGGCCCGGGCGAGCCGCCCGTGGGACAAGGGGCGCGATGGCTTTGTGCTGTCCGACGGTGCCGGTGCGTTGGTACTCGAAGAGCTGGAACATGCCAAGGCACGTGGTGCGACCATCTATGCCGAACTGATCGGCTTTGGTACCAGTGGCGACGCCTACCACATGACGTCGCCACCGGCCGACGGTGCCGGTGCTGCCCGTTGTATCGCCAACGCCTTGCGTGACGCGAAAATCAACGGTGAGCAGGTCCAGTACATCAATGCCCACGGCACTTCGACCCCGGCTGGCGATTTGGCCGAAGCCCAGGCGATCAAGACCGTGTTCGGCGAGCACGCCTACAAGCTGGCGGTCAGCTCGACCAAGTCCATGACCGGCCACCTGCTGGGTGCGGCAGGGGCGGTGGAAGCGATCTTCAGCGTCCTGGCGATCAACAGCCAGACCGCGCCGCCGACCATCAACCTCGATGAGCCGGACGAAGGCTGCGACCTGGACTTCGTGCCGCACACCGCCCGCGGCATGGACATCGATGTGGTGTTGTCCAACTCCTTCGGCTTTGGTGGGACCAACGGCTCGCTGGTGTTCCGCCGGTTCGCCGGTTGATGGAAAGCTGGGTCGACGGTCAACCGGCCGACGTCCTGTCGCTGAAAGATCGCGGCCTGGCTTACGGCGATGGGTTGTTTGAAACCATCGCTGTGCGCAAGGGCGGGCCAGTGTTGCTGGACCGTCATCTGCAACGCCTGGAAACAGGTTGCCGGCGCTTGGCGCTCAAGGTCGACATGACCGCGTTGAGTACTGAGCTGGGTGCCTACGCCCGGTGCCTGGGCGACGGCGTGCTGAAGCTGATCGTGACCCGTGGGGACAGCTTGCGCGGTTATGCCGCTGATCCCTCGGCCACGGCCCGGCGCATCCTGCAAGGGAGCCCGTCGGCCGCTTATCCCGCGGCCCACGCCGAACAAGGCATTCGCCTGTTTCCTTGCACCGTGCGCTTGTCCGAGCAGCCCTTGCTCGCCGGCCTGAAACATCTCAATCGCCTTGAACAAGTGCTGGCCCGTGCTGAATGGGCCGACTCGGAACATGCCGAAGGCTTGATGCTGGATACGTCCGGACGGGTGATCGAAGGTGTCTTCAGCAACCTGTTCCTGGTGCGCGACGGTGTGTTGGTCACGGCGGATCTGAGCCGTTGCGGCGTGGCCGGCGTGATGCGTGCAGAATTATTGTTTCAAGCCGAGTCTCAAGGCATTGCCACGCAAATCACTGACATTAGCCTCGAACAACTGCAACAGGCCGATGAAGTCTTCGTCTGCAACAGCGTTTATGGCGTGTGGCCAGTGTTCGCATGTGGTTCGACGCGCTGGTCGGTTGGGCCGCTCACCCGTAAACTGCAGACCCTTGCCCGCGCGCTATTGGATGTTTGATTCGTGAGACGTAAATTCTTGCTGCTGCTGGAAACCGGACTGGTTCTGGCAGGGCTGTTGTTGGGCGCTTCGGCCTGGAAAATCCATTCGGCGCTGCTACAGCCGCTGAACATCACCCAGGAAGAACTGCTGGACGTACCCAACGGGACCACCCCGACCGGAACCCTCAAGCGCCTCGAAGCCGACGGCCTGATCAAGGACGCCTTCTGGTTGCGGGTCTATTGGCGCTTCAATCTCGCCGACCAGCCATTGCACTCCGGTGAATATCGGATGGTCCCAGGCATGACGATGGAAGGCCTGATCGGTGTCTGGAAACGCGGGGATGTGGTGCAGTACAGCGTGACGCTGGTGGAAGGCTGGAACTTCCGTCAGGTTCGTGCGGCGCTGGCCAAGGATGAAAAACTCCAGCAGACCCTCACCGGCCTGAGCGACAGCCAGGTGATGGAGCGTCTTGGTCATTCTGGGGTATTTCCCGAGGGCCGGTTTTTTCCGGACACCTATCGCTTTGTGCGCGGTACATCGGATGCCGACCTGCTGAAAAAAGCCTATGACCGACTGGAAGATGTGCTGGCCAGAGAATGGGAGCAGCGTGCCGCCGATGTACCTTATACCCAACCCTATCAGGCCCTGATCATGGCGTCCTTGGTGGAAAAGGAAACCGGTGTGCCCCAGGAGCGTGGGCAGATTGCCGGCGTGTTCGTGCGGCGCATGCGCCTGGGCATGCTGCTGCAAACCGACCCTACGGTGATCTACGGCTTGGGCGAGCGCTACACGGGCAAGCTCACCCGTGCCCATCTCAAAGAAGAAAATCCGTACAACACCTATTTGATTCCGGGCCTGCCACCAACGCCGATTGCGATGGTGGGGCGCGAGGCGATTCACGCGGCGTTGAACCCCGCGTCGGGGAACAGCCTTTACTTTGTCGCCCGCGGTGATGGCAGCCACGTGTTCTCCGATGACCTGGACGCGCACAACAACGCCGTGCGTGAATTCCAACTCAAGCGTCGCGCTGACTATCGCTCCAGCCCGGCTCCGGCCACGCCGGACGAGCAGGCGCCGATTCCCGCCGCATCGCCCGATACCGCGCCCGAGGCTGTGCCCCAGGTACCTGCAGAGCAACCTGCCCCGGAACCGAATGCCAGCGAGCCGCCGAGCGCGCAATGACTTTGATTAAGGATCGCCTGTGACTGGCTTGTTTATAACGCTCGAAGGCCCCGAAGGCGCCGGCAAGAGCACCAACCGCGAATACTTGGCCGAACGCCTGCGGGCCGCCGGCATCGAGGTGGTACTGACCCGCGAACCCGGCGGCACGCCGCTGGCCGAGCGCATTCGCGAGGTGCTGCTGGCGCCAATTGAAGAAGTCATGAATCCCGACACCGAGCTATTGCTGGTGTTCGCGGCGCGGGCGCAGCATTTGGCGGAAGTGATTCGCCCGGCGCTGGCCCGTGGTGCGGTGGTGCTCTGCGACCGTTTTACCGATTCCACCTACGCCTATCAGGGCGGTGGTCGGGGCCTGTCCCTGGAGCGTATCGCCGCGCTGGAGACCTTCGTCCAGGGCGAGCTGCGACCGGACCTGACCCTGGTGTTCGATCTACCGGTGGAGATCGGCCTGGCCCGTGCCAGCGCCCGGGGGCGCTTGGACCGTTTTGAGCTCGAGGGCCAGGATTTTTTCAACGCGGTGCGCAATGCCTTCCTGAGTCGCGCCAAGGCCGATCCAGCGCGATACCTGTTGATCGACGCCGCTCAACCGCTGACGCAGGTCCAGCAGTCCCTGGACAGCTTGCTGCCGCGTTTGCTGGAGCGTGCCCGTGGCTGAAGCCTATCCCTGGCAGGACGGCCTCTGGCAGCAGCTTGCCGGTCGTGCCCAGCATGCCCATGCCTATCTGCTGCACGGCCCGGTCGGCATTGGCAAGCGAGCGCTGGCTGAACGCCTGATGGCCAGCCTGCTGTGCCAGCGTCCGGGAGTCTCGAACGCCTGTGGTGAATGCAAGTCCTGCCTGCTGCTCAAGGCTGGCAGCCATCCCGACAATTACGTACTGGAGCCGGAAGAGGCCGACAAGGCAATCAAGGTCGACCAGGTGCGTGACCTGGTCAGCTTCGTGGTCCAGACCGCACAGATGGGGGGGCGCAAAGTGGTGCTGATCGAGCCGGTCGAGTCGATGAACATCAATGCCGCCAACGCCTTGCTCAAGAGTCTGGAAGAGCCTTCCGGCGACACCGTACTGTTGTTGGTCAGCCACCAGCCGAGCCGTTTGCTGCCAACGATCAAGAGCCGTTGTGTGCAACAGGCCTGCCCGCTGCCGAGCGAGGCGATGAGTCTGCAATGGCTGGCCCAGGCTTTGCCTGACAGCTCCGATGAAGAACGTATTGAATTGCTGACCCTGGCTGCCGGGTCGCCCTTGGCGGCTGTCAGCCTGCAAGCCCAGGGCGTGCGCGAGCAGCGGGCGTTGGTGGTGGACGGCGTGAAAAAACTGCTCAAGCAGCAGCAATCCCCGACGCAACTGGCTGAAGGCTGGAATGCCATCCCGTTGTTGCTGCTGTTTGACTGGTTTTGCGACTGGTCGAGCCTGATCCTGCGCTACCAGCTCACCGAGGACGAGGCCGGCCTGGGGTTGGCGGACATGCGCAAGGTGATCCAGTACCTGGCGCAAAAAAGCAGCCAGGACAAAATCTTGAACATTCAGGACTGGATTCTTGCCCAACGTCAGAAGGTGCTGAGCAAGGCGAATCTCAATCGGGTGTTGCTGCTCGAGGCGCTGTTGGTGCAGTGGGCGAGTTTGCCTGGTCGAAACTGACAGACACGGCCTAAACTCAGCTCAATTGCAGCGGAGATCAGCATGAACGAACCTGTCAGTCCTGGGCCACGCAATGGCATCCTGTCCCTGACGATCAAGGATAAGTCGGTGCTTTACGCCGCCTACATGCCCTTCATCAAGAACGGCGGCCTGTTCATTCCCACCAACAAGAATTATCGCCTGGGCGATGAGGTGTTCATGCTGTTGAGCCTGATGGATGAGCCGGAGAAGATCCCGGTTGCCGGCAAGGTGATCTGGATGACCCCCAAAGGTGCCCAGGGCAACCGTGCCGCTGGCGTTGGCGTGCAGTTCAATGACGGCGACAATGTGGCCCGCAATCAGATCGAAACCCACCTGGCCGGAACCCTGAAGTCCGACCGTCCCACCCATACGATGTAGCCCCGGCCCTTTATGCTTGTAGATTCCCATTGCCACCTTGACCGCCTCGACCTCGCCGCCCATGACGGCTCCCTGGATGCTGCGCTGGACGCTGCCCGCCAACGGGGTGTCGGGCACTTCCTGTGCATCGGGGTCAGTGCCGACAACGCCGCCGACGTCAAGGCGCTGGCCGAGCGCTATGAAGATGTCGATTGTTCGGTCGGTATCCATCCGCTGGATGTCCAGCCCGATGCCACACCGGCCCTCGACTGGCTGTTGCGTGAGCTGGACCACCCACGGGTGGTCGCCATCGGCGAAACCGGCCTGGACTATCACTACGAGCCGCAAGCCGCCGAAGTGCAGCAGGCCTCGTTCCGGCTGCACCTGGAGGCCGCGCAACAGACCGGTAAACCGGTGATCATCCACACCCGGGGCGCCCGGGCCGATACCTTGGCCTTGCTGCGTGACGCTGCGCTGCCCCAGGCCGGTGTGCTGCATTGCTTCACCGAAGACTGGGACATGGCCAAGGCTGCGCTGGACATGGGTTATTACATTTCCCTTTCCGGCATTGTCACGTTCCGCAATGCCGACGCGCTGCGGGACGTGGCCAGTAAAGTGCCCGCCGATCGCCTGCTGGTGGAAACCGACTCACCGTACCTGGCGCCGATTCCGTATCGCGGCAAGCCGAACCTTCCGCAATACGTCCGGGAGGTAGCGGAGTTTCTGGCGATGTTGCGCGGTGAGTCTTACGGGCGGTTCGCCGAACAGACCACGGAAAATTTTAAGCAATTGTTTCCGCTGGCCCATGTGCGGCCGATGCAGGCCTGAATTCCACGCAAAAAAAACCCGGGTTCTGGGGGGTGAATCCGGGTTAAGACCATTAGGAGTAAAACAAAGGCACGCGGTCCGTTGGTACCTTTATCGGTGCGTCACTTGGGGGAGATGTCGCCCCGACAGTTCAAGTATTGATCAGTATCACAACGCGTCCAGTCTGGCCGGGACGGTTTTTAAACAAATTTGGAATACGCTCGCTTCGGATAAGTTCTCACTGTCGCCAAAGCTTGCCGGTACGGGGTGATAGTGTGAAAAGTGGGGAGCCGGGCCAGCACGGTTTTCCGAAGAACGATGGCCGAGAACGGATGATCCGTGCATTTTTGCGTAAGTTAGGCATAATACCCGGCTTCGAATTTTGACCCTTCAGACCTTTTTCTTATGCACAAAGAACCCCGTAAGGTCCGTGAGTTTCGTCGCCGCGAGCAGGAAATTCTCGACACCGCGCTCAAGTTGTTCCTCGACCAAGGTGAAGACAGTGTCACCGTCGAGATGATTGCGGATGCCGTGGGTATCGGCAAAGGCACGATCTATAAACATTTCAAATCCAAGGCCGAGATCTACCTGCGCCTGATGCTCGATTACGAGCGCGATTTGAACGAGCTGCTGCATTCGGCTGATGTGGACAAGGACAAGGAAGCCCTGTCTCGGGCCTACTTCGAGTTCCGCATGCGCGACCCGCAGCGTTACCGCTTGTTCGATCGCCTGGAAGAGAAGGTGGTCAAGGGCAACCAGGTGCCGGAGATGGTCGAGGAGTTGCACAAGATCCGTGCCTCGAACTTCGAACGCCTGACCCTGCTGATCAAGGGCCGGATCAGCGAAGGCAAGCTCGAAGATGTGCCGCCTTACTTCCATTACTGCGCGGCCTGGGCGTTGGTGCACGGCGCGGTGGCGCTGTATCACTCGCCCTTCTGGAGTAACGTGCTGGAAGATCAGGAAGGCTTCTTCCAGTTCCTGATGGACATTGGCGTGCGCATGGGCAACAAGCGCAAGCGCGATACCGACGTCCCCAGTAACTGACATTCAGATGCCTTATTGCGCCATGTCCGCTTACATGGCGCAGTGCCCCAGGAATATACTCAGGCTTGGGTCTTGCGAAAACTTGATTTAAAGGTCAAGTTTCATGGGCCCGATTCTTCTTTCGCCGGAGTGATCCATGATCGTTGACCGTCAAGGCAGGCGTTTCCGCAATTTGCGGATCAGCCTGACTTCCGCCTGCAATTACGCCTGTACTTATTGCGTGCCCAACGGCAAGCGGCTGGTGGCTGCGCAGGATGAACTGTCGGCCGAGGCCATGGCGCGGGGTGTGGCTTATCTGATTGAAGCCGCTGGCATCGAGCGGTTGCGCATCACCGGTGGCGAGCCACTGGTCAGTCCCAAGCTTGAAAGCTTCATGACGGCGGTTGGGCAGATGGGCCTGGAAGACATCAGCCTGACCACCAACGGTCAGTTGCTGGCGAAAAAACTGCCATTGCTGGTAAACGCCGGTATCCGCCGGATCAACGTTTCCCTCGACACCTTGGACCCCGCTGCCTTTCGCAGCATCGCCCGCGGCGGTGATTTGGCGACGGTGCTTGATGGCATGGACCAGGCCCGGGCGGCGGGGCTGAAGATCAAGGTCAACATGGTGCCGTTGCGCGGGCAGAACCTTGATCAGGTAATGCCATTGCTCGAATACTGCATGGCGCGCGGCTATGAGTTGCGCTTTATCGAGTTGATGCGCATGGGCCACCTGGCCAGCGACTCCAACGCGTTCTTGCAGCAGTTCGTCAGTCTTCAACAACTGCTGAGCCTGATTGGCGAACAATACGAATACCTGCAGGCCGACGCGCCGGTGGATGCCACGGCGGTACGCTACGAGATCCCTGGGCTTGGGCACTTTGGCGTGATCGCCAACGAAAGCGTGCCGTTTTGCCGTACCTGCTCCCGGCTGCGGCTGTCCTCTACAGGTTGGTTGCATGGCTGCCTGTCGTCGAGTAACCGGCATTTCGTCGGCGACCTTTTGGATAAACCTCGCCATCAGGCATTGCCGGCGCTACAGCGCTTGCTGGTCAAGGCCTTGGGGGATAAGCAGGAAGTAGCGTTCTCTGGCGGCGCGACCATCATGAAAATCATCGGCGGCTGACCGAAGGCTTGCCCGCGATAGCCATTTTTCATTCAACTTGGAACCGTCTGACCCCCGTATTTCGATGAGCTGGCGCAAAAGCTGCATTCACTGGCCATTCGCCGGTTTTCCGTCACCGGTTTTTGGAGGGTAGGATGCGTAGCCTGGTTTTGCTGCTGGCCGTTTTGGCGCTTGGTGGCTGCATGAATGTCAGTGACATGGGAGAGGGCGTTCGTTATCACATGAGCGACGCCGGTCTGCTGGATCATAGCGACAGCCGTCGTATAAACAACCTGCGTATTCAGCCAGACTCGTTCATCTACATCGCTCAGGGGGCCTTCGCTCCACCAGGCAGCGCCTATCCACGTCCCAACGTCGTGGCCGAAGAAGCCTTTAACGGTTTCATCGAATATTTCCCCATGGTCCGTCGCGCCCGGGTTCCCGAAGGTCTCGACCAAGCCATGGGCGAGGCCCGTGCCGCCGGTGCCCACTACTTGCTCTACACCCGCTTCGCCAAGGCCGATAACCGTATCGGCAACACCGACGAATGGCAGGATGAAGAAGCCGTGGATCGCCTGGGTGTGGATACCAGCGTGATTCAGATCATGTTGATCGAGACCAGCACCCAGTATTTGATTGATACTGCGCGTATCAAGAGTCGTGGCGGTTTACTGACGTTGCACGACAAGCAGCCACAAGACCTCATCGCCACGCCGTTGCGTGAATATGCCCGCAGCCTGCTGGGGATGAGCGACGAGTAAACACAAGGAGTCACCATGAGCGGACCGCAAAAAGCCAATGATTTGCTGGGGCAGATCCCCAAGACCAAAGGCCTGCCGCCGGTCCACTTATGGAACCCTGACTTCTGCGGCGATATCGACATGCGCATCGCCCGTGATGGCACCTGGTACTACCTGGGCACGCCGATCGGGCGCAAGCCGATGGTCAAGCTGTTCTCCACCATCATCCGCCGCGATGGCGATGATTACTTCCTGATCACCCCCGTGGAAAAAGTCGGCATCAAGGTCGACGATGCGCCGTTCGTGGCCGTGACCCTCGAGGTTGAAGGCCAGGGGGAAGGGCAGTTGTTGCGCTTCACCACCAATGTCGAGGAAACCACTGAGGCCGGCGACGAACATCCACTGCGCGTGGTGATCGATCCCCAGACCCAGGAGCCTGCGCCGTACGTACATGTGCGCAGTAACCTCGAAGCGCTGATCCACCGCAATGTGTTCTACCAACTGGTGGAGCTGGCGGTCATTCGCGAGATCGACGGGCAGAAGTGGCTGGGGGTGTGGAGTGGTGGCAAGTTCTTCCCCATAGGCCTGGAACCCTGATTCCCTGTGGGAGCGAGCTTGCTCGCGATGACGGCATCATTATCAGCATCTCCTAAGCTGACCCACCGCTATCGCGAGCAAGCTCGCTCCCACAGGGGTGATGCTGAAAAATTCAAATTGACACTCAATCGTATGATGATTAGCGTGGGCCTCCAATAAGAGTGGCCCCGGGGTGTTCATGTCCAGCAGTTTTCATGCGTCGACCGTCGATTGGCTGGGGGGCTGGATTGCCGCCGGCCAGGTCAAGCCTGGGCAGACCATCAAGGTCGAGGCCGACTTGGGTGAGCAACTGGGGGTCAGCCGCACGGTGATTCGCGAGGCGATCAAGACGCTGGTCGCCAAGGGCATGCTGGAAGTCGGGCCGAAAGTCGGTACGCGAGTATTGCCGGTGCGACGCTGGAATCTGTTCGACCCCCAGGTCGTTGGCTGGCTGTCGCGCAGTGGCCTGCCGGAAAACTTTGTCGATGACCTGCTGGACCTGCGTCGCACCATCGAACCGATGGCGGTGCGCTGGGCCTGTGAGCGGGCCACGGCTGATCAGGTGCAGGCGATCCGCCTGGCCTACCATGCACTGGAACGGGCCGTGGACAGCGGCACCGATTACAACCGTGCCGATCAGTTTTTCCACGAGTGCATCCTTGCCGCCAGCCATAATCAATTCATCGAACAAATGGTTCCGGCCCTGGGCGCACTGCTGGCGGTGTCGTTCGAGGTGTCGGCCGCCGATCCGGATGAACTGCGCCGCACCTTGCCGATCCACAAGGATATCGCCGACGCCATCGCTGCCCGCGACGCGGCGCGGGGTGTCTGGGCCTGCATGACCCTGATCGATAACGCCGACCTGGCGATCAAACGCTTTTACCCCGATGTCATGGCCGGTCGAACAGACGCTGCCGGGCAAGCCGGGAACAGGAGGTTTCAATGAAGTGGACGGCTGTGACGGAACACCGGGCGAAATTGGGCGAGGGGCCCTTCTGGGACGAGCCGACCCAGGCATTGTATTGGGTTGATATCGCCGGCCGGCAGGCACTGCGGCTGATCGGCGCCAACGTGGATATCTGGCAGATGCCCGAGCACGTTTCCGCCTTTATCCCGACTCAGCGTGGCGACGCGCTGGTGACCCTGAGCAGTGGCGTGTACCGGCTGGATCTGGATTCACCGGGCCTGGAACCGCGGCTGACGCTGTTCTGCATGGCCGATCCCCAGCCAGGCAATCGCCCCAACGAGGCCCGTTGCGATGCCTTGGGTCAGCTCTGGCTTGGCACCATGCAGAACAATATTGGTGAAAACGCAGAAGACTTGCCCATCGAGCGGCGCTCCGGTGGTCTGTTTCGCGTTGGCGCCGATGGTCGGGTCATGCCGTTGCTGCGTGAGTTGGGCATTCCCAACACGCTGTTGTGGAGCCCCGATAACACCCAGGTGTACTTCGGCGACAGCCTCGATGGGACGCTGTATCGGCACTTCATTCACGCTGATGGCAGCCTGGCTCCCGCGGAAGTCTGGTTTGGCCCTCATCTGCGCGGTGGACCGGACGGTTCAGCGATGGATGCCCGGGGTTACATCTGGAACGCGCGCTGGGATGGCAGTTGCCTGCTGCGGTTGCATCCGGACGGCCATGTTGACCGGGTGATCGAGTTACCTGTCAGCCGCCCGACCAGCTGTGTGTTCGGCGGTGAAGACCTCAGGACGCTGTACATCACCAGCGCGGCGAGTCCGCTGGGCCATCCGCTGGACGGTGCAGTGCTGTCAATGCGGGTCGACGTGCCCGGTGTGGCTTGTACTCGATTCGCTGGCTAAATCCCAAAATATGGGATGTAAATATATATATTGAGATTGTTCGGCGGTCGGGTTTATAGTCGGCTCCATCAGCAATACGCACTCACACTAAAAAAACAAAACAGGTGAAGCGATGCAACGATCCTCCTCCGTACGCCCCGGTGGCGTACGCGACTCACTGTTTTCTGCAGCGCCTTTTGGCCGGGCTTCCCTGGATGCCCGGTTTTTGCCGTGCCTGCGAACAGGAGTCCTGATCCATGGCTGAACCTCTTGTCTTGCCGCCGGTGCCCGAGCCACCGAAGGGCGAACGGCTGAAAAACAAGGTCGTGCTGTTGACCGGTGCAGCCCAGGGCATTGGCGAGGCCATCGTCGCCGCGTTCGCTTCGCAACAGGCACGGCTGGTGATCAGTGACATTCAGGCCCAGAAGGTCGAAGCCGTCGCTGCCCACTGGCGTGAACGCGGGGCGGATGTACAAGCGCTGAAAACCGATGTGTCGAAGCAGCAGGACCTGCACGCCATGGCTCGTCATGCCATCGAATTGCACGGTCGGATCGATGTGCTGGTGAATTGCGCCGGCGTCAACGTGTTCCGTGACCCGCTGGAAATGTCCGAAGAAGACTGGCGTCGCTGTTTCGCCATCGACCTGGATGGCGCCTGGTACGGTTGCAAGGCTGTATTACCGCAGATGATCGAGCAGGGCGTGGGCAGCATCATCAATATCGCGTCGGTTCACTCTTCCCACATTATTCCCGGCTGTTTCCCTTACCCGGTGGCCAAGCATGGCCTGCTCGGCCTGACCCGCGCCTTGGGCATCGAATACGCGCCCAAGGGGGTGCGGGTAAACGCCATCGCGCCGGGCTATATCGAAACCCAACTGAACGTCGACTACTGGAACGGCTTTGCCGATCCGCATGCCGAACGCCAGCGTGCGCTGGATATGCACCCGCCACGGCGTATCGGGCAACCGATCGAAGTGGCAATGACGGCCGTGTTCCTGGCCAGCGACGAAGCACCGTTTATCAATGCCTCATGCATCACCATCGATGGGGGACGTTCGGTCATGTACCACGACTGAATATTCCTGGATTACAGTCGGAAACTTCGCCTGTAATCCAATCATCATACGATATGACTATTTGAGCCTATGCTGTGTAGCAACTTGATTTGACCGCCCAGCCTGCGCATTTCCACCGATGGTGGAGCAGACCCTGGACGTTTGGCTTTCAATAAAAAAAACAAGGAGTCAACTATGAATCATCGTCGTGGGATCCGTTCCCTGTGCCGTGCCGCCCTGGCGGTTACCGCGGTCAGCCTCAGCAGCAGCTTGCTGGCGGCTGCTCCCGTAAAAATCGGTTTCCTGGTCAAGCAGGCCGAGGAGCCCTGGTTCCAGACCGAATGGGCGTTCGCCGAGAAGGCGAGCAAGGACAAAGGCTTCGAATTGATCAAGATCGCCGTGCCCGACGGCGAGAAAACCCTCTCGGCCATCGACAGCCTTGCCGCCAACGGTGCCAAGGGCTTTGTGATCTGCCCGCCAGACGTGTCCCTCGGCCCGGCCATCATGGCCAAGGCCAAGCTCAACGATCTCAAGGTGATTGCCGTGGACGACCGTTTCGTCGACGCCAACGGCAAGTTCATGGAAGACGTACCGTACCTGGGCATGGCCGCTTTCGAGGTAGGCCAGAAGCAGGGCGCTGCCATGGCTGCTGAAGCGAAGAAGCGTAACTGGGATTGGAAAGAAACCTATGCGGTGATCAACACCTACAACGAACTGGACACTGGCAAGAAGCGCACGGATGGTTCGGTCAAGTCCCTTGAGGAGGCCGGCATCCCGAAAGACCACATCCTCTTCGCGGCCCTGAAGACCCTCGACGTACCCGGCAGCATGGACTCCACCAACTCGGCTTTGGTGAAACTGCCAAGCACCGCGAAAAACCTGATCATCGGCGGCATGAATGACAACACCGTGCTGGGCGGCGTACGTGCCACCGAAGCGGCCGGCTTCAAGGCCGACAACGTGATCGGCATTGGTATCAACGGTACCGACGCCATCGGTGAGCTGAAAAAGCCGAAAAGCGGCTTCTTCGGTTCGATGCTGCCAAGCCCGCACATCGAAGGCTACAAGACCGCCGAAATGATGTACGAGTGGATCACCACCGGCAAGGAACCGCCGAAGTACACCGCCATGGACGAGGTGACGCTGATCACCCGGGAGAACTTCAAGCAGGAGCTGGAAAAGATCGGCCTGTGGAATTGACGGTCGGTTGATTCAAGAGCGGCCCCGGTCAGTTGAGTGACCGGGATCGCTTGATCTCTGTGAGTTCGAGGTGGTTATGCAAGCGCAAACAGCGACACGGCAACACAACATCGGTGGCAGCTTGCGATTCAACGGGATCGGCAAGTCCTTTCCCGGCGTGCAGGCGCTGGCCAATATCAGTTTCGTTGCCCATCCGGGGCAGGTCCATGCCTTGATGGGTGAAAACGGCGCCGGCAAGTCTACGCTGCTCAAGATATTGGGTGGCGCCTACATCCCGAGCAGCGGCGACTTGCAGATCGGCGAGCAGACGATGGCGTTCAAAGGCACCGCTGATAGCATCGCCAGCGGTGTCGCGGTGATTCACCAGGAGCTGCACCTGGTGCCGGAAATGACCGTCGCGGAAAACCTGTTTCTCGGCCATTTGCCGGCACGTTTCGGCCTGGTCAATCGTGGCGTGCTGCGCCAGCAGGCGCTGACACTGCTCAAAGGCCTGGCCGACGAAATCGACCCGCAGGAAAAAGTCGGTCGCCTGTCCCTCGGCCAGCGCCAATTGGTGGAAATCGCCAAGGCTTTGTCCCGTGGCGCCCACGTCATTGCTTTCGACGAACCCACCAGTAGTCTGTCGGCCCGGGAAATTGACCGCTTGATGGCGATCATTGCCCGCTTGCGAGACGAGGGCAAAGTGGTGCTGTACGTCAGCCACCGCATGGAAGAAGTGTTCCGTATCTGTAACGCGGTGACGGTATTCAAGGACGGTCGTTATGTCCGGACCTTCGAGAACATGAGCGAGCTGACCCACGATCAGTTGGTCACGTGCATGGTCGGTCGCGATATCCAGGACATCTATGATTACCGCCCTCGGGAGCGCGGTGATGTGGCGCTGCAAGTGAAGGGCCTGCTGGGACCGGGCTTGCGCGAGCCGGTGAGTTTCCAGGTGCACAAGGGCGAGATCCTCGGTTTGTTCGGGCTGGTCGGTGCCGGTCGTACCGAGTTGTTTCGCTTGCTCAGTGGTCTGGAGCGCCAGAGCGAGGGAAGCCTCGTGCTGCACGGTAAGGAACTGAAACTGCGTTCGCCACGGGATGCCATCGCCGCTGGCGTGCTGCTCTGCCCGGAAGATCGCAAGAAGGAAGGCATCATCCCGTTGGGCAGCGTGGGCGAGAACATCAACATCAGTGCCCGTCCGGCTCATTCCGCGCTCGGCTGCCTGCTGCGCGGCGACTGGGAGCGGGGCAATGCCGACAAGCAGATCAAGTCGCTGAAAGTGAAGACCCCGGCGGCCAGCCAGAAAATCATGTACCTGTCCGGCGGCAATCAGCAGAAGGCGATTCTCGGTCGCTGGCTGTCGATGCCGATGAAAGTCCTGCTGCTGGACGAACCGACCCGTGGCATCGACATCGGCGCCAAGGCCGAGATCTACCAGATTATCCACAACCTGGCGGCCGACGGCATCGCGGTGATTGTGGTGTCCAGCGACCTGATGGAAGTGATGGGCATTTCCGACCGAATCCTGGTGCTGTGCGAAGGGGCCATGCGCGGCGAGTTGCCGCGCGACCAGGCCAACGAATCCAACCTGCTGCAACTGGCGCTACCGCGCCAACGCGTTGCCGACGCGGCGAACTGAGAGGTAAATCATGACCATTCAAAACAATGCACTGCCAACGGCACGCAAACCCCTGGACCTGCGCCGTTTCCTGGATGACTGGGTCATGCTGTTGGCGGCCATCGGTATCTTCGTGCTCTGCACCTTGATGATCGACAACTTCCTGTCGCCGTTGAACATGCGCGGCCTGGGCCTGGCGATTTCCACCACCGGCATCGCCGCGTGCACCATGTTGTATTGCCTGGCGTCCGGGCACTTCGACTTGTCGGTCGGTTCGGTGATTGCCTGTGCCGGCGTGGTCGCGGCGGTGGTGATGCGCGACACCAACAGCGTATTCCTCGGCGTCAGCGCGGCGCTGGCGATGGGGCTGATCGTCGGCCTGATCAACGGCATCGTCATCGCCAAGCTGCGGGTCAACGCCTTGATCACCACCCTGGCGACGATGCAGATCGTCCGGGGCCTGGCCTACATCTTTGCCAACGGCAAGGCGGTGGGGGTGTCGCAGGAATCGTTCTTCGTGTTCGGCAACGGCCAATTGTTTGGCGTGCCGGTACCGATTCTGATCACCATCGTTTGCTTTCTGTTTTTCGGCTGGCTGCTGAACTACACCACCTACGGGCGCAACACCATGGCCATCGGTGGCAACCAGGAAGCGGCGTTGTTGGCAGGCGTGAACGTTGATCGCACCAAGATCATCATCTTCGCCGTGCATGGCTTGATCGGCGCCTTGGCCGGGGTCATCCTGGCGTCACGCATGACCTCGGGCCAGCCGATGATCGGCCAGGGCTTTGAGCTGACCGTGATCTCGGCCTGTGTGCTGGGCGGGGTGTCGTTGAGCGGTGGCATCGGCATGATTCGTCATGTCATTGCGGGCGTGCTGATTCTGGCGATCATCGAAAATGCGATGAACCTGAAGAACATCGACACCTTCTACCAATACGTCATTCGCGGCTCGATCCTGCTGCTGGCGGTGGTGATCGACCGCTTGAAACAACGCTGAAAACCGAGATCGCTGGCGACTGATCTACCGCCATCGCGAGCAGGCTCGCTCCCACAGGTTTTTGTGTCAGCCGCAAAATTTCGGCACACCGAAGATCCACTGTGGGAGCGAGCCTGCTCGCGAGGCGTCAGTGCATTCAATACCTTCTAACCTGACCCACCGCCATCGCGAGCAAGCTCGCTCCCACAGGTCTTTGTGTCAGAGTCCAGAACCTCGACACAGCACAGACCCATGTGGGAGCGAGCTTGCTCGCGATGGCGTCCTCCCTGACGCCAACGATCACCCCGCCTTGCGCAACGCTTCGACCAACTCCTGCTTGCGCATCTTCGAGCGCCCGGGAATATTTTTCGCCCGGGCCTCCTTCATCAGGCTGTCCACGGTCTGGGCCCCATGGGAGGCCTTGCTGGTGCGCGGATGACCCTCACGGGTCTTGGCTGCGCGGCGGGCCGATTCCTTGCGGTCGGTTTTCTTCTCTGCGGCCGGTTTTGCCTTTCCCGAACCGCCGGAGCGCTCACCGCCGCCGGATTGCTTGTTCACCGTGGCCCACGCGCGAGCCTCGGCCTTGTCCTCGGACAGGCCCTTCTTCTCGTAACTCTCTTCGATGTGTTGGGCTTTGCGCTTTTGCTCGGTGGTGTATTTGTCTTTGCTTCCACGAGGCATGGGATCTTCCTCCTCAAGTGTCTGAGCAGCGGTTACTGGCTGGCGTTACCTTCCGAACCCGAACCACCGGTCGTGGTTTTCGAACCCACGCCGGTGTCGGCGTTATCGGGGGCCGTGGAGTCCGGCGTATTCATTCCGCCCTGGCGACCCATGTCGTTGCCTTGCACACGCGGATCAGTGCCGGTGGCAGGTGGCTGGCTATTGTCCGGCCCGCCGCCGGTACCGTCGGTGTTCAACTTGGGCATGCCTTGGGGCGCGGGGGAGTTGGGCGCCTGCACCGGATCGGTCGGCCCGGTGCCAGCGGTAGACGCCGCGAAAGCGACCGAGGACAGCAGCGTGGCGAATGTGAATGCAGTCAGCCTTGAAGTGATCATGGTGTCGCCTCCATTTTTCAGAATGCTTGCCTGATCTTGGGCTGCGCTGGATTTGCGTTGGTGCCTCGGGCGCGACGAATGGTCTAGGCGTCGAGTCCGGCTTCTTCGATGAATTGCTCCATGAAGCCTTTTAGCTTTTCGTGACGGACCTGCGCCATGTGTTGCCCGGTGACGGTCTGGAAACCGTCGGCCAGGTGCAACAACTTGGTCTGGAAATGATCGAGGCAGAAACGACGATCATCATAATCTCGCGACTTGGCTTGCGGATCCTCGGGATCGTAGAGCGCACTGCCCATGCGTCCGGCAACGTAGAATGTCCGCGCCACCCCGAGCAAGCCCAGTGAGTCGAGGCGGTCGGCGTCCTGGAGGATTTTTGCTTCGAGCGTGACGGCAGGAATGTTGGCCGAGAAACTGTGAGCTTCGATGGCATGGGCGACGGCACTGATTTTTTCGTCTGGCCAGTTCAGCGTCGACAACAGGGTCGATGCCTTGTCTGCCGCCAGTCGAGAGGCCTGGGCGCGCAGGGGGGAGTTCTTTTCCACTGCCACGCAGTCATGCAGCAACGTCGCCGCCAGCAGGATAGACAGATCACCGCCCTCATGACCCTGGAGGGTGCGCACGTTGTGCCAGACCCGTTGCAGGTGCGAAAGATCGTGCGCGCCGTCTTCCGAAGGCTCCAGTGCATGGGGTAACAATTGAGCGGCGACGGGTTGTAGTGGCGCAAAGGCGGCGGTCATGACAGATCCTTTGTTTGCAGGTACTTCGATGGAGATGTTCGTTTTCATGTGTGACGAGCGCCCTGTGGCGGCTTAGTATGGCGCTTTCAATTGGCTACAAGGCCTGTTCATGTCCATCGAGATCCGTCCTGCGCAACCGAGCGATGCGCCTCAAATCCTTGCCTTCATCACCGAGTTGGCCGATTACGAAAAGGCCCGCCACGAAGTCATCGCCAGTGTGGCCGACATCGAGCGCAGCCTGTTCAGCGAGGGCGCGACCGCCCACGGGCTGATCTGCCTGCGTGATGGCGTGCCGATCGGTTTCGCAGTGTTTTTCTTCAGCTATTCCACCTGGCTGGGCAGCAACTGCCTGTACCTCGAAGACCTGTACATCACGCCTGAACAGCGCGGTGGCGGGGCAGGCAAGACGCTGCTGCGCCACCTGGCGAAGATCGCCTGCGACAACGACTGCGGTCGCTTCGAGTGGAGCGTGCTGGATTGGAACACGCCGGCGATCGAGTTCTACAAATCCCTTGGCGCGCAACCACAGGAAGAGTGGGTGCGCTACCGAATGGACGGCAAGGTGCTACGGGATTTCGCTAACGGCAATTGAAATTCATGAGTATGCGTTGGATGCGTACTCGATAAATCCGGGGCGCTGTTCGAGCCGCTTGCAATAAGCGGCCACCGCTGGATAGTCCGGGCGCTCCATGGGCGTCTGGCGCCAGCGGTGTACGGACAGGCCGATCAGTACATCGGCGAGGGAAAATTGCGTACCGGCCACGTAGGCGCCGGTGCGGTTCAACTGCTGCTCCAGCAAACCCATCTTCTCGTTCCAGCCTTTGATGCCGGCGGCAATGCGCTGCGGGTCCTGGAAATCCGGATTCTTGCGCACCAGCGCGTGGAACGCGTAACCCCATGACGGGTTGAGTTCCGTGGCTTGCCAGTCCATCCACTGCTCGATGCGCGCCCGGGCGGCGGGTTCGACGGGCAGCAGATCGCTGCGCCCATGCTTGCCCACCAGGTAACGACAGATGGTGTTCGACTCCCAGAGCACGCCATTCTCATCGATGATCACCGGCACTTGGGCGTTGGGGTTGAGAGCCAGGAACTTCGGGTCATGGGTCGACGCAAAACCGATGCCCCAGTCTTCGCGTTCGTAGGGGATTTCCAGTTCCTGGCAGGTCCACAGCACTTTTCTGACATTGATAGAAGAAGTACGACCGAGGATTTTCAGCAGTTGTCCCATAAACGTTTCCTTGAGTTCTAAGACGTCCGGACAGAAAACGTAGCAGGGTCGTGGATGAATGGCGATGGGCTTTGCAATCAGGTTATAAAATCCCAATATATGGGAGTCATATTTATATATTGAGATTATGCTGCGCCCGGGTTTATAGTCCGTCTCACTCACTGCCAAAAAACAAAACAGGTGAAACGGATGCAGGCGCAATTGATTGCGCTCGATTGGGGGACCACCTCATTACGGGCTTACAAACTCGCCGCCGGGGGCGAGGTGCTCGAACAGCGCTCGCTGTCATCGGGGATCATGCAGTTGCCCTCCGGGCCACGAACACTGGCTGGCCAGGTGTGCATCGACGGCTTCGAATTGGCCTTCGATGAGGCCTGTGGCGATTGGCTCGATGCTCAGCCGGGCCTGCCCGTCATAGCCTGCGGGATGGTCGGCAGCGCCCAGGGCTGGCGCGAAGCGCCTTACTGCGACACACCCGCCAACGTCGCCGATCTCGGACATTCCCTACAAACCGTTCGCAGCCTTCGCGGTGTTGATGTGCACATCGTGCCTGGCGTAATCCAGCGTTCACGGCTGCCCAACGTCATGCGCGGCGAAGAGACCCAGGTGCTCGGTGCGTTGCACGACCTGCCGGACGGAGCGGTGCTGATCGGCCTGCCCGGCAGCCACTCGAAATGGGTGGAAGTGACCGACGGCTGCATCGTGCATTTCGACACCTTCATGACCGGCGAGATCTTCGCCGTGCTCAGTGACCACAGCATTCTCGGTCGCACCCAGCAGCGCGGCGCGACGTTCGACGGCCAGGCCTTCGATCGCGGCGTGCAGGTGGCGTTGTCGGTGGGCGGCGAGATCGGTCCGTTGTCCACCGTGTTCAGCGCCCGCAGCCTGGGCTTGACCGGCGAACTGGCTGCCAGCGCCCAGGCTGACTACCTCTCTGGCCTGTTGATCGGCCATGAGCTGACAGCGCTGGCTACCGTGCAACGTCGGCGGCGCGACAGCATCCACTTGCCCGCAGTGGTGCTGATTGGCAATTCCCAACTCTGTGCCCGTTATCAACGGGCTCTCGACGCCTGCGGTTTCGCCCGGGTGACCATGGTCGAACAGGCCACTGAACGTGGTTTGTGGCAACTGGCCGTGGCGGCCGGGCTGCTCGATTCCACCGCATCGCGTTAAACCTGACTGGAGGTCTGACATGCTCACACAAGCACTGGCGCACAATGGGCTGATCGCAATTTTGCGTGGTCTGCGCCCGGAAGAGGCCGCCGCTATCGGCGAAGTCCTTTATAGCGCCGGATTTCGCGTCATCGAAGTACCGCTCAATTCCCCCGAGCCGTACGAAAGTATCCGCATCCTGCGCAGTACGTTGCCCGCCGATTGCCTGATCGGTGCCGGCACCGTGCTGACGCCGGAACAGGTCGAGCAGGTGAAAGCCGCTGGCGGACAAGTGATCGTCATGCCCCACAGCGATCCGAAGGTGTTGCGGGCAGCGAAAGCGGCAGGGCTGTACCTGTCCCCTGGCGTCGCCACGCCCACCGAGGCTTTTGCCGCCCTGGCCGAAGGCGCCCATGTGCTGAAGATGTTCCCGGCCGAGCAAATGGGCCCGGCGGTGGTCAAGGCCTGGCTCGCGGTGCTGCCGGCCGGGACCGTGCTGGTGCCGGTGGGCGGGATTACCCCGGACAACATGGCGGTGTTCGTCGAGGCTGGCGTCAAGGGCTTCGGCCTCGGTTCCGGGCTGTTCAAGCCAGGCCTGAGGGCAGATGAGGTGGCGGTGCGCGCCAAGGCCTACGTGGCCGCGTGGAATGCCTTGAACTGAAGACTTTTCCAGCGCCCCGTGCGCTGCATCTGATAAGAGAGACAACAAGATGAAAATCACCAAACTGACCACGTTTATCGTTCCGCCGCGCTGGTGCTTCCTCAAGGTCGAAACCGACGAAGGTGTCACCGGCTGGGGCGAACCCGTGGTCGAAGGCCGTGCCCACACGGTGGCGGCGGCCGTCGAGGAACTGTCCGACTACCTGATCGGCAAAGACCCACGCAACATCGAAGATATCTGGACGGTGTTGTATCGCGGCGGCTTCTACCGGGGCGGGGCGATCCACATGAGTGCCCTGGCCGGTATCGACCAGGCGTTGTGGGACATCAAGGGCAAGGCCTTGGGTGTGTCGGTCAGCGATTTGCTCGGTGGCCAGGTGCGCGACAAGATCCGAGTGTATTCGTGGATCGGCGGCGACCGGCCGGCGGACACCGCACGGGCGGCGAAAGAGGCGGTGGCGCGGGGTTTCACGGCAGTGAAAATGAACGGCACCGAAGAGCTGCAATTTCTCGACACCTTTGAAAAGGTCGACCTGGCCCTGGCCAACGTCGCGGCGGTGCGCGATGCGGTGGGGCCGAACGTCGGCATTGGCGTGGATTTCCACGGCCGCGTGCACAAGCCGATGGCCAAGGTGTTGATGAAGGAACTCGACCCCTACAAGCTGATGTTCATCGAAGAACCGGTGCTCAGCGAAAACTACGAAGCCCTCAAGGAATTGGCGCCGCTGACCAGCACCCCGATTGCCCTGGGCGAGCGGTTGTTCTCGCGCTGGGACTTCAAGCGTGTACTCAGCGAAGGTTACGTGGACATCATCCAGCCGGATGCGTCCCATGCCGGTGGCATCACCGAAACCCGCAAGATCGCCAACATGGCCGAGGCCTACGACGTGGCGCTGGCGCTGCACTGCCCACTGGGCCCCATCGCCCTGGCAGCGTGCCTGCAACTGGATGCGGTCTGCTACAACGCCTTCATCCAGGAGCAGAGCCTGGGCATCCACTACAACGAGAGCAACGACCTGCTGGATTACATCAAGGATCCGCAGGTGTTCGACTACGACAAAGGCTTCGTGAAGATCCCCAATGGGCCGGGCCTGGGCATCGAGATCAACGAGGAATACGTCATCGAACGCGCGGCTATCGGCCATCGCTGGCGCAACCCTATCTGGCGGCATGCCGATGGTAGTTTTGCCGAGTGGTGAGTCACGCCTGACCCTGTGGGAGCGAGCTTGCTCGCGATGGCAGTGCATCAGTCACACATGCGCCAACTGACACGCCGTCATCGCGAGCAAGCTCGCTCCCACAGTCTGATCTTCGCAAGCAGGGAGATCTTCTTCGATGCGCCCGTTTCCTCAATAAACATAAAAAGAGGCACCTCACATGCAAGCGCACACCCTGAGCGCGCAAGCGTCGTTGGTGACGCCCAGCCGCAAGCGTTTTTTCATCATGGTCCTGCTGTTCATCACCGTGGTGATCAATTACCTGGACCGCAGCAACCTCTCGATTGCCGCCCCCGCGCTGACCAGCGACCTGGGCATCGACCCGATCCACGTCGGGCTGATTTTCTCGGCGTTCGGCTGGACCTACGCGGCCATGCAGATTCCTGGTGGCTGGTTGGTGGACCGGGTGCCTCCGCGCATTCTTTACAGCGTGGCGCTGCTGCTGTGGTCGGTGGCCACGGTGATGCTTGGCTTCGCCGCCAGTTTCATCGCGCTGTTCGTGCTGCGCATGGCGGTGGGTGCCCTGGAAGCGCCGGCTTATCCGATCAACAGCCGCGTGGTCACCACCTGGTTTCCCGAGCGCGAGCGGGCCACGGCCATCGGTTTCTACACCTCCGGGCAGTTCGTCGGGTTGGCCTTCCTGACGCCGGTATTGGCCTGGCTGCAACACGCCTTCGGCTGGCACATGGTGTTTGTCGCCACGGGCGCGGTAGGCATTATCTGGGCGTTGATCTGGTACGCGGTGTATCGCGAACCACGGGACTTCAAAGGGGCCAATGCGGCTGAAATCGAACTGATCCGCGAAGGTGGCGGATTGGTCGATATCCAGGCCGATACCGCGAAGGCCAAGGCAAAATTCAGCTGGGCCGACTTGGGGATCGTCCTGACTCAACGCAAGTTGTGGGGCATTTACCTCGGCCAATTCTGCCTCAACTCCACGCTGTGGTTTTTTCTGACGTGGTTCCCGACCTACCTGGTGAAATATCGCGGCATGGACTTCATCAAGTCCGGCCTGTTGGCATCGTTGCCGTTTCTCGCAGCGTTCGTCGGCGTGTTGTGTTCCGGATTCTTCTCCGACTGGTTGATCCGTCGCGGTGCCACGGTGGGGTTCGCTCGCAAGCTACCGATCATTGGTGGCCTGTTGATTTCCACGTCGATCATCGGTGCCAACTTTGTCGAATCGACACCGTTGGTGATCGCTTTCCTGGCCCTGGCGTTCTTCGGCAATGGCCTGGCGTCGATCACCTGGTCATTGGTTTCGACCCTGGCACCGGCACGGCTGCTCGGATTGACGGGTGGGGTGTTCAACTTCATCGGTAACCTGGCGGCCATCGCCACGCCTATCGTCATCGGCTTTCTCGCCAGCGGCGATTCGTTTGCCCCAGCCATCACTTATATCGCCGTTCTGGCATTGATTGGCGCGCTGTCCTACATCCTGCTGGTGGGGAAGGTCGAGCGCATCGAGTTGTAGTCCGACGGGGCGGGCGACCATAATGCCGCCCGTTCCCCGCTCACTGTTGAAGGCCGGTTATGCAGCAAGACGATCCCAAAATCTCCAAGGATGCAGCGCCCACAGGCACCCAGACATTGCTGCGTGGCCTGGGTGTGGTCCAGGCGGTCGCCAGCGGCGCCCGTGACTTGAAGGAAATTGCCCGGTTGATCGGCACCACCCGCAGCACTACCCATCGCCTGGCCAGTTGCCTGGTGGACGAACGTTACCTGCGCGTCGTGCCGCAAGTGGGTTACCTGCTGGGGCCCAAGCTGATCGAACTGGGTTTCCAGGCCCGGGAAGAACTGCCGCTGGTGAGCCTGGCGGGGCCGTATCTGGACGAGCTGTCGGCACTCACCGGCGATACCGTTCACCTGGCGATTCGCGAGGGTGACGAAGTCTTGTACCTGCTGAAAAATCCGGGGCGTAATGGCCCGGAGATGCGCTCGCGCGTAGGCCACCGCATGCCGTTGGCGCGCACCGGGATCGGCAAGGCGCTGATGCTCGATGACACGCAGGAACAATGGAAGCGGCTGTATGAAATCAGCCTGCCGGCCGGCGGGAAGAATCAGTTCTGGCCCCAGCATCAGGAGCAATCCTGGGAACAGTTCCAGCAACGGATGGTGGAATACGTGGCGGGGGGCTATGCCTTCGATCTGGAAGACAACGAACCGTCGATTCGTTGCGTGGCGGCGCCGATCCGTGACGCCGGCAAGCGCATCGTCGCCGGTATCAGTATCGCCAGCACCGTGCCATACATGCCGCTGGAAAAAATGGCCGAGCTGATTCCCCTGGTCAAAGGGGTCACAGCCCGGCTGTCGGCGGAGCTTGGCGCCAAGGTTTGAGGATCAGGCCTTGAGTGTCGCCATGTCGATGACGAAGCGGTACTTCACATCCCCGGCGATCATGCGGCTATAGGCCTCGTTGATCTGACGGATGTCGAGCATTTCAATGTCGCAGCTGATGTTGTGTTCGGCGCAGAAATCCAGCACTTCCTGGGTTTCTGCGATACCGCCGATCAGCGAACCGGCCAGGACCCGACGGCCCATGATCAGTTTTGCGGCATGGACCGGCGGATCAATCGGTTCGACCAGACCCACCAGGATGTGCACACCATCAAAACGCAAGGTGTCGAGGTAGGGATTGAGGTCGTGCTGCACTGGAATGGTGTCCAGCAGGAAGTTGAAACGTCCGGCGGCAGCGGCCATCTGCTCGGCGTCGGTAGACACGATCACATGGTCCGCACCTTGGCGACGGGCTTCCTCAGCCTTGCTCGCCGAGCGGGTGAACAGCGTCACTTCCGCGCCCATGGCCTTGGCGAACTTGATACCCATGTGCCCGAGGCCGCCCATGCCCAGTACGCCAACCTTGTCGCCAGCCTTCACGCCATAGTGCTTGAGGGGCGAGTAGGTGGTGATGCCGGCGCAGAGAATCGGCGCGGCACCGGCCG
This sequence comes from Pseudomonas sp. Tri1, assembly GCF_017968885.1. Classification (NCBI taxonomy): domain Bacteria; kingdom Pseudomonadati; phylum Pseudomonadota; class Gammaproteobacteria; order Pseudomonadales; family Pseudomonadaceae; genus Pseudomonas; species Pseudomonas sp. Tri1. Next base: position 4,832,298 of record NZ_CP072913.1, on the reverse strand, counting down.
GATCGAGGGTTTCCGGGATGCGCAGCACGAAGTGCTCGCTGACCACGATGCTGTTGGAGTAACCGCCCATGGTGTGGCCGCCGCTGATACGGTCCGGGCTGGCGTAGGTCTGGGTCATGCCCTGGTAGCAGTATTGCTCCAGGTCCGCGCGACAGGCTTCGCACTCGCGGCAGGAGTCGACCATGCAGCCAACGCCCACCAGGTCGCCGATCTTATAGCGGGTGACATTCGCACCGACGGCGGTAACTTTGCCGACGATCTCATGGCCGGGCATCAGCGGATAAACGGCGATGCCCCATTCATTACGGGCCTGGTGGATGTCGGAATGGCAGACGCCGCAGTAGAGAATGTCGATCGCCACATCGTCGGCTCGCGGGCTGCGGCGTTCGAATTTCATGGGGGCGAGGGGAGTGGTGGCCGACTGGGCGGCATATCCGATGGCAGTGTACATAGTGGACCTCGCTAAGCAGTGAACAGTGAGACGATCCATTCTGGGAGTCTTGCCGGATTGAGGCGATGGTGATTCCTACGTATGTCATGCCTATTTCTCCGGCGCTGGCTATGATTTGATCTCTACGAGACGCAGACCTGCGATGATGCCCTCATCTTTTTTCGTGAAGTTTTCCTATGTTGTTGACCCGTCATCTTGATGCCAATGCCTCTTTGGTCTCGCTGATCGAGCCCTTGGCGATCCGCGATGGTTTCGTTCCCACGCGGCTGCCCGGCGTGCATGTGCTCAGGGCCTGCCAGGATGTTGCCCGCGGTCCGCAGCTTTACGAGCCGAGCCTGGTGATCATTGCCCAGGGCAGCAAGCTGGCCTACCTGGGACCTCGCACATTGGAATATGGTGCCGGGCATTATCTGATCCAGGCATTGCCGGTGCCGTTCGAGTGCGAAACCTATGCCATGCCCAATGCCCCGCTGCTAGGGGTTTCTGTGGCGATCGATCGGGTGATGCTGGGGGAGCTGGTGCTGGCCATGGGGCTGGTGGCGGGGCGGAGCCTGGCGCCGCAGACGCCGGAGTCCATGACCTGTGCCGTGCTCGATGACGCGATGCGCGGGTGCGTCGAGCGCTTGTTGCACTGCCTGCACGATCCGCTGGAGTGCCAGGTCATGGGCCAGGCGCGGCTGCGGGAATTGCTGTTCGTCGCCTTGCGTGGGCCCCAGGCCGATGTATTGCGGGCACTGGTGGAACAGCAAGGGCAGTTCGCCCGGATTGCCGCTGCCCTGAGCCATCTGCATGCACACTTTACCGAGCCGCTGAACGTCGAGACGTTGGCCAGTTGCGCGAACATGAGCGCCTCGACCTTTCATGAGCATTTCAAGCGCAGCACCCTATTGTCGCCGGTGCAGTACCTCAAGCGCTTGCGTCTGCTCAAGGCTCAGCGATTGCTGCTTAGCGAAGGCTTGGGCGTGGCCCAGGTCGCGCATCAGGTGGGGTATCAGAGTTCGTCGCAGTTCAGCCGGGAGTACAAACGTTACTTCGAGCGCAATCCCGGGGAAGAGCGCGCCGCCTGATCCCGTGATGTTCCCTTGTGGGAGCGAGCTTGCTCGCGATAGCGGTATGTCAGTCGACATCTGTGTTGAATGAAAAATCGTTATCGCGAGCAAGCTCGCACACATTGGGTTGCGGTGTTCCTTGAATGGCAGGCAACAAAAAGGCCCCCTTTCGGGAGCCTTGATGTTCAGCGAATCGGCTTACATGTTCGGGTAAGTCGGCCCACCGGCGCCTTCCGGCGAAACCCAGGTGATGTTCTGCGAAGGATCCTTGATGTCGCAGGTCTTGCAGTGCACACAGTTCTGGGCGTTGATCTGGAAGCGCTTCTCGCCGTCTTCCTTGGTCACCACTTCGTACACGCCGGCCGGGCAGTAGCGTTGTGCCGGTTCGTCGTACAGTGGCAGGTTCTTGCTGATCGGGATGCTCGGGTCGGTCAGCTTCAGGTGGCAGGGTTGTTCTTCTTCATGGTTGGTACCGGAGATGAACACCGAGCTGAGTTTGTCGAAGCTCAACTTGCCGTCAGGTTTGGGGTAGTCGATCTTCTGGCTGTCCTTGGCCAGTTTGAGGCAGGCGTAGTCCGGCTTGGTGTCGTGCAGGGTGAACGGCATTTTGCCGCCCATGATGTTCTGGTCGAACCAGTTGAAGCCAGCGCCAATGATCGGACCGAATTTGTGCATCGCCGGGCCGAAGTTGCGGGTGGCGAACAGTTCTTCGTAGAGCCAGCTGTTCTTGAAGCTGTCGACGTAGGCAGTCAGTTCATCGCCGCCTTCGGATTCGGCGAACAAGCGATCGGCCACGGCGTCGGCCGCGAGCATGCCGGACTTCATGGCAGTGTGGCTGCCTTTGATCTTGGCGAAGTTGAGGGTGCCGAGGTCGCAACCGATCAGCGCACCGCCCTTGAAAACCATTTTCGGCAGCGAATTCAGACCGCCCTTGCAGATGGCGCGGGCGCCGTAGCTGATGCGCTTGCCGCCTTCCAGGTACTGCTTGAGGACCGGGTGATGCTTGAGGCGCTGGAACTCATCGAACGGCGACAGGAAGGTGTTGCTGTAGGACAGGTCAACGATCAGGCCGACTACGACCTGATTGTTTTCCAAGTGATACAGGAACGAGCCACCGGTGTTTTCGGCGCTCATGATGTCCAGCGGCCAGCCGGCGGTGTGCACCACCAGGCCCGGTTGATGCTTGGCCGGGTCGATTTCCCAGATTTCCTTCAGGCCGATGCCGTAGTGCTGGGCGTCGGCATCGCTGTCAAGGTTGAAGCGCTTGATCAGTTGCTTGCCGATGTGACCACGGCAGCCTTCGGCGAACAGCGTGTACTTGCCGCGCAGTTCCATGCCGGGAGTGTAGAGGCCTTCCTTCGGCTGACCTTCACGGTCGACACCCAGGTCGCCGGTGATGATCCCGCGGACCACGCCATTCTCGTCGAACAGCGCTTCCTGGGCGGCGAAGCCCGGGTAGATTTCCACGCCCAGGTTCTCGGCCTGCTGGGCCAGCCAGCGGCACAGGTTGCCCAGGGAGATGATGTAGTTGCCTTCGTTGTGCATGGTCTTGGGCACAAAGAAGTCGGGCACCTTGGTGGAGGTATCGCTGCTGCGTAGTACATAGATGTCGTCGCGCACCACCGGGGTGTTGAGCGGGGCGCCCAGTTCTTTCCAGTCCGGGAACAGTTCGTTCAGGGCGCGGGGTTCGAACACCGCACCGGAGAGGATGTGCGCACCGACCTCGGAGCCTTTTTCGACCACGCAGACGCTGATTTCCTTACCGGCTTCGGCGGCCTTCTGTTTCAGTCGGCAAGCGGCAGACAGGCCAGCGGGGCCGGCACCGACGATGACCACGTCGAATTCCATGTATTCGCGTTCCACAGGCTATCTCCTACTCAAGGCTCTACAGTTTTTTCTAATTGGAGGTTGGGCGTGGCATCCGTCGTTTCTTTGCTAAAAGCGACGAAAGTGACACGGAATGGCACGCGGTGCTCTCTTAAGCGGCGCATTATATCTACACCACTCTCAGGGTCCAATACAAACGTTTGTTTGAAATTGCCGCAGGCCAGATAAATCACTGACGTGCGGCTTATGACTGACCATTTTGCCGTATTGACCGGAATAGGTGTTCCGGTCAAGATACGGGCGGTTTTGCGCTCGCCGTAGGCTGACTGTTGGTTTCAAGAGCACCTCTAAAGACAGGGCGAAGGCAGCACAAAGTGACGTATTGCGTGGTTCGGACGCGCAGTTTACACGCCGCGATAATGAATGACTCATCAGTCATCACTGACGAACGGTCTTCACTCCCGTGAGCAAGGTCATGTGTGGTTCATGCCGGCGTTTTTAGAGGTGCCCTTGCGCCCATGAGCATCAACCGCCAGGTTCGCCTAGGCGACTTTCTTTTCACCGGAGAGTAACGAGGAATCCATGAAGGTTCTTGTAGCTGTCAAACGAGTGGTCGACTATAACGTCAAGGTTCGCGTCAAGGCGGACAACTCCGGCGTCGACCTCGCCAACGTCAAGATGTCGATGAACCCTTTCTGCGAAATCGCCGTAGAAGAAGCCGTACGCCTGAAAGAAAAAGGCGTGGCGACTGAGATCGTCGTCGTCTCCATCGGCCCGACCACCGCCCAGGAACAACTGCGCACCGCGCTGGCACTGGGTGCCGATCGCGCCATCCTCGTCGAATCCGCCGAAGACCTGACTTCCCTGGCCGTGGCCAAGCTGCTCAAGGCCGTTGTCGACAAGGAACAGCCATCGCTGGTGATCCTCGGCAAGCAAGCCATCGACAGCGACAACAACCAGACCGGCCAGATGCTCGCGGCATTGAGCGGCTATGGTCAGGGCACGTTTGCGTCCAAGGTTGAAGTGTCCGGCGACAGCGTTGCCGTGACCCGCGAAATCGACGGCGGCGCGCAGACGGTTTCCTTGAAACTGCCGGCTATCGTCACCACCGACCTGCGTTTGAACGAGCCGCGCTACGCGTCCCTGCCAAACATCATGAAAGCCAAGAAGAAGCCGCTTGAAGTGCTGACGCCTGACGCTTTGGGCGTTTCCACCGCCTCCACCAACAAGACCGTAAAAGTCGAAGCGCCGGCTGCACGCAGCGCGGGCATCAAGGTCAAGTCGGTGGCTGAACTGGTCGAGAAACTGAAAAACGAAGCGAAGGTAATCTGATCATGACTATCTTGGTAATCGCCGAACACGATAACAAGGCGCTGGCTCCGGCCACGCTGAACACCGTTGCTGCCGCTGCCAAAATCGGTGGCGATGTCCACGTCCTGGTAGCCGGGCAGGGCGCTGGCGCCGTTGCCGAAGCTGCTGCGAAAATCGCTGGCGTGGCAAAAGTGCTGGTGGCCGACAACGCCGCCTACGCGCACCAACTGCCGGAAAACGTTGCTCCTCTGGTTGCAGAGTTGGGCAAGGGCTACAGCCACATCCTGGCTGCCGCTACTTCCAATGGCAAAAACATCCTGCCGCGCGTTGCCGCTGCCCTGGATGTCGACCAGATCTCCGAGATTATCTCGGTGGAAAGCGCCGACACCTTCAAGCGTCCGATCTACGCCGGTAACGCGATCGCAACCGTTCAATCGAACGCTGCGGTCAAGGTCATCACCGTCCGCGCCACCGGTTTCGACCCGGTTGCCGCCGAAGGTGGTTCGGCTGCCGTTGAAGCCGTAGGCGCTGCCCACGACGCCGGCATCTCCAGCTTCGTCAACGAAGAACTGGCCAAGTCCGATCGTCCGGAACTGACCGCTGCCAAGATCGTCGTTTCCGGCGGGCGTGGCATGCAGAACGGTGACAACTTCAAGCACCTGTACGCCCTGGCCGACAAGCTGGGCGCTGCCGTCGGCGCTTCCCGCGCGGCGGTCGACGCAGGTTTCGTACCCAACGACATGCAGGTCGGCCAGACCGGCAAGATCGTTGCGCCGCAGCTGTACATCGCCGTCGGTATCTCCGGCGCGATCCAGCACCTGGCCGGCATGAAAGACTCCAAGGTGATCGTTGCGATCAACAAGGACGAAGAAGCGCCGATCTTCCAGGTGGCCGATTATGGCCTGGTAGCCGACCTGTTCGAAGCCATCCCTGAGCTGGAGAAGCTGGTCTAATCCGGCGTCTTCACTTATAAAGAGCCCGGCCCTTTGGCCGGGTTTTTTATTTGTGCACTATCTGTTTTCGCTGCAAGGGGAGCGTATTGCCATGGATCTTCGCCGTTTGGCTGGTTGGTCATTGTTGTGGGCGTTGGCGGGTGTGCCAGGCCTGGCCACTGCCGCCGGCAAGTGTGAGCGACTGATCGCCACCGGCAGCCCGGATGCGCCGCCCTACCTTTGGCAAGACCCCCAGGACCCCAAGCATCTGATTGGCGCCGGCGCCGACCTGCTGACGCAAGTGGCAGGGGAGCTGGGTATCAAGATCGAACTGCTTTATGCCGGCAAGCGCGCCCAGGCGCTGGATGAAGTGCGCAGCGGGCGCATGGATCTGCTCACCGATGCTCCACTGACCAGCACTGGCCTCGAAGCGTTGGACTACGTCCATCCACCTTTGCTGGAAAACGATTACCTGGTCTGGACCCGCAAGGATTCGACGCTGGTCATCAACCAGCCTGAGGACCTACATGGTCATCCCGGAGCCTTGTCGGAAAAGGCCCGTATGACCCAGGGATTCGGCATCTTCGCCGAGCAGAAATTGTCCTTGGTCCGCACACCCAACCTGACCCAGGCCTTTCAGAAATTGCTGTTGGGTGAGGTGGAATATGTCCTGGCGGGGCGCTACTCGGGCCTGGCAATGGCGCAGACACTGGGCATGGCGAACGACCTGCAGGCTGCGCCGCAACCGGTGGATAAACCGGGGCTGTTCCTCGCGGTTTCCCATAACTCCGCCTGCAATGACCCATGGTTACGCGGACAGCTGGCGCAAAAGATGACAGAATTGGCCGCGTCCGGCCTGACAGAGGCTGTGTTGCAGCGCAATCTTGAGCGTTGGAACACACAGTTGCAGCCACCTGTCGGTGCCCCAAAACAGTAGGGAACATTAGTGACTATTCGACCTCTTTTCGCTGCCCTGGCCGTTCTGGCTCTGGCGGGCTGCGCAGCCGATCCGGCGCCGAATGAACAGATCCGCCTGACCGAACAGGCACTGGAGCAAGCTCGGGCCGTGGGCGCCAATGCCGACGAAGTGCCCGAATTGAAACTGGCCGAGGAAAAGTTCGCTCGGGCCAAATCCAACATGGCCGACGAATCGTACAAGAAGGCACGCATGCGGGCTGAACAGGCCGAGCTGGATGCACGTCTGGCCGAAGCCAAGGTGCTGACCCTCAAGAGCCAGGAGCAACTGAACGTGCTCGACACCCGCATCAAGCGTTTGCGCAAACAGCTGAGGGATGATGCCCAATGAAGCAGTCCCATGTATTTGGCGGGCTGGTCCTCGCGGGCCTGGCCAGTTTGTATGGCTGTGCCGGCCAGCGCAGCGAAGCAGCGCTCGAACAGGCCAGCACCGACTTCCAGAAGGTCAAGGAAGACGCCAACGTATTGCGCGCCGCGCCCAGGGACGTGATCCGTGCCGGTGAATCCCTGGCCCGGGCTGATCGCTTGTCCAGCTACTGGGGCAGTGGTGAGGATGTTCAGCATTACGCCTACCTGAGCCAGCGCTACAGTGCGATTGCCCGGGAGCACAGTAATCAGGTGCTGAACGAAGAGCGTGCGGCAAAGCTCGAACTGGAGCGCCAGCGCCTGCAGTTGGCCCTGCGTGAGTCCAAGTTGCTGAGCGTGCAGCAGCAGGGCAAATGGCTGGAAGAACAGATCATGGCGATGGCGACCACCCAGACCGATCGCGGCCTGGTGATGACGCTGGGTGATGTCCTGTTCGACACCGGCGAGGCAGAACTGAAGAATTCGGCCAACCGCGTGGTGCTCAAGATCGTGCAGTTCTTGCAGCTCAATCCCAAGCGTGTCGTGCGCATCGAGGGCTATACCGATAGCACCGGCGGCAAGCAGGAAAATCTCAAGCTGTCTCGGGACCGTGCACAGTCGGTGGCGGACGTGCTGGTGGACTTGGGGATTGACGAAAAACGTATCCAGGTCGAAGGCTACGGTGACGAGTATCCGGTGGACGTCAACGCCTCGGAGCGGGGGCGGGCCCAGAACCGCCGTGTTGAAATTGTGTTCTCCGACGAGAAAGGCCAGCTCGGCGCCGCCCGCTGAGGGCGGCGTCACTGGAAAACCCGGCCCCTTCCACGGCGCCGGGTTTTTTTGGCTCGCAGATTATCCTCCCAGGGGTACAGTTAGCGCTGTCACTCCACTGTACTGTCGAGTAATCTGGCAACTGTCCCCGTACACTTCTAAACTGTTCCGGTATCGTTTCCGACAAGAATAAAATGCCCGTGAAATCGAGTGCTGCGTCATGACCAACCTTCTGCTCTATCAACGTATTGCTCAGCAACTGGCTGAAGACATCCGGCGCGGTGTGTATCAGCCTGGCGAACGCGTGCCGTCGGTGCGCAAGATGAGTTCCCAGCTCAACGTCAGCCATGCCACGGTGCTGCAGGCCTACGCCAACCTTGAAGACCAGGGGCTGATCCGCGCGCGGCCGCAATCGGGTTACTACGTGCACCAGACGCCGGCCCTCACCGCGCCGACGCCGGACATCGCCCGGGTCGAGCGCCCGGGGCTGGTGACGCGCAGCAGTATCATCCAGCAAGTTTTGGTCGAGTCGCGCCGTGAAGGGGTGTTCCCATTGGGGGCGGCGGTGCCGAGCGTCGATTACCTGCCTGTGCGGGCGCTGCACCAGCAATTGGCCAAGGTCACGCGTTTCCATAGCCCGCGGGCGTTCAGCTACATGTTCAGCCCGGGCTTCGAGCCGTTGCGGCGTCAGGTGGCGATTCGTATGCGCGACGCTGGCGTCGTGGTGGATCCTTCTGAAGTAGTGATTACCCACGGCTGTGTCGATGCGCTGCAAATGTCCTTGCGCGTGCTGACCCGGCCAGGGGATCTGATCGCCGCCGAATCACCCACCTATTACGGCTTGCTCCAACTGGCGGATCTGTTGGGGCTCAAGGTCATCGAGATCCCTAGTGATCCGGTTACCGGCATGAGCCTCGAGGCTTTGCAGCTGGCGGCCAACCAATGGTCGATCAAGGCACTGGTGTTGACCACGCGCCTGAGCAATCCCCTTGGCGGCACTATGCCAGAGGAGCGACAAAAGCAACTGCTGCGCCTGGCGTCGGACTTCGACATTCAGGTCGTCGAGGACGATATCTATGGCGAACTCATGTTCGAGCAGGGGCGTACCAAGGCGCTCAAGGCCTACGACCGGTTGGACCGGGTCATCTACTGTTCGAGTTTTTCCAAGACCTTGTCGCCGGGCGTGCGCATCGGCTGGATGATTGCTGGAAAATTCCAGCAGGAAATCCAGCGACTCCAGACTTTCAGTACTCACTCGGCGTGCAGCGTCACGCAGATGGGCATCGCGGCGTATCTGGAAAATGGCGGCTACGACCGGCACCTGCGCTATATCCGCCAGGAGTACCGCAAGAACCTCAGCGCTTTTCAACTGGCGGTGCAGCAGTACTTCCCCGAAGGCACGCAAATGAGCCGGCCTACCGGAGGTTTCATTTTGTGGGTCAGCCTGCCGGGGCGGGTCAATACTCAAGAGTTGCATGTGCGGGCGCTGCAGCAAGGTATCAGTATCGCGCCAGGGCTGATTTTCAGTAACACCGAGCAGTTCAATCATTGTATCCGCCTCAACTGTGGCACGCCCTGGAACCGCGAGGCAGAGCGGGCCTTGATGACGCTGGGGCTGTTGGCGACTCAACTGTGCCAAGAGACCGCCAACGGATTTTTATAGGAATCAGCGGTTTAGCCTGATGTGCTTGTCAGCGTCTCATTATCAGGCGAGCATGGGGTTCCCTGCCGTAAGTGCCGTTGTGTTTATGAAAGCCATTGTTCCTGCCGTGTGGGTTTTGATCGGCCTGTTGACTGCCTTCCACATGGGAGGCGTGATGGCCGCGTCGGCAGCGGAGAAACCCGCCGCCAGCGCCACGAAAAATGTGTCGAAAAAACCGGCTGCGGTCAAAAAGGCGCCCGTGAAAAAAGTGGCTCCTGCAAAGAAGAAACGTGCTCCCATCGCCTCCAAGAGCAAATCTGCCCACGAGGTTGCCAAGACCCCGTTGCCGCCGGCCAAGCTGGATTTGAGCCTGCCCCATGACATGGTCGAGGAACTGCAGCCGCCCGGTCAGGTGCAGTCAACCAAACATCAACCACTGCTGCCGTCCATGTTTGGAGATAAACCCGGGCCGTTCCAACTCAATGGCCGTTTGCTGAGCAATGAAATGCAACTGCCGCTGCGCAATCAAGAGCGCAATGAAGTGGAAGGCGCGGCGCTGGATTTTGAATTCAAGCAATAAACCTCCGTCATGCAGGCAGTTGGTCGCTGACTGCCCAGTCATCTCACCGTGGCCGAAAAAACACGCGATCGGTAATTTAAAACGAGTGTTTTAGCCGTTACTCTGTGACCCGTTACCAACCATTACCTGTCGTGAGGATGTTGTCGTCATGAAGTGCCGTGAAGGCTGTGGCGCCTGCTGCATCGCCCCGTCCATCAGCTCGCCGATCCCTGGTATGCCCCATGGCAAGCCGGCGGGAGAACGTTGCGTGCAATTGTCGGTCGATAATCTGTGCCGGATCTTCGGCCAGCCGGAACGCCCGGCGGTGTGCTCGGCGTTCGAAGCCGACATCGAGGTCTGTGGCAGCAGCAGCGAAGACGCCATCCGATTGATCGGTTGGTGGGAGCAAGTCACGGCAGCGTAGTGGGTCAATGATCAGAACTTGGACAATAAGGAAAAAAACTATGGGTTCGCTGCATCGTATGGCTGTGTTGTGTGGGTTGACCGTGTTGTTGGCGACGGCAACCGCCCAGGCAGAGAGCTGGAAAGTGGCCAAGGAGCAGGACGGTATCAAGGTTTCCCTCAGTGAGGTGGCCGGCTCCAAGTACAAGGCCTACCAGGGCGTTACCGTCATGAACACCACCATGGAAAAGCTGCGGGCCCTGCAGGAAGACGTCGCTGGGGCTTGCGCCTGGATTCACGAATGCAAGAGCCAGAAACTGGTCAAGCATGAGGGCAATAAGTCCTGGACCTACACCCAGTTCAATACGCCGTGGCCGGTCACGTCCCGGGACTCGGTGCTGGAAGTCACCACTGTCGAAGGTGCCGATGGCAGCCTGACGCGTAACCTCAAGGGCGTGCCAACGTACCTGCCTGAAGAGCAAGGGTTTGTGCGGGTCACCCAGGTCGAGGGCTTCTGGAAGTTCACGCCCAAGGGCGCGAATCAGATCGAAGTGACCTATCAGGTCCACACCGATCCGGGTGGCAGCGTACCGTCCTGGCTGGCCAACAAGTTTGTCGTCGACGCACCGTTCAACACCTTGAAAGCCCTCAGGGACCGCGCCGAAAAGTAATCGGCTATGGTTGCATCTGGAGACCGCCCATGAGGCGGTCTTTTCATGTGTGCCGTCCAACGACCCGGCGGAACGATTGTTCGACCCTCAATGTCGAGATAAAGGTAAGCCAGGCCCTGAATTGATCGAGGAGACACCGATGCAAAAGTGGGAAATCACTTTCGTGGATGATCACAGCGAAACCAACGTCCAGGAGTTCGAGTATGACCAGGAGCCTACTATGGAACAGGCTGCACAGCTGATTCGCGAAAGGCTGCTTCCGGTGGCCAATGAGCTGGACCTCAATGATCTGGAGGGGCGTACCGCGGACCCGACGGTCAAGAATCTCAAGTCCCAGTACAGCATCGAAATCATCAGCATCACACCGATTTCATGAAATCGTTGTCTGGTCCCGCTTGGCAGTGGCTGCGACTTGCAGCTACTCTGCAAGTGAGATCAGCGAAAGGATCGCTTAGGTCCGGTCTTGTCAGCTACATGCTTGTGTCCCGACGGTAATTTGATGCCGTAGCGCATGCAACTTACCGGTTGTACGCACGGGAAGACGGAAAGTCTATCCATCGGTTTGAGGAGGACGTTTCATGAGCACAGCCTATCAAGAAGACATCAGCACCAGCGTGCTTCGCCGCATGAAAGAAGGTGGTTTCGATTTCTCACAGTTCCATCCCATCGAGTTCTACGCCATTTTCCCGGATGAGGAGCGGGCGCGCAGGGCGGCAGGTCAATTTCGGGGTGAGTCATTGAATGCACAGATCAGCGCACGGGATGACGGGGCCTGGTCATTGGAGCTGAGCCGTGTGATGTACGCCACCTACGATGACATTGGAGACTTCGAGCAGGACTTTGAGGCCGTGGTCGAGCCGCTGGGCGGCATCATCGAAGGCTGGGGCGTCAAGCAGGAGATTCGGCGCCTGCAGGCCTGATAATTCACTCACCGCAACCAGAGCAACGGCTGACCTTTGTGTCGGCCGTTTTCATGTGTGCGAGCCAGTCAATTTCCTTGTTGGGGCGAGCTTGCGCACGAGGGCGGTCATGCGGCCCACATTATTGCCAACTGACCACCGCCATCATTCCCCCCAGGTTTTGTACCTAACTGTATCCAGATCAAGCCACGTGCTCTTTCCATGTCTATGCTCTGGGTAGCGGCGCCCCCTGCGTCGCAATGGAGCGGGAGCAGTGGGGCGAGGGCATTTGCTGCACTACAAGGGTGCGCAGCCTGTCGGAGGCTTATTCAACCCATTGATCATAAAGCGTTTATGCCGATGGCACGGGCCTTGCGAAGCCTGATGCCAGGGTGACAAGGAGTACGGCATGATTCGCACTGGTTTTGACGAAATGTACGACGCCGATGGCCAGGTCCGCCCGCATTATCGGGCATTTGCCCGGTGGCTGGCCGAAACGCCTGACGAACTTCTGGCACAGCGGCGGCGCGAAGCCGACCTGTTGTTTCACCGCGCCGGGATTACCTTCACGCTCTACGGGGACGAGCAGGGGACAGAGCGCCTGATCCCTTTCGACACCATCCCGCGCAGCATCCCTGCCAGTGAATGGCGGGTCGTCGAACGTGGCTGCATCCAGCGAGTCAAGGCGCTGAACATGTTCCTGGCCGACCTCTACCACGAGCAACGCATCATCCGCGCCGGCATTATTCCGGCCGAGCAGGTGCTGGCCAACGAGCAATATCAATTGGCGATGCAAGGTCTGGATCTGCACCGCGATATCTATGCCCACATTTGCGGTGTCGACCTGGTGCGCGACGGTGACGGTACGTACTACGTGCTTGAGGATAATCTTCGTACGCCCAGCGGCGTCAGCTACATGCTGGAAGATCGCAAGATGATGATGCGCCTGTTTCCCGAACTGTTTGCTGTCCAGCGTATCGCTCCGATTGATCATTATCCCAACCTACTGCTCGACACCCTGAAAAGCGCCAGTCCGCTGGATGACCCCAGCGTCGTGGTGCTCACTCCGGGGCGCTTCAACAGTGCGTTCTTCGAGCACGCGTTCCTGGCCCGGGAGATGGGGGTGGAGCTGGTAGAGGGCGCTGACCTGTTCGTGCGCGATGACAAGGTATTCATGCGCACCACCGACGGGCCGAAAGCGGTGGATGTGATCTATCGTCGCCTCGACGATGCGTTCCTCGACCCGCTGGCCTTCAATCCGGATTCGATGCTTGGGGTGCCGGGGCTGTTGTCGTCCTACCGTTCCGGCAACGTGGTGTTGGCCAACGCCATCGGCACGGGCGTGGCGGACGACAAGTCGGTGTACCCGTTCGTTACCGACATGATCCGTTTTTACCTGGACGAAGAACCGATCCTGAAGAACGTTCCTACGTGGCAGTGTCGTAATCCTGCTGAGCTTTCCCATGTGCTGGCGAATCTCCCGAACCTGGTGGTCAAGGAAACCCAGGGCTCCGGTGGCTACGGGATGCTGGTGGGGCCGGCGTCGACGACGGCGCAGATCGATGCCTTCCGCGAGCGAATCAAGGCCAAGCCGCACGCCTACATCGCCCAGCCGACGCTGTCACTCTCGACGTGTCCGACCTTTGTCGAAAATGGCATCGCCCCGCGCCACATCGACTTGCGCCCGTTTGTGCTGTCCGGTCGGGAAACCCGTGTGGTCCCGGGCGGCCTGACCCGGGTGGCGTTGCGTGAAGGGTCGCTGGTGGTGAATTCGTCCCAGGGCGGGGGCACGAAGGACACCTGGGTGGTCGAGGATTGAGGAAGCTGCCATGTTAAGTAGAACTGCCTCGGACCTGTACTGGATGTCGCGTTACCTGGAGCGTGCGGAAAACCTCGCGCGGATGCTCGACGTCAGTTACTCGTTGTCCCTGATGCCTCAGGACGGGCGCGGCGATGGCCTGCACGAATTGGCCATGCCCTTGCTGATCACCGGAACGCTGGACGATTACCGGGAGCGACACGGCGATCTGCATGCCGAACGACTGCTGCATTTCTTTGCCTTGGACGCGGCCAACCCGGCCAGCATCTACAGCTGTCTTGGCTCCGCGCGGGCCAGCGCCCACGCGGTACGTGGGCGAATCACCGCCGACATGTGGGAAAACATCAACGCCACCTGGCTGGAAATTCGCGGGATTGCCGAGCAAGGTTTGACTCGCTACGGCATGAGCCGTTTCTGCGAGTGGATCAAGGAGCGGTCCCACCTGTTCCGAGGTGCAACCTACGGCACCATCATGCGTAACGACGCATTCAGGTTCATTCGCCTGGGGACCTTTATCGAAAGGGCTGATAACACTTTGCGCTTGCTCGACGCCCGCTACGAAATGGCCGGCGATCAGGCCGACACGGTCAGCGACGGTACCGCCCACGCGTATTACCAGTGGAGCGCCTTGTTACGGGCCTTGTCTTCCTTCGAGGCCTACACCGAGATCTACCGCGACGCCCCGGGTGCCCGTCATGTGGCTGAACTGTTGCTGTTACGCGCCGATGTGCCGCGTTCGCTGCGGGCCTGCACCGAAGAAATCGAGCAGATCCTCGCGAGCCTGCCAGGCTCCAATGGCCGGCAGGCACAACGGCTGGGTGCGGAGATGGACGCGCGTCTGCGCTACACCGGTATCAACGAAATCCTCGACGGGGGCCTGCATGCCTGGCTCACCGAATTCATCCCACTGGTCCGTGAACTGGGCAATGCCATTCACAGTTCCTACCTGGAGGTCATATGAGACTCTCAATCAGCCACGAAACGACCTACCACTATGAAGACCAGGTTCGTGCCAGCATCCAGTACCTGCGCCTGACGCCCCACGACAGCGAACGCCAGCATGTGCTCAGCTGGCAACTGGATTTGCCACGGCCGGTACGGGCGCAGCTGGATCCGTTCGGCAACATCTTTCATGTACTCACCCTCGACGAACCCCACGAAACGATCATCATCGGCGCGCGCGGACAGGTGGACATCGATCCGTTGCACGAAGCCGAGCATGAGAGCCAGTCGGCGCTGCCATTCCTGCGGTTCACCCGATTGACTGAAGCGGACGAAGCTCTTCGCGCGTTTGCCCAGCAGCAATGCAAACAGCGTCGTGATCGCACGGCATTGATCGATTTGATGTACGGGCTGAACCAGCACATGACCTACACACCCGGCGCCACGGAGGTCGAGACCAGCGCAGCCCAGGCTTTTGCTGGTGGTAGCGGGGTGTGTCAGGACCACGCCCACGCATTCCTGGCCTGTGCCCGCAGTCTTGGCGTGCCAGCGCGGTACGTGTCGGGCTATCTGTTCAGCGACAACAGCGAACAGCTGGTCAGCCACGCCTGGGCCGAGGCCTGGCTCGATGACGCCTGGTACAGCTTCGATGTGACCAACCAACTGGTCCGCCCGGAACGACACCTGAAACTGGCCGTGGGCCTGGATTACCTGGATGCCTGCCCGGTGCGGGGCATGCGTCGCGGGGGTGGGTTTGAGCAGATGCATGCCAAGGTGGTCGTGACACCGGCGCCGGTGATCTCGGTGCAACAACAGTAACCGTCTGGCGAGCGAGCTTTTGTGGCAAGGAAGCAGGCTCCCTCGCCACGCAAGCAAATTTACTGCTTCAACGGCTGTTTGCGTCCCGCCATATGCTTCAAATAGCCCACCAACAAATCCAGCTCCGAGTCCGGTAGCACCGCCTCCGAGAACCCCGGCATCTTGCCCTGGGGCCAGCTACGCAGATTCTGTGGATCACGGATATAGCGTTTGAGGAAATCCCCCGAGAAGTATTCGGTCGGGTTGAAGGGAATGTTCAGGTCCGGGCCGAACTGCGCATCGCCCGCGCCATTGAGCCGATGGCAGGCCAGGCAGTTCTTCTGGAACAGCTCGAAGCCTTTATTGACCGGATCGTCCTTGGCCAGGCTGGGTGACGGTAGCAGGGCCGGGAAGCGTTCGGCCACCGCGGACAGACGCTTGATGCTCGCCAGCGCGTACGGCCATTGTTCAGGGCTGATATGGCCCGCCTGCGGGTTCGTCCAAACCAGATAGAAAGGCCCGGCACTGTGCTTGCCTTCGCCCAGCGCAGGCCAGGGCTTGGCCGGGTCCTCAATCGCCAACCAGGCCCGGGCGCCGCTCTTATTGAGTAGTGGCGCGGCGGGCATTTCGGCGGCGAAACCATCCAGCGCCACGGCTTGCAGATGCTCGTCCGACTGGACGCCAGCCAACAATGCCGTCAGCGGGACGGCGCGATAACTCATCGGTTTCTTGTAGGAAACGTCGTCAGTGATCTGGACTGTCTGGGCTTCAGGATGCTTGAGCAGTTCTTCGGTTTGCCAGGTGCGCGCATTCGCGCCCAGCTCCAGCACCAGCTGCGCGGCATACAGGGGCGTGCTGAGCAGCAACGCCCCGAACACAATGAGAGCTTTCAAATGGATCGCCTTCCATGTCGTGGAGAATGCCGTAAAGGTTGGCACAGCCACCGTCGCCGGAACAACGAACCCGTCACATTTCTTGGCGATACAACGTGCTGATGGTGCAGGCACCCGCGCGCAGGACTCAGCCGATCACCTTGGTGATATTCGGCAAAATCAACAGCAGCGTCGTGGCGAAGAGAATGAGCCCGGCTTGACGAACTTTCGAATGTTTGAACATGGCTGACCCGCCTTTTTTGTTATTTCCTGAGGCCAGCCTGCATATCCATGATGGCTGGCGGTGCACTTCCTGTCTGACAAGCGTCTCGGCAAAACCCGACGACCTTCTTGTACAAGGATTACATTAGGGGCCGCAGCCGCCTTGGCTTAGATCCAATTCGTATCAGTTCAATGGGTATCGCTATTAAAACGGCATGAGGCCTATTGCCACCTGCTTGAAGGCCCTTTTGCTAGACAGCTTGCCCACCTGAATCGGTTAACCCGATAGCTCGCTACCGTTCGTCTGAGCGTGGCTGTCAACGCCATTGAGCACTGTGGTCATTGAATCCCGCGCCGCTGGGCTTATGGTTGAAGCCAATTGCCTACCCCCGTGGTTCGAGGATGTCATGATCCAAGCTTTGATTTTCGATGCATTACGCACGCCTCGCGGCAAGGGCAAGGCCGATGGCGCGCTGCACAGCGTCAAGCCGGTGAACCTGGTGGGGGGGCTGCTCATTGCGTTGCGCCAACGCATGAGCCTGGACACCAGCCAGGTCGACGACATCGTGCTGGGTTGTGTAACGCCAGTGGGCGAGCAGGGCGCCGACATCGCCAAGACCGCCGCTCTGATCGCCGACTGGGACGTCAGCGTGGCAGGTGTGCAGCTCAATCGGTTTTGCGCCTCGGGTCTGGAAGCGGTGAACCTGGCGGCCATGAAAGTGCGATCCGGGTTCGAGGACCTGGTCGTGGCTGGCGGCGTCGAATCCATGTCCCGGGTGCCTATGGGCAGCGATGGTGGTGCGTGGGCGCTTGACCCGCAATCCAACCTGCATGGCCACTTCACCCCTCAGGGCATCGGCGCCGACCTGATCGCTACTCTGGAAGGCTTCAGTCGCGCGGATGTCGATGCCTACGCGTTGCATTCCCAGCAAAAAGCGGCGCGGGCCCGGGCTGACGGCTCGTTCGACAAATCGCTGGTGGCGGTGCGGGACCGGAATGGCATCGTG
The DNA here is from genome assembly GCF_017968885.1 of Pseudomonas sp. Tri1. Classification (NCBI taxonomy): domain Bacteria; kingdom Pseudomonadati; phylum Pseudomonadota; class Gammaproteobacteria; order Pseudomonadales; family Pseudomonadaceae; genus Pseudomonas; species Pseudomonas sp. Tri1. The sequence continues at coordinate 4,814,804 of NZ_CP072913.1, read as the reverse complement.
CTGCTGGACCACGACGAATTCATCCGCGCCGACTCGACGCTCGAAGGCCTGGGCAAGCTCAAGCCAAGTTTCGAAGCCATGGGCCAGATGGGCTTCGACGGTACGGCGCTGCGGGTCTATAGCCACGTTGAACGAATCAACCATGTGCACACGCCGGGTAACAGTTCCGGCATCGTCGATGGTGCGGCGCTGATGTTGATCGGTTCCGAAGCCAAGGGGCGCGCATTGGGCTTGCGACCCCGGGCGCGGATCGTCGCCACCGCCGTCACCAGCACCGACCCGACGATCATGCTCACCGGCCCGGCGCCGGCCACCCGCAAGGCCTTGGCCAAGGCTGGGTTGCGGGTGGAGGACATCGATCTGTTCGAAGTCAACGAAGCCTTCGCCTCGGTAGTGCTCAAGTTCATCAAGGACATGGCCATCGACCCCGCCAAGGTCAACGTCAACGGTGGCTCCATCGCCATGGGGCACCCCTTGGGCGCCACCGGGTGCGCAATCCTCGGCACTCTGCTCGATGAGTTGGAGGCGCGTCGCCTGCGCTATGGTCTGGCGACCTTGTGTGTCGGCGGCGGCATGGGCATTGCCACTGTGATCGAACGCCTCTGAGCCACGACTTCAAGGAATATTTTGATGACCGATGCCATCCGTTACGAAATTGGCCAGGACCGGATCGTCGTCCTGACCCTGGACATGCCAGGGCAAAGCGCCAACACCATGAATGCCGTGTACCGCGAGGCGATGGCTGCCTGCGTCGCCCGTTTGACCGCCGAAAGAGATTCGATTACCGGCGTGATCATCACCTCGGCGAAGAAAACCTTTTTCGCCGGCGGTGACCTCAATGAGCTGATCAAGGTCGGCAAGCCCGAGGCCAAGGCTTTCTACGACATGGTTCTGGGACTAAAGGCGCAGCTGCGCGTTTTGGAAACCTTGGGCAAACCCGTGGTGGCGGCCATCAATGGCGCGGCCCTTGGCGGTGGCTGGGAGATCTGCCTGGCGTGCCATCATCGTGTGGCACTGGAGCATCCATCGCTGCAGATCGGCCTGCCGGAAGTCACCCTTGGCCTCCTGCCGGGCGGCGGTGGGGTGGTGCGAATGGTGCGCCTGCTCGGGTTGGAAAAGGCCTTGCCGTATCTGCTCGAGGGTAAGAAGGTGGGCCCGCAACATGCGCTGCAGGCGGGTTTGATCGATGAGCTGGCGAAGGACCGCGATGAGCTGCTGGCCAAAGCCCGGGCCTGGATTCTCGCCAACCCCAACGTGGTCCAGCCATGGGACGCGAAGGGCTATCAGATTCCGGGTGGCACGCCGTCGGACCCGAAAGTCGCACAAATGCTGGCGATTGCTCCCTCGATCCTGCGTAACAAGACCCAGGGTTGCCTGCCAGCACCAGAGAAAATTCTCTGCGCCGCGGTGGAGGGCGCCCAGGTGGATTTCGCCACCGCTCACCTGATCGAAACCCGCTACTTCACCGAGCTGACCAGCGGCCAGGTGGCCAAGAACCTGATCGGTACCTTCTGGTTCCAGCTCAACGAGATCAAGGCTGGCGGTTCGCGCCCACAGGGTTTTGCGCCGTATCTGACAAAGAAGGTCGGCGTGCTTGGAGCGGGCATGATGGGCGCTGGTATTGCCTACGTCAGCGCCGTGGCCGGCATTGAAGTGGTGCTCAAGGATATCGACCGAAGCGCTGCCGAGAAGGGCAAGGCCCGTTCGGCGATGCTGCTGGACCAGAAAGTCGCTCGCAGCCAGCTTACCTCCGAGCAACGCGAAACCACGCTGGCGCGGATTCACACCACGAACAGCGACGCTGACCTGGCCGGTTGCGATCTGATCATCGAAGCGGTGTTTGAAGACCGCGCCCTCAAAGCCAAGGTGTCGGCTGCCGCTCAGGCAGTGGCGGGGCATGACGCGGTGGTCGCCTCCAACACCTCGACCTTGCCCATCAGCGGCCTGGCCATGGCTGTAGCGGACCCGACGAAGTTTATCGGGCTGCACTTCTTCAGCCCGGTGGAAAAAATGCCCTTGGTGGAAATCATCAAGGGTGCCCGCACCAGCGACGAGACCCTGGCCCGGGGTTTTGATTTCGTCCTGCAGATCAACAAGACGCCGATTGTGGTCAACGACAGTCGCGGTTTCTTTACCTCCCGGGTCTTCGGCACCTTTACCAATGAAGGTATCGCCATGCTTGGCGAGGGCGTGAGTGCGCCGATGATCGAGACCGAAGCGCGCAAGGCCGGGATGCCGGTTGGGCCTCTGGCGGTCTCTGACGAAGTTTCCCTCAGCCTTATGAGCCATATCCGCAAACAAACCGCCCAGGATCTGAAATTGGAGGGGAAAACGCCCGTCGAGCACCCAGCATTCGCCGTGATTGACTTGCTGCTTAACGAATACAAGCGGCCGGGCAAGGCCGCTGGTGCGGGTTTCTATGAATATCCGGCCGGTGGGCCGAAGCACTTGTGGCCGGGACTCAAAAGCCGTTTCGAGAAAGCCGACGGACAGATTTCGCCGCAGGACATCCGTGATCGCCTGCTGTTCATCCAGGCCCTGGAAACCGTGCGCTGTGTGGAGGAAGGCGTGCTCACTTCGACGGCCGAGGCCAATGTCGGTTCGATCTTCGGTATTGGCTTCGCGGCCTGGACCGGTGGTGCGTTGCAGTTCATCAACCAGTACGGCCTGCAGGATTTTGTCGCTCGCGCCCAGTATCTGGCCGAGCAATACGGCGAGCGTTTTTCGCCACCCGCCTTGTTGTTGAACAAAGCCGTCAGGCAGGAACTTTTCTGACATGTTGGGGAGGGGCTTGCCTTGGAACGGTGTTTCAGGGCAGGCTCTGGGGTGTGCAATATTCCCATCATCGTGTCAGGTATTTTTTATGTCGCTACGCATCTGCATTCTGGAAACCGATATCCTGCGTCCGGAACTGGTCGACCAATATCAGGGTTACGGGCAGATGTTCCAGCGCCTGTTTTCACAACAGCCTGTTGCGGCCGAGTTTACTGTGTACAACGTGATGGAAGGCCATTACCCCAGCGATGATGAGCAGTTCGACGCCTACCTCGTGACCGGTAGCAAGGCTGATTCTTTTGGCACCGATCCGTGGATTCAAACCCTCAAGACTTACCTGCTGGGCCGCTACCAGCGTGGCGACAAGCTGCTGGGCGTGTGTTTCGGCCATCAACTGTTGGCGTTGTTGCTGGGCGGCAAGACCGAACGTGCCACCCAGGGTTGGGGTGTCGGTACCCATCGCTATAAACTCGCGGCCAAGGCGCCGTGGATGAGCCCGGTGATGGAAGAACTGACCCTGCTGATCAGTCATCAGGACCAGGTTACCCAATTACCCGAAAACGCCACGGTCATCGCCTCCAGCGATTTCTGCCCGTTCGCCGCCTATCACATCAACGATCAGGTGCTGTGTTTCCAGGGCCACCCGGAATTCATCCACGACTATTCCCGGGCCTTGTTGGAGATTCGCCAGCAGCATCTCGGCGAGCAGATTTACAGCCAGGGTGTGGCGAGCCTGGCCCACGAGCACCATGGCACCACGGTGGCGGAGTGGATGATGCGTTTCGTTGCTCACAAGCCACAGGCCGAAGCCGCCCAAGGCTAACGTTCACCGATGTCTAATTGGGAGCGAGCCTGCTGGCGATAGCGGTGGATCAGTTGGCATGGATGATGGATGGGCTGCCCTCATCGCGAGCAGGCTCGCTCCCACAGTTGTTTCTGGGAGCGAGCCTGCTCGCGATGAATGCCCACAAATCCCAGCGAAGAGCGCCCGCTTACAACCACCCCGAACGCTTGAAGCTCCACCACAACGAGGAGCATCCCACCGCAATGACCCCCAGCACGGCAAAATACCCGTATTGCCAGCTCAACTCCGGCATATCCTGGAAGTTCATCCCATAGATCCCGGCCACTGCCGTGGGAAACGCGAGGATCGCCGCCCACGCCGCGAACTTGCGTTGCACCACGCTCTGGCGCGACGCTTCCAGCAACACGCCGACTTCGATGGTCTGGCTGGCGATGTCGGCCAGGGTCGCCAGGTCTTCCATTTGCCGCGTGACATGAATCTGCACATCGCGGAAATACGGGCTCATGTTCTTGTCGATGAAGGGGAAGTCGAGTCTCTGCAACTCTTCACTGATCTCCACCATCGGCGCCGCGTAGCGACGCAGGCGCAACACGTCGCGACGCAAGCTGTGCAGGTTCTGGATATCCCGCTCGTTCAGGGAGCTGCACATGACATTGCGCTCCAGCTCATCGATTTCAGCGTGAATGGCTTCACCCATCGGCTGGTAGTTTTCAATCACGAAATCAAGAATGGCATAGAGGACAAAATCTTCCCCATGTTTCAGCAAAAGAGGACGCGCCTCACAGCGTTGTCGGACGTGGGCGTAGGACGCTGAGTGACCGTTACGGGCGGTGATGATGTAGCCCTTACCGGCAAAGATATGGGTTTCGATGAACTGCAGCTTGCCGTCCTTGCGTATTGGCGAATAGGTGACGATAAACAGCGCATCGCCAAAGGTCTCCAGCTTGGGCCGGCTGTGCTTCTCCATCGCGTCTTCGATCGCCAATTCATGCAGATTGAATTGACGCTGCAGGTTGGTCAGCTCCAGGGCACTGGGCTCTTCCAGGCCGATCCATACAAAATGACCAGGTTTGGCGGCCCAGGCGCTGCCTTCGTCAAGGGTGATATTGGTGACTTTCTTTCCGGCGCTGTATACCGCAGCAGCAACGACTCTACCCATAATGGTGGTTCACTTCTTATTGTGAAAATGGCAGTGGCAGGCAATGTTCAGCTTAGCGCGCCCTGTTGCTTGAGAGTCAGCAAAATCTGCGGAGTTCGACGGCAAAAGAAAACCCGCCGTGGGGCGGGTTTTTCATTCAAGCGGCCTGCAGCTGCCGGTCCAGTGTCGCGATGCACTCGCGCATCAGCTCACGGCACTGGGCGATGAGCTGGGGCATGTCGTCCATACTCAGTCCCGCCGTGGGAATGGCCGGCAGCGAGCGTATGAGAATGTCACCGCTGCGCCAGCGATTGAGCTGCATGTGCTTGATGTAACTGCTGACACACACCGGAACAATCGGCACCCCGGCGGCTATCGCCATCTGAAAGGCGCCTTTCTTGAATGGCAGCAAGTCCTCGCCAAGATTGCGCGTGCCCTCTGGGAACACCCAGATCGACGTATCCTCATGCTGCAGCGTATGGGTGGTGGTCAGCATCGACCGGCGCGCCTTGATCGCATTGCCCCGGTCGATCAACACGTTGCCCGCCAACCAGAACAGTTGTCCGAACAGCGGCACCCACTTCAGGCTCTTCTTGCCGATGCACACGGTGCGGCGCGGCACCACGTTGCCGAACACGAACAGGTCATAGTTGGATTGGTGGTTGGCGATGATCACGCAGCTCTGCGGTTTATCCACCAGCGTGCTGACCTCAGCCTTCACCCGCAGGCGCAAGATGCACATGGCGGGCAATGCATACAATCTTGCGCATAAACGGCTGTTGTCCGGATTGAACGGTCGGCACAGGCCCAGGATTACACCGAGCATACCCGCGAGGACAAAATGCAGGGCCATCAATGACATACGCAGTACAAACAGCATCTACAGGCCCTATCGGGACAAAAGGTGGCGCAGTGTACGGATGTGCACTGTTTTCGGCAATTGCCGCCATAGAGGTAGGAGATGGAGGATGTTTGAGCGTATGTTTCCGAATGAGGCGACAGAAGCGGGCTAGAGCGGTTGCTGATTTTTAAACGGCGCGCGTAGGAAAAGGCCCTGCCCTGAGGGGGAGCCTGTGGTGAGGGAGCAAGATCCCTCACCACAATGAGCGTGGAAGCCTTGAGTGACGTGGGAGCGTCAGCCCATGTGTTCCTGATCCAGCAGAATCGCGCTGTCCAGCGTTTCCAGCAGGGCTTTGCGAACCTTCAGCTTGGTGTTCTTGTGGGCGGACATGTTGATTTTCTTCAACTGACGCGCCGCTTCCAGAGCTGCGCTCTGCAGTTCTTCTGCCGACACCACCTTGTCGAGGAAACCTGCATCCACCGCGCCCTGTGGGTTGAACATCTCGGCATTGATCACCGAGCGATGAAACGCCGACTTGCGCAGGCGATCACGGGCCAGTTCGATACCCGCATGGTGCATGGTCATGCCGATCTGTACCTCATTCAGGCCAATGCTGAACGGCCCGTCCACACCAATGCGGTAGTCCGCCGACAGCAGCAGGAACGCGCCCTTGGCCACCGCATGCCCGGGGCAAGCGACAACGACAGGGAAGGGGTGTGACAACAGGCGACGGGCCAGGGTCGAACCGGCCGTGACCAGGCTCACCGCTTCCTTGGGACCAGCGGTCATCACCTTCAGATCGTAACCACCCGACAAAATCCCCGGCTGCCCGGTAATGATCACCACCGCCCGATCCGCCGTCGCCTGGTCCAGCGCAACGTTGAACGCGGCGATCACATCCGGCGAAATGGCATTGACCTTGCCGTTGTTCAAGGTCAGGGTCGCGATACCGTCTTCGAGATGGTAGGCAATCAGGTCGCTCATGGCGCTATTCCTTGTAAGAGAAGTGACGCAGACGTTACCCACCGTCGCAGGCCAGGTAAAGCACCGTGACTGACTCACCGGTCAGCCCCAGGCCCCACAAACAACCTGGCCCGCCCAAGCGGCCATGCCTTCATCTATAGTGCAGCGCAGACACAAACCCGGAGATTGGCCGATTTGCCATGCTCCTAGGCGTTTGAAATGCCCAACCGCCTTAACCGCATGAAAATTCTGAAAAAAACCTTTGCCATCGGAAAAGCTTTCGACTACATTAGCGCGCCTCGACAGACTGAACAGTTTGCCGAGATACGGTGAAGTGTCCGAGTGGCTTAAGGAGCACGCCTGGAAAGTGTGTATACAGGAAACTGTATCGAGAGTTCGAATCTCTCCTTCACCGCCACATTCTGCAAACACAAACCCCTGATTTTCCTAGAGAAAGTCGGGGGTTTGTGGTTTTTGGCGTCTGAAAAAGGGCGATATGGGAACAATATGGGAACAGCGCCAAACAGTATCAGGCAACCCCGCAGCAGTATTGAGCACGGACTTCTGGGCGCAAGCCGTTAAGGTTCTCTTGAAGAGATTCCTATCAACGGGCGTGAGAGAAGATCATGACTATATGGATGAGTTCGGCGATGCGTCTTCAGGCCGCCGCACTGTGTTTGTTATTTTCAATCAGCACAGTTAACGCGTCGGAAACAATGACACAAGACGCCAATGCACATCAGGTGCGCCAAGCGTTCACGAACTGGCAACAAGGCAAAGGCACTGTGTTCGATCTGCTGGCGCCTGACGCTGTATGGACTGTTGCCGGATCAAGCCCGGTGTCTGTTGTATATAACAGCAAGACCGATTTAATGGAGCGGGCCGTTAAGCCGATCAGCGCTCGGCTGGCCAGCCCTATCTCTCCCACCGTCCAAAGCATCGTTGCCGAAGACGATGTCGTGGTCGTTCTATGGAACGGCAAGGCCACAGCCCTGGATCAAAGGCCCTACAACAACACCTACCTCTGGCACATGACCTTCAAGGACGGCCGGGTCACTGAAGTAAACGCCTTTCTGGATACCTACGTACTGGACGATCTTTTGCGTCGTGTAAAACCTGTGCAGCAATAAATAACGCTATGTTCCCGACATTCCAGGTACATCCATGTTTATCTTGCGCCAGGCCGCTTCGGAAAAGCTGTAGACCGAAAACGCGATCAGCCCCAACGCCATCACCATTAAAACCACGCCACCGGCCGGCAGGTTTTGCAGTGCATCGAGGGCGTCTTTCATGCCGGGTGGGTCCATGGCTTTATAAGTCGAGCCGCTGATGATGAGCAGCAGGGCGATTTCAATGAAGACGACGCCACGGGCGATTAGACCGAAGCGTGACACCGGGCGCACATAGCGCATGACGTCCTCGTCAGCTTCGAAGTACTTCTCGAACGACGCCTTCCAGCCCTTGATGATATGAGCAATGCCGACGCCAAGCGGTATCAGTGCGATGAGGTAAATCAGCACATTCGAGTGATCCCAGGACAGCAGGCGCGCCAGTAGATCCTGGGTCTGATCGCCGCCTGAGCCGCCCGAGCCTTTGAGACCACTGATCAGCAAACCCAACGCAAAAAATGCCAGTGCGCCGTTGATCAAACCTCCAGCCAACAAACCTGCCCGAATCACCAAGCCTTTGAGTTCTTTACCGTGATGATCGACATCACGGGTTGCCTGCAACACACGCCACCCGGCGAAGGCAAGTAGACCCATCACCACCAGGCCGACTAAAGCATGGCCGAATGGCTGGCTCAACAATACTTCCAGGCTGCTGTGACTATCCTTCGATTTGCTCGAGTCTTGCGCCGCCAGCAAGGCGAAGATGCCGATGATCAGATAAATGACGCCTCGAGCGGCATAACCGCCCCGCGCAAGTAAAACCAGGCTTTGATGTGGGGACATAGGCTTGAATTCCGGATAGGTCATACAGGAGCAGACCTATGGCGTTGTACGGGGTTCGATTGGCATTTCCATGAAGCCGTTCGCTTCTCCACACAGCGCAACCCAAAAGCTAAGCTTGATCCAGAACAAAAAACCGGAAATGGCTAGTCTTTTCTGCACCCAACGCCACTCACCCACAGGTTTCACCAACGCTCTGCCGAACATAATAATTGTCGAACTCACTGCTTTCGACGAATTGGAAGCCGTGGCGGATGTAAAAGCGATTCGAGGCGCTTTCTTTAAGGGCGCCAACCCTTATCGGGAGCGCGGCTGCATCCGCTTCCTTGAAAATATGATCGAGAACGGCAGAGCCTATTCCTGACCCTTGCGCATCTGGTTTCACATACAAGTGGTCAAGCAAGAGCTCACTGTTGTGATGCTTGACCACAACGAATCCAACCCTCCTTCCCGACACCTCGATGTGGCGCGTGTAGCGAGGTTCGAAACCACTGAGAAATCGCTCGCGTGCGCGTATCGGATCAAATCGCCCCACACGCTCCAGACTTTCGCGCATGGCCTCGATTCGAATATTCACCAGAGAGTCCGAGTCGCTTTGTTGAGCGGGGACCAAAATGACTGGAGGGTTTTGATTGGGCTTGAGGGACATTATTCATGCTCTGGTTTTCGTCCGGGAAGCCAGCATAGATAACCTGATGATGCCGGCTCATGGCGTGGAATATAGCTAGCTGTTGTTCAATGGCAACTGCGGACTGTCCGGATTAAGTTGCTGGCGCCTGAACTGCCCCGGCGGTTGCCCATGTATCTGGCGAAAGCGCCGCGAGAAATAAGCCTCGTCGGCAAACCCGCACAACCTCGCCACTTCGCCCACCGGACGCGTGCCGTTGAGTAAATAATTACGTGCCGCGTGCATCCTGCGTTCGAGCACCAGTTCGGTGAAGGTCTTGCCGATTTCCTTGCGCAGCCAGTGAGTCAGGTACGTGGGGGACAAGTACGTCGCGGCAGCCACCTTGATCAGGTTGAGGTCGGGGTCGGCGATGTTCTTGCGCAGGTATTCGGACATTCTGCTCAGCGCGTCGCGTCGGCTGACTTCAGCGGCGTTTTCTTCGGCCAGGCGCTTGAGCGGCTCGGCATACAAGGCGCAGACGCTGCCGATCAATTGCAGCAACAAGCCCTTGAGCATCTCGCGGGTGCCGAACTGACGGTTCTCGTCCAGGACCCGCATCTGTTCGATCAGGGCGCAGACTTTGGCGAAATCCGCATCGCCCAGAATGAAGTCCAGGTGCTCCTGGAAGCGGAACGGCGACAGCTCGGGCGCCAGGAGAATCGAGACCTCTTCCAGATCCATAGGGTCACACTGCAAATGCGGCAGCAGGAAGGTCTGGGAAAAATTGATCACCATGAAGTTGCTGTCGGCCGGGTGCGGAATCACATGCACGCGGTGAGGCAGGATGAAGGCCAGGGTGTTGCGCGGAAACGGCCGTTCGACGTTACCGATGTGCTGCACGGTGTCGCCGCCGAGGTTGATCTGGATCTGGAAGTACTCGTGGCGATGCGGGCTGGTTTCGGCGCGTCGGCCCTTTTTGTCGCGGATGTAAAAGTCCGTCAATTCGCTGCGTTGCTGCATGACGTAGGTGGGGACTCGGCTCGGTGATGGCATCTCCTGGGAATCCTCTACAGGTACATGGCGATGACTATGATGAGGATTGTGACGGCGCATCTGGCCGATTTTCAAGAACTTATACGATGACGAGGCGCGGCAGGTGAATTTTCTGCCTCCTGCGTAGGAAGGGGGCTTGTCCAAAAAAACACAGGTAAGGAATGGTATTTTTTTATTAAAAATCAAATTGTTATTTTTGTTTTTCACGGAAAAAGGAAAAAACTGCAGATTTGATTTTTTTGGACAGGTGTCTGCGTCGCAGTTTCTTCCGGGAAAAATGATCTAACACCTCGGTTGATTTTGGATGGTTGTACGACCACTGTTGGAGCCACGCAACCCGACCCGTATCCAAAAACAAATCCAAAAAGGTGCGCACATCATGAAGCTGTTTCGATTCTTCGCTGACCCTCCCGCCGTCTCCCTCGACAGATCCTGTTGCAGAGTGTTTTCGAACACCTGACACCCGCTGTCCGCGCCTCCCATTCCAATAGCGATTGCTTCTGCCCCGGTATCGAGGGCAATGGCTTCGGCTGCTCGTAAACATTTCGACGCTTCTAACAATAACGAGGTTTTCCATGTCGAATTCCCACACCTCCCAGACCACCGCAGCGCCGGTGATTGCCAGCGCCCGGGACGCCGTAGTGCCCGGGCGACTGCCATCGCGTCGGCGTTGGTTCATGCTCTCGTTGCTGCTGATTGCGACGATCATCAACTACATCGACCGGGTGAATATTTCGATTGCCGCGCCGTTCCTGGCCAAGGACCTGGGCCTGGACAAGATCGAAATGGGCCTGATTTTTTCCGCGTTCGCCTGGACTTATGCGATCGCATTGGTGCCTGCCGGATTCATTGCCGATCGCTTCGGTTCCCGGTTCACCTACGGGGTATCGCTGATCAGTTGGTCGACCGTTACCGTGTGCCAAGGTTTGGCCACGGGGTTCGCTTCGCTGTTCGGTCTGCGCCTGGCCGTCGGTGCGATGGAAGCACCGGCATTTCCAGCCAACAGCCGTGCGGTCACGGTGTGGTTTCCGGCGCGGGAACGGGGCTTGGCCAGCAGCATCTACGTGTGCGGTCAGTATTTGGGGACGGCGCTGTTTACCGGTGCGCTGCTCTGGCTGGCGACCACCTACGACTGGCGTCATGTGTTCTACAGCACTGGCGCACTCGGCATCGTTTTCGGTGTGGCCTGGCTGTTCCTGTATCGCGACCCGATGAACTGCAAGAAAGTCAGCAAGGAAGAGTTGAAGTACATCGAGGCCGGGGGAGGGCTGGTCAAGAGCAGTCAGGAACGCACCCGGTTCAACTGGCGGCAGATCGCCGAGTTGTTCAGCTATCGGCAGGTCTGGGCGATTTGCATCGGTAAGTTCGCCAGCACGTCGGCGCTGTACTTCTTTCTCACCTGGTTCCCCACCTACCTGATCGAAGAGCGTCAACTGACCATGATCAAAGCCGGGATCTTCGCCGTGCTGCCGTTCGTGGGGGCGACGGTGGGCATTCTGCTCGCCGGGATCGTTTCCGACTTGCTGATCCGCCGCGGCTATTCGCTGTCCTTCGCCCGCAAGTTGCCGTTGGTGGTCGGGTCGATGTTGGGTATGTCCATTGTTTTGGTGAATTTCACCGATTCGAACGTGATCTGCATCGCCGTGCTGACGATCGCCTTCTTCGCCCAAGGCATTGCTTCGTCTTCGTGGGCGGCGGTGTCGGAAGTTGCCCCCAAGGAACTGATCGGCCTGACCGGCGGGATCACCAGCCTGGCCGCCAATATCGGTGGCATCGTCACCCCCATCGTGATTGGCGCGATTGTCCACAAGACCGGCTCATTCGCCTTGGCCTTCTGGTTCATCGGTGGCGTGGCGCTGATTGGCACCTTGTCCTATTCGTTGCTGCTCGGCCGTTTGTACCGCATTGAACTCAAGGTGCGCTGAGCCCGAAAAAAGCTGTTTTTCTCCAACACGAGGCGGCATTCCTCCAACTTCACCAAGGATTGCCGCCGTACGCTGACGCTTCTATCAGGACTTTTACCAGGATGAATATGCTTGAGTACGTCTTTACTCCGGACCTGCCAGTGACCCTGCCGGTGGTCGGCACCCAGCAGCGGTTTCCCGTTGGGCGAGTCTTTTGCGTTGGCCGCAATTATCCCTGGCCAGACACCCAGGGCCAGTCCCGCCAGCCGCCGGTGTTCTTCATGAAACCGGCCAGCAGCGTGGTAGAGGCGGTCGGTGAAGTGGCGTTTCCATCGCTGACCGAGGAGTTCGTTCACGAAATCGAATTGGTCGTGGCCATCGGTGAGGGCGGCGCCCATATCCCCGAGAGCCAGGCGCTGGCCTATGTCTGGGGCTACGCTGCGGGTCTGGACCTGACCCGGCGCGATGTCCAGCGCATGGCCAAGCGCAACGGTTTGCCGTGGGAGGGCGCCAAGGTATTCGACGGCGCCGCGCCAATGACCGCCATCGTGCCGGTCTCGCGGGCGGGGCATCCCGAAGGTGAGTTGTGGCTGAACGTGAACGGCGAAGAGCGCCAGCGCGACAGCCTCGACAGTCAGATCTGGTCGGTCAGTGAAGTCATCGCCCGCATCTCCCAGTCGGTGGCGTTGCGAGCAGGCGACCTGATCATGACCGGCAGCCCGGCCGGCGTCGATGCGCTACAGCCCGGCGATGTCATCAGCGCCGGCATCGATGGCATCGGCCAACTGCAAATGCGCGTCGGTCAGCGACCTTGAGTCCGACGCTCGTCTTACTGATTCGAGAGAGGAAGGAACAGCATGTCGAACACATTGAAAGTGGCTTTGGTGACCGGTGCTGGCAGCGGGATTGGCCGTGCGGTGGCCCTGGGCCTGATGGAAGACGGCTACACGTTGGTATTGGCCGGCCGCCGGCCAGAGCCCTTGCAGGCGTTGGCCGAGTTGGCGGCCAGCCAGGGCCGCGAAGCCCTGGCGGTCTCCACCGATGTGCGCGACCCAGTCAGTGTCGATGCATTGTTTGCAACCATCGCCGAGGTCTACGGACGCCTGGACGTGGTGTTCAACAACGCCGGGGTCAATGCCCCCGCTGTGCCGTTGGACGAACTGACGTTCGAACAGTGGCGAAACGTGATCGACACCAACCTCAACGGCGTTTTCCTTTGCGCCCGTGGCGCCTTCGGTCTGATGCGCCGGCAACAGCCCCAGGGCGGACGGATCATCAACAACGGTTCGATCTCGGCCCACACTCCGCGGCCGTTCAGCAGCGCCTACACCGCCAGTAAACACGCGGTGCTGGGGCTGACCAAATCCCTGGCCCTGGACGGGCGCGAGTACAACATCGCCTGCAGCCAGATCGACATTGGCAATGCCCTCACCGAAATGTCCGTGCGCATGACCAAAGGCGTGCGCCAGGCCAACGGCACTATCGCGGTGGAACCGATGGTGGACGTCAAGCACGTGGCCGATGCGGTGCGCTACATCGCCGGCCTGCCGTTGTCGGCCAACGTTTTGAATATGACGGTCATGGCCACGGCCATGCCTTTTGCCGGTCGCGGTTGAGCCGGTTTTTTTATTCGCTACACGAGGTTTGTATGAAGCCAGAAGTCTTGCAGCTCAGCCCGATCCTGATCCCGGAAATCAACACTCGGCTCAGCGAGCTATTCACGGTCCGGCGCTATTTCGAACAAGCTGACAAACCGGCGTATTTGCAGGAGCACGGTGCCCGCATTCGCGGCGTGATCACCGGCGGCCATACCGGCATCAGCCAGGCGCTCATGGCGCAACTGCCCAAACTGGAAGTGGTGGCGGTCAACGGCGTCGGTACCGATGCCGTTGACCTGGCCTACGCCAGGGATCGCGGAATCCGCGTGACCGCCACCATCGGCGCGCTGACCGAGGACGTTGCCGACCTGGCCATCGGCTTATTGATCGCCGTGTGCCGCGGCCTCTGCACGAGTGATCGCTACGTACGTTCAGGCCAATGGCCCCACAGCCCGACGCCATTGGCACCGCTGCCATTGGCCCGCCAAGTGTCCGGCATGCGCATCGGTATCGTCGGCATGGGCCGGGTCGGCCGCGCCGTGGCCACCCGCGCCGCCGCGTTCGGTTGTTCGATCAGTTACACCGACCTGCAACCGATGAGTGATGTGAGCCACACCTTCGTCGCCGACCTCAAACAACTGGCCCGCGACAGCGACGCCCTGATCCTCGCGGCCGCCGCCGACAAGGCCGAAGCCATCATCGACGCCCAGGTGCTGCAAGCCCTGGGCAAGGGGGCTACTTGATCAACGTGGCCCGGGGCAAACTGGTCAACGAGGCCGACCTGGTAGCGGCACTCAGCACCGGTGACATCGCCGGCGCGGCGCTGGATGTGTTTGTCGATGAACCGAACGTGCCCGAGGCGCTGTTTGGCAATGAGCGGGTGGTGCTGCAACCGCACCGCGCGAGTGCGACGTTGCAGACCCGCACGCGGATGGGGGAGATGGTGGTGGCGAGTCTGGTGGATAGTTTTGCTGGGAAAGTGCCGCAGGGGTGTGTGACGGGGTGAGGGGGCACTTCAGGAAGGTTGCGCGACGGCCAGTCGATGAGTTTGCTGTGTTGAGCCAGAAGCAGAGGTAAGGTCTATGGTGTTGTGATGGTCTGTGCTTACCCGTGCAGTAAAAAAACAAAATAATGAAAAAGGCCAGTGGCGGCTTCGAAGGCCGTAGAAAGACAGTCAAAGACCCCGACAAGGGGTAGGACAATTGTGAGGTCATGGCTCATGGCAAAAATCCAAGAGGTCGCCCAGATCGGCTTCTCATCGCAAGCCAACACCTATGCAGCAGGGCGCCCTAGCTACCCAGCCGAACTCAGTACCTGGCTGACCAAAGAGTTAGGCGTTCTTCCGGGATCGGCGGTTATCGATTTAGGGGCCGGCACTGGCAAATTCACTCGATTGTTGAAGTCCATGGGGATCGACGTTGTTGCAGTCGAACCTGTTGAGGCCATGCGAACCGAGTTTGCCAAAAGTTTACCGGACGTCGGGATCGTGGAGGGGACGGCTGAATGTATTCCGTTCGGATCTGGAACAGCGCAAGCGCTGGTATGTGCCCAGGCCTTCCATTGGTTTGCCAATGAAAAGGCTCTGGCCGAGATTCACCGAGTGCTCAGACCGAACGGTCGACTGGGGCTGATCTGGAACGTACGTGATGAGACGGTCGACTGGGTGGCAGCTATCACTGACATCATTACTCCGTACGAAGGCGATGCTCCGCGTTTTCACACCGGGGCGTGGCGGTCACCCTTCACCGGAAACTATTTCTCGGCTCCCGAGCTGACCTGCTTCCAATACACACACTCAGGTACTGCCAAGGAAGTCATCATCGATCGGTTCCTGTCGGTGAGCTTCATCGCCGCCCTGCCTCCTGCCGAAAGGGCGAAGGTGACCGAGCAGTTGCAGCAGCTTATCGACACTCACCCATCCTTGCGAGGGCGTGAAATTATTGAGTTCCCCTATCAAACCCAAGCCTATGCATGTCGCCGTTTGGATTGATTGCTGAGCTGATCGGGGCGCGGGCATCCGATGACGAAACCACAGGTCAAGTAGTGTCGCGAACAAGACCACGGCAAGGGTCAACCCGGCGGCGATATTTGTGTGGGCGTTGATCATCAAGCCGGTTCTCCCTCCCATTGACTGGCAACTGCTCCAGGTCAGGACAGGCATTGCAGCGAGCCCTCGAACCCTCTATAAAATCCCGCGCTGACAGCACGACCTTCTTCATCGTCGTTGCTTCTGGATATCTGACCCGCATGGAGCATCATCGTGAGCCAACCGCCGCGCCCCCTCAACTTCCGGATTAACGTTTGCCTGCGCAACATGTCGTTCCGCGTGCTGCTACGTGCCTTGGGCGTCAGCATCCTGGCCCTGCTCAGCGGATGTGGCGCGTTGACGGATGTCCGCTCTTTTTCCACGCCCTATTCAACGCCTGACGGTGGCGAGACCGCACGCCTGCGGGTAATCAGCGACGGCATGGTCAGGGGCGTGCCCAAGTCCGATTGCGTCGACTTCCGCCTGCCGGGTGCAGGCGTCATGGTGGCGTTCCGGGATGGCTACGCTAATCGCAACGGAGAAAGCCTGGGCATGCCGGTTACCGGCGAGCCCCCATCTTCTATGGTTATGACTGAGCTGTCAGTGCCAGCCGGCCGGCCCATTGCCTTTCATTACATCGGTGCTCGCTGCTACAACATGTTCAGCTTTGTCCCCAAGGCAGGCGTGGATTACCAGTTGGACGCCGCAGGGCTTTATAAGTGTGCTGTGACGCTCCAACAAGCGCCCGTGGGGACCGACACGTTTTCCCCTTCACCCTTGAAGGAAAGCAAACTGTGCAAGGTGACGGATAACTTTTAGCGTTGTTTGCCAAGGACGCCATAACGTTTGAAAAGGAGCTTCATGATGGAAAACATCCCCGCTTTCCAAACCCGTCGCCTCATCCTGACGCCCTTGGAATTGACAGATGCAGCGGCGATTCAACAGTTGTTTCCCCATTGGGAAGTGGTCCGTTATCTGGACAGCCGCGTGCCCTGGCCTTACCCGGATGACGGTGCGCTGACTTACGTTCGCGACCTGGCACTGCCTGCCATTGCCGCGGGGCGTGAATGGCATTGGATGATCCGCCTTGGCGAAGATCCTGCACACAGCATCGGCAGCATCAGCCTGTATGACCAGCCTGGGAACAATCGAGGTTTCTGGCTGGCGCCCCAATGGCAGGGGAAGGGTTATATGCGCGAGGCCTGCGAGGTGATCAACGCCTATTGGTTTGAAGTGTTGGAGCGCCCCGTCATGCAAGTGCCCAAGGCGGTGGGCAATCATGCTTCACGTAAAGTTTCGGAGCATGAAGGCATGCGCATGATTGCGACGCAGCGGGGGGATTTTGTGAGTGGGTCGTCGCTTAAGGAGGTTTGGGAAATGACGCGTGAGGAATGGCTTGAGAGAAGACCTGTGCCCAGGTCTCATTGAGTGAATGAGGCGTGAGCCACCGATGTGAGTGGTCTTGATGTCACACCAAGACTTTATCGTCAGCAACAATCAAGGAAGAAAACATGCAACCGTTACTCAATCGAATCATGCTGTACGTCCGGGACGTTCAAGCGACCTGTGATTTTTACGCGCGTCATTTCGGCTTTGCCTGTGAAAAACAGGCCGATGATCGTGTCACCGAATTGAGGCCTGCAAACGGTGGCGCGATTCTGATGGTTCACCCGGCAGGGAAGAGCGTTAAAACAGGACAAGTCACCGTCAAGCTTGTCTTTGATACCCAGGACGTCGAGGGCTTCAAGGAACAGTGCGAGGCCCAAGGCCTGAAGTTTGGCGCTACGCACAAGGCCGACGGTTATTCCTTCGCCAACGCCAAAGACCCTGACGGGAATTCCATTTCTATTTCCAGTAGAGCGTTTGCATGCCGCTGAACTTTCACAAGATGCATGCCAATGGCGATGATTTCGTGATCGTCGACTCGCGGGATTCAGCCAACCCCATCACAAGTGCCCTGGTTCGGCGAATGGGGGATCGGAACCGCGGTGTTGGCTTCAATCAACTCGCGGTGCTGCTCGATTGCGACGATGCGCACGCCCGCGTGATGTTCTGGAATGCAGATGGTTCCGCGCTGGATGTTTGTGGCAGTGCAACACGAGGTGCCGCAGATATGCTCATGCGCGAATCAAGTACTACTTCGATAACGCTACGTACCAAGCGTGGTCTGCTCACCTGCGAGCGAATGGCAAACGGCGAAATTGCTGTCGACATGGGACTGCCGCTTTTGGGCTGGTCGGACATTCCCTTGGCCCGGGAGCTGGACACCGCTGCTTTGCCACTTGCAGGCGGCCCTGCGGCCTGCAGCATGGGAAATCCGCACTGCACCTATTTTGTAGATGACTTGGCCGCCATTGATATCGCGACGATCGGACCGGCAATCGAAACCAACGCTCTATTTCCACTCAAGACCAACGTTCATTTCGTTCAGATCATTGATCGCTCCCATATCCGGTTACGCATATGGGAGCGTGGAGCGGGTGTTGCGCAGGGTTCTGGTTCCTGCTCGTGTGGTGCTGCTGTCAACGGTATTCGGCGTGGCTTGTTGGACAGTTCAGTTGAGGTTGAGTGTGACGGTGGAAGTGTGACGGTTCAGTGGGATGGTGTGGGGCCGGTCTTTCTCATTGGGCCGGTGGAGGTGAGTTTTTCGGGGATGACCGCAGATAGCTTATTAACAGCAACAGCGTGACAAACAGAGGCCGATCCCAATCGGCCTACGCAGCTTTAGAGCTGGCTGCCAGTTGTTCAAGAGCCCGTTGTGTATCGCGAAAGTTTTCGTCGAGCCGGGCTGGATTTCCGGCGTTGCGTTTGTGACCTGAATTCTGCCGGCAGTCGCTGTGCCACTCTCCAAGGCCTTTCTGAGGTTATCCACGTACGGCAGTGAACGTAAGGTGCTTCCTATCATGTTGGTACTCCTTGGTGGGTAGCCGAGAAGCAGAACAAAAGCCGGGCCATTGGCGTAGGCCTCTCTTTAACGGGGCATTGACCCCGTCGCCACAATGGTTGGGGGTACGCGCTTGCCGAGATGGGCAAAGCGTTGCCGCAAGAGCCAGGGGGCATGAGCGAATGAACAACCATTCGGCCAGAAGCCGTGATCGGGTCAGATGTCTGAGCAAATCCAGGTGCGCTAGAATGCCGGACGCATAGAACTCAAGGACCCATGATGATATTGCGACACAGGCCAGTGAAGGCTGATGACGTCAAAACTATCTGCCGTTTTCCGCTCAATGCTCAGGAACTGTTTTATATGTTCCCGAAAGCTCAATACCCTCTGACTGAGACTCAACTCTCCAACGCCATCACTCAACGATTCGACTCGACGGTCGTGGAGACAGATGACGGCATTGTGGGCTTTGCCAACTTCTACCGGGCCGAAACGGGGGGAGTTTGCTGTATCGGCAATGTCATCGTTGCCCAAGAGGCACGAGGTCAAGGTGTTGCGACTTTCCTCGTGGAGACGATGACGGCCCTGGCGTTTGATCGTTATAACGCCACGCAGGTGCAGATCTCTTGCTTCAATGAAAATACGGCGGGTTTGCTGCTTTATCCAAAACTGGGTTTCTTACCCTTTGCTATCGAGGAGCGAATTTCTGCGGACAGTCGAAGAACAGCGCTCATTCATATGAGTCGCGCGCGGGATTCTCTGAGTATATGTACGCTATTGAAAACCTGACGTTCATGAGTTACCAGAGATTGAGTTGACCCCCGACGGAGTGTCAGGGCAGGCGAGAGACACCGATGCCTTTGCTGCTATGACCATTGGATGGAAACATGCCGCTGAAAACTCGCGATTTTATTCTTGATGTTCTCCAAGACCTGTCCATCGGTGATTTCTCATCCCGACCCTTCGACTGTGCCTTCGAACTGCTCGCCGCCCCGCCCAGTCGCAAGCGCTTGGTCATGAAACGTTTGGCAGTCGTAAGGTACCCGTCGTGGGGATACGGCATATGTCCAGGTTTGTGCCGAGCATCGAGGCCATAAAACGGGCTTGGGAACGACAGAAAGCTGCATCAGTGTCGTAGACGTCACAGCAAGCCTGAACGCGATTGATTTACAATGCCTGTCCTTCAACCGAGGCTGGCATTTCGTGGATGCTTTTTCCCTTGTCTATCAGCACCTGATTCAGTGGGTCATCGCCCCGATCACCGATCAGTTCTTCAGCATTTTCAACTTGAACGGCCGCCTCGGGATCCTGTTTCTCTGCGCCTCCTACGGCGTTGCTTATGGCTTGTTCCGTCACAGAAAACGTCGCGGCCTGACCAACGCCAGTTCATTCTGGCAATTCATGGGCGGCAGCCGGGTGCATCTGCATCGTTCAGCACTGCTGGATTATCGCTATTACTTCGTGCGGGCCATTCTCAAGATTGCTCTCGTGCTGCCCATCGTCCATCTGGTGGATCCGTACATCCTGCGCTCTGGAGATTACGCAGCTTTTTTCAGCAATCTCTGGGGGGCTCGCCCGCGCCTGGGGGAGAACCTTTCGCTCGCGTTGCTCTACGGGCTGGGGGTGTTTCTGGTAAAGGATTTCGTCCACTACTGGGCGCACCGGGCTTTTCATTCACGCTGGCTGTGGGCGTTTCACAAGGTTCATCACTCGGCACCGGTGCTGGTACCGGCCACGGCGAGCCGGGTGCACTTTGTGGAGAAGATCGTCGAGAAGCTCGGCGTCACCGCGTGCCTGGGGCTCTTCGCGGGTGGCTTCTGGTATGCCTGCGGCGGTGAGGTCAGCCGCTATACCTTGTTCGGCGTGACGTACCTGGTGTTCATCTTTAATAGCCTTGCGGCCAATTTGCGTCACACCCATGTCTGGCTGTCCTTTGGCCCGGTGCTGGAACATGTGCTGAACAGTCCGGCCCAGCACCAGATCCACCACAGCGATGCACCCCGGCATTTCAACCGCAATTTCGGCGTCAACCTGTCGCTGTGGGACTGGATGTTCGGCACGCTCTATGTCACCAGCACGCAGCCTGAGCGCTTGCGTTTCGGCACCGGAGAACAGGACCACCAGCGCTACCTGACGGTGTATAGCCTGATTGTCACGCCGTTCGTCGAAACTGCCTGCAAGTGCCTGCCCGCGTTTTCATATCAACGCCAACACGCCACAATGCGCCCAACGCCTGCCATCGGATCAGCGAGTGCTGACCTGGGTGAGGCTGAGCGAAAATCCAGCAAGGAACGCCCATGAATTTCTTCAAGAAGCTTCTCGGTTCATTGAAAGGTCCTGAAACCCAAGATGACCAGCCCGCGCCGCCATCCCACGAGCTTGGCAACCTGACCGAGGCAGAAGCAGCCAATCTGGCCCTCCGAGAAGCCGGCGAAGCGTGCCTGGATCGTCATTGGCGTTCCGTCGGCACGGTCGAGCGGGATGTCCTTTCATACCTGATCAGTCCGAGCTTTTCCGGTGGTCCGTATTGGCCTTCGACCCGTCAGGCCTACCGAGTGGTTCGCCGTGGCACCACAGTCATTCTCGCCACTGAAGGCCTGTCAGATCCATTCGATGATACAGAGGGAATGGGCAATGGTTTCGAGATGGAGTTGTTCGTCGAAACCGCAGATATCCCCGAGCACGCTTATGGCCCTGTAGGTGAGGTCGATCCATTCAAGCGCAGTTGGGCCTTCGAGTTGGTAGAGCATGTTGCCAGGACAGTGGCCGAGGCAGGAGGGATCACCCACCAACTGGAACAACACGGCGCGCTATCCCTCGAACTTCCCGGGCTCAGCCAGTCGCATCACATGAGCGATCAACTGCCCAAACTCTTCGTGACCGATGACGACTCCACCGGCGTACTGCTCGGCGCCCCGGAGCCAGATTTTCCTACTCAATTGGATGACATGCCGTTGTCCCCGGTTAGATTGGTACCGGTGGTATTGATCACGGCGGCGGAGCTGGAATACGTCCGTTGCGGTGGGCGAGCGGCGCGGGAGGATCTGGTGAGCCGTTTGAAGGCGGCGGGAGTGGGGCATATGAGCAGCCTGCATCGGGCGAGCGTGGTGTGATACCGAATGGGGTCGCCCCCACAAAATGCCCCAAGTGAACGGTCGCCAGGTTTGGCACCCCGTCCCACCCAATACCTTTCGAGATATCAATGACTGACTACCGCGGACTCATCCTCGAAGACACCCGTGAAGGCGCCACCGACCAGGCCATCGCGCAACTGGAAGCCAGCCTGGGCGCCCGCTTGCCGGACGACTATCGCCAGTTCCTCAAGACCTGCAACGGCGCCTACGTGGAATACGATGTGCTGGCCACGCTCGCCAATGGCGATGAGGAATTGCTCAGCTTTTCGCTGTACGGGCTGGACCCGGACAAAGAGTATGAATCCAACCCCTTTGAACTGGAGCAACTACGGGCTCAGCCCGGGTTCCCTGCAACGGGATTGCTGCCGATCGGTCGCGACGGCGGCGCGAGTATCTTGCTGCTGGACCTGCGGGAAGGGCGCCAGGAGGTGGCGGCGATGGTGGCGGGCTTACCCGCCTGGACTGGGCGCCGTCAGCAGGGCGATGAGTACGTGGTGTTGGCGGATTCTTTCAATGGCTACTTGGACTCGCTGTTTCTATCGGAGGAGCGGATCGAGGAGCATATCAATCACTTCATGATCAGCCCTGAGAGTATTGAGGCGACGTTGGAGTGGTTGGATAAGGGCAGTCCGAGTTGGCGGGAGCGATATCGGGAGCTGTGGAACGCGAGAGTAGTGGATAGGCTGATTTGAAGCCTGATCGGTGGATAAATCCCGATTTTTCGAATGACGCCGGTAATCGTGATCAGGCACCGGCGAAGGTGAATATTCCTTCCACTTGAATCCGGTCTTCAGTCGAGGCGGTCGATGGCGCTAGCAAGATTTGCCCGTGCCCGCTGCTCGAATGCGTCGAAGTACGGTGCGGTCGTATAGATGCGCCCGCGCGCCAGGAAGCCTTCAAGGACCTGGCGCCGCTTTTGGCGGTAAATAGGCAGAGGCACAAATCGGTACTCGCGGCGAATTTGTTGGTCGTATTCCTCGAACCGCTCGAACGGTGCCCCAAGGATCGCCAGATCCGTGTCCACCAGCACCGCTTCGTCTGTCGACGCTGGAGCACCGTCGTGTCGCGTCACCATGATCAGGTCGTAAAGCCTGCGTCGGGTTTCATCGCCCAGGCCGCTATCGCGTGCCACGTCGTCCAACCATTGCGCACTGCGCAACTCGTTGTCGCTGCGAAGGGGGTCGTAGATCGCATCATGGAACCAGAGTGCGAGGTCGACTTCGGCGGGGGCCTGGCAGGCAGCATTGACGAATTGGCGTACCTGGAGGCATTCCTTCAGATGCTGGAGGTTGTGGTAAGCGCGGTGCGGCTCGCAGTAGTGTCGAATGAGTTCTTCGTACGTCTCTCGCGACGCACATCTGACGCCAAGCTCCGCCCAGACGCGAGCCCAGGCGGCGAAACCCGTGCCATCAGCCTCGTCGAGGTCGCCACGTGTGTTGGCCGGCAATAGCCCGCTCCCTTCTAACGGACCCGTCATGGCTCCTCCTGCGCTTCAAAAAAATGGAAAAAGGGGACACCCATTTTGAATTATTGGGCATCCCCCGTCGGCGCGTCGTCGACATCGTCCGCTGGCGCTCCGTAAGGTACGCCAATCTCGACCCGATCAGCCTTTACCCAACCGGTATAGTCGTCGCCACTCTTGGCGATGAAATTCACTTCCAGCCATGATTCGTCTTCAAGGCTGGAGTAAATGGTGAGGGAGTCGCCGGGTATTACGAAAATCTTCTTATTGGCACAGGCTTCATCTGGCGCTTCGTGAAAGTGCAGGCGTCCGGTGCCAATGACCTTGCCTTGCACTGACGGATGAAACTCAGGCACCGTTCCCGAGATCTTTTCCGCCAGGGCGGAGCAGTTAACCGCTGCCTGGCTCAGACCGCTGAAAAAGCACAAGCACAACAAGCTTGAACGCAGATACATCTTGGCGAATCCGTTTTGGGGTGGAGACGTAGGATAGTTAAGTCGCAAACTATTGGGAAAGAGGCATATCCTCGACGAGGATGGGGCCGTTCACAAACGGCCTTCTTTGTGCCCAGCGGACTGCGCCAAAAACTCTGCTATCAATGATGCAACCTGCTGCTGAATCACCCCTCGTGCGCGCCCGCCATCCCCATCCCGACAAATGATCCCATCTCCCGGCACCTCCTTTTCGAGCATCCCCTGCGCACCAGGTTTGCACATCGACATGAAGCTGAAATGGCTTGCGTCGCTGATCTCGACGTAACGGCTTGTCGCCGGTGAAAGGCGCTTGGCCAGGTTGGCAGACTCCAACTCGGCGGGAAGTTCGCGCGATGGCACGCCGGCAGCGATCACCAGAGCGGGGACAGGCAGCGCGGCCAAGCTTTCATCGGTCATGCCACGTGAAAGGCCCAGGTCCAATGTCACCACCGCAGTAACGCGTTTATCGCGCCAATCGGCGGCCAGCGCGGCCATTGCCTCTGAGGTGCCAGCGGGGTTCATCTTTTCGTAAACGGTGCAACCGGACAGCTGCGGGTGGGCTTTGCAGTCTTGGGCGAAGCGCTCCGGATCGAAACGAGCGCCGGCGATCTCCAGGGCAGTCCAGCCGCCGAGTGAATGGCCTACTGCGGCAATTTGGCCATTGGTGACGCGGCCAAATTTTTCGGGTTGAGTCGTGACGCTATCAATGGCTCGGCGCAGATCAACGGGCCGCAGCCATAACTGCGCCGCTGCTTGGGGGCTGCGGTCATGGGTGGTGCTGCCGGGGTGGTTGATGGCGGCGACGATGTACCCCTTCTGGGCCAGGGAACTGGCCAACCAAATCTGGTTGCTCCAGTTACCCCTGTATCCGTGGGAGAGCACCACCAAAGGATGTTCGCCGGCAGTTGGCGGCGCGTCACGTACGGCAGACGCACCGACGAACGCTGCATTATCGGCGATCAGTTGTGGGGTTGCGGTGGTCGTACTCGGGTACCAGACGACCATCTCCAGTGCGCGGCCATTGTGTGGATCCGGCAGTGTGGAAGATTGGAAGCCGATGGGGTTTTCGTCAGCAAATGCGATGGTTGTCAGGCAGGCCAGCGATAGGGCGCCGAAAGCTGTCTTCAATGTCGTTTCTTCCTTGATCAGAGTGCGCAGCACCAGAACTCACCGCAAGGTGGCCATTGGTTCTTGTCGATCGAGTCGCCAAAACCAACCGGCGCCTGGGCGACGGCTAGACTATAAGATGCCATCACAAAAAACACACAATAGATTGATAGGCAGAGCGACTCCCAACGATATGTAGGACATTGCTGTAGTCCCATCACCCCATTTCGCCATTCACCCCCAATTACAGCTCTCCATAGCCCACAATCCAATCGCGCATTCCCATTCCACGCGGGATAATACGACCCGGCTTGAGGTCACAAGCGCTTCCCCCTGATTGTATTGGCGGCAGAGAAGGATCGATCGCAATGACAGACTGGCTGCAAAGCTATGGAGAGATGGCCGAGCGGGTGCGCCGCCATGATTGGGACGCCAGCCCGCTCGGGCCGCCGAAACAGTGGCCCGATGTGCTGAAGACCACCGTAGCGCTGAGCCTTGCCTCGCATTTCCCCCAGGCCATCGTGTGGGGGCCGGACATGATCACGTTGTACAACGATGCGTTCCTGCCGATCCTCGGCAACAAGCCCGAAGCGTTGGGCCGGCGGTTCGATGAGGTGTGGCAGGAGGTCTGGAGCGATATCGAGCCGATTGCGCGCGCGGCCTTCGATGGGCAAGCGACCTTTATAGAAAACTTTCCCCTGGTCATCGAGCGCGGTGGTGGCCCCGAGCAGGCCTATTTCACCTTCTGCTACAGCCCCATCCGTGATCAGTTCGGCAAGGTCGTGGGCATGCTGGATACGGTCACCGAGACCACCTCGACGGTGTTCATGACCCAACGCCTGGCTGTCCTGGATGCAATTGGCAATGCCGTGGCCAACGCTACCGACCCGCTGGACATCATGGCGACCACCACGCGGATCCTGGCGGCGCACTTGAACCTGTCCAATTGTGCCTATGCAGACATGGATGAGGACGAGGACGGCTTCACCATCCGCGGCGATTGGGCCAGGGCGGGCTCGCCGCATATCGTCGGGCATTATCGGTTGGCTGATTTCGGTCGGCTGGCGGTCGCCAATCTGCGAGCTGGCAAGCCACTGGTGGTCAACGATAACCAGGCGGAGCTGGCCCCGGATGAAGCGGCCACGTTCCAGGCGATCGGTATCGCAGCGACCATTTGCGTGCCGCTGATCAAGAACGGGCGATTGACTGCATTGATGGCCATCCACGATAAAACTCCCCGAGTCTGGTCATCCAACGACCTGGCGCTGCTGCTGGAAGTCACGGAGCGCTCCTGGGCCCACATCGAACGCACCCGTGCGGATGCCGCCGTGCGCGAAGGCCTGGCGGCCCTGGCTGAGCTGAATGCGACGCTGGAGGAGCGGGTCGAGGAACGCACCACTCGCCTCAAGCAGACCGAAGCGGCGTTGCGCCAGTCGCAAAAACTCGAGGCCATCGGCCAGCTCACCGGCGGTGTGGCCCATGATTTCAATAACCTGCTGACGATCATCCGCTCTTCCGTTGATTTCCTGCGCATGCCCAACCTGTCCACCGAGCGTCGCAACCGCTACATGACAGCGGTTGCCGAGACCGTGGAGCGCGCCGCCAAGTTGACCAGCCAGTTGCTGGCATTCGCCCGGCGCCAGCCGTTGAAACCGCAAGTCATCGATGTGGGCAAGCAGGTGCAGAGCCTGGGGGACATGCTGGAAACCGTTACGGGGGCGCGAATTCAGGTCAAGGTCGAGTTGTGCGACCGGCCTTGTTACATCCGCGCCGACCTGAGCCAGTTTGAAACGGCCTTGATCAACATGGCCCTCAATGCCCGCGACGCCATGAACGGTCAAGGCACGTTGTGGCTTCGGCTCCGTTGTGGTGATGGCATGCCGCCGATCCGCGGTCATGCCGGGGCCGGGCAATCTTTTGCCGCCGTTGCCCTGGCAGACACCGGCACCGGTATTACCGCAGAAGTACTCGAGCACATCTTTGAGCCTTTCTTTACCACCAAGGAGGTGGGCAAGGGCACGGGGTTGGGCTTGTCCCAGGTGTTCGGGTTTGCCAAGCAGTCCGGCGGTAACGTCGATGTTTCGACCGTAGTGGGCGAGGGGACGGTGTTTACCTTGTACCTTCCGGAAGTGGAGCCGGAGAAAAAACCTGAGCCCCTCAAGGAGGAAACCACGCACCTGGTGCTGGAAAAGGGTAGGCGCCGGGTGTTGATCGTGGAAGACAACCTGGAGGTTGGACGTTTTGCCAACCAGATCCTCCAGGACCTGGGCTACGAAACGGCCTGGGTGACCAACGCCGAGGAGGCGCTGGAAATGGTTGGCCCGGATGCGATGGCATTCGACGCGGTTTTCTCCGATGTCGTCATGCCCGGCATCAGCGGCGTTGCCCTGGCCAGGGCTTTACGCCAGCGTCGCCCGGATCTGCCTGTGGTCTTGACCTCTGGCTATAGTCAAGAGTTGGTCCACAGTGGTCATGAGGGCTTTGAATTTTTGTCCAAGCCTTATTCGGCTGATCAGGTTTCTCGGGTTTTAAACCGCACAATGCTGGGTACGGAGTGAGTGTTTCCTTTTTGAAACAGTGAGTTCCATTCGTCGGCCAACGGTATTGCGGGATAACCGGTCTGTTGATGACCGACTAGTCTGATTTCATGAGGTCGATATTTTTCAGGCAATGGGTTGTTGCCGGTATGGGCCTCGATGAAAGGGGAAAGGCGATGGGAGCACCGTACAGCGAGGAGAACGGAGCCGCGTATCCGATCAATGAAGGGTTGCAGTGTGGCCAATCGGCCTATCATGCAGACTTTGGTGATGAGCCGATCAAGTCCATCAGGACGAAGGTGCCCAAAGTGCAGCGAGGGGAAAAGGCCAAGTTTTTGCCCAAAGTCCCGATCAGGAAATAACCGCAAGCGCAGCCCCGTCACCGAACGGGGCTTTTTTTCAGGCGAATTTCGCCAGGAAAAAGAAAGTCTCGTAAATATTTTTCATCTTTTTCCAACCGCCAGTTTCTTTCACGTTTCTTTCACAAGCGGGCACGTAGTCTCAGCTCATCCGTTAGAAAGCAGTACCTGGCCCGTTTCCCCAGCGGGCTTTTTTTTTTGCCTGTCATAAAACTCCCTCTCCGTTTGTTGTCCAACCGGTATGGCTGATCGCTATCTAGCGTAAACTGACGCTCGCGCGCACCGGCCATCTCTCCCCGATGCGGCATTCTTGAGGTTTTATCATGCGTTTGACTTTGTCCACCTTGGTGCTTGGGCTTCTGGTTGCCCAGGGCGCGATGGCTGCTGGCGACGGCACTGCCGCAGTTGGCGGTGGTTTGGGCGGTGTGTTGGGTAACGTGGTCGGCCAACAGATGGGCGGCAGCACAGGCGCCGCGATTGGTGCCGGTGTCGGTGGTGCAGCCGGCAGTGCGGTAGGTGCGCGCAAGGGCAGCCGTACGGAAGCAGCCATTGGTGGCGGCCTGGGTTCGGCCGGTGGTTCGATTGTCGGTAACCGCCTGGGCGGCTCCACCGGTTCCACCATCGGCGCGGGCATTGGCGGCGCGGCTGGCGGCGCATTGGGCAGCAACCTGTCCAATGACAATGACGGTCATTCGGGTGGCGGCAAGAAGCACAAGCATAAGAGAAAGCACCGTTAAGCGGATGCTTGATGAAAAGACCCGGCCTTGTGCCGGGTTTTTTGTTATTCAGCGGTCCAGGACGGGCAACTCGCTACGATAATTGTTGTTCCTGAACATCACCCGGAACGTTTAGCTTCCCTTCACCTCAAATTCATACATCCATCAGCAATCGCGAGGTGTGCCATGACGCCGGAAACTGAAGGTAAGGAAGAAAAAGGTCCGACGGGCGTTCCCTTCGTCAATGATCCGGGCGTCAACGACCCGGGCAATGAAGACCCCGGTTCGCTGATGGATGACGCCCAGGTTCCCTTGATCGAGGATGAGGACGCTGAGCTTGAGGACGACTCCTACGATTGAAGCCGCTCAAGCTGACCGCCCGCGTTCTTTAAGCTGTACGGCAGGTGATCCCCCCTGCCAGGAGGTTGTATGACTGCCGATTCATTCGTCCCCGACAACGATGAAACCCCGGAATACCCGCTGCCATCACCAACCAACCCGCTGGGCCGCGACCAGCGTCCACCTGACGATGAGGCCGGTGTGGAGCAGGTATCGAGCGAGGATGAGGATGTCGAGGCGACTCCGGAGGATCCGGACATCGCTGGTGACGATGCTTCTGGCGAGCCGAGCTGAGCGTCCGTCGCGCCGCTCGATTTCTTGGCACCAGCAACAGGGGTGGCAGCTCGAGTTATTCCAGCGATTCAGACCAATAACAACGCCGCCATCACTTCAAGCCGCTCTTTGTGAGGAGGGCGGTAGTACGCTGGCCACAAATGAGAGCGGGCGCACTCGGGTTTTTGCGACACCTAGATTTCTCGTTGCTTGCCCCAAGCCCCTCTCGTTATGCTGCTGAATCCTTTAAGGCGAACACACTGCCCTGGCCGCACCTGAGCCATCCCTGGAATGTTGTGTTGATAACGGATCAGATGCGATGAATGCACCGCAAAAAGAGTTTGGCCCGATCAAAGCTGTGATTTTCGACATGGATGGGCTGTTGCTGGATACCGAGGGCATTTATACCGAGGTCACTTCCATCATCGCCGAGCGCTATGGGCGCACCTTCGATTGGAGCGTCAAGCAAAACATCATCGGGCGAGGCGCTGAGGACCTGGCCAATTATGTCGTCCAGGCTCTGGAGTTGCCGATCACTCCGGAGGAGTTCCTGGTCATCCGCGAGCCCTTGATGCGCGAGCGTTTTCCCCATGCCTTGGGGATGCCCGGCGCTGAGGAATTGGTGCGGCATTTGAAGGCCCACAACATCCCGATTGCGGTGGGTACCAGTTCGTCGAGCCAATCATTCGCGCTTAAAACCACTCTGCACCGGGATTGGTTCGCATTGTTCGATTTCATCGTGACAGCGGATGACCCAGAAGTCGGCGCGGCGAAACCTGCGCCGGATATCTTCCTCACTGCCGCTCGTCGCCTGGGCATCGCGCCGCGCGACTGCCTGGTGTTCGAGGATTCACCGTTCGGCGTGACGGCAGCCAAAGCCGCCGGCATGACCGCGATTGCCATTCCCGATTCGGCCATGGCTGACGAAAAGTATGCCCATGCCGACGCGATCATCCGTTCCTTGAGGTTGTTCCAGCCAAGCCTGTGTGGTTTGCCGGAACTGGAATGGGCCTGACGATACAACGCAACACAACAGAACGCCGGTCATGGTTGAAGCCATGACCGGCGTTTTTGCATACCCGGATCAGGCGCCGAAACCACCGTCGATGGTCAGGCTGGCACCGGTGATATAGCCGGCTTGCGGCCCAGCCAGATAGGCGACGAAACTGGCAATTTCATTGACGTTGCCGTAGCGCCCGATAGCCATCAGCGACATCAGGCTGGAGGCGAACTCGCTGTTGGCCGGGTTCATGTCGGTGTCTACCGGGCCGGGCTGTACGTTGTTGACGGTAATGCCGCGCGGGCCGAGGTCGCGGGCCAGGCCTTTGGTCAGGCCCACCAGCGCGGATTTGCTCATGGCATATGGCGCGCCACCCGCGAAGGGCATGCGGTCGGCGTTGGTGCTGCCGATGTTGATGACCCGACCGCCTTCGCCCATGTGACGTGCGGCCGCCTGGGTGGCGATGAACACGCTGCGCACATTGATGGCCAGGGTCTGGTCGAAATCTTCGAGTTTGAATTCGTCCAGCGGTGCCATGGCCAGCACGCCTGCGTTGTTGACCAGGATATCCAGCCGGCCAAAGGCCTCGACCGTGGCATCGACGGCGTTGCGGATGGCCTCGGCGTCGGCGCTGTCAGCCTTGATCGCCAGGGCCTTGCCGCCGGTTGCGGTGATGCTGTTTTGCAGCTCTTCAGACTTTGCAGCAGAACTGACGTAGGTGAAGGCCACTGCAGCGCCTTCAGCCGCCAGGCGTTTGACAATGGCAGCGCCGATGCCGCGAGAACCGCCCTGGATCAAGGCGACTTTACCGCTCAGTGTTTGCGTGCTCATAACTATTCTCCAGAAGATACCGAGGCGTGATGCCGCGGGAATGGAGCGAGTATCAAGCGTTGGTTATCGCCTGTGTAGACGCTCGTTGATACAGTCTGTGTAAACCAAAAGTTTGGAATGGCCCATATGGAAACCTTCAGCAGTATCGAATGCTTTGTTCGCAGTGCCGAAGTCGGCAGCTTTGCCGAAGCGGCGCGACGCTTGAGCGTGACGCCCGCTGCGGTGGGTAAAAGCGTGGCCAAGCTCGAAGCGCGGTTGGGCGTGCGGCTGTTCCAGCGTAGCACCCGTCGCCTGACGCTGACCGAAGCCGGCCAGTTGTTCTTGAGAGAAGTGGGTGCCAGTTTCAATACCATCCAGAACGCCGTTGCCAACCTGGCCAGCGCCGGTGGGCAGCCTGCGGGCACCTTGAAAGTGAGCATGGGCACGGCGTTCGGTCGACTGTATGTCGTGCCGCTGCTGGGAAAGTTTTTGCAGCGTTACCCGGCGATCAATCCGGACTGGCATTTCGATAACCGCCAGGTGGACCTGATCGGCCAAGGCTTCGATGCGGCCATCGGTGGCGGTTTCGATCTGCCCCAGGGCGTGGTGGTGCGCAAATTGACGGTGGCCCATCGGGTGCTGGTTGCATCACCGGACTATGTGCAAAGCCACGCTGCGGTGGTTGAGCCGGAAGATCTGTCACAGCATCAAGGCATCCTGATTCGTTCGCCACAAACCGGACGCGTTCGTTCCTGGCAACTGACCAGTCGCAGTCGGGAACACAGTCCGTTGACGCTCAAGACGCGCATGACCATGAGCGATTCGGAAGCCGACTGCGCGGCCGCCACCCAGGGGCTGGGCATCGGGCTGGTGAGCATGCCGATAGCTGTTCCCTTTCTGCAATCCGGTGTGCTGCAGCGGGTGCTGCCGGACTGGTACGTCGACGATGGCAACATTTCCATCTACTACGCCGAGCATAAACTGCTGCCGGGCAAGACCCGGGCGTTTGTGGATTTCATCATCGAGCAGTTTGCCGAGCAGGGGTTGGCGCAGCGGTTCAGTGCGGTTTGAGCTGAGCTCTAGACCGAGTTGCCCTCAATCGCGAGCAAGCGCGCCCCCACACTGGTTTTGTCGCACCACATATTTTGTGAGCGCCAAAAAACCTGTGGGAGCGAGCTTGCTCGCGATGGGTAGGCCTCGATCTAAGATTGAACACTCACCGCGCAAACCGCCCCGGCCAGCCAATGATGGTCTTGGGCCGAGGCGTCGCATAGGTGCGCACTTTGGAGGTCGACAACCCCAGTCGCACCAAGGATTCGGCAATGGTTACCGCCGCAGTCACGCCATCGACCACTGGCACGCCGGTGCGCTGGCGGATCTGCTCATCGAGCCCGGCCATGCCGCCACAGCCCAGGCAGATCACCTCGGCCTTGTCCTGGCTGACCGCCAATTCGGCTTGCTGCACGATGGCTTCAACCGCCCGTTGCGGGTCCTGTTCGAGTTCCAGCACCGCCAGACCGCTGGCACGCACCGAGGCGCAACGGTCGAACAGGCCGGAGAGCTTGAGGCGGTCTTCGATCAGCGGCACGGTGCGGTCCAGGGTGGTGACCACTGAATAGGCGTGCCCAAGAAACATGGCGGTGCTGGCACCGGCGTCGGTGATGTCCACCACCGGTACGTTGAGCAGTTCCTGCAAGCCCTCACGACCGTGTTCGCCGTAGCCGGCCTGGATCACTGCGTCGAAGGGCTGGTCGTAGGACATCACCCGGTCCATCACCGCAATGGCCGCCAGGTAGCTTTCAAAGTTGCCTTCGATGGAGTCGGCACCGAAATGCGGCGTGAGCCCGACGATCTCGGTGCCGGGCGCGGCCACGGCCTGGGCTTGCCGGGCGATGGCCTGGGTGATGGATTCGGTGGTGTTGACGTTGACCACGAGAATTCGCATGAGCTGTCCTCCTTGATGTAGAAAAATAAGCGACCCGAACCTGGCGGGCCGCTGGGGGCCAATCAATGACTGACGTTATCCACCGCGATGGCTTCGCCGCTGACGTCTTCGTAATACGCTTGCCGCTTGGCGATGATCAGGTACAGCAACCCTGCAATCGAAGCGCCAATCAGCCAGGAGAAGGGTGAAATGCTGTCGAAACCGGGCACCAGCGCCAGGATAATCGCGATCAGGGCAGCCGGGATAAACGCCACCACCGCGCGGAGGTTGACCCCATTGCTATAGAAATACGCACCGTTCGGGTCCTCGCTGTACAGTTGCGGCACGTTGATGCGGCCTTTTCGCACCAGCCAGTAGTCGACCATGATCACCCCGTACAGTGGCCCGAGCAGGGCGCCGAGGCCGGACAGGAAATACACGATCACCAGCGGGCTGTTGTAGAGGTTCCACGGCAGGATCAGCACGGCAATGGCGGCGCTGATCAACCCGGCGCGGCGGAAGGTCAGGTACTTGGGCGCCAGGTTGCTGAGCACGAAGGCGGGGGCGACGAAGTTGGCCATGATGTTCACGGCCACGGTGACGATCAGGAATGCCAGACAGCCCAACACGAGGAAGAAGGTGTTGGGTATCGAGGCAATGACCTGGGTCGGGCTTTCGATGATTTGCCCGTTGATCTGGAACTGTGCGCCGCACAGCAGGACGGTGATCCCGGCAAACACCAGGATATTCACCGGCAGGCCCCAGAAATTGCCAACGATGATGGTCCGACGGCATGGCGAGGAGCGGGCGAAGTCGCAGAAATTGAGAATCAACGTGCCGTAGATCGACAGCCACAGCGCGCCGCCGGCAAAGATGTTGCGCCACATTTCGCCGCCGCTCAGGGGCTCGCGGATCGACCAGGCAATGGTGGCGTCGGCCTGGGTGTACATCCAACCGGCCAGGGTCGCGACGGTCACCAGGATCACCGGCCCGGCAAACCCTTCGTAACGACGAACCGTTTCCATGCCGTAGGCCAGGATCACCAATTGCACGAACCAGATCGCCACGAAACACACCCAGCCCAGGCTCGACAGGCCCAGGATCGAGTCGTGGTCGTAGTCGGCGAAACCCGGATGGATCGCGGTGAGCAGTACCCGCAAGACCACGGACGCCAGGTACGTCTGAATACCGAACCAGGCTATGGCGATGACGGCCCTGATCAAGGCAGGAATTTGCGCTCCGTGGATACCGAAGCTGATCCGGCTGATCACCGGGAACGGCACCCCGGTTTTCTGCCCCATGTAGCCGGACAGGTTCATGAAGCCATACACCAGCGCCGCTCCGATCCCCAGGGACAGCAAGATCTGCCAGCCGCCCAGGCCCAGGGCATAGAGGCCGATGGCGAAGGAATAGTTGGCGATGTTGTGCACGTCGTTGGTCCACAGGGCAAAGATGCTGTAGCGACCCCAGCGCCGCCCCTCGACCTTGGTTGGCGCCAGGTCCTTGTTGTGCAGCCGCGGGCTCAAGGCCAGGGAAGCTGGGGTTCTATCATCAAGGGCAGTGGTGGAGGAGGGCAGATCCAGCGCGATGTTATTGGAGAGACTTGTACGCATTCCGGCAGGCTCCTGATTCTCGGTGCCACGATGACTGTGCATGAGCGCGAGGCTCGACAAATCTTCGTCGCGGCAGGTGAGCATCATTGGTTACGGGGCATCTGCAGCCTGTACGGGATAGGGCGCTTCAGGCTTGCGGATCTAAAGTGTGTGTATGTTTTATAAATGTTGTATACAAAACACTTGTCGACTCAAGCCAGATTTATGCCATTTACGGATCTATTGGCCGTCGCGCTAATTTCGTTTCGTTATTGAATTTGAATAACTAACTGAAATACCGTGATTTAAAACTGACCGTTTAAACAGGTATTTATTTTTTGGCGAACGCCAGTGGGGGTAGGAGTGCAGGTGAAGCGGGAAGGTGTGTGTAACTTTTCAGGGCATAAACAGTATAAGTGCACACAAAAATGCCACTTGTGGTGACATTTTTGTGTACAGAGTGCGAGGCTCAGACGCTCTTGGATTTGGCGATGATGTTCCCGGCATGCAGCCCGCATTCTTTCTGCGTGGCTTCTTCCCACCACCAACGGCCTTCACGCTCATGTTGGTTCGGTAGCACCGGGCGGGTGCAGGGCTCGCAGCCGATGCTGATGAAGCCGCGCTCATGCAGGCTGTTATAGGGCAGCTCCAGCATGCGGATGTAGCCCCAGACTTCTTCGCTGGTCATCTGCGACAGCGGGTTGAATTTGTACAGGGTGCGCTCCGGGGTGGAAAACGCCGTGTCGATTTCAAGCACCGCCACCTGGCTGCGGGTGCCGGGGCTCT
Source organism: Pseudomonas sp. Tri1 (assembly GCF_017968885.1). Lineage (NCBI taxonomy): Bacteria > Pseudomonadati > Pseudomonadota > Gammaproteobacteria > Pseudomonadales > Pseudomonadaceae > Pseudomonas > Pseudomonas sp. Tri1. Next base: position 4,779,749 of record NZ_CP072913.1, on the reverse strand, counting down.
GGTCGCGGCGCTGGCCGGTGGCCCAGGCACGGACATCGGTCAGTTTGCGCCGCAACGGTTCGATCTTGCGGATGCCGCAGCACTCGCCATGACCGTCCTTGTAGAAGCTGAACAGGCCTTTTTCCTTCACGAAGGGTTCAAGTTTCGTGTAGTCCGGCGAGATCAGTTCGATGTCGATCTTGTAGTACTCGCGCACCTGATCGATGAAGCGATAGGTTTCCGGGTGCAGGCGGCCGGTGTCGAGGCTGAACACCTTGACGTTCTTGTTCAGCTTCCAGGCCATGTCCACCAGCACCACGTCTTCGGCGCCGCTGAAAGATATCCACAGGTCATCGCCGAATTCGGCGAAGGCCAGTTTGAGGATGTCCTGCGGGGACTTGTTGGCATAGGTCGTGGCGAGTTCCACGACATCAAACGATGGGCTCATCAGGGCGGTTTCCTACAGGTCGGTGGCGCTGGGCGCTCTATATGGGGCTGATGGTAACAAAAGCTGTCGAGGCTGGCGCGCTCCTGTGCGTTGCGCCGCCTTCGGTGAATGGCTAGAGTCGGCAGGCCTTTTGTTCGCTCAACCGATAAACATCAAAAAAATGGGAGTGTCTTGTGGAAATTGCCTGTCTCGACCTGGAAGGTGTGCTGGTCCCGGAGATCTGGATCGCCTTCGCTGAAAAAACCGGTATTGAGTCCCTCAGGGCGACCACTCGGGACATTCCCGACTATGACGTGTTGATGAAGCAACGCTTGCGCATCCTCGACGAGCACGGCCTCAAACTCTCCGACATCCAGGAAGTCATTGCCACGCTCAAGCCGCTGGACGGCGCCATCGAGTTCGTCGACTGGTTGCGCGAGCGCTTCCAGGTGGTGATTCTTTCCGACACGTTCTACGAGTTTTCCCAACCCCTGATGCGCCAGCTGGGTTTCCCGACATTGCTCTGCCATCGTCTGATTACCGATGACAGCGGGCGGGTGACCGGCTATCAACTGCGCCAGAAAGATCCCAAACGGCAGTCGGTCCTGTCCTTCAAGAGCCTGTACTACCGGGTGATTGCGGCGGGAGATTCCTACAACGACACCACGATGCTGGGCGAAGCCGACGCCGGGATTCTGTTCCATGCGCCCGAGAATGTGATCCGTGAATTCCCGCAGTTCCCGGCGGTGCACAGCTTTACCGAATTGAAGCAGGAATTCCTCAAGGCTTCGAACCGCAGCCTCAGTCTGTAAACCCAATCAACCCTGTGGGAGCGAGCAAGCTCGCTCCCACAGGGTTTTGCACTAGGCCAGGAGGGGGCGACGCTCTAAAGATTCTGCAAAGTTTCGAGCAACACCCGCACCTTGGTAATCGACTCCTGATACTCCGCCTGCCAATCCGAATCCGCGACAATCCCGCCGCCGCCCCAGCAACATACCTGACCATCCTTGACCAGCAGGCTACGGATGGCGATGGAGCTGTCCATTTCCCCGCGCACGTCCAGGTACAGCAACGAGCCGCAATACAGCCCGCGACGGGTCGGTTCGAGTTCGTCGATGATCTGCATGGCGCGGATTTTCGGGGCACCGGTGATCGAGCCTCCAGGGAAGCTGCCGGCGATCAGGTCCAGGGCGTCCTTATCGGCGTCCAGTTCGCCAGTCACGCTGCTCACCAGGTGATGCACGTTCGGGTAGCTTTCCAGGCTGAACAACTCCGGCACGCGCACCGAGCCGATGCGGCAGGTGCGGCCCAAGTCGTTGCGCAGCAGGTCGACGATCATCAGGTTTTCCGCCCGGTCTTTGGGGCTGGCTAGCAGCTCGGCGGCGTGGGCCGCGTCTTCGCCAGGGCTCGTGCCACGGGGCCGGGTGCCCTTGATCGGCCGGGTTTCCACATGGCCTTCGCTGACCTTGACGAAGCGTTCGGGCGACAGGCTCAGCACCGCACCGCCATCGGGCAGGCTCTGGAAACCGGAAAACGGCGTCGGACAAGCTGCGCGCAACGCCTGGTAAGCAGCCCAGGCATCGCCTTGGCAGGGGGCGCGGAAACGCTGGGCAAAGTTGACCTGGTAGCAGTCGCCGGCCTGGATATACGCCTGGATACGTTCGAACGCCTGTCGATAGGCCTCGGCGCTGAGGTCGGGGGCCATCGGTCCTTCGAGACTGAAGGTATCAACGGATGGCGCAGCCGGCAGGCTGAACAGCGCGATCAGGCGCTGGCGTTCGCCTTCGCCACAATGGGGATGAAACACCAATTGGCTGGTGCCGGCCTGGTGATCGCTGACCAGCGCCCAGTCGTACACGCCGAAACGCGCATCGGGCAGCTGCAGGTCGTCTTTGGCATGGGACGGTAGCGCTTCGAGGTGTCGGCCGAAGTCGTAGCTCAAGTAGCCGATCAGGCCGCCGGCGAAGGGTAATTGCACTGTGGCCGGTAGTACGGCGTGCCCCAGCTGTGTCAGCTGAATGCGCAAGCGTTGCAGGAAGTCAGTGCCGCTTTCGTCCGGCAACACCGCCAACTGCGCCAGCGGCCAGGCACTGAGCAGATCATAACGGCCACGCTCGGCACTCGGCCGGCCGCTGTCGAGCATGACGCTGCCAGGAGCGTGACGGATCGCCGCGAAATACTCGGCAGGGTTGGCGCGGTAGGGCAGCGGGTGTACGGAGCAGGTTGGCATGGGCGGGGCGGGTCAGCCGTTCAGGCGGGGTGGCGATTGTAATCCCTCTGTAGGATTTGCTCCTAGAGGGATGTCGGAGATGAGTAAGTATGGGGCCATCGAAAATCTTGGAGTGTGAACACCTTGTGGCGAGAAGGTTTATCCCCTCGTCACAAGGGGGATTTCAACCCTCAACCGGCGGAATATGCCCAAACAGCGCCTGGGCGAACGCCACGCGCTCTTCCACGGTTTCCTCGACGCCGCGGGCCTTGAGTTCTTCCAGGTGGGCTTCCACCGCGTGGGTGCGCAGGGTCAGGCCGCAGTCGTTGGCGATCTGGATGTTCAGCCCCGGCCGAGCGTTCAACTCCAGGATCAACGGGCCTTTCTCCTGGTCCAGCACCATGTCGACGCCGATGTAGCCCAGCCCGCACAGTTCATAGCAACCGGCGGCCAGTTTCATGAACCCGTCCCAGTAGGGCAGTTGCACCCCGTCCACTGCATTGGTGGTGTCGGGGTGTTTGGTGATGATGTTGTTCAGCCAGGTACCGCGCAGGGTCAGGCCGGTGGCGAGGTCGACGCCCACGCCGATGGCGCCCTGGTGCAGGTTGGCCTTGCCGCCGGATTGGCGAGTTGGCAGGCGCAGCATGGCCATCACCGGATAGCCCATCAGCACGATGATGCGAATGTCCGGCACGCCTTCATAGCTGATGCTCTTGAAGATCTGGTCCGGCGTCACGCGGTACTCGATCAGCGCCCGGTCACGGTGACCGCCCAGGGAATACAACCCGGTGAGGATGCTGGAGATATGGTGCTCGATTTCCTCATGGCTGATGATCTTGCCGGACACCGTGCGATAGCGCCCTTCGAAGCGGTCGGCAATCACAATGATGCCGTCGCCACCAGCGCCCTGGGCCGGCTTGATCACGAAATCGTTGTGCGCGCCGATGATCCCGTCGAGTTTGTCGATTTCCTTTTCGGTGGAGATCACCCCGTACAGTTCCGGCACATGAATGCCGGCGGCGATGGCCCGTTCCTTGGTGATGATCTTGTCATCGACGATGGGATACAGGCTGCGCTTGTTGTACTTGAGCACGTAGTCGGCGTTACGCCGGTTGATGCCCATGATGCCCCGGGCTTCCAGGGCCTTCCAGGTCTTCCAGAAGCCGAACATTACGAGTCAGCCTTGAGGAAGGCCTTGAACCGCACCAGCTCGGTCAGGCGGTAGCCGCGATAACGACCCATTGCCAGCATGAAGCCCACCAGGATCAGCAGGATCGCCGGGAATGTGAACACGAAGTACACCAGCTCCGGCACGCTCATGATCAAGTGCGCCAGGGACGCGGCGAACAGGGTGCCGATGGCGACTTTCATCGCGTGGCCGGCGCCGCGCTCTTCCCAGGTGATGGACAGGCGCTCGATGGTCATGGTCAGGATCACCATCGGGAACAGGGCCACCGACAGGCCGCGCTCCAGGCCCAGCTTATGGCTGAACAGGCTGATGGCGGCGATCAGTACCACCACGAACGTCAGCACCACCGAAAGCCGTGGCAGCATTTGCAATTTGAGGTGTTCCAGGTATGAGCGCAGCGACAGGCCCAGGGTGGTGATCACCGTGAACAGGATGATCCCGAAACCCAGTTGGGTCTCGCGGAAGGCGAGGGCGATCAGCACCGGGGTAAAGGTCCCCAGGGTCTGCAGGCCGATCAGGTTGCGCAGGATCAGGATCACCAGCACGCCGATGGGGATCATCACCATGATCATGAACGTCTGCTGGGTTTGCAGCGGCAGGCCGTAGAGCGAGTATTCGAGGAAGTTGGCGTCAGTGTTCTCGTCCGTCAGCTTGGCCAGGCGAATGGCGTTCATCTCGCTGTTGTTCATGCTGAAGGTGACGGTGGCTTTCTTGCCGCCATCGACGGTGATCAGGTTTTCGTCGCCAGTCCACCACAGCAGGCGGTCGGTGGGCAGGCCCTGTTCACCGGTGTCCGGGTTGAAATACAGCCAGTCGGTACCGTTGAAACTGCGCAGCCACAGTTCCGGGGTCTGCGGCTGGTCGGCCACCAGGCGGATGGTGTGGACCTTTTCCACCGGTACGTGGGCGATGGACAGCACCAGTTCGACGATTTTCGCTTTATGGGCCGAGGACGGGTCGCCGGCCAGCAGCAGCTTGACGTTGTCGTCGTTGAGGTTGTTGACCCGCTTGATCGCTTCGCTGATGAAGGTCTCGACGTCGGCCGAATGCTGGCGGATCGGCGCAAGCAAGGCTTCGGCGGCGAGCTTTTCCGGGCCTTCGACGGCGATACTGTCGCGGAAGGTCGGGCCCTTGACCTTGGTTTTTTCGGCGCTGTAGCGCTTGGTCAACACCAGGCGGTAATACAGCGTCTGGTTGCCCTTGGCCCGGCGGGCCGACCACGTCACCTTGCGGTTACCGTCGACGCGGTTCACCGCCACGCCGTAATTGTTGGAAATGAAGCTTTCGTTGAGGCTGACGTAATCGCGGCTCAGGGGCGGCACGAACATCTGGATCTTCACCGGATCCTTGGCATTGGGCACGAATTCGACCTTGGCATCGATGTTCCACAAGTCGTCGGTGGCGTCTTCGGTCACCGGAATGCCGAGCACGAAAATCTGATAGGCCGTCACCGACAGGCCCACCGCCACCAGGATGGCGATCAGCATTTTCAGATGGAGGGTAAGGGAGCGCATTGGAATTACTCTGCGGTATGAGCGGCATTGGCGCAGGCGGGTTTGCCGGCAGCGTATTTAAGACTGGGGTCGACCAGTGCGTCGAAGCGCTTGAGCGCTTCGGAACCGATCAGCAACGGGTATTGGAAGGCACTACGGTCGGTCAGGTTCACTTCGATGCTGCGCAGGGCCGTGCCCATGCAGATGTCCAGTTCGATGACCGGCCGGGCCGTGTATTTCTTGCCTTCTTCCGGGTCGTAGTCACCGGCGCGGCGCTTGATCTTGCTGACCCGGGCCAGCGGACGTTCGATAGGGTGCGAATGGGCGGCGTCGATAGCCAGGTAAAAGCGCACCCAGGATTCGCCATTGCGCTTGAAGCGCTTGATGTCCCGGGCGCTGAGCGAGGCGGTCTTGGCGCCGGTGTCCAGCTTGGCGGCGACCTCCAGGTCAATGCCCTGCAGGGCTGCGTATTCGTTGAGGCCGTACACGGTTTTTTCACCCGCCACGGCAAGCCCCGGCAGGCATATGAAATAAAGAACAGCGGTTAAGGGCTTGAGTGTCATAGATCCTGGTGCGCAGCGTTCCGTTTATCGGTTCAGGCCCTGGCATTACTGCACAAGCTCCCTGGGCAGCCTTCCCTATAAAAGGAGAGCGGCAAATCGCGCGGCATTCTAGCACGGTGGTTTTCTGACGCCACCGCTGGCCGGACGCTACGAGTCATTCAAACGAGCGGTTATGGCGTTGGGGCTTATTAGACGATTGTCGACAATGTTGAATTTTGTTTTGACGTTAATGCCGCTATTGGTTAGTTTTTGCCGTATTGATTTTCAAGGTGTCGACAATATGCTCGATCAGCTCGAATCCCCGATGATGGCTCAGGACGACTCGGAGACCCTTTCCGAGAACGTCTTCCGACGTATCCAGGCCGCCATCGTCAAAGGCGAAATCGCCCCCGGCAGCAAGATCTCCGAGCCTGAGCTGGCGCGCACCTATGGCATCAGCCGCGGGCCGCTGCGCGAGGCGATCCATCGCCTGGAAGGCCAGCGCCTGCTGGTGCGCGTGCCTCACGTCGGCGCCCGAGTGGTGTCCTTGAGTCACGCCGAGCTGCTGGAGCTCTACGAAATCCGTGAGTCCCTGGAAGGCATGGCCTGCCGTTTGGCGGCCGAGCGCATGACCCTGGAAGAAATCGACGAGCTGCGCCGAGTCCTGGAAACCCACGAACGCGATGCGGCGTTCCAGGCCGGCGTGGGCTATTACCAGCAGGAAGGCGATTTCGACTTTCATTATCGGATCATCCAGGGCAGCGGCAACCGCACCCTGACGCAAATGCTGTGCGGCGAGCTGTATCAACTGGTGCGCATGTACCGCATCCAGTTTTCCACCACGCCCAACCGTCCGCGCCAGGCCTTTGCCGAGCACCACCGGATTCTAGACGCCATCGCCGACCGTGACGGCGAACTGGCTGAATTATTGATGCGCCGGCACATCGGCGCCTCCAAACGCAATATCGCGCGTCATTTCCAGGACAGCGCCGCCACTGAACGAGGTGAGTCATGAGCAACAGCACTCCAGGCCAGCGTTTCCGCGATGCGGTCGCCAGCGAGCATCCGCTGCAAGTGGTGGGCACGATCAACGCCAACCACGCGCTGCTGGCCAAACGCGCCGGTTTCAAGGCGATCTACCTGTCGGGCGGCGGCGTGGCGGCCGGTTCCCTCGGCGTGCCGGACCTGGGCATCACCGGCCTCGATGACGTGCTGACCGATGTGCGCCGCATCACTGACGTCTGCGACCTGCCGCTGCTGGTGGACGTGGACACCGGTTTTGGTTCCTCGGCGTTCAACGTGGCTCGCACAGTCAAGTCGATGATCAAGTTTGGCGCGGCGGCCATTCATATTGAGGACCAGGTCGGTGCCAAGCGTTGCGGCCATCGTCCAAACAAGGAGATCGTCTCGCAGCAGGAGATGGTCGACCGCATCAAGGCCGCGGTCGATGCTCGCACCGACGACAGTTTCGTGATCATGGCGCGTACCGACGCCCTGGCCGTGGAGGGCTTGGAGTCGGCTCTGGACCGCGCCGCCGCCTGCATCGAGGCCGGTGCCGACATGATCTTTCCGGAAGCGATTACCGAGCTTGAGATGTACAAACTGTTCGCCAGCCGCGTGAAGGCGCCGATCCTGGCCAACATCACCGAGTTCGGCGCGACTCCGCTGTACACCACAGAACAACTGGCCGGTGCCGACGTATCCCTGGTGCTGTACCCGCTGTCGGCCTTCCGGGCCATGAACAAGGCGGCCGAGAACGTCTACACCGCCATCCGCCGCGACGGCACGCAACAGAATGTCATCGACACCATGCAGACGCGCATGGAGCTTTACGATCGCATCGACTATCACACCTTCGAGCAGAAGCTCGATGCATTGTTCGCGGCGAAGAAGTAAGGCGACTCCCCCTACAAATTCAAGAAAATGGAGACAGCAAATGGCCGAAGCAAAAGTACTCAGTGGCGCCGGGCTCCGAGGCCAGGTGGCAGGGCAAACCGCGTTGTCCACCGTGGGCCAGTCGGGCGCCGGCCTGACCTATCGCGGCTACGACGTTCGCGACCTGGCGGCGGACGCGCAATTTGAAGAGGTCGCCTACCTGCTGCTGTACGGTGAGCTGCCGACCCAGGCCCAGCTGGATGCCTATACGCGCAAGCTGAGCCAGCTGCGGGACTTGCCCCAAGCCCTGAAGGAAGTGCTGGAGCGCATTCCCGCCGACGCTCACCCGATGGATGTGATGCGCACTGGCTGCTCGTTCCTGGGCAACCTGGAGCCTGAGAAGGACTTTTCCGAGCAGCACGACAAGACCGACCGCCTGTTGGCCGCCTTCCCGGCGATCATGTGCTACTGGTATCGCTTCAGCCACGAAGGCCTGCGCATCGAATGCGTGACCGACGAAGCCTCTATCGGTGGTCACTTCCTGCACCTGCTGCATGGCAAGAAACCGAGCGAGCTGCACGTCAAGGTGATGCACGTCTCGCTGATCCTCTACGCCGAGCACGAATTCAACGCCTCGACCTTCACCGCCCGGGTCTGCGCCTCGACACTGTCGGACCTGTTTTCCTGCATCACCGCCGCCATCGGCTCGCTGCGCGGCCCGTTGCATGGTGGCGCCAACGAAGCGGCAATGGAAATGATCGAGCGTTTCAGCTCGCCGCAGGAAGCCATCGAAGGCACCCTCGGCATGCTCGCGCGCAAAGACAAGATCATGGGCTTCGGCCATGCGATCTATAAGGACAACGACCCGCGCAACGAGGTGATCAAGGGCTGGTCGAAGAAACTCGCCGACGAAGTGGGCGACAAGGTGCTGTTCCCGGTTTCAGAGGCCATCGACAAGACCATGTGGGAACAGAAGAAACTGTTCCCCAATGCCGATTTCTACCACGCCTCGGCCTACCACTTCATGGGCATCCCGACCAAGCTGTTCACGCCGATCTTCGTCTGCTCGCGCCTGACCGGCTGGGCCGCCCACGTGTACGAACAACGTGCCAATAACCGCATCATCCGACCGAGCGCCGAATACACCGGCGTCGAACAGCGCAAGTTCGTGCCAATCGAACGCCGCTGAGCTGGGAGGGTTCTAGCCGCCGGAATTGAATAACCCCGAAACCTTGTGGGAGCGAGCTTGCTCGCGAATGCGCACTGACATCCAACATCGATGTCGACTGTTGCACCGCTATCGCGAGCAAGCTCGCTCCCACAGTGGCCGGGGGCCTTCGAATCCGGCGTCAATCCTCCTTGAAACCACCGTGACCGAGTCCTGACGATGAACACAGAATTTCGCAAACCGCTGCCCGGCACTTCGCTGGATTATTTCGACGTTCGCGGGGCCGTGGAGGCCATTCGGCCCGGCGCCTACGACGGCCTGCCATACACCTCTCGGGTGCTGGCGGAAAACCTCGTGCGTCGCTGCGACCCGGCCACGCTGCGTGAATCGCTGTTGCAACTGATCGAGCGCAAGCGCGACCTGGACTTCCCCTGGTTCCCCGCACGAGTGGTGTGCCATGACATCCTCGGCCAGACCGCGCTGGTGGACCTGGCGGGCCTGCGCGACGCGATCGCCCTGCAGGGCGGTGACCCGGCGCAGGTCAACCCGGTGGTGCCGACTCAACTGATCGTCGACCATTCCCTGGCGGTGGAGAGCGGTGGTTCCGACCCGCAAGCCTTCGCCAAGAACCGCGCCATCGAAGACCGGCGTAACGAAGACCGTTTTCACTTCATCAACTGGACCAAGAAAGCCTTCAAGAACGTCGATGTGATTCCGCCCGGCAACGGGATCATGCACCAGATCAACCTGGAAAAAATGTCCCCGGTGATCCAGCAACGTGACGGCGTGGCATTCCCAGACACCTGCGTGGGTACCGACAGCCACACTCCCCATGTCGATGCCCTGGGCGTGATCGCCATCGGCGTCGGAGGCCTGGAAGCCGAAAGCGTCATGCTCGGTCGCGCCTCGTGGATGCGCCTGCCGGAAATCATCGGTGTCGAGCTGACCGGCAAGCTGCAGCCGGGCATCACCGCCACCGACATGGTGCTGGCGCTGACCGAATTCCTGCGCAAGCAAAAAGTTGTCGGTGCCTGGCTGGAGTTTTTCGGCGAAGGCGCCAGTGCCCTGACCTTGGGCGACCGTGCGACCATTTCCAACATGGCCCCGGAGTACGGCGCCACGGCGGCGATGTTCTACATCGACCAGCAAACCATTGATTACCTGAAACTCACTGGTCGCGAAGACCAGCAGGTGCAACTGGTCGAGACCTATGCCAAGCAGGCCGGCCTGTGGGCCGACGAACTCAAGGGCGCGCAATACGAGCGTGGCTTGACCTTCGACCTGTCCTCGGTGGTGCGCAACATGGCCGGTCCCAGCAATCCCCACGCCCGCGTTGCCACCAGTGACCTGACGGCCAGCGGCATTGCCGGGCAATGGACTGAGGTGCCAGGGCAAATGCCCGACGGCGCAGTGATCATCGCGGCCATCACCAGTTGCACCAACACCAGTAACCCGCGCAACGTGATCGCCGCAGGCCTGCTGGCGCGCAACGCCAACCGCCTGGGCCTGGCCCGCAAGCCATGGGTCAAGTCGTCCCTGGCCCCGGGTTCGAAAACCGTGGCGCTGTACCTGGATGAAGCGGGGCTGACGTCCGAGCTCGAGAAGCTGGGCTTCGGCGTGGTGGCATTCGCCTGCACCACCTGCAACGGCATGTCCGGTGCACTGGACCCGGTGATCCAGCAGGAAATCATCGACCGTGACCTGTACGCCACCGCCGTGCTGTCGGGCAACCGCAACTTCGACGGGCGCATCCACCCGTACGCCAAGCAGGCGTTTCTCGCCTCGCCGCCGCTGGTGGTCGCTTATGCCATCGCCGGGACCATTCGCTTCGACATCGAGAAGGATGTGTTGGGCGTGGTGGACGGCCGGGAAATCCGCCTCAAGGACATCTGGCCGAGTGACGAAGAAATCAATGCGGTGGTCAAGGCCTCGGTGAAACCTGAGCAGTTCCGCCAGGTGTACATCCCGATGTTCGCCATCCAGGAAGACACCGGGCCGAAAGTCACGCCGCTGTACGACTGGCGCCCACAAAGCACCTACATCCGTCGCCCTCCATACTGGGAAGGGGCGTTGGCCGGTGCGCGGCCGCTCAAGGGCATGCGTCCGCTGGCTGTGCTGCCGGACAACATCACCACCGATCACTTGTCGCCGTCCAACGCCATCATGCTGGACAGCGCCGCCGGTGAATACCTGGCGAAAATGGGCCTGCCGGAGGAGGACTTCAACTCCTATGCAACCCACCGCGGCGACCACCTGACCGCGCAACGCGCGACCTTTGCCAACCCGAAACTGTTCAACGAAATGGTCCAGGAAAACGGCAAGGTCAAGCAGGGCTCCCTGGCCCGGGTCGAGCCGGAAGGCAAGGTCATGCGCATGTGGGAGGCCATCGAAACCTACATGGAGCGCAAGCAACCGCTGATCATCATTGCCGGTGCCGACTATGGCCAGGGTTCGTCCCGGGACTGGGCGGCCAAGGGTGTACGCCTGGCGGGTGTCGAGGCGATTGCCGCCGAAGGTTTCGAGCGCATCCACCGTACCAACCTGGTGGGCATGGGCGTGTTGCCGCTGGAGTTCCAGCCCGGTACCAACCGCAAGACCCTGGGCATCGACGGCAGCGAAATCTATGACGTGATCGGCGAACGTACCCCGCGTGCGACGCTGACGTTGGTCATCACTCGCAAGAACGGCGAGCGCGTCGAGGTGCCAGTGACTTGCCGCCTCGACACCGCTGAAGAAGTGTCGATCTACGAAGCCGGTGGCGTATTGCAGCGTTTTGCCCAGGACTTCCTTGAATCGGCGGTTGCCGTCTAAATCACAACCGCGGGCACCCTTGCGTGTCCGCTTGAGGTGCATCATGGCTCACGCAGCGCAAATCAGAATACCCGCCACCTACATGCGTGGCGGCACCAGCAAAGGCGTGTTCTTCAGCTTGCAGGACCTGCCCGAAGTGGCTCGCGTCCCAGGCCCTGCCCGGGATGCCTTGCTACTGCGGGTGATCGGCAGCCCCGATCCATATGAGAAGCAGATCGATGGCATGGGCGGTGCGACGTCCAGCACCAGCAAGACCGTAATCCTGTCCAAGAGCACCCGGGCCGACCACGATGTCGATTACCTGTTCGGCCAAGTGTCCATCGACAAGCCGTTCGTGGACTGGAGTGGCAACTGCGGCAACCTGTCGGCGGCGGTCGGTTCATTCGCCATCAGCAGTGGTTTGGTAGACGCCGCTCGCATCCCACGAAACGGCGTGGCCGTGGTGCGGATCTGGCAAGCCAACATCAGCAAGACCATCATCGCCCATGTGCCGATCACCGACGGCGCGGTGCAGGAAACCGGTGACTTCGAACTCGACGGCGTGACCTTTCCGGCGGCCGAAGTGCAGCTGGAATTCATGGATCCGGCGGCCGAGGAGGAGGGCGGTGGCGGCTCGATGTTTCCCACCGGCAACCTGGTGGACGACCTTGAGGTGCCTGGTGTAGGTACCTTCAAGGCGACCTTGATCAACGCCGGGATCCCGACGATTTTCATCAATGCCCGTGACGTCGGTTACACCGGTACTGAGTTGCAGGGCGCAATCAACAGCGATCCAAAGGCGCTGGCGATGTTCGAAACCATCCGTGCCCACGGTGCCTTGCGCATGGGGCTGATCAAGCATCTGGACGAAGCCGCCCAGCGTCAGCACACGCCGAAAGTGGCGTTCGTCGCACCGCCAGCGGACTACGTTTCATCAAGCGGAAAAGCTGTGGCGGCCGGGGATGTCGACCTGCTGGTGCGCGCCTTGTCCATGGGCAAACTGCACCACGCCATGATGGGCACCGCGGCAGTCGCCATCGGCACCGCAGCGGCGATTTCCGGCACCCTGGTGAACCTGGCGGCGGGCGGCATCGAACGCAATGCCGTACGTTTCGGCCATCCGTCAGGCACCCTGCGCGTCGGCGCCGAGGCCAGCCAGGTCAACGGCGAATGGACCGTGAACAAAGCCATCATGAGCCGCAGCGCACGGGTGTTGATGGAAGGGTTTGTGCGGGTGCCGGGGGATGTCTTCTAACTCGATACTTCAGGAACAACACAAAACCTGTGGGAGCGAGCTTGCTCGCGATGGCGGCGTGTCAGCCGACATCAATGTCGAATGGGCCGGCCTCTTCGCGAGCAAGCTCGCCCCCACAGGTTGGTCGGACTTCTGCCATCAGTTCGTCGTCAGTGCTGCGACAACCAGCCCCACATTGCTCTCCAGCTCGGCCACCGGATCGGCACCGTCGGTGCTCAGCACCAGTAGCCGGCTGCCGCCCTCGCTGATGGCCGCCTTCACCGCCTCCGAAGGTTGGCGATGATGCAGCACCACCGCCACGTCATTGTCCTTCAAAGTAACGGTCAATTGCTTGAGGGCTTCGGCTGTCCACTCGGCATCGGGGCGAGCATCGGTGCTGATCCCGTCGAGATTGAGTCCGCTGATCAGGTAAGCGAAATGTTCACTCAGGCTGACCACGCTCAAGTTGTCGGCACTGGCCAGGCGTTTTTCGCTATCGGCACTGAGCTTGAGCAAGCGCTGCTTGAGGGCTGCCAGGTTGGCGTCGATCTGTGGCCTGGCTACCGGGGCCAGGCGCACCAGGTCGGCGGCGATCACATCGGCCATGCGTCCCAGGTTATGGCTGGCCATCCACGGCTGGCTCGCCAGGCCGTCAGTCATGCCCGGTTGTACAGCGATGCCGGGCAGGGCGCCGTCCACCGGGCGAGCGGCGTCGACTTCGACGATGCGAATATTGCTGCGGCGGGCCATGGGGTACAGCGGATCGTCCGGCCACAGCGAGCGCAGGCCGATTACCCCATCCGCCTCGCTGGCGAGTTTACTCAGGGCTGGCGCCCCTCGGCCGCTGAAATAGGCGCTCTGGCGGGTGCCGGGCAGGTTGGCGGGTGCGGCTCGCTCCAGGCTGACGTCGGTGCCCTTGAGCAAGGCTTCACTCAATCCGTAGGTGATCGGTAACGATGCCAGCAGACGCACTTTTTCGCTGGCAAATGACGAGGTAACGGCCACGCTGCACAGCGCTGCGGCCAGGGCCAGTTGTCGTAATGAAAAAACCATTTATCCAAGATTCCCTTTGAGGCTGGGGACGACGCCACGGGCGATGGCGCTCAGGGCGAAGGCGATGCCGGCCGCCAGGATGATCGCGGCACCGGACGGGATCGGCAGGTCGAACACAATTGGCGCGAGAATTCCGCACAAGGTGCTCAGGGTGGCGATCAGCACTGAACACCAGAAAAAGCCTTTCAGCGATTGGCTGAGCAGGCGTGCCGCCGCTGCCGGAATGACCAGCAGTGCGCCCACCAGAATCGCGCCAATGACTTTCACCGCCGCCACGGTGATCAACGTCACCAGTACCACGAACAGGTAGTCCAGAGTCTTGACCGCCACCCCGCGCACCGCCGCCAGTTGCGGGTTGAAGCTGGCGAGCATGATGCGGTTATAAAGCGGCAACGCCAGGGCCATCACCAGCGAGCCGACCACCGCCAGCACCAACAAGTCGTTGCCGTTGACCGTCAGCACCGAACCGAACAGCACGTTCTCCAGGATGTGCACGTTGATCTTGCCTGCCAGGATCAACAACAGGCTGGCGCCCAGGGCCAGGGACACCGAGAGGAAGACGCTGATCAGCGTGTCCGGTGCCAGGCCGGTGCGGTTGCGCAGGTAATTGAGCAGGATGCCGAACAGCAGGCAATAGCCGAACAGGCTGCCGTAAGGGCCGGTGTAGGGTTCGCCGAGCAGGATGCCGACCGCCACGCCGGTCAGCGCCGCATGGCCCACCGCCTCGGAGAAAAACGCGAAGCGCTTGACCACCACCAGCGTGCCGAGACCGCCCAGCACCGGGCCGATCAACAGCCCGGCCAGCAACGCATTGACCACAAACCCGTAGGCCAGCGCCTCGGGCAAGTAACCGGACGAGGCCCAACCCTGGACCATCAAGCGAAAGGCTTCATAACTCATCAGGCAGCGCTCCCATTCGTGCGTGGATGGGTGGAAAACAGCGTCAGCAAGCGCTCTGGGGTCAGGGTCTGGCGTGGCGGGCCGTCGAACAGCACTTTGCGGTTCAGGCCGGTGACACGGTCGGCCAGGCGCCCGACGGCTTCCAGGTCATGCTCGATCCACAGCACGGTGATGCCGGCCTGGCGCCAGTCCTGCAGCAATCGTTCGAACACCTGGATGCCGGCCTCATCCAGCGCCGACATCGGCTCATCCAGCACCAGCAACTGCGGCGACGGAATCAGCCCCTGGGCCAGCAACACCCGCTGGCGCTCACCGCCGGACAGCGCGCCCATGCGCCGCTTGCGTTTGTCCTGCATGCCCACTCGTTCCAAGGCCTGGCCGATGGCGCCGGCGTAATGCTTGCTCAGGCCGAGGAAGGCCGGACGCCGCTGACACATCGCCGCCATGAAATCATCCACGGTCATGGGCAGGCCCCGGTCGAACTCCAGCGCCTGGGGCACATAGCCGATGACACCGGGTTCACCCGGCCATTGCAGGCTCAAGCGTCCCTGGTGCGGCATCTGCCCGAGCAGGGTCTTGATCAACGAACTCTTGCCGCCGCCGTTGGGGCCCACCAGGGCATGGATGCTGCCGGGCTGCACCTGAAACCCCACGTTGTCGAGAATCGTGGTGCGGCCCAGGTTCAGGCTGACATCGGCGAATTCAATCGAGGGGCCGACGCGGTGCGGGGTGAGGGTTTCCTGGACGGTCATGCGCCAGACTCCTGGATCGCCCGGACTACGGTGTCGAGGTTGCCGGCCATTTCCTTTTCGTACTTCTCGGCGCTGTAGTCCCCGTAGGAAATGTGCGAGAGCGGGTACAGCTTCACACCCGATTCGCGCTGGATGGTGTCGACGTAGGTGGAGGGGAAATCCATTTCCGAGAAGATCACCTTCACGTCCAGCTCACGCAGTTGATCGATGGTCTTTTTCAACTGGCTGGGGCTCGGCTCGATGCCGTGGGCTGGCTCGACCACGGCGGTCACTTCCAAGCCGAATTCGCGCAACAGGTAGTCGTAGGCTGCGTGCACCGTGGCGACCCGCAGCTCGGCATTGGGCGCCTGGGTCAGCTTAGCCAGGGCGGCGGCGCGCATTTGGCGCAGGCGCTTGCCGTAGGCGCGGGCATTCTGGGTGTAGGTCTTGGCATTGTCCGGGTCGAGCTTGCCCAGCTCTCGGGCGATGTTATTGACCTGGGCAATGGACGCGCTGATGGACAGGAACGTATGTGGGTTGACGACCTTGCCGGCACCTCGGGCGGCGGTGCCGGTGGCGGCCAGCAACGGTACGTTTTCGTTGGCCTCGATCACCTTCACGTTCGGGGTTTCGCTGGCGGCGATCATGCGGTCGGCGAAGTCGTCGTGGCCCACGCCGTTAAGCACGATCACGTCGAGGCCGCTGATGCGCTTGATGTCCTCGGCCCGAGGTTCATAGGCATGGGGGTTGAAGCCGGCCGGGATCAGTGGCACCACCTCGGCCTTGTCGCCGACGATGTTCGCCACGTAGCTGTAATAAGGGTGCAAGGTGATGCCGATGCGCAGGCGCTTGGCCGTTTCGGCGCTGGCGTGTGGGGTGAGCAGGCAGGCCAGCAGACCGATCAGCAGCAGGCGCAGCAAGGGGCGGCGTGGAGTGGCAATAGGCATGGGCGAAGGGTCTTCTCTCGAATAAGGGCGTGGGATCAGTGCCGGTGCTGGCGGGTTACGCCGGCGTCGAATTGCGCAACGATCTGTTGCCAGCCGGCGGTGGACAAAGTGGCGTCGTCCAGCGCGGTGGGGGCAGTGAGGCCGTTGCCGCGATTGAGCCAGATGTCGGGAGCGGCGTCGGACGCTTCGCTGATGCGCATCAGAAACGAACCAGCGACGGATGAGTTGCTGCTCGCGCCGAAGTAGGCCCGGTCTTCCAACTGTTGCCAGGCATGACCGCCGCGGCTGACGGAACTGGCGTCCTGGGCGAACGGGGCAAAGCCTTCATCGGCCAGCGTTTGCGGGCCGGGCAGGACCTGTTGTTCTTCGCGCAGCAGGCGGATTTCATCCAGGGTTACCCGCAGGTCCGCATAGATGCCTTGTTCGGCGGCGTTGAGATCGCGACGGGCATCGAGTTGGTTCGCGGCGAGGTGACTGCTGTCTTCGGTTTTACCGTGCCAGGCCACGACCGATCCGGCCACCAGCACGATGAACAGGCACAGCAGCAACACATACAGGGTTTCATGGCCCGCGCCGGCCGGGCGGATGACTTGGGTGGTGGGATTGCTCATGGGGCCTCGATGTCGGCTTGGTCGATTTCCACCACGTGGCCGGGGCCGGCGTCGAAGAGCACGTAGAATTCGGCGTTCGGTTTCTTGAAGGTCAACGTCGAATCGGCGCCGAGCTTGCCCGGCACCAGGATGGTTTCGTCGTAGCCGATCACGTCCAGCGTTACCCCAGGCGCACCGCTGCCATCGGAAAAGCCACCCGTGCACTGGATCTGTTCGGCGTCGATGGCCTTGCATTCGCACATCGGGTTGTGGGCCAGGGCGCTGCTGGCGAAACCGGCGCAGAGCAGCAGCGCCAGGCTGTTGAGAGAGGCGCGGGGGGTCATGGTTGGGCTCCTTGGGTTTTCAGCCAGGCAATGGTGGCGGGAGAGGCCTGGCTCAGGGGAATGGCGGCTTGGTGCATCGAGCCGTCCCAGCCCTCGAGGGTTATCCACAGTTCGGCGTCGAGCGGGGTCTTGGGCGGCACCGGCAACGAAGCTCCCATGCGATAGGGCGAGCCGAAGAAAATGACCCCGGCGGCCCGCAGGCTGCGGGGCTTGCCGATACGCAGGTAGGTGGCCTTGACCTCGCCGATGCAACGTTGGCACAGGGCTGCGTTGAAATGTTTCATATGCCCGGCCGGGCCATCGGGGCGTGGGGCTTCGTTGCGAAACTCGGCAAGACGCAGGCTCCACGGCCCGACCTTGACTTCGCCGACCTCCCGTTCGCCAAGCCCGGTATCCCCGCGGAACAATGCCGCTTCCGAGAAATACTTGGGCATGAAACCCAGGGGTATCAGCAACAACAGCACGTTGAGGTGAAAACGCCACTTATGCCAGAACAGACTCAGGCGTGAGGGGGCCGCTGCGGTGGGCGAACTCATAGGTTGCCCTCCGGCGATTCACGGTGGAGGGACGGCTGCGGTGACCTGGCAATTCGGGCTTCGCGGGCGGGTTTCTGGCTGCGCTTGAAGGCATTGGCGGTGGCCAGGGCCGTGCGTTTGGTCCAGATCAGCAACCCGCTGAGGACCATCATGCTCAGGACCAAACCGAAGAAGAACCAGATGAGCTTGATCCAGAGGCCGCCAAAGTCCCCGGTGTGCAAGGGGCGCATGGATTCGGTGACGAACTCCAGCGCCGTGCGGTCCGACAGCAACCGTGAGGCAGCCACGTCACCGTTGTAGGGGTTGATGGTGGCGGTCTGGAACATCAAGGGGTACCAACCACGGCCGCCGATTTCCAGGTGGCTGTAGGCATTGCCGGGCAGGCTGACGAAACTTGCGTCCAGGCCCGGGATTCGCTGCTGGGCGATTTCAATCGCGCGGTCCAGGCTAAGTTGCGGCGGTGCAAGACCATCGGTAGACAGCGGAACGCTTTCACGCGCCACCACTGGAATGACGGGCTCGCTGGAAATGGAAATTTGATTGTCCGACAGCAAGGCCTCGATCAGGAACCAGGTGCCGGTAATGGAAATCACCGCGATGAACCAGATCGACCAGATACCGCTGAGCCGGTGGAAATCGCCCCAGAAAATTCGCGCGCCGTGGCGAATCCGCAGGGTCGGGCGGAAAAAGCCTTTCCAGAAACGCTTGTAGACCACCAGCCCGGTCACCAGTGAGGCCAGCAACGGCAGCCCCAGCAAGGACACCAGGTACCAGCCCCAGCTGTAGCCGTTGGTGAACGGCACCAGCCACCAGCCATGCAGGGCACGGGTGAATCCCCTGAAATTGAACGCCGGTGCCGAGCCCTGGATCACGCCGCTGTACGGGTTGACGTAGACCGTGTCGGGGCGCCCGTCGGGATAGGTCACCTTGGCTTCCAGCGCAAAATGCGATTCGTCCGGACGCGCGATGCTTAGCACCTGGGTCAGTGGTTGGGCTTGCTTGATCGCGCCAATCACTTGGTCATAGCTGAGCAGCGGGGCATCGTCCGATGGCTTGCTGGCACGCATGTCGGGGTTGGCCAGCCAGACGATCTCCTGGCTGACCACCGCCAGGGTGCCGGTCACGCAGACGATGAGCACGAAAAACCAGATGGGCAATGCCAGCCAGCTGTGCACCAGAAACCAGAGTTTGGAGCGGGACTTCTTCGACATGATTGAACGTCTTGATTCGATGAAAGGTTCTGGATTACGGGCTTCGCAATCTCATGAACCCTGAAAAACCGGCCGTGGCTTTTGCCGACGCGGCCGGCTGCATCTAATTAAGACGAACCAGCAAGTGAAATCCTGAAGGGGAAGATGAAAGAAAATGTTTCGCGTTTCGTGTCTCTGGCTTTTGTGGCGAGGAGCAGGTGCCCTCGCCACACAGCAAGTCAACCGTCAGCCCTGTTGAAACATCTCCCTGGCCCGCTGTTCGATCTGCTCCTGAGTCAGATCTTCCTTATGAGTGGCCAGAAACCACACATGCCCATAGGGATCTTTCAAAGTCCCGGTACGGTCACCGTAGAACTGATCCTTGACCTCGGAAATCACTGTGCCACCGGCGTTAATCGCCTGGGCAAAGGCGCTGTCCACATCTTCGACATAAAGGTGCAGACCCACTGATGGCGATTGATCCGGGTTGCTCAGAGGCCCTTGATCGCAAGGCGTGCCGAGCATGATCGGGTAGCCGTTGATCCGCAGTTCGGCATGGCCGATGCCCCCGTCGGGCATGGCCAGGCGCATGACCTCGGTGGCATTGAAGGCTTTTTTGTAGAAATCGATGGCTTCGGCAGCTTTTTGAATGCCCAAGTAGGGCGTGATGTTATTGAACCCTTCGGGAGTGGATTTGACGCCCATGACGTTTCTCCTTGTTGTTATGGGAGGCGAAGAGGTCTTCGTCGATTTGCGCCCATCCACTATAGGCCAGCACCTTGGGGCCGGCTTACGGCCCGACGAACGTCTGCGGTTTGTCCAACAGATGCGCTCCCGGCCCCCGCTCAGCCAACACATCCCCCTGATTGCGCAAGGGGCAACTGTCCATCGACAGACAACCGCAGCCGATGCAACCGTTGAGTCGATCGCGCAGCGCCAGCAATTGATTGATGCGCTCATCCAGGTCGCGGCTCCACTGCGCCGACAAGATCTTCCAGTCGGCGGCCGTCGGGGCGCGGTCGTCCGGCAGGGTTTTCAACGCCGCGCCGATTTCTGCCAAGGGGATGCCCAGGCGCTGGGCGACCTTGATCAGCGCCACGCGCCGTAGCACTTCCCGTGGATAACGGCGTTGGTTGCCCTGGTTACGTGTGCTTTTGATCAGTCCCTTGGACTCATAGAAGTGCAGGGCTGTGACCGCCACGCCGCTGCGGGCGGCCACTTGGCCGACGGTGAGTTCCTTATGGACATTTATCTGCGTCATCGCCTGAGTTACCGCTTGACCTTGAGTTAACTAGAGGTTTTAACCTGCACGCCTTCGGATCGCAAGATTCGCCTTACGGGCATCGGGGGACCTTTCATGCAATCGCCAAGGAATAATCGCAGCTTCACCCAACTCATGGAGTTCGACATCGAGCCGCAATGGCTGCCGGCGCTGGTAACGGCCCTGTCGGAACAGACCGAGCGCCTGGCGCGGGATCATAAGGGCTTCCTGAGTGCCAGTATCCAGGCCAGCGAGGACGGTCGCCGCGTTCTTAATTACTTGCAATGGCAAACCCGAGAGGCGGGCGAGGCGGCGTTTCGAAGCTTCGAAAACGGCGAGCAGGATTTCTGGCGGTTGATCCAGGCTCACCGCGCCAAAGCCGTGACATTCGGTTCGTTTCAAGTGCTGCACAACATTGAGCGCAGCCTGGACAACGCGTTGCACTGCCAGTTGGTCGATTGAGCGCAACAGGTGATCCGAGCAGGCGATACCCACTATCAAGAGGGTTGATTTCTGCTGTGGGGGGCCGGCGAGTAGCCTTTGTTCATCGCCCAACTTCAGAACACCGGACACCCGCCATGAACCGTACCTTTGCCGTTTTGCTGCTGTTGACTGCCACCGTATTGAGCGGTTGCGCCGCCTCGTCTCCAGAGCTGCGTCCCTACACCGCCGACGAAACCCGGGAACTGGCCCTTGAAGCTTTAAACCGCCGGGGCCTGTCGTTCGACGAATACCACGCGAAAAAAGCCGAGCTGCTCGGTACCGCGCAAAAAAACGTGGGCTTCGACGATCAGGGCCAGATGAGTGCCGAGCAGGTCGTGCAACAGCCCGGGCGGTCAAGCTGAGGGACTGTACCGCTCGAAGTTTTGCCCAACTGTCCATGGGTTTGCGCCAGGACGTGGGGTAGGGTCATGACTTGACTGACTGCCCCGATGGATTGACCTGCCATGACCCTTTCGCTTGACCTGTTACTGGGCTTCGCCCTGTTTGCCCTGGTGACCTCGATCACGCCAGGCCCTAACAACACCATGTTGTTGGCCTCGGGTGTCAATTTCGGGTTCAACCGCACCATCCCCCACATGCTGGGCATTACTTGCGGTTTCTTTTCCCTGGTACTGGCGGTGGGCCTCGGCCTGGGTGCTGTGTTCCAGAGCTATCCGTTGCTTTACACGGTGCTGCGTTATGTCGGTGCCGCCTACTTGTTGTACTTGGCGTGGAAAATCGCGCACTCCGGCCCGGTTTCGGAAAACCAGTCGAGGGAACATACGCCGATCAGTTACTGGGGCGCAGCGGCGTTCCAGTGGGTCAACCCGAAGGCCTGGATCATGGCCATTGGTGCCATCAGCACGTATACACCGCTGCAAGGCTATTTCTTCAATGTGGTGGTCATTGCGGCGGTGTTTGCCCTGATCAACCTGCCTAGCGTGAGCTTGTGGGTGATCTGCGGCAGCCTCTTGCGTAATTTGCTGCGTGATCGTCGCTGGCTGCGCCTGTTCAACTGGGGTATGGCGCTGTTGCTGGTCGCCTCGTTGTATCCGTTGCTGCTCGAAAGCCTTCGTTGAGGGCTGAGCTTCGACGCGATGCCTGCTAAGCTCCCGGTTCAGGAGCGTTCCTACGCACTTTTAAACGAAGTCCGACTTCTTTAAGGTCTTCGATCAGGTATTGCTAGTCTCGAACCCAACGAGGGCGCCTGATCCCGGAGCAGGCTCTGCGAGTTTCCCATGAATAAACGTCCTTTATATTTCGATTACGCCGCCACTACGCCGGTGGATGAGCGGGTCATCCAGGTGATGGTCCAATGCCTGGGCTTTGACGGTAACTTCGGCAACCCGGCTTCCAGTTCCCACGCCTTTGGCCAGGAGGCCCGCCGCTCGGTGGAACGGGCGCGCCAGCAGGTGGCGGAACTGGTGGGTGCACAGGCCGAACAGATCATCTGGACTTCCGGCGCCACCGAATCCAACAACCTGGCCCTCAAAGGTGTGGCCCAGGCGCGCGGCGCCTCTGCTGGCCACGTGATTACCAGCCTGATCGAACACAAGGCGATTCTCGATACGGTCCGGCAGTTGGAGGAAAGTGGTGTTGCGGTAACTTGGCTTGCGCCCGACGCCGAGGGCCTGATCAACCCGCAAGCTGTTCGCGAGGCGCTACGCGAAGACACGTTCCTGGTGTCGCTGATGCTGGTGAACAACGAACTGGGCACTGTCAATGATGTCGTCGCCATCGGTGAGATCGTTCGCGAGCATGGCGCGCTGTTGCATGTTGACGCGGCCCAAGGCGCTGGAAAGGTGAAGATTGACCTGGCTCGGTGGCCGGTGGATCTGATGTCTTTTTCGGCGCACAAAGTCTACGGCCCCAAGGGTATCGGCGCACTTTACGTCGGCGACCGCGCCCGACCGCGTCTGGCGGCACAGATTCATGGTGGCGGGCACGAAGGCGGTTTGCGCTCCGGCACCCTGGCGACCCACCAGATCGCAGGCATGGGCGCCGCATTCGAACTGGCGGCTGAGTCGTTTGACGACGAGGCCGCTAAAATCGACCGATTGCGCAATCGTTTGCTTGAGCCGATGCTGGCATTGCCCGGCGTGTGTATAAATGGCAGTGCGACCCAGCGAATTCCTCATACGCTGAGCCTGACTTTCAACGAAGGTGAGTTCAACCCGGCAACATTGGGCGCATCGATTGCCTTTTCCGCGACCTCGGCTTGCAACTCGGCGAGCAACACGCCGTCTCACGTGCTACTGGCCTTGGGTCACGATGCCCGCGCAGCCGGGCGGACCATTCGTTTGAGCCTGGGGCGCTTTACCAGCGAGCAGGATATCGACGAGGCGGTGCGGTTGATCAAGGCCGCGTGCGCCACTGCGCCGGCGTTCTGGGCCACGACTCCATGAGCCGAGCTTCTTCGGCACTGAACAACAATATTGATGAGCAGGAGAAACGATGAGCACCAAGCCTTTGACCCATGGACTGGTTCCCCAGCGCCTGGCCCGAATTCGCCAACTGATGAGCCGTGAAGGCATTCACGCGCTGCTGGTGCCATCGGCCGATCCGCATCTTTCGGAATACCTGCCGGGCTATTGGCAGGGGCGGCAATGGCTGTCGGGGTTCCATGGCTCGGTGGGCACCTTGATCGTAACCGGCAGTTTCGCCGGCGTCTGGGCCGACAGCCGTTATTGGGAACAGGCCACCCAGGAACTGGAAGGCAGCGGCATCGAACTGGTCAAGCTCATTCCGGGCCAGCCCGGTCCGTTGGACTGGCTGGCCGAACAAACGCCTGAAGGTGGAGTGGTTGCGGTCGACGGTGCGGTCATGGCCGTGGCCTCGGCGCGGACTCTGGGCGGCAAGCTTGAAGAGCGAGGTGCGCGCTTGCGCACCGACATCGACCTGCTCAAAGAAGTCTGGACTGATCGGCCAAGCTTGCCCGATCAACCGGTCTACGCGCACTTGCCACCCCAGGCGACTGTCAGCCGGGTCGAGAAACTCGCCAAGCTGCGCGAATCCCTCAAGGAACGCGGCGCCGACTGGCATTTCATTGCCACCCTGGATGACATCGCCTGGTTGTTCAACCTGCGTGGCGCGGACGTGTCCTTCAACCCGGTGTTCGTCTCCTTTGCTTTGATCAGCCAGCAACAGGCAACGCTGTTCGTGGCTTTGGACAAGGTCGATGCTGCGCTGCGGGCCGTTCTTGAGCAGGATGGTGTGACACTGCGCGATTACAGCGAAGCGGCGGCCGCGCTGAGGGAAGTGCCGGGCGGGGCGAGTCTGCAAATCGATCCGGCGCGGGTTACGGTTGGCTTGCTGGATAATCTGGACAGTGGCGTGAAGCTGGTCGAGGGACTCAATCCGACGACGCTGGCCAAGTCCCGTAAAAGCCTGGCCGACGCCGAGCATATCCGGCGGGCCATGGAGCAGGACGGCGCGGCGCTCTGTGAGTTCTTCGCCTGGCTGGAAAGTGCCTGGGGCCGCGAGCGAATCACCGAACTGACCATCGACGAGCACCTGACTGCAGCCCGCACCCGTAGGCCGGATTTTGTCTCCCTGAGCTTCAATACCATCGCCGCGTTCAATGCCAACGGCGCGATGCCCCATTACCACGCCACGGAAGAATCCCATGCAGTCGTCGAAGGCGATGGCTTGCTGCTGATCGATTCCGGCGGCCAGTACCTGGGCGGCACCACCGATATCACCCGCATGGTGCCGGTTGGAACACCCAGCGCCGAACAAAAACGTGATTGCACTCGTGTGCTCAAGGGTGTGATTGCCTTGTCCCGGGCCAAATTCCCACGGGGCATTCTATCGCCCTTGCTGGATGCGATTGCCCGCGCGCCAATCTGGGCCGAACAGGTGGACTACGGCCACGGCACCGGCCATGGCGTCGGTTATTTCCTCAACGTCCACGAGGGGCCGCAGGTGATTGCCTACCAGGCCGCCGCTGCGCCGCAGACTGCTATGCAGGCGGGCATGATCACCTCCATCGAGCCGGGCACTTATCGTCCAGGCCGTTGGGGGGTGCGTATCGAGAATCTGGTGTTGAACCGAGAGGCGGGTAAAAGCGAGTTCGGTGAGTTCCTTGAGTTCGAAACCTTGACTCTGTGCCCGATCGATACTCGCTGCCTGGAGCCCTCGTTGCTGACCCAGGATGAAAAAGACTGGTTCAACGCCTATCACGCCGAGGTTCTGCGTCGATTGAGCCCGTTGCTGGAGGGGGATGCACTGCACTGGCTGAACGCCCGGACAATGGCAATCTGAGGTAAGGATCAGCCCAGGGCTTCACGGACGAAGTCCAGTCGATCCTGACCAAAGAACAGCTCGTTGCCGACGAACATACTCGGGGCGCCGAACACGCCCCGTCGAATAGCTTCTTCGGTGACGGTCTTGAGTGCGTTCTTGACCTGTGCGTCGGCCGTGAGGGCCAGCACATATTCGGGGTCGAAGCCGTTTTCATCCAGCACCGCTGCTACCGTCGTCGGGTCGTTGAGGTTACGGGCGTCCACCCACAGGGCGCGGAACAGGCAGTCGATAAAAGCCTCGAAACGTTCAGGATGACGCAGTTGGATACCCGTCACGGCGCGCATCAGCAACAGGGTATTGATTGGAAAGTGGGGAGGAAGCTTGAAGGCGACACCGTAACGTTCGGCGAAGCGATTCAAATCCTTGAACATGTAAGCGCCTTTGGCCGGTACGGTCACCGGTGAAGCATTGCCTGTCGCCTTGAAAACGCCGCCCAACAGCATGGGGCGGTAGATCAGTGCACTATGGGTCCGTGCGCAAAGCGCTGGCAATTGGGTGTAGGCCAGATAAGTGGCCGGGCTACCGAGATCAAAGAAAAACTCCACCGATTTGCCCATGGTATCTGCTCTCTTGTTGTTGTGAGGGAGGTTACCAGCGTTCGCTCCAGGGACGCAGGTCTAGCTCAAAGGTCCAGGCGTCTCGAGGTTGGCTGTGCAGATACCAATAATTGTCAGCAATGTGATCGGGATTGAGGATGCCGTCTGTGTCCTTGGTCGCATATTTTTCTGGAAAATTATCGCGGATGAAGTCCGTGTCGATAGCGCCGTCCACCACCACATGGGCCACGTGAATATTCATCGGTCCCAGTTCGCGAGCCATGCTCTGGGCCAGTGCCCGGATGCCGTGTTTGGCGCCTGCGAATGCGGCGAACCCTGAAGCGCCACGCAACCCTGCTGTTGCCCCGGTAAACAGAATCGTCCCACGCTGACGCCTGACCATCCGCTTGGCCACTTCCCGTGCATTGAGAAATCCGGAGAAGCAGGCCATCTCCCAGATCTTGAAATATTTGCGTGCAGTTTCTTCGAGGATGCTGCAGGGCACGTTGGCGCCGATGTTGAATACAAAAGCTTCAATCGGGCCGATCTGCTCCTCGATCTGTTCGATCAGCGCGATCACGTCGTCCTCTTTACGGGCGTCGCAGGCAAAGCCGTGGGCTTCGCCGCCCTGGGCTCGGATCCCATCAACCAATGGCTCGAGTTTGTCGGCGCTACGGCGGGTAACGCAGGCGACAAAACCCTCCTGGGCGAAGCGTCTGGCAATCGCGCCACCCGTGGCGTCGCCCGCGCCAACAACCAGTACGACCTTCTTGTTATTCATGATTAGCCTCATTGGTAAACGATCGTTAGCTAAACGGACGTTATGCTAAGATCCGGCGAGCGTCAAGGTGAGCAATTAGAGGCAAGGCCATGCGTTATTCAGCCAATCACAAAATGGAAACCCGAGAAAAGCTGCTTTCCAGCAGTGCCGAATCTGCTAAGAAATCGGGTTTTTCCACGGTCGGCGTCGATGGCTTGATGAAAGCGATAGGGTTGAGCGGCGGGGCTTTCTACAGCCATTTCTCATCCAAGGATGAGCTGTTCAAGGCCATTGTTGAACGAGAGTTGGCCCAGAGCCTGGATCGCTTGAGTGGCGACAGTGTTGTGGACGCAACGAAACTGGAGCGTTGTCTGAGGCAGTACCTGAGCATGAGTCACGTTGAGCAACCGGAGGTAGGTTGTGCGCTGCCGGTGCTGGGCGCCGAGATCGCGCGATCGGATGTGCAGGTGAGGGAAGCGGCACAGACATGGATCTGCCGTTTGCATGAAAGCTGGGCGCGAATACTGGGAAGCGACAGCCTGGCCTGGGCAATCCTCTCGCAATGCGTGGGTGCGTTGGTTGTTGCACGGATGCTCGCCACGCCAGAGGTTCAGCGTGATGTCCTGAAATCCAGCTACGACGAAATCAGCCGTCGTATGGCCGAGCAGCGGATTGACTGAGCGCTGCTTATTTACAGATTACAATCA